>DASPYU010000001.1:0-5697 GCA_035636595.1 Thermoplasmata archaeon
CTACGGCGCGGACGACGTCAGGATCAACGAGCACCTCGACGAGCTCGTGCGGGCGATGGTCGAGTTCAAGAAAGACTTCGAGATGCGGATCTATCCGGGCGCGGCGCACGCGTTCTTCAACGACACGCGGGGGACGACCTACCGGGAGGCGGCAGCGAAGGACGCCTGGGACCGCGTCGTACGATTCTACCGACGGATGCTCGGCGCGTGAGTCACGTCCGGTAGGAGGGATGGTCCGCCTTTCCGCGTTCCTTCTTCTGCCGCCACACCGCCATCTCATACAGGAGCGAGGAGAGGCGGTTCAGGTACCGCCGCAACTCCGGGTTCACCGGCTCGTGCTCTGCGCCCTTAGCCCTTCTCCCCCGTGACCGCCGGGTAGCTGAGCCGAGCGCCGCAGTTCCGGCAGTACATCATGAGCCCTTCGTTCGGCGTTCCGCACGAACGACAGAACTTCGCGGGCGGTCCCCCCGGGGCCCCACCGAGGGCATCGACGGGAGCGCCGGCCGCGGCCACGCCCGTCCAGCCCACGAATGGGGTCGCCGGGGCCCGCCTGCGTCGCCGCCCTTCCCCAAAGAGCCCGATCAACAGCTCGATCGGTCCGAAGATGAGCGCGCCGATGCAGATGAACGGGACTTCGGGCAAAAGGAGGCTCACGACTCCCGCCAATGTGAAGACCGATCCGATGATCACATGGCGGACGATCAAGCGCCCCCTCCGTATTCCGCATGGGCCGCCGAAGGGATGAAGGCTTCCTTCGACTACCGCGCGTACGTCGGATGCTTCGGCTTCGTGCGGCCTTTTCTCTGGACCCACACGGCCATCTGATAGAGGAGGGAGGAGAGCCGGTTCAGGTACCGCAGCAGCTCCGGGCTCACCGGTTCGCGCTTAGAGAGGGTGACGACCCGACGCTCCGCCCGTCGGGCGACGGTCCGCGCCCAATGCAGCCGCACGAGGCCTTCGGACCCTCGGGGCACGATGAACTCCGTCACCCTGCCGATGTCGAGCGAATCGATCCCTGCCTCGAGCCGAGCGACGTGGTCCGGCGTCACGCGGGGCACCTTCGTTTCCTCGGATGCGTGGGCCATCGCGAGTTCCGCGCCGACGGTGAAGAGATCGTCCTGGACCTTCTCGAGGAGCTCGCGGATCCGCCTGTCACGCTGCGCGACGAGAGCGAGGCCGATCACCGCGTTCAGCTCGTCGACCGCGCCCATCGCCTCCACGCGCGAGTCGTCCTTCGAGACCCGCTCGGGCCCGAGCAGCCCCGTCGTGCCGGCGTCCCCCGTGCGCGTGTAGAGCTTCGCCGTCAGCCCACCTCCCGGTGCGCTTCCTTCGGTCGCGGGGGCCTCGGGAACAACCGCGGCTGGAGGATGTGTGCGAGGATCTCGAGGCCGTCCACGAGGCGCGGTCCGGGCCGGTTGAAGTAGCTTGAGCCGTCGACCGTCCAAACGCGATCCGCACGCGCCGCTGGGAGGTCCGCCCACCATCGCGTCCGCGTGACGACCGGCGCTTCCTTGCGCGTCCGCTCGAGGTCGAAGCCGCACGGCATGAGCACCGCGATTTCGGGCGACGCCATGACGACGTCCTTCGGCCCGACGCGACGGGACTTCTCTCCGGGTCGTCCGAGGACGTCCGCGCCGCCTGCGAGGTCGACCATCTCCGGGACCCAGTGGCCGGCGATGAACAGCGGGTCCAGCCATTCGAGGCACAGGGTAAGGGGACGGTCCTCGGCGGATGCCGCTCGGACCCGCACGCGGGCAATTCGCTCCCGCAGCGCTTCGACGACCTGAGCGGCGCGATCTTCGACGCCGCAGATTCGCCCGACCCGTTCGATGTCCGCCAAGATGTCCCCGAGACGATGCGGGTCCAGCGAGAGGATTTCCGGCTCAAACGGTAGACGTCGCGCGACGTCCTCGACGTCTCCGAGAGTCGGCGCGCAGACCGCGCAGAGGCCTTGTGTCATGATGACGTCCGGTCGCGCTGCACGCAGCGCCGTTTCGTCGACCTGGTAGAGCGCGCCGCCCGATTCCAGTTTCTCGCCGACCATCCGGCTCGTCTCACCGCTCGACGCCCCCTCGGTCGGAAGGAGGGCGCGGCTGACGATCGGCTTCTCGAGGGCCGCGGGCGGGTAGTCGCACTCGGGCGAGACGCCCACGAGGTCGTCCCCGAGGCGGAGGACGTACGCGATTTCCGTTGCGGCGGGGAGGAGGGAGACGATGCGCATTCCCGTCGGACTGCCGGATAGCCGGACGGTCGCTAAAAGGATTGGTCAAGCCCGCCGGAGGATTGAATCCAACGGCGGTGGAATGATGGCGTTATCGGAAAAGGGGGAACACGCCGGTCTATCCGGCGTTCCCGTTGTGGCGATGTTCGAAGCGCTTCGTCCCGGCCGTGACGACTCCGTGCTCAATCTGCGTCGCGCCGCCATTTACGCCCTCAATCGCCTGGGTCGCGAGGGCGACCGCTTCCTCGACGTTCAGGTCCGGACGATATCCCTTGACGATCGTCTCGAGCGCCTCGTCCGAGGATTGGCCGATGGCGAACGCCGAGCCTTTGAACGTCGTGCCGCTCGGGTCCACCTGGATCAGCTGCACCCCGAGGTCGTCGACGCCCGCCACGATGATCGACGCGCCGAACGGCCTCACGGCGTACATCGTGAACTCGTGCAGGTACTCCGACAGGTTCCGCGAGAGCGTGCCGACGTCGATCGGCTCGTCGTAGACGAGTCGGTGGCGCTGGGCCGCGACCCGGAGCTGGTCGAGGAGCGTCGTGACGTCGCCGATGTAGCCGCTCCCGGTCGCGCCGATGTGGTCGTCCACGACGAAGACTTTCTCCGCGGGCTCCATCAGAGGCCGAGTCGGCTTCACCTGGCTCGTCAGGATCGCGAAGTCCTTCGTCTTCAGGCCGAGTGTGGTCGAGCCGCGGGAGACCGCCTGGAGGGCGTAGTCCACCTGGACGAGCCGACCTTCTTGGTTGTAGAAGAACGGCATCCGTCCCATTTCCGCCGCCATCTCAGTTCGCCTCCCACGCATGTCCGTTCGGGATCGCGAGCACGTCGACGCCGTTCCCGCTCCCCGGATCGCGCTCCATCGCCGCGCGCACCGCGGCCTCGGCGAGCTTCTTCGTGTCCTCGAGGGACGCCTCCTTGCGGAAGCCCTGCTCCAAGACGCCGTACGCGATCGGCGAGCCGCTGCCCGAGGACATGAAGTCCTCCGACGTGATCGCGCCGCTCATGTCGCTCGTGTACACGTGCGCGCCGTCCCGGTCCACGCCGGCGACAACGAGCTCCACGTAGAACGGGTTGTAGCTCTTCATCGACGAGTAGACGATGTTCGAGATCAGCTTCGCACTCTCCTTGACGGAAACGGGGTATCCGCGACGCAAGGCGAGGAGCCGCCGTTCGGCCTTCGCCAGGTTCACGAGGTACTCCGCATCCGACATCGCACCGGCGATCGCCACCGCGGTCGCGCCATCGAGGGAGAAGATCTTCTGGACCACCTTCGATCCGACGAAGAACCCCTTCGAGGCGCGCTTGTCCGCCGCGAGGACGACGCCGTCCTTGCTTCGTATGCCCACTGTCGTGGTCATGTTGAACCTCGGACCTCTATGTGGGCGGTTGGGTATGTTGACTCGAATGGACCAAGGTTGGTCACCAGAGGGTCTCTGCCGCTCGTTGCCGGTCGAGGGGCTTTCGTGGACCCCTTCAGACGGCGGTGTAACCGCCGTCCACGGACATCGCCGCGCCTGTCATGAACGGGACCTCGTCGCTCGCCAGGAACAGAATGGCCTTCGCAATCTCCTCCGGCGTGCCCGCCCGGCCCTGCGGGATCGGCGCGACCAGACGCCGATAATATTCGCGGAAACCGAGTCGGGAGGCCCGCGCGTCTCGGTCGAGCATCGGCGTGCGCACTTCGCCCGGGCAGATTGCATTCACGCGGATTCCGTGTTTCGCGTGTTCGACGGCGAGTGCGCGCGTGAAGAGAATCATTCCGCCCTTCGACGCGCAGTACGCGGATGAGAGAGGCGACGCGACAAGGCCCGAGTCCGAAGCCACGTTGACGATGTTCCCGCGCCGCCGACGAATCATCGCCGGCAAGGTGTACTTCGTGCACAGGAACGTCCCTTTGAGATTGATATCAAGGACCGAATCCCAATCTCGTTCCGTCATCTTCTCCGTCGATTTCTGAAGGTAGATCCCGGCGTTGTTCACGAGCACGTCGATTGGTCCGAGCGCCCTCGCCGTTCGGGTAACGAACCGCTTCGCGTCGGCCGCCTTCGACACGTCACCCTGGATTCCCAGGACCTTGCCGTGTCCACGCAGCGTCTGGACAGCCCGGTTGAGTCGAGCCGCGCTTCGGCCCGTGACTGCGACCGTCGCGCCTTCGTCGAGGAATGCATTCGCAGCCGCGAAGCCGATTCCCGAAGAACCGCCCGTAATGAGAACGACTCGTCCTTCGAAACGCGGCATCGACCAGATATCGGGCCTACGGATTTATCCTTCGTGAGATGCGAAGGGAGCCGGCAGCGCGCGGCAACTCGAACCGACTCTCATGCGGATCTGTGGTCCTTCGACGGGCGACTCACGCGCTGATTCCGCGTTCCGCGTTTGAAGAAATCTCTCGCGACACGTGGTGGAACAATTCGTAGCCCAGGCGTGTCGCCTCGTCGAGCCGGTTGGAGGAGTCCACCTTCGCGGTCATCGTGAGCTGACCTGGCCGGACGAGGATTTCGATTCCGATGCTGTCGTCCTCTAGGGCCCAGCCAAGCCGTAGACCCTCGTCCGCCTCCGAAAACCCATACCACCGCAGCGGCCCGATCCACGTCCCGCGGAGCGCACCGACGAGCCCCCGCAAGTCGACATGGGCCGGTAGCGAGGTCTGGAGAATCGTCGCGGCAGGCCCGGCGGGCTTCAGGGAAATCGGACTGAAGAAGCCGAGCGCGCGTCGCGAGACGCGGTACCCGAGGTCCGTCCGCTCCACGAGCTCACTGTCGGCGAGTCGATGGAGCGCCCGCGAGAGTTGCTCCGGATGGATGCCGAGACGACGTCGGAGGCCCTGAAACGCGACTTGGGAATCCGGGTCGTGGGAGAGGAACTCGAGGACCTCGCGGTCGTGATCGCGCAGGTCGTCCAGAGACTCCCGCGCCGATGGGTCCACGGAGGTCGGAACCATGTTGAGCGCTCTCACGTCGGCGGTTTGCCTTAAGGCTAAGGGTCCCGGGTCCCGCGGCTGAGAATGACCGGCCGACCGCTCGTCCACGACGCATTGCGGGCGATGGATGTCCGCGTACCGGACCTCACGCCGCGAGGCGTCCCTTGTCCACGACGACCTTCTTCCCGATCCGCACAGTTGCGTTCGTGAGGCGGCCCTGGAATCCGAAATTGGATTTGTTCTTCCCACCATACTCCGAGTTGTCGCCGATGCCGATCTCGACGGCCCCCGCGACGAGGTCGTCTTGAAGGAAGCCATAGCTCGCGGCCGGATTCAAGCCGATCTGCAGCCAGCCGAGTCGGTCTTTCGCGCCGGTCGCTCGGTCGTATTGGCCGCGGATTGCCTCTTCATTCGTCTCCGCGCTCCAGGAGGCCTTGCCATCCTTGAACTGGAATGCGACGTCGGTGACCTGGAGCCCGAGATACGGCACCGGCCGATCGAAGCGAACGACGCCCTCGGCGGAGGTCTCGCCCGGACACACGATCACGTA
>DASPYU010000002.1:0-15910 GCA_035636595.1 Thermoplasmata archaeon
TCTGGTCGCCCGGCTCGAGCCTTCGCGACGTGTGGGAAGCGCTCGTTCGCCAGGGCGCGACTCCGATTGGACGAGACGCGTACGATATCCTTCGGATTGAAGCGGGCGTCCCGCGGTTCGGCGTCGACATGGGGGCAGATACGCTCGCCCTCGAATCGGCGCCCGAATCGGCGCTTAGTTTCACGAAGGGCTGTTACGTCGGGCAGGAGATCGTTGCGCGCGGCACGTACATCGGACAGGTCCGCCGCAAGCTCGTCGGGATTCGGGTCGACGGCGATCTCCCGCCCGGCCACGGGGACGCGGTATCGAAGGGCAGCGAGCAAATCGGTCTCGTGACGAGCGGCGCGTGGTCGCCGACATTGGACTCGATGATCGCCCTTGCCTTGCTCCGCGTCGATCACGTCTCGCCGACCGACTCGCTGTTCGTGGATCGCGGCGGCTGGGAGCTCCGGGGGAAGCTCCACGCGCTCCCTTTCGTCCGAAGTCGCGCCTGAGGCATGACGCCGGCGCAGCTTCGACCGCAACGCGCCAGATTTTCCGTGACGCAATTCATGCGTTGACGCGCGAAGATGGATACGCTCTGTCTGCCGGCGCGTCGGCTTGAGCCGCGATGTCCCGGCCGGACATTTCCGTTATGCTTATCTCCTGTAATGCTAATCCCCGTATTCGCTGGGGCCGGTCCGTCTAGCGGTTCGCTGGATGCGCCGGGAGGGAGCCCGTACTGTTGCCGTGGAAGAGGAGAGGGTACACGTGAGTTCTCAGTCGAGTGTGTCAGCGAACGCTGTGTCTCGCCGCATGTGGAGTCGCGTCGTCGCAATTTCGTTGGTGATGGTGATGGTCTTGTCGGCGTTCATGATCTTGGGGACGCCGGCGAGGGCTTCACCGCCGACGATCATGCCCCGCGCGGTTCCCGACTACATGAAATTCGTCACGATCAATAATCTGAAGTTCGATCCGCTCGCCGCGACGCCGTCCATACCCGACAGCCTCCGGTACGACACGATCCCCCGGGACCAGCCCTTCTATTACATCGTTCAATTCAACGGACCAGTCACGTCCGCGATGAAGGCGATGCTCGCCTCGACCGGCGTGACGATCCTGCAATATCTTGCGTACAACGCATTCGTGGTCCGAGCTGACGGACCCGCCATCGACCGCGCCGCCGCGCTCCCGATTGTCCGGTGGACCGGCGTGTTCGAGCCGGCGTACAAACTCAGCCCGCGGCTCTCCGACGAGTTCGGTGCGATCGCACAGCGCGCAATGGAGCGCGAACGCAACGGCGACTCCCTCGACGGCAGCGTCGTGACCGCCTTTGGCGGCGGCGTTCCATCGAAGAGCGTCAACGTCGCTGGCGGGGCTGCGGGATCCGCCGCGGGCTTCTCCCCGAAGCTCGACACCAGTTCCTCCGGGATGACGGCCGGACCGCAGACGTCCTTCGGAGGCGCCGTCGCCGCGCCCTCCGGCGCGGATTCGAGGATTTCCTTGGAGATCACCGCGTTCGAGCGGTCCCGCGTCCCGGAGATTATCCAGGTGGTCAGGGCCCTCGGAGGCACCGCGATCAGCTATTCCTGGGGCGCTTCCGGCAACGTCCGCGTCGAACTCGACAAGTCGGTCCTCGGGCTTCTCGCCCGCGACACCGGCGTCATGTTCATCGATCGCTTCGTCCAGTCGTACGTGTACAACGACCTCGCGCGCTGGGTCGTGCAAAGCGGCAACACGGACACGTTCGCCACCCCGATCCACGACCACGGGATCCACGGCACGAACCAGACCGTGACCCTCGGGGACACGGGGATTGACTACAAGCACCCCGACTTCTGGGACCCGGGCAACACGACGCCCGGGCCGAACGCTCGGAAGCTCACCGATTACTATGAAGGCTGCTCGAGCAACTGCGACCTCACCGATAACGGGATCAACCACGGCACGCACACGTCCGGCAGCGTCGCCGGCGACGACGGCCAGTGGCACATCTACAACGGCGATGCCACCGGATCCAACGGCTCGACGGGCCCGCACGACGGCCAGGCCTTCGACGCGTTCATCCAGATGCAGGACCTGTCCAACGACGGATTCGGCGTCTACTTCGACAGCATCACGGCGCTGTGGCAGATGGCGGTCGACCGGGGCTCGTTCATTCACTCCGACAGCTGGGGTTCCTGCTGCGCGACCTACATCCAAGAGGCCGTGGACACGGACAACTTCGTCTGGAACAACCAGGACTTCCTCGTCGTCTTCGCGGCCGGGAATTCCGGCTCCAGCCTCGGCACGATCAACCCGTTCTCCGTCGCGAAGAACGTGATCGCGGCGGGCGCAACCTCGAACGGCATCGGCCTCGAGAACATCGCGGACTTCAGCAGCCGCGGGCCCACGGCGGACGGGCGGATCAAGCCCGATATCATGGCGCCTGGCGTCGCTCTCTGGTCCGCGCAGGGCCTGGACCCCAACGGGGATGGCACACAGTACTGGCAGCTCAGCGGCACGAGCATGGCGACGCCGACGATCGCGGGCAGCATGGCCCTCGTCCGGCAGTACTACATGGACGGCTGGTACCCAACGGGCACGAAGACTCCGGCCGACGGCTTCACCCCGTCCGCCGCGCTCATCAAGGCGACGGCAATCAACAGCGCCCGCGAGATGACCGGCACGGGGGCCTACGGCAACGGCCAGAACTTCTACCCGAACGACAACCAGGGCTTTGGCCGCCTCACGCTCGATGACGCACTCGCATTCCAGGGAGACGCCCGAGGCCTCGCGATCGACGACAACCGCGTCGGGATCAACACGGGAGATTCCGTGAGCTACGGCCTCGCGATCGGGGACTCGAGCATTTCGGTCGAGATCACGTTGGTCTGGTCCGACTACCCGGGCATCGCGAACTGCCGCGTCTGTCTCGTCAACGACTTGGACCTCGTGGTGACGGCCCCGGACGGGACGCAGTACGTCGGGAACCAGTACGTCGGAGCGAACCCCGGTGAGTCCGAGCCGAATCCAAGCGGGTCCGACCACACGAACAATGTCGAGAGCGTCCTCGTGATTTCGAACGTGCAGGCAGGCCTTTGGAACGTCGCCATCTCCGGAAACGACGTCCCGAACGGCCCGCAGTCCTACGCGCTCGTCATGACGGGCGGCATCGCGACCCAGCGCGGGATCATCCAGATGGACCACAACAAGTACCAGTCCTCGGCGACCGTGAACATCAAGGTCGTCGACACGGGCCTGAACACGGACCCAAACAACCCGGACACCGTCGATGTGAACATGAGCTCGGACACCGAGTCCGTTCCAGAGATTGTCACACTGACGGAGACGGGGAACGCGACGTCGGTGTTCGCGGGCTCGATCCAACTCCAGCTCGGCGCGGCGAACCCGGGTGATGGCGTCCTGCAAGTGCAGAACGGCGACACGATCACCGCGGAATACTACGACAACGACAACGGCCAGGGCGGCAGCGGGGCGGTGAACGACACCGCGCTCGTCGACGACTCGCCCCCGGTGATCTCAGGCATCGCCGCAATCGATTTGCGCTTCAACCGCGCTACCGTGATCTGGACGACGGACGAGCTGTCCGATTCGGTGCTGTGGTGGGGCGACTCGAGTCCGCCCGCCAACCAGGCCTCGTCTTCGAGGATGGTGACGGACCACTCGATCACGCTGTCGGGCCTCACCGAGAACACGACCTACTTCTACGCCGTGCAATCGACGGATGAGGCGGGCAACACGGCCCTCGATAACAACGGCGGCAACTACTACACCTTCGTGACGCCGGAGAAACCGCCGACCGCTCCGCCGAGCGTCGAGTGGCCGACGTTCCACAACAACGCGCCGAGGGAAGGGCAGTCGCCGAGCAACTTCCAGCCGCCCATCGACTTGGTCTGGAAGGACGGTCCGTACCTGCTGCAGCTTTGGAACGGCCCCATCCTGTCGGACGGGATGCTGTTCTCCGCGACGCTCGACGGCACGTTGCGGGCGCGCGATCCGTTCACGGGCGAGATCCTGTGGACCCGCCACTTGGGCGACCAGTACTACTACACGGGCACGATGGTCGGCCACGAGGGCGTCCTGTACGCGACGTTCTACGGCAGCTCGGGCGGCTATGTGTACGCGCTCAACGAGTACACGGGCGACACGATTTGGGTCGTCGGCTCGGAGAGCGGGCTCGACTTCAACGCGCGGGTCATGATGGGCTACTCGGACGGCCTCGTCTTCGGGAGCGCCTGGGGCGGCCAGATCTACGCGCTGAACGCGACGGACGGCTCGGTGGTGTGGGCGTACCAGACCGGCGACCTGCCGTTTGGCGGGCCTTCGATCAACGCGGGCGTCGTCTACATGGCCTCGGTCGGAGGCACGGTGTTCGCCCTGGACGAGTTCAGCGGCTCCCTCGTGTGGTCCGCGAGCCTCGATGGCACGACCACCTCGTCCCCGCTCTACGCGAACGGGCTGATCTACGAGGGGACGTACTCGGGCACGATGTATGCGCTCGACGCCTCCACGGGCGGAGTCGTCTGGTCGACGGGCGGATTCAACCTGATCGACGTCTCGACGCCGGCGTACGACGGGACCGCGATCTACTTCGGCGACTTCAACTATGAATACGTGGCCCTCGACGCCTCCGACGGCACGCTCCTCTGGAGGACGTCCGTCTCCGGGCCGGTGGCCACGTCGCCCGCCCTCGCGAACGGCTTCCTGTATGGCACGTGCTGGTATTGCCCTCTGTACACGTTCGACACAGTCGACGGCTCGATCGTGGACACGGACTCGCTGACGTCGGGTACCGGCTCGACCTCTTTCCCCGCCGTCTCGGACGGCTGGGTCTGGGTGGAGGACTACGGAGGGAACATCCACGCCTTCTTCGGGCAGCTGCCCGTCGGGCTCCTCGTCTCGCCGTCCCACGCGGCCCAAGATGCGGTCCCGGGCTCGAACGTTGACTACACAGTCAACGTGAAGAACATCGGGATCTCCGGACCCGACACCTTCGACGCGACCATCACGCTCGGCGTCCACGGATGGGCCGTATCCCTGTTCAAGTCGGACGGCGTCACGCCGTTGCCGGACACGAACAACAACGGCATCCCGGACACCGGCAGTCTGGCCTCGAATACGTCGACGGACGTCGTCGTCCGGGTCGCGGTGCCAGGCGCCGTGAACCCGGGAGACGCGGACACCTCGATTGTGCGGTTCACGTCGAACAACGACGCGACGCGGTTCAAGACGTCCGCGCAGACGACGACCGTGCCGCCACCCGGCGTTTCGGTCGGGCCACGCGGCTACTTCACGCCGCATCCGGGCGACACGGTCAACGCGACGCTGAGCGTTCGGAACACCGGCGGGTTCGCGGACACGATTGACGTGACCGCGGTCTCGGACCAGAGTTGGACGTTCCATCTGTACAAGGCGGACGGCGTTACGCCGCTTCCCGACACGGACGGCGACGGGACCCCGGACGTCGGGCTCGTCCCCGGCCTCCAGAGTGTCTCGATTGTGGTGTCGATCGTCGTCCCGGCGAACGCGCTTGAAGACACGGTCCAGCGGACCGCGGTCACCGGCACGTCCTCGCTGAACACCTCCGCATCCGGCACGGGCCTAGTCGTGATCGAGATCGTGGCGCCGCCAAGCGCACAATGGCCGACGTTCCACAACAACATCAAGCGCGCCGGGTTGTCGCCGAGCACGCACGTGCCTCCGATGAACGAGTTGTGGCGAACCGGGTCGCATCAGCTCCACTTGTGGACGTCACCGGTGGTCGCAGACAACATCGTGTACAGCACGACCCTCGATGGATTCCTCCGCGCATACGATCCGTTCACGGGCGACGTCATCTGGGAGCAGGCGTTCGGCGACTCGTTCTACTACACGGGCACGGTCACAGTTGACCTGCGAAACCCCGACGACCCGAGCGATAATGTCGTCTACGCGACGTTCTACGGCACGAACGGCGGCGTCATCGGTTCATGCCCCAACAACCCGCCCTTCTTCGGGTCGTGTGGGTACGTCTTCGCCATCAATGCCGCGGACGGATCCATCCTCTGGAAGGTGGGCCCGGACGACAACGGCTTGAACGTCAACGCGCGGGTCGCGATGGCCTACGCGGGCGGCCACGTGATCGGTTCGGCGTGGAACGACTTCAACAACGGACAGGTGTTCGCCCTCGATTCGTTGAGTGGCCAGTTGCTGTGGCTCTTCAACGCGAGCGGATTGCCCTTCGGCGGTGCCGCCATCGGCGGCGGAAACGTGTACCAAGGGACGACGGGGGGCTCGATGTACGCGCTCGACGAGCAGTCGGGAAGCGTCGTGTGGTCCGTTCAGCTCGACAACACGATCACCTCCGTTCCGCTCGTCGCGCAGGGCATCGTCTTCGTCGGCACCTATTCCGGGACCATGTACGCCCTCGATGCGAATACGGGCAGCACGATCTGGTCCACGGGCGGCTTCACCCCCCTGATCGACGTCTCGACGCCGGCCACGGACGGATCGGCGATTTACTTCGGGGACTTCGGGTCGGAGTATGTCTCCCTGGACCTGGGGACGGGTGCGGTCCTCTGGCGGACCTCCATCGGAGGCCCCGTGGCAAGCTCCGTGGCGCTCGCGAACGGGTACATGTACGGAACCGCCTGGGACGGCAAGTTCCGGACCTTGAACGCAACCACGGGCGCCATCGCCGACACGGATCCGCTGGTCTCCTTCGCGTCGACGTCCTCGCCTGCGATTCAGCGGGGCTGGGTCTGGCTCGAGGACTACTCGGGCATCGTCTACGCCTTTGGCGGCGTGGGGGCCGGGGAAGTCCGCACGGTGATCGTGGCGCCCGACGGCTCGAACGTCGAGGTCGGCAAAGCCGCTCTCTTCAAGGTGCACGCGCTCGACGCGTTCGATAACCCGATCCGGGTGAAGGCCTCGGACTGGCTCGCGGAGGCGGGCCTCGGCTCGATCGTCCAAGTCTCCGGCGACACGGCGCTCTACGTCGCGGACATCATCGCGGGCACCGAGACGTTGCAGGTGACCTCGAATGGACACGTCGGCACCGCCACCGTGAATGTGGTGCCCGGGCCGCTCGATCGGATTGACGTCGCCATGCTCGTCGGCGGCAGCCGCTTCGAAGGCGCGGTCACCCTCCCGGCGGGCTCGCAGCGAACGTTCGTGGCGACCGCGACGGACCGGTTCGGCAACGCGATCGTTGGTGAAACGCTCGCGTGGGGTGTGACGGGCGGCGTCGGAACGATCAGCTCGAGCGGGGTGTTCACCGCGTCGACGACGGTGGGAGTCGGCTTCGTGACCGCGACCCACTCGAGTGGGAGGACGGGCCGACAGCAGGTCACCATTGTCCCGGCGGCCGCGGCTACGGTGGACATTACAGCCACGTCCACCAGTGTGTCGGTCGACTCCCAATCGGTGATCGTCGCAACGGTTCGGGATACGTACGGCAACGCGAACCCCGATGGCGAGGTGCAGTGGACGACGACCAGTACGGGCAGCATCTTGTTGCTCACGCCGGACGGCCGTTCCATGCTGTACCACGCCCCCGTCACGACGACCCCGGCGTCGGTGCAGCTCACCGCCACGATCAGCGGGATCTCTCGAACAATCACCCTGACGATCGTCGCGGGCCCGCCGGTGGGAATCTCCATCGACGCTCCGGCGACGACCGTGGCCGTGGGTGGGACCCTGGACTTCGGCGCCGTCGTGACGGACCAATTCGGCAACGCGGTGACGGGGGCGACAATCGCCTGGGAGACCACGGCTGGCTCGATCAACCAGCAGGGCGTCTTCACCGCGCCACAAAATCCGGGACTGGTCGTCATCACCGCGAGCACCGCGGGCCGGCAGAGCTTCGTCGTGATCGAAGTCACGTCGGGCGGGTTCGAGCAGTTCTCCCGCCAGGCGACCTCGACGACTTCGTTGGTCCTCCTCGTGGCAACGATCATCGCGGTCGTGTCGAGCGTGTTCCTGTTCGTCCGCTACCGCGAGTCGAAGCGCGAGCTTGAGGAGATTCGGCGCGGCCGCAGCGGACCCGGCGGCGAGATCTGAGCGCGAAATGGAGGGCTCCGGCCCTCCCCTTTCCTTCTTTTGTTCGTCGGCGAGCGGACGCCAGGCTCATATAGCGCGGGCCGAATCGCGCCGCGCATGTGCCGGATGATGGGCGTCGTCAGCCAAGGCCCGGTCTACTACGACCTCTTCGAGGAGTTCGCCGACCTGGCGACGCAGGGGATGTGCCCGATCGGGGCGCCGGACGAGCGCGGTCACAAGGACGGCTGGGGCCTCGCGTGCTTCCGGAACGGCGCCCTGGACGTCTACATGCGCGACGCCGGCGCCGCGCCCGATGCGTCGAAGTACTACGGCACGGCGTGGAAGATCGCGAAGCTCAACATCGAGCGGGCGCCAGGGCAGTCCCTGATCGTGATGGGCCACCTCCGGCGAGCGAGCTCGGACGGAAGCGCGGCGCAGAAGTTCTCCCACCCGTTCGTCGAGGAACGCAACGGCGTGACATGGGCGTTCCAGCACAACGGGTCCCTCGTCAGCAGCCCCGCCGACGGGGGGAAGATCGATTCGCAGATTCTCTTCCAGATGATCCTCGACCACCTCGAGGGCCGCGACCACGACTCGGTCGCGAAGGCGACCGCCGCGGCGCGCGAGCTGGCAATCGAGAAATTCGGCGGCTTCACGGGCCTGAACTTCATGCTCTCGGACGGCCGGTCCCTCCACGTCTATCGGGACTTCCAGACGAATGGGCAATACTACACGCTGTATCTGGACAACTTCGGAGAGATGGTCATCGCCGCCTCGGAGCCGATCCTCGCGATGAAGGCCGATCCGATTCCGCGCGGCATTCTGCACACGGTGGATCCGGACCTCAAGGTTGTCCGGACCGACGTTGCGTAGGAAGGCAGTTCCGAACCGCTACGGAGTCTCCGGAGCCGAGGACTTCGCCACATCCCGCGACGCCCCGTTACCGGGCATGATCGGCGGCCGGAGGGCAAGGATCGACAGGAGGTGGACGAATTGGATGATTGCGCTCAGACGGAGTTTGCTCCGGCCGTTCGCGCGGTTCCGGAATTCGTAGGGGACGTCGTAGGTTGCGAGATTCGTCCGGCTGATGATCTCGAGGAGCGGCTTGCTCCCGATGCCGGTGATTGGAATGTTCTGCAACGCCGACTTTCGGAACAGGAAATACCCCGAGAGCGGATCCGTGCACGTGGTCCGCGCGATGCGACGCGCCAGAGCGGTCGCGACGCGGCTGATTGCGACGCGCCGGCGCGGCCAGTTCGAGGTCCGACCGCCGGCCGCATATCGCGACGAGACGACCCCGTCGAAGCCATTCAGGCGTTCGAGCATCAGCGGGAGCAGGGACGGCGGATGGGACAGGTCGGCATCCATGACGCAAAGGAGCTCGCCCTCGGAGAGTGCAAGTCCCCAGGTGATCGACCCGCCGAGGCTTCGCGGTGGAGGCCGGGTACAGACCGTCACGGGGAGCCCCAACCGGTCCCCGAGCGCACGGGCGACCGACCCGGTCCCGTCGGGAGAGGCGTCGTCGACAATGAGGATGTGGAACGGATGATCCCACCGTTCTCGCAATTTCGCAAACTCCTGGAAGAGCGGCGGGATGTTCGGGGTCTCGTTGTAGGTCGGTACGATGATGGTCAGGGCCTGGCGTTCCTCCCCGTCCATATCGCCGACCTCTCCCTCCGGATATTCACGAAAAACTATAACTATCTTTGTAGTAATCTTCGAACGTCTCTCCCATGGTGGCGACACCGCTGACCGTTTCTCCGTCCGCCGGTGACCTGTCCGGAATCCTCCAACTCCACACGGTCGCTGGAAGCGGCTCGGGGGATGTGCCGCTTCGGTACCTTCAGCGGGACGGTCACGTGTACGTGCTCGCTCGAGCGGACACGCGGCCGGGATGGGTCAATCAGCTGCTCTCGTCTCCCGCGCCCGCGCGGTGGCGGGCTCTCGGCAAGGAGTTCATCGGCAAGGCGAGCATCCGGTCGGATCAGGCCGAAGTGGCCGCGGTGCGTGAGGGTTTCACCTCGCAGTTCGGCGCGGCCAAAGTGGAAGGGTGGTTCGGCCGATCCGTGCAGTGTCTTTCGCTTCAGCCGACCGGTGAGATTCCCGACGACTACGCGCGCCTTGTGCGGCTATCATTCGATTCGCTTGCCGAGGATTACGACTCGCTGGTTGAGAAAAATCCGTTTGACCTCAGGCTTCGCGAGACGACCCGGGAGGTGCTCGAACGGACCTTCCACCGGGGCGATCGAGTCCTCGAGATCGGCGCGGGAACGGGACTCGAAACCCTGGCCCTCGCTCGGAAGGGTGTCCATGTCGTCGCCACCGACATCTCACCGAGAATGCTGAACCGCCTTTCCGAAAAGGCCGTTGCGCAACGACTGGAATCGTTCGTCCAAACGCGGAATGTGAGGGCAGCGGACATCGCACTCCTTCAGGACGAATTCGAACCGGGTTCCTTCGACGGCGCGTTCTCCGACTTCGGCGCACTCAATTGCGAGCCGGACTTGTCGAGCGTCCCGGAAGCCCTCGCATACCTCCTCCGCCCCGGCGCGGCATTGATCGTGACCGTTTGGAACCGACTGTGTCTTGCAGAGACTCTGGCGTATCTGGCGGTAGCGAAGCCAAGCCGGGCGTTCGCGCGGTTGCGGGATCCTGTCCCGGTCGGGCGATCGCGGTTCGGGATTCCGGTGTACGCCCGTTCCGCCGGAGAGATTGTCCGGTTGTTCAAGCCACTCTTCGCGGTGGCGCACGTTGCGGGCTTGCCTGTGTTCGCACCGCCGTACGATCTCGCCGCACGCCTCCAGACCCACTCGCTGGCCCTAGAACTCGCGGACGAGATGGACCGGAGCCTCTCCGCGGTGTTTCCGTTCAATCGGCTCGGCGACCATTTCGTCCTTGAGATGAGGCGAGTCTGATGTCGACTGGCGTGCTCGGGGAGAGCACCGACCTGCACTCGACCTCCGCAAACTTCGTTCGTTCCTCGGTATTGCCGTACTTGAAGGTCCAACCGGTCGGTTTCCGAAACGCCGTGCGGCTTTGGGCTGGCTATGGCGCTTCTCTGCGAACGATCGCGACCGTCCATCGACATCGTGCGGTCGGAGAGAGGATCCCGGGTCGATCCCCGGTGACCGTCTCCGTTCTTGGCGTCAAGTTCCAGGTCCGTCCCGGGACGAACGACTTGGACCTCTTGGTCCACCACGAGCCCGCAACCTTCGCATGGTTCCGAGTCCACCCGGGCGATGTCGTCGTTGACGTGGGAGCCCACATCGGACGCTATACCGTCGTAGGCGCCCGACTGGGCGCCGACGTCGTCTCCATTGAGCCGGACCCCGCGAACTTCGAGATGCTGGCAGCAAATGTGCGGCTCAATCGTCTTTCCAACGTTCATCTTGAACCCGTTGCCGTGAGCGATGCGAACGGGGTCCGCCGGTTTCTCCCTTCGACCGGTTCGAATCGCGGCACATCGGCTCTCGCGTCGAAGTCGAGTCCCGGCTCCTCGCAAGAGGGCGTCCTCGTCGAATGCAGGCGCCTTGATGACATCGTCGAGAGCCAGGGCCTCACCCGGATCGATTGGCTGAAGATCGACGTCGAGGGACACGAGGTCGAGGCTCTCCACGGCGCGAGCCGTTGCCTGTCCATCACGCGCCGCCTTTCGCTCGAGGTGACGGCCGAGTCCGAGGCGGCGTGTCGCTCGATCACGGATCGCGCGGGCTTCCGGATTGAAGCAGAAGAACGCGGCGTCCCCGCGTCGAACCTTCTGATGAGGAAAGCATGACGCCTCCGATGCCGCCAAAAACGGGAGTCGTCTCCGTCTCGGTTGGGCTTTGTGCGTACAACGAGGAGCGGGGGATCGCAGCCGCGTTGGAATCCGTCCTGTCGCAGGACGTGAGCGCGCCCTTCTCCCTCGATGAAGTGATTGTCGTCGCGAGTGGATGCACGGATCGGACCGAGTCGATCGTCAAAGAGTGGTCGGCCCGGGAGCCTCGAGTGCTTCTGGTTCACCAAGACGAGAGAATGGGAAAGGCCCGCGCCTTGAACGTCCTGTTCCGACGGGCGAAGGGACACATCGTCGTCAGCATGAACGCGGATGCCATGCTGATGCCGGAGAGTTTGCAGCATTTGTTGGAGCCTTTCGAATCGAATCCGCGCCTCCAGATCGCGTGCGGGTCCCCTCAGGTCTCGAACGTCGTCGACGGTCTGTCCGGGATGTTGACCCGGCTTCAATGGCGCCTTCACAATCGCACGCTCGCGTTGCTCTCGTCCCGTGGCATGCCGAACCACTGTTGCGATGAGCTCGTGGCCCTCCGTCGCGGCTTCATCGACGAGCTACCTCCGGACCTGATCAACGACGGCGCCTACCTTGGCGTCGTCGCGGCGTCGCGAGATTCGTTCGTTTCGTTTTGCGACTCGGCGCATGTCGTCGTCGATCCGCCGCGGACCCTCCGCGGGTTCCTGATGCAACGGCGGAGGATACTCCGAGGACATCGTCAGGTCCGTGAGTTATGCGAGCAATCGCCGTACACCCTGGAGGGGTTGATGCGGACGCGTCCCGACCTCGTGGCGCGGATCATCGGCGGAGAAAGTCGGAGCAGCCCGAGCTCGGCCCTTACCCTTCTCCTGCTCCTGCTTCCCCTGGAGTCGGTGGCTCTGGTCGGGGCGTCTCTCGATGCCCTCCGGGGCCGGGACTACGAGCCCGCGTGGACGCCGGTGAATTAGATGCGGTCGCTCCGAGACTCGCTGGTCCGCCCTCGGGTGCTCGTCCTCCTGGGATTGCTGATTCGAGAGGCGCTCTCGTTCTGGACCGGCCATCCGTATGATCTCGAGGTCTGGGTGCGGAACGCCTATTTCGTGGGACACGGACAGAACCCCTATACCGCGTTCTTCCCTCCCGTCCCCGGTCTGAGTTTCGCGTATCTTCAGCAGACGCTGCCCGGAGTCGGCTATCTGCCGATCTGGCCGTTGATCGTCGCCGGGTTCTACCATGTCTACGCCGCCCTGCCCTTCTCGCGGTTCTTCCTGTATTTCCTGATCAAACAACCCACCGTCCTCGCCGACACATACCTCGGCGTCCTGATCTTCCGGATGATCCAGCAATGGGGCGGGACCCGCGAGGCGGGCGTTCGCGCCCTCCGGTACTGGGCCTTCTTTCCGTACGCGATTGTCATTTCCGCGGTCTGGGGCCAATTCGACGCCCTCGTCGTGGTCCTGCTGATCCTGTTCCTCCTTTCGGCCCGCCCGACCCGTCGCGTGCTGTTCCTCGGGCTGGGGATCGCCCTCAAGTGGTTCCCGCTGGTCTTCGTCCCGTACGAGGCGCTCCGGGAGCGGGGGCCGAGGAAGGCGTTGGCTCTCCTCTCTCTGGCCATCCCCGCGGGCCTCACGCTCCTGATCTTTCAGGGGATGGGCTGGGACTACTTTGGCGTCACACAGATGTCCGCCTCGGCGAGCCACGGAGGGGGCGCCGGAATGTCCTACGTGAACATTCTCCAGGCGCCCGCCCTCATCCCGTTGCTGACCCGCGTCCCGTTTCTTTACTCCGTTCTCGGCTATCTTTGGGTGCCCGGCATCCTCGTCGGCGCGTACCTCGCCAAGGGACGATTCGGCTTCGATCCGCGAGGGACCGTGCAGGCGATCCTCCTTGTCACGACGATCTTCTACCTTACCCGGTGGGGAGTCTACGAGCAGTACCTGATGTACCTCTTCCCGCTCCTGATCGTAGACATCGAACTGTGGCATCCGGATCGGAGGCCGTTGTTCCGCCTGCTCCTGCTTTTGGCGACCGCCTACCTCCTCGTCAACAACGACTTCCTCGTCCGGTTCCTCGGACCTTTGAGCAGCGGGTTCGTCGATTTGTCGTACGCGGCCGATAGCTCGCCCGACCTCGGGATCATTCGCGCGGGTGCCACCTACTTCCTGAACGTCGTCATCACGATCACCTTCGTCCAGATGGCCCTCGTCTTCGCCGACCCGGCACGAGGCTCTCGTCCATGGCCCCAGCAGTGGCTTGCGAAGATTCAGGGCTGGATGCGGCCTCCGGCTGCGGATTCGGACATGAATGTCCGGGAGCCGCTACCATGAAGGTGTTGGAACTCACCCAGCGGTTCCCGCCCGCGATCGGCGGGGTCGAGGAACACGTGTACCATCTCGCGCGAGGGCTGTCGCAGGCGGGAGACGACGTCGAGGTCCTCACCACGGACCTGTTGCGCGACACCCCGTTTGCACGGCTCCAGTCGATCCCGACGACCGACGGCGTCGCGGTGACGCGAGTTCGGGCGTGGAAGCTCTTCGAAGCGCCGCATGGTCTGGGCGTTGCGGCCCCCTCGATGTTGCGTGCGGCCGTCAAGCGCCATCCCGAAATCCTCCACGCCCACGGTTACGGCTACTTCCCGACGTTCGCCGGGAGCCTTGGAACCGCCCTCGATGGATCCGCCCTGGTCATCACGCCCCACTCCGACGCGGGGCGGCCGAGTCGCGCGAAGCGGATGTTCGACTCGATTGTCCCGAAGCTCACCCTCGATCGCGCGCACCACGTGATCGCCGTGAGCCGGCACGAGGCGGCTCATCTGACGACGCTCGGAGTGTCGGCCGAAAGGATCAGCGTGATCCCGAACGGCATCGATCTTTCCGAATTCGAATCGCTGAATCCCACTCGTCGCAACGGGAGCCCGCTGACGGGCTTGTTCGTCGGACGTGTGTACCCTTCTCAGAAGGGCCTCGAGACGTTGATGAGCGCCGCGGCGTTGCTTCCTCGGCCGGCGTCCGTGCGGTTCCGGATCGTTGGCGAGGATTGGGGCGGGACGTCTCTCCTCCTCCGACTCGCGGAGCAGCTCGGAGTCCGCGACCAATTCACCTTCACGGGGCGGCTCGATCGGCATGCGTTGCTCGAGGAGTACGCAAACGCCGACTTCCTCGTGTTGCCTTCGCACTTCGAACCGTTCGGGATCGTCCTCCTCGAGGCCATGGCCGCGGGACTGCCGGTCATCGCGTCGCGGGTGGGGGGCATCCCGGAAGTCGTGATGGATGGAGAATCGGGGCTGCTCGTCGCGCCGGGAGACACGCGTTCGTTCGCCGACGCGATTCTCCGACTCTCTCAAGATGAAAGCCTCCGAACGGCCCTGGGCCGAAACGGACGAGCGCGGGCGAAGGGATTCGGTTGGGCGTCGATTGTGCCAGAGATTCGTAAGCTGTACATCCGGACCCTCGAGGAACGGAGGTCCTGATGGCACGGACACGGCGCGGTCAGGTTCTCGCATTCGGCATCGTCATCAGCCTGGTCGTCGGGGGTCTCGTCCTCACGAACGCCCTACGGCCCGCGGTGTCGGTGCCGAGCGAGGTTCCGGGGACGACGCCGATCCGCCACGTCGTTGTGATCATGAAGGAAAACCATGCGTTCGACAACTACTTCGGAACGTTCCCCGGCGTCGACGGCATCCCGGCGGGAGTGTCACTGGCGGACGGCCAGGGCGGTAATGTGACGCCCCACTGGATCAATTCGACGTGGACGCTGGATCTGCCGCACAGCCGGGACGCAATGATCCAGTCGTACCACAACGGTTCGAACGATCTCTTCGCCGCCGTCGCGGAGGCCCACGCCCCCGGGTTGGGGAACGTCTCGATGGGCTACTACGATCGCCGGCAGCTGGGATATTACTGGTCCCTGGCCGAGAATTACACGATCATGGACCGGTACTTTCAGTCGATGCTCGGACCGACCGTGCCCAACCGCCTCTATTCCTTCGCCGGGACGAGCGACGGGCTCGGATCGAATGTGATCTGGCAGGTCCCGATGTCCTCGCCGACGATCTTCGGCCAGCTCCAAGCGCGAGGGATCTCATGGCGATACTACTACAGTCCCGGCATCTTCGTCGGTCCGCTCCCGAGCTACTTCCCGGAGATTCGATCCCGTTCCGAA
>DASPYU010000003.1:0-49739 GCA_035636595.1 Thermoplasmata archaeon
TCGGCTGCCCGATTGTCACCATCGTCATTCGAATCCCGGGTTGGCGGCCTGGGCTGCCCCGAGCCGGACATTAACGATCCGCGAGCGCCTAGCGGAACTCCGTCAGCTCGGCCACGATCTTCTTGACGAGCTCGACGTCGACGATCGGACCTGCGCGCATCGCCAGGTTGTACCCGAGCTGGGCTTCCGTCGCGTCCGGCCGTTGGCGGAGGATGTTTCTAGCGATGCTACGTAGCACTGGTTCCTGCAGCACTTGACGCCCCCGCCGCGCTCGTTTCCAACGTGAGTAGCGGCCTTGTCGGCGCATCATGTCCCGGGCGGCCTCCGATTTCGTCTGGTGGCCGTGGTCGCGTTGGTACTCCACCAACAGGGCATGCTCAGAATCGTTGAGCCGAATGCGAAGTTTCCAAGTGCGGGCCATTCGAGCGAGGTAATGGGGCGTTCGGGGTAATGCCGCGTCATCTATTGAACTTGTCATGCAATGGCCTACAAGTCCCTCCGAGGGACGTGATATGAAAGATGGTTACACCATCTTTCTATAGACCCGTTGAACGACCCCTTTTTGTACCCATTCCGCCATCTTCGAACCACCGACACACCCTCTGTTCCGTGATCAGCCCATCGTCCACAACCCTTCGCCTTGAAACGAAGAACCTACCCCGGAACGCCGACGAGAATCTCCGGTTCTCCACGGACTATCGGCTCGGCAATCTCAGGATGCTGCCGTCCGCCCACCGCGTCGCCGTGCACGATTACTCTCTCCCCCTCACGAATCGCGTGTTTGCCTGCACCCAGGAAACGGATCTCGATAATGCGGCCACGATCTCGCGAACGCGGAGGCGAGCTCCACGCCGACGGGACGCCTGAAGGCGGGCTTCGTGAAGATTGCCGGCGTGGCAAGGGACGAGGTCAAGCTAGAACTCCTGGAGTTCATGCTCGAGGAGGATCTCCCCAGCCTCTCGCAAGCCGTTGGAGCCGCGCTCGAGCAGTGGCTTACGAACCGCCGCACGCGCCGGTCGAGTCCGCCCGCAAGAGACGGCACAGGGACCTACGAGGACAGGGAGAGGGTTCTACACCCCAGGTCCTCGGTTCAGAACCTCTCCTCTCCGACGGAGGGAGAGAGGTGAACACAAGCATCGAGGAGGTTGCACGCGAGCGCCGCGCCCGCGCTCATTGGCCCGTCTCCACCGAGGGCCTTAAGCAGCTCGTCCTCGCGCGGTTCCCGGAGGACCACCCCTTGCGCGAGGTGATCCTCGCGGAGCGAGACGTCTTGACGGCCGAGGAACTCCTCGCCAAGATGCCGGTGTGGCTCGTCTTGCTCAATCGGAGAACCTGACGACCGCGCGGTCATCCGGAAGCTGGGTGACCCACTGCCAGCCTTGCTCGAGGTACGCTTCCACCCCGGAGAGAGGCACGACCTTCTGCTTTCCGCCGTTGGCGTGCCCATTCCCGTTCGGCGTCGGGGCGCCGACGAGCTTCTCGCGGACGATCCGCTGGAGCTCCGCGTCCGTCAGCGCGTCCAGGTCCATCCTGCCGATCTCCTTCTCGCTCAGTCCCGCGACGAGGAGCATCTGCCGCCGGAACGAGGCCTTCAGCTCCGCCTCATGGTCGGCGGGTTTCGTCGTCTCGAGGAACGACAGGCTCCGGCGGTACGCGTCCCGCATGTCCTCGATCAAGTCGGGTGGAAGGCGGCCCTTGTTCGTCGTGTAGCGCGCCTCGATGTCCCCGACGTGGCCCATGAAGAACGCCCGGTATGCGTGGGTCATCTTGCCCCGGCTTTCGGCAAGCAACAATTGCGTGTCGAAGTACGCCCTCAGGACGTACGGACGCGATGGGAATCCGGCGGCGCGGATCGCCTTTCGGACCGCGTCGCCCACGTTAATCGACGTCAGGAACGCTTTCTTCGACCACGCCGGTGCGATGACGTCGCTCTCCTCGCCGATTCGCTCGCCCTCTCGGAGGCGTTCCTCAAGGTACGCCTTGAGGAAGTCGGCCGTCTCCCCTCCGATGAAACTGAGGTACTGGCGACCCGACTTGCTCAGCTCCGGCCGGACGACGACGATCCCGGGCAGTTTCCGGAATGTCACCGTCTTCCCTTTCACAATCACGTCCGGTAGGTCCGAGAGCCGCAAGCCGTCCGTGCCCCGGTAATTCCCGAGCGTCTCGGGACGCAGGCCCGCGTGGGCCATAAACGCCGCCGCGACGCGTTCCCGGGACGACGCCGCGAGGAATATCCGCCGGAGCTCGTCCTGCGTCGGCACGCGCTCCTTCGTCAAGGTCGGCGTCATTTGCGTTCCGCGCACCTTGATCCGGTGCGCCCACGGCACGCCGTTGAAGGACAGCCACGACCTCAAGGCCTTGAGGGTCGACTCGATGTATCCGCCCGACAGGCCCTTCGATTCCATCGATGAGACGAGGTCCGTCAGGAAATCCCGCCGATCCTCACTCTTCATGCGGACGAGGTCCGCGGGCCGCTTCTCATCCGTGCGGCATACGTTCCCGAGGCGGCGAAGGTATACGTCCGCGGTGACGGCGGAACCCCGTGCAACATTCCGGTACCAGCGGTCAATCGTGGGATCCTCCCGGAGGGTCGCATAGCGCACGCTCGAACGGCTCCCTGGAGAGACCCGAACCATGCGGAAGGGATTCTCTTGGAGGGTAGATATAGGTTCCGAACCGGATTGTCAGTGGGTCCGTCCGGATTTGAACCGGAGTCGCCAGCACCCCAAGCTGGTAGGATTTCTTGTGGGTGGGCAGAGGAATCGTTCCCCGCACCCAAACCAAGCTACCCCACGGACCCGTTCGGCGGTCTCGAAGGGCTGCCGGACTAAAAACCCTTCCCCGGGCCGACCGCGCTCAACCGAACGGGAGGACTTCGTCGATCAGTTCGGCGTGAGACAGGACCATGCGCCGGCAACAGTACCGCTTCAGGCCGAGCGCGTCGAGCACTTTGCTGGGCTCCTCGCCGGCGCGGCTCCGCTCGACGAACGCTGGGAAGGCGCTTCCGACGACCTTGCCGCATGTGAAGCATCGGACGGGGATGATCATTCGTTCACCGGTACGACTTCTGCCGCTTCTTTCGGGCGCCGCGGCCGAGCGGGTTCTTCGGCAGCTTGCGCCGGGTGTCTGGAACAATCAGCGTACGATCGTATTCGCGGAACAGCGTCTCGAGCTCTTGATCGTTGAGATACTGCACGAGGCCGCGGGCGATCGCCGTCCGGACCGCGTCGGCCTGGCCCATCACGCCGCCGCCTTGGACGTTGACGTCGATGTCGATCGAGTCGACCTTGCGCCCCGCGAGTTTGAGCGGCTCGAGGATCTTCAGTCGCCCGAGTTCGAACGGATACATCTCGACGGGCACGCTGTTGATCCGCACGATGCCCCGACCCTTCGTGAGGGTCGCCCGCGCGACGGCGGTCTTGCGCTTGCCGCTGGCGACGATCGCCTTCATGCGGATCCCTCGAACTTCGAGCCGAGGAGCTTTGAGACCTCGCCGAGGCTGATGAACGGCCCTTGCGGCGGACGCTTCGCGACCTCGATGATCTCGGTCGGCTTCTCCTTGAATTCGACCGGCACAGCCAGGTAGACCCGCAGCCGCTTCAGGGCGTCGCGTCCCCGGGGCTGCTGGTAGGGCATCATCCGCGAGATCGTGCGACGCAGGATCATGTCGGGTCGACGTGGATACAGCGGGCCGATGCCGCGCATCCGGCTGGTCGTGCTCCCTCGTTGGTGGCGGGCCTTGTACTCGTTGAAGACGACGCTCTTCTTCCCTGTGATGATCGCGTGCTCCGCGTTCACGACGACGATCTCCTCGCCGTTGAGGAGGCGCTTCGCGATGATCGAGGCCATCCGGCCGACGACGTGCCCGGTCGCGTCGATGATCGCCATCGTCACCCCATGATCCGGACGCCCGAGCCTTTCGGGTTCTGTACCGCCAACTCGAGCAGGCTGACGGTTCGCCCCCCGGCGGCTTCGATCTTCTTGCGCGCGGCCTGCGAGGATCGGAACGCCGCAACCGTTAGGGGGGTCGAGATTTCGCCCGTGGCTAGGACGACCCCCGGCACGATGATCTGCTCGCCCTTCGCCGCGTAGCGGCTGAGCCGGGAAAGGTTCACCTCGGACCAGTTCTTGCGAGAGCGCTCCAGGCGATCCGCGACATCCCGCCAGATCGGCGCGCCGGAATCGCGGGACACTTCCCGCAGCTCGCGGACGACGCGCTGGAGGTGAGGATTCGTCTTGGGGGTCTTCGCCATCGAGAAGGGGCCTCGGCCGCCGTTGTAAAGTCGGGAGCGATTTAAACGTTTGGGCGCGAAACGAAGGAGACAGCGGGTGCCGATCCATCGCACGCGACCTCGCCCTCCAGCGTCGGGAATCGCGGACATCGAAACCTCCCGGCGGCCATTCAAGGCCCTCGGCCTACAAAACTATTAATATCAGGGGCACCAGAATAATAGTGGGTGCCGGGTCCTCGCGGGGCGGAGCAATCATGATTCGTTTTGGGCCGTCCGGCATTCCGCTGTCGTGCAAAGGCCGAACGTTGCGGGACGGGATCGAAGACATCCATAACCTCGGCCTCACCGCGATGGAAGTCCAGCTCGTGCGGGTGAACCTGAACGAGCGATACGCCGGCGACGAGGACATCGGGCGCACGCCGCGAGAGATCCCCAGCGAGCTGATCGTCCAGATCGGTCGCAAGCAGGACCGCAAGGAGGTCCTCGTGTCGTCCCTCGACGAGAAGATCGAGAAGGGGGACGTCCTGTACAGCCTGGCATCGGGCATCGCGGGGGACTACTTCGAACTCCAGGCGCTCGGCGAGCTCGCCCGGGAGCTGGACATCGAGCTCTCGCTGCACACGCCGTACTACATGGACCTCGCCGACGCGGACGGCCTCGCGCAGAAGAGCGTGCAGAGCGTGATCTGGGGCGGCATGCTCGCGGAGGCGATGGGCTCGACGATCGTCGTTACGCACCTCGGGATGTTCGGCGAGCTCGCGCCGAAGGAGGCGATGAACCGCATCGCGAAGAACCTCCGGCTCATCCGGGACGCGTACAAGAAGGCAAAGATCCGCTCGCGCCTCGGGATCGAGGCGAGCGGCCGCACCGAAGTCGTCGGCAGCTTGGATGAGATCCTGACGCTCGTCAAGAACGCGAAAGGCGTCCTCCCGGTCCTCAACTTCGCACACGTGCACGCGCGGGGCTTTGGACTCTTCAAGCGGGCGGAGGACTTCGACGACGTCCTGCAGAAGGTCGAGAAGGTCTCCGACGGCGGCCACGTCCACTCACACTTCAGCGGCGTCGAGCACGCGGACGGCAACGAGCTCCGATACACGCCCATCAAGAAAGGGGACTTACGGTTCGAGCCGCTAGCGGACTGCCTCCTCGACGAGGACTACGACCTCACGATTGTCTCGTCGTCCCCGCTGCTCGAGCACGACGCGATGTACATGAAGGTCATCCTCGAGCGTGTCCTCGCGAAGCGCATGATCCGGCCGACGAAGCCGGAGAAAGAAGAGAAAGAGGAGAGGCGGCGGTGACCTCCTCTGCATCGAAAGCTCCCGCAAGTACCGCCACAGCCTCGTCGAAGTACCTTCTTGATCACCTGAAGCGGATCCTATCTGTGGACCGGAGCAAGGAGATTCGGTCCGCGGTCGACGCGTTGACGTCGGCAAAGAAGCTCTTCGTCTATGGGGTCGGCCGCAGCGGCCTGTCGGCCCGTGCCTTCGCGATGCGGATGGTGCAACTCGGAATTGACTGTTACTTCATCGGGGAGACCATTACGCCGGTCGTCAGTGAGGGCGACGCCGTGGTGATCGTATCGAACACCGGCTCGACGATGAGCGCAATCCAGGTCGCGAACATCGCCCGCCGGGTGGGCGCGAAGGTGATCGCGGTGACGAGCCACCGCGCCTCGAAGCTGTCGAACGCCAGCAACATCGTGCTCCTGATCCAAGCGGACGACGATGCGACACAGTCTCGACTCGCACCCCTTGGCACCCTGTTCGAGGATGCGTCGGTCCTACTTCTCGACGGTGTCGTGGCGGAGATCATGGAGCGCCTCGGCCAAACGGAAGCCGACATGCGCGGCCGCCACGCGATCATGGTGTGAGCCTCCCGCCGCGAGTCGAAGGAGCTCAGCTAGAGCCGCGGAAGCGAAATGGGTTAGTACGATCGTGCGATGAGAGGGTCAATGCCAAAGACGCCGGTCCAAGTAACCTCCGCCACAAGAGAGCGCCTCTCGAAACTAAAGTCGTCTCCGCGGGAGAGTTACGACAAGATAATCAACAAACTTCTGGCCTTGTCCCGGAAGGCGACGACGAAGGACTCTACACACATGCATTTCGTTCCGGGCTCCTTCGAGCGCGTCTCGACGTAATCGAAGGCCATGTTCGCCCGCACGAGGTTGTCAAACGGCGATTCCAGGAGTGACCGATGACGTGCTCAATTCTCCCGACTGACCGCTCAATTGCCTTTATCTAGCGGCTCTCACTTTCGTTTGAAGATGCCCGAAGACTTCGTGGTCACACCATGGGAAGTCACGGGTCAAGTCGACTACGACCGGCTTGTCACCCAGTTCGGCACCGAGCGGATTACGCCGGAGTTGCTCGAGCGAATCCGACGGGTCGCGAAGGACCTCCACCCGATGTTGCGACGCGGTGTGTTCTACAGCCATCGGGACATGAACTGGATTTTGGACGAGTACGAGAAGAAAAATCCCTTCGCGCTGTACACAGGCCGTGGCCCGTCGAGCGGGATCCACATCGGCCACATGCTGCCGTGGTTCTTCACGAAGTGGCTTCAGGAAAAGTTCCGTGCGACGCTGTACTTCCAGATCACCGACGACGAGAAATTCCTCTTCAAGGACTTCGACGACCTCGGCGCCGCGACGAAGGTCGGATACGAGAACATCCTCGACATCATCGCGATGGGCTTCGATCCGAAGTTGACCCGGATCTTTCTGGACACGGAATACATCCGCCACCTCTACCCGATCGCGGTCGAGGCCGCGAAGCGCATCACGTACTCGACCACGCAGGCGGTCTTCGGACTCCAGAACTCAAACAATATCGGCGAGATTTTCTACACGAGCATCCAGGCGGCACCCGCCTTCCTGCCTTCGGTCGAGAAGGGCAAACCGGTCCCGGTGTTGATCCCGTGCGGCATCGACCAGGACCCGCACTTCCGGATCGCTCGCGACGTCGCCCCGAAGCTTGGCTATCCGAAACCGGCGCTGATTCACAACAAACTTCTGCCGAGTCTCCTCGGACCCGGAGGGAAGATGTCCGCCTCGATCCCGGAATCGAGCATCTTCACCACGGACACGGAGGCGCAGGCCAAACGAAAGGTCATGAACGCCTTCACCGGCGGACGGGCCACGGTCGAGGAGCAGAGGCGCCTCGGCGCGAACCCGTACATCTGCTCGATCTTCGCCCAGTACAACTATATCTTCGAGCCGGACGACGGACACCTGGCAGAAGTCGAACGAACCTGCAAGAACGGTGAGCGGCTGTGCGGCGACTGCAAGGAGGAGCTCTGGGGAAAGGTCCGCGACTGGTTGAAAAAGCATCACGCCGCGCGCGAGAAGGCGAAGGATCACATCGAGGAGTTCATCGTCCGCGACTGATCAGGCGAGGATGCGGGTCACCTTGAACCCGTTGTCGAACACGAGCGCGTGATAGCCGGTGTCGTGGCGGCTCCCTCGCATCTTCACGACGCGAAGCTGCCGCTGCATCCCGAATTCACCTTGGCGAGCGAGCCGAAGATGCAGGATGCCGTCGGCGAGGTAGTCCTCCTTGTGCTTCGCGTAGGCCGCGCGGCGCGGGTCCGCCCGGCCGACGTCGGTCGGGAGTTCGGTCAAGAGGAATGCGGTCACCTGCAGGTCCCGCAGCCATCGGATCAGGGAGAACATCTCCCGCCTCGGGTCGCGAAACTTCGCGAGGATCTCCAGAGCGTCGAGTGAGTCGAGCACGAGCAGCCGATAGTCGAACGACTTGCGGATCCCCTGCGCGTAGAGCTTGAAGAGGTCCATCCAGGGCTGCTCGGAAGGCCCCGCCATCTTCTTGCGGAGCGTCCCGAGGTCTAGGAGGCTCAGGTTCCCGCTCACCTCGTCCTGGCGGTAGCCCAGGCCTTCCGTGTGGTCGAGGAGGCTGGCCCGTCCCTGTTCGAGCGAGATGTACAGCCCACGTGTCCCAGCGAGGGCGTTCGTGTGGAGGATGTGGTACGAGAGCGACGTCTTCATCGTGCCCGGGGCGCCGGACAACAGGACGACGTTGCCTTCCGGGATGCCGCCTCCGAGGAGTTCGTCGAGGCCTTCGACATTCGTCGGGATCCGCTTCATTTCTCGCCCTCCACGATCAGCTCGAGCCGCTGTCGGATGGACGCAATCTGCCGCTGGATCCGTTCGCGCTCCTGCGGAAGATCCACGACCTCCGCAAGGGCCCCGAGGTCCACGGACGCGCGGTCCGCGATCCGGACGAGGTCCCCCTTCGCCAGGTCCTCCGGCCGTTTCCCGAGCCGCTGGAGTTGGGACCGAAGCACGCTCTCTCCCTCATCGCCGAGCTGCTCCACGAAGACCGCGCGGGCTCGCTCGAAGAGGGGCTCCCGCTCGCTCACGGTCTCGGCGGCCGCGAAGAGTTCCTCCATCTCCTTCCCCTTCCAGTAGTCCGCGGCTGTCACGAGCAGATCCGCGTCGGGGCCTCCCGTGTTCCGCGACGGCCACTTGCCGCGGGCGAGCTCCTCCGGTCCCTGCGCCGCGAACGATCGAAGGACGCTCCCCGCCGCCTCAAACTGAACACGCAGGCCATGGGACGCGGTCCCCGCGACGACGCCGGAAAGGTCCGCGAGGGCCCGCTGGAGGAACGCGATCAGGGCCGGCACATGCTCGGCCGTGATGTCGGACCGCCGGAGTCCGTGGGCTCGCGCGAACGATTCGAGAAGCCGTGACGCGCCCGAGCCGAACGATTGGGACAGGATCGCTTCGATCTCCGTCGTCGGGTCGGGGAGGTCCCACCACACGAAGTGGCGGTCCGCGAGGGCCGTCCGTTCGGACGCCGTCAGGCGGCTCGTCGAGAGGACCACCGTCGAGTGCGCCTCACGGGCCGCGTATCGAAGCCGCACGACGGCCTCGAGGACGGGAGCCCACCCGGAAAGGGCGGAGAGGGCCGCGACATCGTCGACGACCACGAGTCCACCCGGCGCGGTGGCCAGGAACTCGGAGGCGGTCGTCAGAGCCTTCAGTGCCGCATGCCGATCGGGAGCAAGGGTCGCGTTGGCCGCCCCGCTCACGACGGTCGGGGAGGACGTGCGACCGATGACGAGGACCGACCTCCCGTGGCCCGCCTCTTCTTGCGCGGCTTGGGTCGCGTACTTCGGACGGACTTCGTCGAAGACGATCGCGTCCTCGGCGCGCAATGCGCCGGGTTGCGACGGCCCCTTGGCGGCTTTCGGCGAGGTCGGGAGCGGATCCGCCTGGAGCGCGACGAGGGCGAAGCACGCGAGTGCGAGCGGGGTCGCGACGTTCGCGCCGGCGAGGATGGGCGCTCCCAAGAATTCGAGTTCGTAGGTATAGATCGGTCCTCCGATGATCAGCGCGAGTACGGCGAGCGCCAACCAGAAGGAATGCGCGGCGAGAAGCCGGCTCGTGAAGCGTGCATACAGGGTTTCGGCCAGTGCGACCCCGAGGCAGAGGACCATGAAGCCGCCGAGTACGGTGCCCTCGTACGCCGTGGCGGCGGTCCATCCCTGCGACGGCGCGAGAAATGCGAGGATCGGGACGGGGACGAGGAGCAGGTACGCGGTCGCCCGCCGGCGCGGCATCGTCTCTCCATGGATCAGGCCGAGGACGAGGATCGCGGTGAGCGCGTGGGCCAGCAGCAGTGCGAACAGGACGATCGTGTCGCCTCCGGAAAGCAAGCCTTCCGTCGTGCTGACCGAAGCGGCCCCCAGGACGATGAACGCCAAGCTACAGGCCGCATACGTCGCCTGGAGCCATCGGCGCCGTCCGCGGATCGCCACGATCGCGAGGATCCACGCATCGGCAACGACGCCGCCGAGGGTCGCGAGTTCGAACGGGTTCATCGGCTCGCTCCGAGGGGGCGGACACGAAGGATCGTCACGAGATCGGGCAACCGCCAACCCCAACGCTCCGCACCCGCATCGCGCAACTCCGCGGCGGAACGGAATCCCGCCTGGCGGGCTTCCTCGTCCGTGACATCGGAGAGGAACGCGCGCCGCGAATCGACGATAAGGATCCGCGCGAACTCGGGTCCGGTGTCGTACTTCGCCGTGAGGACGCGTCCGACGCCCGGATACGGGGCCCCCTCCGCGGGCCGCACGACGGCTTGTGCAACACTGCGCAGCAGGCGGTCGCCCTCTTCGAGGGTGCACGCGAGTTCGCCGGCGGGCCGGCCTCGCGGCAGCTCCCCCGACATCGCGAGCCGCGCCGCCCAGATGACCAGGAACGTGACGATGCCGCCGATGATCAGAAGGTTCGTGAACCCGATCTGATAAAACTCGCGGTGGTACCAGAATCCCGCCACGAGGACGAGGGACAGCAGGAACAAGAACGCGGAACGGACGAGCAGGACTCGCAACCGCTCGTTCATGGCTCACCCAATCGCGCGCGCGACCTCGAACCGGCCGTTCTCGAAGAGGAGCGTCCGGTCGTCGCTGTCCTGGTTCACGCTCCGCATCTTCACGCACTGCACGCGACGCTGGTACGCGACCTCCGTCACCGGCTCGAGGCGGAGGTGCAGGATGCCGTCCGCGAGGAACTCCTCCTCGAGGGCGTTCGTCCGTCCCTCGAGCGGCGGCTCCTCGGAGATGAGGAGGCTCGTGACCCCAAGGTCCCGCAGCCATTCGAAGAAGCCGAACGTCTCGACGCGCCGGTCCTTGAACTCCAGGATGAGCTCGAGGGCGTCCCACGAATCGATCGCGAGGATCTGGAAGCTCCGCTTCCGCCGCAACTCGAGGATCTTGCCCTTCAGCACGGCGAGGAGCGCCTGGTCGCGGCTCGCGGTGGCGTCCGTCATCGCGCCGACCTTCGCGACCATCTCCTCGAGGTGCTCGCGGCCCCGGCTCAGGTCGAGGATCGGGAGCGCATCCGACACGGAGGTCGCTCGCAGTCCGAGGGAGGCGACGTGCTCGAGCAGGCTGCCGGCGCTCTGCTCCAAGGTGACGTACAGGCCCGGCGTCCCGGCGAGGGCATTGTGATAGAGGACGTAGTATGCCAGCGAGGACTTCATCGTCCCGCTCGCGCCGCGGATCAGGATTACGTGGCCTTGCGGGATGCCGCCGCGCAGCACTTCGTCGTCGAAACCGCGGATGTGGGTCTTGACAAGGGACCGCGCCATTCGCGTCCCCTCACGGGCTCATGGCCCGCGTCACGCGGAAGCGGCCTTCGTCGAGGACCATCGCGAGGTACCCGGTCTCGTGCTTCGATCCCCGCATCTTGACGACTCGCAGGCGCCGCTGCGCGTCGAGGTCGGAGACCATGTGCATCCGGAGGTGGAACACGGCGTCCGCCAGGAAGTCCTCGTCCCAGCGACCCTGGAGGACGTGGCCTGCGATCAGCCAATCGGGCCGCTCCGTGATCACGAAGCTCGTGACGTCCTGGTCCCGCAACCACTCGAAGAGGCGGTACATCTCCCGGCGTCGGTCCTTGAACTTCGCGAGGACCTCGAGCGCCTCGAGCGAGTCGATCACGATCAGGTCGAGTCCCCGCTGCGCCTTGATCGACGCGATGCCTTCCTGGAGCGCCTCGGTCCAGTCCGCCTTCCCGGAGAACAGCCCCGATGCGGCCTTCGGATCGAGGACGACGAGCGACCCTCTCGGCACCTCGAGCTTGAGGCCGAGCGAGCCCATCTGCTTCAGGAGGCTCGACGTGCGCTCCTCGAGGCTCAGGTAGAGGCAGTGCAGGCCCTCGCGGGCCGCGTTGTGCAGGAGGATGGAGAATGCGAGGGAGGACTTCATCGTCCCCGGAGCACCCTCGATGAGCACGACGTGGCCCCACGGCACGCCGCCTTCGAGCGTGTCGTCGAGGCCATCGACGAACGTGCGGACGCGAGGCGGATGCGGTCGTTTCGCTGGGATCGCGCCTTTCGCCGTGGGCTTTGCCGGGGCCACCTGAACATCGGAGTCCGGCCCGAGGACATCGTCCAATTGAGTGAGGAAATCCGGCGGCATCACGTCCACGGTGGCAGGCGGCGGGTTGGGAGCCGCAGCCTCCGTCTTCAGAACGTCCGTTGGCGGTGGCGGTGCGGCTGCAGCTTGGCGCGGCGGCTCCTGGAACTTCGATGCCAGCTCGTCGCGTCGCGCGAGCGCGGTGCGGTGGTCGGGCTTCAGCTCGAGGGCTTTCGCGAAGCTCTTGATCGCCTCCGAGAGATTCTGCATCGATTCGAACATGGCGCCACGTTCGGCCCAGGTGTCCGCGTGCGCCGGGTTGATCAGCGACGCGCGGTCCAAGACATGCGCCGCGGTCGGGAGATCGTCGATGGCGCGGAGCACGCGCGCGAGCCCGAGCCAAGCTTGTTCGTCTTTCGGCGCGAGCTCGAGGGCCCGAAGGTATCCGATCGCCGCCTTGTACGGCCGGTCGATTCGAAGGTATGCTTCCGCGAGGAGGATCCACGAGCGCCGGTCCTCGTCGTCGCGCGCAATCGATTTGAGCAGGGGTTCGACGGCCTCGTTGTACTTTCGTTCGCGAAGGAGGGCGACGCCGGCTTCCAGACTCGAGGCGGCCTCTTGCTTGGCTGTCGCGGTCGGTGGCCGTCGGCCTTTCGCGGGGGTGTACGGCTTGAATCGGTGGCCGTTCTCTTGCGCCTTCGCGCGGATTCGGTCTACCGCCGCCGCGATCACATCCGAGTTGTCCTCGATTGGAGCCTCGGGCGGCGCGGGGACTTGGACCACGGTGAGAGGTTCCTCCTTGGGCGGCGGGTTCTCCGCCCGCTTCACGGTCCGCCCGCTCGCGTCGCCCATGAGCGCCGTGAAGACCTCGCCGCTCATCACCCGCTGGAGGATGACCGGTGGCGTGTCGGGACGCGGGACCCCTTCGCGGAGCTTGCGGCCGCAGACGCGGCACAGCGCGGCGTCCGGCTGGTTCATCGAGAAACAACCCGGACACTTGACCGGCTGGACCATGGACCACCTACGGACTGATGACGGACGTGATCTGGAAGCGGCCTTCTTCGAACACGAGGGCCGAGAAGCCGGTCTTGTGGTGGGACCCGCGCATCTTCAGCACGCGGATGCGCCGTTGGACCTCGACGTCGGAGATCGGATGCATCTTGAGCTCGAGGATCCCGTCCGCGAGGAACGTCTCGTCCCGCCGCGGCTGCGGCGCCTCGAGTCCGAGGAACGGTGCTTCGGACGCGGCCTCCGCCAGGATGATCGTCGTCGCGCCGAGGTCGCGGAGCCACTCGAAGAACCGGAATAGTTCGGTGCGACGGTCCTCGAACTTCGCGAGGACCTCGAGCGCCTCCAGGGAGTCGATCGCGACGAGGTCGACGCCATCGATGTCCTTCTTCGTCTGCAACGTGCGGCGCAAGAATTCCATCCACGGTTTCGAGGCGCTCTTGCCGATCTCTTTCTGGATCGAGCCGACGTCGAGGATGTGCACGTCCCCGCGGACCGCCTCCACGTCGAAACCCATCGCGGCCATCTGCGCCTCGAGGCTCTTGCGCGTCTGCTCGAGCGAGATGTAGAGGCACTTCGCGCCGCGCTCGCGCGCGTTCGCGTGCAGAATCGCGTAGCTGAGCGTGGACTTCATTGTCCCCGGGAGGCCGGAGAGCAGGACGACGTGGCCCGCGGGCAACCCGCCGCCGAGGACTTCGTCGAGGCCTTCGATGTACGTCGGGACCTTCTTCGTGTCCATCGCGTCACTTCCACTTCGCGCGGGTGAGCGTGATCCGGCACGGCCGGCCGAAATGATCGAGTTTCCAATCGAAGTCCGCATCGAGGCGGATGTGCAACATCTCGCGGAGGGCAAAGGCGCGGATGCAGTGGACCGGCAGGCCCTCGTCGTGGCGCATCGTGCACACCCGACGGTAGACGCACTTGTCCCCGATCTCCGCGTGGACCGCGTCACCGTCGCCGTGGAACACCGTGTCGCTCGCGTCAAAGAGGCCGCTCTCGTCCGCCCCTTGCGTGTATTGCCGGCAGGCCTCCGCGGGATCCTCCGGCGCCTGGAACTGCGGGATGTTCGTCATGAGGAACTTCCGGAGCCCTTCCTCCTCCACGGTGCGGAGGAACAGCGGGGCGTTCCCGAGGACCTCGGATGCGCGCAGCATCCCGTAGAGGAAGAAATCCAGCAGCCGTTGCAGTCCCTCGTTCGTCGATGGCATCTCGTCACCTCGCGGTCATCCGGTGCTCCGTAGGATTTCTTCGACTTCTTTCGCCGCCCGTTCCATCGCCATCAGCACGAGCCCGAGGTTGGCGTCGTCGTACACGAGGGCGACGAGCAGCGCTTCCTCTCCGGCGCCGAGGCTGAGGAGCTTGCCTCCCTCGGATTCCACGATCGCTCGGATGAAGCGGCCTTGCGACAACTGGACCGTCGCCATTTCCGAGGTGCCGACGATCGCCGCGGTCATCGCCGCGACAATCCGTGGATCGACGCCATCGGGCAACGTGTGCGTCACGACGAGGCCGTCTCGGCGGACGACCGCCGCCGACTTGATGTCCGAGAGGTGCGACAGCTCGTCGATCGTCTCCTCGATCCGCTCCCAGAGGTCCGTCATGCGGCGGCCACCTCCTCCACCCGGAGGATCTCCATGATCGATTGCACGGCCTTGCCGACGCTGAGGAGGATGAGGCCCATGTTCGCCTCCGTGCGGACCATCGTCACGAGGATCGCCTCGTCGCCCGCGCCGGTCGCCATCATCTTGCCGATGTGCGTGTCGACGATCGATTGACTGAAGGTCCCGAGGCCCATCTCGTGGGCCGCCATTTCGGACGTGCCAACGATGGCTGCGGTCATCGCGGCGATCTTCTTCGGGTCCATCGTCTTCGGGAGCGCGTGGGCGATCAACAGGCCGTCCCGCCGGGCGATCGTCACCCCGAGGACGTCGGGCACGCGACGGAGCTCCGCGAGGATCGCCTGGAGTCGCGCGCTCGTCGCATCGGGCATCCTACCTCACCCCGATGATCATCTCGGCGAGGACGAGGAGCGCGTCCCGGACGCCCTTGTTCTCCGTGGCCACGGTCGGCACGACGGCCACATCGGACGGCAGGTCCATCCGGTGGGCGATCTCCTCCGTGGACAAGGCCCCGGGCAAGTCACTCTTGTTCGCGAGCACGACGTACGGGATGCGGGGCCCGACGAGCTCGAGCATCTGCTTCGCTCGCGGCAGATCCTCCGCATGGGTCGCGTCGACGACGAGGAGGACGCCGCTCACCTCGCGCGCGAAGATCTTGAAGATGAACTCGAACCGTTCTTGACCGGGCGTTCCGAAGATCTCCGCCTCGATGCCCGTGACGTTGACGCTGCCATAGTCGAAGGCGACCGTCGTGCCCATCCGGTCGATGCTGATCGATTTCTCGGAGAGGGCCTTGACGACGGTCGATTTGCCCGCGTTGAAGGGGCCCGTCACGAGGATGCGCGGGAAGTAGACGGTGAGGCCGACGAGGTCCTTGAATGTGTATGGGATCCAGTTTGTCTTGATGCCCTCCGCCCCCATCTGGGAGATGCGCATCGAGTTCCGTACGATTCCGCCCCGGAGGGAGGACTGGAACTCGACGATGAAATCGGACATGGAACGGATCTGCTCGAGGTCCCGCTCCATGAGAGTCCAGTTGATGAACAGGAAGCAGATGACGGCCCCGGCGCTCCGCGCCGCGTCGATCAACTGCCGCCACAGACGCATCACGTCCTCCTTCGGGAAGCGGTCCATGAGGAACTCCATCGAGTCGACGATGACGCGCGCCGGCCGCTCCGCCTCCATCGCGGCGATGATCGTCTCGCCGACGTTCGCGAGGCTTCCGACGTCGGAGATGCGATATCGTTCCTGACTCGGGAGCAGCAGCTGAGACGAGGTCGCGTCGACGAAGATCAGCTTGTCCGCCTCGGCCGGGCCGAAGCGGCGCAGCTCGCCGCGCGCGAGTTGCGGGGCCCGGAAGAAGTCGACGTACAGCGAGACCTCGCCCGCCTTGGCTCCTTGGACCGCGAGGTTCTCTCCGAACAACCGCTTCTCCGTCGGCTTGTCGCTGAACAACAGGAGGGTCGAGGGCCGCGGGAAGCCACCTCCGAGCCGATCGTCGAGGACCGGGATGCCGGTCTTCGCGCGCGCGGCCGTCGGCCGCGTCGGCGCCGCCATCATGACCGGACCACCTCGGCCGGGAGCGGGACGAACGGCCGCCATCCCGCATCCACGCTGTACCCGCGCATGTGGTGGGTCCGGATCTCGTGGTCCATTTCGTCCGTGAAGCGCATCTCGATGACGCCGTCGACGAGGGACCGCAGCAGGTTCACCGTCATCGGCTCGTGGACGCCGTCCTGGACCGCGTACAGGATGAACCCGAGGTTCGTCTTCGCGCGCGATGTGACGATCTGGAAGAACTTCGCGATCGCCTGCGTCGAGTTATGGAGGAACAGCGTCGAGATTGTGTAGAAGTAGATGCGCACGGGCGTGCCGAGCTCTTGCGCCGCCTTGCTCATCGCCATCCCGATCCCCTCGAGGTTCGAGAAGCTCGAGACGAGGAACGTCTTTTTCCCCGGAGTCGCCTCCGGACGTTCCGACGAGGTCGCGCTGTAGCAGTCGACGAACACGAACGACTTGCCCTCGACGTGCTCGATGTCAAGGCCCAAGCTACGGGCCCGAGCCCGGATCTCGTTCGGGTGGAGGTCGAGCGTCACGAACACGACGCGCTCGCCGCGCCGGATCGATTCTTGGATCTGCGCGATGAGGTACTCGAACTTCCCGACGCCGGGTGGGCCGCTCAGGAGGATCGAGTAGTTCGTCGGGAATCGGTCCTCCATCTCAGGGCACCTCGTACCGGGCTTCCGCTCGTCCGCTCGAGGGGTTGGGCTGATGCACTAACTGCGTCGATGTTCCGTTTTCTCATATATAGCCGGTGCCATAGTTCTCAACCCTGAGAATCCCACGTTCCCTCCGAGGAAAACGACGCCGCGCGGACGCGAGGAAAGCCTATTACGCGGGGTCCCCATGCGGCGCGGGATGCCCGCCGGCGGATCCGAGTTGAGCTACCTCGAGAAGAAGGTCCTGCTCGCCCTCGCGGACCGTAAGCGCGCCTCGCCCGAGGAGATTCGGACCGCCGGGAAGTTCCGCGAGCTCGTCGAGGTGATGAATGGAGCTTCGTGGCTGCAGGCGAAAGGGCTGGTCTCGATCAAGGAGCGCGTCGTCCGCTCGTATCGACTCGCCCGCCCCGGCGTCGCGCGGACCGCGCTACCGGAGCGCAAGGCGCTGAAGGCCGCGGTGAAGGCGGGCGGTCGCGTCGATGTGACGCGACTCAAGTCGGCATGCAAGTTCGATGATGCGGAGCTCGCGGTCGCCCTCGGATGGTTGCGCCGCAAAGGCTGGGCCGAGGTCGAGCGGCGATCCGGATGCGCCGTGGTCACGGTCACCGCAGCGGGCAAGGCCGCCGTCGACTCGAAGAGTCCCGATGAGGTCCTGCTGGGCCGGCTCGCGAAGGAGGAACTCTCCGAAGATGCGATCGATCCGAGCTTCCTTAAGGACCTCAAGTCCCGACGCGACCTCGTGCGCGAGAGGGAGTCCGTACGCCGCGAGATCAGCCTGACCGCCGCGGGCGAGAAGGCGATTGCCGCGGGCATCGCCTTGAAGGAGGAGGTCGCACAGCCCACGACGGACCTCCTGTCCTCCGGGAAATGGAAGCAGGCCGATTTCCGCCGCTACGACACGCGCGCGTTCGCCCCGCTCGTCCGACCCGGGAAGCGACACGTCCTCGGCGCGTACATCGAGAAGATCCGCCGCATCTTCCTGAGCATGGGCTTCACGGAGATCCAAGGGGACTTCATCCTGCCTGCATTCTGGAATTTCGACGCGTTGTTCCAGCCGCAGGATCACCCGGCGCGCGATCAGCTCGACACGTTCTATCTGGCGAAGCCGGCCACGCGACCGGTGCCGGATGACACAGTCGTTCGTCGCGTCGCGGAGGTCCACGAAACGGGTGGCGACACGGGCAGCACGGGGTGGCGGTACAAGTGGAACCGCACGGAGGCGGAGCGGGCCGTCCTTCGCTCGCACACGACCCCGATCACGCTGGAGTGGCTTTCGAAACATCCGGACCCGCCGCGTAAGGCGTTCATCATCGGCCGTAACTTCCGGCCGGACGCGATCGACTGGAAACACCTGCCCGAGTTCCACCAGATCGAGGGGGTCGTGATGGAGGACGGCGCGAACCTCGCGCAGCTCATCGGCTTGATCGAGGAGTTCTACCGCCGCCTCGGATTCACGCGCGTGAAGTTCCGCCCCGGGTATTTCCCGTACACGGAGCCGAGCATGGAGCCGGAGGGCCAGTTGCCCGATGGACGATGGGTCGAGCTCGGCGGTAGCGGCGTCTTCCGCCCGGAGGTTACCGCGCCGATGGGCCTCCGCGCGCCCGTCCTCGCATGGGGCCTTGGTCTCGAGCGCCTGATCATGGCGATCGAAGGGATCACGGACATTCGACAGCTATACCTGAGCGACCTCGACTGGCTTCGCGACCACCGCGCGATCCTGTGAGCCCTCCACCGCGGAATGAGAATCGCGCAGGAATCTTTATCTGCGCTCCGAGAATCTGCGCCGCGTCCAGTCATGTCCGCCGATGAAGCGATCGCCGCGGGGGAACAGGCCCTGGGTCAACTCGACTACGATTCCGCATACAAGCACTTCGACAAGGCGATCAAAGCGGACCCGGCCAGCGCGATCGCGCACTTCGGTAAGGCGGAGTCCGCGCTCGGCGTCCCGAAGGTGGAGCCCGAGGAGATCCTGGGCTTGTACAAGAAGGCGATCGAGCTCGACGGCGAGAATCCCCAGTTTCGGGACGCCCTCGCATCGTACTGCGTGGACCTCGGACGATTCAACGAGGCAGAGGAACAATACAACGCCGCCGCGAAGCTCGATGGCGATAACGCGGCGTTCTATTGGTCGGAGTTCGCGGTTCAGTACGCGCGCAAGGCGCCCGTGATCATGGAGCAGTTCCTCGACGACAAGACGCGCGACATGATCCGACAGAAGGCGCTCACCTATGCGCTGAAGGCGCTCGGGATCGAGAAGGACGACGCGAAGCGGCTATTGTGAACTAGGCCTGGACTCCCGGCCGAGGCGTCATCCGGCCGGTGCGGCACTCGACGCACGTGCTCCCGACGAGATGCTCGTCGCACGCGGGTCGGCCGCAACTTCGGCAGGATCGCAACGTCGGTCGACCGCAGAGGTGGCAGAGCGCAGGGACGGCCATGGTCCCTCAGAGCCCGCGCAACTCGCCGAAGGTCGTCGATCGCTCCGCGAACGCGTTGTGCTTGTGGATCGACTCCTCCGCTTCCGACTTCACACGCACCCACGTCGCATCCGGCATCTTCGGATACCGTTTCAAGAGACGATCGAGGATCTCTCGCACGACGTCCTCGACGAACTTCGGATTCCGATGCGCCAACTCGACCAATCGGCCCTCATCGGGCCGCTTGAGCAACCCGAAGGTGGGAGCCGATAGGGATTCCTCGACCACGTCGATGAGCTCGTCCGCCTCGATGTCGTGACCGGCGGGCTCTTGCAAAATCAGCGTCGTGCGGTTCCTCTGGTTGTGCGTGATGATGGGAATCCCTTCGGGCCAGCGCGAGAGCTCGGGGTGCTCTTTCAAGATGTCATCACGAACCGTCTCCATGGCGCACGGACATGCGGTCATCCCGACGACTTCGACACCGATGGACTTCTCGACGGCTGGCTCACCGCGGCGCGCGTTCGCGCGTGCGACAAGACGATAGGGCTCGAGAGACGTGCGGCCCCATGGCGACGTGCGCTCGAGGAAGTAGTCCGCGGTGGCCCATACCTCGGACGTCGTCGCGTATTCGTGTCGCTTCAGGAGGGACCGCGCGATTGTCTCCGTGAGGTCTTCGAGGCTCGCCACCGGATCGCGCACCGATCCGTCGACGACCTCGTTGATCGCTTCGAGGTTCCGCGAGAGATGCGAGCCCTTCTGCTCCGGCGGGAGATCGACAAAGACGTCGAGCGTCGTGGTCAGGGTGACCGAGCGACTTGGCCGACGGACCTGGACCGGCTTCAGCACGCCCGTGACGCCGACCTTGTTCAGTCGGTACGGCGTGTGCACCCGCTCGTTCTGCACATCTTTCGCGATGGCCTTCGACCCCGGCGGCCTTACGGTCCGGTCGGCTTAAAACTTGCCGGCGCTAGACCTTCAACGTCTTCCATTTGCCGCGGCGGAAGTGGTTCGAGATGACCGCGGCCCGATACCAGTACTCGATTACCAGCGGGATCCAGATGCCGACAATGCCCCACGACAAGATGAACCCGAAGATGAACGACAGCGGGAGGCGGATCCCATAGATTCCGCTGAGGGACGTCATCAGGGGGAACCGAGTGTCCCCCGCCCCGCGTAGTGCGCCGTCGATTGCGAAGAATACGCCGACCGCGGGGATGCTGATCGCATGGATCCGGATGAACGTCACCGTGTACGCGATCACGTTCGCGTCGCCGATGAACACCCGAGCGATTGGTTCCGCGAAGGCGAAGATTCCGAGGCCGATCAACCCCGCGACGACAATCGAGAGCTTCGCCGCCTCCCACCCGCTTCGCTCCGCGTTGTCGGGAGCGTGCGCGCCGAGGTTCTGTCCCACGAGCGCGGTGGCCGCGATTGCGAACCCGAACCCGGGCATGAACGCGAAGCTCTGGATGCGTAACCCGATCTGGTGTGCCGCGAGGACGTCGGTCCCGAAGACGACGACCATGCCGACCCAGACGAGGAACGCCACTTGGAGGAGGATCTGTTCGAGCGCCGCCGGCCATCCGATCCGGAAGATGCGGCGGACCGTCTCCATGTGGATCCATCCGCCGCTAAGATGGAGTTTGAGGCGGTGTTTTCCCCGCAACAAGATCACGACGAGGACGACGGCCCCGACGATGTACGAGATCGACGTGCCGATGGCGGCGCCGGGCACTCCGAGCCGCGGCACGAACGCGTTGCCGTAGATCAGGTTCACGTTGATCCCGAAATTCACGACGTTCACGAGGACGCCGATCCATAGCGGCGTCACCGTGTCGCCCGCACCGCGCAGCGCTGCACTCCCGAGAAACCCGATGAATTGGAAGAACACGACGAGTGACACGATGCGCGTGTACGCCGCTCCGAGCTCGACGACGTCCGGCGCCGCGCCGAAACCCGCGAGGATCGGCTCCGCGAAGACGAGCCCCATCAGCGTGAGCGGGATCGAGACGAACGCGCCGAGTACGAGGCTCTGCTTCAGGACGTGATTCGCCTCGTCGACGTCGTTGCGTCCCATGGCGCGCGCCACGAGGGCGATCGTGCCCGCGCTGACGCTGATCATGATCGAGAAGAATAGGAAGATGAACTGGCCTCCGAACCCGACGGCCGCGACCGCGGCGGGCGACTCCGACCCGAGGTTGCCGACCATGATCACGTCGATCGTCGTCGTGAGCGTCTGGAGGAAGTTCGAGACCATCACGGGCCAGGCGAGGTTGAACACGGTCGTACGAGCCGCCCGAGCGGGTGCGGTCGCCGTGGCCATGCGCGCGTCGTATCGTCGGTCCCTATTTGGTCCTTGGCGTTCAGGGAAAGAAAGAGGTCGCGAGGGCCGCTCCCCGTCTTGCGACGGGGATCGCCCGAAGCCCTCGCGAGTGGGCGTTGGTTGGGGGGAGGATCTACGTGATTCGGACTACCGGAGGCCGATGAAGCCTTGCTCGTCGAATGCGACGGGCCCGAGGTCCCAGGCGGCCTGGACCGTCTCCGGCGCCGCCACCTCGACGTGCACCGCGTGGTTGTTCTGCTCTTCGATCTCCTTCGCGGCGCTCTCGACCTCCTCCGCGAGGGTCGAGAGGTACGTCTTGCCGAGGTGCTCGACGACGCCTTGGACGATCGTGACGACCATGTAGCTGACGACCTGCATCGCCTCGTTGAAGGACAGCTGGTCCGCGAACCGATTGAGGGAGTTGTTGTCCACGACGACCACGCTGTCGGCTTCCCTGCGGAGCGCCTCGAGGCCCTCCCGCGCGACGTCCGCGCGGCCCTCGACTTCGAAGGGAAGGATTGCAATCCCGATCGTGACGGCGCCGTTCGCGCGGGCGGCGCGTGCGACGACGGGCGCGGCGCCAGTTCCGGTGCCGCCGCCGAGGCCTGCGACGATGAAGACGATATCGGACGAGAGGGACTCGCGGAGCTGCTGCTCCTGGTCCTCCGCGGACGCCCGGGCGGCCGCGACGCGGTCCTCGTCCTCCGTGTGCGCGAGGAGGACCTTCACGTCGGCTTCGGCCTTCGACAGGCCCGACGGATCCATGTTCACCGCGACCGTCTCGACGCCCTGGATGTCGCGGTCGTACAGCGCGGAGACCATCTTGCCGCCGGCGCCGCCGACCCCCACGACGGAGATCTTCGGGTCCACGGCGTCCTCAAACAGGCTGCTGATGACCTCGTCCACATAATCCCTAGGTACCATCGAATTCCGGCCTCCGACTCATGCTCCTATCGATCGAGGGCGGCCGGAAGGAAGTCCGTTCTGCTGAAGGCGTGCATCCCATCCCTTCATGACAGGTCCCATCCCTTTCCTTTCCTCGTTGGAAATTGCTCCCTTCCGGCGTCCGGCACGTCGCGTGCGTGCGTCATGGCGGGATGACTCCGTTCTTGTCTCCCGTCGAGACCGAGACCACCTTTCCCGTCACCTTGTCGACTTCCTGCTTGTGGTCCTGGATCTCCTTCACCCGTTCCCGCGTGAACCACTCCTCGATGCTGCGGACGACCGCGTGTTCCCGACTCAGGAAGTAGCCGTCCGCCACGAGGCGGTCGATGAGGTCGAGGTAGTACCGCGGGACGCGGAGCGTGATCGTGTTGCCGCCCTCGCGGATCGTCTGGATGTACGCCTGGACGGCCTCGCGGACCAACGCGGAGCGGTTGCCGTGGGACGTGTTCTCCTTGAGGAACCCGTCGATCAGCTCGAGGTTCTCTTTCTCGAGCCGCAGCGTAATCCGCTCGTTTTCGTCCATCCCGGACCCCTCGCCTCGACCGCGGAAAGGGTATGACAGAGTCATACATCCTCTCGCATGTTCTTGGCGTGCCGGGCGCTGTATCCTGGAGGACGGTACTTATAGTTGTTGTCAATTGTCATACGACGTAGGACAATGGGCCTCCATCGTGCCGGCGAACGCGTGTCCCGAGGCGCCCTCTAATTTTATTGTGTATGCCGAATAGAAGACGCGCAGTTTTCGTCCCAGCAAAGGCGATTTCGCCGCGTCGGACGCCGCGAAAAGCTTTACGAGATAGGGTCCTATCGGCGAATGTGGCCAGGAGAAAGAGCGGTTCCGTCCGGCCGCGTGCGCGCGGGAAGGGCCGCGAATCCCGTCCGAGGTCGGGGGCCCGTCGATCCAGCGCGGGACGCCGGAGCTCGCCTCGACCTCCTTCGAAACGACCGTCGCGGGCCACGAAACCGCGCGGGTGCGCGCGAGCGCGCGTGGCGGGACGAAAACCTTCCCAGCGACCACCGCAACGGCCTCGATTTGATTTTCGCAAGGTGGAGGCCAAGTGGCAGGCGGCGTGGGCGGAGGCCCGCGTCTACGAGGCCAAGCCCGACCCGGCCCGTCCGAAGTGGTACACGAATGTGCCCTATCCGTACATGAACGGGTACCAACACCTCGGCTTCGGGACCTCGTTCCTCCGGGCCGAGTTCCAGTCCCGCTATCGACGGATGGCGGGATACAACGTCCTCCATCCGCAGGCGTTCCATTGCACGGGCCTGCCGATCCTCGGGGCCGCGAAGCGCATCGCGGAGAAGGAGCCGCAACAATGGGAAATCCTGCGAAAGATGGGCATTCCGGACCAGGAGATCCCGCAATTCGCGGACCCGATGCACTGGATCGACGTGTTCCCGCGGGCGACGATGGCGGACCTGAAGGCTCTCGGCGCCGCGATCGACTGGCGGCGGTCCTTCATCACGACGCCCCTCAACCCGCCGTACGACGCGTTCGTCCGATGGCAGTTCCACCAACTCAAGGACGGCGGCTTCGTCAAGATCGACAAGCACCCCGTGATCTGGTGCCCGAAGGACCAGGCCCCGATCGGGGACCACGACCGCCTCGAGGGCGAGGGCGAGACGCCGGTCGAGTACACCCTCCTGAAGTTCCCCTTGGCCGACGGCCGGTTCCTCGTCGCCGCCACGATCCGCCCGGAGACCGTGTTCGGCCAGACGAACCTCTGGATCGACCCGGACGTCGAGTACGTCCTTGCGACCGTCGGTGCAGAACACTGGATCATGAACCCCCTGGCGGCGAAGAAGCTCGGGGAGCAAGGGAAGACCATCGCGATCGAGTCGCGGATCGGCGGCGCGGAACTCCTCGGCATGGAAGCGGTCGCGCCCGCGATCAACCGCGCGATTCCGATCTTGCCTGGAGGATTCATCGACCAAGGCCGAGGCACAGGGATCGTGACGAGTGTCCCGTCCGACGCGCCGGACGACTACGTGGCGTTGCGAGACCTGCAACAGGACGCCGCGATGCTCTCGAAGTACGGCCTCGATCCGGAGCGGATCCGGGCGATTAAGCCGATCCCGATTATTCGGACGCCCGGATGGGGTCCTTTGCCCGGTGTCGAGATCGTCGAGCGGATGGGGATCCGCAATCAGCGGGACCGCGAGAAGCTCGAGGCCGCGAAGGCCGAGGTCTACAAGTCCGGGTTCTACCAGGGCGTGCTGAACGAGAACTGCGGTCCCTTCTCCGGCGTACGGGTCGAGGTCGCGAAGGACGAGATCCGGAAGGAGCTGACGTCCCGGGGCCAGGCCGATCTGATGTACGAGCCGAGCGGGCCGGTCGTGTGCCGGTGCAAGACTCCCGCCATCGTCAAGATCGTCGACAATCAGTGGTTCCTCGCATACGCGGATCCGGCCTGGAAGGCGAAGGTCCACGAAGCGCTCGGTTCGATGAACCTCCACCCGGAGGCTCTCCGGAAGTGGCTCGACTACGTCGCGGACTGGCTGCGAGACTGGCCGTGCACGCACCATCGCGGACTGGGCACGATCCTGCCGTGGGACTCCAACTGGGTGATCGAGTCCCTGAGCGACTCGACGATCTACATGGCATACTACACGATCGCCCACGCCCTGCAGGGGGACCACCTCCGCAGTCGGGTGCCGTGGGCGCAGCGCCTCGACGACGCGTTCTTCGACTACGTCTTCTTCGGGAAGGGTCAGCCGAAGGCGATCGCGAGCCGACTCGGCGTCGAAGCGAAGCTCATTGAAGGCCTGCGTCACGAGTTCCTCTATTGGTATCCGTTCGACTTGCGGAACACCGGGAAAGACCTCGTCCAGAATCACATGGCTTTCTGCCTGTTCCACCACACCGCGATCTTCCCGCGGGAGCACTGGCCGCGCGGGTATGGCGTCAACGGATGGGTTCGACTCGCGGGGCGCAAGATGTCGAAATCCCGCGGGAACACCTGGTACATCCGCGAGGCGGTGAAGGAGCTCGGGGCCGATGCGATCCGCCTGGCCGTCGCCAACGCGGGCGATGGGCTCGACGATCCAAACGTGGACGCGGACTTCGCGGAGTCCATCCGGGACCGTCTCCAGGAATGGTACCGCTTCGCGTCGACACGGCACGGGACGCGGACCCAACGTCATGGCATTGATGCGTGGTTCCTCAGCGTCATGAACCGGGCGATCGAGGGGAATCGCGCCGCGATGGAGGAGATGAATTACAAGACCGCTTTCCGCCACGGGTTCTTCGACTTGCAGGCCGCGTGGGCCTGGTACGTTCGGCGGTCCGAGGGCCGCCCGCACGCGGCGGTGTTGAAGGGGTTCATCGAGGTCCAGACGAAGCTCCTCGCCCCGTTCGCGCCGCATCTCTGCGAGGAACTCTGGCACGCCATCCGGGAGAAGGGATTCGTCGTCGAAGCGCCGTATCCGGAAGCCGTCCAGAAGGAAATCGATCCCCGCGCAGAGGCCGCGGAGGCCTTGCTCCAGACGACTCTGCAGGACGTGCGGGAGATCCTCAAGGTCACCCGGATCAGCCCGAAACGCCTCGCCTTGTATACCGCGCCGGCGTGGAAGGTCCGGGTACACAGCCTCGCCCGGAGTCTGGCGAAAGGCGGGCCGATCGCGATGAACGTCCTGATGGAGAAGGCCCTGGCCGAACCGGGCATGCGGGAGCGCGCGAAGGACGTTGCCGCCTTCGCGAAGAAGGTCGCGGACGACTTGCGACATGCGAAGCCCGAGGAGTTGGAGCGCTTCGCCTCGATCGACGAGTTCGCGATGTTTCGCGAGAACGTCGGGTTCCTGAAGAAGGAGCTGCGCGTCGCGGTCGACGTATACCGCGCCGATGATGCGGCCCGCTGGGACCCGTCGAAGAAGGCGGACCTCGCCGTCCCCGGTCGACCGGCGATCTACCTGGAGTGAGCCCGTGAAGATCGCGCGACCCGCGCGGCCCGAGCTGCCCTTCAAGCGGAAGCGGAGTCCGCCCCCGCAGGCGACGAAGCTCTTGCGGTACTCCCTCGCCGCCGGCATCGTGTTCATGATCCTCCTCGCCATCGTCTTCCTGCCGCGGATGTTCGTGAGCCAGGATCCGGTCGCCACTCCGGTCGTCCTCGCCTTCAATTCGACGCGCATCGACGTGGTCTCGGTCGGCGCGCTCGTCTCGCTCACGAAGTTGCGCGGGACCCTCATTCGAGACAACGCGACCTTCGCGGTCCTGGGGCCTCCGCTCGCGACCGGCAATTCGACGTTCTCGTTCGTCGATGCGAACGGAGATGGATTTCTCGGTCCGGGCGACTACTTCCCGTTCTCCGTCGGTGGGATGGGATGCTATCGCGTGGAGGTGGTCCAGCTCTCGGGGGGTTCCACGTTCCTCGTGGGACGATCCGAGACCTGGGGCGCCTGTTGAGCTTCGTAATGTTTATTGGACGACGGTCGTTAGGCGCCGGCGCGGGCCTGTAGCTTAGCTAGGTAGAGCGATCGGCTCTTATCGGCACGCCCTTCGAGACGCGTCCGAGGGACACCGATAGGTCAAGGGTTCGAATCCCTTCAGGCCCGTTTGTTTCTTGAACGGGTCTGCACCTTCGATCCGTGGGATCGAATGTCAGTTGGCCTTGCACATTCATGCCCTTGAGTCAACCCACTCGCAGGCCAAAGCTCACGAAAAAAGGCCGCAACGGACGAAGCTTGGGGCCATGGGTGAGTATTATAGAGCCTTCGTGGTGACGGAGGAGCGGGTGACGAAATGGCCCGCACCAAGAGACGACGTCGAATACGACGTGCTGCGAGTGAGCGTCAACGTGCACACCAACTGACTCTTGATGCCCCGACATGGACCAACTTGAGTCGGTTGGCGCGACTCCATCGCATATCGCGGTCAGCGATCGTGCGGATGCTCATCGCTCAAGCAGTGACAGTCCAAAAAGCGGCCGAAGAGCGAGGCACGGAGTCTCGACTACCTGATGCCCGTCCATAGTCGACCTGTTCCCCGACACTCTGGACCTGGGTTCGAATCCGATCAGGCCCGTGCCTCATTCTTCGAACCGGTCGAGATTCGCCCTCACGGCGGCGCGCTCGTCTAACCTGCCCTGTCCCCTCATGGCGGGCCTCGCGGCCCGGCCCCTTCCCCGGCACATGCAGAGAACTCCCTAAGCCCTTTCTGTTCAAATAACTCCACCGTCCACCGCTGAATTTCGGAGGTGGCACCACCCTTAAATAAGAACTCGCTGCTCCAATGAGCCCACCTATGGCGGACAGCACTCCGGTGGCGCGCGTCCCAAAGTACGCTTGGTGGCTCGCCGTTGCGGGCGGGCTGATTTGGGTGCTGTTCGGTCTCGTGATCCTGCTCCTTCCCGGAGATCCTGGAAACAGAGTCTTCTTCACCGGTGACCCCTCCAGCTATTCCACTCAGGCTACAAACGATTTGATTTATTCCGCTCGCCTCGCGGGCGTCTTGTTACTCGTGGCAGGGCTCCTGCTGTCGGCCATCGGGCTGACGGCCTTCAAACGAGGAGAGAGGTGGGCGTGGTATGGTACCGCAACACCCCTGCTCACGTTGTTGTTCAGCGTCTACCTTGCAGCCACGGGAGAGAGGGGCTCCGCAGTCAACGTATTCGTTCAGTTCCTCACCTTCTGGGTCCTGCAAGCCTTGGCTCTGCTGCTCTCAATCAGGAGCGTCTTCCCCGAGAAACCCGGCGCGGTCATCTCAACCTAGTAGCCTCGGACGCTATCCCACCTCCAGGCCGAGGACGCAGAGTCCTCTCGTCATGGATGGCTGCTACGAATGATCGACCTGTTGAGCCGGTCGGCGACCGGATTGACTCGGTTCCCTGGGTGCGAGTCGGTGAAGCAAATCCCGTCGGGAGCATGCGAGCGGAAGGTCCAAAGGTTCGTCACCCATTCTTGGTTGGGAGCCCTTCAGGCCCGTAGCCTACCCAGACGCCGGAACTGGCCATCAGCGAGGTGGGAGGATGGATACATATACTATATAGATACATATAGTCCCTATCATGGCACAAGTCCTAAAAGCCCCCCGGCCAAGGTACGCAAAACCGGGGGCGAACCCGACCCTTGAGACGATCGAGTACGTTCTCGCCGCCCTGCAAAGGGCCGCCGGTCCTGTGAGCCGCAACCGCCTCCTCGCGACCCTCGGGGACTGGGGCCATTCCACAACCAGGCAGAGCTTGAATGCCGCAGTGAGCTTCCTCGGTGACCAGGGTATGATCGCCGAGGGAAGCAAGGGCTTGATCTGGGTGCCGGAAGCCTCGCAGGAACTCCTCGAGGCGATTCGCAAGGGGCCAAGGCTGTAATGGGCCTGCGGGCCAAGGACATCGTTTTTTCGTCCTCGGTAGCGGAGTCGCTCGAAAAGCTCCGGACGAGTTCGGACCGCGCCTCGGCATCCATCTTGCGCAGGGTTCGCGCCCTAAAGCCAATTCTCTTGGCGGACTGCCTTCACGGCGAGGTCGTGGAAGGAGACCCGATCCCGAAGGCCCTGAAGGCCCGGCACGGACTGGAGAACCTGTTCGTGGAGGATCTGCCCTCGTTCTGGGGGCTCATCTACACGATCGTGCGCGATCGCGGCGAACGGTACATCGTTGTCGTCGAAATCGTGGATCACCCGACCTACGACGGATGGTTTCGTGGGCGCCACCGCTAGTTTGCTTCGAACCTGTTGCGCGCGGTTTCCTTGGACAACGGACACATCACGAGCCTGCGGGCGCGGTCATTTGGACCGGCGGGCCGCGTTCTCGGCCAGGCGCAACTTCACGATGCGAGCGACCAACCGGGCAGGCAATGGCCGTTCGGCAGTGAATCGCAACGTGCCTCTACCCGGCACGAACGGCTTCAACGCAGGCAGCTTACGTCGAACCTCGGAGCTCACGGCGAACAGGCTGCAGTGATCCTCGAACGCTGCGAAGTAGACGAGCATCCCGTTCTGACGGAACGCGGGCATCTTGTAGCTGATGACCTCCTCGGCTTCCGGGGCGGCGGCCCTGATCGTCTTCCGGAGCCGCTCGAGCGTGGGGCGGAATCTCGCCGGGACCTGCGCCATGTATTCATCGACGGTCCTCGGCGTCAGCGGGGGTCGGGGCTTCATCGCGGTCGAACCAGGGCGAGACGTTTTAAGGGTTCCGTCCGCCGCCGTGGTCTCGCCCTCTGAGCCCGAGGACCGGACCGGATACGTGTAAACGGAACCTATATCGGACGGAACTTCGGTGATGTCGCCGGCCCATGGCCCCACCGCTCACACGAAGCACGCTCGGGACCCTGCTTTCGCTCCCGTACCGGGTTCCCGTGTCGACGAGGGAGGAACGCGCCATCGCCGAACTCAAGAGGCGCTTGTCGCGGAGAAGCCGCAGGTTGGCCATCGGATGCGGTCTTTTGATCGTCGGGATTGCAATTGGAGTCATCGGACTCAACTCCCTCTTCTGGACCGCGACGGACGGGTCGATGCGATGCGCCGTCCAGGCCTGCGAGCCTGACCCCGCGACGGTCCCGTGGTGGCTCATCGAGATGCTCATGGGGCTCGTTCCCTTTGGCCTCGGGTTAGCCATTGTACTCGCGAATACGGTCGACACGTTCTCGGCACTGCCCCGGTCGGCGCGTTTTCCCTAATCGTCTCGTTCGCTCGGCCTCGTCGTCCAGGTCATACATCGAGTCGGCAACTCGCTGCTTCATTCGCGGTTCTCGCGCTCTGTCCTTTTTGATAATTGGACCGAAATGGTCATCCCCGGCGGGGTCCCCTGGCCTCTATTGCGGCGAAAGCCGCAGTGAGGACAAAACCATGAAGAGCATCATCCGCAAGGATGAGGCAGCCGTGTCCCCCGTCATTGCGACCATTCTCATGGTCGCGATCACGGTGGTGCTGGCCGCGGTACTGTACGTGATGGTATCCGGCCTGCTGACCCCGACCGGCGGTGGTCCACGGGCACTCGGCGTGCTCCCCGGCCGATCGTCGGACGGGACGAACTGGACGCTGACCTTCACGTCGGTCCCATCCGGACTGACGGTGACCGGGACGAAGTTGACCGTCATCACGGGTGGCGGCGCGACGTCCTTGGCAGCGAAGGCGTTCGGTTCGTTGGTCTACGCGACGGACCACGCTGGATACGTCCAGGCGGTATCGGGTAGCGCAGTCGGCGTCGGCGACCGGCTCTTGCTGAGCCGAACGTCGTTCCCGACGGGCTACACGTACCAGATCTCGGACGGCACCTCGATCCTGGCGAGCGGGACCCTACAGTAGGCCTCGTTCGACAACCACCTTCTTCCTTTCTCTTTCTTCGTTCGCCAGCGCGAGCCCGGCATCGCGATCCCTGACGATCAAGGGGTCCAAGGCCGCCGCGGCATACCTTCATGCCAACCCCTCGCCTTCGCGCGACGATGGCTCGGAACCTGTACTTCCTCGGGACGGCAGGCTCCGGCAAGACCACGATGGTCTACGCCTTCCAACTCTGGATGAACTCGCAGGGACTCGATTGCATCACGGTGAACCTGGACCCCGGCGCGGAATCGTTGCCGTATTCGCCGGACCTAGACGTCCGCGATTACGTGAGCCTCGAGGACATCATGGGCGACCAAGGCCTGGGGCCGAACGGCGCGCAGGTCGCGGCGGCGGACATGATCGCCATGAACGCGAAGGAACTGGCCGACGTGCTCGAGACCTTCGAGACGAACTACATCCTGATCGACACCCCGGGCCAGATCGAGCTCTTCACCTTCCGGGCGTCCGGGCCCGTCCTTATCGACGCGTTCGGCCGCGAGGAGTCCGCGCTGGTCTATCTCAACGACCCCGCGCTCGTGAAGACCGCGTCGGGGTTCATCTCGTCGGTTTTGCTCAGCGCCACGGTCCAGTTCCGCCACGGCCTGCCTTTCATCAACGTCCTGAGCAAGGCGGACCTGATCTCGGAGGAGGACCTCGAACGGATCGTCAAGTGGTCCCTGGACCCGTTCGCCTTGTACGAGGCGCTCTTCTCGGACACGGCGACCCCGAAAACCCTCCTCGATGTCGAGTTCCTCAAGAGCATGGAGACGATCGGCGTGTACCGCCGCGTGCACCCGGTGTCCTCGGAGATCACGTTCGGCTTCGACGAGATTTACAGCCAGGTGCAGCAGGTCTTCGAAGGCGGCGAGGACCTGACGAAGGGATGATGGCAGCTCGAGGGATCAGAGGAGCCCGTCGAACGCCGAGAGGAGCTCCGGGTGCTTCGTCCGCAACGCCTCGAGGACGGCCTGGGTTGAGAGCCGCTCCACCCCGACTTCCGCCACGGTGCGAATCACCTTGTTGATCGTGTCGTCATCCACCCGAATCAGTCGTTCCTTGATCAAATAATGCCGCGCGAGTTCCTCTTCCAGGCGGGCCCGCCATCGTTTCTCGTACGTCCGTAGGAACGATTCGGAGGCATCCCCGGCTTTCGCCGCGCTAGCGGCAACCTCGCCGCAGAACTTGCCCGACAAGCAGCCGTTCAGGATGCCGCCACCGGTCAGCGGGTCGATCAGCCGCGCCGCATCCCCCGCGAGCATGACGCCGTCCGCGACCGTCCTCTCGAGCGGAAGGGAGACGCTCACCGCACCCGCGACCTCTTCGACGATCTCGCCTTCGGCGAGGGCGGGCGTCCGGGCGATCAATGCGTCCAGGAAACGCTTTGCCTCCGCGCGGTCGTGGATCTTCGACAGGTTCACGCCGATCCCGACGTTCGCCACGTCGGGGGCCTTCCAGAACACCCAGGCGTACCCGCCCGGCGCACAGCTCCCCAAGTAGAAGTCGTTCCGACGAGGATCCCCCTCGATGCCGACGAGTGTGTATTGCAGGCAGGCGTCGATGTCCCGCGTTCGGAGATGCGTTTGAAGGCCCGCCCATCGCCCGATTTGACTCTCGAATCCGTCCGCGCCGATCACGACCTTCGCGCGCACGTCGAACGTGTCGCCCATGTGCTCGCACGTGGCGCCGGTGACGTGACCGTCGTCCCGTAGCAGGTCGACCGCGCTCGTCCTGATCATGATCTCCGCCCCGGCCCGCGCGGCCTCTTTGGCGAGGTGGCGGTCGAATAGGTCCCGCTCGAGGATGTATCCGCATTCGTTCCCGGCCAGCGCGTTGTCGAGCACGAGCGTCGTGCCGTCCGGAGCGATCACCCGCGCACCGTCGACTTCGTGGCAGATGAACTCCTTCGTCGGTTCGAGTCCGATTTCCTCCAGCCATCGTTTCGCGACGCCTTCCCCGCAGCGGACCGGCGTGCCGATCTCCGAGCGCTTCTCGATGAGGAGGACGTCGGCCCCGCCGAGCGCGGCGTACTTCGCCGCGGTGCTGCCCGTCGGCCCCGCACCGACGACGAGGACGTCGACGTCGCGCATTCGTCCGGGCCATTCCGCCGCACGCTCATGAGTCTTTGGGGAAGTCCCCGCGGCGGACGAGTCACCTCGATGGCGGCGTCTCTGACTCAATCGGAATACCTATTTATCGAGCCGGATACGTACAAGCAGCATGGAGCTCGAGACCCGTAAGGTCCAGAAGCTCGGCTATTCCAGCCTCGGCGTATCCCTCCCGAAGGCGTGGGCCGAATCCAACGGCATCCGGCCCGGTTCCCTCGTGAGCCTGTCCGTCGAGGACGACGGCACGCTCCGGATTCGTCTCGGGCCGCACGAAGAGTATCCGGTGCCCGCGGAGGCCACCATCGACGCGGACGAATGGGCGGGCTCGGAAGGCCTCACGCGGATGATCACCGGGAACTACATCGTCGGATGCAATTCGATCCGGGTGCGGAGCCGCGACGAACTGTCCCCGGGACAGCTCCAGGAGATCCACGAGGCGGTGCGAGGCCTCACGGGCCTCACGATCGTGAGCCAAGGCCCGAAGTTCGTCACGATCGAGAATTTCGTCGAGCCGACGCGCTTCCCGATCGACGGCCTCCTTCGTCGCTTGCACTATCTGACCGCTCGCATGGAGAAGATTGTCCTGGGTGCCCTCGCCGGAGATGGGTCCGAGGCCCTCGCCGAGGTCGGACGGATGGAACTTGAGGTGGACCGGCTGTACTGGCTCGTGGTCCGCCAACTCTTGCTCGCAGCGCAGAACCGGACGATCGCCGCGAAGGTCGGCGTCACGGAGCCACGGCATCTCCTCGGGGACCGTCTCGTGGCCGTGAGCCTGGAGAACGTCGGGGACTTTTGGGAGGAGCTCGCGGCGGACGCCACGCGCCGCCTCCCGTCCTCGAAGAGTCCGCCCCGAGCGCTCGCGCGCGCGGTCAAGCCGGTGAAGGACAAGTTCGAACGACTCATCGAGTCGACGATGACCTCGTTCTTCGCGATGGATGTGGAGAAGGCGAACGGCGCACTGGACATCCAGAAGTCCCTCGTCGCCGACCTGAACACCTCCGGACCCCGGGACCGCGAGTCGTCGGCGAGCATTGACTGGGCCTTGCGACCCATCGGCCATGCGGCGAAGTACTACGGGACGATCGCGCAGATCACGATCAACCGCTGCCTCGAGTCCCCCGCGCGCCCGCGACCGCCGGTGGTCGCAGAGCCAGCGGCTCCATGACGGTTCCTCACCGTTTCTTGATCCGAGCGAGGTAGTCGAGTCGGAGTTCCTTCATCGTCCGCGTCTTTCCCGGGCCCGCCTGCGGGAGCTCGCTCACAAGGACGACGTCCTCGACGTGCCCGAGGAGCGGGTTCAGGTTTCGCTTGATGGCCGTCTCGAATTCCTTCTTCAATTGCTCGCGCAACTCGCGAGACCCGACCTGGTCCGGTTCCCGCGGCACGGCGTAAACGACGAGTCGATGCTGGCCGCTCCCATCCGTGTCGACGGCGATCGGCTTGGCGTCGAAGACCAAGTCATTCCCGATTGCGCTCCGGATCTCTTCGGCACTCGTCTTGACGCCGTTGAGGTTGATCGTGTCGTCGATGCGGCCCCGATGGCGGTAATAGCCGCCGCCGAGGCGCTCGACTTGGTCCCCATGTCGGCGCAAGGTCTCCCCGTGGGGTCCGAGCGGCGTGCCCGCATAGTACTCGCGATCGTGGTCGTAGTTCAGCAGCTCATTCGATAAACCGATCGACGGCGGCACCAGGAAGACTTCGCCGCGCGAGGCCGGACGTCCGCCGTCGTAAATGACGAAATCGAGGCCCATTGCCGCGGTCGAGAACGTGGACGGCGCGCACGGCTGCACGATGGTTCCCGTGATGTAGCCGCCTCCGACTTCGGTTCCGCCACAGTACTCGATGATCGGCCGGTACCCCGCGAGGAACATCAGATACAGCATCTCGTCCGGGGTGGAGGGTTCCGCGGTCGAACTGAACAATCGGAGGTGGCTCCAATCGAGGCCTTCCATAGTCCGCTCCGCCTTCCACGCGCGGACGAGCTTCGGCACGACGCCGAGCAGGGTGACACCGGCCTTCGAGACGAATTCCCCGAACGCCCGACGCGTCGTGCCGCCGACGTACAAGGCCATCGCGCCTCCATTGACCAAACTGGCGTAGGTGAGCCAAGGTCCCATCATCCATCCGTAGCTCGTCGGCCAGGCGAGGACATCGGACCGGTTCACGTCGTGATGGAGGTACGCATCCGCGGCCGCCTTGATCGGCGTCGTCTGCGTCCAGGGAATCGCCTTCGGGTCCTTCGTCGTCCCGGACGAGAACAGGATGTTCGTGTAGTCCGACGGTCGACATCGTACGGCTCGATACGCATCCTGCTTTCCGAGGAACTCGGACCAGGGGAGGTCCTGGTTTCGCGTGATCGATGGGGACGCTTTGCCGTGGGGGACCACGATGGCCCGCGGGCCATTCGCCGCGATGACCTTTTCGTAGATCCCGAATTCCTTGGCGTCTCGCACGTACGAGTCCATCGTGAAGACGGCCTTCGCGGACGCGATCCGCAGACGTTTCTCGAGGTCCGGTGGCGCGGTCGCATCGGCGATACCGACGACGCACCGACCGGCCAAGATGACTCCAAGGTAGATCGCGACCGCCTCGGGCGTCATTGGCATGTAGATCGCGATCCGGGCGCGGGGCGGAAGCGCCATCGCCTCGATGCCGTTCGCGACCCCGTTGGAGAGGCGTTGCAACTCGCCGTAGGTCTTGCGTTGCAAGGTTTCGTCGGCCTCGGATGCCGAGACGATGGCCAGCGTTTCCGGCGGTGAACGAAAGCAGCTCTCCGCGATGCTGAGCTCCGCTCCGGGAAGCCAGTCGGGATGCGTGGCGGTGGAGTGCGGGTCGAGGATCCGGGACGGTTCCCGTCGGAAGCGGATGCCGAGGATCCGGATCATCGTGGCCCAGAATTCCTCGCGATGTTTGATGGACCAACGGTGCAGCTCCTCGTACGAGCGCAGCCGCCGTTCCGCCATGAGCTTGCCGAGGTTCGATCCGCGGATCTGCTCCCGGCTTGGGGCCCAGGCCGGCGCGGGAGCGATCTCGGGACTCCGGTTCCGGTACGCAACCTCGAAGAGGAAACGATGGACGTCGAAGGCCCAACGCGTCGTCTCGTCCTCGAGGAGGGCGGTGCGGAAATCGTCCCACAGCCGGAGCTGTTCGTTCGGGTCGGCGGCGTTCGGATGGCGGCGCGATGCGGCCGCAAGATGTTTCGCAAGACGTCGAGCCGCGGAAGGTGGTAAGCCTCGCCACTCGAGATCCGCGGACGTCACCGACGACCGCACGGCGGAGAAACCGCAAGGGCGCTCTTAAGCCTGCGGAGCGCTCCATCCGCACGCGAACCGTCGCTCGGAACTCACTTCGTGAATCCGGGGCCCGGCTTCTCCCGCGCCATCGTTTTTTTCGCGTACTCAATCGCGCGGTCCACCGCTTCCCGCGGCGTAGCGACCGCCACGAACAATTTCGCGTCGACGCCCGCTTTTTCCATGGGCCAGCTGTGGAGCGCGAACACGGTCTTGCCGAGATCGAAGGCGTGGGCCATTTCGCTCAGCGTGCCGTACGAACCGTTCACCGCAATGAGCGCATCGGCGGTGCGGACGATCACGAGGTTTCGAGCCGTGCTCATCGCCGTCGCGATGGGCAGGTCGATGAACGGGTTCGCATCCGCCTTGTTGCCGGTGGGCAGGATGCCGATGGTTGTGCCGCCACCTCGTTTCGCGCCCTTCGCGGAGGCCTCCATGACGCCGTTCAGGCCGCCGCAGATGAGCACCGCATCCGCGCGCGCGATGAGGAACCCGACTTCCTCGGCGAGGGCCAGTCCCTCCGGCGAGGCCGTGCTTCCGCCGCCGATGACCCCGATGATGAGTTTTCGTGACATGGAGGAATCTCTCTTCACGCGCGCCTGCACTTTAAGCCTTTACCGCAAGGTTCTCAAGTTCGAGAACGACCGGCCAGCAGGAGGCCATCGAGGCCGTCGAGGGTGCGGATGAGCGGGCATGGCGCGGGTGGTTCACCCTCGCGACAGACGAGGACCGCATGGAGGCCGGCGCGCCGGGCACCGAGGTAGTCCGCCTCGAAGCTGTCGCCGATGTGGAGGCTGTGTTCCTCCGACGCGTTGGCTTGCGCGACCGCGCGTCGAAAGATTCGCACGTCCGGCTTCTCCGCGCCGACCTCGAACGAATACGTGATCGTGTCGAAGTACTCCGCGAGCCCGAGGCGCTTCAAGATGCCCGGGAGACTGTGGGACGCGTTCGAGATCACGCCGAGACGGTAGCCGGCCTGTCGAAGTCGATCGAGGATCCCCGCGGCCTCGGGGTACACCTTCCATGCGACGCCCCGCTCGTACGCCTGCTCGAGGTCGTCGAGCATCGCCTCGTCCGACTCGAGGCCGAGGTGCTCGATCATGCGGGCGTTCACTTGTCGGAAGAACGTGGGCTCTTGTCCGGTGGCGAACGGTCGGATCAAGGTGATGACCGTCTCGGGGGTCCGCAGCAGACGGGCGATCCGCTCCCGGTCCATGAGATGGCCGCGCACCGCGAGGACACGGTGAAAGATCTCGGCCGCGGGCGGTTCCGAATACAGGAGCGTGCCGCCGACATCGAGGAAAACGTGTGTCACGTCTCGGAATGCGCCCGGTTTCGCGGGCGGCCGCGTCGATTCCTTGGCGCTGTCCTCCTTCATGAAGGGCCTTGGCCACCCGCCATCCCCGCGGCCGCGTAAATCCTTGCCGTCTCGCTTATGCCCGAGGCGGCCATCCGGACGGCGGCGATCCGATGGCTCCCGATCCGACCCGTGTGTATTTCGATGGCACCGACCGAGACCGCGCCGCCTTCGAGGCGGGCATCAAGCTCGGCGCGATCGCGCATCAGTATGTTGGCACGCCGCTTGCATCGAAGACCGTCGCGTCCCTCGAGCGGTCGATTGAAGCGGCGACACGGCTCCAACCGCATGTGGAACGGGTTCGAGTCCGGGTGGACCGCAAGCGGTTGCGGACCCGGGGGCCATATGACTACGGCGTCCTGACTGAGGATCTCCTGGACGTCGAGGTCGCAGTTCGGGTCGGCGATGCGCGGGCCATCGGCGCGTTGCGTTATGTGCCCGAGCTCGACTATCCTCTCATGTATTTGAAGGAAGTCGGCAGGCCAAGGAAGTCCTAATAAGCCACTCCTTGTCTGCGGCGACCCGATGGCCCAGGGTCGCGAAGTCGAGGTCAAGTTCCGCCGGGACCTCGGCCTCCTCGAGATCACGATGATCGGACTCGGGCCGACGATCGGGACCACGATCTTCCTGCTCGTCGGGCCGGGGTACGCGATCACGGGGCCCTCCCTGATCCTCGCGTTCGGCCTGAACTTCGTCGTGACGATGTTCACTGCCATGGCCTACATGGAACTCGGGTCCGCGTTCCCCGAGACGGGCGGCGGATACCTGTGGATTCGACGCTCGATGCGGGATCCCTGGGGGTTCCTTGGCGGCTGGATGTCCTGGTTCGGCCACTGCATCGTCGCGTCCTTCTACATTTTCGGGTTCGGCCTCGGCATCGTCGTCGCGTTGAAGACGATCCTCAACGTGCCGATTCTCGTCCTGGGCGGCCTCGACGAAGGAGCGCTCACGAAGCTCTTCGCGGTCCTCGCCGCAGGCGTCTTCATCGGGCTCAACTACCGGGGCACGAAGCTCACGGGTCGGTCCGAGACAGCCGTCACGATCGCGCTGGTGGCGGTCGTCGTCTCGTTCATCGTGGCCGGCCTCCTGCACCTCGGGCAGACCGGCGTGCCTGCGACAAGCTACCAAGGGTTCTTCAAGGGAACCACCGGAGCGGCGCAGTTCCTCTCCCTCCTCGGCGCGATGGGTTTCACGTTCATCGTCTTCGAAGGCTACGAGATCATCGCCCAGACCGGGGAGGAAGCGCGGAATCCGGAGAAGAACATACCGCGCGCGCACTTCCTCGTGATCGGGCTCTCGACCCTGATCTTCATCCTCGTCGCGTTCGTCGCCATCGGGACGTCGGGCAACTGCGCCGGCGGGCCCGGACCGGCCTGCCTGCTCTTGCAGTCCGGCGCGGGCGGGGTGACGGGGAACAACAACGCGATTGCCGAGATCGCCGCGCAAGTCATGCCGTTCGGACTTCAGATCATCGTCTTCGGAGTCGCGCTCGGGGCCGTCGCGGCGCTGAACTCCCTGATTTTCTCATCGAGCCGGGTCGCCTTCGCGATGGGTCGCGACGGAGGTCTGCCTCGGGTGCTCGGGAAACTCCACGCGCGCAAGCGGACGCCGCACGTATCGATCGCGGTCTCGGGTCTCATCATCGTCCTGATCACGCTCACCCTCGACATCAACACGGTTGCGGCGAGCGCGGACATCATGTTCCTCCTGCTTTTCCTCATGGTGAACTGGGCCGCAATCGTCCTCCGTCGCACGATGCCCGACGTGAAGCGGTACTACCTGATGCCTCTGTTCCCGATCATCCCAATGCTGGGCATCGCCTCCAAATTCATCATCGCCCTCAGCCTCTGGACGATCGAGCCGGTCGCCTGGCTGGTCGCGTTGGGCTGGATCGGCATCGGGCTCACCGTCCACTACCTGCATGGGAAGAAGGAGATCGTGATCGGCGTGACCAAGGTCGTCGAGTCGATCCTCCCGATCCGGCGGCCGCGCTACCGCATTCTGCTGCCAATCGAGGACTTCGACCGCATCGAACTGGTCGAGTTCGGTGCCCTCGTCGCGCAAGTCGAGGACGCGGAGCTCAGCCTGCTCCATGTGATCGAGGTCCCGCCCGCGCTGCCGATCGACGCGATCGACCGATTCTACGTGAGCGAGGTCCGGTACAACCTCGGCAAGCTGCGGCGGCGCGCGGAAGAACTCGGCGCGTACGCGACGGCGCGGGTCGAGGTGAGCCACAAGGTCTTCGATGCGATCCTGGACAACATCCGGGAGGACGAGACGGACTTGCTGATTCTGGGCTGGGGAGGCGGCTGGCGGAAGGGCCGCATCCTCGGGACCAACATCGACCGGTTCGTGCAGGAAGCGCCGTGCGACGTCGTCGTATTCAAGAGCGCGAACCTGAAGGAGAAGGTCGACCGGATCCTCGTCATGAACGCGCCGGAGTGGCATGTGTCCTACGCGACGGGGTTCGCAATCCTCCTGGCGAAGAAGCACCACGCGAAGATCACGATCCTCAGCGCCGTCCAGACGGACAAGGAGCTCGAGAAGGAGCGTGGGTACAGCGCGCGGCTCGCGGAGATGTGCCGCACGCACGGCGTCTCGTTCGAGGAGAAGTTCGTCAAGATCCGCAACATCGTGGACGCCGTGATCGATGAGGCGAAGGGCTACGACCTTCTCGCCCTCGGGGCCTCGTCGGAGTGGCGGCTCACTCAGTTCGCCTTCGGGCCGATGCAGGACCAGATCGCGCGCCGCACCGAGACGCCGACTCTGATGGTGCGCAAGGTCCGCCGCAAGGAGGAGCCCGTCCCGAGCGGGAGCCCCGTGCCATCGCCCGCGGCCCTTCCGCCGCGACCTGCCTGACCGCTACCACTGCGGGGTCCCGCAATGCGGACAGAATCGGTCCGCGTAGGGCATCGACGCGCTGCACTTCACACAGATCCGCCATGCGCCCGGGGGCGGGACGGGCGGCACCGGGATCCGGGCGACGGGCGGACGCTCGGTGAGGATCGCGCCCGCGATCGCGAGCGCTAGGCCGAGGACGAATACCCCAGACATTACGTCGCCGAGGATGCTGTACGTGGCCGCGGACGCGAGGAGGCCCGCACACGCCTGCGGGGGCATCTGGCCCGACGGGCAGAAGAACGCGTACGTGGTTTCGGCGCTGCTCGCGGCGATGAACCCGAAGGCGGCCCCGACGATCCCGACGAGCATCACGATGACTCCGACGACGACGAGTGCGGTATTCACGGTCGCCCTCCTCGGTCGCACCGGTCCGTCCGCTTATCAATTTGTGCTCTCGGTCTGAAGGAACCGACCGTCTGCCTCCCCAGAGGGACTCCGAAGAAACTCCAAAGAGTGTTTTAATAGCGCGACGGCTATTTCCGGCCGCCGCGTGGGGGCATGGGCGAGGCGCTCAAGATCGGGATTACAGGCCTCCCCGGTGCCGGCAAGACCTACTGCCTTCTCAAGGTCATCGAGATGCTGGAGGGCGACGGCCTCAAGGTCGGCGGCATGATCACGGAGCCGATCGTCAAGCGGAACCGCCGCGAGGGCTTCTACGTGATGGACTGGGCGACGAAGGAGAAACGCGTCTTCGCGTCCCGCGAGATCCAGTCGAAGACGATGGTCGGCCGGTTCGGGATCGACATCAGCGCGCTCGAGGAGGTGGGCGTCAACGCGCTGCGCTCCGCGACCGCGAACGCGGACGTCATCGTGATCGACGAGGTCGGGAAGATGGAGGTCGAGTCCCCGAACTTCGTGCAGTCGGTCAAGGACGCGCTCGACGCGGATAAGCCGCTCCTCCTGACGCTGCACAAGAAGTCCCGGAACCCGCTCCTCCAGGACATCCGCCGCCGCGACGACGTGCGGATCCTCGAGGTCACGATGGTCAATCGGAACCTGCTGCCCTACAAGATCGTCAAGCTGATGAAGGGCGAGGTCCTCTGAGCCCGAAGGGATATCCGGACCTCGACGCATCGCGCCCGACGTGGACTTCCCATTCCCCGTTCGCGAAGTAAAAGAAGGCGCGGCCCGCCTCCTCGTGCCCGACGTGGCGCGACGCAAAGGTCCGGGAACGATCGGCCCTTGGCCATTCTACAATCCCACGATGGCGATCAACCGCGACCTGAGCGCGATGGTCCTCGCGCGGTGGCCGCATCCGCTGAGATCGGTCCTCGACGGCCTCGCCGCGACCGGTGCATGGGGGATCCGCATGGCGATGGAGGCCCCGGTCGTCCACATGACGCTCAACGACTGGTCCGTGACGGCGGGCCAATTGATCCGGGAGAACCTCCGCCGCAACGGGATTGACGCGGCCGTGCGAACGGGCGACGTCACGACCGCGTTGAAATCGGTCCGTGCCGATTTCGTCGACATCGATCCGTTCGGACCCCCGACGTCCTTTCTCGATGCGGCATTCGATTCCGCGCGTCCGTCCTCGGGGCTCGGGATTACCGCCACGGACACGGCCGTGCTGTCCGGGACGTACCCGGAGGCCTGCGAGCGGCGATACGGCGCCCGGGCGCTCCGTTGCCCGCAAGGATCGGAGCTCGGTTTGCGAATCCTCCTGGGATATTGCGCTCGCCTTGCGGGTGAGCGGGGCAAGTCCATCCGACCCATCCTCTCGTTCGTCGCCGAGCACTTTGTGCGGACCATCGTCGCGGTCTCCAACCGCAAAGGCTCGCCTCCTCTGGGTTCGGTCATACGAAAGGATGCCGGCCATTTCGTTCGGGTGGGGGCAAAGTCTCCCGGAGCCATCGGGCCGCTCTGGATGGGGCTGCTCGCCGAACCATCGAGGGTCCGCGAAATGGTCCCGTCCTCGTGGATCTCGGATCCCGCGGCACGGCTCGCCTCGCGGCTCCAGAAGGAGTCGGTGTTGCCGCCGTTCTTCGTCACCACGGACGAACTCGCGGCGCAGGAACGCGGTTCGCCGCCGAGACTCGCGGCATTCCTGGACGGCCTCCGCGCGCTCGGATTTCGCGCGGAGCGGACCCACTTCCATCCGCGCGGTGTGAAGACGGATGCGCCCTACCCGGATGTCGTGCGCGCCTTCCGCGAGCGGATGCCTACCGGATCCACGGATGATTCAGGGCCTGCCAGCTGAACCCGAACGCCGCCTCGCTCTCCTCGGCGTAGTGGTAGAGAGTCACGACCAGGATGCCGTGGACGACGGACCAAAGCGCGCTCAGGATCAGCCAGTACACGACCGCCGCGACGACCCAGGCGAGGTTCCCCGGTTCCCCGAGGATCCCCCAGACGAACGGCCCGAGGCCGAAGGAGAACAGGAGCAGGAACACGACGCCGGTGCCGAGGACGCCTTTCTGGTGCGCGCCCCACCGTTCCTTGAGGAGCGCGCGGCTTCGGCGGAAGGCGCGCATCGGCCCGACGCCTTCGACGACCATCGTCGGCAGGACGAAGAGGGTCGCGATCGGCCAGCCGGAGCCGAGGAGCTTCGAGACGAACCGGCCGCCGGCATCCGAGCGGATCGACGTGATTCGCAGGAGGACGCCGACCGTGGCGGCCAAGAAGGACCAGATGAGGATCTGGAAGAAACTCGCGTTGGCGGCGTAGATCCCGACCATGATGCTGGGTCGCGCCCCCTCGAGCCGCACGTGCGCGGCCCCGATGATGGCCGCCATGAAGTAGACGGACAGGAAGTACGTCACGAGGTAGGCGAGGAACATCTCCTGGTACAGGAAGCCGCTCGCCGGGGACGCGGGGGGCGCGCCCATCGCGAGCAGGCTCAATACGACGATGAGCCAGACGAAGCCCGTGAACACGAGCGCGAAGAAGGGCAGGATCATGAGCCGCGGATCCGTCGCGAGGACCCGAAGGCTCGTCCACGTGAGGTGGGCGCCTCGGGCGAGCTGCGCGCGCAAGCCGGACTTCGGGGCGGACTCGCCGTGGTGAGTCTTGTGACCCCACTCCGTCGGGTGCATCCCGGGCGCGCCAACGGCGCGAATCCATCATAAGTTTATTGTCAAGCCTCGGGTTCGTCGAGGTCGCGATCCTCGAGCCGCCTCTGCCGTCCTTCGTACGGTGAGGTGACGAGGCGCGCGATCTCCGCGGCCTTCACCTCGCCGATCTTCGGGGTGTGCCGCAGCTCGTCCTCGGACGCGTTGAAGACGGCGCGCACGGATCCGAAGCGTTCGAGGAGGTTCCGCGCGAGCGTCTCCCCGATGCTCGGCAACCCCGTGACGAGGAACCGTTGCCGTTGTTCGACGCTCATCGCCTTCGGTTTGTGTCGCAAGCCGTACTCGGCCGCGCCTTTCTCCTGCCGCTTCCAGAGGATGCTGAGGATGAGGGCGGTCTGCTCCTTGTCTGCCGTCGTCACGATGGGCACCCGCTCCCCGACCTCGAGGGCCAGGATCGCCCCGAGGATCGACTGCGGATGCTTGTACGTCGAGATCTCCGCGAGGTCCCCTTCGAGGATCACAAGCGGCTGCGGGTACGCGTCTCGGAGTCGTTGCACCTGCTCGAAGAGCCGCTTCCGCACGAGGGAGTTGAAGAAGTCGGACAAGGCCTTGCGCTCGACGCCGATCGGACCGAGGACGTAGTCCCCCGGCGCGATCTTGCGGACGTCGACCTCGACGCCGAGTTCGCGCAACCGCTCCGGGATATATTGCGGCTCGTTCGAGTCGACGACGAGCGGGATGCGCACGGTCCGCCGAAGAGACGAGGCGACCTAAACGTTCCGGTGGGGACCGCGTCAGCGGCGTTAGCCGAACGATACGAGCGCATCCTTTTTAGCGCGGCTCGCGTGCGGAGGTCCGATGGCTCGGCGGACGACCGCGAACCTGCTCGCGGCGACGATGCTCGGGACGATGGACTCGAACGCGCTCGTGCCAATCATCGCGTTGTACGCGCAGCATGTCGGCGCGGATCTTCTGACGACCGGGATCATTGTCGGGCTCTTCTCGGCGGTCCACGCGCCCGCGAATCTGTTGTTCGGGCGGATCGCCGACCGGTTCGGACGAAAGCGTCCGCTTGAGCTCGGCCTCTTGTGGGATTCGGTCTCCCTGTTTCTCTATGCGTCCGCGACCACTCCGCTCCTCCTCGCGCTCGTGCGCATCAGCCATGGGATTGGAAGCGGCCTCGCAGGTCCGAGTTCGATGGCCCTCATGGCGGACACCTCGACGCGCGAACGCAAGGGACGCGCGATGGGGCTGTACGGGATGGCGCTCGCTCTGGCCGTCGTGATCGGCTTCGGGATTGCGGGTCCCATCGTCGACCGCATCTCCTATGCCGCCCTGTTCTACGTCCTGTCGTTCGGACTGATCGTCGGCTTCGTGATCGCGCTCCCGATCCGCGAGCCGCCCCAGCCGCCCGCGCAGCCGCTCCCGTGGCGAAGGCTTCTTCGGTTCGCGCGGCAGCCCGCTCCCGCCGCCGGATATGCGTCGATGTTCAGCCTGTATTTCATCCTCGGAGCGTTCGTCACCCTCGTCCCATTCCATCTCCAACAAGAACTTGGATACGGCCCGCTGGCGGTCGGGCTGAGTTTCACCGCCTTCGCGGTGCTGTCCTTGATCCTGCACTATCCGGCCGGCGTCCTCGCCGACCGATTTGGATCCGCGACGACCGCGGGGGTCGGGCTCGTAGCCGTCGCGCTGGCGATGGCCCTCATCCCTCTTTTGCGGGACCTGACAACGCTCCTCATCCTCATGGCCGTCTTCGGCGTGGGCCACGGATTCGTGTTCCCCTCAGCATCGGCCCTCGTGACGCGCGGATCCGATCCGGAGCAGCACGGCCTCGTGACGGGCCTCCTGTACGCGCTCCTCGTGGCGGGCGTCGCGATCGGAGCGCCGGTGATGGCGGCCGTCGCGAGCGGGTCCAATTACGGCGTCGGAATCTGGGCGAGCGCGTGGATCGCCCTCGTCGGAATCGCGTTCATCGCACGAAGTCTGTTTGCATCCGATCGAGGGGCCGCCGTGCCGAGCCGATCGCTCGTTGCCAATGATCCCAAGTAGGGTCGGTCCGAACGCGTGGGTCGATTACAGAGTGCGCGCGACCGGAGGGGGATGCCCCCGGCTCGGTCCCGATTCGGACCGGAGGGCGCGACGCACGATCGGGATCAGACCGCCGACGAGCGCGAAGAGGCCGGGGAATCCGGACCTCAGGAAGAAGAGAAACGCAATGTCGAACATCAAGTCGGCGTACCAGAACGCGATGAGCAGCGTGTACGTGAAGGCGGGGACGACGACGAGGCTCCCCCACGCGAAGGACCACCTCGGGAATCCCAAGAGCAACAGCCCTCCGGCAATCGCGTAGATCGCGCAGATGATCCACAACTCAATGACCCATGGAGGCGGGCCGCTGTAGCGCGTCGCAAGCTGCCCTGCCCATTCCACGTACTCGCCTAGAAAGTCGAGGCTCACCGCCAGCATTCCGAGCCCGCCCGCGAACGAGAAGGCGAAGGAGAACAGGCGGCGGTGAATCTCCACGGCCTCGCATCACGTGCGGAATATTTCAGCGATGCGAGATTGTTCGGCGGAATACTCCAACGCCGCCTCCCCCCGGAAGGGCCGCTGCTGCATGTGTACTCGTCTCCAACCACCGCGGTAGGATTGGAACGCACTCCACCACAGCCCACGGTCCGGCTCTTATCTAGCCTGCGTCCCTCGGGAGAATCGATGCACGCGTTATCCCTCGGCACAAAGCATCGGAAGGGGATCGCGGCCGTCGGCCTCATCGTGGCCCTCGCCTCGTTGGTGATGGCCCCGAGCGTCTTCGCGCTGGGCGGCGTCGTGACCCCGACCGACACGAGCACGACATACGGGGGACGGGCGTACGGCGTGAGCACGCACGTCCCTCTGATCGGCGACACTACGTACGCGGACACGGGGAACCTGCCCGCGGATGGAGGCGCCCTCTTCGGCGACTTCACCCCGGTGGACAGCTCCGTCGCGTCCGGGACCGTCTTCCTCACGTACACCCGAGGGTTCCTCGACGGTGGCGTGAGCGAAGCGACGACCTCGGACGTCTCGTTGATCCCGGACAACCCGTACGCCGTCGTGGCGAGCTTCGTGTACTCCGCCGCCACCGCGACGTGCGACGGGGTGAGCGGGACGAGCGAGATCCCCGACCTCATGGTCGGCGGTATCGACGTCCCCGTGACGGGCGAGCCGAACCAGGTCTATTCGGTCCTGGGCGTCTTGACGCTCGTGATCAACGAACAGACCTCGGACGCGAACTCGATGACCGTGAACGCACTCCACCTCACGCTCGTGAGCGGGGTCGAGGCGGTCGTCTCGAGCGCGCAGAGCTCCGTCAGCTGTGGCAGCGGGAACGGATTCTCTCTGTCCGTCCAAGGCATGGACGGCGGGGTCTCCCCGGCGTGGATTCCCTCGAAGGACTTCATGACCGGTGGCGGGTTCTTCTTCGCGAAGGACGGCCAGGCGACCTGCGACGGCGTGCCGTTCAGCGGCGACCGGGTCAACTTCGGGTTCAATGCAGGCCCCCGACCGGGGACCTGGCCCGACGTCAAGGGCCACCTGAACCTGGTCGACCACGGGCCGGCGTGCGAGCACCACCTCGAGGGGACGGCCGTCACGGACTACTTCCCGTGGCCTCCGGATGACGAGCAGCACTGCCGCCGGTGGGCCGGCGACGCCACCCTCGATGGCGTGCCGGGATACCACTTTGCGGCCGTCACCTGCGACTACGGAGAGCCGGGCCGGAACGATCGCTTCGCGGTCGGTGTCTGGACCTCCACGGACGAGAGCAGCTCCCCGGTCTACTTCGTGGACAACTTCGACGGGACGCCCGCGCCCGAGGGCGGCGACCTGACGGGCGGCAACATCCAGTTGCACACGTTCGGATAGTCGAGCCCCACCAAGTGACCTCGCATGCCGCGAGGTCACCCACCTTCTTTCTTCCTTGCGAGGGCAGATCCGCTCGTCAGTTCGTGATGCGAAGTTCACGCCGGGACACGAACCGCTTCGATGACCAAGTGCTTCGGGATCTCGGCGATGTACGATCCTTCCCCGCTGTTCGTCAAGAATTCCGGAGTCGGCGCCGGCTCCTCGAGGGACCGAATCAAGAACCCCGCTTCCCGGAGGGCGCGGGCGTACCAGGACAGCGGACGATGATATCCCGGCGTCGTCACGATCTGGCCGGGCGCGACCTCCCACGGAATTTGGTCGACGAAAGGCTCTCGATATCGAGAGATCCTGCGCGAGACGTTCGTCGTCCGGAAGAGTCGCTCCATCAGCCACGTCGAGGTCGGACCTTGGTCGAAGCACGGGTGCGAAAGGCTCGCGACGAGTCGGCCTCCGGGCCGGAGGATTCGCGCCGATTCGCGGATTGGCCTTTCGACGTCCTCCATGTCCATGAAGGCCATGTTGCAGGCGACGAGGTCGAAGCCGGCATCCTCCAGCATGCGGAGGTCCGCGGCGTCGGCGACGTGATAGGCGATGCCCAACGGTTCGTGTTCTTCGCGGGCGCGCGCCCGCGCGAGAATCGGGGCGGACGCATCGACCCCCACCACCTTCGCGCCCGCTCGCGCGAACCGACGCGAGAGGTAACCGTTCCCGCACGCGAGATCGAGGACGCGGCGCCCTCGAACATCTCCGACGACTCGAAGGAATGTCGGATCGATGAGGCTCCGATGCCACAAATCCCCGGCATCGCCTTGCTTTGCGTCGTACCATTCCGCCATCCGGGCCCACGCCTCGACCGCCATGGGGACGTCGAAGTCCAGAGGTCGAATAAATATGCCGGACGTCGAGGGCTCCCTCTACTCCGGCTGCGTTTGCGCGGGAAAATCACGGGACCGATCATACGCAAACGTGTTTGACGGGATGGCAACGCGCCACAGGCGCGGAATTGAAATCCTCTTGAACGAATCTCGGCCCCCGGACCATGCCCGCGGGTTGCGATAGGCGGCATCTCGGCGGCGACGCAAAACAAACCGCGGTCCAGCGATCCGGCTCGCTCGGAACAGCGATATGGCCACAGCTGAGGGGCAAGGGTTAAGTTACCGCTTGCAAACTGGCGTGTGATGGTCCTCCCACCCCGTCCGAGCCCATACATCTGCAACATCTGTGGGGCGGAGATGCCCTTCCGGGACATCGGTGAGCACAAGAGGACCGCTCACGCCGACATCCTTGAGCAGCAGCGACAGGCGGGGTCGGTGATCATGCGGCGGGTAGCGCCCTTTGTCGTGATTTCGGGAATCGGCCTGTTCCTTGCGCTCTTCGTTCCCGCGTTGTTACTTCAAGTCTCCGAGCCGGGCTGGTACGTGTTCCTCGTGCTCGTGGCTTGGTTTGTCGCAAATCTCGCCCCGTTGCCTTACGTCGCGCGGATGAGGAGCAAGTATGTCGGCTCGTTAGGCGGCATGCCGTACAGCTGCAGGGTTTGCGAGGTTAGGGTACCGAAATTGGAGCTGCGGTCGCACCTGATGTCGGAGCACCCGTCAGAGTTTCGGTACGTAAGACGCTCGGCCTATGTCGTTACTGGATCGATTCTCGGGGTTGCGGCGTTCTTCTTCGTGTTGGTGGTTGCTTGGGCACTCAGATTCTTCCCGTCTATGTCCGGAGACGCCTTGCTCATCTGGCTCTACGTAGCCTTGCTTGCCTGGGTGGGAGTGATTAGCTTCTGGGGCGTCTTTGTCGATCCGCGCCATAAGACCACGACTCGAGCAGCCTGGAAGGCGACGCACTTCGGCGGTGAGCCACCCCGACGATAGGGCCGGCGATTTCGTCGCCTCGCGCGGATGTTCCGGATGGTGCATCCGTCGCGGCGTAAACTACGCAAAAGAGCTTGCGCTGTAAACGGATTTGCGCGGGAAAATCACGGGACCGATCATACACAACCTGTTTGACGGCTAAGCCGCCAACGCACCACCGACGGGTGCAAATGTGGCTATGGCGGTTAGTGGCGGCGGGCTGAACACGTCGCCCTTGCGAGCTTCGTGCGTACACCCCCGCTCTATCAACGTCGTCGATTACGACGGCCATAAGATGCCTCGTCTTGAGGGCGGTTTCCGGCTTAGATGCTTTCAGCCGTTATCCGCATAGCGCGTGGCTGCTGGGCAATGCCTTGCCAGACAACCCATACACTAGAGGCGCCGATCCCCCGTTCCTCTC
>DASPYU010000004.1:0-32636 GCA_035636595.1 Thermoplasmata archaeon
CATCCGCCGGATTCGCGAGACTCGGCACGAGGAAAGAACCGAACAGGACGAGGAACAGGATGCTCACAACCGCTGTCAGCACGGAAGTCCAGCGTTTGCCCTTGAGACCCAGGTAGGCGGAGACGAAGAAGAGAACCATGAGCACGAGGATGCTCGCAGCAATCGGATCCAAGATCGACGCGGGGGAGGCCACCAGGGTCGGTAGGGCGAGGCCGAGGATCACAAGGCCAAAATAAACGAATCCACTGAAGATGACCCACAAAGCGAACGGCTTCTGCCGTATGCGGTCCCAAATTCCACTGCTCCCCTCCAACGAATTCCCCCGACCCACAGCATCGTGGGGGGGTACTAGTAGGTTTTGGAACCGGACTCAGGAAGAGCCCGCGGGCGCTCCACGGTGTGGCCGGTCGGCGAATCGTTTTCCGTCCTGCCTCGTTAGTCCGAGACGTTCCGCAGTCCGGTTCGAATCCGGTAGACTGCGGACCAGCCGAATCTTAGCCACTGAAAGTACGACTCTCGTGAGGTCTGAAAGTAGCACGATGACCGACGGAACTCCGTCCGTCCTCGCAGCCGGCCAACAACCTGCCATCAGCGGTGGCCTCCAAAGTGTTCCTGACCAGCCTATCGCTCCACAGCTCTTGGACAGTGAAATTAGGAGCCCGGTTCGCTCCGGTTGGGTGGCATGGCAGGACACCTCGGGGAAGTCCCCCCATGTGATTCTCCATCAGAAGGTTCTTCCACAGATGCCCGATGTGTACATGCGGAAGGCGATTCGTGGCGGCGATCGACCCAGACCGGTCAGGCATCGAAGCCCTGGAGCGGAGATGGCAGGACGCGTGGAACCGGCACAGCGCCAAGGACCTCGGCGCGCTCTTCACCGAGGACGTCGACTTCGTCACCGTTGGCGGGACGTGGCTGAAAGGGCGGACGGACTTCGAGCGATACCATGAGGAGAAACTTCGAACTCAATTCAAGGACAGTCTATTTCGCGTGAACCAGGTCCACACGGGCCGCCTGCGGCCCGGCGTGGCTCTCGTCCACGTCGAATGGCGACTGGAAGGGGACCGCGACCTAGACGGGACGCCGCGCCAACCTCGAGAAGGGATCTTCACGCAGGTCGTTGTGAAGGACGGGGACTCGTGGAAGATCCGGGCCTCCCATAATACGAACAAGCTCAGGACGCAACCGTCCTCCCAGGCCCTCGCCGAGGGCCACTGAATACTGGTGCAGGCCCCGTTCTTGGACGCGAGGGAGGACAAGCGCGAAAAATCGAAAGGCAGCCAAGGGTCTAAGATACTGCGAAATGAAGTTCGCTTCCAGCTCACCGCCCCACAGCTTTGCGCCTCGTGGACTAAGGCCGCTACCGAGGTTAGACTCCCGTAAAGAAGGCTGCTCGTTCGCGATGACAATCGGCTGTCCGACTGTCCCGTCCCGACCCAGGCAAGTTCGAAGACACGTGAGGAAATCACTGGACCAGGTCCAATGAGATCCTGGAGCTCACGCGGACATCGGAATTCCAACGCTCCGGCGATTTGTCCAATATTCCCTGTTCACGGACGCACAATGCCCGGAAGCGGGGAAGCAAGGCATGGTTTACGGACGTGGCCAAATGCGCGTCTCGCGGCCCACAAAAGGGTATGGGTGGGACCGTGATTACGTCGGACGTGGTATCCTCCGTCTTCGCAAGCCGGGAGTGCGGGCTTTTGCTTGGAGACGCCCGAGAAGTTCTCCGAACCTTGGCTGAAGATTCCGTGGATTGCACCGTCACGAGCCCGCCGTACTACAGCGGGCGTCGGCACGTCGGCGACACGATCCACGAAATCGGAAGCGAAAAGACCGTGGACGAATACGTTCAAGCCCTCGCGTCAGTCGGGAGGGAGTTGTACCGTGTTACAAAGCCCACGGGAAGTTACTGGCTCAATCTCGATGACAAGTGCGAACGGAAGGAATGGCTGGGAATCCCGTGGCGAGTCGCATTCGCGATGCGAGAAATCGGATGGAAAATCAGAAACGAGGTGATCTGGCACAAACCAAGGCACGTCCGTAACGCGGCCAAGGACCGACTTACTCCTGCCCACGAGCTGCTCTTTCACTTTGTGAAGAGCAAAGACGCATACTACGACATGGATGCGATCAGAAAGCCCCCATTGCCACCGATTTCGGGGAAGAATGGCGTCGTGAGAACTCCGAGGGGCGGCGTGCCGACAGATGTCTGGACCCTTCAAGTCGAGGACTCCACTTCTCCCGAGATTGACTATGCCGTGTTTCCTGAAGCATTGGTTGAGCTGCCAATCCGAGCGACATGCCCGCGAGGCGGAACGGTGCTCGATCCTTTTGTCGGGAGCGGCACGACGGCGGTGGTCGCCCTGAGACTTAGGAAGAAAGCCATCGGGATCGACGCCTCGGCTGATTGCCTAGAGTTTACCAAGAAACGAATCCTGGAGGTCAGCGGACAGCCCGCAACTTCTCGACACGCCCCGCTGAATCACACCGTGAAGGTGAGCCATGAGCGCGTGCGCTGAGTGCGGAGCGGAAACACGGTTCGAATGGGTCCGGCCGGCTCCATGGAAGCATAAGGTTGAGGAAGTCTCACCCCTTGACCTCATCTGCCTGCGCTGTTACTACAGGCAACCCACGATGGAACCCCGATAACCAGGCGGCATACGAGAAGTTCACTGCCCTCTTTCCGGAAACGGCGAGAGGTCTGTGGGGAAGCCAGCGTCCCGTCCAATGGAAAATCCTTTGGCATATCATCCGGTATTGCGAAGGCGGCGTTTGCGATTACGGCTGTGTGGGTATTAAGCAGAAGGGCGGGAAAGATGAAGTGAAAGCGGCCATGCGCTGGCTGTGGAATGCAGGGTACCTCAGGCAGCTTGAAGGAGTTCCGTCGGCCTGGCGGGAAATCCCTCGATGTCAGCTTGACTGGCGAAGGGTCACCGAGACGCTCGATGTGGCTCCGCCGGCCAAACTTCGGCCAATCACCCCCGAGCACTTCCGACGGCGGCAACGCGGGAGAAGGCGTTGAGTCATCGGACCCAAACCGCAACTAGTTCGGGTCCGGACGGACCCATTCATGGAGGGCGAGAACCAATTGACGTCTGGCCCGCCGCCCAGAGAATTGCTCGGCCTGAAGTCAAGGCCGCTAGGACAAGGGCGGCGAAGGAGGCTGCCTCATGCGTCTTCGTCTGGACCAGAAGATGGCCACGACGCCCCCGACGATGATCACGATGGCGGCGAGGATCGCGTATGCCTCGAGTGTGGGCAAGCCCAGGATCGTACTGCCGGACGGACTCCCTTCCGATTGGGCGTTGACGATGAGGGGGACCGTCGCGGTCGCGCTGCGACCCACGGAGTCCGTCACCGTCACCGTGACCGAGAAGCTCCCCGTCGCCATTGGAGTGCAGGTCAGCGTGGACGCATTTACCGAGGAGCAGCCGGAAGGCAGTCCCGCGTATCCGTACGTCAGTGGGGCCGTCCCGCCGGTCGCCGTCGTCGCAAAGGTCACGCTCGATCCGAGGGTAATCGTCGAGGCGGAGACGGTGAACGCGCTGATCGTCGGCCCGGCGGAGATGGCGGAGAACGTGATGGCCTTTGACACGTCCTGCCCGTTCACCGGGATCGTTCCCGAGGGAGGGTTCGCCCTATATCCGGTCGGCGAGCCCACGGTGTACATGTAAGTCCCGTTCGGTTCCGAGAACATCACCGAGGTCGTCGCTGAGGAGTGGGAAACGCTGGCAAGGGTCACCGACCACGAGGTGCCCGTCGAGAGCCCCGTCTCCGCGAACATCACCGAATACGTGACTTGCGTGAACGCGATCGACGTGCCGACGTCGGCGCCGGTGACCGTCACGGACCCCGACGAAGGCGAGGCGATGTACCCGGAAACCGAGCCCACCGTGTACGCGTAGGTCCCATTGGGCTCGGAGAACGTGATCGTCCCCGAAGTCGAACTTTGGGCGGTCCCGTTCACCGTCACCGACCACGACGTGCCGGTCGGGAGCCCCGTCTCCGTGAACGCTACCGAATACATGGAGGGAATTGGACCGATCGGAATGGTCGCCACGACGGAGTCCGTCGTGTCGGAGATCACGCTCACGTTGTTCGAGTTCGAGTTGACCACGAAGACCTCGCCCCTCGCGCTGTCGTAGGCCGCTCCGAACGGGGAGGTGCCGACGTCGATGGTCGCCACGACGGAGTTCATAGCGTCGGATATGACGCTGACGTTGTTCGATAACAGATTCGACACGAAGACCTCGCCCTTCCCCGCGTCGTAGGCGACTCCGGTTGGATAGGAACCGACGGCGATGTCCGCAACAACGCTGTTCGTCACGTCCGAAATCACGGTGACGTTGTTCGATGCCTGGTTCGCGACGAACACTTCTCCCTTGCCGCTGTCATAGGCCAACCCGAACGGTCCGCCACCCACCCCAATGTTCGCGACGATGGCGTTCGTCGTGTCCGAAATGACGGTGACGTTGTTCGAGAACGCATTTGCGACGAAGACCTCTCCCCTCGGCCCGTCGTAGGCCACGCCGGCTGGATAGGAACCGACCTGGATGCTTGCGACGACCGCATTCGTGGCGTCGGAAATCACCGTCACGTTGTTCGAGAACGCATTCGCGAGGAACACTTCGCCCTTCGCGCTGTCGTAGGCCTCCCACTGCGGACCCGAGCCCGCCGGGATGCTCGCGACCACGACGGAGTTCGTCGCGTCGGAGATCACGCTCACGTCGTTCGATGCCTGATTCGCGACGAAGATCTCGCCCATCGCGCCGTCGTAGGCCAATCCGAACGGGTTGACGCCCACGCGGATGTTCGCGAGGAGGGTGTTCGTGACGTCGGAGATTACGGTCACGTTGTCCGAGGCTGCGTCCGCGACGAACATCTCCCCCTTCCCGCCGTCGTACTCGATGCCGGTTGGGTACACATTCGCCATCGGGAGACTCCCCGGAACGGGCGTGCGCGCGACGGAACGCCGCGCCGACTCCAGCGAATGGCCTCCTCGGGGGACGAGGCGATTCCAAACCGGGATCTTCGCAGCCGTCCCGGCGACGGGAACCCGGTGACTCGGACCCGGTACCACAACCGCCGCCAGCAACGTGCCGACGAGGATCACCGCAATTCCGACGAACGCCAGCAGTCGCGGCACGCTCATTGGCCCCCCGACCCCCAAAGGCGAGAAAGGAACGAGAATTGCGCAACGGCTCGGGTACCAATAAACCTATCCTTGAACCCAATTCCATCGGCATGGATTCGGCCGTCTGATTCCGAGCATGGACGTAAATAGCACGGTCGCTCTCAACGGATTTGCAATGCCGATGATCGATGTCTACGCTGCGGCGGATCTCTTCCCCGCGGGCAGTGACCGGAAATTGGCCGAAGCGCTCACCGGGGCGGTCCTCCGCGCGGAAGGGGTGGCAAAGCCGGGTCCGTTCCACCTGAACAACACGGCGGCGTACATCCACCGCATGGACCCGAAAACCGTTCACACCGCCGCCACGGACTCTGCGCGCACGGTGCGGGTTCAGGTCATCACCCCTCCCGGAGCCCTGAGCCGCAACGGACAGCGTCAGCTCGTCAAGGACATCACGGAGATCGTCGCCGAGATCTGGGGAGACCCGACGCAAGCGAATCGGACTTGGGTCTTGCTCACGGAAGGCGCCGAAGGCGGCTGGGGACTATCGGGAACCGCGTTCGGTCGCGAGGAGTTCGCCGCGCTCGCCGCGAAGGCGGCCGCCGCGCGCGAGTCGAAGTGAGCTCAAATCCGGACTGGCCACTGGCAATTCCTGTTTCTGCGCAGACGACTACGGTCTGCCGCTCGTTCGTCATGTCGCTGTCCTTGCTTGTCGCAGAGGGCGGCCCGACCTTGGTAGGGTCGGGTCTTTCAGCGAACATTCAGTCTCAAGGCCTTTCTGTACTCATTCAACGTCAGGTAAATGTACAGAATCCAAAGGGCTAGCCAAGCCACCGCCACGATCGCCAATCCGACGGTCAGCAGGATCAAGGTGGGCTCCAGCAACAGGACCGTGTATCCGACTAACCAGAAGAGGTCCCCTCTTCGCTGAATCGCCGTGCTCTCGGCGGGGTCCCGGGAGTAGGGAAGCGTGAGCGTGTAGAAGTACAGTCCCGCATAGACCAGCGAGAAGATCGCCACTCCGATGACAATCAACGTGACTTGGAAAAGAATCGGATCAATTTCGTTGGAGGCGAAGCGGGGGTAGAGGAAGAAAAGAAGGAAGGTGAAAATCGCGATGCTGGTCCCGACGAGCGTCACGACACGACTGACGTCGAGATTGGCGGTCTCGTTGCTCACTCCAGTCCTCCCGCAACTCCTCCTGGGCTGGCGCAATAGCGTCACGACGATGATGAAGCCTTTGCCTAGGCGGAGGGGTTAGATATTCGCAAGGGCCTGCCCGATGCTGGGGAGCGTCGATGACCGAGAAAGGCCAGCACGGGCGAGTGATCATCCGGTCGAGCCACGAAGACCTGTCCGATCCGACGTCGCACCTCCTGATGCCGACCGCGGAGCAGGGTCCGTTCCCTCCGTTCGATCGCTTCGCGGAGACGGTCGCGACGCGGCGACAGGAGACCGGCCTCCATCCGCACCTAGCGGAGGAGGTCCTCGTGTATGTGCTCGACGGCTACGTCCATCACGAGGACGGCGGGGGCTCGCACACCGTGCTGTCTCCCGGATCCGTACTCGTCGTGACGGCCCATGAGGAGATCCGGCATGAGCTCACGATGCAACCCGCACAACAGGACCGCACCGCCCGGTGGCTCTCGATCGTCCTCCGCTTGCCGTGGCACACGGAGGCTCCGCCGACGTCCATCCAGATCCGGGATGCGGGCGACGCGACGGAATCTCTCCATGGCATCGTGCAACGCCCCGTGGTCGGTCCCGACGCGCGGGCCGAGACGTTCATGAAGATGGAGTGCACCGACATCGAGTTCACCCGAGAGGCGGACCTCTCGGTCCCCATCGACCCCACGCGACGAGGCGTGGCCTACGTCCTCCGCGGAGCGGGCATGATCGAGAAACGGCCGGTCGAGATGGGGCACGGCGCGGTGTTCGAAGGCGCATTCAAGATTGCGCTCTATGGTTCGCCCGGATTCCGAGTCTTCCTTGCCACGGTCCCGGTCGGCGAGGATCGAGGCGAGGAAACGGAGTCGCCAAGCGGCGTCGAGCGATCGAGATAGGAAGGCGAAGATTCCCGGGTCGGTCCCGGGCCGACCTTATAGCCAACGCCCACCTTACCGCCGCGCGTCCCATGAGCGATCGGGGCGGATCCGTCGCAGGACTCGGGAAGTCGCGGGTCGAAGCGCTGACGGACGGCATCTTCAGCGCGGTCATGACGATCCTCGGGCTGAGCCTGACCTTGCCCTTCATCACGGGTCCCATCAACCAACCTCTGCCGGATTTTCTCGAGGTCCTGACGGGGGTCCTGATCTACGCGCTCAGCTTCTTCATCGTCGCGGTCTTCTGGGTCGGCCATCACATCGTCTTCCACTACGTCCGTCGCACGGACCGGACGCTGATTTGGCTCAACAATCTCTTCCTGATGTTCATCGGCCTCTTGCCCCTCTCCAGCACCCTCCTCGGCCGACATGACCTGGAGCGGGCGACGCTCATCGTCTATGGGCTGAATCTCCTCGCGGTCCAATTCCTGCTCTATGCCTCGTTCTGGTACGCGACCGTGCACCATCATCTCGTGGATGCGGACCTCGACTCGGAAATCATCCGGTCGGGCCGCCGACGAATCCTGCTCGGGCCCGTCCTCTCCACGATCGCAATCCTCCTTTCGTTCGTCGACCCGCGGATCAGCCTCCTCACGTACCTGATCTTCCCGGCTGTTTTCATCCTCCCCGGACGAATCGATGCATTCTGGCGGCGGCAGGAAATGGACTAGCCGAAGCCTCTGCGAAGGCCGCCCAAACAAGACCCTTTCAGCGGCTGCGAAACCACGCGAGGTTTCGAATCGGTCCCTCGCACGCTTCACGATAGGCGCTCGACACGCACGGAGCGAATCCGTCCGTGGTCGATCGAGAATGTGCCGCGATAGCGGTGGTTCCGATCCTTGTGAAAGAGCGCGGTCACATCGCCGCCTCGGTCCTCGACCACGTCGAGCGATAGGGCGTTCGGCTTCCGATACTCGAGAAGCGACGCCGCGATTGCGGTGATGCCTTTCGATTCCTTGCCTTTCTCGTCCGTCACGACCGCATCCGTTGCGAAGAGGTTCAGCGCATCGATCATCCGGCCGTGCGAGAGCGAGTCGTAGTAGTCGCGCACGACGTGGGCCGCCTCCCGTGGCGGCAGCGGTGTAACGAGTCCGCTCATCGTCCCCAACCAAGCATCCGTGGGCAGAAAGCCTTGGCGTCGTATTCTCCGGAGACCTATGGAGATTCCGTAGTCCGCGCGACCGCGTGGTCAATCGCGATCTCGGCGATGTCGGTCGCGTACCCGGCCGTCCGTCCGAGGCTGTCCACGATTGCCGCAAGGGCCAGGAGCTCCTCTCCTTTCTTCGTCGCGACGTGATGCGACAGGCCATCGATCAACTTCTGATGGTGGGCCAGCTCGTCGACCGCCGTGTTGGCGGCGTCGATGTCCGCCGTGAGCAGACTGGTGAAGGCCGTGTCAAGGATTCCGATCGCGGATTGCCGCGCCGCGTCGAACTCCTTCAGGAGCCTCGGGTCGAGCCCGCGTTCCGCGAAGACCGGATACGTACGCGCGATGCGCTCGGCGTGGTCCCCGATCCGCTCGAAGAGTTTCGCGATGAGGCGGTAGTTGTGCAACTCCGTCTTCGCCTTCGGGTCCGACGCACTCGCGCCCGGCATGTGGGCCATGTTGTACTGCTTCGCGACCATCCAATAGAGCCGATCCACGTCCTGATCTCTCTGGGCCACGTCGCGCGCCAGCGCCTCGTCATGCGTCCGCAACGCGATCAAGGCGTCCTCATGCATCGCGCGCACGGTGAGGTGCATCCGGCGAAGGCATTTCTCGGCGCTTAATTCAGCGGTGTCGGAGAGATCCTGGATCACGACCGTGTTCCGCGTCTCCTCGATCACCTCGGGGCCGATCACCATCCGACTGAAGTCTCTGGCGACCCGACGTACGAAAGGCCCCGTCTCCGGTCGGAACCGGATCTCGATGTAGCTGAAGCCGGCGATGTATGCGCCGATCAGCTTCCGCAAGAGGTGATCCCGCCGCTCCTCGCCCTTTTCCTCGAACACCCGCCGGCGCATCTGGGGCTTCTCGCCCGGCCGCGGCCGGATCGAGACGGCTCCGTCCGTCTGGGTGTCGAGGAAGACCGTGTCGCCCGCCTTCAAGCCGGCATCGACGACCCACCGCTTCGGCAACGAGACGACGTACGTCGAACCGCCGGTGAGCTGCAACTTCCGTCCTTCCATTCCCCTCACTCGGAGTCTTCCACTTGCTATTGAGGGAAAAGGGTTCGCCCTATAGTCTATATAGTTCGTCCTTGGACATCGTTTGACAGGGAACACTCCATCGGCAACCGTCATAGACCGCCGGGGACTCCGTCGGCCTCAGAGGAAAACGAAATTGCGGATATCGAGGAGAGTGTGAGACGAATGACAGGAACACCGGAAGAGATGGAGCGGCTGCACCAGGCCTCCGGCCGCAGGCGCATCTGGATCGTCGTGGAGGGCATCGCCGTTGCAGCCATCCTGATCGCGATCGCGGTCCTGGCGGGTTGGTTCAATCCCCCGCAGCAGCACACGACGCTCCTCGGGGCGGGGGCGACCTTCCCGTACCCGCTGATGAGCAAATGGTCGAACGTTTACGTTAACTTGACCGGAGTGCAGGTCAACTACCAGGCGATTGGCAGCGGGGGCGGGATCTCTCAGATCACCGCAAAGACCGTCGACTTCGCCGGGAGCGACGCGCCCCTGAAGCCGAGCGAGCGTGCTGCGGCGCCGGGGCTGCTCCACATCCCGGAGACGATCGGCGCCGTCACGGCGGCGTACAACGTCGCGAGCTTGTCGTCGGGCCTCAACCTCACCGGGCAGGTCCTCGCGGACATCTTCCTCGGGAATGTCACAACCTGGAACGACCCGAGCATCGCGGCGCTGAATCCCGGCGTGAGTTTGCCGAGCTCCGCGATCACGGTGGTACATCGCTCCGACAGCAGCGGGACGACGTTCGTGTGGACGAGCTACCTGCACGTCGCGGGCTCCGGATGGAACTCGAGCCTCGTCGGCAAGTCGATCAACTGGCCCGTCGGAATCGGAGTCGCCGGCAACGCCGGGGTCGCGGGGAAAATCCTCCAGACGCCGGACTCGGTCGGTTACGTCGAGCTTGCGTACACGGTGCAGAACTCGATGAAGGTCGCGAAGGTCCAGAATCCGGCGGGGAACTTCATCCTGCCGAGCCTCGCGAGCACCGCGGCGGCAGCGGCGTCCGCATCGTCCCTCCCGAGCCCGAGTGGCGACTGGGGAAACGTGTCGATCCTGAACGCGGCTGGCGCGAACAGCTATCCGATCTCGAGCTTCACGTATCTCTTGGTCTACGTGGAACTGAACACGATCGGTTCCTCGATGACCCAGACGAAGGCACTGGCCTTGGTGGACTTCCTGTGGTGGGCCGTCCATGAGCCCGGTGGCCAGCAGTATGCCGCAGGGCTCGTGTATCCGGCGCTGCCGCCGTCCGTCGTGACCCTCGACGAGACCGCAATCCGCAGCATCACGTTCAATGGACAAACACTACATAGCTGAGAACGGTTCGCCCGGCGAACGACGCATGCACCTCTTTCGAATCCCCTGGGGGCGCGGCCGTGTGCGCACGACGGCCTCCCTGGGTGATTCCCTATTTCTCTGGTTCTCGGGCGGGGTCGCCGTCGGGGTCGTGGGGCTGCTTGCGTTAATCGTCGTCATCCTGTTTGTCGTCGCGGACGAGTCGATTCGGACGTTCGGCATCGGGTTTCTCGGTGGATCGATTTGGAACCCGGTCCCTCCAGAAGTCTTCGGTGCGGTACCGTTCGTCTACGGGACGCTCGTGACGTCCGCGCTCGCACTCCTCTTCGGAGTCCCGATCAGCCTGGGCATCGCGATCTTCCTTTCCGAACTCGCGCCGCGATGGCTCCGGATCCCGCTCACGTATGTGGTGGAGCTCCTCGCCGCCGTGCCGTCCGTCGTCTACGGGCTGTGGGGGATCTTCGTCCTGAGCCCGGTGATGCGGGCCTTCGTCGAGCCCGTCATCCAAGACATCTTCGGATTCCTCCCGATCTTCCAAGGCAATCCGATCGGGACGGACAAGTTCACGGCGGGCGTCATCCTCGCGGTCATGATCATCCCGACGATCTCCGCCGTCTCCCGCGAATCCCTCCTCGCGGTGCCCCAAAGCCAGCGGGAGGCGGCGCTGAGCCTAGGCGCCACGCGCTGGGAGACGACGCGGGTCGCCGTCCTCCGGTACGCGCGCGCGGGGCTCTTCGGCGCGGTCATCCTGGGCCTCGGCCGGGCCGTCGGAGAGACGATGGCGGTCACAATGACGATCGGCAACCGCAATGCGATCTCCGTCTCCTTGTTCGATCAAGGGCAGACGATCGCGAGCTGGATCGCCAACAACTTCACGGAGGCGGGGCCGCTCGAGCTGAGTGCGCTGATCGAACTGGGACTCGTCCTCATGCTGATGTCCCTCGCGATCAACATCTTCGCCCGCCTCATGGTCCGCCGGGTGATGGGAGTCGGGGAGGCCGCATGACGTTTCTCCTCGAGCGCGACACCTGGCGCTATCTGAAGGACATCGTGATGAGCGTGGCGGCCCTCGCGTGCGTCGTCCTCGCCCTCATCCCGCTCGGGAGCATCCTGATCGAAGCCGCGGGCCGCGGCTTGCAGGCGATCGGTCCCAGCTTCTTCGTGCTCAATACCGGCGAAGGCGGAATCGGGAACGCAATCCAAGGGACTCTCATCCTGATCGCGATGACGTCCCTCATCGCCCTGCCGGTCGGCGTGCTCACGGGAATCTATCTCTCCGAGTTCGGCAAGAACCGGGTGGGTTTCGCGATCCGCTTCTTCGTCGAGGTCATGACGCAGATCCCGTCGATCATCGTCGGCATCTTCGCCTACTCGGTCATCCTGGAACTTGGCTTGCTAGGCGTCGTCGATACACGGCTGGTCTTCAGCACAACCACCGGAGTCATCGCCCTCTCCACGATCATGGTCCCGTTTGTGGCCCGCGCCGCCGAAGAGGCGCTGCGCCTCGTGCCCGTAGCCACGCGCGAGTCGGCCCTCGCCCTCGGGATTCCTCAATATCGGACGATCCTCCGCGTCGTCCTCCCTTCCGCGAGCAGCGCCCTCCTGACCGGAGCCCTCCTGGGCGTCGCGCGGGTCGGTGGCGAAACGGCGCCGTTGCTCATGACCGCTTTCGGCAGTCCGTTTGGCTTCTCGGGCCTCGACCATCCGATCGAGTCCCTGCCGCACACGATCTACGTCTTCGCGCTGAGTCCCTCCACCGCCCAGAACCAGGCGGCGTGGGGCGCGTCCCTCATCCTCGTCCTCATCATGCTCGTGATCAGCATCACCTCCCGAGTCATCGTCCGCCTGCGCTCCGTTTCGGGGTGAGCACCGTGGCGGCGAAGATCCGCACCGAAGCTCTCTCGGCCTGGTATGGACCGAAACTTGCGATCCAGGACATCACCATGGATTTCGAGGAGCACTCCGTGACCGCGATCATCGGTCCGTCGGGATGCGGGAAGTCGACCCTGATCCGCTGCCTTAACCGGATGCACGAGACGATCCCGAAGGCGCGGTCGGAAGGGAAGGTCATCTTGGATCAGGACGACATCTACGCACTTTCCCCCGTGAGCGTGCGCCGCCGTATCGGGATGGTCTTCCAGAAGGCGAATCCGTTCCCTACCATGACGATCTACGAGAACGTCGCGGCGGGGTTGCGGCTGAACGGGGAGCGGAAGCGGGAGAAGCTCGACGGTGCGGTCCTCGAGAGCCTCAAGGCAGCCGCACTTTGGGAGGAAGTGAAGGATTCCCTCGACAAGAGCGGGGCGAGCCTCTCCGGCGGCCAGCAACAGCGGCTGTGCATCGCGCGCGCCCTCGCGGTGAAGCCGGAGGTCATCCTCATGGACGAACCGTGTTCCGCGCTCGATCCAATCGCGACCGCGAAGATCGAAGACCTGATCTTCGACCTGAAGAAAGACTACACGGTCGTCATCGTGACGCACAACATGCAACAGGCCGCGCGGGTCGCGGAGACGACCGCCTTCCTGTATCTGGGGAAGCTCATCGAGGTGAACGGGACGCGCGAGCTCTTCGAACGGCCCCGCGAAACGCTCACGGAGAGTTACATCACCGGGAGGTTCGGATAGTGCCGCAAGCCGCAGAACGCAAGGCCCTCGAGAAGGGACTGCACAAGCTGAACGAGAACATGGTGACCCTCGCGGAGCTCAGCGAGCTCGCGATCCGCAAGGCGATCGACGGCCTCACACGCCTCGACACGGAGACCGCGCGGGAAGTCTTCACGCTGGACCAGGAGGTGTACGGCCTCCAGCTCGAGATCGAGCGGACGTGCATCGACCTGATCGCGCTGCACGCGCCCGTGGCGCGGGACCTGCGGACGATCACGACGTCCCTGAAGATCACGACCGACCTAGACCGGATCGGCCGTTACGCGAAGGACCTCAGCGAGCTCACGCTCCAGTTCGGGAGCACCGCAACCACGCCCCGATCGGACGTCGCGCGGATCCGAGAGATGGCGGACCAGACGATCCAGATGGTCGACACCGCCATCGACGCGTTCGTACGTCGAGATGCCGAGTCCGTGCGGAACATCATGGAAGTGGACGACGCGGTCGATCGGATGCACGACGAGATCTTCGCGGACCTCGTGCACCGCATGTCGGATCGAACGCTCGACACGGAGAGCGGGGCGCGGTACATCCTCGTGAACCGATACCTCGAGCGAATCGCGGACCACGCCGTGAACATCGGACTGCGGGTCGTGTACATGGTCACGGGCGACTGGCTCCCACGGATTCGAGCGGCGGACCGCGCGAAACACTATCCGAAGTAAGACGGCATGTGGCTGTTCAAGCCGGTCATCGGGGCCGTCACGCCGGGTTGAAGCGATCCGTCCGAAACCAAGGCCCGCCTCGAAGGCGGACCTCCTTCCCCTTTTGATTCGGAATCATCCGAGGAGTTCGATCCAGATTCCGTCGGGATCCTTAACGTAGACCTCCGTTCCCTCGGAGTGCTCGGGATCGACCGCGACCTTGACGCCACGACGGACGAACGACTTGTACGCCTCGCGGACGTCGTCCACGATGAACGCGAGATGGTCCATCTCCTCACCGTGGCGGTACGGCACATAGAACCGGCTTCCCGTCGGATACCAATTCAGTTCCAACCGCATCCGCGTGCCGGGGGTGACGAGCTGGACGTACTTGCCGCCGTGCGGCATCGTGCCCCGCGCCGCGACCTTCATCCCGAACAGCTTCGTGTAGAAGTCAATCGAGCGCTTGAGGTTCCGGACGCGGATCCCCGCGTAATAGAATCGGCTCTTCATGCAGTGGCGATGCGGCTCTGGTGGGAAGGCGTTAGCCCCGCCGTTCGACGGCCCAGGTCCAGCCTCACCGAAAGCCTCTCACGGACTCGGACCGCCACTCGGAGGCGGCGCGCGCTTCCGACGCCGCATGAGGAAGATCGCCGCCAGCGCAGCCACAACCACGGCGGCCACGATGCCGAGGATAACCGCGCTGCCGTACGGGCCCGACGGACTCAACACCGCGGTGTCGACCCGGAAGGACACGGTGGACGTTGCCGAGTTGCCGGCGCGGTCGTACGCGAGTACCGTCACGGTGTGCGACCCATCGGCGAGCCCGGACAACACAAACGAGGTCGTCGTGGCGGAGAAGCTCTGGGGTGAGCCGCCATCTAGGCTCACGTCGAAGTGGTCGATCCCGCTCGTCGCGTCGGACCCGGTCCACCGCAGCGTCGCCGAGGAAGCCGTAACGACCGAACCCTGTGCGGGGTTCGAGACGGTCACCGTCGGAGGCGCGGTGTCCACCGTGAAGGACACGACGTCCGAGCCGGCATGCCCAGCGTTGTCGTACGCGGTCACGTTGACCGTGTGCGTCCCGTCCGAGACTCCCGTGAAATCGGTTGAGTCGATCGCCGAGTTCACCCTCACCGACGTGCCGCCATCGAGGGAGACCTCGAAGAGATCGACGCCATTGGCATCGGCGGAGAACCAGTGGACGAGGACGGTCGCGGAGCCAAGGGCCTCCGAGTCGCTCGGCGTTGCGATCGTGACGCTCGGCGGAATCGTGTCCACCCGGACGAACGTTGACGCGGAAGCCGTGTTGCCCGCCGGATCGAACGCGGTGACGTCGAATATATGGAGGCCGTCCGTGAGGCCCGTCGCGGTATAGGAGGTGGTGGTCGCGGGCAGGTGGACCGTCGGACCGCCGTCCAGGACGAAGTCGATGTGGTCCAGGCCGCCGAGATCGGAGGCGCTCCACGAGACGGTCACCGCATCGACCCCGACGAGCGTCCCTCCGGTCGGCGAGGTGATGGAAAGGGTCGGAGGCGTCGTGTCCCTTCCGAGGAAGAGGTCCCCATAGGCGAACATCTGCGCCGGGCCGTACCCGTACACCGGCCACAGGCTGTACGTGAAGGTCGCGCCGTCGACGACTCCGGGCGCGGCTTGGCTGCCCGCGAACAAGCCGAGGACGTCGCCGGGCGACGCGCCGAGCAACGCGAGCGGGATCGCGAATTCGTAGATGCGGTGGTCCACGCCGGAGAAGGGGCTCGGGCCGAAGCCCCACGCGCTCGCGAGGCCGGCCTCGTTCGGGAGGCCGGTGTCGTACGGCGAATCCTGTAAGAGCCATGTGCCGTACGAGGAATCGTAGACGTAGTGGGCCTGGTCGTTCGGCGCCCAGCCTCCCTGGACGAACTGGTCCTCGTGGCCCGCGGTCGGGACCGCATCGTTGCCCGTATCGAAGGCGAGCGAGGCGCCATCGAACGCGTCCTGCGTCTGGTCCCCGACCGCGTCGTAGGCGACGTAGAGCATCGTGTTGTCATTCTCCACGTACATGTAGGCGGGGAGCGCGTTGTTCGGGATCGTCGACAGATCGAGGATCGTCGCGGTGGACCATTCCGTGCCGACGATCGCCCCGTCGATGGTCGGGGGCGTCGTCGCAAACGCCGATGGAATCGAGGGCGGCCGTTCGAAGGCGTTGTGATCGTACGCCTGCGTCACGTGGGTGTCCTGGCCGAGGGGCACGAAGCCGGACGACGCGAACAGGCTCAGCTGCACGTCGTACGGGCCGTCGATGCCGCCGCCGTTCAACTGCCAGCCCACGAAGGACACGGTCATCGTTTGGAGGCCCACCGGGAGGTACGCCATCGTGTAGTTCGATTGCGTGACCGTGTCCGTCGGATCGTGCAGGAACGCCTGAACATCATACCAGTCCGGGGTCTGCACCTGCACGCTCACGTTGACGTTCAGGAGGTCGAAGAGACCGTTCCCGTTCGTGTCCACGCCCCGATCGTAGTGGGGCGGAGCGAGGTGCGCGGGCGCGGCCTCGAAGTCAAGATGGCTGTACGCGCGGGTCGTGTGCGTCCCGTTGTCGACCAACGCGAAGACGTTGAGATCGAACAGGTCAAGATCGACGAGGTACGGCCCGTCGATCTGGCTCGCGTTGATCTGTCGGCCGTCGAAGTACATCGAGACGGCGGAAGGCCCGATCCCCGGCGACGAGAGATTGTACGTGGACAAATACAGATTGTTCGCTGGATCGTGGAGCGTTCCGGAGATGAAGAAGGTGGAATTCGTCGTGGCGGTGAAGTTGACATCGAGGACGAGGTAGTCGAACTGGCCGTTGCCGTTCGTGTCCACCCCGTGATCGAAGTGCGGCGGCGTGAAGAAGGCGGACGGGACGCGGTATTGCACGACCGCCGTGTCCGAGACGTTCGCGTCCGCGCTCGACGTCGCCGTGACGCTTGCGAACTCCGTCCCCGACGCGCCCGAAGGGACGTCGACCCGCAAGACCATGTCGGCGGATCCGCCCGGAGTTAGGGCCCCCGTGTCGGGGATCGAATCGCCGTCGGAATCCGGGAGAGGTGTCGCGCCGTCGGACTCGTAGAACGTCCCATTCCATCCCGACGGCGACCTGAACGTCATTTCGAACGTATCCGTGCCCGTCCCTGTGTTCGTCGCGTTCAAGGGCGCGTCCACGGACGTCGCGGGCCGGACCTCCATCCCTTGGGAGCACGGCGCCAACGCGACGCCGACGGCCCCGCCCGCCGCGGGCGGCGAGAAGCGGATTGCGAGGCTATCCGACAAGGCGCCGTAGTACGGGACCGCGGTGGACCCATCCGCGTTCTCGATGCCGACCACCCGCGGGGTGTTCGTCAGAGAAAGGTACTGGAACCAGACGTCGCCGTTCGCACGGAGAACGACTTCGAAGGTCTGAACGTCCGTCGTCCCGTACACCGGGACGCGGTAGTACTCGATCACCATCCAGTCCCGGCTGCCGCCCTGGAGGAAATAGACGCCCGCCTCCCCCGACGCATCCTGTGTGCGGAGGTCGATCCCGAACGCGTACGCGGCGTTGTTCGGCTCCGCGGGATCGGGGATTGGCGGAAGCACATACGCGGCGTAGCCGTGGCCGAAGGACACGTAGCCGTTCGTGCCCACGAAGGCCTGCGTTGATGGTGGGGAGGCGGCGCCGTAGAACGGGAATCCGAATCCGAGGGAGATGGCGTAGTAGCCGTCGTCGCTGTTCCCGACCCAATCCGTGTCTCCGATTCGAGTGCCGTTGTCGTGGATCTCGATCCAGTTGAACGCGACCTTCGGCGCGGGATCGTTGCTGTCCGTCCAACTGTAGCCGCACGCGTCCGGGGCGCCTTGGTCCGCCACCACGTGCGGGGCTCCTAGGAGTCCCGCGAACGCGGCCGCCGACAGGATTGCGGCCAAGACGACGGCCTTACGAGTATGGCGACGCGGCGAGCGACTCTCGAAGACGAGCACGTCTTCCCCCACGGCCCGCACTAGGCATCCGGCACCTTAAAACCGACGATGTTGAACGACCCATTTCTCGCGCCTCCTCCGGTGCAAGGCAGGTTCTAGACGGCGCGCGCCGAACGTTCCCAACGCGCTTATAGCGCGGATGGCCTTTTCCGGAGGAGAGCCGGAGGGACCTCATGGGCCTCGCGCCCTACGCCGCGCAAGCCGTCTTGCGGAATCGTAGACGGACGATCTCCTCAATCCTCGGCGTACTCTTGGCGGTCATCTTCGTCTCGGGCACGTTCATCGCGATCGACTCCTCGGCGCGCGCGACGCTCGACGCGGCCCTCGCGGGCATCTCGGGCGACTTCAGCTTCTCCGTCAATGTCGCGAATCCGGCTTCATTCAACTACACGACCTTGCGGGACGCAATCAGCAGTACCGTGGGCGTCGTCGACACCTCGCTCTACCGTTACATTCAAGTCTCGCAATGGGTGAACCCGGCGAGCCCGGCGAATGTCTGGTACGGAACCTCGACGTTCGCGGTCGACACGGACCACCTGCCGTCCCTCATCCGCGACGTCGCGAGACCAGGCACCCTCGACATCCCGCGGGGCAGCGTCGCGATGACGAAGGAGTTCGCGAGCGCACTCGGCGTCGGCGTGGGCGATCGGGTCACGGCAGGCTACCAGTACAACGCGACGAACCTAGTCACAACAAACCTCACCGTCGCCGCGATAATTGAGCCCCCGTCCTACCCTGCGTACAACGGCGGATATCCGGGACCGCCTCCCTACTACGCGTTTGGCCTGACGCTCATCCACCTCCGCGATGCGGATTGGTTCCTGGGACAACTGAACGAGACCTTTGGTTACGGATACCCGATCAACGGCGAAGTGTGGATCGATCGCACATCGTACGTGAACCCGTACGATGTCGACGGCACGACGCGAAACCTCGAGCGGATCCAGCGGCGGATCCAGGTGATCCTCGGGGCCGACGCCTACAGCATCCAGGACAACATCCTCTCCCGGATCAAGGACGTCCAAGATCGGATTGCGGGGCAGCGGCTCCAGTACCTCCTGTTCTCCCTCCCGGTGGTCTTCCTGGGCGTGTACCTCGGGGCCGTCGGCGTGGACCTGAGCCACGCGGAGCGTCGGCGCGAACTCGCGGTCGTGAAGACGCGAGGCGCGCGGAGAGGCCAACTCATCACCCTCCTGCTGCTCGAGGCGATCGTCGGCGGGCTGATCGCCGCGGCGGTCGGCCTCGCGATCGGCGTCGTGCTGAGTCGATTCCTGCTCGGCGTCGTCGCTCCGACGACGGGCGCCCCGCCGCAATACGCGGCGTTCTTCGTCTCGACGGACACGGTCCTCGGTGTCGGCTTCCTGAGCGTCGTCCTCATGTTCGTCGTCGCGTACCGGTCCGCGAAACGGACGGCGAGCCTCCCGATCATCGAGACCCTCCGGTATTACGCCCCGGGCGAGACGAAGATCCATTACAGCCCGAAGTGGGACATCGCCCTCGTGACGATCGGCGCGTTGGACTACATCGGCGTATGGCTGAGCCAGGGCAGGTTGGGCGGAAGCCTGTACTTCTTCCTGTTCATCGGCATTTTGCCGATCCTGTTGATCCCGTTCGTCCCGCTCATGCTCATCGTGGGAATCACGCGCCTCCTGACGCGGTCGACGGGTAAGGTGTATGACTGGTTCTCCCACGCCGCCAAGCCGCTCGTCGGCGATCTGTATTATTTCGTGCGAAGGAACCTCACCCGGAACCCGCGGCGGTCCTCGAACGTCGCGATCATCATCGCTTTGGGACTTGCATTCGGGACCTTCACGCTATCCGTGCTAGCGACCACGGACGCGCACACCGTCCGGGAGATCCATGCCCAGGTCGGGGCGGACATGGCCGTCTCGCCGCTCAAAGCCGCGTCTGATCTCACGGCGAACCTGACTGCCGTCCCGGGGGTTGCCGGCGTCTCGAAGGTCCTGCAGTTCAGTTACGTGACGCCCGGCTACTGCTGCGCCGGCCTTTGGGGAGTCGACCCAGACTCGTACTATGCCGTCGCGCAGCCGGAGTCGTGGTACTTCGCGGACGGGAACCCGCAGCGCGGTCATGATGCGCTCGCCACGCCCGGTCAGGTCCTGATCTCGCAGTCGTACTACGCCCAGGCGTACGTCGAAGTGGGAGACCGCATGACCCTCACCGCCAACGTGTTCGACCAAAACGGCACGTTCCTCACCCGGATCGACGTGAATGTCACGATCGCGGGCGTCGTGGGCTCTCTCCCGGGGTTGGGATTCGGGTATGGGCCGTCAATCTATGCCGGCCTCGCGACGATGGCCCCGTTCCTGAGCGTGTCTCAGAGCCCGGCCTACCGACCCGATCCGACCTACCTCGTCGATCTCGCCGCCGGAGCGGACTGGCGAACGGTGAAGGCCGCCGTTATCGGTGACTCGAACGTCTACTCCGTGACCGTGGCGGCGGAACAGATCGAGGCGCGCACGTCCAACCCATTCGCACGTGCCCTGTACCAGTTCGTATCGACGGAGATCATCTTCATCGGCGTCATCCTGACCGCCGGCGTCGGGCTCATCTTGTACGCGGCGAGCCTCGAGCGCGACGTCGAGTTCGCGGCGATGATCGCCCGCGGGGCGAGCGGCTGGAAGACCGCGAAGCTACTCGTCGGCGAGGCGTTCGTCATCATGCTCGTGGGCCTCGTGATCGGCGTGTCGGTCGGCGCGGGGGCCGCCTACTTCGCGATCCAGTTCTTCGCGGTCGGCTTCACGACCCCGATCACGCCCTACTTCTTCGTCTTCCCCGTCGAAGCGCTCTTGCTCGCGATCCTCGGACCCGCGGCGATGCTGCTGGCCGCCGTCATCGTCTCCCTCCGGACGGCGCACCTGAACGTCGCCCAAGTCCTGAAGTTGCGCGGAGGATGATCGTGCCGAGCATCCTGACCAAGGACGTGATCAAGGTCTACCGCGCCGGCAAGTCGGAGGTCATCGCGCTCCGCGGCCTCAACATGGAGGTCGGCGACGCGGAACTCGTGGCGGTCCAGGGTCCGTCGGGTTGTGGCAAGACGACCCTGCTGAACCTCCTCGGCGGAATCGACCGACCGACCGCGGGCCGGATCGAGGTCGACGGATCGAACCTGGTCGACCAGAGCGACGCGGAACTCGTGCAATACCGCCTCGAGCGGGTCGGCTTGATTTTCCAGTTCTTCAACCTCGTGCCGACCCTCACCGCGGAAGAGAACGTCCAGATGCCGATGCGGTTGGCGGGCAAAGGGGCCTCCGCACGGGACAAGCGGACTGCGGGACTCCTCGAGCTCGTCGGGATGTCGAACCGCGCGGTGCACCGCCCGGACGAACTCAGCGGCGGCGAGCAACAGCGGATTGCCATCGCGGTGGCCCTCGCGAATGACCCGGCCCTCTTGCTCGCAGACGAGCCGACGGGGGAACTCGACACGAAGACGGGCCAAGAGGTGCTCGACCTGTTCCAGAAGTTGAATCAGACGCTGAAGAAGACGATCGTCGTGGTCACGCACGACGCGCGCGTCGCCCACATCGCCCATCGCGTCCTCACGATTCGTGACGGCAAGATCGTCACGGAAGGCGTCGCCGCGTAGGATTCAGTAGACCCGCTCCTCCGGCTCGATGGGCCACTCCTTGTTGCGGATGGACCCTTCGATCTTCGCGAGGGATTGATCGAGCTCGTCAAGCAACGAACGCTTCGCCGCCGGATCGATGGATTGGGCCTCGAGGAGGGCGCGGAGGCTTTCCAGGACCGGGACTTGGATGTATATCAGCGACAGCAATTCCTTCTGGTAAAGTTTCGAAACTAAGAACGGATTTCTGACCGTCCCCACCGTCGCCTGCGCCGACCAGAAGTGAATGACTTTGTCGAGGTAGACGCCGAATCCGATGATCGTCAGGATCACCAATGCGAAGAGGAGCAGAGCCGTCTGTAGATACGAGAAGCCGAATCGTTCCGTGAAGAGCGGCCCGAGGACGAGCGTGAACACGCCCATGAACGAGAGGATCGTGAACACAATCCCGATGATGCCGCTGCTCAGACTCCAGCGGTACAACCACTCCGCGGCGCGGATCTTGTGACGCTCGACGGTCATCTCCGGTCCCCCTAGCGGTGAACCCGTAGCGAAGGACCCGCTATTTCAGGACTCTCGGCTCGTCGGCCGCACGGTGCGGTCACGGCCGCTGCATGTACCGCGTGGTCTCGAGCTGGATCGTCTCTTTGCGCGCACGGTCCACTTCCGCGATCAGGTCGACCGCGTGTTTCAGGTTGCGGTTGTTCGCGGCGATGCCCCAGAGGCCGAGCATGACGAGGGCGACCGCCACCGAGAGGGCGAACGCTTGGCCGGTGACGGACGCGGTCGCCGACGCGATCGAGCTGCTGATCCCGGGCACCGTGACGAGGATGCCGATCGTCAGGCCGACAATCAGGAGCATCGTCCAGAGGACCGTGAGGATGATCCGGCGGCCCACGCGCGCCTGCGAGCTGAACGTCGAGGGCATGCGATCCGCATTGAGCACGCGCCTCGGCCTAAATAAAGGGATGGGTAAGACTTTCGAGGTAAGGCAAATATTCAAAGAGGCGGCGGCTCTCCGACGACCGTGGCCGAGGGCGTCCGCGGCGGGTTGCGGAGGTTCATCAAGCGGCTCCCATGGTACCGCTTCGGGGCCGGCGTGATCGCGGGCGCCGCGGGCCTCCTCGTCACGTTCTTGATGCGCGCGTTCGGCCTCGGCATCTTCCTCCCGGAGATCGCGGTGGACTTTGCGGTGGGCCGGACCCCCGGCGCCATCGAGTCGTTCTTCATCCACACTCTTGGGGAAGGCGCGAAGTTCCTCGCGCTGCTCACGGCCCTCGCGGTCTTCCTCATCCTGCCCGGGATCTATGCGACGTTCTTCCGCCGGATCCAAAGGTGGCTCAAGAACCGGTGGTACGTGCTTGCATTCTACACCGCCAGCTCCGCGGCGATCGTGCTCGTGGTGATCCTCCCGCTCCTGGGCGGGGGATTCTTCGGATCAAACACGTTCGCGGGCGCGGGCTTCGCGTCGCTCAGCCAGTTGCTCGGCTACTGGGTCTACGCCGCCGTGCTCGACTATTTGCTCGTCGAGGTCGCTGCCGAATACCCGGAGGGGTTCAGCCTCTCCCGCCGGCAGTTCATCGTCGGGACGGTCTTCGCGGTCATCGCGACCGCCCTCGCGTTCTACGGCCTTGCGAGCCTCGCCTCGAACAAAGGACGACTCATCTTCGCCTCGATTCAGGACATGTTCGCGAAGCGCGAGACGCCGGTCCCGGAGTTCTACGTCGTCACGAAAAACGTGATCGATCCGACGGTGGACCCAGGTCCATGGCGACTGACGATCGGCGGCATGGTCTCCAATCCTGCTTCCTACACGTACGCGGACCTCCAGAACCTCATTGACACGAACGAGTACGTGACCCTGGAATGCGTCAGCAACGAAATCGGCGGGAACCTCATCAGCACGGCGCTGTGGGAAGGCGTTCGCCTCTCCACGTTGCTCAATGCCGCGGGCGTCGACCCGGCGGCCGATTGGATCGTCTTCACGTGCGCGGACGACTACACGGCGGCGATCCCGATGGTGAAGGCGATGGACCCCGCGACGATCGTCGCGATCCACATGGGAGCCGCGCGAGCCCCGCTCACGACCGCGCACGGATTCCCCGCTCGCATGATCGTCCCCGGCCTCTATGGGATGTTCCACGCGAAATGGTTGACGAAGGTCGAGGCGGTCACCGGAGAAGTCCTCGGGTATTGGCAGCAGAAGGGCTGGACGAACGGCGGCGCGATCCACACGACGGCGATCATCGCGACGCCGGCCGACAGTTCGGTCGTCCAGTCGCCCGTGCACATCGGGGGCATCGCGTTCGCCGGCAATCGAAGAATCTCCGCCGTCGACGTGAGCGTGGATGGCGGCGCCACGTGGAAACCGGTCACCACCTTGGAGCCGGTCCCGCTCTCAGATCTCACGTGGGTCCTCTGGACGTACGATTGGACCCCGACGCGGAGCGGCTCGTACAACATCGTGGCGCGGGCGGTGGACGGGTCCGGTGCGCCGCAGGACAAGGCATCCGCCCCGCCTTTCCCGAACGGCTCCTCGGGGTACGACTCGATCACGCTGCTCGTCGGATGAGCTCAGGCCTTCCTCGTCGCCGGGCCCGTGCGCAGTCCCAGGACCACGATCCCGAGGCCGACGACCGCCGTGACGGTGCCAATCCAAATCCACGTCGGATTGTTCGACATGAACGAACCGGAGATCACGCCGATTCCCTGGAGCGCCCAGATCGCGCCCGCAAGGAGGACGAGGATTCCGAAAATCACGACGATTAGTCGCATCCGCGCCACCACCCGACGACGCCGGATAAACCTTTACCCATAGGCGGCTCAACGGAGTGCGACGCGAGTAGGACTCGTCTCGATGCCCCAGTCGTGCAGCAGATAGAACCGTTCGCGGTCGGCGAAGAAATGCATCACACCGACGAGCCACGGGTCCGCCATGCCGACGGCCTGCCACACTTCGATGCGCTCGAAATGGTCCATGGATCCGCGCGCAAGGCGGACCGCTTCCGCAGGCAACGCCGTCGAGCGGTCGAGCGGCTGCCGCTTGAAGTTCCACACGGACCAGTCCGCCCAGAGGCGGGACTTCTTCGGGATCGCGCGTGCGAGTTCGGGCGCGAGGGTCAACAGATGGTCCTTCCGGACGGATGCGAACGCACGGTCCATCGAGACGACCGGAATCTCCGGCAGGCCCGCGAGGGCGTCCTTCGCCCATCGGTTGTACGCAATCTCGGCGCGGTGCGACGCGATCCGCCGCGGGAGCTCGACGAGGGCAGCCTCCGTGTCTCGCACATCCGCCGCAAAGGTTCGCGCCGATGACGCATCCGCGCGGTATGTCTCCATTTTCTCGTGAGCTTCGCGAAGCGCGTCTTGCCAACCGCGCACGAGGTTGTCGTCGCTCTCGAGCTCGTCCGAACTCGGCGTCTGTGCCGCCTCGATCTGGATCTTCTCGATCCGTCCCGCGTTCATCCGGTCGCCCTGCACTCAACCGCCGGTCATGACGAGGCCTTCGTGCTCCCGCCAGCTCTTGTACAGATCTTCGATCTCGTAGGGAGGCGCGTGGCATGAGAGGTATCGCAATCGCGTACGGCCCACGTTCCGAATCCCGTGCGTGCTCCCTGCGGGGAAATACACCGCCGTGTCCGGCCCGAGGACTCTCTTCTCCCGGCCCGAGGTGACCTCGCCGCGGCCCTCAAGGATGTAGTACATCGACTCGACCGTGCGGTGCTCGTGGACGGGCGTGCTGCCTCCCGGACGGACGTCGACCACCGTGATCATGAATTTCCTCGAGCCGACGGTGCCCGGGCTGATCAGCTGATACGAGAGGCTCTTGTCCCCCTTCAGAGCCTTCGCACCCTTGCGGCGCACGACTTCCATGGACCCACCGCCGGCCGCAACGAACGGCGGGCATTTGGACGTTTCGCATGGACCGCGCACCGTGGAAGGATTAAAGGGCCTCCGACGGTTCGCCGCGCGATGGTCCGCGTCGAGGTGATCGCCTACACGCCGACCGAATTCCTCGAAGAGACGGACGTCGCCATCGGGCACTGCCGCGAGCTCGTCGAGAAGTACGCCGTCACCTGGGTGAACGTCGTAGACCCGGACGGACGGACCCTCGAAGAGCTCGAGACCCTCTTTGGGTTCCATCCGATTGCGCTCGAGGATGCGCAGGACCAGAACCTCACGCCGAAGGTCGACGTGTATGACGGCCTCGTGCTGATCGTCGCCCGCACGATCGTGTGGGCGGAGGAGATCGAGACGGACCAGCTCAGCCTGTTCCTCGGGAAAAAGTTCGTCGTCACGATCCACGACAAGGTCTTCCCGCAGCTCGAGGACGTCCGCATCCGGCTGCGCAAGCGGGACCCGCGGATCCTGAAGGCGGGCGCGGACTTCCTGACGTACAACATCCTCGACGTCCTCGTGGATTCGTACTTCCCGCACCTCGACCGCATGCAGAACATCATCGACGAACTCGAGGAGAAGGCCCTGGAGAACCCGAGCCGCGAGACCGCGAACACGATCCATCAATTCCGGCGGGACCTGCTCGTCCTCCGCAACGCGCTTCGGCCGCAGCGGGACGCGTTCACGCAGCTCGCGCGGACGGAACTGCCCTTGTTCCGACGGGAGACGCGGGAGTACCTCCGGGACGTGTACGACCACATGATCCAGACGCTCGACCGGCTCGACATGCTGCGGGAGGTCAGCTCCGGGCTCATGGAAGTCTACCTGACGGTCGTCAACAACAACCTGAATGAAGTGGTGAAGACCCTCACGATCATCGCGACCGTCATGCTGCCGCTCTCCCTGATTGCGAGCATCTACGGCATGAACGTCGTCTTCCCGGGGCGCGAGGACGTGAGCGGGTTCGTCTCGGCCCTGGGGCTCATGGCGGCCGTCGGCGTGATCATGATCATCTACTTCCGACGGCGGAAGTGGTTCTGAGGAGGACGGATGGCGCGGCCGCTGGACATCGAGCCGGAGAAGGAACAGACCCGCGCTTCATGGGATCGCGCCGCGGAGGGCTATCTCAAGGCGATGCGTCTCTTCGAGCCGTACGGCTTCGACCTGCTCGCCCGCGTGGATCCGAAGATCCGCGAGAGCGGCCTCGACATCGCCACCGGCCCGGGCGAGCCGGCGATGAGCATGGCGCGGATGGTCGGGCCCGAGGGTCGCGTCGTCGGCATCGACCTCTCCGAGAAAATGGTCGGACTCGCGACCCGGATCGCGAAGGAGCGCCGAATCCCGAACATCGAGTTCCGGCGGATGGACGCCGAGGCGATGGACTTCCCCGACGAATCCTTCGATCTCGCGACGAGCCGATTCGGGTTCGAGATCTTCCCGCATCCCGAGGTGGTCGCGAAAGAGACGTTGCGCGTGCTCCGACCGAGAGGCCGCATCGGAGTGGCGGTGTGGAGCACCGCGGACAAAGCGACCGCCCTCGACGCGGTGATCTCCGCGACGCTCGAACACATCGAACCCGATGAGACCGGATATCGTCCCACGCCTTTCGAGCTCGGCGGGCCGGGCGAGCTGGCGAAACTCCTCGAGGCCGCGGGCTTCCAGGAGGCCCGGGAGTTCCGACGCACGCATGCGATGGCGTTCCGCGACGAGGACGAATACGTCGAGCGGATGGTGGTTGGCACGCCGCTCGGCGACGCGATCCGAGACCAAGAGCCGGCCCTCCAGAAAAAGATCCTCGCGCGGACGCGACAGAATCTCCTAGCGTGGAAGAAAGGGAGGCGGCTCGAGATCCCCTGCGAAGGCGTCGTGGTGACGGCGCACAAGTAGACTCACTGCGCAACGACGAGATTCGGCACGCCCTCGGCGGACCAACCGCGGTAGCGATAATACTCGGACCGCAGTCGATCCCACGTCGCTTCGCCGAGATGGACCCGCTTGCCGTTGACGTCGACTTCGCTGTCGATCAGGCGCTTCGGGAGCGCATCCTTCTCTCGTGTGTGGCCTCGCTCGGTGTCGAGATGCCGCTCCAGGTCCGTAATGCCGCGGGCGATGCGGCGCATGTCCTGCTCTGTTGCCTCCTTGCCGAGGATCGTGTTGTACGCTTCCGGCGTCTCCGTGAAGACGATCGGGGTGACGAGCGTGCAGATCCCGATCGAGTCGATCACCGCGGTCTCATCCAGAAGGTCCGAGACGAGCTTCGCCTTGCCCACGGGGCCGGTGCGCGCGTCGAGGCTCATGCCGAGCTCCATGTAGACGGTCCAGGCCTTGTTGTGGCATCCGTGCCGCGGCCCGAAGACGTAGCACAGGAACATGCCCCAGGAGCCGCGCGGGTCGTACGCGGGCAACTCCATCCCGCATTGCTGGATCGCGAAGTCCTGCGATTGCCCATCGAAGACCTGGCTCGCGCGGAGCGTGCCTTCCGCGAGGATGTCGCCGACGCCCTTGCGGTGGGCGATCGCCTCGATCAGCTCGAACATCTTCTCGTTCGTCGGCCACGTGTCCTGCACGAGCCCCCGCTCGATGCACTCGCGGTAGAAGCCGAGCGTGCTTCCGACGGAGATCGTGTCGAGGCCGTACTCGTCGCACAGCTTGTTCGCGTGCACGACGATGTCCGGATCGTCGTTCATCACCTGCGGCCCGAACGCCCATGTCGTCTCGTACTCCGGCCCGCGACCCTGGTCGCCGTAGCGGGAGGTGTTCGTCCGCGTGCAGCGGATCGAGCAGTCGAAGCACGTCGTGTATCCGGTGAGGATGTTCAGAAACTTCGGGAAGTAGAGGTTCTCTCCCTGCTCCCACTTGACGTCCTGCCAGTTGTGCGTCGGCCAGAGGTTCCCCTCGTTCACCTTCGGCGGGATCTCCATCGTGCCTTGCTCATGGAAGTAGTCGCTCCGTTCCTTGTTCTGCGCGAGCGTCTTCTTGTGGAACACCTTGATCGGCTCGCCCTGCAACCCGGGAAAATCCATCGTGCCGAAGACCGTGATCGCCTTCAGCTTCTTCGCGCCGAGGACCGCGCCGAGGCCGCCCCGCGCGGCGAATCGATCCTCCAAGGCGACGCCGGCGAGGCGCACGAGATTCTCCCCGGAAGGGCCGATGCACAGGGCACGACCGGCGGCCTTGAGTTTCTCGCGCGTCTGCTCGACGTTGAGTCCCCACAGGTGGGACGCGTCTTTAATCTCGGCCTTCCCGTTGCGGATTTCCACGTACACCGGACGATCGGATTTGCCGACGACGCGGACGACATCGTATCCCGCCTTCCGAAGGGTCGGGCCCCAGAAGCCGCCGCCCGCGGCGCAGGAATAGTATCCGGTGAGGGGCGAGACGGTCACGACCCACGTGCGGTTGCACGAGGCGATCGTGCCCTCGTAGGGCGAGGTGCAGAAGAACACGGGCATGCGCGGATGGTACGGGTCGAGGCGGAAGTCCTCCTCGCTGAGGAGCTTCGCGCCGACGCCGCGCCCCCCGATGTATCGCTCCCAATACTCCGGTCCGCGTTCCTCCGGCTGGATCGCGCCGGAATCCAGGTCGACGTTCAGCATGCGGAGCGTGGGCTCGATCGTACCGCCATCCGGATACGATGGAAATGGCGGCGGCCTTACTAAACGATTCTCTCCGAGGACCGGATGGCTTTTGTATCCGAACGCGCGTTCGATAGGCCGTGCGGATCACCGTGCGGCTCATGGGGCCGTACAAACGCCTCGCCGGGGTGACGGACGACATCTGCGTCGAACCGGTGGAGCCGACCATCGGAGGATTGCTCTCGGCAATCGCGCGAGCCTACCCGGAGGCCGCGAAGAAACTAGAGCCGTCTCCGGGAAAGATCGAGCCCGCCGTCCGCGTCGTCCTGAACGACGTCGTCCTCCATGGTCCGACGGTGGCTCATGTTCTCGAGGACGGGGATCGCGTCGCGTTCGTGCCCATTGTTGGCGGAGGCCGGTAGGCGTCGGCCTCCCCTGTGATTGCCTCCCGATGCGCTTATATGGTGTGGGTCATTGACAGGGGCGGGTCGGAGGAAGCCGCTGTGGCCCTGATTCGGTACGCAGCGATCAATGTCATTCGCAGTCGCCAGCGGACACTCACCGCGATGATCGGGGTCCTGTTGGCGGTCACGTTCGTCTCAGGGACGTTCATCGCAATCGATTCGTCCACACGCGCAACGCTCGATGCGTTCCTCGCGAACCTCCCGTCGGACATCAACTTGGAAGCGCGGGCCTCTACCAACGGCACCCAGCTACGCCAGGCGGTCGAGGGAGTCCCGGGAGTCCTCCGGGTGGCCGTCACCCGCTTCACGGGTATCGGTAAGCTCGAATCGGCTGCGGCCTCCAGTCCGGTCGATGCCCTGGTCATTGGGGTGGAGCCGAACCGTCTTCCGTCTGCCCTCGAGGCCATCACGCTCGCTTCGGGTAGTCTCTCCCTTCCGCGAGGCCAGGCTGCATTGTCCGACGACCTAGCGGCGCTACTGAACGTCTCCACCGGCGCGACAGTGAGTCTCCGTCTCGCCTCGTACGACCCGACCAATCAGACCGGCCCGCGGGTGAACGTGACGATTTCCGGCGTGTTTAGCGGCGTGCGTCCCGGAGGTGGTCCGGTCTTCCCACCCCTTGCGGTCGTGCATGTGGAGGATGCCGCCTGGTACGAGGAGCAACTCGGATACACGTACGCGGGAAACGGACTCACGGGCGAGATCCGAATCGACCGGGCGCAGGTGCTCGATCCGTACGATATCGAAGCGTCTCGACAGAACTTGGCGAGGCTGGACCGCCAAATCAACACCGTGTTGGGTCAGTTCGGGGGTCACATTACCTCCGACAACGTCCCGGATGCGCTCTCGAGCTTCGCGGACGCCCTGGTCGTCCAAAGGATCTTCTATCTGGGTCTATCCACACCGGTCCTGCTCCTTGGCATCTACTTAGGGGCGATCGGCATCGACCTGAGCCACGCGGAGCGTCGCCGGGAACTTGCGGTCCTGAAGACCCGCGGGGCGTCGCGAGACCAGACCCTCGGTCTGCTCGTGCTTGAGGCCGCCTTCGGAGGTGTCATCGCCGCCCTCATCGGCCTCGCGGCGGGCGTCGGCCTGAGCCGCCTCCTCCTGAGCTTCGTCAGTCTCTTCAGCACGGCTTCTGCGCCGCAATACGAACTCGTCGTCCTCTCGCCCGCCACCGTCGCAACCGTGGCCGGCCTGAGCGTCCTCTTCATGGCGGCGACGAGCTACCGGTCCGCGCGGCGGACGGCCGACCTCCCCATCGTGGAGACGCTTCGATACTACGCCCCGGGTGAGACCCACCTCCGATACCGGTCTTCGTGGGACGTCCTCCTCGTCACGCTGGCGGTCCTGACCTACGGCATGGTCCTGTACAGTCAGCAAAACCCGGCCGACTTTGTCACCTTCCTGATTGGCCCCCTCTTCGTCGTCCTCCTCCCCCTGGCGCCAATCCTCCTCATGGTCGGCTCAGGCCGCCTCCTCACAAGGTCCACGAGCAGGGTCTACGAGGGCGCTTCCCGCGTGAACCGGCCCTTTGCGAAGAACCTGCACCATGTGATCACTCGGAACCTGCAGCGAAATCCACGGCGGGCTGCAAACGTGGCGGTCATCATCGCCCTTGGCCTCGGGTTCGGCATGTTCACCCTCGTCACCTTCTCCTCTCAGTTTGCGTACCAGGAGGGCCAGCTCCGGGCCGGGATCGGCGCGGACATTGCCGTTGACGCCCCTCCTTCCGATCCGGGATTCGCAGCGAGCGTCCAGGCCCTCCCGGAAGTCGAGGGCCTCACGGTCGTTCAACGGGTGTACGTTGCGCCGCAGTTCGCCTATGCGGATCTCTTCGCCTTGGACCCCGGAACGTATCTGTCCATAACGCAGCCAGAACCCTGGTACTTCCGGGACTTTGACAGCGCGGCGGTGCAACAGGTGCTCGCGAGTCCCGGACAGGTCCTCGTGACCGAAGGGTATCTGCACACTGCGTTCCTGGCGGTCGGCGACGTGTTGACCCTCAAAAGGGACGTCCGCAACGAAACGGGACAGCTCGAGACGGTTGTGGTCAACACGAGGATCGGTGGGACGGTTCGTGGGCTGCCCGGAACGTCTGCGGTCGGAAACGGCGTGCCGCTTGCGATCTACGGTAGTTACGACACGCTGGGCCCGCTTATCGAACTGGCCAGGTTCCAGAACATCGACCCCGAACGATACCTCGTCGACCTCCATGCAGGGGCGGACTGGCGAACGGCCGAGGAAGGAATTCGAGGCCTGGGGGCGGGCGGGATTCGCGTCGAGGCGGAAGAGGTCGAGCAGCTGCGTTCCGTCCCGCTGTTCCGGGCCTTCTTCGGATTCATGGAGCTGGAGATCGCGTTCGTGGTCGTGATCCTCACCGCGGGACTCGGGCTCATCCTGTACGCGGCGAGCCTCGAGAGGGAGGTCGAGTTGGCCGCCATCCGAGCGCGCGGCGCCAGCGGATGGCAGACCGCGGGCCTGTTGGTGGGTGAGGCGTCGTCGATCATGCTCGTCGGGCTGGCGGTCGGCGCTGGAATAGGAGTCCTCTCGGCCTTCCTTTCCACGACGTTTGGAGCCTCGGGTGCCGGGGAGAGCCTGGTGCCCCTCTTCCTGATCGTCCCGGTGGAGTCGCTTCTGCTCCTCGCGGCCGCGCCGGTCGCGATGCTCATCACGTCCTTCCTCGTCTCGCTTCGAGTCGCCCGAATGGACATCGGACGCGTCCTCAAACTACGAGGTGGATGAACGTGCCAAAAATCCTGACGAAGGACCTGATCAAAGTCTATCGAACGGGGAAAGCGGAGGTAATCGCACTGCGCGGCCTCGACTTACACGTCGATGACGGCGAACTCATTGCGGTTCGAGGGCCTTCGGGGTGCGGCAAGACGACCTTCCTGAATATCCTGGGTGGGATCGACCGCCCGACCGCGGGTCGAATCGAGGTGGACGGATCCAACCTCGTCGACATGACCGAGGGAGAACTCGTCCGGTATCGATTGCGACAGACCGGCTTCGTCTTCCAGTTCTTCAACCTCGTCCCGACGCTGACCGCCGAGGAGAACATCGAGCTGCCGATGCGCCTCGCCTCCAAGGACGGCGCGGCCCGGAAGGCTCGG
>DASPYU010000005.1:0-151956 GCA_035636595.1 Thermoplasmata archaeon
GAAGTTTCGGAAAACGAACCGGAGCCTCGTTCCGAGTTCCTTCTGAACCTTCTTCACGATCGGGTAGGCCGCCCCACAGTAGGGACACTGGTAGTCCCCGTACTCGACGAGCACCATTCGAGCATTGGACGGTCCCTCCACATGGTCTCGTTCTCCGACGGGCAGGGTCAGTCGGGGCGGTTGGTAATTCTGGGGCGTAATGATCACTCGCCTCAATCGTGTGATTTGAGATTCTCCAGCGCGGAAAGGATTCCGTCAGCCCCCGGATTGACACCGTCCGGAGAGAGGTAGCTCCACTGGATGATCCCCTTCTCATCGATCACGAAGAGCGCCCGCGCCGATTCGCCGTTGCGTTCGGCGAAGACCCCGTACGTTCGGGAGATGGCCCCCTTCGGGTCGAAGTCGGAGAGAAGGGGGAAGTTCAAGTTGCGATCCTTTGAAAACGCCAAATGACTCCAGACTCCGTCTACGGAGACTCCGAGGAGTTCGGCGTCGAACTTCCTGAATTCGGACATCAGCTGCGCATAGAGTCCCAGTTGGTCGCTGCAGACGGGGCTCCAATCCGCGGGATAGAAGCAAAGCACCACAGGCCTGCCCAGAAAATCCCTGAGCGAGACACGCTGATCCGGCGTCGTCTTGAGGGTGAAGCTTGGCGCCTTGGTGCCGCGCTTCAGAGGCGAGACTTTTTGGTTTTTCGTCGTGGACTCTTTCATCTTACCATTTGAGGTTCATCGCGGGCGTAAAGTAAGCGTAGACCTTCTCGTTTGCTCGCCTCGTCACGGCTTCGGCGACATATAGGGTTTTGGTCGGACCGGATCCGGGTGGTGGTCGAAGCCTTGGTGAGAGCTTGGGCCAACGGCTAAACGTGATCCTGGAACGACCGTTTGAATCACAGTCGCTGGGCACAAGGCTATTTCATGACAACGCATTCCGCGATGCAGGACCGTGCGACCCGTGTGCCGCCATCCCGGACTCGCCCAAAATCACGTAAGGCGTTTCTCGCCGGAAGAACGACGCTCATGACGGCGCCTAAGGCGTTGGCCGGTGCTGGTGCAATCCCGCAACCGGTCGTAGCGCCACTGACCCGGGCCGCGATTTTTCTGGTGGTGACGATGATTCCAGGCGACGAGAAGCGGCGGACCATCCGATCGTGCTGCGGAGACATGGCCGCCCTCGTGCGTTCGGTCGGATTTCGTGAGCTGGACGGGAGTCTCTCATGCGTGGTGGCGTTTGGCTCCGCCGCGTGGGACCGACTCTTCGGAGCGCCGCGTCCCGCCGAGCTGCGAGCGTTTCGCGAACTCCAGGCAGGGGAGCGCCATGCGGTCTCCACTCCGGGCGACATCCTTTTCCACATCCGAGCGAATCGAATGGACCTGTGCTTCGAGCTCGCGACGCAAATTATGGCCCGGCTTGGAGCCGCCGTCGCCCCGGTGGACGAGGTGCATGGGTTCCGTTACTTCGACAGCCGCGACCTCATCGGTTTCGTCGATGGGACGGAGAATCCCAAGGGGCAGGAGGCCATGGAAGCCACGCTCATCGGCGAGGAGGATCCCGCATTCGCCGGCGGCAGCTACGTCATCGTGCAGAAGTACCTCCATGATCTAGCCGCTTGGAACACGCTGCCTACCGAAGAGCAGGAGCGCATCGTCGGCCGAAGGAAGCTGACCGACATCGAGCTGGACGACTCCGTCAAGCCGAGCTTCGCCCACAATGCGCCGACGAAGATTGAGGATGAAGGCAGGGAGATCAAGATCCTGCGGGATAACATGCCTTTCGGTCATTCAGCCCAAGGCGAGTTCGGCACCTACTTCATCGGTTACAGCCGTTCCCCTCGCACAATCGAAAGGATGCTGGAGAACATGTTCATCGGCCGGCCGCCAGGCAATTACGACCGACTCCTCGACTTCAGCCGCGCGGTGACCGGAAGCCTCTTCTTCGTGCCGTCCGCAACGATCCTCGAAGCTCTTGCATCACACGAGGCGGGCGACGGACCAAGGTCGGCGCCCAGGGTTTCTCGCGGTGGGCCGGGCGTTAGCCCACCGCCGCGAAAGACCGATCACAACGTCGCGCCGAATAGGGCCCGGGCTAACTCTCCTACGACCTCGATTTCGCTCGCCGTGAAAGCGCTGCAAGGTCCTTCCCTCGGTGGAAGCCCGAATCGTGAAGCAGGGTGCCTTTCCTTTCCTCCGCGTCACGGCGATCGCGGACCATCTCGCGCGGAAGCACTCAACGCCTCAGATGTCGGCGGCCCCTCCGCAGAACGCGGCTCCCCGAGCAAGTACAACCCGATGAGGGCGAGGACCATCACCGCGCCGCCCGCCAGTTGTGTCCCACTCGGGAGTTGGCTTGGGAAGAGGAGGACGGCGAACAGGACGCCCCACAAGGCCGACGTCGAGAGGACCGCTCCGGATCGGAGGGGGCCAATCCTTCGGAAGGCGTAGTAGAGCGCGGTCGCGTATACGGCGATCGTCAGGACCGAGTATCCGACGAGGAGCGGGATCGCGTCCGTCGGGACGGCAAGAGACGTGTTCGTGGCCACGATGACGGGCGTCAGGAAGACACAACCGAGCAGCAACCGGACGCCGAGCACCGCAGGGATGCTGACCCTCCGCGTGATGACGGCGCTCGCGGCGTTGTCGAGTCCCCAGAAGGCGGATGCGCCGATTAGCAAGAGGTTTCCCGCTAGGAATGGTGCGAAGGCGGCGTCCGAGAATTCCAGGTTTGTCGCGACGACGAAGGCGCCCGCGGCGATGGCTGCAATCATGGCGTAGCCGCGACGGCGAACCCGCTCCCCGAGGAGTAGATAGGCGAACCCGATCGTGAAGAGGGGCTCCCCGTTTTGGAGCATCGCCGCGTTCGCAGCGGTCGTACGCGCGATCCCCACGTAGAAGAGAATCGGTGCGACGGCGCCGCCGACGCCCCCGAGGAACAGGAGGATCCGCCAATCTCTCCGGACGAACATGCGCCATCGGACGGATGGGAGGAAAAGAAGCCCGGCGATGAGCTGGGTGTAGAAACTCAATTCGACGGGGGCGAAGCCCATGTTGAGCAGGAGCTTGCTGAGGGACGCGGCGACGCCGAATAGTATGGCGCCGCAGAGCACCAGGGCATACCCTCGAGACCGCAGGTGGTTCGTCCCCGTCACGCACCGTGGAACGCGACTCGCGGGAAAACGGATTCGGAGATTCCGCGCCCGGAGGAAGAATAAACCGGTAGACTCGTTATCCGGGCAATGAACCGATTCGAAAAGCATGTCGTGCTCATCACGGGCGGTTCGTCCGGAATCGGCTTTGCGACCGCGCGAGCCTTCCTCGAGGAGGGCGCGAAGGTCGCCGTCACGGGCCGGAACGCCGCCAGGCTCGGCCGAGCCGTTCGCCGGCTGGATTCGCCCGGCCGGATCCTCGGGTTACGAGGAGACGTTTCAAAGGCCGCGGATGCGAGGCGTTTCATCGTACGAACGGAGAAGACGTTAGGCCCGCTCGACGTGCTCGTGAATAACGCGGGAATCTATGTGGAGAAGTCGACGGAAGACCTAACCGAGCGGGAGTGGGATTCGGTCCTCGACATCAACCTAAAGGGGGCGTTTCTTTGCACGAAGTATGCCCTTCCCGGGATGATTCGGCGGAAGCGAGGGAACATCGTGAACGTGGCATCCGACTCAGGCCTTATCGCGACGCCCCTGTCGTCCGCCTACTGTGCCTCGAAGGGCGGGATGGTCCTCTTCACCCGCGTGCTTGCGGTCGACCACGCGAAAGATGGGATTCGCGCGAATGCGATCTGCCCGGGTAACGTGGAGACCCCGATGCTCGATCGAGACGCGCAGGCGTCGGGGCTCGGCGACAAAGAATACCACCGGCGTCTCGTCGCGTCCGTTCCGCAGAAACGGGCCGCAAAACCGGAAGAGATTGCGAGGGCGATCCTTTTCCTCGCGAGTGACGAGGTGCCCTTCATGACCGGAGCGGCAATGTCCGTCGACGGTGGGTGGACTTCCCTCTGAAATGTGTCGAGGCGAATCCGGCTTCGGCGACGGGAACGCTGTTACACGGGACCGGCATCTCTTCCGCGGCGAGCCCGCCCGCGAGACGAACAGGTTGGCGCTGAAGCTCTCAGGGATTGGCTCGAGGTCCCGGCGAAGATCCTCGGCACCACCCACTGGACGTAGAGGCGTGCCCAGAAATAGGATGCTCCCGGCGGGTGCCGCCGAGCGCTAGGTTGTTCTCCGCAAGTTCTGCAATCGCAGGCCAGGTCGCCGGCTGCACGAGGGAACGCCCATCGGCTTTTTTGCCCAAACGACGTTGCGTCGCATGTCCCACCATGGCCGAGGCCAAGAGTATCACCTTCCGCCCTGCCGTACCCTCGGACGCACAGGTCGTCGTCGCCATCGTGAACGGCGCCTATCGTGGCGACGCCACGGGCCGCGGCTGGACAAGCGAGGCACGGTTCTTGGCTCACAAGAACAATCGATACAGCGTATGCCTGAGCCGGGAAGAGGTAGGGCACGTGCGCCAACATGACAGGCGAGCCTCTCCGGCGCATTAGGCGCGGGGCTATCGTCGTCGAACAATGTGCACACCCTTTGCCCCCTCTGATGACGGCAACCATGATATGTCGTGCCGCGAATAGCTTCCTGATGCGCGAGGCGTCGAGCTTGGCGGGCTTCATTGGGCTCACCCTCTTGCTCGTCTCCGTTTCCACCCTCGCGGCTGTCGGAGCACCGGCGGCGACGACTCCCGGCTCGACTCTCGCCGCGCGCGGCCCAATCTTCATCGACGGTGACGCAAATTTCACGGCCACAAATGGCGTCACCTCGGGCACCGGCGTCCCCGGCAATCCCTACACAATCCAAGGTTGGGACATCAGCGCTGCGGCCTCGAGCGCCATCTCGATTCGGTCCACGACCGCGTCCTTCACGATTCGCGACGTTCGCGCCCACTCCGGTGGCGCGTCATTTGACGGCATCGTCTTAGAGCAAGTATCGAACGGCTGGATCAACAACGTGACCGCCGATTCGAATCGCAATGGAGTCCTAGTCAGCGGGTCGAACACCGTCTCGGTGACCTCCTCGACTTTTGGGACCAACGGTGAGACCGCCTTCACGGCATCCAATTCGCTGAACCTCCAAATCGACCGGAATTGGGTGTCGGGCGGTGCCCGCGGCGGGATTTACCTGGAGAGCGTCGCAGACGCGACGATTCGGTCGAACCACATCACTGGCGCCTCCTATGGGCTCTGGATATCTGGTTCCCCGAGGGCGACGGTAACGGGGAACGAGGTAACGGGGAACGGCGTCGGGATCTACCTAGGCCCAGTGACGAGCGGCGTGGTGTCGAACAATACGCTCGCCCAGAATTCGGACAAAGGGCTCGCGGCCGACCTAGCAGGCCCCGTGGACCTCACATGGAACAACGTCTCGACGAACGGCCATTATGGCTTCTACCTGAATCATTGGAACGGAGGGATGCACCATAATACATTCTTCCAGGGCCAGAGGGGCTGGGATGTGGATGCCAACCAGTGGGACGGCGGATATGCTATCGGCGGCAACTGGTGGTATGACAATCAGGGCTTGGATCGCTGCAGCGGGACCGCCCAAGATATGTGTCCTGATCCAGATGGATTCGTCGATACGCCGGTATTCATGGACGGGGGCGGAGTTGCCCTGGACCGATATCCCCGGGTCCTCACCGTACTGCCGCCTCCGCCGGTCCTGGTCGAGTACACCCATCCCGCGGGCTTTCGCCTCCCGGTGCCGCAAGACTGGGCGCGCGAGGAGAACCAGGTCATCGGCGGCAGGACTATCGAGTTGTTGTTGTTCGGCCCGACATACAGTTCGGTCCAGGCGAACATCCTCGTTGACACAGCTTCTGATCCGGCGGTTCGTGAAACGTCGTCATACCTGCTCGGTCTGGTGAACAGCACGGTCGCGTCACTGCAACGGAATTTCACCAGTGGCACGATTGAAATCGTGAAAGGCCCAACCTTGCGCACGGTCTCGAATCACACCGGGGTGAGTTTCAAGTTGCTCTATGGTACGACGGGTCTGTTCCAGACACTTGCCGTCGTGGTGAGCGAAGCCCATTCCCGGTACTGGGTTCTCATTCTGACGACGGACGCCTTGGGTGATCGTGTCCTGAATCGGACGTTCGAGCAAATGATCAACGGCTTCGTGATCACGGCGGTGCCTCCGACCTTCACGACGTCGATGCCAATGGTCGTCTTCGCTGTCGTGGGCGCTGGAGTCGCAACCGGGGCGCTCGTCGTGGTGTTCCTCATACTTCGAAGCCGCCGCGGTCGTCAGCCGTCCACCGTCTCTCTTCCGCCGTCACTGGGTCCAACCATGCCCCCGATCGGCGCGGTCACGAGTGCCTCGGTCCGTTTTTGCCCCAATTGCCGCGCGCCGAATGTGCTTGCAGCACGTTTCTGTGGCCGTTGCGGGTTCCGGATTCATGGGTCTTCGCGGAACTGGGTTGGTGCCGCCGGTGACCCTGATCAGGACAGAGGTCCGCCCACCTGACCGTTCTGTGTGGACGACGCGTTCGGCCGTTGGCCTTTGACGGGTTCGGGTCGGAAGACGTGGGAATGCTCCCGGCGGGAAGTCGGTACATTGGCAAGTGAACCTGGCAAGGCCATCAAGAGATATGCGAGTGGAAAGTTTCTGTCGTTAGGGTGTCGCATCGGTTAGGCGCTGGTTCGCCGGGAGCCTTGGGCCTCGAAGTCGATCGCCCATCGGAGGACCGGGATTAGGGTGCGGCGGAGATCGCGGCCCTCGGAGGTGATCGTGTACTCGACCCGGGGCGGTACCTCGGGGAAGAGCGTGCGTTCAACAAGACCGAGGGACTCAAGCTCGCGGAGGCTGTCCGTCAGGGATCGAGGACTGATCCCCCTCAGCTGGCGCGCGAGATCGTTGAATCGCATCCGCCGCTCGTTCCCGAGGACGGCGATGATGAAGAGGGACCACCTCTTGCCCAAAACGGCCATGAGGTCCCCCATGGGGTAGATGCAGTATTCTTGGTCGCCTTCTCGAATCACGCACGCTCGGTCGAGCTCGACGTTCCTCGGCGCACCCTTGCGCGGCGGCATCGCTTTACTCTCCCTCACTGGAACCTTATGAACGACGGGTGCGACTTCTAGTTGTTGCCAACAGGCGGACGTCACATGAGCGTTCAGACAGAAAATCGGGCGGGGCAGGAAGTCGGGAGAGAAAGCATGGATCCGCTGTTCGATGCGGAAGCTCAACACCAGCCGGGCATGGCGCCGGTCGTTTCTTCGGAAGGCCGGGAAGGGGAGCTTGTCGCCAGCGGCACGGGCAAAGTCCGGGGTAAGAGGATCCGCGGGACAATCCGGGTGACGTTCTATTCTGCTGAGTGCGTCTTTCCCCAAGTACTCGCGGGTAAGCCAGTTGACCCCGGGCTCCACGTCTGCAAAGAGAATCCGGGCGGCTTCATCGAGACGGACGACGGAGCGCTGATCGAAATCGACGGCAAGGGGTTTGGCATGCGAGGGTTCGATCCAAGGGAACCCCAAAGATGGCGGCTCATGATGGGCATCCGGTTCGCCACGACGGACGAACGGTACCGGTGGCTCAACGGGACCCTCGGACTTTGGGAAGGCATCTTTGACGAGAAGGACGGGCGCGCGTTCTATCGGGTCTACGTCCCGAGGTCGGTGCTGCGATGAAATCGGAAGAAGACGAATTGAGAATCCTCCGCAGCCGCCGAAAAACCGGGCAAGCCCTCGGTTCCCGCGAACGGAGCCTGCAGCGCCTCGCCGTCCGAGCAATGGCGGGCGGACGCGCGCCGACCGTGGGAACGCTCTCGGGTGAAGTGGGCCTACCGGTTGACGCTGTGCGCGAAGCTCTCGCCTCCCTTGAGGCGTGCGACTGCATCGTGATGAAAGGGGATCAGGTTCGAGTCGCCTATCCCTTTACCACGGAGCCCGGGCCCCACGAGGTCGTATCGTCTCGTGGTACCGCGCACGCTAACTGCGCAGTCGATGCCCTCGGCGCGGGCGCAATGCTTGGCGAAGACGTCGAGATCCGGAGCACGTGTTCGTACTGCGGCGCCTCCATCCGCCTGCGGGGGAAGGAGAGTTTCAGAGCCACGACGATCAGACCCGTTGTCTTCGTCCCATCATCGGACTGGATGCAAGGACACGCCTCGGACTGTCTGTGCCCCTCGATTAGCTTCTATTGCAACGAAGACCACGGACGCGCCCATGCGGGTACTCTGGCGGCCGGGGGACGCTTCCTCTCCCTGAAGGAAGCCACTGCCTTGGGCATCTCTGCCTTCGGCGATCTGCTTAGCCCGACCTCGGCACGATCCGGCGAGCGACGACCCGTCACGCTGGAGTGAACCCATGCCGTCTCGATACGATCTCATCATCCTTGGCGGCGGTGCCGCCGCCTTCAGCGCAGCGATTCGCGCGGATCGAAACGGAGCGAAGGCGTTGATGATCGACGGCGGCACGATCGGGGGTACCTGCGTGAACGTCGGCTGCGTTCCCAGCAAACGCCTCCTTGCGGTGGGGGACCAGTTCTTCCGGGTCGCGAACCATCCTTTCCCGGGCCTCCGCCTCGACGATGGATGGTCCGCGGAATTCAGTGCCGTGGTCGGTTCGAAAGACCGTTTGGTGGCCGACCTCCGCAAGGCGAAGTACGCGGAGGTCCTCGCGTCCCTGAAGGATGTGGAATATGTGCGGGGCCATGCTGGGTTCGTTTCTCCCCATGAAGTCAAGGTCGGGAAGGATCGATATGAAGGCGACAAATTCGTAATCGGGACGGGATCCTCGCCCACGGTCCCTTCGGTTCCGGGAATCGACAAGGTGGACTACCTCACAAACGTGGAGGCGTTGTCCCTGAAAGAGCGGCCCGAGTCGATGATCGTCCTCGGCGGCCGAGCCCTTGGCTTGGAGTTCGCCCAGATGTACCAGAACTTCGGGACGCAGGTGACCGTGTTGCAACGCAGCGCTCGAATCGTGCCGGAGGAGGAACCGGAAATCTCCCAATCCCTTAGGCAGTATCTCAAAGAGGACGGAATCGAGATCCACACCGGCGCCGAAGTCCTCACAGCTGAACAACGAGCCGGCCGGAAGGTCGTGGTCGCTCGCTTCGGCGACCGGAAACGAACTATCGAAGCGGACGAGCTGCTCCTAGCCACGGGTCGCACTCCCAACACCGCGGGGCTTAACCTTCAGGCGGCACGCGTCGAGGTGAAGGAAGATCAGGGAGTGAAGGTCGACTCCGAGATGCGTTCGACCGCGCCAGAGATCTTTGCGGCGGGCGACGTGATTGGGAAACCGATGCTCGAGACTGCCGCGGCGAAAGAAGGATACATCGCGGCGGAGAACGCTTTGGCCAATCGCGGCCTGAAGATGGACTACCGAGCGGTGCCCCACGCCGTGTTCACAAATCCCGCTATCGCCTCCGTAGGGCGAACCGACGCCCAGGCAAACGCGGACGGCCGAGTCCGGTGCGCGTGCAATACGGTTTGGTTGAAGCAGGTCCCTAAGCCCCTGATTGTGGAGGATACTCGGGGCCTCGTGAAGATCGTCGCGGAGGCGAAAGGCCACAAGATCCTCGGGGTGCACATTCTGGCCTCCCTGGCGCCGGACATGATCCACGAAGGCGTCCTCGCGGTGAAGCACGGCTTGACTCTCGAGGACATCATCGACACGGTCCATGTGTTCCCGACTCACAGCGAGGCAATCAAGCTCGCAGCGCTGTCGTTCTTCGAGGACGTGGACAAGCTCAGTTGCTGCGCCATCTAGCGGAACTCTCGCGGCTGGAGTGCGGACTGAACCCCGGGGCTCTTGTCAGGAACCGCGGAGTACTCGGCACGCCGAGCGAGTAGGTGTGCAACCGAAGCTGCCTAGTCGGGATCGGAAACACTCTCCACGCGCGGCGAATGGTGCGGCGTGTTACAAAATAAGCATGCTCCCGGCGGGAAGTCGGTACATTGGCAAGCAAACCTGGCTAGCCCACCAAGAGATATGCCAATGGAAAGTTTCTACCGACATGTGAAAGTCCTGTTCGGGTCAGTTCCGATTCGAGTAACCTCTTCGATGAATCGTCAAGTTTCGGACGGATGTGGTTGGGGCTGGTCTCTCGATGGACTGGCCATCTGGGATCGATACGCCCCATCGGTTTCATGGGCTGTCGGCCCTTTGCCCAGCTTCGGCAGGTTGCATGGAACATCACGGCCACGCGAAGCAAATGCCAATGGTCGCGCGATCCGAGGAGAGCAAACTCGTCCTGCAGCTTCGCGACTTCCTACCGCCCGACTGCAGCGACCGGGTCGAGGCTCGCCTTCTCGACGTACCTGGCGTTCGCGCGGCCTCCCTGAATCCGATGATGGGCACGGTGACGGTCACTCTGGCCCCTGAGGGGTCATCTGAGGCGGTTGTGCAACGCCTCCGAGAAATCGGCGTCGAGTGCGTTGCGCGCCCCTCGACGGTGCAGATCGCCGAGGCGGAGCACCGCGCCCACGCGACTGGCCGGCCCGCGGAGCACAACCACAATGCGATGATGGAGCAGGAGATGCGTCGGCGGTTCTTCGTCGTCCTCGTCCTCGCGATTCCCGTCCTGATCCTCTCGCCGACGATCCAGACCTGGGCCAGTTACCGCCTTCCAGATGTCCTCGGACTCAACGTCGTCCTCGTGGTCCTCGCCTCGATCATCGTCTTGTCCGGCGGGGCGCCGTTTTACCGGGGCGCCGCGACCGCGCTCCGCGCCCGCACGGCAGACATGGACGTCCTCGTGAGCCTCGCGGTCCTCTCGGGCTATCTGTACAGCCTCGGCACGACGTTCCTCTTCGTCGCCGCGGACTTCTACTGGGAGATCTCGACTCTCGTGCTCTTCCTCCTCTTCGGACACTGGATGGAGATGCGCTCCGTCCGCGGCGCTTCCGGGGCGTTACGGGAGCTCGTGAGGCTCATCCCGCCGTCCGCGAACCGCGTGAAGGCCGACGGCTCGATCGAGGAGGTCGAGACGGCCCGCCTGGCCGTCGGCGATTTCGTCCTTGTGCGACCCGGCGAGAAGGTCCCAATCGATGGCGTCGTGCTGGAAGGTGCGAGTTCTGTGAACGAGGCCCTCGTCACCGGGGAATCGAAACCTGTGTCGAAAGCCCTTGGAGACAACGTCCTCGGCGGGACGATCAACGGAGAAGGCGCGCTCCGCATGCGGGTCACGAAGACGGGCGAGGAGACGGCCCTCGCACAGATCGTGAACCTCGTACGCGAAGCGCAGGAATCCAAGCCGCGGGTGCAACGCCTCGCGGACCGCGCGGCAACGGCCCTCACGCTGATCGCCGTGAGCCTCGGCGTCGCGACGTTCGCATATTGGTTCGGCGTGGCAAGGACGGATAGTCTCTTCGCGCTCACGTTGATGATCACGGTGTTCGTAATCGCGTGCCCGCACGCCCTCGGCCTCGCGATCCCGACGGTGACGGTGATTTCGACGACGATGGGTGCGCAACGGGGGCTCCTGATCCGCAATGCGGAGGGGCTAGAGGGCGCGAGGAACCTGAACATCGTCCTCTTTGACAAGACCGGCACGTTGACGACGGGCCGGTTCGGCGTCACGGACGTCATCCCATTCGGCACCTGGACGAAAGCAGATCTTCTGCGGCTCGCCGCCGGGGTTGAGCGGAACTCGGAGCACGTTATTGCGAAAGCCATCGTCGCTCACGCGGAATCTCGGGGCCTCTCCCTGCCCGACGTCGCCGACTTCACCGCTCTCCCCGGGAAAGGCGCCCGCGCGAAGGCGGAACGGCACTCGGTCGTCCTCGGGAATCGAGGCCTCCTCCAAGATCTCGGCGTCGAACCGCCGGCGGAGGCGGACCGCCTCGCGGCGCAAGGCAAGACGATCGTCCACGCGGTCATCGACGATCGCCTGGCCGGCGTCATCGCACTCGCCGACGTGATCCGGGACGAATCGCATCAGGCCGTCGCGGACCTCAAGTCGATGGGAATCCGGGTCGCGATGCTGACGGGCGACAACCGGACCACAGCTGCCTACGTCGCCGGCCAGCTCGGGCTCGACACGTTCTTTGCGGAAGTCTTGCCCGCCGACAAGGCCGCGGCGGTCGAACGGCTGCAGAAGGAAGGGCAGCGGGTCGCGATGGTCGGGGATGGCGTGAACGACGCGCCGGCCCTCGTCCAAGCGGACGTCGGCATCGCGATCGGCGCGGGGACCGACGTGGCCATGGAGTCCGCGGACATCGTCCTCGTACGGAACGACCCGAGGGACGTCGTGCGCCTGATCCGGCTGAGCCGGCTTACGTCGAGCAAGATGCGGCAGAACCTCGTCTGGGCGACTGGGTACAACGCGATCGCACTCCCCCTCGCCGCAGGGATCGGGGTGCCGGCGGGAATCGTCCTGCGACCCGAGTGGGGCGCCCTCTTCATGGCGGCCTCAAGCATAATCGTCGTGACGAACGCGCTCCTCATGCGCCGACAGGCCGTTTAGCCGTCCACGCCAGCGGGCCTGCACTACATCCCTTGCTCTTCCAGGCAACAGTCGATGACGACGATCCCATTAGGGGTCTTCTTGACCATGATCGAGTTGGCGGTCCGATTTGTGACGTCGAGATTACCCAGCTTGACTGTTTCCTTTGCTCGGACCCGAACTTCGGCCCCTCGGCCCTTCGCCATGGTGACGTGCATGCGGTCATCGTTCAAAAGCTTCGGGGCCCTCGCGACCGACCGAGGTTCGGTTCCATCGACCGCAACAGGCGGGGCCGTCGTCACCAGCGTGGCCCAATGCTTGTCAGAAATCCCCGCTCGCCGGGCAAGGTGACTTCGGGTGGTCACAAGCGGTAACGTGGTCGTCTTCGGCGCCGGCGAAGGGGCAGAGTTTCGGATCGGAGCAGACCGTGAGGCCGACGTATCGCCCTAAGAGAAGATCCCCAGCGGTCGGATCGTTCCTCCGATGTCTGTGCCAGAACTTCCTTCACGAAGTCCGTCTAGGTCTTCGACGGCGGACAGAGTGGGCACTTTCCGCTCGGATGCAGCGGCAACGGACGCACCGGCAGTGCCTTCTTGCTGCGTTTCATCGACACAACTATCCATTGGGAAGTATTTATTTGTTCCACGGAGGCGTCGGGGAGTCACTTCCCGAGAAGATAGTCGGCCCGCGGCCTTGCCGGTCGTCCCCGGATGCGCCCTCGTCCGGTCCCCGGGGGACATCTTACTTGCACGCCGACGATTGATGTGTCCCAACTCAGAGTGCTTGCGACCGCGTGCGCTCGACTATCGTCCAACTTCCATCATCCAAATTAGTGTGAACCCTGAGTCATAAATGGGGGGTCCTGCCCGACGAGCCGCGCGCGCGAGCGGGGGGACGAAGCGCGATCGAAGCCACGAGGGCCGGGGCCGCAATGCTAGCAGCGCCGACGATGCAGAGGGAGAGCGGGGCGACGAGGCCGAGCAGAGAGTAGTAGGCAGCATAGAGCAGGTGTCCGAGGCCGAGGGAAAACGCGAGGACCCACGCCGTCGCCGCCGCAGGAGTGCTTTCGCGGCGATGGGCGACCGCGAGGGAAAGGATGAAGGCGACCAGAAGGACGGCCGTCATCATGAACACCGGGATCGACAAGAGATTCCATAGGGCTTCGACTCCTGCGATCGCCGCCGTGAGAACCGAACCCACGAGGAGGAGTTCGACCAGTCGGCGATTCTGGAGAAGGCGCCGGAGATTCGCAGGGACGATTCGCGTTCCGAAGTAGCCCGCCATCCCGACGAGAACCCCGAGTTCCGCAGCTTTCGAGAGGAGCCCCAGTCCCGTTACGCCCTCCGGTTCGACGCCGAGGGGCTCCGGCACGATGAGGACCGCTCCGTACAACACGACGAAGAAGACGGACAAGGCCACGCCGGACCACCACGCGACCCGCTCCCATCGCAGGGCGAACGGAATCGCGAAGATCTGGACCGCGCCGGAGACCGCGAAGAACCACATGAAGGGCACTGCGCCAACATGCTCGAGAATCGCGAACCAGTGGAGGAGCCCGTCCGCGTAGAGCAGGCTTAGGCCCGCCACGAGGGCGAAACCCCGCGCCGACGTGAGGACTCCGGGTACGACGAGACCGAGGCCGACGACGAGAGTCAGGAGGAGTTCGACCGCAATCGCGATCGCGCCCGACGAGTGCACGATGGACGTGGCCTGCGTCGTCACGTGCCCGTGCACCGGCGGGGCTGCGGCTTGGGGGGCCTGCAAGATGTCCAATGCCGGGACGGCCGCGGCGAAGACGACGGCGACGAGGATCAGCGACCAGCCCACACCGACCCTCCACCCGGGCCGCGTATCCAGTGCCGCGGCCACACCTGTCCGGGGAGAAGACGCGGTAGCCATGCGTCGGGCGGACGCGGACTTCGGCCATATATCTGTTGTATCTTCGCGCCGGCCTGGGCGGAAGGTGCGTTTGCCAACGACGACCGCTGATCTCAGGCTCGCGTCCCCGAACGGTTCGGATCGCGGAATAGTCAATCCTTTCCCGGGTCTTTATCGGTCAGGATAATGCTCCCCGTCGATACGGAAAATCCGCGGGATGCGAAGGATCCGGTGACAGATGTCTGGTTGATCGCTCTCGGATTTGCGCTCATGCCCACCGGCGCACTTCTCTTGTGCACCACTCGAACGGAAATTCGAGATCGAGAGTCAACGGCCTTGGCCGCCTTGTCTGGCGTGGTGCTCTTTCTAGGAATCGCGCACGCGGGAACGGATGTCCTTGTCGGCAATGTCCCCTACAGGATCTTGACGACGCCCGTCCTTCCAGCCGCAACGGCCGCCACAGGCGTCCTAGCGGGGCTCGGCACCGCCTATCGCCTGTGGGCCCGATGGGGCGCTGGTGCGTCCGGCCTGCTTACCCTTTCCGTGGCGTACTTCACCGTGCACGCGGTCGCGGATGGTTTCGTGTTGGGGGATGGTTTTGCGGGCCCCTATCCGACGGCGCTCATCCTTACTGCCTCTCTTGTCTACGGCCAGCTCCTCCACCGTTTTGCAGAAGGCGCCTTGATCGTCGTCCCGGCGATCCTCATCGGATGGGCACCTCGGAGAACCCTCGGATTACTTTTCATCGGCGTCGTCACCGTTCCGGCGGTCTATTTACCGATCGCCCTATTCGCATCGCCCCCGCCTGACATTTCCCTCGCTGCGACGGTATGGAACGCGGTCCAGGTGTTCGTCGCCGCGGCCGAGATTGGATTCGCGGTGCCCCTCATCGTGATTGGTCTGCTCCCGCGTGTCCTTCCGGCCCGGGGTTTCCGAGCGCCCCGTGGGTTGCCATCGCTTTCCTCGTGATGCTCCTCATTCACCTCATGGGCGAACGAAAAGGGGGTGCGCGACAGGACAACAGCCGGCCCGTGGGCAATCGAACGCCCAGAGCCCGCCCAATCCGTCGGAGAGTAGCTGAGCGGACGACTCGAACCCGAAAGATTCCCGGTCACTCCTTACCAAAACGGCGCTCGGGGAGCCGATTATCCGGCAGCGCATATGATTTGAATTTGCATCTGATCCCGGAGGACGACTGAATACGAGGGGGACATCGTCGAGCCGTCGACGACCATCCAGACGCGATGGCCCGTCTGGGCTTGGTGTCCGAGGACCTGTTGCGCATCGAACGTCTGTCCCCAAATTCGGAAGAATTCGCCGAGGGTGTACTCCCGCGAAACGCGGGACTCCACATGGATCCTACCCGAGGTGTCATGGGTATGGAGGGGAGCCATCCCGCTCATCCCATCCGGCATGTCCGGCATCGAGGAGTACTGGTCCAGTGAATGGTCCTGCCAGAGGCTCGAGTCGATGCCGATGTTCGCGGGGATCGTCGCCGACTGGCCGTCAATCATGATTGTCAGCTGCGGATGCCAGTGGATGGACCCGCCGGTCGAGACGTAAGGATAGGTGACGATGATACCTCCGAGTATGAGGGGAACCGCCAAAATCATGACCAACACGGAGCGAGGAATGTGGAATCCCGGAGTGGAGCTCCGGCGTTTCTCTTGGATGATCCGTCGGTCGTCCGCCGAGATGGCGAGGGAGGGCCTCTGCCTCGGATGTACATTTGCGACGTGGCGCTCCAGATTCTCGAGCTTGACAGATGCGTGACACACCGGGCAGTTGCGCGACGCCATTGACCAGAGCGAGGGGCTGCGGACCCTTTAACCCTTCCCGCCCATTTAGGGCCTCGAAGCGACTCGGTCAGACGCATCATGTCGAATTTTCCGCTGGCCTTTCTGGTCATGCATCCGAAACATTCTTCGTAGCCCATACCCATTGACTCGCACACGGAGTCCAATGTGCTCGGCCGGCATCGAAACGAGGGGACGATGCGGTCGCGTCCTTCGCAATCCGTACGGAACCCTCAAGTTGAAGCTCTCGGGTAAGCCGTGTGAGGCGGAGGTCATGGAAGCGAGACGATCGAGCCCCTGGCTCTGGCCGATGCTGGCGATTCTCGTCGTCGTGGGCGTGGTGGCCCTCCTTGCGGTCGTCATGAGCCCGTACGGCGGCGGGTACTACGGGATGATGGGCGGCGGCTGGGGATGGGGGATCGCCATGATCGCTATGATGCTCGTCCCGCTCGTGGCCCTCCTTCTGTTCGTCCTTGTTTTCACCGGGGCCTTCAGCCCGGGCGAGATGCCCCTGGCGTACGTCCCGGCCACTATGCCGGCGGGATCTGCGCTGGAGATCCTGAACGCCCGCTACGCCCGGGGCGAGATCTCTCAGGAGGAGTATCTCCGGATTAAGTCGGACCTGACCGCGGGCGGAGGGAAGACGGCATGAGACCGACTCGGAACCGGACCGGCTTTGACTGGGTGTCGGAAGCATTTCGCACGTGTGGCGAATGATGAGGCGTTTTACGAAATAGCATGCTCCCGGCGGGAAGCGCCCGACCGGGGGCGACGCCCCTTCACGCGGTACGCACCACGGGCCCGTCGAGTATCCGTCTGGCCGCTGCCAGAGCGCGCTCCTGGTCCAAGCGGACGTAGTACCGGCGAGTCGTCTCGATCTTCTTGTGGCGCATCGCGACCGAGGTCTGCTCCAGCGGCAGCCCGCGATCCACGAGTCGCTGTCCGAAGGTCGAGCGCATCATCTTCCAGCTGAACTGCACCCCGGATTTCTCCCGTAGGTCCGCCGCTAGTTTGCGCATCGTCTGGTCGCTCCAGGGCCCGATGGCCCATACGTACGGCTCAGGCTCCGTCCAGAGAGGGATGAGCCAGTCGCAGCTCTTGCCTTCAAGGTACTTCTCGCGCTCGACAAAGAAGTCCGCGAGTCCTGCGCGGGCTGCCGCGGACAGGGGGGCGTCGCGATGCTTTGAGGCCCACGAGCCTTCGCCTTTCGGCGCTGAGACCCGAATCCGCTCGCGCCGCAGGTCTACATCCGCGAGCTTCGCGAGGCGGACCTCCTTAGGTCGAAGGCCGGTGTCCGGGAGCAGGCTGACGAGGAGCCGAGCGACAGATCCGCGCCATCCGTCCCACCCGGCTGCAGTCGTGCGAAGCTGCATGAGGTCCACCTCGTCAAGCGACTCAGGTTCCTCGTCCACGGCCTTCGGCAAGTGGACGTGTCGCATGCGGCGCATCGTGTCCAAGACCGTGTTGTGGTTCCACACAAGGAACCCTTCGAGGTCGGAAAGGTACTTGCGCTGGGTTGCGAGGGCAACCCCGACCTTCGAAGGGCTTCGCCTGTTCTTGCGGCTTCGCCAGACGAGGAGCAGGTCCGAGATGTGCTCCTCGCGGAGTTTGGTGGGCGCAACCTTGGGCCGACGTGAGGCGTCGGGGTTGTCATCGAGGTCGCGCAGGTCCTTCCGGACCGTCTCGAGATTCCTACCGATGCGGGCGAGCGTTCCCGCACTATAGTGTCCTCCACAGGCGGCTAGGTACTGCTTCTTGCGCTCGGTCCAGGTGTCACGCACCGCCCTCACCCGCCTTCGCCTCCGAGTTCGCCTTCTCCTTCTTGACCGACACTGGTACGGGCGTGTTGACCTTCGCCAGTTCTAGGAGTCCGTGCGGATCTGTCTTGCCGAATCTCTTCGGTTCGGCTTTCTCCTTGACGATGTGCGGCGACTTCTCCCAGTGGCCGCGCACCTTGATGGTCACGCCCTTGTGGACGTAGTCGAAACTGTCGTGCCACACGTACTCGGGACCGGGCTGGTGCGACTTGTCGAACCGCGCCGCGTCCTGCTTCGCTCCCTTCGCCTTGCTCACAAACGCTTTCTTGGTCTTGGACATGGTTATAAAATAGCTTCCCAGAGGGTCCCTCATGCGTTCCTATTTGGGGGGATTTGATGCGTATTGCCATGTCACGGGTTACGCGTAGAACACCTCGCCAAGCGCCCAGAGGGATCAGACCCCCACCAGAGGACGCTGGGGACCTCCACGGGGCTTGGACAGGCCTTCTCGTGCATCCCGTGAGGCGTCGGGCCGATGGCGTCGCGCCACACTCTCCCCATGGCACGCTGGGGAGATGGAGCCGGCACCAGGACGGCCCTTGGCCTGCTACTCCGGACCGCACCGTGAAAGTGTCGCGACTCGTCGCATGGTGTCGAAGTAGAACGGTGCGCTCGTCGGTCACTGCGCCTCATCATTCATTGAGTAGCTTGGCCTCCGTGGGGGCCTCCCATGGTCGGGATCCGCGAAGCGGCTTTGTTCGAATCGGTGGCTCAGTCTCGCGCGCCTCGTCGGCCGTCATTTTGTCTTCGCATCCGCCGACCGAGTGTAGACGCTCCGGACGAGGTCAGCGAGGTCGCTCGCGGTCAGGTAAACACCGGACGGCGCCTTGCTGCGTTCCGCTGGGTCCGCCAACCAGAGCTTCTTTGCGGTGAGGTCCGCGGTCACGGCCTCCACGACTTGGTCCAACATCGTCGCTTCGAGCTTGTTGCGCATCTCGCGCGCCTCGATTGCTCTTGCTTCGCTCATTCAGCCACCGGCCCGCAGCTCCGGCGGATCATTGCTCTCGCTTTCTGCAGGCCTTTTTTGCACGGGCGAGCAGTGTGAATATGCGAAACTGAATCGGTCTCTTCGCGAGCTCCCACGACGATGGTCATTTGGTCAACCGCCCGTGCTGCTTCAAGACTAGGTCAACGGCCTCGAAGAGGATCTTCGCGGCCGCGCGTTTGGCGTGATCGTCCTTCTTCCCTTGTACCTCCTTAAGCAGCAACTCGCTCACCAGGCGAGACCGGGCCCGGTCGTGGGTGGCGTCGTTCGTCTGGCTGGGCCAAAGGGCTTCCTCGTCTGCGACCAGTTCATCGTACCGCTGGAGGATTTCGCGCTCCTCTGATGCCGGAATTTGGCGGGGCCTTGGGGTCTTCGCAATCATCGCCGACCCGTCGGTACCACCTGCGGCGGGATTCGACGGGCCGCTGCTCTCCAAACCGGTTTCAATGAACTGCCGCATCAGCGCGGAGACGTTCGTCCCTCGGCGCCTCGCCTCGACTTTGAGCTGCTCGACGGTCTCCGGCCTCAAGCGCACGCGCAGGATGGAGCTGTACTCTAGCTTCATTCCGCCCACTCCCATCCGGCCGTCCTACGCGGTGAAAGCGACGGCTTCCGAGATGTCCTACGGCGTCCCAACTGCGTCGTCCTACTCGCCGAAGGACTGCGCAGGACCGTGTTAGACCGGCGTCGACACGTAGGACGTAGTAGTACGTGTCCGGACGCCGGTAGAACCACAGGAGTGGTTGACCGGTCCGGCGCCGTTCCCCTTGGGAGTCCCCCCAGTCCTACGAGCCTGCACGGCGGGCGTGTCCTACGAACGTGCAAGGGTACCGAGGGGACACATGGCCGCAATCGGAGAGGTGGGCTCAAGGGCCACCTTCATTGCGAGTTGCTCGACCGCTTGCCGGAGAAGATGCAATTCCGCCGTGAGAATGGCCAGCGGGTCGTGTGTCTTGCCAATCTCCTGGAAGAAATGGACCGCGTCCCATGCTGCCACGCACTTCGGATCGCCGCAGCTCTCGTTCTCGCCTTCGCCGGTCACCTCCGGTCTCGCTTGTTTCGCCTCAGACTTTTCTCGACCTCCTATCTCTTGGCGACACATTGAAATCCCCCCGACTGGTGCTTCGTCTCGATCATCGCAAGAACCTCTTGGAACGAGTACGGCGGCCCCTCAATCGCCATCGTCCCGTACGCCGGGTCATAGACTAGGTAGTCGGGGCGCATGATCCCCGGCTGCTCGCCTGCGATAAAGGCCACGTCGCCAGGCAAAGGAAGGTCGTGCTTCCTCGACTCGACGATGACGACTTCGACAAACGCCTCAGCCCGCAGGTAGGAGGCCCCCACGACCTTACTGTCCTGTCGACTTCGCAGCTGAGCTCCTTGTTTGTTCGCCGCTCACGCTTGGCTCTCTTTGGCAGCTTCCGTTTCATCGTTTTCACCTCTCACCTCGAGACGACGAAGCGAGTCTGAGTAGCGAGGGCCGTCCGGCCCGGTGACCGAAGTCTGCTAGCGTCTGCTGTTGGCCACGATCGCAATGCCGACGTGCCGTTCGAGCTCCGGGCCACTTCGCCTCGAGTTGGGCGATGAATTCCGCAAGCTCCCTCGCGTCGACGGTCGCAACGCCGAGGTCACGCGAGAGTCGTCTGTACGCCCCGCCGTACAGGAGAACACTCGGGGCCCCGACGACATAACCGCCTTCTCCCTTGATGTCGAGGGGAAGACCGTGGCTCCGGTGAGTGGTCGTCTCCATTGGTTTAGCCCTCGGTTCGGAAGATGACATGAAAACCTCGCGGAGTTTCTTGGACAAGCGTCTCGCGGGAGACCAGCTCCAGGTCGAAGGCAAAGCGGGCGAGATCGCGGTCGTCGAAGTCCATCGCGAAGGTATTGTTGGAGACCGCGCCCAGAACCAAACCGAGGTTGTAGCCTCGGCCGGCGAACCAGCGCTCGATCTCTGAGGGCGGCGCGCGCACCGATTGATACTTCTTCCAGGGGACCGCAGGGAGCTTGGATCCCGGCGACAAAGGGATTACACTGAACCCTGCTGCAAAAGAGGCGAGGGCTGCGGAGAGGATTTCTTGGGTCATCGTGGCTCCCTCGACACGGCGTTTTCTCGCAGGCCAGCGAGGACTCCAGAGGTGAGTCGCTGCTTGTCGGGCTCGAAACACTGCGATCGGAGTTCCGCCGTGACCTCACCAACGACGGTTTCGACCGTTGGGCATTGGCCGCGGCGTCGGGCTTCCTTCGCGCGCATGAAGCCGTAGAGCCAGCTTCGGTTGTCGCCATCCATCATGTGGCGTGGTCGAGAGGCGTCCGATTCGAGGGAGGATGTTGCGCCGGTCTTCATCTGCGAAAAGATGCCGCAGCAACCGTATTATCCATTCATCCCACTCCGTATTACGTTGCAATGAGTCGAAACCAATCCCAAGGCCCCGGGACGAATCCCGGCGAAGTGGATGAGGCGATCCGACTCCTGGAGGCCCTGCAGAAGCGCGCACCGAAGTCAGGAAGCCCGAAGTGGTGGAGTCGCGAGTATCTCTACAAGGAGCAAGAGGGTTTGTCCAAGCGGCTTTTTGAGTCGGCTTTGGCCGCGATTCGCGAAAAACGCGCCTCCGGTTGGCTCTACATTCAACGCGGGCGCGAATCGGCCTACTTCCTGTCCCGGTTCACCGATCAACTTCCAGAGAGATTCCGCCCAGACCCGTCTGAACAGGCCGCGGCGAGCGAGAGGGAAATCGAAGAGCATGTTCTCGACACAATCGAGGTCGGTTTGCGCGAGTACCATTCGGCGCTCGACAAGGCGCGTTCACAAGCGCTTCCCGAGGACTTCGTGGGCCGGGCCGTCGACCCGTACTACCTGCACGTGCTCGGTCTGGCAAAGGCGCGCCGTATCAAGGTGCCCGATGTCGAAGTGCCCGATGATCTTCCTCCCGCCTCCAGTGAGTTCCTCGAGAATAGCTGGTGGGCCCAAGTTGTTGTGAGTATGAGCCGGCCGTCTGTGCGAGAGAAAGTGAAGTTTCTTCTGGACCTCAAGGCCGCGCTGGCGCGACGCTACCGTGCTTCTCGTTAGGCTCCGGGAGCTTACCCACCATGAGACGTGGATCTCGAGACTAGCGCCGTCAACCTCTTGGTTGAGCGCGACAGGTGCTTGCGGACTCGCGCGGCGTCAGTCCTCATTGTCGGCTCGTCCCTCCAGTGCGGCAAGCTTCTTCTCGATCCGCGCTGCCTTCCTCCGGAGCTTTGCGTGCCGAAGCCGCATTTTCGCTTTCCGAACTTCCACCTTCTCGTTATCCGTCATCGTCAACCTCCCCGCGTTCCCGCTCCGACCAGGCCCGCTGTGCTCGCCTGACGTCGCCACCCTTCGACAGTAACCAGCCCAAAAATGCGCTTCGGCTCATGCCCCGGCCTCCGGACATTCGGGCCCGTCGAGCGTCCAACACCGCGAGCTCCTGTTCCGTCAGCGCGACGTGGATCCGGATCCGCTTGAAGCCCGCGTTGCGGACCTTGCGCCTATCGAGACGATCTAGCACGTCGGCAGAATCGAATTGTCGCCGTGCGCTCACAGGGTTGTCCTCCGTCTTTAGAGACTCCGGCCCACTCATGACCCACGACGCATACACGGTGAAAGTGGCGCGAACGTGGCGGCCCGGTGCCGTGCTCGAGCAGCGAAGGTTTATAAATAAGCAAAGATATAGGCAGTCTGTTATTACTAACAGGCGATGTGATGGCAGAGTATCAAAAGAAGAAACAACTCATATCGGATGCGGGTCGGAAGCAAAGGGTAACGGTGGAGATCGCTGTTCGATCCCTGATCCGCGCTCTGGAGCTGGTTGATGCCGGCATCTACGAGAGTGTCGACGACGCGGTTGCGGCCGGCATCGAGTCTCTAGGCCGAGGGCCGGCGATCCTAAGGGACCAGACTCCGGAAGTCGGTGGCCGCATTCCCGTGTCTTTCGGACAGATTCCCGTCATCTCCGATCTGGCATGGAACCCATCGGGAGCCGACCTGCACGCGGTCGAGCCATCTCCCTTGTCGGCGCTGCCTCATCCTCTCGTTCCGATCACCGTCCCGCGTTACTTGCCTGTCAAGTTCATCGTCCGCTCAGTTGCCACCACCCTCGCGAAGGCTGGCACCGAATATCTCGATGCGGCCACGCTCAGAGACATGATTCGTTACTCAGCCTTCTCGTGGACCGCATACGTGAACCGCCTCGACCGACAGGCCGACCTTCCGCGGGGGCGCAGGCTTGCCACGGCGTTCCCGGACACCGCCCGAGACCCTGAGAAGTCGATGAGCAGGTTCCTGGAGGCATACGTCGGGTCGCTCTACGCAACCGGGCCGAAGGTCGGCGGGATCCTCCCCTTCCTCGGTTTCCTCTCAATCACAGGATCCACCGGCGACGAGAAGATCGGAATCTCGAGCGCCGGAATCGAGTTCGCAAAGATTCCGAATCCTGTGCTCGATGAGGCAGAGCCCAGCTTTCCGCCGTTTCGAAACGACGAAGTAGCCGCCATTCTTCGAGCCATCCAGACGAGATCGGCTGCCGAACTGGAGCACATGCGCTACTACGTCGGGCTGATCGGGGGGCTGGGACACGCTTCACGCGATGTTCTCATCCCGCGGATGCGAAACTTCTACGTCCGGTATTGGAGCCCCCTCGACCTGAACGTGGGCATGGTCGAGTCGATGCGGGCCACTGTTCACAGTCGCTGCCAGGAATTGGGCTTCGTCAAGACGGAACGTCAGGGGCGGATCGCCTCCTACTCCGTCACCGAAGCTGGAGCCGGTTGGCTTCGCGGCGATTTTCCGCAAACGGCGGGGGAGTGAACAGCTATGGCTGACGAAAAAGCTAACGGCGAGACAAACGGCGCGAGCGGCGAGAATGATCGAGACCTCTACGAAGAGTATGAGGGCCTTAGCGAGCGGTTCGAGTCTGACACCCGGAACTACCTCAAGGTCCACCTCATGGACGAGTACGAAACGCCCGCTCAGGCCGTCATTTACAACGTCCTCCAGAATGCCGTCGACAATCGGTCGCCCGGCGTCCCACTCGAGGTTCGATTCAACGTGGATTCGCGCGCGAAGGTCCTCGAGGTCAACATGATCGGGACCACTGGGATCAAGGATTGGAAACGGTACAACTCACTCCACTTCGCAGGCGACCGAGGGGCGCAACGGCGCGGAGAAGGAGCGAAGATTCTTGTGCCGATCTCGAGGACCGTCCGCACGGAAACCCGACTGACGGACGGAACCTACATGCAGTCCGTATGGAAGGACGACCACATCTGGCGTTCCGACAAGGAGGGACACGACGAATTCTTCAAGCACTTCCCACCGTCAGCCCTGCCGCAGGGCTCGACGCGGATCGTCGCGGAAGGACTGTTTGACGAGGTCGGAGACCGCCGTGCCGGGCTCGACCTGGTCGATCCGCGCATGGTTGATCGCATCCTGCGCCAGGATTGGTTCCTCCTCTTCGAAGACCAGACGATCAAGGTGTCGTATGAAATCGACGGAATCGAGCAGAAGGTCGGGGCACCCCCGCGTCCCGAGCTCTCCGACGAAGTCAACTACAAGGATGTGCCGGTCGTCGACTACAACGGCGAGACGGTCGGCAAGTTCGAAAGGGTAGTTCTGCGACTCGCGAAGTCCCCGCTGCGAGGGGATGCATCCCCCGCGATCGCGGTTTGCACCGATCTACACGCCGTGAGCTACTATCAGCTGTACGGCGGGCCGAACGCGACCCGCCTGTACGGGTTCGCGCTGGGCTCGTTCCTGGCGGGAAGCGAGACCACAAACCACTTCGCTTTCAAGTCCACTCGGCAGTGGAGGGCTGCCAAGACGACACTCACGCGCCTAGTGAACCAGTTCATGGAGAAGCATGCGGGCGTCGAGGCGGTTGAGGACCCCAGGACGAAGAGGACCATGGCCGAGGTCACGGACCAGATCTGCCAGGTCATAAAGAACCGCTTCCCTGACTGGCATCCCGAGGGGGGCTTTTCCGAGAAGCGTGAGCCGCCCAAACCCGGTCACGATGACCCATGGATCAGTCAGCCCACGCTTTCTAAGAAGAGCTTCGACCCCGGGGAGTCTTGCACATTCTCTTTCGACGTCGTGGGGCCGGACAGGGGAACCGGGCGGCAACCGTTGGAGGCTCGCGTCGCGATTGCATCGGCCAAGACCAAGCTGCTCAACCGTGCATGGCCCTTCGATATTGCCGCTCAGGAGCGCAGGTCCCTCGCGGACACGTTCAACATCCCGGAGGACGCACCCTCCGACATCTACGCCGTTCGTTTTAGCATCGCGGTGCCAAAAAAAGGCGTTGTCTCCGACCGCCGACTGTACTTCGACGTCGGCGAGGTCGAAGAGAAGTCGAAAGAACCGAGGACGCCCCGAAAGAAGCAGCCTAAGAGGCGCGGAGACATCGCCCTGAATAGCGCTAGGGCAGCGAACTTCCCCGTGGAGGAGGACCGCGTGCGTGAAAGCATCTTCAACCCGGATCCTCCTGGGGGGCCTGTCATCCTCCTCAATCGCAAAGCACCCCAATACCTGGCATCCGAGAACAGCGATGAAGCCTGGAGGTACCACATTGCGCGCTGCCAGATCGAAGAGCTCGCCGCGCTCAAGTTCGACCGCGAGCTCGGCCTCCGGGCCCAGGACGAGCTCAATCGCGATGCCCTCGTCCTTCTCTATCGGAACGTCATGCTCGAGCGTTCGACATTCCTTGCAGAGTGGGCTCGGGCCGAACAAACGCGGCGGGGGAAGAGGGCCGAGCCGAAGGGCGGAGTGATCAACGGCGGTCGAGGCGCTTGAAGAAGGTCAAGGTAAAACTCCCCGGCGGCGGAACCATAGAGGTCGAGGAGTACGAGACGCCTATCGAGGATGGCGCCAGCGCCCGCGAGTACGGCCGGCTGCTCGATGAGGAGCAAGCCTTCGATCGGAAGCTCGACACCTTTGCAAAGGAGGTTGCGGATCGGATGGAAGCTGCGGAGCAAGGCGAGTCGGCCCGCGAGCACTGGTTGGTGGGCAGACTAATCCTTGATCATGAGAAGGAACTCGAACCACGACAGGAGGCAGGTGGCCTCCGCGAGTACGAGCACAAGGGCCGCTCACGGGAGCGTTTGATGGACAAAGTAGCGGAGATCCGCAAGGATCGCGGCGCGGCGAAGGAGCGATTCTCCGTTCACTATCTCCGGAAGTTCAAGCGATTCGCGGGATTGCTCACCGAGAAGCAGGTGTCACGGCCGGTGCCATATTCCCTTCAACACGAGCTGATCTATGATTGGCTGACGGAGAAGGACCGCGATGAGCTGCTCGCCCGCTGCGAGTCGGGGGAATTCAGAACCAGCACGCAGCTGCGGCGGGCGGTCGCCGATTTCCGTAAGAAGGGACAACCCACTGGTGAAGCAACCGTCGCGGTGACAGAGACCGACGCCAGTTCCGAAGGCCGAATTTCCGAAAGCCCAAACAGGGAAGAGTGAGGAGCAATGCCGACCACAAAAGATCTGAATGTAATCCAGGCGGAACCGACCAAGGACTTTTTCATCAACATGATCACCAGAGACATCGAACTCATTCCCGCGATCATCGACCTTGTTGACAACTCCGTCGATGGGGCAAGACGCGTTCGTGGGAGCAACGGCGATTTTCGAGGGTTATGGGTTCGCCTTGAAGTCGACAGCGATCACTTTCGAATTGCGGATAACTGCGGCGGGATCCCTGTCGGACTGGCACGGAACTACGCATTTCGTTTTGGCAGGCCGGCGGACATGCCCCCAACACCACATTCGACGGGCCAGTTTGGCGTGGGCATGAAGCGTGCCCTTTTCAAGATGGGTAAGAAGTTCAGGATTGAGTCCACCACGAACACGTCGCAGTTCGAGGTGATCATCGATGTTGATGAATGGCGGCAAAGGGATGCGTGGGAATTCGAATTCGCCCAGCGGCGGGAAGACCTCCCGGAAATCCATGTCGACAAACGCGGGACAATCATCGAAGTGGAGCCTCTTCTCGATACAGTTGCGAAGTCGTTCGCACTTGAGAACTTCCGGACTCGCCTCGCCCGAGAGCTTGCAGAAACTCATCAGGAGACCATTGGGCGCGGTCTTGCAGTGACCCTAAATAGGGTCCCCGTGCAGGTTGATCTACCGACACTTCTGCAATCTGATCATCTCAAGCCGGCACATCGAAAGTTCCCATACAAGGAAGCGGGACATCCAGAGGTGACGGTCGAGATCTACGCCGGGGTCGCCGAATCCGATCCGAGCCGAGCCGGGTGGTATGTGTTCTGCAACGGTCGGTTGATACTGGGCGCAGATCAAAGCAGCGTCACGGGGTGGGGCGAAGGTAGCGCGACGACAATCCCCAGATATCACCCTCAATTCGCGATGTTTCGCGGCTTTGTTTTCTTCGACAGCGACGACGGCACTCTTCTCCCATGGAACACTACCAAAACAGGCATGGACTTGGACTCGGGAATTTATCAGGCTGCCAAGCTCGTTATGCTCAACGTAATGCGGCCCGTCATTGACTTCCTGAACAGATTGAAGGAGGAGAAAGATCGAGAACCGGAGGAACGCCCGCTTCAAGAATTGGTCGAAGACGCCAAGGGGGCGCCGCTAAAAGAGCTTGAAATCTCGCCGAACTTTGAGACCATCAAGACGCCGAAGCCCCCTACGTTGCCTTTGGTCGGCAACATTCTGTACAGAAAACCCCTGGTGGAGATCGAGCGTGTAAAGAAGGCGCTCAAGGTGCAGACGAACAAGGAAGTCGGCGAGAAAACGTTCGAATTCTTCCTTAGAACAGAGGTCGATTCCGAATGACCCGAAGTTACGAGAAGATCAACTACGGGGTTAGACCGGCCAAGAACATTGAACGCAAGATGCTGCGGGATGCCTTCAGAAGACTCTCGGAGTTCGGCTCGATCGAGTCCTACCGGTACGTTGGTTTTGGTTCAACCTACTTCAGCGACTTCTACCTCCTCCACAAGTCGTTGGGCATTACGAACATGGTCAGTATCGAACACGATGTTGCAAACGAAGCAAGGTTTCGATTCAACCTACCGTTTAGCTGCATCGACATGAAGTTTGAGGAATCGACGGACGTCCTCACGACTATGCCTTGGGACGTGCGGACGATCCTCTGGTTGGACTACGACGATCCGCTCGACGCAAGCATGCTGACCGACGTGAGCCTCTTTTGCGCAAACGCGATCACCGGAAGCGCCTTGGTTGTGACTGTGAATGCCCAGCCGGACTGGTCCGAGGATAGCCCGTTGGAAACCTTGAGGCAAGCAGTCGGCCCGGCTAAGGTTCCCTATGATGTGACGGAGGCCAATCTTACCGGGTGGGGCGCTGCCTCGACTTACCGCAGAATCATTACGAACGAGATCGCGGAGTCGCTCAACGAGAGGAATGGGATCCGAGCGGCCGGAAGCAAGATACTCTACAAGCAGTTGTTCCACTTCCGTTACGCGGACGGAGCGAAGATGCTCACGGTCGGTGGCCTCCTCTTCGATGAAGGGCAGAAAGGCAACGTTGCGAAATGTGGCTTTGACGACCTGAATTTCGTGAAGGCCGGCGATGAGCCCTACTCCATTAGGGTGCCTAACCTCACATACCGGGAGCTGCGTCACCTAGATGCGCAGCTTCCTGTTGCTAATCCGTTGACCCTCGCTTCGCCAGGGGTGCCGTCTAACGACCTGGAAAATTACGCGCTTCTCTACAAACACTTCCCCATGTTCGCAGACGTCGACATGTAGGCCGTAAGAAGCGGTAAGCCCCGGTTGCCCTGGAGAGATTCTATGTGCTGCCGACTGCTTCCTGACCGGGTGAGGCGAGCGCGATTCGGATTGTTTTCGTAACCACCGATGAAGCCGGGACTTCACTCAGGGCCGCACCTTGTGATCGCGCGTAGTCGCACAGTTCGTTAGCCACGCAACGTGGGCAGGCGGGCGAACGCGCCGTGCAAACATCGCGACCCAGGGCGAGCGCGTTGACGTGAAGCCGGAATCGGAGATCGGGTGGAATGATGGACTCTAGGGACTCGTGGGCAGCGTCGTCGAGCCGCGAGATGCGCGCTACTCCGAGCCTCGACAACACACGTCTCACATGTGTATCCACGGGGAACGAGGGGCGGCCCAATGAGTACATAGTCACGCACTTGGCGGACTTCATCCCTACACCCGGCAAGGATGCAAGGAGGACCTCGGCGCGGTCTGTTGACAAGTTCCGAAGGAAGCTGAGATCTGCTCTGCCGTTGATCCCGACGATCGCTCGCAACAATCTTCGTATCTGGCCGCCCTTTTTTCGAGCAAGACCTCCGCGAGCAATTGCCTCTTCGATCCGACCTGGAGCGGACTCGAGCGCCTCATCCCAGGAAGGGAACCTCAACTTGAGCGTCTCGTAGGTCTTCAGGTAGTTTGCTTCGCTTGTCTTGGCCGAAAGGATGATGAAGATCAACTCATCGAGAGGGTCGATCTTGTTGTGATGTTTCGGGTCGCGGTAGGCTCGGGAGAGAGTTCGGACAAGGGAACGGAGCCGGCGCTCGGTCCACATTGACGAGCCTTGCTGGACATAGCGGCTCCCGGCTAATCCCGAAGCGGAGATGCTCTCCCAAAGAGGACGCCTACCACGAACGGCGTGACCTTTGAGGTGAGCGAAGACCCGCGCAGCTAGAGGCGGCGGAACGCTATTTCCGATCTGCTGCCAAGCCTCCGAGACTGTCGGGGGGAATCTGTACCAATCTGGGAAGCCCGTCAGCCTCGCAGCTTCGCGAACGGTCAGGACGCGGTCCTTGTACGGATGCACCGGCCTACAAGCAGTTCGGGTGCGAGTTCCAGCGGTGATCGTCGGTGCGGGCTTGAGTGGGTGAAGGCGCCGATGCCAGGTGGCCTGATCAGCCCCCTCCGCGCGCAACTTCCGGAAGCGGGCCTTCAGATCGGCTGAATGGCGCGTCACTTCGCAATTGGAAACTCGGTGCCGCGATCCTCGAAGCGCTTTCGCATATGGCGTCTCCGCCGGACGACGATAGGGGAGCTCCTTCGTCGAAGGGGGGCGGGTTCTGCGTCGAGTATCTGGGAGGTCGGCAATCGAATCCCAAACCGTAACTTTGGGAGGTCTTGCGGCGGGGGGCGGTTCTGGTGGATCTGTGCCGTCTGTTGCAACCAGAAACACTCGCCGCCTCGTTTGCGGAACTCCGTACTCTGCAGCATTCAGGTCCCATCGCGCGTTACGATAGCCGGCATCCGCCAGCAAAGAGAACAATTCCTGCACAACGGAACCGCCGTTCAGAGTCAGTATCCCCGGAACGTTCTCGAAGACCAGGACTGATGGCCGAATCTCGAGACCAATTCGAACGAACTCTCGCCAGAGATCGTTCCGCGCATCCGAAGGGTCGCGGTTGCCGAGAAGAGAGAACCCTTGGCACGGAGGGCAGCCCACCACGAGGTCGACCTCGCCTTCGGAAAGCCCCGCCGCATGGAGAATTGTGTGAGTCGAGAGCGATCGAATGTCCCCTTCTCCATTTGAGCCGATGACGCGAGTCGCGGGATTGTTGAGCTGCAGATACGTTGCCTTCGTCTTGTCGATCTCGACAGCGGCTGGAACCTCGAACCCGGCGCGCCGCAGTCCGAGGGTGGTCCCACCAACACCAGCGAAGAGATCGAGAGCGACCGGCTTTTTTTGGTTCGGCCAACTTTCCACGGTAACGCCAAGCCTTCTGACCCGGATGCAGGAAGGGACTCTTGGTTCTTTCCAGGTCGTTTGTCAGGACGTATATTCACGAGTCTAGATAGAAATGTGTCGAAATCACGGTCAATTGCCGTGACATTCCTCACAGCATGCGCTTCGTTTTTTGCACACCAACCCAAGAGAGCGGATCGATTTGCAGACAATCTATCCAGTCCTGTTGTTCCTCAAGAGGTCCGCGAATCTCGGTATCCTACCACGGGCGGCGATGAAGACCTCGTGCGGACGATCTCTTGGATCGGAAGGCAAAAAGGCCAACCGCTTCGAATCCAGGTCGCGGATCTCTGGAACAGCCATCCCTGGCGACGTGGGTTTGATCGTGAATTCCCTGGTCAAGAAGAACAGTCCGCCATCGAAGGCCCAATGGTGGAACGTGCAGAGAGCGAGTCCGTTCCTTGCGTTGTCCGCTCCGTTGTACTCTCTCGGGAAGATGTGAGCGGCCTGCACCTCGACGTTCCCCCATGCGTCCAACCGATGAGAGCCGCATACGGCACACCGATCTTCGTAGTTACGTTTCACGCGATCAGGAAATGAAGCAGAACGGGCCTTCCGCAGTCCGGCAGCAATCGAAGGGCTCTCGTCAGTTAACCTAGGAGGGCCCTGACGATCCAACACTTGAATCTGGTCTTCCATCACGGAGAGGTCCTGAATAGACGCGATACCGAGCGGCAGAATCCGGAACTCAACAACGTCACGCGCCGCCCGCCTAGCGACATTAACCCGCTCGACCCTTGCGAGGCCTTCATATCTCCAGTTGGCCCTTCCAGCTGCCTTCGAAAACAAATACACGGGAGGCCACCCGCCGCGCTGACTCGCGAGCGCTCTATTGTTGCCCTTGTCGAGGGCTTGATTTACGTTCCTCGGATCCGACGCCCATTTGTCGTCCTCGCCTTGGTAGACAAGAAGTTCTCCGTCCCACCGATTTCCGTAGCGGCCGCCTTCGATCTCCGCCAAGACTACGATGCCATCGGTTTTGGGATATCGTCCCTTTGCCTGGATGCCACCGATGTACCGTCCGAAGCCTGGCGAAGCTGGCCACATTTCCTCGTGGAGTCGATATTCGCGTCCTACTGCGAAACCGACGAACGGTTCGGGCATGAGTCCGGCATGACCGTTTGAGGACTCGAACCTTGGCCCATCCCGGGAGGGCCTTCTCTGCGTGCAGGTCCGCCTCCGGGGCCCGCCGACTCCGACAGAGGTCGGGGGAGGAAAGTGCCGGGCAGCGACGGCCCGGCGTGAGGGGATCCGACACTCAGCTCAGTTGGCACTACCTCGCGAAGCTCAAGTAGGTGCGTACCCTTCTAGACGCGCCTCCCTGGCCAAACTACGTAAGTTCTCCAAAAGGGCAGTGGTTGCCAAACGCGCTATAGCTGCGCTCGGAGAGGATAAGCGCACAAGCATTCCATCACATGCGCCTGAGCTTGTCGGCGATCGATCGGCGCCGGGCGGCCTCGATTCTTTTCGCCCAACGTCCCAATCCGGTTTCGGCTCCGGCTTCTGGCTCCTCCGGCGAGTTGCCGGTAGCCGACATTCCTCACCCCATCCTCTCGAACCGGACGTCGGTCCATCCCGTAGCTTGCAGAGGCCACACCCAAGACGCGATGAACCGCTCGTTTTCTGCGTTCACTGCCTCGACGCGAATCTCCACGGAATCGTGGACCCCTCGCACGCCGAGGCCGCCGATCTTGAGCAGCCAAGTCTCGTGAGGAGGGACGAGATCGCTTCGCGCGGCCCGAAGCCACGGCCCGGAGAGGTTGCGGGTCGAGCTGAAGGAGCGAGCGAGGACGCGAAGTGTTCTGATAGGCGCCTCGACTCTCACCGCAAGCCAGAAGTCGTGAACGAGGCCGTAAATGGGAAGGGCGATAGGCCGCTCCCCAATACCGACGCTAAGCTTGGGATACCTCCGGCTGGCTTGCGCTTCCCGCTCCCGGCGCTCCTCTTGAAACCGCGCGTCCTCCCTCTCGCGGGCCTGACGCTGCTCCTCGACAAGCCGCCTCGCCTCAGCCATCGACGCCGCCGCGTCCCTGCCTTGAGACGCAAGGACGCTGCTCATCTGATCGAACTGGTCCGATAGCGAGCGCAGTTGCAGGTCGGACGCTCGTTTCAAGACCTCCATCGAGTTCTCGGCGCGTCGCTGAGCCGCGTCGATTTCCTGCCGAGAAATTTCCTGCAGGGCGGCAATCTGAGCGTTCGTTGATCGCTCGAGGTCCTTAGAAAACTTGACGGAGGCGAGCATCGTGGCAACAACGAGGAAAACGAGGACCCCCAGATTGGTGAGGATCAGAGACGGCTCGCGAGAGAGGAACAAGGCGAAAGCGATTAGCGCGGCCAAGTACGCCCAGCCGTACAGCTTGAGGCGACTCCCGAACAGGCGCACCAAACCGCGACGGAGGAGAGGGGACAAGCGACGGGAGGCACCGACTCCCGGCACACTCGGCTGCGTGTCACCGTAATAGGGCGCCGCGTTCATAAGAAGAGGAGGAGGCTGACAATTGCGGAAAGTGCCCGCCCTTGCGGGCGGGCTGAAGGGACAGCGACACTCCGGCGGACTTACTACCTCGACGAAATCTCGGGCGGATGCATCACGGGAGGTCTCCGCCTCCCGACCGAGGCGTTTCTCTCCGATTGGACGCCCTCTCGCAGCGAAGGGAACTAGAGAGAGCATGGCCGGGGTGGTTCCCCGGCCGAAGGGGCGTCCCCTCCGGGATGATGCTCCCGGCGGGATTCGAACCCGCGTCTGAGGCTCGAAAGGCCCCGATCCTTGACCGGACTAGACTACGGGAGCGGAATGGCGGGTTAGTCCCGGAGGCCATAAATGCTTTTGGAACTTGCATCCTCCGGGGGAACCGGAAACTTCTTGCGCGTAACTCGCTTCGACGTCGCGCATGCGCCGCACGAAGCCCACGATCACGGAACTCTCCTTCTTCGTGTGCGGATTCCTGATCATCATCGTCGGGTGGCTCGCGGACCTCCTCGGGATCTTCGAGCTGGGGACCCTCGTCGGCGAACATGGAGGCGGCGGCTCGTTCCAGCTGCGGCTCTTCCTCACGATGTTCGGCGTCGCGTTTGCGACGATCGGCGTCGGATATGAGAACTTCCCCGAGATTCTCTCGGACGGCGAGATGGCGAAGCGATACGCAGTCGCGTTCCTCTTCCTCGCGGACGGGTCCCTCCACCTCTATGCCTTCAATGATCACCTTGGAGAAACGGTTCCGGCGGCGTTCTTTGCCGTGTTCTCGGGCCTGCAGCTCGCGGCTGCATTCATCATCCCGTTCAGCCGCCACCGCCTCGATCCCGCGTGGCTCGCCATCAGCGCGTTCCTGATCGCCGCCTACGTCGCAACACGAACGGTGTCCATCTGGCCGATCGGCGAAGTGGAGGCCGTCGACCCGCTCGGGGTCGTGTCGAAGATTGTCGAGCTGCTCACCGTCCTCATCCTCATTTCGATCTGGCAGGACGAGCGGGCCACTCGCCGCAGACTCGCGCAGCCGGCCGCGATCGCGAATCGATGAATCGCTACACTTCGCCCGCGACTTCCTTTGCCAGGAGTTTGTACTCCTGCTCCTTCATCGCTGCGGGATTCGCCGAAATGAGGAGGTACGAATCATTGAGGACAATCTTCTCGTTGACTTTCTGCAGGAATCGCATCATCGACGCGAAGCCGTTCTGCGAGATCATGTACTCGAGGCCCTCCAGCAGGACCGCGGCATTCCCGCCATTCGCCGCGAAGTCGGAGATCGCAGAAGCGATGTCGACGAGGGCGCTCGGCTCCGCAACCGCCATGTCCTTCGCCTTCTTGCCTTCGGACTTCGAAAGCCAGATGAAGCCTGCATCCCCGATCCGATAGCGGGAGCGCAGGTCGTCGGGATGGATGCGCGTGATGCACAGGCCGCGGGCCTCGGAACGCAGGAGGTCGGCAAAGAGTTCGAACACGCGGTCCGCTTTCGGCTCCCGGACCAGATAGGCCCCGCGACGCCGGAGGTCGTGCACCGGTGCGACGTCGTCCGCACCGACGACGTCAATCCCCGCCTCTTCGATCAGCCGGGCCTCCATCGCCTCGACGTCGCGGTACAGGACTGCCACCTTCGACTTCGCCATGACCATGAGTTCCGTCGAGGAGTAGCCGCGCGTCGTCAACGAGCCGATCTCCCGCCACGCGGCCTTGAGGCCTTCCTCGTAGCCCCGCAAGAAGGCCTTCCGTCGCTCGTCGTCGCCCATCCCTGTGCGCCGGATACGGCCCGCCAGGGTATAGAAGTTTCGCGGCTCAGCCGATGTACCCGAGGTCCTCGCGCTTGTCCGGAGGCTCCGGCGCCGCCTCGATGTCTTTGAGCTTCGACGTGATCTGATCGATCTGCTTCGCCTTGTTCTCGAGCTCGTTGAAGGAGATCTCGATGCCTAGATACTTCGTCAGCACCTCGAGCACGGCTTGCGCGGACTTCGGGTCGACGAAGTAGCCGGACGTCTCGCCCATCAAGCACACGGCGTTCATCTCGTAGAGGCGGCCGAGGCCAAGCAAGAGGCCGCTCGCGCCGACAATGCCGGCACCGGGCTCGCCGCGCGAGAACACCACGCCGTATTTCTCCATCTCCTTCACCAGGTCATTGCCGGTCGCGGCTCCGAGCACGCGGGGCTTCGTGACCATCCGACCCATCCCGTACCCGCCGAGCGTGAAGACTTTCCGCACACCGAGCGTCTTCAGCTCCCGCAAGATGAAGTCGCTGAGCTCGTACTGGCCCTCCGGCGTGAGGCCCTGGTAATCCCCCGTCAGGAGGACGAGGTCCTTCCCGTTCCCGCGCTTGACATAGTGCATCTCGTTGTTGACGAGCTTCACCTGGCCGTCCTCCTGGACGAGGACTTGCGGCGGGAAGTACTTCGAGAAGATCTCCGCGAACTTGACCGCCTTGAGCTCGTCCTTCAGGTGTTCGGCCGCGAGCTTGCCGACGTTCCCGATCCCCGGCAGGCCTTCGATGAAGATCGGATCTTTGAGCGTCGGGTGGTCGAGGTACCGGATCACGATGTTCTCCATGGTCTCTCACCTCGACAATTCATGGGCCCGCTTAAGTTTGCGCCGGTAGGCGCCGTAGCGGTCCTCCGGCGAATACCGCGGAGGCATCGGGTTCCCGGTCGCCTGGCCGCACGCCGGGCAGACGGCCTGGAGCGTGTAGCGTCCGCAGGCGCGGCACTTCTGCATGACCGAGCGCATCTCAATCCTTCCGGTGGAACTTCGCCTCGCCGCCTTTCGCGGTCACGGCCTTGATGACGCGCGCCGCGGCCTTCTGGATCTCTTCCTCTGCGGACTTGTAGTCCGGCGCCTGGACGACGAGGCGGTACTTCGGCGCGCCGATGTACTGGACCTTCACGGTCACGCCGTCCGATTCCACGGCGGCTTTCGTCAGAGCGTCGCGGAGGTGGACCACGCCGTCGGGCGCGAAATCCGTGGCCTCGACGTAGCCGTCGATCATCACGTGCGGCGGGATGATGTTCTCCCGCGCGACCTCGACGAAGGCCTGGACCCACGGGCCCTTGAAGCCCTCGCCCTCGAGGGCCTTCTCGTCCATGACGCTCTCCTCGAACGCCCGGTAGAGGGTGCCGAACGAATCGAGGAGGTCGTACCCGAACTCGTCCCAGCACTCGGCCGGCGTCTTGCCGAGGCGCGTCGCGACGATCCCCAGGAGGTTCTCCGCCTTCGACTCGTTCTTCCATTCCTGGATCTTCTCGCGGCGCTGGTGCTCGTTGACCGCTTTGAGGGAGAGGTCGATGTGGCCCTTTTCCTGGTCGACCTTCAGGACCTTGCAGACGACCCGCGCGCCCTCGCGCACGTAGTCGCGGATGTACTTGATCCACCCGGAGCTCACTTCGGCGATGTGGATGAAGCCCTCCTTGCTCTCGTACTCGTCGAGCGTCACGAAGGCCCCGAAGTTCTTCACGTTGGAGACGGTGCAGACGACGAGCTCGCCCTCGTCGGGCCAATCGTAGCCGCGGCCGGCCTCCTTCGGCTTCGCCTCCTTCGCCTCGGCCATTACTCGAGGACCCCCAGGATCTCGCCGCGGATCGCGGCCTTCCCGCCGGTCGGCTTCGCGACCGTGGCGCCGCAGACCTGGCACAGGACGACGCTCGCCGCGCGATCGAAGACGATCTGCTCGTTGCCGCAATCCTCGCACTTGACCCGGAGGAACTGGCTCGTGGGTTTCGGGATCACTTGTGCACCTCCACGAGCTCGAACTTCTTCGCGCGGATGCCGGGGCGCTGGTGGGCCTTCTTGCACGTCGTGCACCGGAACCGCAAGTGGATGCGTTTCGTCGGCTTCTCGCGGCCCTCGGGCTTCGGCCGGGGGAAGCCTCCGTACCCGGCCGTCACGCGGCGGAATCGGCGCTGGCCCGCCCGCAACTCGGACCGCGGGCGGTTCTTCACCCGCTCGACATCGAGCTCGCGGTGCGCGTTGCAGAAGGGACAGTAACCGCGGATACGCTGGGGCATCTTCATGGAGGGCAACCGAGCATCGTTACACTGGGGAAGTGGTATTAAAGGGTTGCTGGGTTCACGCACGGAAAACCGTCCGCGGCCCTCGAGAAAAAAAACACCGCCATCGTCCCGTCTCCGCCCGCGAAACGGCCCGCCCGCGGCGCGGACCGACTCTTGAATCGCAACAAATATATATTGCTAAATTAATAAATGGCGGGGAGATAGAATGAGCAGGGAAGTCCGCCTCAGCCGCCGGGATGAGACCCTGGTGGACCTGCTCATTGAGACGGGCCTCTCGAGGAACATCGCGAAGACGCTCGTCTTCCTCTCGAAGCGCGAGGAGACGACGTCCGTCGAGATCGAGAAGGCCACCGGGCTGCGGCAACCCGAGGTCAGCATCGCGATGCAGGAACTCCGGCGTCGGAAGTGGGTTGACAAGCGGGACATCAAGAAGGAAGGCAAGGGCCGTCCGGTGCACTCGTACAAGCTGAGCGTCTCCTGGCCCGAGATCCTCGCGCAGATCGACCGCGAGGAGCAGGCGAAGATCGACCGCATCGAAGCGAACCGCAAACGCTTCAAGACGTTCGCGTAGGTCGCAGCGTCCGCACGCCCTTCGCCGATGCCGCCAGCACGAGATCCGCCATCCCTAAAAACAGCCCATGGCCGACGACGCCGGGGATTGTGTCGATGTCGGCCGCGATCTTCGCGGGGGCCTTGATCGGCCCGAAGCGGGCGTCGAGGATGTGGTTCCCATTGTCCGTGCGCACGGTCTCCGACTCGTGCTTCCGGAGTTCGACCTTACCGCCGAGCTTCCCCAGGGCGGCCGCCGCGACCTTCCAGCCGAACGGGTGGACCTCGACGGGAACCGGCGCCTTCGTGCCGAGGCGGGGGACGAGCTTCGACTCGTCGACGATCACGACGAACTTCTTCGATGCGGCCGCGACGATCTTCTCGCGGAACAACGCGCCTCCGAGACCCTTGATCAGGTCGAGCTTGGGGTCGACCTCGTCCGCCCCGTCGACGCACAGGTCGAGCCGCGGGAACTCCTCGAGCGAGGTCAGTGGGATGCCGAGGCCCTTTGCCGCATCCGCCGTCGCGAAGGAGGTCGGCACGCCCTTCAGGTCCGCGCCTTCCCGGACGAGGCGCGAGATCCCCCAGAGGAAGTGCTGCGCGGTCGATCCGGTGCCGAGGCCGAGGACCATCCCCGGTTTGACGTAGGCGAGGGCCGCGTCCGCGGCTTTGCGCTTCAGCTCATCTGCGGAGACCATGTCAGGCCCTCTGCCGCAGTTCCTCGACGAGCTTCGACAGCTCCTCGATCACGAGCGCGTCGAGTTTCTCTCCGAGAGCTTTCGATGCCTTTGCGGGATCCCCGGTGACGCCGGGCCAGTATTTGCGAGGGTCGTCGACCACCGCATAGGGAGGGATCTCATTCTTGCCGGCCGGACTCTTGCCCTTCACGAGGTCGGGCCGCGCCGTCATGATGCGCGACGTCTCTCCCGCGCCCGCATGGCCATCGCCTTCCGGCAGGATCCCCTCGGAGGCGTAGATGATGTCGTAGTCCGAGAGAACGGTCGCCTTCAGGCCCGTCCCGGCGTCGACGACCTCCTGCGCCGCCGCGCGCAGCGCCATCATGTGCTCGCGCCCGGCATGGCCGCTCACAATCATTACGCGGTGCACCCCGTTCCGCACGAAGTCCGCGAGGATGTCGCGGACGAACGCCTTGAGCGCATCGACGGACACGCTCACGGTGCCCGGGTACGGACGCGTCGTCGTGCAGACTCCGTAGGGGATCGAAGGAGCGACGAAGGCGCCGGTCCGGCGCGCGACCTCTCCGACGATGTGCATCGGCTGGATCATGTCCGCACCGAGCGGCAGGTGGCGGCCGTGCTCTTCGAGCGCGCCGACCGGGACGATGACGACCGAATCTTTGCGTGCCAGGACCGCGAACTCCTCGGACGTCATCTCGTCGAGTCGCACGGGGCGGAATCCCCGAGAAGGCCATAAATCGTTCGCGCGCAACTCGCCGTGGATTAACCTTAAACAAGGTTAACTTCGCGGTCGAAGCCTTTAGACTGCCACGGCCATCCGACTCGCGTGCGGATCGCGACGCTCTTCTCGGGCGGCAAGGACTCGACCTACGCGACGTATGTCGCCATGCAGCGCGGTTGGGACGTCACCCATTTGCTCTCCATTTTCCCGGATGATCGCGACTCGATGCTCTTCCACGTGCCGAACCTTCACTTGACGGAGCTCCTCGCGCAGGCGATGGACCGGCCGCTCGTTCGAGAGACCGCGGCGGCCGGTGAGCCTGGGGAACTCGAGGCCTTGCGGCGCATCTTCCACCGCGTCGACGTGGATGTCGTCATCGTCGGCGCGATCGCATCGGATTATCAGCACGCCCGCGTCAACCGAATCGCCGCAGAAACGGGGCTCCGTGTGTTTGCGCCGTTGTGGCGCCGCGATCCGCGACGGCTGGTCCGTGAATACCTGGAGGCCGGCCTCGAGATCGTATTCTCGAGCGTCTCGGCGGAAGGCCTCGATGCAACGTGGCTCGGGCGGCGTTGGGACGGAAAGCTCGTCGACGATCTCCTGCGCCTACAAGAGTCCCGGGGGATCCACCCGTGCGGAGAGGGAGGGGAGTTCGAGACGCTCGTCTTGGATGCGCCGCACTTCACGAAGCGGCTCGAGGTGACGAAGGCCCGTGCGGAATGGCACGGGACCGCTGGCGTCTGGCGGGTCGAAGAGGCCCGCCTTGTCCCGAAACGCTGAGCGGCACGATTTCAGCGGCTCCGCCGCCGCGAGATCGACGCGAGGTCTCTCAGCAGGAGCTCCCGATCTTCCGGTTCCTTGATTGCCAACGCGGCCTCGCGTGCAAGTCGAACGTGTTTCTTCATGTCATTGGCCCGACCGGCCACCGCATAGGCACGCGCAAGCGCCTCGTGCGCGAACGCGAGCGGAAAGTCGCCGACGCTGTGCTTCCGACAGATCTCGAGCGCCCGCTTTGCGTGCCACAACGCCGGCTCCGGACGACGCAGCACCGCATAGACCCGCGAGATCTGCCACTCGCCGATGGCGAAGTGCTTCGGCTTCCCCACCTTCGACCAGTGATAGCGGGAAGCGTGGGCCGCGTTGATCATCTCGTCGACTTCGTCCGGAGACCGCTTCTTCTTCAGGAGCAGGGTCCAAACGCGGTTGAACAACTCCGTCGCGATCTTGCGATGCCATCGCGCCTGCTCGCCGCGGACCAGTTGAGCCACGAAGTCACCGACCTAGGACCGGAGACTGGGGCTGGGCAGATTTGAACTGCCGTCGCAGGCTCCCAAAGCCCGAAGGATAGACCAAGCTACCCCACAGCCCCAAGTGCGCGAGCAACCGGCCCGCGCGATAAATACGTTGTCTCAGGAAGCGCTCTTCGTTCGCATCGCGGCGCGCGCATCGCGGGCGGCCGTCCGGACCGCGTCCTCGCTCGTCCGCCGAGGCCGCCACCCCGTCGCCTTGATCCGATCCAGCGCGAGCTGCATGACCCGGACGTCGCCGACCCAACCGCGCCCCGCGCCGCTCCCGCCGGTCCACGCATACTCGACGTCTCGCAAGTCCAGCGCCTCGCACACCGCGTCCGCCAGGGATCGAACCGTGATCGCGTCGTCGCTCCCGAGATTGTAGATCGACACGGGCGTCTCGGCGGCGCGGACGCCTGCTAGGATTCCGGGGATCGCATCGTCGACGTGAACGTAGGACTTCGCCGTGCCCGGATCCGACCCGAGGATCTCGAGACGCCTCGGATTTCCAGTCAGCTTTCGAACGAAGTCGTACACGACGCCATGGCCGCTCCGGCCTCCCACGACATTCGCCATTCGGAAGATGATCGCCTGGACGCCGAACGAGTGCGCGTATGCCGAGAGGAGCGCCTCCGCCGCGAGCTTCGAGGCGCCGTACATCGAGATCGGCTCGAGCGGCGCGTAGTCCTCGGGCGTGGGCACGCGGCTCGCCTCGCCGTACACCGTGGACGTCGACGTGAAGACGATCCGCGGGACCTTCGCGACGCGACACGCCTCGAGCACCCGGTGGGTGGCCACGACGTTCTGCTCCAGATGGGATCGGGTGCCGTCTTTGCCGAGCCGCACATCCGGGTTGGCGGCGAAGTGATAGACCACTTCGGCCTTGCGGAGCAGGGATTTCAAATCGCCTCGGAGGAGATCTCGTTGCACAAGTTTCGCGCCTGCGGTCATCGCTGACGCAACGTTGGCTCGTTTACCGGAGATCAGGTTGTCCACGATGACGAGTTCCGAGTGGGCCGCGATCGCATCGGCCAGGTGCGAGCCGACGAATCCGGCGCCGCCGGTGATCACGATTTTCGGACGAGTCATCTGCGCGCTGCAACCTCCGCCCGCATATTCAAGGTTCCTTCCGATGGCGGAGATGCGCAATCAGCGCATCGACCGCTCTCGCGCGGTGTGAGACCGCGTTCTTCTCGGCGAGCGTCATCTCGCCGAAGGTCTTCGTCGCGCCCTCCGGGAGGAAGATCGGATCGAATCCGAAACCGCCGCTTCCCCGCTCGCGGTCCGCGATCGTCCCGCGCGTCATTCCATGGAAGACCTCGTGGGCCTCGGCTTGTCGAAAGAGGAATACGGTCTCGAAGGACGCACTGCGGTCTCCTGACCCGGCCAGGAGTTTCAAGATGCCCGCGGAACCGAGCCGCTTGTAGGCGTACGACGAATACACGCCGGGGAATCCGCCGAGCGCGTCGATGGCGAGGCCCGAGTCGTCGATGAGGTAGTCGCCCCGGATTTGGTCATCGAGGATCGTGGCCGCGAAGCGCACCACCTTCTCCAGGCGATCCGTCTGGATCTCCGGATAACTGCGGTCCTCGTGGCTGATCCTGATGCCGGCATCGAGGAGCCTCGCAGCGACCTCGCGGAACTTCCCTTCGTTCGTCGTGACGAACGCGATCAGGTGTAGCGCCCCCGCGACTCAATCTCGCGGACTTTTGCAATCACCGGCTGCGCTCCCTTCCCCATGACTTCGCGGTATCCGGCGACGACCTCCCGAAAGTACGCCGCGGCCTGCGCGTGCGCGCTGACGAGCGCCTCCCGCAGGAGATGCAGATCGACCCCGCGCGCTTCGGCGCCGTCGTCTTTGCTTCCGAGGCTGAAGTCGATCATCACGATCCGTCCATCGCGGATGAGCATGTTCGACGGCGTCAAGTCTCCGTGGATGATGCCCGCTCGATGGAGCCGGCCGGCGACGCGGCCGATCTCCCGAGCCGTGCGGCGTGCGAGGGCTCCTCCCGCCTCGAGCACTTCCTTGGCCGTCGGACCTTCGATGAACTCCATGACGAGCTTGTTCTCCACCGTGTCGATGTCGTACAGGATCGGGACGGAGACGCCGGCGGCGCGCGCGTCGGCCATGAGCCGCGCCTCCGTCCGGATGCGGCTGCGACGCAACTCCGTGTCGAGGGAGGAATGGCGGTACCCTTTCGGGACGCGGTACTTCTCGACCGCGGGTCGACCGAGGAACTCCGTCTTGCTCAGGACGGCCTCGGCGCCCCGCTTGACGAGCACGTCCCGGGCAACGGGGCGTGTGCGAAAAAGGTTCGGGGCCCGAGACCCATCCTTATTTGCCGGGGCCGCCTGCTCGAGGGCATGCTGAAGCTCTCAACGATCGCCGTCGTCGTTCGCGACGAGAAGAAGGCGGCGAAGTGGTGGAAGGAGAAGATCGGCTTGCGGATCGTGGACGCGTGGCCTCATTGGCACACGGTCGCGTCCCGCGGCTCAACCGTCGAGATGCACATCTGCCCCGACTCCCCTCCGGAGAAGGGGAACACGGGCATCTCGTTCACGACGACGGATGCTGCAAAAGAGGAAAAGGCCCTCCGGGCGAAGGGCGTGAAGATCACGATGCCAACGACGAAGGAAGAGTGGGGCACGTACTTCATGTTCGCGGACCCGGACGGGAACGAGTTCTACGCGTTCGAGCGCTGAGCCTCGGGAGCCGCGAGGCACCGATCCGCCGCGGCGAACTCGCGGACCTCCACCGCGGGGCTGAGGCTCCGGCGCGGCGCGAAATCGGGCGGTAAGCAGCGCGCGTACCTCGGCTCGAGGAGACGGCCCTCAAGGAGGACGATGGCCGCGCGGTCCGTCTCGCTCCGGATCGGTCGGCCCGCGGCCTGCAGGACCTTGTTGACGGCCGGGTGGACGTACGCGTAGTCGTAGCCCTTCGCGAAGCCGAACTTGCGCGCATAGTAATCCTTCAGGGATTCGACCTCGACGTTCGGAGGGCTCAGCGGCAGCCCGACGACCACGACGGCCGAGAGGACGTTCCCCTCGTAGTCGACGCCCTCGCTCAGCGAACCGCCTTGGACTCCGAGGAGCAGGGCGCCTCCGTCCGGGCGGGCGAGCCGGAGCGCTTCGATCGCACCGTCTCGTTGCGTCTTCGTCCAGTCCGGGCGCTCCACGAGGATCTTCTTCCGGAGGTGGGCCGCGAGGATCCGCCGATGGGACTCCGCCAGCAATTCGTACGAGGGAAAGAACGCGGCGACATTCCCCGGCGTCCCCTCGGCGATCGCGGCAATCTCTCCGGCGATCAAGTCGTGCATCCGGTCGTTGCGCCGCGCGTAGAGGGTCGTGAGGTGCGGATGGACGAGGAGGAGCCGGTTCGCGCGGGGAAAGGGAGACCCATAGGTCCGAATGATTCGTCGCGCCATCGCGATGCCGAGCAGGTCCGCGTACATCTCCGCGGGGAACAGCGTGCCGGACATGAGCAGGCTCGCGTGTACCCGATCGAAGACCGCTTTGCTGAGTACGCTCGGGTCCATGAGGCGGAACGCGAACTTGCCTTCGCCGCCCGGGAAGACGAGGCGCAAAATGCCTTCGTCCTGATCCCGCCACCGCGCGAGGAACTCTGCGATCGTGGGCAGGATGGTCGGCACGGCGCGGCGCGAGGCGTCCTCCCCGGCGAACGAGACCATCTCGACGAAATCCGTGTAGGTGAGCGTGCGGCCCAGCGTCTTCTGGAGACCCGCCTCCACGACGTCGAGGAACTCGTCTTTTCTCGCGACCCGTTCCGCGCCGAGGGTCATCAGGAACCGCTCGACCGACTTCGCGACGCCAGCGAGGTGGTGGGCGGTCTCGCCGTCGATTGACCGCGCCTCCTTCGCGGCCTTGAACAGGTCCTGGACGGTCAAGTCGCCGCCGAGATGCGTGCGGATGCGGTCCGGGAGGTTGTGGGCCTCGTCGACCACGAGCACGAGGTCCTCGAGGGACCGCCCGAGTCGCGGCAGGAACCGCTCGCGGATCTCGCTGAAGATGTAGTTGTAATCGCAGACCACGAGATTCGCCCGCGACGCGGCGTCCATGGCGACCTTGTGGGGGCAGACGCGGCACGCGCCGCTCGCACGGACCAGCTCCTGTACATGGAGGGTGCGCGTCAGGACCGCCGCGACGACCGCGGAGTTGTCGCGCGTGAAGAAGGAACACGACCGGGATTTGACCTTGAGGTCGCAGAACTCGTGGAACGCGCGTCCGTACGGGGGCGCGGCCTCCTGGAGGCACATGGACTGCTTCGCGATCAGGTCGACCGTCGAGACGCGAGGCCCCTTCGACTCGATCCGCCGAACCGTCTCGATGGCGATCCGATGCTGGCTCTGTCGGGACGTGAAGAAGAGAACGAGCTTGCCCTCGTTCATCGCGTATTCGAGCGTTGCAACGAGCGCCACGGCCGTCTTGCCGATCCCCGTCGGCGCGTGCGCGAGGAGGTGACGGCCCTCCGCGACGGCGTGACGAGCGTCCCTGAGGAACTCAGACTGGCCGTCGCGGACCCGGTCGAACGGCCAGGGGACGGCGAGCCGCTCGCGGTCCAACGTCGCGGGTGCCTCGATCGCCTCCACTTCCAGCCTCGACAAGGTGAGGCGTCCCGACGACGGCGCGGATGAAGGGTCTTCCCGGGGGAGAGGGCCGAAAGTACTCCGTGGCCTGCCGTCCGAGATAATTGGGGGACAGCGCTTATCCCGCGCGGTCCGCGTTCCGACAAGGTGAAGCGCCGGTGCGGCGTCTGCGGTTTCCTCTCCCGGGAGCCGGTCTGCCCGCGGTGCAACACGATCCTCGCGAAGGGGCGTGCGGTGTGCCCTCGGTGCGGACGGATGTTCTCCGGGTGGATCGCCGCGTGCGATTCGTGCGGCGCGTCGCTCGGTCCCGAGCCAGCCGCCCCGGACGACCTGGAGGCGGTGCGAGGACTTGCGTCCGTGCCGGGCATCTCCGAAGCGCGGGCGAAGGAACTCGTCGCGAAAGGGTTCCGGGACTTCTCGGATGTCGTGCGCCTCGCGCTGCCGGCGAGGGCGGTCGAGCAGGGGTTGCATCACGCGATCGCGCGGAAGGCGATGCTCGCGGACCTCGTCGTCCGCCCGGGACGCAACGTGAGTGGTGCGCGATGTCCGATGTGCGGCGCGGCCTGGCTCGTGAACGCCACGCGATGCGCGGCCTGCGGCTCCTCCGTCGGTGAGGACTTGGATCCGTCCATCGTCGAGCAGAAGTTGGCGGAGATCACGGGGGAGATCGTGGACATCGCGACGGATCCCGATTTCCAAGGGATGCCGGAAGACTTCCGGGGCGACTTGCTCCACGCGTTCGGAGGCGTGTCCGAGGAGGATCTCGTGCGCGAGGAATTCCGCCGTCAGATCGACGCGTGGCGGGACAAGGGGTTCGACATCCGCGGCGTTGAGGGCTTGCTCGACGAGGACCTCGGACACTTCCGGGATCGAAGTGCGCGACTCATCCGGGCGCAGGTCATGAAGAAGGCGGAGGGCGGGCGTTACCGCTGCCCCCTCTGCGAGGCGCTCCTCGCGAGCACCGCGGAGGAATGCGGGAACTGCGGCGCGCGATTCTCGTGAGGGCGAGCACAATCCTAAATATGCACGGGACGTGCGGGGATTGATGCGCGGCCCCTACTCGGATTACGCGCCTCCGCCGATCTACATCTATCCCGATCGATCGGGTCCACGGCCCGGGGTTCGGTTCAGTCGACAAGAACTGGTCCAACTCGTAGTGGCGATCGTCGCGCTAAGCGCCGCACTGACGCTAGCGAATGCTAGCGGCTATTTTCGCGGCTCGCAGGGCCTCTTCACGTCGAGCGAGCTCGGCCTCGTCATCGGACTTTGGTTCATCAGCTCGCTCGTCGCCGTTTCCACGGGAATCGGCCTGCACGAGATCTCGCACAAGATCGTCGCTCAGCGGTTCGGGCACTGGGCCGAGTTCCGCTACAGCGTTCGCGGCCTCCTCATGTCGTTCGTCTTCGCGTTCTTCGGCTTCCTCATCGGCGCACCGGGCGCGACGATGGTCGCGGGCATTGTGACGCCGGAGCAGAACGGCAAGATCAGCGCCGCCGGGCCGGGGTCGAACCTCATAATCGGGACGGGATTCATGCTAGCTGCCGCCACAATCGTGCGCACAGGGTCTCTCACCAACGTCGTCGCGTTCCTCGTCACGACGATCTTCGTGTTCGCCTGGTACATGAACGTCATCCTCGCGGGGTTCAACATGATCCCGATCATGCCGTTCGACGGCGCGAAGGTCTGGATCTGGAACAAGGTCGTCTTCTTCGGGATCATCGCGCTCGTGGTCCTGCTCTACCTTTCCGGCGTCTTCCTCGGCCTCACGGCCGTCTGATCAGCGGTTGATCACGCTGGCCAGATATCCGGCCCCGAACCCGTTGTCGATGTTGACGACCGCCACGCCCGGCGCACAGGCGTTCATCATTCCGAGCAATGCTGCCATCCCGTCGAAGCTCGCGCCATATCCGACGGACGTCGGCACCGCGACGACGGGCACCTCGACGAGGCCTGCGACCACGCTCGGGAGCGCGCCTTCCATCCCCGCCACGACGACGATGACCTTCGCCGACCGCAGGAGGTCGCGACGGTCGAGGACCCGGTGGACCCCAGCCACTCCGACGTCGTAGAGACGCGTCACCTTCGCCCCCATGAGTTCCGCGGTCACCGCCGTTTCCTCCGCGACAGGGATGTCCGATGTGCCCGCCGTGATGACGAGGACGGCGCCGCGGCGCGCGGCCGGCGGTTTCCCGACCGCGACGATCCTGGCGGCCTCATGGTAGACCACCGCGTGTCGTTTGATCGCCTTCTTGAGTCGGGAGTAGATCGGCTTCGACGCGCGCGTCGCGAGGACCAGGCTGTGCGTTGCGCTCATCCGCTGGACGATCTCCACGATGCGCTCGGGCGTCTTCCCGAGGCAGAGCACGACCTCCGGGAACCCGCGGCGAAGGTCGCGATGCGAGTCGATCTTTGCGAACCCCAGGTCCTCGTACGGCAGATCGCGAAGCGCGTCCATCGCCTGCGCAACGCCCACCTTGCCCGACTTGAGATCGCGGAGGAGCGCCTCCACGCGACGGCGGTCCACGGCCCTCACCGAATCTGTTCCCACTTCTCGAGCTCGAGGACGGAACTCAGGGTGCCGCCGCGTTTGATCTCCTCGCGGATGCGGTTCTCCCGCTCGAGGACATCGAGCGCGCGGTTCGCCATCTCGACCGCCTGCTCCCGCGGCACGACGATCAGCCCGGACTCGTCGCCCACGATCCAGTCGCCCGTGTGGACGCGCTGGCCGCCGCACTCGATCTCGCTCCCAATCTCCCCGAGGCCCTTTGGCTCGCCCGCGTGGGGTGCGACGTGACGGCTGAAGCAGGGGAAATTCAGCTCGATGATCGTATCGAGGTCCCGCACCGCGCCGTCGATGACGACGCCCGCCACGCCCTTGACGAGGCACGAGTTGCTCGCGAGTTCGCCCCAGACCGCGGTCGGGCCGCCGCCGACGTCGACGACGATCACGTCCCCGCGGGCCGCACGGTCGATCGCCTCCACCGGCTTCGCCCAGTCTCCGTCCGCGGTCTTGACCGTGAGCGCGCGGCCGACGAGTTTCGTGCCATGCCGGATCCGGGGCACGAGGCCGGTCACGACGCCGCGCTTCTGCATCGCATCGGCCAGGTTCGGCGTCGAGACCTTTTGGAACGCCTCCGCGACGTCCGCGTCGGTGTGCTTCTTGTAGAGGCCCGTCGGAATCGCCTTGCGCGTCTTGATCGCCTTCTTGATCGCGCGCGTGGCGTCCGCGACCTGCTCCGCTTTGATGATCGCGCCGCCCACGATCAGGATTGAGGCGCCTGCATCGACCGCCTGCGCGACCGTCTCCGAGTTCAGGCCTCCCGCCACCGCGACGGGTAGCGACGTCGCCTTTGCGACCGCCTTCAACTCCTGGAGAGGCGTGTGGGCGATCATCTGCTCGTCGATCGACACGTGCATGTTGAGGTAGTCCACGCCGAGCGTCTCGAGTTCCTTCGCGCGGGCCGGCTTGTCGGAGACCCGCATGAGGTCGACCATGATCTTGGCGCCGTACCGGCGCGCCGCCTTGACGGCCTCGAGGATCGTGGCGTCGTCCGTGACGCCCATGACCGTGACGACGTCCGCTCCGGCTTTCGCCGCGATCTCGACTTCGAAGGCGCCCGTGTCCATTGTCTTGAGGTCCGCGACGATCGTCTTGCCGGGGAACGCCTTCTTGAGTTGGCGGACGACCTCGATGCCTTCCGACTTCACCAGCGGGGTGCCGGCCTCGAGCCAGTCCGCGCCGCCTTCGACGGCCTCCTTCGCGGCGAGCAGGGCCCGCTTCAGGTGCATGTGGTCCAAGGCGACTTGCAAGACGGGCTCCATCGACCGTGCTTACCTCGCCGTCTCGATAAAAACGTATCTACCTCGGCGCGTCCAAAGGCGGATATACGAACGGTCATGTTGGGCGGCGCATGAAGGTCGGGATCATCGGAAGCGGCGAAGTAGGGCGTGCGTTGGGGAGCGGGTTCGCGAGCCGGGGCCACGACGTGAAGATCGGGTCGCGCAAGCCGAAGAGCGCCGACCTCGTCGCCTGGCGCGAGAGAGCCGGCGGCAAGGCGTCGACGGGGTCTTTTGCGGAGGCCGCGAAGCACGGCGAGATCCTGGTCCTCGCGGTCCGCGGCGCAGCGGCGGAGGAAGCGGTCAAGCTGGCGGGGCCGGAGAACATCGGCGGCAAGGTGCTCATCGACGCGACGAATCCTCTGGACTTTTCCTCCGGCCCGGCGCCGGGCCTCTTCGTCGGCGTGAAGGACTCCCTCAGCGAGCGGGTCCAGCGGGTCCAGCGGGTCCTGCCGGACGCGAAGGTCGTGAAGTGCTTCAACACGGTCTCGAACGGGCAGATGGTCGACCCGAAGTTCGCGGGCGGCGCGCCCGAGATGCTGATCGCGGGGAACGACGCCGCGGCGAAGAAGACGGTCGCCGGAATCCTCAAGGAATTCGGATGGCCGGGGGCGGTCGACGTCGGCGGGATCGAGGGGGCCCGCTGGCTCGAGGCGCTCGTCCCGCTCTGGGTCCTCGTCGGATCCAAGATCGGCCGATGGGACCACGCCTTCAAGGTCGTCCATGGGTGAGGATTCCCCGCAAACCGATCGCCGGCCGGTCCGCCCGACGCATCCCGGCCTGGCTACTTTCACATCTGATACTCAGCGCGTTCACCTCATATAGAGCGCGCCGGGATGGCCGCGTGAGTCGATGCCCACGAAGGAGCGCGACGCCGGCGAGCGGGAGCGATGCGTCACAGGAATCGACGCGATCGATCACATCCTGAACGGCGGCATCCCGCGCGGCAACACCGTGCTTATCTCCGGCTCCGTGGGCACGGGGAAGACCTCGATTTGCATCGAATTCCTAATCCGAGGCGCTCTCGCGAACGAGAACTCCTTGTACCTGAGCGTCACCGAGCCCACGGACAAGCTGTTGAAGAACGTCATCCCGTTCGACTTCTTCGACGAGCGCCTGATGAAGCAGGGTCGCCTGCAGTTCATCGATCTCCCGAAAATGTACGAGGACCTCGGCATCGACCGCGAGGACATGGACTCCGAGGCCACTCGAACTCTCGTAGACTCCATCGCCGGCATGGTCGAGGACCAGAAGATCCGTCGGCTCGTCCTGGATTCCGTGACGTCCGTATGCTATCGAATCAAGGATCAGGAACGGATCCGGGAGTTCCTCTTGCGGCTCGGCACGGTCCTGAGCGCGAAGGGCTGCACCTCGCTCCTCGTGTCCGAGATCCGGTCGCGTGAGGAAGGCTACTCCCGGTGGGGCGTCGAAGAGGCCCTGGCGGACGGCGTCGTGGTGACGGGGAACCTCGAGCGCCGCGGCGACCTTCTGCGGACCCTGCAGATCGTCAAGATGCGGGGGACGACGCACAGCCGCGCGAAGTACGTGCTCGACCTCACGACGTCCGGAGTCCTGCTCGTGCCACTGCTCAAGGGCGGGAGCGTGACCGGTGGTGGCTGAGGCCAGCGTGATGAAGGAAGTCGCGGAAAAGCTCTCGTCCCTGCCGGAGGCCTCCGCGGTCGCATTGCGCCTGAAGGCGGACCAGTACTTCGACACGATCCAGGGCATGATCGATCGCTTCGCGGCGAAGAAAGAGCTCGAGGTCGTCTACGTCACGTCGACGATCCCGAGCCAGAGCATCATCAACGCGCTCGAGGTCCTCGAGATCCCGCTCGACCACATCTGGTTCGTCGACTGCATCTCGCAGATCATGATGTCCCAGGCGAAGCGCCACGCCCACGCCATCGTCGTCGAGAGCCCGACGATGCTCGAGAACATCATGCTCAAGGTCGAGTTCCTGCTGGGCAAGCAACCGGACCGGAAGGCCCTCGTCGTGCTCGATTCAATCAACTCCCTGGCGATCCACAACAACACGAAGATCCTGAGCGAGTTCCTCCACATCTTCGTGAACAACCTGCGCTCCCGCGGCGCCTACACGGTCATCTTCTCGATGCAAGAGTACGAGACGGACGAGATCCGGAACATGCTCGTCCTCGTGAGCGACGAGACGATCGAACTCGGCGATTGAGCTTTATATAGTCCGGCGCGTCGTGGAACGACCCTCGGGACCCTCCGTCCGAGGCGCGATTTCCTCCATGAGAACGACCCCCTTATCAACTCGTTCTCACGTTCGAATATTAACCGCGACACGTTTAAGAGCGTCGGTCCCCCCGTTCCCAGGATGCGGCGAAAGCCGCAGTGAGGACAAAACCATGAAGAGCATCATCCGCAAGGATGAGGCAGCCGTGTCCCCCGTCATTGCGACCATCCTGATGGTCGCGATCACGGTGGTGCTGGCCGCGGTACTGTACGTGATGGTATCCGGCCTGCTGACCCCGACCGGCGGTGGTCCACGGGCTATTGGAGTGTTGCCGGGGAGGTCCCAAGACGGGACGAACTGGACGCTGACCTTCACGTCGGTCCCATCCGGACTGACGGTGACCGGGACGAAGTTGACCGTCATCACGGGTGGCGGTGCGACGTCCCTCGCCTCGACGGCGTTCGGTTCGTTGGTCTACGCGACGAACAAAGCCGCGTACATCCAGTCTGTGTCGGGTAGCTCGGTAGGCGTCGGCGACCGGCTGTTGATCAGCACGACGACGTACCCGACGGGCTATACGTACCAGATCTCGGACGGCACGTCGATCTTGTCCAGCGGAACCCTGCAGGGCTGAGCGACCAACTCCCAACCTTCTTCCCCTTTCCTTTCCTTTTTCTCATCCTTCCGATGGACGAGCGAAGCCCCCCATTTCACCAGCGTACAATAATCCGTTAATACGGCCGGTCCCTGCGAAGGGTCGCGCAAGGGAACATCCGCGCTTCACGATGATGCGCCGGCGCCGCCAACCCTCTCCCTCCACGGCGACCCGGCGCTTTTCCACTTTCTGGCGGCATTCCCCGAGAAGGCTCGGAGTTCACCAGGTCCACTTGAACTCTTCAATCGGCAGCGCGAGGGACGTGGTCGCGTCGGTCACGCGGCTGAACTGGACCATGAAGTCCGCCGCCGTCGACGCGTCGGGCGCCTCGAAGATGACGACCGCGTCCGGCTTCCCGAGGAGGCCGAGGAACTCGTGGACCATGACGTTGTTGGGGAGCTTCGGGTGCTTGAAGAGCCGCGTCGCCTCCTCCCATTGGCCGGGGAGGACCTTGAGCTGCATCACGAAGAGCATGGCTTCACGCGGGCGTCATCAACCGGCGGACGCTATATAATCGTGCCGCGGCGGTTATCTCGATCCCGCGTCCGCGATCTCGATCGGGTGCGTCCGCACGTGAATCAAGTGGGATTGTGCGACGGTCGTGCCGAGGATCTTGTCGGACCACCGCTGCCGCGGATCTCCGTCGACGACCAGTCCCGCGAGCGTGTCGAGCAGCGGGAACGCGAACCAGAACAGCTTCGGGAAGTTCCGGACCGCGGACTTGGCGAGGGTCATCGGGCCCCGGAGCGAGCGGACCTCGAGGCCCATGATGAACTTCCCGATCGTGCAGCGGGTCGTGGCCTCCATCGTGGTGGAGTATGCGTACAGGACGAAGCCGCCGAAGACGCCGTAGACCCACGTCTGTCGGACGCCCTCGAGGTAAAGGAATGACCACAGAGGCGCGAACACCGTCGCCAGATCGAGGAGGAATGCGACGATGCGTTTGGCCCAGTGGACCTGGAAGGTCCGGTTGTGGCCGATCAGGTCGAAGCCGCTCACCATCGGTGCATCCCGCCGTTTCAACAACGTCTTGATAGAAAAATTATCCCACGTTTCGGGCCCGTCTTGACAAAGCGAGGCCACTCAGATCGCCCATCATTCATCACGGGTCAGCATCGGTTCAATCATCACGGTGGCGGTCGATGAAGGCCTCCACCCCGGATAGGGTTTGCGTCCCGGTCGCGCGTGACGACACCTATATCCCCGGCGCTCGGCTTCGGCAGCCCCGTGGACTCCTCGGCCATCGTTCGCATCGAAGGCGTGCTCGCGGACCTCGTCCAACCGGCCGATTACGTCCGATGGGAGTACCTCTCGCGCCAGCGACTCCTGGCGAACCGAATCGCGGATTTCCGCGTTCACGGACCGGCGCGCGTGCTCGACATCGGCTGCGGGAACGGCGCGCTCTCGCTGACGCTCTCCGAAGCCGCGGGGTTCGATCTCATCGCGATGGACATCCTGCCTCTCCGGACGTCCGCGGTCCAAGCCCGAAAGCGAAGCCGCGAGCCGAAGGCCAAGCTGCAGGTCCTCCTCGCCAACGCGGAACGGGGCCTCCCGTTTCGGGATGAGACGTTCGACGCGGTCGTCGCGACGGAGGTCCTCGAGCACTTGGACAATCCGGTGCGCATGCTCGGAGAAGTCCATCGGGTCCTGCGGCCGGGAGGCCGTTTCTTCATGACCACGCCGAACGCCGAGGCCCTCCCGTACCGCCTCCTACGGTTTCTTCCCGACTCCGTCGTGCGGAACCTGGCGGGGCCGCTCACGCACGAAGCGCTCCATCCGGAACTCCTCCACGACCCGGAGCACGCGACGACCCCGAGCCATCCGGACGAGCATCGGAGGGAAGGCTTCACCCTATCGGAACTGGAGTCGCTCGGAGCCCTGACGGACTTGCGGGTGATCCGACGATTCACGTACCGAATCCCGCTCCCCGACCGCCTGATGAACGCGGTCCCCCGCCGCTTCTCGCGACGGCTTGCCCGCTTCGGGACCCGCCCGCTGCCGATGGGGCTCCAGTTGTACGCGGAGTTCGAGCGAGCGTGATCCGACGATGCCCGCGATCCGACTCCTCGCCTACCATGCCGGCCAGTGCGATCCAAAGAAATGCACCTCCCTCCGCCTCGAGCGGATGGGCCTCATGGATTTCGTTCCGCGGCCCACGGCACTTCCGAAAGGCGTCCTCCTGCTCACGCCAACCGCGGAGCGTGCGCTGTCGCCCGCGGACGAAGGCCGCGCCCAGCGGCACGGCCTGGCCGTGATGGACGTTTCCTGGAAGCGTGGGACCATCCCGTCGGTGCCGCATGCGACGAGCCGGGCACTGCCATACCTCCTCGCGGCGAACCCCGTGAACTACGGCAAGCCGTTCGTCCTCTCGTCGGTCGAGGCGCTCGCGGCGGCCCTCTCCATCTTTGGACGAACCGCCGAGGCCCGAGGAATCCTCGCGAAGTTCGCCTGGGGCGAACAGTTCCTGCTGCTGAACGCAGAGCCGCTCGCGGCGTACGCGAGCGCGACGGATAGTACGGCGGTCGTCGCCGCCCAATCGGAATTCATTTGAACCCGTGTGCCCAAGGGGGCGTCACCGCCCGGGCCGGACGCACCTTGACCGCGTCCCCGGCCCTCTTCTTTTCCAAACCCCCCTCCTGGCAGTAGGGGCACCCCGGGGCGGGGCAATCCCTCCTGATACGACGGAGGGCCACGGACGGGTCCGCGTTGTGGCACGGGCTGCACGGCGGCGCGGTGGTGCCTTCTGACCCATAGCAACGGGCGGCGCATCCCGCCGGGAGCATCATCCCGGAGGGAACGCCCCGTGGGCCGGGGAACCGCCTCGGTCGGGATTCACCCTTATGCAGGAGCTGGCTCCCTTTGTGGCAAGCTTTCCCGGTCTGTGGTCGTGTCCCCTCATGCCGGGCCGCGCGGCCCGGCCCTTTCCATCCTTCTCCAACAACGTTTAAGGACGAGCTAGTTGGTCGGCAAGCCGATGCGGGAGAGCAAGTCCTGATGGCAGAGGAAAGGAAGATCGGAGCCGTTTTGGACATCGCCGACAGCGTTCAACGGCGCGAAATCAAGGAGTGGCGAGATCGCGTCGGTGAGCTACAAAACTACTGCCAATCGCTTGTCGAGCAATTCAATAAGGTCGAGGACCACAAGGAGCGAGCCGAACACTTCCGGCAAGTCGCCCTGACGCTCTACAAGGACATCGATGAGTCAACCCGTAGTTGGACAAGGACGAAGGAAGAACTTGAAGCTCGGAAGTCGTACATGGACTTGCAGGCCAAGATCATTGAAGCATGGCCAAGGCCTGCGACTGCGGAGCGGCTCTTCTATGTTGGGACAGGATTCCTCGGTGCCGGCGGCGTAGCGTATGCGTACCTCGGAGCCGGCGACGTTATCGCTTACCTTTTCCTGTGGGCCGTCGGAATCGGCTGTCTCGTTGGTTCGGTTCTCGGCCTTTGGAGATACGACAAGAATCGGGCGACTTACTTCGCGGAGATTCGTGGAAGGCTGAGTTGAATCGCCTGTGAAGATGGGACCAGGTCGCGAGATCACCAGATCTTGGCACCCACGCAGCGCCATCAGAGAGTCGCCATCGCGGCCCCTATCTTCTGCCGCATCCGCAGGAAGGCCAAAGCCAGCGCGAACGCAGCGCCCGCTCCGGCGACCGCGAGAACATCCATTCGCCCGGAGCCTCGATTGGCGATGTTGACTACGAGATAAATGAGGATTACACCAAAGCAGAGAACAAGGAGGCAAATTCCAATCGTGAGGGCCTGAGCAGCCTGGCGAGCCTTGTCCTTGAGCATCGGCGGGTCCGGCATGGCACGGACGCTCCGCGCATGCCAGATTGGAACCAACGCAAGACCCATGATGACCACGCCTCCAATGAACAGTTCCCAGATGGGCCCCGTGCCCGTACTCGTCAGAGCGCGATAGGCAAGGGCGATGCCGCTGCCGAGGGCCGATACAAGGAAGAATCCGTCCGATGCGATCTGGCCTCGCGTGAGCCTCATGCCGAAACCTCGATTATCCCATTTCGGAAAAGCCCCTCCGGTGACGGATTACCTCCTCCTGCTGTAAGCGCGGATTCCAAGGAAGCCGCCCAGAGTTGTAATCGCCCCGAGGAAGAGAAACAGCGCCGCAACGAACGGAAGCCCCCACGTCGGGCCGTTCGCGGTGACGACACCGAAGGCAAGGATTTCAACCGAAAGGAACAAACCACACGCCAGCGCGAAGATCTCGCCGAAAAAGAGTCTGTAGTCAGCGGCAGCCCGAGCAGGGCTGTCGGCGAAGGCGAGCCATTCCCTCAACCCCTTCGGCGGGAGCTCGGTATCCATACCAAAACCTCTATCCCTCCACATCGGCAAAATCCTTCCGCCGAAAGCCTCCAAGAAGCCCCCATTTTTGGCGTGTTCGAGTTACTTGAACTTGGCGCGCCACCGGCGATTCAGATCGTCGGTCAACTGAGCATCGGTGATTCGGAGTCTCTTGGCTCGAAGTCCAAACCTGAGGGACGCGATTCCGATTAGAGCCCAAGACGAGAGCGCCAAATTCAGCAGCACCGGTCCCGAGTACCCCGAGTCCGTCATTCACGAGGCGGCCTTGGGGACACTCGTCTGCGAGGCTTCTCGCATCTCCGGCGTGAGGTTCTCCCTCAAGGACCTGTAGTACCTTCGCGCAGATGGCTAAGGATCGCCGCGTCTCGATAGAGGCCGTAAGCCGCGCCCTCCGACACCGGAGCACGCGGACGACGGAACTCTATGATGCTCGCATGAGACCCGAGGAAGCGTTCCGCGAACTGCGGCGCGCCTTCGGGACTCCGGAGATTCGCGTCCTGCCGAAAAGGGATGCGGACGCCCGAGGGCATCGAAGCCCTCCTTAGGAGCGCCCCGGTCGGGAGGCGGAGTCCTTCCGTCGTGCATCCGCTTGAGGTTTCGTCGAGGAGGGCAACCGTCTGAGTGTCGCCGTCCCCCTCATGCCTGGTCCGCTGGGGCCAGGCACCTTCCCTTTTTGTTGTCCGGCGGCTGTATCATCGCCATATGCCCCCTTCTGTTCGGATTACGTTGTCGAAGCCCTCGTTCCCCATCAAGCCCGCCTCAAAAAAAGGGGCGGGCACCTTTCCCCTTTTGTACCTGAGAGGTCCTTTGGAAGGCAAGAGTCGAGAGATAGACCTTGCCGAAGAAAACGGTGAACGACCTCGTTGTTGAACTGCCCGAGGAGGAGAGAACTCGGATCGAGACGCAGAGGGCGGCCCTCCGCAGGGCAGGTATTACAACCGAATCCCTCAAAGGAATGGGCCACCGCGAAATCGCGCGGCTTGTCGACAGGGTGCTCAAAGACGCAGGGGTCAGCGTCCTACCCTCCCTCAATCGGGATCCCGTGCTTGTTGAGCAAGCGCAACGCATTGTCGCTGCGCTTCACGAAGCCGGGGTGGACGTGTCTGACTTCGACGACTTGGTGCACCGTTCAGCACCATACCCGCAAGCGATTCCGGTCTTGATTCGATTTCTCCCGGAGAACCTTGACCGGAAAGTCAAGCATACAATCGTTTTCGCGCTGAGCGTCAAAGAGGCCCGAGGTCTCGCCGCTAAACCGCTCCTCCAAGAGTTCGAGCGGCTTCCGATGGAGCCCGAATTCGACGGGCTCAAGTGGGCCATTGGGAACGCGTTGACGATCGTGGCGGACAAGACGGACTTTGATGAAATTGCGAGACTCATCCGAGACAAACGCCACGGGACGTCTCGACAGATGATGGTTGAAGCCTTAGGGAAGATGCGGGATCCCCGTGCAGTTGACATTCTCCTTCCTCTCCTGAAGGACGAGGATGTCTATGGACACACCATAGTATCGCTCGGTGAAACAAGGGACTGGAGGGCGCGACGTCATATTGAGCCGTTCGTGGATCATCCATACGGATGGATTCAAAGCGCGGCGAAACGCGCCCTCCGAAAAATCGACAGAGAACGAGAGCGCCAGGCAGTGAGAAACCAGAGCAGGCCAAAACGCGGCGGCCATTGATATCTTCTTCAACCTCGCGGCGGAGGACGCCCCTTTCTGTTCGGATCATGTTCTGACCAGCGTTCCCCGCCAACACCGGGCCGTAGTGCCCGGCCCTTTCCCTATTTATTGCTTGTCCCTCATACCCTCACCAGGAGGTTTGTTCTTGGACGAAGCGTCGGGCTCCAAGAGCGGCATGGGTCTCGAGCTTCAGATTGGGATTGCAATTGTGTTGGCAATTTTGATCACTTGGCTCGTCTCTGTGGCGGCAGCCACTGGGGGACAGGGGGCCCAAGCTGGCAGCTTTTCGGAAAATTTTCGGAGTTGGGTGCGGTTTAACGGATGGTTCTACCTTGTCGTTTTCGCATTCATTCTATCGATTTTTGTGAGCATAATTTTCTACGCGCACCTAAACTCCTACGCAAGCACTCTTCAGGACCGCAAGTGGGCGGACTCGCCTACCAGAATCGTTGGGAGAGTCTTGGCCATCCTGGGCGGACTCGCGGTACTCGTCGGCTTGTTCCTGCCATGGGGGAGCGTGGATTTTGTAGATCCCGCGCTGGCCGACTTCAATTACGACCCGTTTAATTGGTCGGGCACGTGGATCTTCTTGGCGTTCGGCCTGCTATGGTTCATATTCTTTGCGGTGCCAAGGAAAGTCGCCGCAGTCTGGGGTTTTGTCTGGGGATGCCTGGCGTTGCTGAATACGGCGGTGGCGGTTGAGGGCCTCTACTACGTCGTGGCGCGGAACACGGGAGGTGTCTATCTCGGCTCCGGCGTCTACGTCAGCATCCTTGGGTCCACCATGTTGATTGTCGGCTCGGCCCTCGCATACGTAAAGGCGAGACGGACCGTGTCGCCCGAACCCAGCCTACTTCCGACCTCCTAGTCAACTGGGACTCCGTCCCACGTAGTAGGACCCTTCTGACGCGTTGCCCTATTGGGGAGCTTCTCGGCGGAGGACGGCCTCGGACCCCAAGCTCGTTGCTCGTGAGGCCTGAGCGTCTAGAGACCAAAACGATTCCGAAGGAAATTGAAGGCCATGCTTCCCTTCGACGTGACCGGTTTCGCTTTGATTGATCCCGACGAACCATCGCCGCGTTGCGGGTGCCTAGCGCCGCCAATAATGCTGCGTTGGTTCCCTGAATGATGACGTCCAGACTGGTCGCCGATCCGCCCCGGACAGACACATTCCCATCGGTGTCTAGATAGAGCGTGACGTTTTCCGCCTCCGTCGTGAAGACCCATGCTTGAGGTAAGTAGGCTCGGATCATCCCGCCGAAAAAACCTCGAAGATTCGGCTTCAGCTGCGCCTCGATTTCGGGACCCATTCCGCTCAACAGGTCGGCGACGGAACCCATTGAGATGGTCGACATTCGCGTATCTAGATGAAGATGACGGCGCGGCGAAAGAATCCCCGAAGGGCTCCCACCCATGCCCGCCCTTACCGGCGGGCATTTTCCCCGCTCTTCGTTCGTTCACTCCTTGAGCTCCTCTCCATAGTCCTTCTTCCACTGCGCTCGTAGTTTTAGATGCAAATCGCTGGGCAGGGAGGGTGGATCCTTCGGCGGATTCTCCAGTTTCTCGGCCCGTCCTTGAACGTACCAGATTCCCGAGTTTTCGTCGAATTGCTGAAGCTGCGCGCCCAATAATCTTCTCCAGTCGGAGCCAACATTCACATGATAGAAACGACGGTCCGGTTCGCCAACCTTGGATACGTCTACGGCAACAAGCCGGACCCAGGCGCGTACTTTGTTCAAAGCCTGGTCGTCCCCCGACTGGGGCAGCACAGGCTCGAACGCGAGATAGAAGCGGTCTTTGATCGTACCGGTAGCATTCGTCCAGGTCTGAACCGGGACCTCGACCCAGCGACTCTCGTCCATGGGCATCGAACAGAACGCGAATCCGCATGAAAGTTCGGCTTATTCTCGTTGCGCGTTGTGCGTCAAATTCGTTGTAATTCGAGAGGTATATATAGTCACAATGTATACTACTACTCGGTGAAAAAATTGGCAACCGTATCTGTCCGGCTCCCGGAAGGCATCTACGCGGCGGTAGGCGAACTCGCCGAGGAGGTCGGCATCGGCAAGTCAGATGTGGCAACTCTCCTCTTGTGGTTTGGACTCGCCAGCGTGAAGGGGAATATCTTTTCTCAGAAGACGCTCGAGCTCATACAGGCCGACACGCTGGAGTCCTACGGATCCTTCATTCGGATGATGGCGAAGCTGCCCCCGGCGGCGCGGACTGAGGTCGAGAAGCAATTGGGCGAACTAATGAAGAAGCTCGCAGCGATCTTCCCTGGGATGTCGTGAACATGACTGACCCACTTGGTGTCGGGTCCTTCTTTGCGTCGATGATGACTTGGCTGGAATCCCGGAAGCAGCGCAAGCTCCTTGAGAAGATCACACAGTCACCGCCGGTCATCGTGAAACCGAGGCGGAGACGGGCAAGGTCGAGAGCCGTTTCGACGGCAGCGGCCGCTACGAGGGCGGCAGCCGAGGAACGTCGTCGCCAGAAAGTCCAACTCGAAAGAGACAAGCACGAGTGGCGCAAAAACCGCGACATCGCTAAGGCGCTCGGCTGGATCCTCGAGCGGATGAGCGAAGACGAGTGAGGCTCAGGAGAACGAAGACCTCAGCATTCCGAGCAGGGGCGGGACGCGATTCGTGATCCGCTCTTCTGCCCCCCTCGCCGCCGGTTTCTCTAGCAGGCCGTAGAGCGCTTCTCGAAATAAGTCGTAGAGACCGAAGTACCTCGTACTTTGCAAGAAGTTGATCGGCTGGAGTTTCGTATACCGATCATCGTCTGCTTGCAGAACCCATTGCACGAGCACCTCCGCCGCTTCCTTCCGGCGGAGATTCATGAGAATTTGGAAGGCGGCGGTGGCGGTCCCCGGTGGGGCGGACTGTGCGAGCTCGATGAGTTCGGGGACCCACGTAGCGATGATCCTTGTTTCCGCTTCGACCTTCCAAACAGTGCGGTTGCGGAGCGCTTGCATGACAAGGTCGCGCTCCTGCTCGGTTCCAGAATCCAGAGTCCGCTTGACTGCTTCCGCGATGGGTCTTCGGTCCAACAAGACAAACCGGCTCGCGAGAAACGCAACGTCGCGAAGCCCCTCAAGCCGCACCGAGGGCTCCGGGCTCGACAAGGCGTGGGCGACCGAAGCTGCTTCCGTATTCGAAAGCTCCTGCTTCTCGACAACAGGCTGCACGAATTGCTGCAGAGCCTCACCTTGGACGGGCGTGCGCTCGTTGAAAACGGCCACGAGACCGAGGGCGTCGAGGTAGTCCGTCTGATTTCCGATCCGAGTGGGAAATCGAAACTCCTTGTCGTTGTGGAAGACCGAGCTACGTGGTACCTTAAGGATCAGGAAACGTCGAGCGCCGAACGGAACCTCCTCGAAGTCCACGGCGATAGCGGGCCGGCATAGCTTCGCTTCTGTGGTGATCCGGTCGCGAATGCCGGCGTCGAGCGTGCACCCTCTCGGGTCCCGGTCGTCTGTCACCCCGAACACGATCATCCCACCTTGATAGTTCGCCATTGCGGCAATGTCCGTCGACAAACCCCTCAGCACCTGAGGGGACGGCTCCGCCTTGAACTCGGTCGTAGCGTTCTCGCCCTGCTGAATGAGACGATTTAGGTCGTCGAAGGTGAGGGGCATATTACGCCCTATCCAGAGCCGGGTAGGTAAAGTTGACCGACGATTGTTCCTTGACCTAGATACTTTCGCAGACCCCTCCCGCCACCTCAATCATCCCCTCATACCGAATTGATCCCTCATGAACCGCAGGATGCCTCGCCCCGAGGACGTGTCGCGACACCACATCGACGCAACCGTGATCAGCTTCCTCCAAGGCGATAGAGATGCCGATTGGACAGAGGTCTCCCTGGTTAGCTTGCACCCACGAGAGGAGATTCGCCTCGTCCTCAAGGAGAACGCGAACCGACATCGCCTCGTCAACAGAACGCGCTTCCGCGAACTCGTCGGGCGGCTGCGCTACCAAGGAGTCACGCTCCGCGTGTAGAGCAGTTTTTCCGGTCGATCGACCAGAGTGCCGGAGCCCATTGGGCGATTGAATGGGTACTCCCGGCCCTCCCGGCCATCGGGAAGGCTTGGGTGCGTCCTCCGATGCGTCCGTGGCCCGCGGGACAATGGGCGACGCCGGCGTCCGAGGGCTATCGGGCGGCGAGAATGGATGCTCCGAGTGATGCCATCCAAGAAGCGCGCAACGTGTAGCGTACCTGTACGAGTCAGTGCTACGGAGTCTGTGGGGATCTCCGGAGTGGGATACCGGTCCGCTTGAGCCAATTGTAGACGGTGCCAGTACCGCAGTGCACCTTTCGAGCGATGTCCTGCGCTCGCAACTCCTTCTCCCAATAGAGTTCACGGAGATATTCCTCGGTGAGGATGTGACCATACTTGATCCGACTTGGCCGCATATTCGTCCCCGCCTCGGCGAGGCGGTTGTACACGGTGGTCGTACCGACGCCGAACCGGTTTGCGAGGTCCCTCACTGATGCACCTTCGTCGTAAGCTGGGCGAAGATCTTCCCCCCGCAGAGGCAGTCGGTGCCCATGTTGCCTCCGTCCCTTCCCTACCGACCGAGCCCAGCGGAGCAAGGTTATGAAATGCGGCACAGGCGAGCCTTCCGCTTTCATCTGTTCCGCGACGGCACGGCAAGAGAGTCCTCTTTCGTAGAGGGAGACAGCGCGTGTCTTGACCCGGACCGAATAGGCCGGCAACTACACCTCTCAGACTCCGAGGAGAGAGAGTTCCTTCTTGATGATGTCTTTGATGTTTCGGAAGACTTTCGGATCCAGTTTGTCCGCGGCGGTGTCGCCGTTTGCCTCTCGCTTCAGGAGCATGATGATCGAGTCCTTCGGTAACACCTTGTCCTCTATTCGTTGATTCATTGACACTAAGAAGTCCAGGGAATGAGTCGTGCAGATGGTCTGTATCCCTCGGCTAGCGCAGTCCCCGAGAAAACCCCAAAGCGCATCCATCGCACCTCGGTGAAGGTGGATTTCTGGTTCCTCAATGAGCAATGTCTCATCAGATTCAGCGAGCACCCCTTGCACGATGATAGGAAGAACAGACCACGTTCCGGAACCATGCAAGAGTAGATTTGCTCGGTGGCCGTAGCTTTCTGGAGCGATTTCTCCCGAGCCTGGGTTCACGGTTGGGGTACCGATCGACGAAATTCCCATGCCCAGCTTCCTGGACCATTCGAGGATAGTTGGGAAGTGTTGATCGTCATTTGCCTTCAACTGATGCAGGACGTTCCATGTTTGTTCTCCTTGAGGACCGACCTCACGCGTGGACTGGATGTAGTTGAAGTAAACCGCGGGCTGTCGCGTTGCAGAAATGTAAAACATCGAGAGGCGCGCCTTCTCCGCGTCAGGAGACCGACCCTTCCATGCAATCGAATATCCGCGTTGCGCACCAAAGCTAGCCGTCCAGGTTGCGGGTGGCGCCTTGAAGACGATCTCAACGCTGCCAGATGAAGCGCCGCGATGCGTGAGATGTCTGACTTCACCAATGGGGACTGCCGCTCCGAAAGTCGGGCCGTACCGAGGGAGGGCAGCCGCATGCAAGATTGCGCTCTTTCCGGTATTGTTCCGCCCGACGAGTACGGTGATCAATGGCAGTTCTCCCAATTTCAGATTTGAATGCGCTTTGAAATTAGTCAAAGTGATATCGGAGATCATCCACGCGCACCCCTTGTCAACAAGGCAAATGTAACGGCGCCTATGAAGGTGAGGGTGGGATGTGCGAACTTTAGAGGGTTCGCTGTTCGCCTGGAACGAAGAAGACTGCTGGATCTGACGCTGCGAAACGGTTAAGGTTCGACAGGTCCGATACTGGAGGAGGTGGCGGAACTTGCCTATGAATCATGGCCGAGAAGACCCTCGCGTCGAGAAAGCCCTTCAGGAGCTCGAGAAGGTGAAAGCCCAGGTCGCCAAGGAAGACGCGGCCCGGTGGGAGCGCGAACGCGAAGAGTCGAACATCAAGGAAATGGAACAGAAGCGAGCGATGGTGCGAGGAGAATTTCGGCGACGGGCTACCAGGCTCATCAGCGAGGCGATTTCCGATTCCCCTACACCCGAGGGCGTTAACCCGTTCGCCGAATTCGAGCAGGTCGTTCGCGAGGTGTTGAAGAAGGCGAAGAAGGAAGCGTCTCCCGAAGTCATTACGGCTATCGTCATCAGCACGAGGATGATGGACATCGTAGCGGGACGGTACGCCTCAGGATATCCCGGGGACTACGAACCTTAGAAACTCACCGTCCAGCAGGAAACTCGTCTAAGCGTAATCTGCTCGCGTTAGACTTGCTACTGGAACGACCCGGCGGAAGATTGATTTCCCGTATCGGTACATACCGCCGGGAATCCATGATCGGCGGACGCCCCGACAAGAGGGTCGACTTCTCGATCATCGCTCTCGCTATTCGTCAAGCTGGGAGAAGTAGTGAGAATGAGGAAGAGCTCCGAATCGCCGTCGAAGGAATCCTCACAAACGCCCTCAGAGATTTGAACATCACGACACATCGAGCTCAAGAGCGGACGATCGTAAAGGGTCGTGCGGACGCGATTTATGGAGACATCGTGATCGAATACAAGACGCCGGGAACGTTCCGAACGTCCGAAGGAGTAAACGAAGCAATCTATGGAAGAGCGCCTGAGGGGCACGGACTACATAGCTATCTTCTACAGCTCGCAAAACTCGAAACCTTTCGAGGCGAGCCTCTGGAAGAGGCTTTGTCAAAGAAACTTGGGGTTGGACTCGATGGGGAAAGGATCTTCTTCTATCGTTATCGCGCCGATGCAAAAGTAATTCCTATCCCAGCCGGGCAGACGACCCTCACGGTTCCTACTGAAGCCGAGCTTCACGGCATCTTCGAAACGATTCAGGTTTCAGATATCGAACGCGGAATCAACCGGTTCATGTTGTACCTTCGATCGCTCGCGCGACTTCCCTTGACCTCGACCGTCCTAGTGGAGGAATTCGGCATCCGGAGCCCAACCGGCTCTCGGTTACTTCGCATTCTGTACCAAAAACTGACCGCACAGCTTACTGAGAGCAACCCGCGAATCGAGATTCTCTATCGGGAGTGGGACCGTATCTTCGGCATCGTTTATGATGCCCAGGCGGGCGGACAGCGCTTTACTCACGACGACGTGCTCATGCTTCCCGAACAGCAAGGCCGGGAAGTGGAGACGAAACTCTTTCTCTTTACCGCGCACACTTACATCAATGTCGTCGTCCAGTTCCTGATCCTCGACGTTTTGTCGAGCCTCAAAAATCCGTTCATCCTAAGGGAGGACTTTCTCTCCCTGGACGACCTCGGCCTACGCGAATCGATGTCAAGACTGGAAGAGGGAGAGCTATTCAGGCTCCGCGGCATTGACCGATTCTTCGAGGGGAGCTATTTCCGATGGTACTTGGACTGCTGGGATGGCGATCTCGCTCGAGGTTTTAGAGCGTTGCTTGAGCGATTGGAAAGGGTCGACCCTGCAACGACAGTAATAAAGCCAGAGACCGCGAGGGATATCCTCAAGGAACTCTATCAAAACATCATTCCAGACCGACTCCGGCACAACCTCGGAGAATACTTCACGCCCGATTGGCTCGCGGAAAGAGTGTGTGATCTTGCGGGCTATGACGGAGACCCGGCGATCCGCGTTTTGGATCCTGCCTGCGGCTCGGGAACATTCCTAGTCGAGGTGATTCGACGATTGCGGCGAAATTTGGAGATCGCGCGCCCCGAAATTCAGCAGAACGAGCTCCTTTCCATTGTGCTGGATCGGGTAGTAGGTTACGACATTAACCCCGTGTCCGCCCTGATTTGCAAGGCGAATTACTTACTTGCACTAGGCGACCTCATCTTGGCCTCAGAAGGGGTTTCTATTCCAGTTTATCCTTGTGATTCGATTCTTGCACCCAAGCTCCTCAGCGATATTTCGAACCCGCATTTCTACGAGATCTCGACCGTCGTAGGTCCGTTCAGAATTCCGTCTCTCGAGGTCGCAGGGAAAGGGGCCCAAACGCGAATTCAAACGGCCATGGATCGCCTATCTGCCGCCGTCATGGAAGGCCTCGGGGTCGAAGAGTTCCTGGCTGAGTTGCGAGCCAGGGGCATTGCCTATACCGAGCAAGATCGAGAGCTTCTTGAAAAGCTCCACGAACGCGTGAGTGAGCTCCACAACCAGGAATTGGACAGCATGTGGCCCAGAATATTGAGCTCCTCTTTCGCCCCGGTGTTCGAGAAAAGATTCGACTTGATCGTTGGAAATCCGCCGTGGGTAAACTGGGACGCCCTGTCAGAGCCTTACAAAGAGGCGACGGAGTCACTCTGGCGTGACGTTGGTTTGTTCGAGACGTACAAGGGAGACAAAGACGATATTTGCTTCCTCATGACGCGCCTCGCGATGAAACGATATCTCAAGGAGAAAGGAAAACTCGTCTTTCTCCTCCCGCAGTCGATTTGGCAAAGCAAGGAAGGGGCAGATGAATTCCGAAGGTTCGAGATTTCACGACCGGGAGATCCCCCTATTTCGATAAGGGTGGTCGCGGTTGAAGACTTCTCGAGCTTTCAACCCTTCGAGGCGACGAACAGGACGAGCATAGCGTCGTTTGTGCGAGACGAAATCACAACGTGGCCTGTTCCTTACCGATTGTGGAAAGGGCTCGAATCCCGAAAGCCAAACGCGACGGACACGTGGGCGTTGGCTTCAGAGTTGCTCGAATCGCACGACTGGGTCGCAAAACCTGTGGACGCGAGAGACAGAAGCTCGCCCTGGCTAGTTCTCCCGAGAGAACTCATCGATTCCTTCGACCCGATAATCGGAAAGTCTGCTTACGGGGCAAGAGAGGGCGTGAACACCCGCGGGGCAAACGGGGTCTTCTACGTCGACATCGTCCAAGGAATACGAGACGGCCACGTTACAATCGAGAACGATCCTGCGGCCGGCCGGAAGAGCGTGCGTAAGATTCGACGTAAGATCGATGCTGCTCTCCTCTACCCGTTAGCGCGTGGTGCCGACCTTGACGGATACCGTTGTAAAGTCGAGAAATTCATCGTCCTTCCTCATACCCCAAAAACGGGGATGAAGCCAGTACAGGTGACAGAGATGATTGAGAAGTTCAACGCGACCTATCGGTTCCTGCGCGAATTCCTGACTGTTCTGGAAAGCAGGTCGTCTTTCCGATATGCCCAGCCTGGGACAGACCCTTTCTACCAGCTCTACGAGATCGGACCATACACATTCGCCCCCTACAAAGTCGTTTGGCCCTATGTGAGGGCCGAGTTCTCCGCAGGGATCCTCGAGCCCCATTCGGATCCTCGGCTTGGCACCGATCCAAAACCTGTCATCCCTGATACCAAGCTGATGATGGTCTCCTGTGCAAGCCGTGAAGAAGCGCTCTTTGTCGCGGGCATCCTTAACTCTGATCTTTGTAGAATTTTTGTTGATCGGCTGATGATTGAGACGCAGATATCTACCTACCTTCTGGATTACTTCAGAATTCCTGCGTACAACCCTGGGGACGAGAAGCACAGGGCCGTCGCCAACGCGTTCAGCGATCTTCTGGACGGAAGTCCCGGCGAGTCCGAAGACCTCTCCAGGACAATCCTGGACCACGAGGTGATGCGGGTGTTCGACCTGAACAAAGTTGAAGAGGAGGCTGTTCGGCAGGCCCTTGCGATTACGAACGCTCTAAATCGAGACCGCGTCGAGAGCGTTTCGTCCATGGTCGCTCGTCATTCCTAGGACATGCTTTGGTGGGTCCCGGTCCCTTCCAGCAGAGACGAGTGTCGGCAACCATCCGTATGCGATGGAGGGTCCCCAACAATACTTAGCGACGTCCGAACGGGTCCGCGGACGGGATGAGTCCGATCAGGAAGTCCTTGGCTTTGTCGGGTGGCAGGTTCGCGATCGCGAGCCCGACCAAGTCACGGATGTTGTCTTCCGTGACGATTACGACGCGCTCCCGAATCGCAACGTCGCGAGCAGTCGCGAGGACCGTCTCTCGAGGTTGCTTCACGACTAGCACCGGTTGGGCGTCAAAGCCCGACGAGGCAACCCGGATTTCCTGCGTTCGAGTGACCAGCTTGGAAACTACGGCACCGTAGTCTAAGTCTCTCGACGTGCACTCTACGACTAGGAACCAATTTCGATCTGGCGCAAAGGCAACAATATCGGGGAGATCGCCGCCTCTGTCGAAAGTGTTGCGCCCGTAGTGGGCTGTCACGAAGCCGAGCAGGTGAAAGAGCGTCGCCACAGCGTGTTCGAACGGATCGCCTCGGGCATCATCCGATTGGAGAGCCTCCAGCAGGTCGCCTGGACCGCCGACGGCGGCTCCGAAAACAGCCCATTGCAACCGCTCGTTTCCGGACGAGGTTCCATACAGTGATACGTGATCTGTCGAGTTGCCGCGATATGCCAACGTGCAAAAGACGCCCGAAAATTCAGGCGGCAGCCTGATCCGCGCGAAGACGCCGGTCTCGGGAAAAGGTCGGTCTCGATTGCGGAAGACCATTCTCCGCCTAGCAACGGTCTCATCGCCACGGGTCACAAGTATCCCGGCGACGACGTCTTTTCCGGCCACGGTACTCGCAGCTTCGGCATGGAGTTTTAGTTCGGCACCTTCGACGACGCTTTTCGCACCAAATCTAACCGCGATTGGCGCTACGACCTCGACAAACTTGAGATCAACCCGCGCCGCCTCGTCGGCGGGCTGACCGAGAAACGAGTGACGCAAGTCCACCACTCCGTTCCACGGAGGATTGCCAACCTGCAGCTGCCCGTCGAGAATCTCCCGGATTCTCTGCGAGTTGGGTTTCCTGCCTGTGGCCTCGTAGGCTTGTAGTACTACAGTCCGCCAATCGAGTCCGAATTTGGCCCTTGACTCTGCGCGGTCGTATCCGCGAACCCAATATGTCGATAGCGGCTGCCATTGATCGTTGCCGACGAATTGCTTCACCGCGATGGTTTCGGGTCCGATGACGAGTGCGCCCGAATCCAACATGCCGAATAGGCCGCCGAGATGATCAATCGGCCAACTCTGGTGGATCGCCAGAACGTCGGGATGCTCGGGAAGGTCCTCCCGTAGGGCGACCGACTCATCTGTCCGGAGCGTGGCACGAAGTGCCTCGTTTCTCCACCCGCCCGACTCTCGGATTGCCACGATCCTGAGGTCGATCGATCGCCACATATTTTTGCAAGATTCGATCTCTGCGAGGAATCCTGACTCGGACGCGGCTACCATTTGCAATGAGAAAGCAATCTCGATTAATAACGCTGGCGCACCGACATGGAGCGCCAGTGTATTGGGCGAAGTCCTTCCGCCGTTCCACACCACCCTAGTCTACCCGGTGGCGCTGTCGTACCACCGGGGTGGTGCGACATCCGAAAACGGCTGCTTTTCGGGATCCCATGGACGAAGAGGCCAAGTCGGTGGACGCACGGATCCGGCGAGCGCGAAGGCGTGAATGGTCGGACGTCAAGCCGGACGAATTCGACAAAAGGCACACTCGGACGGCGAAGTTCAAGGTGAAAAAATTCAACATCTCGATGTCGCACGACCTCTTCGCGAGAATGGAGGCCGCTCGCGCGAAGCTCAACTACGGCAATGGCATGAGCCGCAGCGCCTTCGTGGGCTATTGCCTTGGGAGATATTTTCATGCAAAGGGAAAAGAGTACTTTGAGGAGGCGTAAGGTTTGTAGCTGCGCTACGGCGGCGGCGTGCTGTGATTATAGCCACGGCACCGAGATCGTGCGGCCTTCGATTTCTATAAGCGCGGCATATTTTTATCCGATATAGAGGATATAAATATCACGAGCGACCTCTCCTTCGCGTGAGTCTCGAGATTCTCGCGGCGGCCCTCGCGTATCTCGCGGCGGGATTCTCAATCATCCCGCTCATGCCCGGGTCCAAGCTGCCCGCGACGAAGTGGAAACCGTACGAGACGCTGCGCCCCACGATCATCCAGCTCGAAGCCTGGTTCGAGAAGACGCGGAACAACATCGGCCTGATGATGGGCACAATCTCCGGGAACGCCTTTGCTCTCGACTTCGACGATCCGAGGCTCGCGTGGTTCACGTTCGACCTCGAGAAATTGGCCCAAGTGACGTTCGTCCAATCCACGCCCTCGGGGGGCTTTCACGTCCTGTTCCGCGCCGAGGGCGCTCCAATCCGGACCACTTCATTTCGAGGCCGAGGGCTCGACCTCGACGTGAAGGCGCAGGGCGGCTACATCGCTGTCGATCCCTCCGACCTGGGCTACGCCCGCTACCGCCGCCTCTCTCCCGACCTGCGCGTCGCCACCGTTGAGGATGGCGCGTACGAGGCTCTCATCGAGCGGCTCGTGACCCGGTCGACGAGCATCGGGGTCGCGCCCCTCTACTCGGCGCCTCCGAGGGCACCGCAGCGCCCCCTGTCGGAGTGGTGGGCGCCATGAGGATTTCGGGGTGGCTCCAGCAGCAGAGGCTCTCGCGCTATCGCTCCGTCCAGGGCGCACTTCGACGACGAAACAGCGTGTCCGCCGGAGGGTTTCCGATGTCCCAGCCTCGCCGCGTTTTCCCTTCACCCGGATTTACGATCCCCGGGGCAGGGGCGCCCAACAGGCTCCTGGCCGCGACGGCTCTGTCTGCGGGCCGTCGCGGTCTCATACTCCGAACGCAGGCAAGGACGCAGACATGACCGCGGACGAGACGTCTGAGCATGACGGACCAGTTAAGGGGAACGGCTCGGCAGCCGAGTCCCCAGACACGCCCGTTGCGACAGACCGGACCGGAACGAGGAAGCCGCCAAAGAAGTTGGATTTCGAACCAATCCCCTTGAGTAGCCTTCGCCACGTCGAGTCCGGTCCCGACGGGATAGATCTCCTGATCCACCGAGCGGACGGCAGCAAGACCGAACGAAGGTACGTGGTACGAGCACATCTCGAGCCGCTGAACGCTCTCGACGTGGACGGGGGCCTCTACTACCACGTCAAGATCGACGACGTCGAGACGACCGTGCAGGCCGACGAGCTCTTCGAGAAGCTGCGCCGGGAGGGCAAGGTCCTCTCGCGACGGGACGTGGAGGACTCGGTATCCGCGGTTTTGGAACACGCCACCCGCGGCAAGATCGTGAAAGGGCACGCCGCCCTCGGGATTTACGTCCGCCCCGACGGGACCTTCGAGTTCTGCGAACGCCCCCACACGCTCTTCGCGGAGCAGGAGAACGCCTACCGCAACGCGACCGCGGCGCTGGCCTGCGTCGCCACCAAGGAAATGACCCAGGCATACCTTGCCTTCGCGGCCAAGCTCCACATCTACGAATCCTATCCTGCGATGGGGCTCGGAGCCATCGGTCCCTTCGCGTACCCGCTTAGGCAGCGCGGTGTGCTCGTCCCTCATCTCTACGCCTGGGGTCCGCCCGGCCTCGGGAAAAGCGCCGTGAACCGCGCGTACTCCAGCAAGCTCTACGGCCGCCTGGAGGAGGCCGCGGACGACCTCGGATCGAGGTTCCGTTTTGCGGCGATCATGGCCGCGGCCGGTACGCCGGTGTGCGTCGAGGAGTGCGAGATGTTCGAGCCGAAGATGGGGCCGGCGCTCAAGGTCTCCGCCGAGCGGCCGATCACGGACAAGCGGGGGCAACAGGACCTCGGCATGGTGACCTATCCGAGTCTGAGCACGCTCCTCATGTCGGGCAACACGATCCCGTTCAGCGCCCCGTCCGTACTCGTCAGGATCATCGCGCCCCGCTTCGACGCGACGGCGGTCGGTAGGAGGCACGCGAAGGACGTCCGGCAAGTGTTCGATGCGCTGTTCGCATCGTTGCAGGCGATCGGGTTCGATCTGCTTCGGAGCAGTCTGAAGCGATTTCCGACCATCGGATCGCTCGAGGCCGAGATCCAGCGACTCCGGATCGAGATCGAGGACGCCTACACATTGCCGTTCTCGGATCCGCGGCGGGCGCTCGCCCATGCGGTCGTCCTGGTCGGACTGGGGATGTGGGGAGACTTCGCTCGGTCGAAGGGGCTCGAGTGGACTGCGCCGTCTCCGCCCGATTACGTGCGCTCGATGGTACGTCCCATCGAGGTGTCAACGACCGAGGGCTCCGTGGAGGCCGTGGAGAAGCTCGTCTCGTGGTTCAAATTGTGGCGCGTCCGGAACACCGTCGGCGGCATCGTGAGGGGACAGGACGAAGTCTGGTTGCAAGGGGACCTCGGTCCCGTTCGGGGTGCATGGATCGGACGCGCCATCCTCGACGATTACAACGGGTCCACCTCGCCTGAATACCAGATTTCGTCCCTCGCCGAACTCGGTCGCCAATCAGCGCGGCGGTTCGGGCTCAAACTCGAGGACGTCGCCGGAAGCGACGGCCGTGGGGTCGTCAAGAAGTGGATGGCAGGCAACGTCCGTGCCGTCTTCGTCTCGGACGAGGAACTGAGCGCGGAGGAGGCCAAAGTGGCGAGCGCACCGGTCTTGGTCCCGTCGGCGGTCCCGTCGAACTGGGGGGACGAACTGTGACGCTCGCTTGCCCAAGACGCCCACCGTCCTCTACCGGCGGCTACCAAGCCGATGGTAGCCGTTCGCCCCTCCCGTTCTTCCACTCCTTCCCTACCGCTCTACCGTATTCGTCCTCCTCCCTCCCGCGCGCTCGCGCGCACGCACTTGTCCCGATGAGGGCGCTAAATCGTGGTAGTCCGGTAGATTGCAGCCTCTGTTCTCCCGTTGCCGGGCCCCTACCGAGCCACGGTAGGAAGCCGGTTGCCGACGGTGGGCCGCGTAGCTGTGGCTGGCGTTGGGGGCTGCGCACCGTCGAGCGCGCGCAACAAGGCATTAAATCGCCCCATCGTCACTTCGGCACCGGACGAAGCACTCCAAAGCCGCGGCGCGGACACCAGCGGCGGACGAGACAGATGGATAGGCGACGCCACGCCGGTGAGGCAGCGTCCAGAATGGCCCCGCGGACGCACGGCGATGGCCCTCCCACCGCATCGAGGGCCCTCGGCGGGCACAAGCTCATATCCCATCGCCCGGCCCGTCGACGAGGTGCGTCTGACGTGACGCTGACGTTGTCGTTCGTAGATGTCACGGTTTTCAAAAGTGAGGCGTCTGCCGTGAAAATCCTGAATTGCATTTCTGACGACCCCTCCGAAAATTCTGGATTCTTTAGGTGTCTTAATGAAACGCAAGACAAAGAAAGCAAGTGTGAGCAAGCACGCGCAGACGCAGCCCGCGGCACGGTTCGACAAGTCGCATCATCCCGGGCTGGAGTTCGTGTGGCACGACTCGTTCGACTACCGCCACAAGGGGCTCGTGATCCGCGTCCGGGGCCACTGGGAGAAGAACCCCAACTTGGTCAAGTCGAAGAAGCAGGTCGGCAAGCCACGCAACCTACGCGAGCTCGCGAAGGCCAAGACGCCCGACCCCGTGCCGGTCGCGAGCAAGGGGGCGCAGTGAGATGACGGACAAGACTCCGTTCCTAACCGCGGTACGAGGTTACCTCAACCTCGGCGCGAACTGGAAGCCCCGGCCGGGCGGCAGTGAGTCCGGCTTCGCACCGATCACCGTCACGGTGAAGGCCCAGGCGCTGCGGAACGTCGCGCACGACCTCGCAATGCTCAACATCCCGAAGCCATCGACGCCGCGTCGGTTGGAGCGCATCCACATCGTCGCTCTGCTGACCGCATGGAAGATGCGGGGTCTGGCGGTCACGAGCCAGCACAAGATGCTCGCGGACCTCGAAGGACTGCTGGACTCCATCGGAAATCCTGTGATTCGGCAGATGCGGCGGGACCCGCGTGACAGGCGGTTGCTCCCACCCAACAAGCCGGGGGCCATCGTCACCTTGACCGAAGACGAACTCGACCGCCTGCGGGCCGCGGCCGCGGCCATGGAAGGGTGGCGGGGATCCGTGTGCCGGTTCCTCGTCGGAGCGCTACCTTACACCGGGCTGCGACCCAAGGAGGTCCGGCTCGCGAAGCTTGCGGACGTGGACCTGTCCAAGGGGTTCTGGTTCGTCTCGGCGCCGAAGGGCGCGGGCAAGTGGGCAGCACCCGACTTCGCCCACATCCCGCCCGTGGCGAGGCAGGCCTTCGTGGACTTCCTGCAAGAGAGGTCCGCGTACCTAGCCGGCGAGGAGAGTGAGTGGCTGCTCCCGCTGCGCAAGGACAACCTGGGCCAGGAAGTCGGAGCCGCGTCCGAGGATTGGCTTCGTCACCTAAAGGCAGAGGTGGCGGGCCTCTCCGGGGTTCGGTTCAGGGGCTGGAAGTCCATGCGCTCGACCTACTGCCAGATGGCGATCGACGCGGGCGCGTCCATCTCTGCCGTGTCCAAGGCCATGCGCCACGGAAGCACCCTGACGACCGAGCTTTACTACGGCCGCTTGAGAACCGAGAAGGCCTTTGCGGAAATCGACCGCGCCTTCGAGCGCCCCGTCAAGGTGGTGAAATAGCAGGCGGGCACGCACCCTTGGGAGGCCGGTTTCATTTGAAGTCGGGCGGCAAGAGATCCGGAATTCCGTCCGTGATCTCGTAGCGGTGATTGCAATGCTGGCAGAACAGCGAGCCCTCGATGATCTCGTCCTTCTCGACCTTCACGGTGAGCTCCAAGTCGCCCTTGCACACCGGGCAGCAGAGGATCTCCATCAGGTCCCGCTTCATCGACCGCGGGAAGCACCCCGCTCGGCTTAAGGCCATCGCGCGCCGCGTCGTTCGACCTGTGCGCCAAAAGCCTCTTGCGACCCGCCTCCTTCTGGAGGACCGCGCGCCTCCAGGGAATTCCGACAAGCGATATATAGGGGCTCCCTCATGGGCGCAACTTCCCGGAGGTTTGCCGCGTCTTGCAAGAAGAGAAAGGCTGGCTCCGCGCCCATTGGCGGACGGGCCTCATCCTCGTGCTGATATTCGGCGTGGCCCTCTTCGTCCGCGTCTATTTCGTCTACGGCCTTGCGTTCACGACCGCGCCCACGACGTGCGATGCGAACTTCGTGGTGAAGTACAGCGGCGGGTCCGACTCGTACTACTGGGACCGCGCCTTGTGCTATTCTTTCCAGACCGGCAAGGACCTTGGGACCGACGGGATGCTAAACTACCCCGTGAGCTTCCCGAATCCGAGGCCGCCCCTCTTCCCGTGGTTCTCGCTCCTCGCAGGCCGTGCGCTCGCTCCCCTGTTTGGGAACGCCTGGAGCGCGGTGTATTTCGTGTTCCTCCTGTCGTCGGGCCTGTTCGGGGCCCTCATCGTGTTCCCGACGTACGCTCTGGGCAAGGAGGCGTTCGGCCGAAAGGCAGGGCTCATCGGGGCGCTCCTTCTCGCGATCAGCGTCGGAAATCTTCAGCGAAGCAACGCGACCGACGCCGATCATGACGCGTTCACCCTATTCTTCGTCGTCTCGACGTTCTACTTCTTCCTCCGGGCCCTCAAGACGATGAAGGGCCGGCGCTGGGTCGAGGGCTGGTTCACGCGCGCCGCCATCGTCTCGGGCTTACGGAGCTTCTTCCGGGAGAATCGGCCCAGCGTCCTCTACGCCTTGCTCGCCGGGTTGTGCGTGACCGTCATCGCCCTCGCCTGGCAGGGCTGGGCCTACGTGAGCGTGATCCTGCTCGTCTGGTTCGCCGCCGAACTGTTCATCGACCGGTTCCGGAACGAGGACACGATGGGGGTCTGGATCCTCTTCACGATCGCCCTCGCGACGCCGATCGTCCTCGCGTTCCAATGGTACTACGTACGGAACAACATCCGGGTCTGGTTCGACGTTCCGGCCTACCTGTTCCTCGCATCAATCGTCGTCGGCCTCGCGTTCACGGTCACCCGCGACTACCCGTGGACCCTCGTCATCCCGAGCACCGTCATCGCCGGCGGCGTCGGCCTCGCGGTCGGCATCGTCGTGAACCCGACCCTGGCGAGCGCGTTCGTCACGGGCGCGGGGTACTTCATCCAGTCGAAGGTCGTCACGACGATCGCAGAGGACCAGGCGCCCGGGATGTCCCAGCTGATCCTGAGCTTCGGCTGGTTCACCTTCTACATCAGCCTCGGGGCGGTCGCGTTCATGCTGTGGCAGATCCCCCGCCGGCGCGAGCCCGCGTTCCGGATCGCGGTGATCTGGGCGTTCGTCGCGATCTTCATGGCCATCACGGCCGCGCGGTTCATCTTCAACGCCTCGCCTGCCTTCGCCATCACGGCCGGCTACGCGATCGACCAGGTGCTCATCCGCGCGGACTTCGCGGGGATGCGCCGCACGTACCGCTCCCTGTCGAGCGGCAATTGGCGGAACGCGGTGCGCAAGTCCGTCAAGGCCCGCCACGTCATCACGGCCCTCCTGATCGTCTTCCTGGTCCTCCTCCCGAACGTCTGGTTCGGACTCGACGCGGCGATGCCGTTCGAGGTCAAGTCGAAGTACGACCGCCAGGTCGCGAGCCTCCTGCCGACGTTCCTCCGGGCCCCGGGATACAATCCGAGCGGCAACCAGCCGTTCTACTTCGGGGCGTTCGGATACACGCTGCCCGCCGCCACGGACTACTATCCGGCCGCGTGGTCGTGGTTCCGCACGCAGGATCCGAACGAGCCGCCCGAGTTACGGCCCGCCTACCTGTCGTGGTGGGATTACGGCTTCGAGGCCGTCGACCGCGGCGCGCACCCGACCGTCGCGGACAACTTCCAGAACGGCTACGCCCTCGCCGGCCAGTTCCTCACCGCGCAAAACGAGACGCAGGCCACTGCCCTCCTCGCCGTCCGCCTGATTGAAGGGGACTTCCGCGCGCACTCGCTGACGCTCGGTCCCGAGGTGCGGGACATCATGGCGGCGTACGGCCTCCCGGCGACGACGTTCGCGCGGGTCCTCGCGCGCCCGACGGATTACGTGGCCCTCGTCCTCTCCGATCCCACGACGTACGGCGTCTGGGACTCGAACATGCACGCGCTGAACGCGCAGTACATCTTGTTGACGCACGAACTCACGGAGCGCTTCGGCGAAGAGAAGATGACGGATCTCTACCACGCGCTCCGGGACGCGACGGGCCGCGACATCGGCTACTTCGCGGTCGACTCGCGGCTCTTCCCGATCAGCGCGACGAACACCGGGATCTTCTACGCGCCGGTCAAGCTCTCGGACCACCGGGTGATCCAGCTCCCGAGCGGCCTCGTCCTGCCGTTCGAGTTCTTCCAGGTCTTCGCGAACACGAGCCGCGCGACGAACGTGCCGATCCAACAGGTCCGGCCCGGCGACCAGATCCAGAGCCAGCGGATCGCCTATCAGGCCCCGTTCTACGACTCCATGTTCTACCGGGCGTACATCGGATACTCGCCGGCGGACCTCGGCAGCCCGAACAACCCCGCGATCCCCGGGTTCGATCCCTCGCTCCAGCAGTACCCGCCGGTGCCGGCGTGGAACCTGACGCACTGGCGCGTCGTCTATCGGACGTCGTATTACAACCCCTATCCGGACGTCGCGAACCACACGGACGCCTGGCAGGCGATGAACTACGACGCGGCGCAGCAGAAGCAGACGGACATCACGGCGGGCAAAATCAAGGGGCTCGTGGACCTCAGCACGCTGAGCACCGTCGCGAACGGGGTCGTCTTCCTGCGGTACTACGACGGCGCCTGGGTCAACGGGACGGTGTCGTCGAACGGCATCCCGCTCTCGGGCGTGAACATCACCGTCGTCGACGAACTCAACACGCCTCACTACGTCACGCAGACGGACGCGCAGGGACACTACAGCGCCCTCGTGCCGTTCGGCAACATCACGATCACCGCGTCCGTCGGCACGAAGTCCCGCACGGGACTAATCGGGCCGATCGTCCTGGCGACCGCGACGTTCCCCGTGACGATGGACCAGGCGATGCGGGTCCCCGCGGACTCGAACGGGGACGGCATCCCGGACTGGCTCATGACCCGGGACCTGTCCGTGCCGGCGCACACCCTGAGCGGCACGCTGTTCTTCGACCTCGATCGCAGCGGCGCGTACGCGGCGGGCGACGCGATCGTCCCCGGCGCGCCGATCACGCTGACGAACAAGAACTTCCCCTTCGCGCGAACCACTACGACGGCCCAGGACGGGGGCTTCTCGATCGACTCGCTCCCGCAGGGGTCGTACGGCGTCACCACCCAGTTGGGCGGACGCACCATCCATGCCGCGGACACCGGCGTCGGCACGGCGGATGCGACTCGGAACCAGGCGGTGCCGTACGCGACCGTGCACGGCGTCGCGACGGCGAGCGGGGGCGGTCCGGTCGGCGGTGCCGTTGTCGAGACGGTCGACGCGACGAACGGCACGACCTTCCAGTTCACCGCGGCGGACGACGGGTCGTACGCGTTGCGTCCGCTCTTGGCGGGCAACTACACGATCACCGCGACATCCGGGAACCTCGCCTCGAACCCCGCGCGGCTGAGCGCCGCGGCCTCGGACCTCTGGGTGAACCTCACGCTCCAGCCATCCGGCGCGGTCTCCGGCTTCACGACCATCTTCGGGACCGATCAGCCGTTCGCGACCCTCGCGTTCCAGAGTGCGACGAGTCCGCCGCTCGTGCGCACGGTGACCTCCGACGCCTCCGCACAGTACTCGATCACGCTCCCGGCCGGTCAATGGTTTGTGAACGGACGGTCCTACAACGGGGCGGCACTCTACGCGACCCTCGGGACGGTCACCGTCACGACGGGACAGGTCACCGCGTTCGACGCGATGTTCGTGCAAGGCGTGCGCGTGAGCGGGAACGTGTTCGACGCGACGGGGTCGTCGCAGAGCCCGCAAGCCTCCGTCGTGTTCGCGAACGACCTGGGCCAGCTCGGGCTGACGACCAGCCCGACCGGGGGATACCTCGCGTTCCTCCCGGCCTCGACCTACAACGTGGAGGCGTTCAACGCCGCGGGCGCGTCGTACGGCTCCGCCGCGCTCGGGACGAGCCGTGTCCTCGACATCCACCTCATGGCGACGTCGGAGACGGTCACGTGGTCCGTGTACCGGGACCTGAACGGGAACGGTGCCGTGGATCCGGGGGAGGCGATTCCGGGGGCGAGCGTCGCCCTGACGGACGATCTCGGAGCGCACATCGCGCTGACGACGAGCGGGGCGGGCACGTTCACGATCCCGTTATTCGCGAACCGCACCTACGCGGGCTCGGTGACCGCCGCGGGATTTGATTCCCGGGCGATCCCGACATCGACCCCCGCGGACCTCCGGGCCCTGCAGCCGATCGCCCTCACGGCGACGCCGGTCCAAGTCCAGGGGAGCGTGCTCCTGAACGGCGCTCCCCTCCTCAACCGGCCGATCACGGTCCGGGCGGTCGCGATCGGGGACGGGGCAGTCGGACAGACGACCCTGACCGACTCGAACGGAGGCTACAGCCTGCCGCTCGTCCCCGGGACGTACAACCTCGTCGTGGACGAGAACGTCTCGACGACCCAATCGTCCCGCTACCAGAACCGGGGGACGGATGCGATCGCCGTCTCGGTCGCGGCGACGTCCGTGGCGTACGACATTGGCATCGTCGTCCGGAACCTGGTCCTCGGGAACGTCACGCTGAGTGGCACGGCTCGGGCCGCGTCCCTCTCCTTTGACGGCCCCGAGCATCGGACCGCGGAAGCGAGCCCCTCCGGGTTCCAAGTGTACCTGATCCCCGGCACCTACTCCGTCTTCGGGACGCGCCAGATCGTTCCGGATCAGTATGCGTTCATCGCGACCGCGACCGTGCCCTCCGCGACGAACTTCAGCTTCGCCCTCGTGAAGGCGACGTCGGTCTTGGGCCACGCCCTGTTCAACGGCGCCGCCGTCGTCGGTCCCATGCCGGTCTCGTTCGTCCGCGCGGAAGGCGGCTTCGTGAACGTGACCACCGATAGCTTCGGCGCGTACGCGGCCTCCGTCATCCCGGGCAACTACACCGTGACGCTCACGGGGACGAGCAACGCGACCGGGGGCGGCGTGTCCCGATTCTACCGCTACGCGTTCTCCGGGACGCTGACCGTCGCGCCCGGTGTCTCGTCGATCGCCTTCGACCTGGTCCTCGACCGGACCCTCGACAACACGACCGTCATGGGGACTGTGAGCGTCGGCGGACTCGGCGTCGATGCAACGGTGAGCTTCTTCGATCGGGGCGGCGGCGCGATCACGGCGACGGCCTCGTCGGGCTCGAACGGGGCGTATTCCGTCGGCCTCGCCCCCGGGACCTACGACGCGTATGCGTCCCGGTCCGTCGGCAGCTCCGCGTTCTTGGCGCGGATCACGATCCCACACGCCGCATCGTTCGCCCGCGACATCCCCCTGTCGAACGGCTTCCAGATCTCCGGCGTCACGACCGACCCGCAAGGCGCGCGGACGTCGGCCTCGATCGCCATCCAGTCGACCGCGGAGCTCGACCTGACCTCGGACGCCAGCGGCGCCTTCGCCGCGATCCTGCCGGCCGGCACGTTCACGATCACCGCGACGAAGCCCGGGACGGAGAACGGGATCTCCGTGACCTATCGGGCGACCACGACCGTCGTACTCCAAACCGACAGCGTCGTGAACCTCGCCCTCGCGAAGGTGATAGAACGGTCCGTCGTGCTGTCGTGGGACGCGTCCCAGAAACGCCAGATCGCGGCGGGCGATTCGGTCACGTACACCATCGTGGTGCGGAACACGGGGAACGTCGCCGACACGTGGTCGCTCTCGGGCCGGCCGACCGACTGGCAGTTCTCGTTCGCGCCGCCCTCCCTGAACCTGGGATTCGGGAACGCCGGGAGCAGCGCGGTGGCGCTCGTGACGGTCACGAGCCCCTCGAATGCCCTCGTGAACCATGGGACGATCACGCTCACCGCGACCTCGACGACGGACGATACGACCCAGGGCAGCGTGGACATCCAGATCGACACCGCGCGCACGCGCGGCCTCGCGATCTCCCTGGACGCCACGTCGGGCGTCTTCGACGGCCGCTTCCTGAACTACACGCTCACGATCACGAACTCGGGGAACGCGCCGGAGACGGTGAACATCCAGATCACGAACCCGGACGACCTCGCGGCGAGCGGATGGATCGCTCGCCTCGGGACGTCCACCGGACCAGCGTCCGACGTCCTCCTGAGCGGCGTCACGGTGGCGGCGAATTCGACGACGAAGGTGCGGCTGCAGGCGCAGTCGTCCGGCGGCGCGAGCGGCGCGACCGTCGTGATTCAGGTCGCCGCTTCGGATGCGATGACGGTCTCGGCGACGGGCATCTTTACGCTCCAGCTGCCGCAACTCGAGTCCGGCGGCACCTCGGTCTCCGGCCCGGAGATTGTGCACGAGGCTCCTCTCAATCTTCAGCTCCTAGCCATCGTCACGGGTGCACTGGCCGCCATCGGTATCGGGCTGTTCCTCACGCGGCGGAGGCGCTGAGTTGGCTCCGCGAGCAACCTTCCTTGCGCTAGCAGTGCTCCTAGTCGGGTTGGCCCTCACGGCCGTCCCCGCGATGGGACAGGTCCCGCTCGTCCCGACGTTGACCGGGCCATCCTCACTCGCCCCCAAGGAGACGGCCGTGTACAACCTCACCCTCGCGGGAGGACCGATCGGAACCGTGTCGTACACGGTCCAATGGTACGTGACCGGTCCCGGTGCGTCGGGCGCGGTGCCCTCCCAAGCCAGTCCAACGACGGAGACGCGCAACACGACGGCGTTCCGCCTGAACGTCACGGCACCGTCGGGGGAGGCCTCCGTCACCCTCGTCGTGAAGGCGAGCGCCCAACTCGGCACCACGTACGAGAACTCAACGGTGGAGAAGGCGATCTCGATCATCACGCCGATCGTCCTGTCGGGGACGTTCCGCAATGATGGCACGACGGCCGCGGTGAACATCACCGTCCGCTTCTACGTGGACGACGGACTTGTCGGATCGAAGAAAATCGCTCGGATCGATTCCCACGCCACGACCACGGCGACGTTCAACTACCTGCCAGTTGGGCTGCAACCTGGAACGCACCGCGTTCGAATCGAGGCGGACCTCGACGGGAACGGGATCATCGACCCCTCCCGCGGCGAGGTCGTCCTGTCGGATCTGTTCTACAAATCGACGCCGAGCCTCGGCACCGGATGGACCGTCCTCATCGGCATCGCCGTTTTCTTCCCCGTCTTCCTCGGGACCGTCGCCCTGAGACGCCGCCAGCGAACGTGAATCAGGTGGACTCGAGGAGCCACACGTCGGAGTGGTTCCGCAGGAGCATCCCCAGCTTCGTCCGGCTGATCCCCGCGCGCTTCAGGAGCGGCTCGAGCCGCGCGTCCTCCTCGAGTTGGACCTCGCCATCGACCCACGTCGTCGCAACGGGTTCGTAGCGCACGCCGCGATCTCCGACGCGGACGCGGGCGGCCGCCGCCTCCCGGAATGTGTGCAGGACGATGTGGACGGACGTGACCGCGGTCGGACGCATCTTCCGATTGTAGAATTGCGCGACCTCGCGGTGCACGGGCGCAAACTCCCCGACGCGCTTCGCGTATTCCCGCCATCCGCGCTCGAACGGCGAACGGAGGGTCGACATGCAGTGCTCCGTGACGGGCCGGACCTCTTCGAACGTCGAAAGGATCGACTGGCCCGTCGTGAGGGCGGTCATGAACTCGGGCCACGAGCCGTACTCCTCCTTGGGCATCGCGACCGCCAGGTTCCGCGCGAGGGAAACGAGATAGTTGTTGAGGCCGGCGACGCCGACCTTGGCGGCGATGTCCTCCAGGAACAGATGCGTGGCGATCTCCACGAATGGATTGCTGTCCGGGATCCGGGAATCCGCCATCTCAGCGTTCCCCCTTGATCCGCGCGCCGCGCAGCACGAGCGCGTACACGCACTCGTAGTTCCGGAGGAGCGCCCGCACGTGATCCTCGTTGATGTTGACCTGGACGACGTTCTTCGAGGAAATCTTCGTCTCGCCGCTCCAGCCGCGCGTGGCGAGCAGGTAGCACGCGAGGGAGTTCCCGGCGACCGAGACGTTCTTCGCGATCTCCTCGCGGAATCGCTCGTGGAAGACGCAGAAGTTGCACACCGCGATGTTGTGGACGTTCTCGTTGTACTCGTCTGTGACGGCGCCGTCCGCGGGGCTCATCCGTCCGACCGCGAAGCGGGTGCGGAAGATCGTCGGCACGTAGCAGCACTGGCGCATCGCGTAGAGGTATCCGACGACGTCCCCGTCGATGTCCGTGATGGCCATGTCCGTGAGGGGCGTCACCTCGCCCTCGATGCTGAAGGCCGTCCGGCTCTCCCGCACCGCGACGTTGAAGGACGTCCAGCCGAGGTAGGCCTCCTTCCCCATCCGGCTCGCGAGGTTGTCTCCGACCCGCTGCCAGAACTCGACGACCCCGTCCGCGCCCGCCTTCTCAATCATGTCCTCGATCAGGGAGGCGAGGGCGACGTCGATCACGAAGGGCCTCCGGTCATGGGATCACACGAACGACGTGAGGACCTGCTTCAGGTAGGCCCGCCATTCCTTCTCGGCCTTCGCCGCCACCGCGTCGCCGCGCAGGTCCCGCAGCTTGTCGACCAGGATCGTCACGAAGCCGTCCCAGTGGCCCGCGGTCATGAACGGGGCCGTCGTGCCGACCTCGTTGTAGGCCATGGGCACGATCTCCTGCAACGGGCCGGGACCGACGAGCGCGCCGAGCCGCGATTGCAGATATTGGGCGATCTCCTTGTTCTTCTTGAACTCCTTCGTGTCGCCGAACTTCTCGACGAACAGGATTCGGGTGAGCCGCTTCAGTTCGCCCGCGACCGCCTCGTCGTACGACGCGAGGATCGCCGGCGTCACGGGCTTGGACTCGAACAGATGGCGGACGACGATCGAAGCCTTCAGGACGTTCGCGAGGACGCCCTGCATCTTCGTGATCTCGACGGGCTTCGTCGTCAGGAACACGAGGAACGCGCGGTCCCCGACGCCCGAGATGATGATCGTCCCCGCCTCGAACTGCTGCACGGACATCATCATGTTCTGTCCGCCGAGCTGGCTGCAGATGTGCGCGAGGTTGCCCTTGAGGAGGTTCAGCAGTCGGTATTGCCGCGGATCGAGGCGGTTCGGGATCGAGGACGAGAAGATGCGGCCGTCGACCCCGAGGAACATCGCGATGTCGAGGTCGCTCTCCTCGCGCGCCCGCTTCAGTTCCGTCTCGAGGAGGTGCTTCAGATGGCCGACCGTGTCGGCCCCCATCGTCTTGTCGACCTGGCCGGCGTAGGGCATCTAGCCGCCCCGCTTCAACCCGTACGAGTTGAACAGGATCTGGAGGGCTTCCTCGGGCGAGTAGTCGTAGTCCCAGTTCTTCTGCATGCGCTTGATGCGCTCGACGACGCGCGGCGGGGCCTTCATCGCCTCCGCGGTCTTGATCGCTTCCTCGAACGTCTTCGCGTGGCTCCGCGTCTGCTCCTCCGGAATCGGGGCCTCACTCGCGCGGATGACGATCCCGACGCCGCGGGCGAACAGGTACGGATACACGCCTTCGCCGTGGTGTACGCCCCGCATCTTGAGGAGCTTCACCGTGCGGTTGAACGCGCCGCCGACCGGGTAGTACTCGAGATGGATCGCGCCGTCCGAGAGGTAGATCGGAAGGAGGACGTCCTCGCCGACGGTCTCGCCGGGCTTCGAGTGCTCCTCGACCGTGCACAGCACGACGCCGAGTTCCTTCAGCGTGTAGAACAGTTTCCCGATGAGCTCGCGTTGCTCGAGCTTCTCCGCGGTTGCCCAGATCACGGGCGTCATCGGATCGATCACCACGCGCGTGGGGATGTTGTAGTCGGCGCGCGCCTTCACCAGCTGGGGAAGCTGCTCCTCGATCATCTTCTTGAAGTTCCGGCCCTTGAGGTGAATGAAGAAGAGCGATTTCTCGTAGTACTTGCGCATGTCGAACCCCATCAGGTCCGCCTCGCGCATGATCTGCTCGGGCGGCTCTTCGAGGGTGACGTAGAGGGCCTGCTCGCCTTGCTCGATGCCCTCCATGAGGAATTGGATCGCAAACGTCGACTTCCCGGTCCCGCTCGAGCCCAGGATGACGACGGTCGACTTCGGCCAGAATCCGCCTTCGATCAGGTCGTCGAGTCCGGGAATCCCGCTCGACACTTTCTGGATGTCCGCCATGAGGATGTCTCCCTCGAGTGCGTTCGCCTACGCCGAGGCGAAGGCCTCGCTGGATGGAATGCGCGATTCGATGCCTGGGGCTTTTTAAAGCAATTCCGACCCCGGAATCGACCCTGATAACGAGGGGCTCAGAGCTTGCTGCGGAAGGCGTCGAGCCGGTCCGCGAGCTCTTGACTACGCGCGGCGACGGCGACCTCGCCTCGGGTCTTCTCAATCAGGCTGCGCGCCACGTCCTGCTTGCGCTTCAACGCGACCAACGCGGTCGGGTAGTCGAACCGCATGAGGGCGTCGAGGATGCGCTCCATCTTCTCGAGGAACGACGAGGCGACCTTGATGTCTCCGTGACGCAGGTGTTCGAGCGAGAAGCGACGCAACTCGCCGACGACGTCGCCCAGGCCGAGCAGGTACGCGTTGTCCGTGATCCCGAGCTCCTTCGGGCCTGGGAGTGCCTCCTGCGTCAGGATTGCGTGGACGAGGAAGGCCTCTCCGACTTCCTGCATGGCTCCTTCGACGAGCCCGGCGTGGTACAGGTCCGGGTGGTCCTTGAGCAGGCTGCGGAGCTTGAGAATTTCCTCCCGCGTCTCCCGCAGCATCGCCTCGACGTTTTGGCCACGGTGCATGCCCTGAATTGCGCTGCCGCTGAGGCGCGCGATCGTCCGGGAAGACTTGATCGCGAGTTCCCGAACCTCGTCCTTTTCGTCGAGGCGGCTCTCGATCTCGGAGATCACCTGGTCGAGATCCTTCACGGTCCACCGATGTGGAGTCCCGTTATTTGAGGGTTCGGACGGGATTTCCCTTTCACGTCAGGTATAGGATGCCGAAGTCGACCCAGATCGAAGCCGAGCCGTAGTTCGTAAAGTTGGCATATCCACCCATCGGCGGGGAGTACGTTACGGGGACACTCTGCGCCGCCCGCACGATGGCCCAGTCCACGGACTTGTTGATGAAGCGGACCGTCATCGGAGCGTCGATCGACCCGCCGAAGAGAGATCCGCCTCGGAAGATCACCGCGACGTAACCCGGCTTCGTCATGTTCGCGTCCGGACCTCCTACGAAAAACCCCTGCCCGGTGTTTTTCCCGAGCGTCAGGTTGCCTTGCGCGATCGTGCGAACATCCGTGAAGTCGATGACTCCATGGATGACCGCGAGTTCGCTGCTGAGATTCTGGGCTTGCGATTCCAAGAACGAAACCTGGCGCGTCAGGTCAGCCAACGCGTTCGAATCGTTCGCGATCTGTTGCTGCGCACCGGCGAGCCGGTGCTGAAGGTCCGTGTTCTGCGCTTGCAATGCACTGCCTTGCATGAGTAGCGCGACGGCAGGAGCTCCCGCGATCAGGAGTCCGGCGACGATCCCCACGATGAGCCGACGGCGACCGGCGAAGAGCGTTGAGGCCATGTCAATCCCAGGAACACGGCCGACCCGTTCCGGGGCTTAGACCTGTTCTACCAAGCCGATGTCAAACATGTCAGGCGGCCCGGAGCGCGCGCATCCGCGCCACCTTCCGCTCGACAATCTCCGGCTTTCCAATGTCCCGCCGCGCGTAGAAGCTGCCGGCCACGAATGCGAGCGCCTCTTCCGAGATCGACTCGGCCCGCTCGAGGTCTTCGGCCACGCCGACGACGGCCAGGGACCGAGATGTGGTCGTGTACAGATGGCCGCCTTTCTCGTCCGCGCTCGCATAGTACAGCTTTGCGCCCGTCCCACGGATGCCGTCCTCATCGACCTTGAGCTGTTCGCCCGCCTTCGGATGGGAGCCATACCCCATCGGCACGACGTACTTGCAGACGGTCGCCTTGCGGGCGAACTTCACGTGGCTCGGCAGGTTTCCCCCCGTGAGTCCGGTGCAGACCTCGAGGAAGTCGCTCTCGAGGACCGGCAGGACGTTCATCGACTCGGGATCGGCGAAGCGCACGTTGTACTCGAGCAGCTTCGGTCCGTCCTTCGTCGCCATGAATCCTCCATACAGGATTCCCCGGAACGGCGTGTCGCGCCGGAACATCGCGTCCACGGTCTTGGTCATCGCCTCGAACGCCCGCTCGAAATCGTCTCGCGTCACGAAGGGCAGGAGGTGGTCCGCATCGCTATACGAGCCCATCCCTCCCGTGTTCGGTCCCTTGTCGCCCTCGTATGCGCGTTTGTGATCCTGCGCGAGGGGCATCGGGACGAGCGCGCGGCCGTCGCAGAACGCCTGGAGGGAGAACTCCTCACCGACCAGCTTCTCTTCGACCAAGAACCGCGCGGCGCCGCCGATCTTCTTCTCCAAGATCTCCCGGCCGTACGCAAGGGCCTCGGCCTTCGTGGAGAAGTGATCGCCCCACACGCGCACGCCCTTTCCGCCCGTGAGGCCCAGGGGCTTGATGACGAATTCAAAATCCGAGTCGTTGACGAATTCTTCGAACTCGCTCAATTGATCGAAGGCCCAGAATTGCGGGAGGCCCGGGATGCCCTCTCTTCGCATGAGGTCGCGCGTGAATTCCTTGTTCGTCTCAAGCTGGGCCGCGTCTCGCGAAGGCCCGACGGTGGGAATCCCCGCGGCCTCGAGGGCGTCCGCGATCCCGCGTTCGAGCGGCGCCTCGGGCCCAATCACGGCGAGGTCGATGCCGCGACCTTTCGCCCACGAGACGATGCGTTCGACCTCGGTCACATCGCCGATGAGGGTCTCCTTCGACCGGCGGCGGATGCCGGGATTCTGGTTCGCCATCGCCGCGTAGATGTCCGCCCGGCTTCGGTGGAGTGCCTCGACGATCGCGTGTTCGCGGCCCCCTCCCCCCACGACGAGCATTTTCGCGGGCACGGCGCTCGAGGAAGCGGCGACCGGGATTTCTAGTTTCGGGACTTCCACGCGCAGAGCCTATGCCGACGCGGCCGGCGCGCGAGCTGCGGATTTCGCCACGAGTTCCGCAGCCGAAACCGTGTTCGAGAGCAGCATCGCGATCGTCATCGGGCCCACGCCTCCCGGGACGGGCGAAATCGCCTTTGCCTTCTCGCGCACCGCATCGAAGTCCACGTCCCCCACGGTGCGGAATCCGGTCTTCGTCGCCGGATCCGGGACGCGGTTAATCCCGACATCGATCACGACGGCCCCGCTGCGGACCATGTCGGCCTTGACGAACCGGGGCGACCCCATGGCCGCGATCAGGATCTCCGCGCGCCGGGTGTGGGCCGCGATGTCTTTCGTCGCACTGTGTGCCACGGTGACCGTCGCGTTCGCACGCGGGGCCTTCTGGACGAGCAATGCCGCGAGCGGCTTCCCGACGATGTTGCTCCGCCCAAGGATCACGACGTCCTTCCCAGCCGGATCGTTTCGGCTTCGCATGAGCATCTCCACGACTCCGGCCGGCGTCGCCGGAGCGAACCGAGGACGGCCAATCAGCACGAGCCCGACGTTCACGGGATGAAAGCAATCGACGTCCTTCAGCGGGCTGACCGCGGACACCGCAGCCTCGACCCGGATCTGCGAGGGCAACGGTTGCTGGACCAGGATCCCGTGCACCTTCGGATCCTGATTGAGTCGCCCGACTTCCTGGAGCAAACGTGTTTCGGACACATCCGCGGGAAGATTGACGGTCCAGTGCCCCATGCCCATTTCCTCGGAGGCCTTGCCCTTCAGTTTGACATACAACTGCGATCCCGGATCCTCTCCGACGAGGACCGCCGCGAGTCCCGGCACGACCCCGTCCGCGGAGAGTTTCGCGAGCCGGGGCTTCAACTCTGCGCGAATATCGTCGGCGATCTTCTTGCCGTCGATCAGTTCCGCGGGCACGTCTCCACCATCGTTTCGACAACAACCCGACGGTTATAGGCTTTGAGCGGAGCCGCGCACGAGCATCCCCGGCCCACCAGAATCGTACCCCAAGAGCGTCAGACAACGACCGTCTGATTCTCACGAAAGAAAACACTTAAGACGGGTCCTGTCCATGGCACCGACGGATGCACTCCAACGACTGGTCTCGACTCCTCACGGAACGTCAGCGTGAGGTCCTCACGATCGTCGTGGAGAACAAGGTCTACCGCAACCGCGACTCCAACATCCCCGAGTTGGCGGCGCAGATGGGGATCGCGCCCGCCGCGGTCGCGAAACATCTCCTGGAAATCGAGAAGACCGCCCTGTTGAGCGTCGTCGTCTCGCCGTCCGAGCAGGGCAAGCGGGTGTACGAGCGACTCGAGTTGGAACCGCGGCCGGAGAAGAAGCAAACGGCCGAGGCCCTCGATCGCCAGACGATCATGATCCTGCGGTTCCTCCGAGACCATCCGGACGCGAGTGCGAACGAGATCCAGGAGGAGCTCGGCTTGTCGGACTACACGACCGTCAACAGCCTGCGCGTCCTCACCGCGGTCCAGCTGGTCACGAAGCAGCGCGGCCCCGCGATGCGCCGCGGCGTCCCTCCCTACGTGTATCGGCCGACGTCCCACGGTCGGGACCTCATCGAGCGCTTGCCCGCTGCCGTCCCGTCGGAAGGCAAAAGTAGCGTGGACGGCCTCCTCGGCACCGCGTGATCGACGCGGTCGTGGTCGGCGCCGGACCCGCAGGCGGAATGGCAGCGCGCCAACTCGCCGCCGCGGGCTTCTCAACGACAATCCTCGAGAAACGGAAGGTCGTCGGCGAACCGGTCCAGTGCGCGGAAGGCGTGAGCGAGTTCGGACTCCTGTCGAACGGCCTCTCGCCGCAGGACGAGTGGATCGCCCAGCGGGTGGCGGGAGCGAAGTGCGTCGCCCCGAACGGGAAGTGGTTCTACATCACGCGCTTGCCCGGCTACGCGATCGATCGGCCGGCGTTCGACCGTTGGATCGTGCGAGGCGCGGTCGACGATGGCGCGGACCTGCGGACGGCCACGCGCGTCACGGGACTCCGTCGCGAAAATGGCGGCTGGCGGATCCAGGCGAACGGCTCGACGATCGATGCGCGGGTGGTCATCGGAGCGGATGGCCCGACAAGCCTCGTCGCGCGGGAGGCCGGCCTCGTGCGCAACCTCGGCAAGATCGTCGCGTACGAATACCGGTTCCGACGCGAGGACGTCCCCGAGCTGGACCCGGACTATTTCCTCCTGTTCATCGGAGCGCGGTACAACGGCGGCTACGCCTGGATCTTCCCGAAGGGCGAGAGTGTGAACGTTGGCGCGGGCGGTCACGTGGACGCCCACGCCGCCACCCTCGCGTTCTGCCGCCAACGCGGGATCGACGTCGAGCGGCGCGTGCAGACGATTGCGGGCGCAATCCCGTTCCGGTACGACTTTGTGTCGCTTGCGGCGCCGGGCCTCGCGATCGCCGGCGACGCGGGCGGCATCACGAACCCGATCAACGGCGCAGGAATTCATCCCGGACTCTTCAGCGGACGACTCGCGGGCGAATTCGCGGTGGCGGCGCTCGAGAAGGACGACCCGTCGACCATGGTCGCGTACGACCGGGTCCTGCGCTCGTCTCCGTTCCTCGATCCACTGCTGTGGTGGATGACGGTGCGGATCCAGCGATGGAGCGACCGCTTGATGAATTCCGTGACGGACGAACTCGAGGGCCGAGATTGGCGCGAGGTCGATTGGAAGATCAAAATCTCGACCGCGCTCCGCAAACCGTGGCTGCTCCCGCACGCGCGCGAATTCTATCGCATGCTCCAGGCCCTCGAGCTGTGCGATCGCTACGGATGGTGAGCGGCGCTCGTCGCGCGACCGAAGCCTAGATAACTTTTCGTGACTTCTCACGGACGATGGCCGCAGTCGCAAGTCCTCGCGCCATGCGCGCGGGGAGTCGACTGGAGCGGGTCCTTGCGTCCGGCGGCTTCGCGGTCACCGCGGAAATCCACCCGCCCGGCTCCGCCGATCCCGCCGATATCCAAAGGCAGGCGTTGGCGTACCGCGGCCGCGTCGATGCATGCAATGTGACCGATGGGCAGCGTGCGCTGGTGCGCATCTCGTCCCTCGCCGCCGCCATCATCGTCCTGCAGAACGGCGTCGAGCCGATCATGCAGATGGTCCTCCGCGACCGGAATCGCATCGGCCTCCAAGCCGACCTCCTCGGCGCCTCGGCGCTCGGGATCCACAACGTCCTGTGCCTTTGGGGAGACCCGCCGACCGCAGGCAACGAGAAGGATGCGAAGGCCGTTTTCGATCTGACGACGGAGGAGATGATCGCGACGTTCCGCACGCTGCGGGACACCGGAGTCCTCCGGGGCGGAGACACGGTGCAAGTCCCTCCGAGAATTTTCATCGGGGCCGCCGCTGATCCGTTCCGCGGCTCGAAGGAGGAATCGTTTGGAAAGCTCCGCGCGAAGGTCACCGCGGGCGCGGACTTCGTCCAGACGCAAGGCGTCTACGACGTCGACGCGTTTGAGGAATGGATGCGGCTCGTGCGGAAGGAATGGCTCCACGAGAAGGTCTACATCCTCGCGGGCATCATCCCACTCAAGTCCGCGAAGATGGCGCAGTTCATGGTCGAGAAGCTCGGCGCCGTGATCCCGAAGCGCCTCATGGACCGGATGGAAAAGGCGCCCAACCCGAAGGCGGAGGGCTTGAGCATCGCCGTGCGGACCGTGAAATCGATCAAGAAAATCGAGGGCGTGCGTGGCGTTCACATCATGCCCGTCGGATGGGAAGACATCGTGCCGGACCTCGTGAAGGAAGCGGGGCTCTATCCGCGTCCCGAGCCGGTCGCAGCCGTCGCATGAGGGTGCGCCGAACCTTTCAATTCTCCTCCGAAGGTTTAATCCGAGGCTCCCCATTGCGCCTCGGTAAATAGGATGGTTTCACCCCGCCGGGCCCTCCTCAGCGTGTCCGAAAAAGAGGGCCTCGTCGAATTCGCGAGGGGCCTGCGGGAACTCGATTTTGAACTCATCGCGACCGAGGGAACCGCGAAGACGCTGAAGGACGCGGGCATCCCGGCGATGACGGTCGCGGACTACACGGGGCTGCGCGAAGGCCTTGGAGGCCGCGTCAAGACGTTACACCCGCGTATCTTCGCGGGAATCCTCGCGCCGCGCGGGGATGAAAAAGATCTGGCAGACCTCGGCGCCGTCGCGATCGATCTCGTGATTGCGAATCTCTATCCGTTCGAGGAGACGGTCGCAAAGCCTCGCGTTACGTTGGCCGAGGCAATCGAGAACATCGACATCGGAGGGGTTTCGCTCATCCGAGCGGCGGCGAAGAATTCGGCCCGCGTGGCCGTAGTGGTGCGGCCCGCCCGATACGCAGAGGTCTTGCGCGCGCTCCGGGAAACGAAAGGAATCTCGCAGCGCCTCCGGGACGAACTGGCGCTCGACGCGTTCGAGTACACGTCTCGCTACGACGCGGCCATCTTCAACTATCTCGCGAAATCGCAGGGCCACGTCCTGCCGCCGGCCTTACGCCTTGCGTACGACAAGATCGCGGACCTCCGATACGGAGAGAATCCGTACCAGAAGGCGGCCCTCTACGCGGAACCGTTTCCATACGCCGCCACCGCGACGGCGGAGAGGCTCCAAGGCAAGGACTTGTCCTACAACAATCTGATCGACCTCGACGCCGCTCTCCGGGTCGCCACCGAGTTCGAGCGCCCCGCGGCGGTCATCATCAAGCATACGAATCCGGCGGGCGTCGCCCTCGGACCGGACTTGGCGGGCGCGTATGCCGCAGCCCACGCGTGCGATCCGATCTCCGCGTACGGCGGCGTCGTCGGACTCAATCGCACCGTGGACCTGCAGACCGCGAAGGCCATGCGGGGGAATGTCCTCGATGCGGTCATCGCCCCGGGATACGAACCGAGTGCGCTCGATCTCCTGAAGCAGAAGAAGCGAGGGGACTTCTTGATCCTCCGCACGCACGGGGAGCTCCGCAAGGATCACGGGGTGGACATGGTGCGGGTCCTCGGCGGGGTCCTCCTCCAGACAACGGACTTCCCCGTCCCGAAGCCCGAGGCGTTCAAGGTCGTGACCAAGGCGTCCCCGACGCAGGCCCAGATGCGGGACATCCTGTTCGGAATCACGGTCAGTCGCTACGTGAAGTCGAATTCGATCGTCCTCGCGAAGGGCGAACGCACGGTGGGCATCGGCGCCGGCCAGATGAGCCGCGTGGACGCGTGCATGCTTGCGCGGGTGAAGGCGGGCGAAGCGGGACGTGGCAGCGTTGCGGTGAGCGATGCGTACTTCCCGTTCCGAGACGGCCTCGATGAACTGGCGAAGGCCGGGGTCGCGGCGGTGGCTCAGCCGGGCGGTTCCATCCGGGACGCGGAGATCATCGCCGCCGCCGACGAACACAAGATCGCAATGGTCTTCACGGGGTTGCGGCTGTTCAAACACTGAGGGATCCCGTGGCACGTACCCAAATCGCCGTCCTCGCGTCCGGGAGGGGCACGGACTTCCAGAGCCTGGTCGACGCGCGGGACCGCGGGGAGCTGCCCGTCGATTTGGCGGTCCTCGTGTGCAACGTGCCCGGCGCGCCGGTCCTGCAGCGCGCGAAGAAAGCAGGCGTCCCATCGGTCGTCATCGATCATCGCCCCTATGGGAAGGACCGAGAAGGATTCGAGCGCGATGTCGTCAACGTGCTGCGGGATCGCGGCGCCCATCTCGTCGTCTTCGCGGGCTTCATGCGCCTCGTCTCGCCGTACTTCATCAACGAGTTTCCGATGCGCATCATGAACATCCATCCGTCCCTCCTTCCCGCGTTTCCCGGCGCGCACGCGCATCGGGACGCGCTTGCAGCGGGCGCAAAGGTCTCCGGCCTCACGATTCATTTCGTGGACACCTCCCTGGACGGCGGTCCGATCATCCTGCAGAAAGCGGTCCCCGTGCGGGACGACGACACGGAAGAGACGCTCGCGGCCCGAATCCTCGAGCAAGAGCACATCTTCCTGCCGATCGCGGTGCGCCTATTTGCGGAGGGCCGACTGCGAATCGAAGGACGGCGAGTCCACACCGATACGCGCGGACTGAATCTCCCGCCGATGGCCTAGCCGAACTGTTCGATGACTGCCGGGATTTCCTCGAGGGTGCGGATTTTCAGATCCGGGCTGACGTCCTTCGCGTCGGTTCCGTGAAATCGTCGCAACCAATCGAGCGACTCGGCGCTCGGGGCGATTCGGGGGACACGCTCGAGGAGAACCGTCTTCATGCCCGCGGCCTTCGCACTGAACACATCCCTCACGATGTGATCGCCAACATGGAGACTTTGCTTCGGCGTTGCGCCTAGATTTGGCAGGATCTCTTTGAAGACGGATGCTCGAAGCCTCCCGATCTTCGGATCATCCGTCGAGCCCGTGACGTCGATCCACGGTTTCATGCGTCCGAGCCAAGTAGCGCCAACCGGAAAGAGAGGGTCCGGGACGAGCGCCACGCGCAAACCCGTTTCCCGGAGGTAATCGAGGGTGGGAAGGGCGTCGGGAAACCACTCCACGCTCGGAGCGACTCGTTCGACGGCGGCCTCGACGACATCCCGAAGTTCGCGCGGGGACCCCGGGAGGATGGAAGCGAGGACCCCTTCGAGAGCGAGCTGCCGCTGGTCCGTCCACTCGGCCAGATCCTGTCGGCGCATGGCGTCGGCCCACGCCGCGACGAAGGAATCACTCGGAAACTCGAACTCGCGCGCCGTCAACGCCTCCACTAACGCGCTAGCGAACGTTTCGCGCGATACGGGACGCCGTAGAGTCCCGAAGTCCGCAAAGGTGACGGCCCGAAGGTCTGGAACCCACATGCGATCCGGACGGAGGGAGTGCTTCTCGATGAAGATTTCGACCGTGGAGAAGCAGAAAAAAGGGCCGTCCAGGAATCCTGAACGGCCTCGTTGTGGAGGGATGCTTGTCTAAGCAATTCCCCGAATGGCTCGACGCTATTAAACGCTTTTCGACCGACGCAACCCAGAGGCATCGCGGCGCGAAATTCTTCGCAATGAAACGAAGAAAAAGGGGCAAGGCCGTTCCGTGTTCTCCAGAAGTGGGGGAACGGCCCGTTGTGGAGGGATGCTAATCGTTCCTACAAACCTGAGGTATATCAAGGTTTAGTGAAACATGTTCGGACATGGTTCGGAACGAGCGTCCGATGTGCCCGCGCACCGGCGACGGAGACCCTCGTCGAGGCGTTCAACCAGAACGGACAGGCGCAAGTCTTATGGCCGCCGCACCCCTTCGATGCCGCGAAGTCGGATGAAGGGCGTCGGAAAGTTCGGCGAGGTCATGGCGGGGGAGAAGGGCAAGGTCAGCTACGACGATGTCGCGGCCCGCCTCGTGAAGATCATCCGCTCCGGGAGCCAGCGCAAACCGATCACGGACTTCGTGTGCCGCGAACTCCGGAAGATTCCGCATTACACCTGGGTCGGAATATACGCGGTCGACAGCGCCGAGCTCGTCCTCGCATCGTGGTCCGGACCCAGCGCCACGCTCCACACCCGGATCCCGATTGGCCAAGGAATCTGCGGCGCAGCCGTCGCGGAGAAACAGACGATCGTCGTGCCGGACGTCGACAACGATCCTCGCTACCTCCAGTGCTTCATCAACACGCGGGCCGAGATCGTCGTCCCGGTCCTGAAGGACGGCGCACCGGTGATGGAGATCGACATCGACTCGGACCAGACGAATTCCTTCACGGAGACGGACCGAGAATTTCTCGAGTGGGTCGCGGGCGAGCTCCGCACGATCCTCTGAGTCGACCGCGTCCGCGGATCAGAGCCGGAATTCGCCCCACACCCGAACGAACGTGTCAATCTGGTCCGCGGTCGCGAGCTCGTAGGTGGCCATGATGCGCGCGACGGACTTCGGTGCAGTGACGCGGTAACCCCGCTCTTTCGGCTCGGCGTGTTCGATCAGGCCGGCCGCCTGCATCTTCTTGAGATGATGCGAGAGGGTCGACGGCGAGACGGGGACGTGTTCGAGGATCTCCTTGTGCGTCGCCGCGTCGTGCTCCATGAGGAATGCAATCGCGCGGAGCGGGACGGGTTGGCGGAGGAACGCCAGGACCTGCTTCTCCGAATCGCTCAACGCCGGTCGGGCGTCCGCCGCACCCGGCACCGACCTCGGGTAGAATCGCTTGTATTCGCCGTCCATGGCCGAGGTGAGGAGTTCGTGCTTCTCGAGGAACCGCAGGTGATAGTCGACGAGGGTGATGGAGAGGTTCAGCTCGCGGGAGATCTCACGCAGATGGAAGCCCGGATTCCGCCGGACGAATTCGTAAAGGTCTCTCCGGGTCTTGACCGCGAGGAACTCCTCATCCATGGAGGCCAAGCGGCGTTCACCGCCGGAGCGTGAACCCGTAGAACAGCGCGAGGATCACGAGGTCCAGTCCGCCGGAGAGCAGGAAGAACTGTCCCAGCGTGAGCGGGCTCGTGAACAGCGAGATGGTGAGGACGAGTCCTTTCGTGAAGAAGACGGCGAAGGCCGCGGCGAGGAAGATGAGATGCATGTCCCTCGTCCTGCGGAACGCGAGGACCGCGATCACGGTCAGTACAAGGGCGAACACGGACACGGCCGCAAGGAGCACGTTCTCGACGGCCACCATCGGACCACCGGAGGACGTAGGACCGCGCTGCGTTAAGGCTTGCGCCCTACTCCTTGCGCTTCTCGCGGCGGCGGTTCGCGACGACGATCGTCAACCCGACGAGCAACGCCACGCTCGCGAGGGACCCCGCATACAAGACGAGATCCGCCTGCAACTCCGGCGGTGTGCTGATGATGTGATCGTACACCGCACTCTCGACGCCGAGCGTCGGATCGTGGTCGATCGTCACCCGCGTCTGCGGGGCGTCCAGGGGATACGCCAGGTACAGATCGTAGTCGTTCGGATCCAATTGCGTGTTCGTGAGGCCGACCGGAATCCGGCGGCCATCCTGCAGCGCGCTCGTGGACCAGGAGAAGAACGTCGTGGCGGGCTTGTCCGGGGGCCCCGCGGTGACGTTCATAGCCCCGTCGCCGACGGCGAACCCGTGAAGGTCGTCCCAGCTCCGGTCGCCGTATTGCACCTGCTCCTCCGTGCCGAGGCGCATCTCCACCCCCAGGCTATCCCCGACTTGCGTGAACACGTGGTTGACGGTGATGTCCATCTTCGCCTCCATCGGCGTGAGGACGCGCGTGCTCGAGAGGCGCATGAAGCGTTGCGCAATCGTGAGGTTCAGCGTGACCTCGTTCATCCGACTCCGGAGCACGAAGTTGAAAATGCGTCCGCCGTCCGCGTTGCTCGACTCGGAGCGGACCACCGGGATCCCCGCGAAGGCCGCGGCGCCCAGCGGGATCAGGCTCACGTTGTCGCCGTCGTCGATCCGGCCGTTCTGGTTCGTGTCGAACCACTCGACCAGGTTGCGGAACTCGAGGTCGTACTCGCTCGAGCCGCCTCCCTCCTGGTCGTAGCTGACGTGGAACGACCCCGCCTTGTAGGCGATGTCGAACTCGTCCTCCAAGCCTTGGCTCACGAGCCGGCTCGAGAGGTTGAACTCGTCCCCCGACGAACTCGCGGCGACGACGCGTTGCGTCGCCTGTTCAATCACATCCGGCACACCGTCGCCGTCCGAGTCCGTCTCGGCCGCGGCGACCGCGGAGGCGAGGATCAACGTGAAGGCGGCGCTGGCCGCGAACGCTCGAAACAGCCTGTGCCGGGGGGCCACGAGAATTCCTGAAGTCGATGGGGCGCGGGGTATATATGGAGCTTATTCGACGGTTTTCGAAGCTTCAAGAGGCAGCACGGGGAGGCTCTCGCTGGCGCCCGATCGCTCTCCCCCGCCCTGGCGCAACTCATTCGCGGACGACTTCACCGAACGCCATCCGTCGGTGGACCTTCGTGATGCGGATCTTGACTTGGTCCCCGATCTTCGTCCCCGGGACGAAGACCACGAAGTTCTGGATCCGCGCGAGTCCGTCGCCCTCCCGACCGATGTCCTCGATCTTGGCCTCATAGACCTTCCCTTCCTCCACGGGCAAGTTCGAAGGTCGGAGGCCAGTGCCCGAATACGACATCCGATACTCCATTGCGGCGAGCCCACCTCGCCGTCCGCTTCGCATCGCGTTGTTCCCTATATAACCGTATAGGGGTCGCCGCGTCGGATGGCGGGCTAAAGGAATGCGTCACGACTCGCGCAGTGCGCTCAAGTCTTTCTCGACGTCCGAGGGCCGCGAGAATCGCAGGGAGAGGATCAGGAACACGATGCCGACGATCAGGACGATGAGGCCGACCGCGGTGACGAGCCGATTCCACGAGCCGAACGCGTCGAACGCGTTGAATTCCCCGACGCCGATCCGCAGCACGTCGTGGAGCCAGGAGCCGAGCGCGATGCCCGGACCTCCGAGGAGAATCAAGAAGATCCCAGTGTAGAAGAGGAACTTCTCTCGGCGGCCGGACTTCGAGCCCGCGTCCTCGTCGTCGTCCGTTTCCTCCGCCGTCGTTGGCGCGGGTGCCGGCGCGACCGGTTCCGATGCGGTGGGCTCGGCATCGGACTCGAACAGCTCGCCGCATTGCGGGCATTCGGTCGCCTCGAGCGACACGAGGGCCTTACACGTCGGGCACTCGGCCACTAGGGATTGGGACTGGGCCATGAGCGCGCATCCCGCTCCTGCGTTCCGAGGCTATAGTCGTTTGCTCCCGCCTATCCAAATTGAGAAACTCTCCGGAGGCGGGGAGACAGAGTCCTCACGACGCGCGCTGGGTCCCCGTCGTCCGCGTGGTCGTCATAGGGCGGGCTTCGGCTTCGCAAGCCACGGCACGTGGATCTGGCCGACGAGGTCCCGCCACTCGGCAGGCATCGGCTGGCCCGAATCGTCCCGGCGGTACCAGTCCAGGACCTGATCGACCTTGAGATCCCGCCCCGAGATGGAGACCATGAGCGCGTTGCGCACGTTCGCGGCCGCTTCCGCGGCCACCTCGTTCTCGAAGATCGCCGCGTACGGCGTCTGCGACATCCACCAGAGGACGAGGTAGTACGTCTTCCGCGTCGCGATCCGTGGGCGTTTCGGTTTCATCGCGGTTGGGCTTCCTTCGACGGCGTTCCGTCGCCGGAAGAATTCACGCGGTCAAATGATAAAGGACTTCTTGGACGGTTCTCAGGGCTGATACTTCCGCTCAGTCCTCGAACCAGACGCCGCACGAGCAGCGCGATTGATCCGACGCGACGCGCGACCCGCATCGCGGACAGGAGAAGATCAGCATCTCGTCGGCTCCCATCGGCCCGAACTCGATGCCGCACACGGGACACGCCGCGCCCTCGACGGGGACATGGGATCCGCACTCCGGACACGAGAACGTCAGTGGATTTGGAGCGAACCGCACCCCGCAGGCGCAGTTCGTCGCTTCCTCCGAGACGAATCGCCCGCAAGTCGGGCACTGGTACAAGTGTAGGGAGGCATCCTTGTCCTGACGAGGGCCTTTCGGTCGTCTGCTGGGACGGTCCACGTGGTCATTCGTCCGTTGAAGATCGTCGACAATCTGGGAGAGGGTGCGCGACTTGGGCTTCGATGACTCTCGAATCCCGGGAGCGGATCGAGAGCTGGCCGGTCGACCGGGACCGTAGGCCCCGCCCGTGGCGCCCGCAAACGCGGCTCCGCAGTGCTGGCAATGATCGAGCTCGAACGGCGTAAGCTTGCGGCACTTCCAGCAGAGGATCCGCGGCATCGTGCCGAGCTTCGACATCAGCTTGTCGAGCTCGTGTCGTCCGGTGACCCGGACCTGTTCTGTCCGTTGCGCGACCGTCGAACCATCTCCCAAGGGGCGGCCGTGCATCGCGGTTTTCAGGCTTGACTCATTGGTCAAGACTTGTTGGCAATGATAATCAGAATCGAGTCCGCGTATCGCCTCCTACATCGGGGCGATGTCCCCGGTCCGCGGCGAATGATTTAAGGGAGCGGCTCTCTTGGGCCCTCCGGATGGCGAAGACCCTCGTCTGTGTCGCGTGGCCCTATGCCTCCGGGCCGCGGCACCTCGGCCACGCCGTGTCGACGTTCATCCCGGCGGATATCGTCGCCCGATACCACCGGATGAAAGGCGACGAGGTCCTCATGGTCGGCGGTTCGGACATGCACGGCACGCCGGTGATGGTGCGGGCCGACGAAGAAGGCGTCCCCGCGAGGGTCATCGCGGAGCGGTACCACGCGATGCACGAGAAGAACATCGCGCAACTCGGGGTCCGGTACGATCTGTACTGGAACACCGCGGACCCGCACCACAAGACCTGGGTCCAGGAGATCTTCCTCGCCCTCAAGAGCAAGGGCCACGTCTACGAGGCGAAGATGTCTTCCCCGTACTGCGCGGCGGGGAGGCACTTCCTCCCGGACCGGTACGTCGAAGGGAAGTGCCCGAACTGCGGCTTCGCGCGGGCGCGGGGAGACCAGTGCGAGAACTGCGGGCACCTCTGGGACCCGTTCGACTTGATTGACGCGCGGTGTCGAATCCACGGGACTCCGCCGGAACGCCGCGAGACGAACCACTTCTTCTTCCGGCTCAGCGCGTTCGAGGCGGCCCTCAAGCGCTGGATGTCGAAGGGCAAGGAGCACTGGCGCGTGCCCGTCCTGACGTTCTCGCGCAGCTGGCTCGAAGAAGGCCTCAAAGACCGGCCGATCACGCGCGACCTGGAATGGGGGATCGAGGTCCCGGTCCCCGGGTACGAGACGAAACGAATCTACGTGTGGTTCGAGGCCGTCATGGGATATCTCACCGCGACGAAGGAGTGGTACCGCCGCCACGGGAACCCCGACGGTTGGAAGGATTTCTGGTTCGACCGCGATGCGCGGCACTATTACTTCATCGGAAAGGACAACATCGTGTTCCACACGCTCTTCTGGCCCGCGATCCTGATGGGCACCGACGAGAAGCTGACCCTGCCCTACGACGTCCCCGCGACGCAGTTCCTGAACTTCTCGGGCGAACGGATGAGCACGGGTCGCGGCCGCGGGATCTGGCTGTCCGATCTCTTGGAGCGCTTCGACCCGGACCAGCTGCGATACTACGGGATCGCGACGATGCCCGAGCTCAAGGATACGGACTTCGCGTGGGAGGACTTCGCGCAGCGCAACAACAGCGAGCTCCTCGCGGTGTACGGGAACTTCGTGCATCGCGCGCTGACGTTCGCGGACAAGAACTTCAATCATGAGGTGCCCGCGGCCGGCTTCCTGGACGCGGTGGACAAGGGGATGGTCCGTTCGATCGAGCACCAATGGAAGAAGGTCAGCCAGAACCTCGACTATGTGCACCTGCGGGACGCCATGAAAGAGACAATCCAGCTCGCGCGCTTGGGCAACCAATACTTCGACGAGAAAGCGCCGTGGGACCTCGTGAAGAAGGACCGGGCCGCCTGCGGCACCGCCCTGCACGTCGCCCTCCGCGTCGTGCGTTCCCTGGCCATCCTCACCGCGCCCTTCCTTCCATTCAGCGCCTCCCGCGTGTGGCATGACCTCGGATACGACTCCGACGTCCACGAGCGGCGGTGGGATGACGCCCTCGACGACGTGCCGGCCGGACAGAAGCTCCGAGTCGGGAAGCCGCTCTTCGCGAAAATCGATCTGGGTGCCGAGGAAGAGGACGCATCGGGGCGATTCGACGTGCGGGTCGCGCAGATTGTCGACGTGAAGCCGCATCCGAACGCAGACAAACTGTACGTGTTGGAGGTCGACCTCGGAGGCGAGCGCCGCCAAATTGTCGCGGGCGTCCGCAAGGACTACACGATGGACGAACTCCGCGGACGCAAGATCGCGGTGCTCGCGAACCTCGAACCCGCGAAATTGCGCGGCATCGAGAGCCGCGGCATGCTCCTCGCCGGGGAGGACGCCAAGACGGTCGGCCTCGTGCTTCCGCCCGACGATGCGCCGGTCGGGACGCAGGTCTTTGGCGTGCGGGGTGCGCCGGTGCTGCCCTTCGCGGAGTTTCAGAAGTACAAGATCCAGGTGGGAGAGGAGGGGACGGTCGTTTTCCTGGGCCGCGAGGGCGAAGTCCGCGTTCCCTTGAAGGCGGGCGACGTGCCGCTCCGGGTCGACAAGGGTTTTCCGGCAGGCACTTGGGTCCACTGACGCGGCTTCGTAAGTCTTTAAGCGACGCGTCTCCTTCCGCGAATCCGAATTGCTGTTGGACCTTCACAACCACACCCGCTACTCCCCGGACTCTCGGGTCTCGCCCGCGGAACTCGTGGCGCTCGCGCAGCGCGCGGGCCTCCACGGGGTCGCCATCACGGACCACAACGCGATTCGCGGCGTCGCGGAAGCGCGCGACGCAGCCCGTGGCGAATTCCTCGTGATCCCCGGAATCGAGGTGTCGACGGCTTCGGGACATGTCCTCGGGTACGGCGTCCGAAATGTCGTGCCGCGCGATCTGTCCGTCCACGAGACCGTTGAGCGGATCGTCGCGGAAGGCGGTGTGCCGGTGGCGGCCCATCCCTACCGGTTCTGGTCCGGCCTCGGCGATGCCGGCGTCGGACAAGCGACCTTTCCTGCGTACGAGACCCGGAATGGTCGGACGCTCCGCCGAGGGAATGAGCGGGCTCAAGCCGGCGCGAAGACGCTGCACCTCGGCGAGACGGGTGGGAGCGACAGCCACTTCCTCGACGAGCTCGCGACCGCCGTGACGGCGATCGACGAAGGCTCCCTCCGCCTCGATGACGTCCTCCAGCGGATCGGGGAGAAGCAGACGACGGCTCAGGGCATGGACCGAGGAGCTGGCGCGACCGCTCGATACGTGACGAAAGCGGTCTCCGAGTGGATCGCGCGCGGGATGCGGCGGATCTAGAGCAGTTCCTCGATCCGCGGGACGTACTTCTCGACAGCCTGTTTCGTCCGCTGCATGTCCGCAGAGATCGGCACGCGCATGACGAGGAGCGCCTTGCGGCCGCCGTGGACGATGAGGTAGCGGTTCCCCTTCCCGTTGATCACGACGCTCTCGAGCGAGTCCTTCGCCTCGGACGTCACGGTCTCCGCCGATCCAATGAGGACCGCGAACATCGAGCCGAACGTGTCCACGTGCACGCCTTTCGGGAAGCTCCCCGCGAGGTACGTGCCCGCGAGGGAGACGAGCATCGCTTCTTGGACCCCCTCGTTGCGCTCGAGATCGCGGAGGATCGATTCGAGGGCGGCGGTGTCAACCATGGGCGGCTCCGGACCGCTCCGGATGGAAGCCTCGCGGGATTAAACCTTTCCGCCATGAATCTCAGGAGAAAAATCGTCACAGGCCCCGGAGGAGCTCGTGCATCCGCGCGACCGCGTCCACGGCGTCCGCGCCCTTGTCGGCGCGCGCCATCGCCTGGGCGTCCGTCATGCCCGGTCCCGTGATCCCCAACCCGACCGGCTTGCCGAGCCGCAGGCCGACGTCGAGCAGCGCCCGGGGCACCGCGGCCATGAGGGCCTCGTCATGCAACGTCTCGCCCTTGATCACCGCACCAATCGCGACCGCCGCGTCGACGTCTCCGCGTTCGAGTTGCCGCTGGACCGCGAGCGGAAGCTCGAACGTCCCCGGCACGCGCACCACGGACGTCACCCGGATCCCGCGTTCCTTCGCGCGAGCCAGCGCCTTCTCGACCATGATGTCCGTCACCTCGCGGTTGAATTCCGCAGCGACGATCGCGAGCCTCATCGGCCCTTCACCCGGAGGGGCCCCGCGTCCGCGAAGCCCTCCCGCTGGCCCGTCCCCGCCCGCGCGCGGATCGCCTCGGGACGGAGCAGCAGGTCGTACGCATTCACCGCGTGCTCCCGCGTGCGTCGATCGAAGAGTCGCGCGAGTTCCGCCTCGTCGGGCGCTTCCTCCTCGTGCACCATCACGCCGAGGATGTGTTTCCCGAGGCGCGCTTGCACGGCCTGCAATCCGAAGTCCGCCGCGAGGGCGCAATCCTTGTCGACGGGCTGTCGGCCGACCATCCCGAGGGCCAGGACGAGGTCGCACCCGCGGTCGAACAGGATCGCCGCACCCGCGGCCAGGTCCTTGATCCCCGGGACCGTGTACCGCTCGACGATGAAGCCGCCGCCTTGCCGCTCTAATTCGTCGATGGCGGAGGCGGCCATGTCGTACCGCGAAAACGACGTGTCGACGATCCCGATTCGCTTCAGGCCTTTCGCCGCTTTCGTGGCGGCGCGACGTCCCCGTCCCCTCGGACCCTCACCTGCTCGACCTCTCCGAGCCGCTCCTGCAGCGCGAGCCATTCCGCCACCTTCCTCACGATCTTGCGCGTGCCGTCGAGGTCGCCTTCGAACCGCGGGAGGCGGACGACGCGCGTCGCGAGCCCCCGCTTCTTGCACTCGGCTCGGATCCGGTCCTCGTTGTGCACCTGGTCATACCCGATCGCGATGACGTCGGGCCGGATGTCCCCGAGGATCTCGTAGATGTCCCCCTCGTTCCCGAGGACCGCGCGGTCCACGGGTTTGAGGGACTCGACCATCTCGAGCCTCGATCCCTCCGGCATGATCGGCTCGTGCTTGAAGCGTCGCGCGGTGCTGTCGCGGGCCACGACGACCCAGAGCTCGTCTCCGAGCTTCCTCGCCTCGCGGAGAAAATAGAGGTGACCGGGATGGAGGAGATCGAAGACCCCCGTCGCCATTACACGGACCAAGAACGCCACGCTCGGACGATGTCCTGCCCTTCCAGGAACACGAGATTCCTCTCCCGAGCATATGCCTTTGCATCCTCCTTGGAGAGGGCCCGTCCGTCGTCCGCCATCATCTCGCAGATGGTCGCGCTGGGCGCGAGTCCGGCCATGAGCATGAGCGCCGTCGTGAGTTCCGTGTGACCGCGCCGTTCCTCGAGCAACGGTTGCGTCGCGTTGAGGAGCGGGACGTGGCCCGGCGATCGGAATTCGTCCGCGAAGACGTGCGCGGCCCAACCGTTCTCGCGCCGTATCGCCTCGCGCGCGACGGTGGCGATCCGAGCGATCGTCGTCGCCCGGTCCACGTCCGTCACGCCGGTGAAGGTGTCGCGATGATTCACGGAGATCGAGAAGGCGCTGTGCCGGTCGTACTTCATGTCTTCCGTCGAGACGGCGCTGAGAATCGGATACGCGTCTCCGGCCCGACGCAGGACCTCGGCCATGAACGGCAGCCCGAGGCGCGCGCGGACTTCGCCCGACAACGTCGTGCAGATGAGGCCCCCGGCTTCCTTGCGCAAGGTGCGGATCGCCGCCGGCGTGACGAACTCGCTCGCGATCGTGAGGTCCGTTTCCTCCTCGCGGCCATCGCCATCGTAGATCAGGATGAAGGCGCCGCGACGGAGCGCATCGAGGGCCTGCTCAAGGTCCGCCACGGTTCGTACGAACCGCGGGGAATATATCAAGATTATTGTAAGAACCCGCTTATTGGTAACCTGCCCCCGCGGCAGAGGTCTTATCCGAATGCGTCCCATGCGTCTCGGAATGCTCGATGCGAAGGAGGTCGCGCGGGTCGACCGGCATGGGATGCGGGGGATCATCGCCGCGCTTCCGGACCAACTCGAAGCGTCCGCGAAGCTCGGCCTGGGGTCCGCGGTCGACTTGGGCGAGGCGCAACGGGTTTTCATCGTGGGCATGGGCGGTTCCGCGATCGCGGGCGACGTCTTCGCGGCGTGGGCCTCCGACCGCGCGAAGGTGCCGATCCAGGTCGTCCGGGACTACCGCCTCCCGTCCTACGCCCGGCCCGAGGACGTCCTGGTCGCGGTAAGTTACTCCGGCAACACGGAAGAAACGCTAAGCGCCACGACCCAGGGGATGAAACTCGGATGCCGGATGGTTGCGATCACATCGGGTGGCGCACTCCGCGACCTCGCTCGAAAGGCGAATGCGCCGGTGTTCGAGGTACCTCCAGGATTGCCGCCTCGCGGTGCGTTCGGTCACTTGTTCGGCGTCCTGCCCGCCATCGCGGAGTCGTGGGTGTTCGGGCACCTCCATGCGGAGGTCGAGCGCGCCATCGCCCACCTGCGGCAGGTCCGAGAAAAGCTCCGACCCGAGGTCGGTGCTCGATCGAACCGAGCGAAGTCGATTGCCGTCCGGCTGCGTTCGACGGTCCCGGTCCTCTATGCGATGCCGCCCTTCACGCCGATCGCGAAACGGTGGCAGGCGCAGTTCAATGAGAACGCGAAGCTCCTCGCCTTCTCCTCCTCGTTGCCCGAGGCGGACCATAACGAACTCGTCGGCTGGTGCGAGGACGAACGCGTGCGCGGCCACACGCCAATCATCTTCCGGGACCGGGATGAGCCGCCGGAGATGCGACGACAACTCGACATCACGGTCGAGCTGATCTCCCGCCACGCCTCCGTCCTCGAGGTGGAGACCGAGGGCGAGACGACGTTGAGTCGCCTCCTCGGGACCCTGTTCCTTGGGGACTACGTGAGCCTGTACCTGGCGACGCTCCACCGGGTTGACCCGCTCCCGCTCGCTCCGATCGAGGAACTCAAGAAACGACTCGCCCGCTCCCGACGAAAAAGCTGACGCCGAGGGGGAGATTTGAACTCCCGAGGTCTTGCGACCACGGCGTCGCTAGCAGCCTTTCCTCGGGCCAATTCCAGCGCCGCGCCCTACCGGTCTAGGCGACCTCGGCACTCAGCGTCGCGCCATCTGATCCGTCGTAATAAAGATTCTCCGGACGGTCACGCGCGTGTCGCCGCGAACGCACGCGCGGCGTCGACCCGTTCGCGTCCAGTCGGATGGCTGTAAAACAGCCACTTCTCCCACACCCTCGGATCCGCAACTCCGAGGTTTCGATCATGGAGTCGGACCATCGCGCCCGCGAAAGCTGCGGGATTTCCTGTCAACGCGAGAGCGAACTGATCGGCTCGGCGCTCTCGGTCGCGGGACCATCTCAGCTCGAGGGGACGGAAGGGCAACGCGACGAGGCTGAAGATGACGACGAGGAGTGGCAGGCCCGCCGCGTCCCCGGCGGACCGTATTCCGAACCATGAAACCGCCGCACCATACACGGTGGCGCTGATCGCGACGATCGCGAGGGATGTGAGCGATCCGAGGACGAAACCACGGAGCGGATCGAGATGGCGCTGATGCGCGAGTTCGTGCGCGAGGACGGTGTCGACCTCGTCGACCGGAAAATCTCGGAGAAGCGTGTCCGTAACCACAATTCTCCGCGTTCGTCCAAAGCCCATCACCGCCGCGTTCGACCGATTCGTCTTCGACGACGCGCGCATCTCGAAGACGCCCAGGATAGGGACGCCCGCGCGTGCCGCCAAGGACTCGAACCGCGCCCTCAGGGCCTCATCGGCGATGGGTCGGAGCCGATAGAAGAGCGGGACAAGGAGAATGGGAGCGAGGAATCCCAGGCCGATGGAGACGCCGATTCCGAGGAGCCATGCAACGAGCCACCACCAGGGCGTGGTCGCGAGCAACCAGAGCAGGACGCCGGCGACCGCGATCGTCGATCCCAGGCCGAGGGCCAGAGTCTTCGCGAGATCCTTGAACCAGCCGACGAGGGTTTGGTTCGAGAGGCCCATCGACCGCTCCCACCGGAACCCGCTGATGAAACGGAACGGAAGTTCGAGCAGGGCGAACAACGCGAAGAGGATGGCAAGGAACGCGGTGAGAGCCGCCCACGAGGGCCAGCCCAACCGAGCGGTCGCGTCCTCCATTGACGCCGCGCCTCCGCCGACCAGCGCGATTGCGAAGCCTCCAAAGGCCGCGGTGTGCACGGCTTGCAGTCGCAACCGCTTCGACCGAACGCGATGTGCGACGGCTTGTCGCTCCCGATCGAAGCCCCACGCATCGACGCCCATCGTTCACTTCCAGAGTTTCGGGTAGGTCCCTGGATCCATGAGGACGCGGCCCGTGTCCGCCGCGACACCCGACTTCGCGATGACGATCTCGTCGGTCGTCATGAGTGCCTTCGAGATCGCAACCGCCTCGCCTTTTCCGGTGAACACGCCAACGGGGTCGCCGCGACGGATGTGCGAGGACAGCTTAGCGACCCCGGGGACGGCCAGGTTCGCTCCGTGGCAAATCGCGTCGACCGCGGTGTCCTTCACGATAATCTGCGGCAGGTGTCGCAGCAGGTCCTCCATGGGGCGCACCAACGACCGGACGTGCGTCTCGTCTCCCTCCTCCCGCCAGTACGTGATCGCGTCGCGGAACGCGTTCAATGGATGGGCGTCCGCCTCCGAGAACGACGCGGTCCGCGTGCGCCGCAAGTCGACCATGTTCGCCCCGACGCCGAGCGCGTCGCCGAGGTCCGCGCAGAGAGTGCGGATGTACGTCCCCGACTCGCACCGCACCCGGAATAAGACGTTTCGGCCATCGATCTCAACCGGCTCGAGCTCGTAGATGTGCCGGGTCCGTTGCTCCCGCTTCACCGCGGATCGGACGGGCGGAATCTGGTAGATCTCGCCGACGAAGCGGCCCATCATCGACCGCACCCGCCGGTCCTCGACGTCCTGATGGAGCTGCATCACGCCGACGTATTCCTTGTCCCCCGCGAGGAGGGCCTCGACCGCCCGAGTCGCGTCGGCGAGGGCGACGGGCAGCACGCCGGTCACACGCGGATCCAGGGTGCCCGCGTGGCCCGCCTTCTTCAGGCCGAACATGTCGCGCACCCATGCGCTCACCTGGTGGGACGTCGGGCCGCCGGGCTTGTCGACGATTGCCAGGCCGAGGCGAATGCGCTCCTCGATCGGCCGATCTTCCGGCCGCTTTCCGTGTTTCGAATCCGGAGTCTCGTGGAGGACGACGAGGTCGCTCATCCCTCCACCCGCGACGCGATCATCGCGACGACCTCGTCCGGGGTCTTCCCGCCCGAATCAATGACGATGTCGAAGGTCCGCGTGTCCGCCAAGTCGATTCCGTAGATGGCCTTGTAGCGGACGCGCTCCGAATGTTCCCGCGCGACGATCTCCTCCTTCGCCTCCCGGACGCTCTTCTTCTCGCGATTCGCGATCCGCCCCGCCCGCACCTCGAGCGGGGCGTCGATCAGCACCTTGACGCACGGGATCGCCTGCTTCGCGAGGAGATACGCCTGGATGCGGCCGTCCACCACGACGTTCGCGTCGGTCGCCTGCGTCGTTTGAATCTCCTCGAGGACGGCGTGGTCGAGCGCGCGATCGATCGCAGGGTCCTTCTCCGCCGCTTTGCCGAACGCCTCGAGGCCCATGCCGCGCTCCTTCGCCATCGCCCGGAACCGCATGCCGGCGGAGACGAGGACGAAGTGACGGGCCTCGGACCACCGCTGCGCCACGGTCGTCTTGCCGCTGCCCGGCGGCCCGCCGATCACGAGGATCATCGGCGCCGCCTCAGGCGTCGGGCTGGGCCTGCAGCGGGATCCCCATGGAGTCGAGGCGCCGCCGGAAATGGACGTACTTCAGGACGCGGACGATGATCTGCCCGAAGGGGATCGCGAGGAGCGAGTAGAGCAAGACCCACGAAGGGAACACGTAGACGCTGTTCAAGAAGACGTGGTTCGACCAGGGGACCGCGATCCACTGGTTCCCGTGGTCCTGGAGCGTGAAGTCGACGAAGAGACGCAGCCAGGTGAAGACGACGATGAACATGAACATCGTCCAGGCGGTCGCCTTCAGCGGGGCCATCTGGACCTCCATAGAGTCCTTCATGAAGCCCGCCTGCGCCTCCTTCAGTTTCTCGAGCTTCGTTTGCTGCCCCTTGCGGAGCGCCTCCATCTGCTCCTTCCGCCAGGCCCCCATGACCTTCTGCGTCCGGGCCATCTTCACCCAGTTCGTGTAGTGGTCCCGGATGATCGACGAGACGGTCGTCGTCAGCATGCCCGCGAGGAGGATCGTGACCGTAGGAAGCGCTCCCCCGAATCCGATCGTCGGGGAGAAGAGGAAGTTCGCGACCCCCGCGAAGCCGAGTCCGACTTGGGGATCGATGAGCGCGTAAAGGGCCAGCAGGAAGAGGAAGATCATGATGAAACGAGAGAAGCTCGGCCGGGTCAACGTCGGCCGGGGGGGTGTCGTGTCCAGGGTCTCGGCCGCGGTCGGTTCGGCCGGCTCCGACTCCTCCGTCTCCTCCGACTCGGACTCCTCCGTCGAGCCGGAATCGTCGACCACGGGCTCGCCAAGGGACGTGCCGATATAAGGATTTGCGCCGCGTCCTCAGGAGAAAAACTCAGTTGGTCTCGGAGGCCGCGGTCGCGCCGCCGAGGGCCGATTGAATCTTCGCCCCGAGGCCCTCGTAGCGCTCCGCGAGGGACTTCTCCTGCTTCTGGAACGACTTCACGCGGATCGTCAGCGTTTCCTTGTGCTCCTCGAGTTCCTTCTTCAGCCCCTCGCGATCGTCCTGTCGCACGAGGAGCATGCCGATGCTCTTGTAGACCGGCGTTTCGCCGGCGATCTTGCCGAGTTCCTCGAGCGTGGCCTCGATCTCGCGGAGCTTCGCCTCGAGTTGCACGCGCTGGTTTGCGAGGACCTGGAGCTGCTGCTGCAGGTTCTGGTATTGCGCGATCTGGTTCTGCAACTGCGGTGAAATCTCCTTCACGCCGCCACCTCGTCCCGCACCCGTGCGGCGACATCGGCCCACCGCAGGTACGAGTTCACCGCGGCGCGGAGCGCGCTTGTGTCATCGGCGTCGATCGTCAACGTGAGCCGCCCGCGACCGGCCTGCATCGAGACGCGCGCCTTCGGCACATCGCGGCCCGCCTCCGGTCGCAGGGCTTCATAGACGACGTGGGCCGCGGGGCCGGCCAACGTGATCGTCGCGCGTCGCACCATCATAGCGCCTTGACGACCTTCTTGACGTTCGGCCGCTCCTTGTAGAAGATCTTGGAACCGCATCGCTCGCACTGGATGCCGACCGTGTTGATGTTCGTCCGGATCGGCTCGAGGCACTTCGCACACTTGTACACGGTCAGGCCTCCTCGCCCTTCGCCTCGGCCTTCTCGGCCGGAGCTTCGAGTTCCCGCTTGAACGAGGTCGTGACGACGGGACGATAGGCCCCTCCCGCGAAGACGTTGCCGCAACGGCGGCATTCCCAGACGCCGCTCGACTTGCGGTGGACCGACACGGCCAGGCACCGAGGGCACGTATGTTTGCTGCGAAGGCTTTCCTCGATCTCCTGCACGCGGCGGCGGATTCGCACACCGTAGCGGGGCCCGAATCGGCCGACGACTCCTGCCTTTCGCGTGCGACGCGCCATGGGGAACCTCAGGGTTTCAGCAAGGGACGGATGTCTCGGCCCACGCGCTGGGCCGTCTCGATGATCCGCCTAATCTCATCGTAAGTAAAGCTTCCACTTAAGCCTTTTTGCATCGCGCGGATGTCGCCGTTCTCGTCCGTCGTCACGGTGAGTCGCGCGTCCGCCATCCGTTCTTCATCGAGGCTCGGGTCGACGAACGTGATGTCCTTGAGCTTCGCCGTCGTGACGCTGACGGGCCAATGCTCCACCGGGAGCGGGAAGTTCTCCCCGACGCCCATCGCTTTCGCGGGGACCGTCGTCGAGGCGAGCGCCGACACCGCGGCGTACGAGCAGGCGTCGAACAGGTTCCCATCGAAATCGAGGACGTGGATGTCGATGAACATGACCCACACCTTCTCCTTCGGCGTGATGACCATCCGCTCCATGTTCACCATCTTCGACTCGCGGATGCCGCGGTCCACGACCCGCGCGAGTTCGATCGCGTCGGGCCGCGGCGGGCCCGCCTCGAACGTCGGGCTGGCCATCGGAATGAGCTCGACGCTCGTCGAGAGCACCCCGGAGTTCGGCGTGTCGGGATACGGCTCGCCGACGGACATCTTGATCCCGACGAGGACGTCCGTATTGCCGAGCCGTGCGCGGGCGCTGCCTTCCGCCGTCGAGACGAACGACCGCTCCACCGTCAGCTTGCGGGGTTCATCGAGCGCGCGACCGTCGATCCGCTGGCCCGAGGCCGCGAGCCGATAGACGTGGGCGCGCATCAGTTCCGAGACAATTTCTTCGCTCATCAGATCCCCTCCGGGCCGAAGTCGTCTTCGGGCGGCAGCGGCGGCGCCGGTTCCTCCATCGGAGGCGGCGGCAACGGCGGGGCTTCCTTGAGGATGTCCTCGAGGGTCACAGAATAGCGGCGTCGCAACGCGTCGCGTTGCAGCTCATAGATCTTCTTCGTGGCGTCCATCGACAGCTCCATGGCCTTCTGGAATTCATCGTACGTCAGGTGGCCATCCATCTGCAAGAGCACGATGTCGCCGGTCCGCGGGACGATCGCCATGGGACAATCCGCGTCCCCGAAGTTGTCCTCATCCTTGTTCAGGTCGACGCAAACGACCCCCTCGATCTTTCCGGACGCGCAAGAGCTCACGAGGTCCCGCATCGGCACGCCGGCGTCCGCGAGGGCGACGCTTGCGGCGCTCAGGCCGGCGCACCGCGTGCCCGCGTCCGCCTGAAGGACCTCGATGAAGATGTCCACGGACGTACGGGGGAACTGCTCCGAGAAGACGACGGCAGAGAACGCCTCGGAGATGACTTTCGAGATCTCGACCGACCGGCGGTCGGGTCCGGGACGCTTGCGGTCCGAGACGCTGAACGGCGCCATGTTGTAGCGGCACTGCACGAGCGCGCGCGCGGGATCCTGGAGGTGCCGCGGGTGCGCCTCCCGGGGTCCGTAGACCGCGGCGAGGACCTTGTTCCCGCCCCACTCCATGTACGCGGAGCCGTCCGCGCGGCGCAGGACGCCGGCCTCGATGCGGATCGGTCGCAGCTCGTCGAACTTCCGACCGTCGATCCGACGGCCTTTCGCATCCATCAGCTTGACTTTCTTCTCGATGTGCTCGATGTCTTCCATGATCTCTCGCTCCTCACGAGGGCCGGGGCCCTCGAACGTCTCGCTTCGCCCGCTCGATCATTTCCCGCACGGCCTCCGTCAACCCGAAGGCCTGCGCCCGCTCCTCGATGAAGCGGATCGCCATCGCCGCGAGTTCCGTGTCGCGGTCGTCGCCGTCGAGCCAGATTCGACCGTTCTGGCCCACGTAGATGCGGCAGTGGGTCAGGTCCATGATGAGCGAGACCATGCTGCCCTCCTTCCCGATCACCCGAGGCACCTTCGTCGGGGACACCTCGATCACGATGCCGCCGTTCAGCTTGCGCGCCTCGCGGTCCTGCATCGTCAGCTGGACTCGCTTGATCTCGTCCACGCTGAGCACATGGCACATGATGACGTCGCCGACTTTCAGGTACCGCGACGTGTCACCGAATTCGACCCGCCACGCCGACTCGGTCGCGTGCAGCGGGGCGGGATACGGCGAATGGATGTCCACGAGCCAGTGGGATGGCCCCAGGTCGGTGACCTCGCCGATCACCGCGTCGCCCCGCTGCGGGATGTATCTACCGCCGAGGGGGATGACGCTCACGAACCCGTCGGCCTCGTTCCGAATGCCCAACTGCGACGCGAAAACTTGCCCGCCCTCGCGGTACGTTCCAGGGCCCGGTTTCAGCCCGGTGCCGCCGACGGCTTCGCCCGGGATGACAATCTGGCGAAGCGCCTTACTGCCATGCATTGGTGTCTCTCTCTCACGCAAACGCGTCGAAACCGTGGCGGCTACTTGAGGATTCCGGTCTCTCGGGGACCGGCTCGCGTCACGGAGGGCTCAGACGCGTTGGTCCGCCTTCAGGATCCGGGTCTCGACGTTGCCTTTCGTCTTCGCGTTGAGCTTCTCGAGGAAGTCCGTCTGCATCCCCGCGGGCATTTCGACCACGCCGATCCACGCGCCGGAAGGAGACCATTCTTCTTTGACGATCGTGCCGAAGGATTTGATGTCCCCGTAGCTCTTGGCGCTGTCCTCCGCGCTGAGCTTGACGGCGATCCGGACCTTCTCGAACCGGATCGGGATCAGCGGCCGCAGCGCGTCGAGGACCTCCTTCACCTGCTCCTCCACGTTCTTGAAGGGGTCCACGTGGACCTTGGCCTCTTCCATGGCGATCTCGATTCGCTGCGGCGGATGAGGCGCGCCGGTCTGCGGGTTGATCGCGTTCGCGGCGATGTACTGGACGATCTGCTTTCGCTTGGCCTCGAGCATCTGCCGTCGCTGCTCGGTTGTGAGCTGGATCTCGCCGTGCTGGATGATCGCCTTCGCGACTCCGAGGGTCTCCGTCGTCCCGAAGAACTCCGTCATCTTCTCCTCGGACGCCTTCGAGCCCTTGTGCGCGTCGCGGAATACCTCGTCGATCGCGAGCTCCGAGAGCAAGTCGATGTCCTTGCCATCGCGGATCTTCTGGACCGCGTCCGGCTTCACGAGGACCTCGAACTTCTCGCCGGCCTTCTCGAATCGGGCGATGACGTATTCTTTGAAGATGTCGTCGCGGCGGTCCGATCGGAGCTCCTTAGGCATGACCGCGCCTAGGATGCGGTTGGGACCCGGGTGAGGTACTGGCCCACTTCCGACTCGGCGAGTCGGCGGAACTTCTCTCCCTCGACGATGAGCCCGATCTCGATCGCGCGCGCGTCCAGCTTCTCGCCCTCCGAGGCCTTCTGTAAGGCTTCGAGTCCGAGGAGCATCGCGTCGTCCTGGGCCATGTTCTCCTTGTATTTCTCCTCGAGGAGTTCCATGACCGCTTGGCGGCCTTGGCCGATGCTGCCCGCCTTGTACGACACGAGCGCGCCGCTCGGGTCCGTCTCGAACAGGTGCGTGCCCAGGTCGTCGACGCCCGCGACGAGAAGCGCGGTGCCGAACGGCCGGACGCCGCCGTACTGCGTGTAGTTCTGCTTGTAATCACAAATCCGCTTCACGAGGAGGTCGACGCCGATCTTCTCGCTATAGGTGACCTTGTTGATCTGCGCGACGAGGCGCGCGTAGTCGACGAGGACCCGGGCATCCGCCACGAGGCCGGACGTCGCCGCGCCGACATGGTCGTCGATCTGGAAGATTTTCTCAATCGAGGAGGTCTCGACGAGCCGGGAGCCGATCTTCTTGTCGGCCATCAGCACGATTCCGTTCTTGAATTTCAGGCCGACTGTCGTGTTCCCGCGGGTCACGGCGACGCGGGCGTATTCGACCTGAAAGAGTCGGCCGTCGGGGCTGAAGACCGTGATCGCGCGGTCGTAGGCCATCTGGCCCGGCTGCATACGATAAACCTCGGGCCGCTAATAAAGCGGTCACTTATAAGGGTTCTTTTCAGATTGTCTGGGACGCGGGACCGACCGCGTCAAGTACTTGCGGGTCGCGGCCCGGATCGTCCCAGAGGTCCCCATCGTCGTCACGCGGACCCGCTCACCGGCCAGCGAGACGATGTCCGTGAGCGCGCGAATCGCCGCGTCCTTCCTTAGGTGCGTCGTGCGGACGAGTCCGAGCGGGTCGTGGAACTCGACGAGCCGCAACCGCTCCGGCACGGACCGCAACGCCTCGAGCACGTCCTCGCGGCGAAACGCCCGAGGCCCGTCGACGCGGAACGCGATGTAGCGGTACCTCGGCCGACGGGTGCTCACGCTCGCGCCATCGTGAGGAAATGGAAAAAGGTTGGGGAAAAAGAGGAGGAGGTCAGCGTACTTCGTCCACTTCGGAGGAGGTCTTCACGGGTCCCGTGTAGACCTCCTTCCCGAGGAGGGACTTCGACTTGACGCCCGTGATCACGAGGAGCACGCGCACCGTGTGATCGAGGGCGTCCTCGACGGAGCATCCCCAGATGATCCGCGCCTGCGGGTTGATCTTCTGTCCGACGACCTCCGCGGCCTTCTCGGCCTCGGAGACGGTGAGGTCGGGGCCGCCGACAACGCGTACGAGCGCGCCACGCGCGTGGGTCAAGTCGACCTCGCCGAGGAGCGGAGACTCGAGGGCCTCGTTGATCGCGTACTCGATCCGGTCCCGCTCTTCCTCGCTCTCGCCGATGCCGATCATCGCGACGCCGCCGCCTTTCATGATCGTCATCAGGTCCGCGTAGTCGAGGTTCACGAGCCCGGGCTTCGTGATGATCTCCGTCATGCCCTTGATCGACTGCATGAGGATCTCGTCCGCCACCTTGAACGCGGCGTTGATCGGCAGTCGGGGCACGAGCTCGAGGAGCTTGTCGTTGTAGATCACGATCGTCGTGTCGCAGAACTTGCGGAGTTTGTCGAGACCCGCCTCCGCGTTCTCCATCCGGATCCGGCCTTCCGACTTGAACGGCATCGTGACGACGCCCATCGTCAGGGCGCCTTCTTCCTTCCCGACGCGGGCCACGTACTGCGCCGAGCCGGTTCCGGTGCCACCGCCCATGCCCGCCGTGATGAACACGACGTGCGCGCCGCGGATGAAATCCCGGATGTCTTCTTCGCTCTCGTGCGCAGCCTGCTCGCCGACCTCGGGCAGAGCGCCCGCGCCGAGGCCCTTCGTGAGCCGCTTGCCGATGAGGATCTTCTTCGGCGCGTGCACGGAGAGGAGGTGCTTCGCGTCCGTGTTGACGGCACAGAGCTGCGCTCCGCTGATGCCGGCCTCGCTGCAGCGGTTGATCGTGTTCGACCCGCCGCCACCGCATCCGACGATCTTGATCGAGACGTTGATCGATTCGACGATCTTCTCGATCTCTTCGTCGTCGCCGTTCTTCTTCTTCTCTTCGGCCTTCGAGGCCTTCGCGGCGTCGCGGGTTTCCTTTTCCTCGGCTTCCTGGTGTCGGGCCAAGGCTTCGTTTAGAAGTGATTTCATTGTGCCATCCCATCCCGAATGGAGTCTGACGCCGCCGAATCCGAGTAGGGCTATTTAAAACTAGTCATACATTCGTCAGACAAAACCCGCATTGACATCCGCCGCGACGACGCCGGCAAAGGGGGGCTCACATGGCCATCGTGGGCTTCGTCACCGTGTTCACGACGATCCCGGAGTTCGAGATCTCGAACGGGAACACGGACTCGTCGTGAGAGGAGCCCTTGTACTTCTCGACCGACACGAAGCGCTTGATGCCCGTCTCGTCGCGGAGCTTGTGGAGCCGGAACTCCCCGCGGGCGAGGAACGCCTCGGGCGGCACGGTGCCCTCCTCGGGCAGCTCAAGCGTCAGGAGGGACGTGACCTTGGATTCGGACAGGTACCGCATGAACGACTGCGTCGTGAGGGCTTCTTCGAACTCTCGCATGCAGAAATACTTCAGGGCGGTGATCGAGTCGATCACGACGCGCTCGTAGTCCCTTCTGATCAGGAGATTCTTCAGCAGCTGCTGGAGCGAGTGGACCGTCACTTCCTTGGACTCGAAGTCGGGCGTCTTCCGGATGCGCTCGCCGATCGCCCGCATCTTGATCGGCTCCTCTTCCGTGCTAATCTCGAGCAGCGGGGTCGGCTCGAAACGCCGGATGTCCGAGTTCGCGTCGAGGACGTCCAGGTCGTCGAGGTTCCATCGGAACGCCCGCATGTTGATCTTCAGCTCGTTCGGAGGTTCCTCGAGGGCGACGAACAGGCAGCGTTCTCCGCCTTCGAGTCCTTCGCGGAGGAACTGCATCGACAGGATCGTCTTGCCGGATCCGGGCGCGCCCGAGAGGATGTACGGTCGACCCGGCACCAGGCCTCCATGGAGCATCTTGTCGAGGCCGGCGACGCCCGTGCGGATCTTGGCCGCTGGTGTCGTCATCGGATCGCCTCCGGCGGCCGCGGCAGGACCGCGGTCGGAGGCGGAGGCGGACCGGTCCCGATGCGCTCCCGCAAGGAGGAGTCGCAGGCGAGCGCGAGCTTCATCGCCTTCTGGTAGTTGCGGCGCTGGAACGCGAGCATCGCGCGGGAGAGCGCGACCTCGACGTCGCGGACGGCGACCTGTCTCCGGTGCGCCTCCTCGATGCCCCGCATCACCCCTTCGATGACGTTCGACACTTCCTCGATGATCCGCGTCTCGAGCAGCGACTCGCCGGGCATGGGGCCGGACGCCGGCCCGCGGGCCTGCGGCTGCGACTCGAGGGAGACGAGCATCCCCTTATCCGTGATCGACACGGGCCGCATCCTGTCGTCGAACGAGGAGCCGCGGAATTTCTCAATCGAAAGCGCGCGACGGATCATGCTCCCGTCGAGCCACTTGTGGAGGCGGATCTCTCCGCGGGACAGGAAGAATTCCGTCTCGAGGACCTTCCGGTCGAGGTGCTCGGAGACGATCAGGGTGGTCGCCTCGAGCTCGGAGAGGAATCGGATGAAGGACTGGATGAGGATGCGGCTGTCCTCGCCGTGCATCGAGAACATCTTGAGCGCGGTCATCGAGTCGATCACGATGCGTTTGTACTTCTGTTTCGTGCGCTCGAGGTGCTGCGCGAACTCCTGCTTGATCATCTTCTGCACGCTATGGACGGTGACTTCGAGGGCGCGGACCTGGGAGGATTGGCGGATGTCCGTGACCTGCTCCATGTCCCGCACGTCGAGGGACGTTCCGACGTCGATCACGGAGCGGGTGCGCTTGTGTGCCCGCACGTCCGGTGTCGCATCGAGGATCTTCAGGCGGTCCATCGTCCATCCGAACGTGGCCATGTTCGACTTGACCTCGATCGGCGGTTCGTCGAGCGTGACGAGCAGACACGCCTCCTGCTGACGGAGCCCTTCGAGCAGGAACGTGGCGGACAGAATCGTCTTGCCGCTCCCTGTGGGACCCGATACGACGTACGGCCGAGCGGGCAAAAGGCCGCCATTCAACATCGTGTCGAGGCCCGCAACGCCGGTCTTGACTCGATCCATCAAAGGCCTGCCGAGTGCGCGACCCACCCTGCCCTGTTACGATAAACGTTGCGACCTGAGAATCACACCGTGGGGTTCCGTTCGTCGATACGCGAGAAAATTAACCTTGAATAAGGTTAACATCTTCCCGCGCGGCCGGACGCCGCGGCGGTCCACGCGAAAAACCGCTCCGCGCGCTGCGCGCAGTCCGATAGCGGGGGATGGATGTTCCGGGCCGCAGGTCCGTCCTCGCAGCCCTTTTGAACCATCGATCTCCGGGTGTCTCACCGGGGACCTGGGAGTCCCGGGGTATGAGCCCGACGGGATATCCTGGCTACCCCACCCCGCTGCGTTTTCGGATCGAATCGCGGCCCGCGGAGGCGGTCAAGCGTCCGCATTGGGACGTGTCGGATAAACCTATCGCGGTCGCTCAGAAGAATTTCCGGAAGCGCGCGAGATCCTCGAGGCTTCCCTTCAGTTTGATCTTGCCCGTCGCGTACGCCTTGAACGGTCCGATCTCGCGGAGGATGAGTCCGCGTAACGTCGCCGGATCCGTGACGATCGCGATGTCCGCGTTGTCGACGCCGCCATCGAGCAGGGCCGCGACCTTCGCGTCCTTCAGCGTGAAGTGGTACTTCGTCCCGTCGTTGAGGTCGATCAGGACGGTCTTCGTGAGCCCGCCGAGCTCCGCACGGAGCGCCGGATCGGACTCGACCTTGGCATTGAACTTGTTGACGAGGTCCTCGAGCATCTCCCTCATGATTTGCCCCCAACGAACTCGTCGAGCTTCCGGATCCGGGACTCCGCGATGAGACGGCGCGCCGTGTCCCAGGAGGTCCGCGTGTGGGGCGGCAGAGACCCCTTCTCCTTAATCCAGTTTTCCAGGAAGGCGATCGTCTGCGCGTCGTGCGAATAGCCGGAGCCGATCGGGGCGCCGAACTGTTCCTCGATCGCTCGCATCTCCCGATCGCGGCGCACCTTCGCGAGGATCGACGCCGCGCTCACGACGGGGAACAACTCGTCCGCGTTGTGTTGCGAAATGATTTCCACATCGCGGGTACAATCGCGCAGCACCATGCGTTTGAACGCGATCTCATCGACGTCCGCCGCGTCGACGTAGGCGGTCTCCGGGTGGAGTCGGTCGATGATCTCGGCGAAGAGCTTCGCCTCGAAGTCGTTCAGGGACATCTCGGCGCGCATCACGTCGATTCGCTCAGCCGGGATGACGAGGAGCTCGAACCGCGCAACCTTCTCGATCTCCGGCGCGAGAACCTCACGCCGCTCGGCGGAGAGCTTCTTCGAGTCGCGGACGTTCATGTGGCGCAACGGAACGTCCGACTCGATCGCGACGCCCGCGACGACCAGGGGCCCGAGCACGGGTCCTCGGCCCGCCTCGTCGACACCGCAGATCACGAATCACGCCTCGAAGAGCTCCCGCGCGGTCTCCTGGGCTCGAGAGACGACCTCCGCCTCGTCCACGGTTCGGACGACGCCGGCCGCCATGAGAACCTGGCCATCGACAATCGTCGCCCGGACATCGCTCCCCCGGCAACTGTAGACGAGCGCGCTCAAGACGTTCGCGGGATAAAAAGGCGTAGTGTGGGCGCCGCTCAACGACACGACCGCCAGGTCCGCGCGCTTGCCGACCTCGATCGAACCGAGTTCGCCTTCGACATGCAGCGCGCGTGCAGCATCGATCGTTGCGAGGTCGAAGGCCGATTGCGCCGGGAGTGTGCGGGCGTCCCATCGGGTCGCTTTGTGCAGGAGCGCGGCGACCTTCATCTCCGCGAACATGTCCATGCCGTTATTCGAGATCGGCGAGTCCGTCCCGAGGCCAACGCGGACTCCTTTCGCGAGCATCTCGGGAATCGGCGCCACACCGCCGGACGCGAGCTTCATGTTCGAGACCGGGCAGTGGGCGACGCTCACCCCGTGCCGAGCCAGGGCCCGGACCTCATTCATCGTCATCCAGACGCAGTGCGCGGCGGTGAGATTCTCATCGAGGAAGCCCAACTTTTCGAGCCATTCGACGGGACGCAAGCCCGTCTTCTTCCGGTGCTCTTCGACTTCCCCCCGCGTCTCGGAGAGATGCGTGTGCATGCGAACGCCGTGGCGGACCGCGATCTCCTTCGCCTTCGCGTAGACCTCCTCGGAGGCGGCGTACACGCCTTGCACCCCGACCGAGGGCGTGACGAGTGGATCGGCTTTCTGCTTCGCCACGAACTGATCCGCGTTCTTCAGGGGACTCCCGTGCTGCGTCGTCAGCGACTCGTCGAGGGTGACCCACGAGAGGAACCCGCGCATCCCGGACTCGCGGACGGCGCGGGCGACCTCGTCCTCCCAATAGAAGAGGTCGTGGAAGCTCGTTGTCCCGGATCGGATCATCTCGACGCATCCGAGGAGCGCCGCGATCTGCACGTCGCGACGCGTGAGTTTCGCATCGATCGCGAACGCCTTAGGGAGCATCTCCTCCAGAGGGACATCGTCCGCGATCCCGCGCAAGAGCGTGTTCGGGACGTGGTGATGCAGATTGATGAAGCCCGGGATCACGGCGGCACCGGCGCAATCGATCACCTCCGCCGGAGCGGTATCGACGGCGCCGACGGCAGCGATCCGACCGTCGTCCACGAGGACGTCGCCCGGGAACACCCGCCGATGCGGATCTTGTGTGACGATGAGACCGCCCCGGAGCAGGAGGGACACGGGGTCCGTCGATGGGGCGATCTGTAGAAAGGTTTTGCGGGCTCGAGCCGATACGCCCGCGTGCGCGATTTCGGTGCCGCGCTCGCGAGGTGCTTGCGGGAGATCCCACGCGGGAGGACGGCCACGTGCGGAGTCGTCGCGCGGGCCTTAGGCGATGTCCGCGCCGCGCGGGCGGTGGCGTTGTGGCTGGTGGAGCATCCGGACCTGCGAGGCGCACACCGCATCGTGCGGGCGGACGGACGGCCCCTTGTCCCCGAGGCACGCGAACGACTCGCGATCGAAGGCATTCGGCTTTTCCGGGGCCGCGTGCCGACGGAACGGTTCGTGGAGTCCCTGAAGCCGGTTGGCCTGCTCGACATGCTGCGGCGCGAGCAACGAGACCTCGAGTCGCAGGTAATCGAATCCGACTCGGGACGAGCTGCGGAGCGCATCGCGGGGGTCGACTTGGCGTACGAAGGCGAACGGATGCACGCGGCGGTCGTGTGCGTCCGCGCCGCAGATCTGCGGACCGTCGAAGTCGCGCACGCCACGTTGCGCGCCACCTTTCCCTACATCCCAACGTATCTCGCCTATCGGGAGTTCCTGGGAATCGAAGCGGCCGTCCGCGGGCTCTCCGAACCGCCCGACGTCCTGCTGGTCGACGGTCACGGTCGCCTGCATCCCGCCCTGTTCGGCGTCGCGTGCTACGTCGGTGTGCGGCTCGACGTACCGACGATCGGCGTCGCGAAACATCCGCTCGTGGGTCGGCCTTCGTCGGGGAAGGAGGCTTCGGACGCGGCAATCCCGATCGAGTTCAAAGGAGGAACGCGCGGGTACGCTTGGACCCCTCCCGGTCGGGCGCGTACAATCTACATCTCGGTCGGCCACCGAGCCACCTTGAAGCGTGCGCTCCAAATCGTTCGACAAACGACGCGTCACGGATACCCCGAGCCGCTCGTACTCGCCGATCGAGCATGCCGCGACATGAAAAGGAATGAAAAACGGGAAGAAGGTTCGAAACGGTGAGGCGCGACCGTCGCGGGTCACCGCGAGGGTTGTGCGGGCAAGCGGCCTATCTCTTCTTTTTCTTGCCCTTCTTCTTCTTGGCCACTTGTTTCCTCCCTGATATCTGTATCAGCTATGGGGTTTTAAAAGTAGCGAAGCGACTCAAAAACATGGATTTGTCGAATTTTATAAAAAAGAGATGATGCGAACGCGGCGTCGAAACCGTTTTTTCTGCGCGCATGCATGCGCGAATCGTGGAAATCCTCGTCTTCGGCGCCGGTGCGGTGGGCAGTTTCTTCGGAGGACTTCTGTCGCGCGGGAACGATGTGACGCTCATCGGGAGGCAGGACCACGTCGACGCGATCCGCGCGCACGGCCTCCGCATCTCCGGCAAAACGGCGATGATTGCGAAGCCGCACGCGGCGACGCGCGTCCCGCGCGGTGCGAAACCGGAATTCATCTTCATCACGACGAAGGCCTACGACACCGGGAGCGCGATGAGCTCGTTGCATCCGTTCGCGGATCGAGCAACGTTCGTGACGCTGCAGAACGGCCTCGGCAACGCGGAGACAATCGCGAAGACGGCGCGGCGAGTCGTCGCGGGAACGACCGCGAACGGCGTCACGTTTCTCGGCCCCGGTGAGATCCGCCACGCCGGCATCGGTGAGACGGTGCTGGGCGCTTGGGCGGGAGTCGCGCAACGGGATCTCGTCCGCCTGCGAGATCTCCTCGCGGACGCGGGCCTGGTCGTGCGAATCACGAACGACGTTCGGACCGAGTTGTGGTCCAAACTCGTCGTGAACGCCGCCATCAATCCGCTTGCGGCCCTCGCGGGCGTGCCGAACGGCCGGCTCGCACGGGAGCGGCATCTGCTCGCGAGCCTCGAGGCCGTCTCTCGTGAGGCCGCGTCCGTCGCCGAGGCGGAGGGAGCCCGCATCGACGCGGACGAGCTGGTTCATCGGACGGTCCTCGTCGCACGGCGAACCGCCGCGAACCGCGGCAGCATGCTCCAAGACCTCGACCGCGGCCGACGGACCGAGATCGATGCGATCACGGGCGCAGTGGTCCGCGCCGCCGCGAAGCACCGCATTCCCGTCCCGTTGAACGAGGCGCTCTACGCCCTCATCCGCGCTCGGGAGTCCGCGGCACATCGAGCGTAGATGCGCACGAATCCGACCAACCTTTATAAACCACTATTTAACTCCCGTCCCCGCCGACCCGCTCGCGACGCCCGATTTGGCCCCCGCGGATTGGAGGAATGACCTTGGCGAAAATCAAGATCGAGAACGTGGTCGCATCCACCTCCCTCGGGGAGCAGCTCGACCTCCAGGCGATCGCGCTCGCCCTCGGCGGCGCGGAATATGAGCCGGAGCAGTTCCCGGGGCTCATCTACCGCCTGAAGGAGCCGAAGACCGCGACCCTCTTGTTCCGGAGCGGCAAGGTCGTGTGCACGGGCGCGAAGAGCCTCGAGCACGTCAAGACCGCGATCGACATGGTCGCGAAACAGATCGAGGCCGCGGGCATCCCGATCAAGAAGGACCCCGTGATCGAGGTCCAGAACATTGTTGCCTCGTCGGACCTTGGTACGGAGATCAACCTCAACGCGATTGCGATCTCCCTCGGCCTCGAGAAGGTCGAGTACGAGCCGGAGCAATTTCCCGGCCTCGTCTACCGCATCGACGAGCCGAAGGTGGTCGTCTTGCTGTTCGGCAGCGGGAAGCTCGTCTGCACGGGCGCCCGGAAGCCCTCGGACGTTGAGCAGGCGGTCGAGAAGATCACGCAGGAGCTTAAGGCCGCCGGTCTCCTTCGGTAGGGCCAGTCCCTTCGGCCAGTGGCGGATGCGATGAAGGAACTGCGCACCGAGATTGACATCGATGCACCGGCGGAGCGCGTCTGGACCTCGCTCACCGATTTTGCGACGTTCCCGCAATGGAATCCCTTCATTCGTCGGATTAGCGGCACGCCCGTCGTCGGCTCCAAGCTCGAGGTGTTCCTGCAGGCCTCGGGAACCAAGGGCATGACCTTCCGACCGACCGTCAAGAAGGTCGAGCGGAACCGCGAACTCCGCTGGCTCGGACACCTTGGGATCCGGGGCCTTTTCGATGGAGAACACGTCTTCGAAATCCACGAGGCCGGGACCAACCGCGTCCGGTTCGTGCAACGGGAGGAGTTCCGAGGCCTCCTCGTCCCCCTTCTCGCCCGGAGCCTCGATCGCGATGCGCATCGGGGATTCGAGGAGATGAATCGCGCCCTGCGCGACCGCGCGGAGCGAGGCGCGACCGCCTGAGTCCGTCCCCGTCCGGTCGGTGCGAAGCCCTTATCCGGCTCGCGAGGTTCGGCGCGTCGAGGGTCCCTTTCGGATGGCCGAGCGCCTGCCGATCTTCGACAACCACATCCACCTTCGCCCGGAGTTCCGGGGCGTCGAGGCGGCGAAGGAATTCGAACGGGCCGGCGGGACGGCGATCCTGCTCACCCACTCCCCGTATGAGGACATCCCGATCCGAAAGGCGGAGGATTACCCGCGCGCGTACGAGAAGACGCTCGCGATGGCGGATTCGGTGCGGGCCCAGACGGGGTTGCAGGTATTCGTCGCCCTCGGGCCGTATCCCGTGGAATTCCTCGGCCTGCAGGAAGCGATCGGACACGACGCGGCGATGGACGCCGTGAAGTCCGGCATCGATCGGGCCGCGCGTCTCATCGAGGACCGCCGAGCGATCGCCTTCGGGGAAGTCGGCCGGCCCCACTTCCCCGTCTCGGAAGAAGTCTGGGCGGCATCCAACCGCCTCCTCGAGTACACGATGGAACGGGCGAGGGAACTCGATTGTGCGTGCATCCTCCACACCGAGGACCCGACACCGGAGACCTTCGCGGAGTTCGCCGGGATGGCTTCGCGGGCCGGCCTTGCTCCGAGCAAGATCGTGAAGCACCACTCCACGCCATTCACGAACCCGAAGGAGACGCACGGTCTGGTGCCCTCGATCCTCGCGAAGGAGACGCTCGTGACCCGCGCGTTGGAAGGGAGCTCGCGGTTCCTCCTCGAGACGGACTACATCGACGACCCACGACGTCCCGGGGCGGTGCTGGGTCCCGCGACCGTGCCGAAGAAGACCCGCGCTTGGGTGGCGAGCGGCCTCTTGTCACCGGAGGCTTGCCGGATGATTCACAAGACGATCCCGGAAGAAACCTACGGCATCGACCTTCGGGCCTGACGCCCGGACGTCAGTGCCGAACCTGGAAGCCGCGCAGCTCCCCTCGCGGCGGCTGCCAGCTCACTTCGACGGAATCCACGCGCGCGTACGGCTGGGACGTCTTGTTCCATTCGATGCACGCTTCGATGAGGGCCCGGTCGCCCTCGAAGATTGCCTCGACGCTGCCGTCCGGCAGGTTCTGGACGTATCCGTTCAGGCCGAGCGCTTCCGCCCGCTCCGCGCAGTGCGCGCGGAAGTACACGCCTTGCACGCGGCCATGGAAAATGACCCGAGCCCGCCCCTGCACGAAGTCGCCAATCGAGACGGATGGAAAGAACTTTACTAGACGGGCAACCTCGTTGGACGAGCGAACGGCGTGTTCGATGAGGATGAGGTCTTGCCGCTTCGGGACGGCGGCATCAACTGGGTCTTCTACTTCCGCAAGTCCGAAGTCCCCCGGCGGGAACTCGCGATCGCGTCCCAAGCGAAACGCGACGAGTTCCTTCGCCTGGCCGTCACGTTCGGCTCGACGGACTTCCGCCGACGGGAGTATCGCAGCATGACGATGGTCCATCTGTGGGAGATGGACAACCTACCGCCCAACATCTCGTGGCGCGAAGTGTTCGTCCACGTGTTCACCCATGAGCCATTGCATCATGCGATCGGCCGGTGCCTCGCGGAAATCGCGGATCGCGGGGACCAGGAGTGGGTGATCCGGGAGCTCGGCGACGGCCGTTGGTGGTAGTCCGAGGCCCCGAGCGAAGCACCCGCGGACGCGGCAGTTTGTGGCCCGGAAAGAACGTTATTATACGCGCCGTCGCTATCGCTCTCTCCCCACGGCGGTTCCCGCATGCGAAGGAACAAGGTCCAGGACCTCCGCGTCTCGGGCTTCATGTCCACGGACCTCGTGACCGTGGGACCGGACGACACGATCGGCGACATCCTCGGCAAGATGAAGTCGCGGGACATCCACGAGGTCCCCGTGCTGGAGCGGAAGAAGCTCCTCGGGGTGGTCACGATGCGGGAGCTCATGCGGCGACGCAACCTGCCGCCGTCCACGAAGGCCTCGAACGTCCTGCAGGTCGCGCCGCACGTCGCACCGGACACGACCCTCCCGGAAGTCGCCGAGGCCATGATCTCCGCCGGGTTCCGCGCGATCCCCGTCGTGCGGGCGAAAGGGCTCGTCGGCATCCTCTCGCGATCGGACCTCGTCCGCGCGCTCGACGAGACGCGCGCCCTCGAGGGCGTCGTGGCGAGGGACTTCATGACGCCGAACCCGCAATGCGTCGGCGAGGACGACACGGTCGAGCAGGCGGTCCAGATCATGCGGTCCCTCGGCGAGCGATCCGTCCCGGTCGTCGACAAGAACCGCCACCTGAAAGGCGTCGTCGGGATGAAGGACGTCGTCGACCTGTTCGCCCAGCCGAAGGTGCGGGAACAGTACGGCGACCGAGCGGGCCGCGAGGAGAAGGTGACGCTCGAGGTGAAGGGCGTCATGCGCTACCCCCCGCTCACGATCGGGCCGGACGCGGACGTCCACCGCGCCACCGAGCAGATGGCGAAGAACCACGTGTCCTCGGTCGTCGTGACGGAGAAGGAAGAGCCGATCGGGATCATCACGACGCAGGACCTGATGCAGTTCCTCGCGAGCCTCCGGGAGCGCGAAGAGCTGTTCGTCGAGATCGGCGGCCTCGAGGACGATCCGAAGGAGACGTACGACGAGATCTACGCGGTCGTCCAGAAGGAGATGCGGCGGATCGCGCAGCTCGTGCAGCCGCGGACCCTCGCGATCCACATCCAGAAGTACAAGCCCGAGGGGGACCGCTGGAAGTATTCCCTCCGCGCCCGGTTCACGACGAGCCACCGGATCTACTACGCGCACCACTTCGACTGGGACCTGCACGTCGCCCTGAGCGACATGCTCGATACGTTGTACAAGCGGATCGTCAAGGAGAAGGAGCGCAAGGTCACCGAGCGGAAGCGGCACCACCTCCCGTCAGCGTAGCTTCCAATAGCCCGCGTGGGCCCGCTTCGTCGCTTCGATTCCGGGGCGGCCGTGGACCTTGTCGTCGAGGACCTCCGCAAGACCGAGTTCGATCGACTTCCCGGCAAAGCCGGCGACGACCCCCGCCACGACCTCGGACAGCGCGTCGAGATGGTAGCCGCCTTCGAGGGCGACCGCGAGCCGACCGCCGCAGAGCCGCTTCGCGATGGCCCCGGTGCGCGACATCAGCTCGACGTACCCGGGAGAGGAGAGCGTGAGCGAGGTCAGCGGGTCCCGGTAATGCGCGTCGACGCCGAGGCTCACGATCATCGCATCCGGCCGGAACTGCTCGAGGACCGGCTCAACGATCGAATCGTACGCCGCGAAGAAGGAGGTGTCCCCGCATCCCGCGGAGAAGGGGACGTTGACCGTGAATCCGCGGCCGTCGTCCACGCCGACGTCTTCGGCGGGACCCGTTCCCGGATAGATGCCGTACTCGTGCGTGGAGACGTACAGGACGGAGGCGCTCGACGCAAAGATGTCGTTCGTCCCGTTGCCGTGGTGCGCGTCGTAGTCGAGGATCGCAACGCGCCGACCCGATGCGACTTGGTCCGCCGCCGCAACCGCGACGTTGTTCAGGTAGCAGAAGCCGCCGCCGTAGTCGGGCCCGGCGTGGTGGCCCGGCGGACGGACGAGTGCGATCGCGGCGGTCCCATCGCGAACCGCGGTTCTCGTCGCGAGCGTGACGCCGCCGACCGCGAGCGTCGCAATCTCGAACGTGTCGCGATGCACCTGCGTCTCCGGATCGAGAGAGCCTTCGCCGAGGTCCCGAAACAATTCCACATACGAGGATCGGTGGACATGTTCGATTTCGACGAGAGCCGCCCGCTGCGGGGTCGCAACGTCCGTGAAGAGCCCTTCCTTCTTCAGCCGGGCGACAATCGCCCGGAGCCGGTCCGGGCGCTCGACATGGAGCGGCGACGAGAGATGGTCGAGGAACCGGGGATCGTAGACGAGCACGGCCGATGGAAGCATGAGAGCGACTTCAAGGCATCGCCGGACTCAGAAAACGCGTTCATGATGGCGTGCAGCTGATCATTTCGAATCTGATATTCACTCAACGAAACAAGTGAGAATCTCGTCGGCACACTTAAGCGCGGACGTCCGCATATCTTTGGTTTGTCGTCGTCGGACGGGACGGAATGCGCGCCTTTTCTTCTCTGGGAGCAGCGGTGCTACTCCTCGCCAGCGCGGTCGTGGCCGTCGGTTTTCTCCCACTGGTCCGGACCCAATCCCACGTCGACACGCCGGACTCCATGAGCTTCTGGGAGGCCGCAGGACGCGGCCTCGTAACGGCGACGGTCGTCAACGAGACGTACGAGCGGAACGGGGAGACCGTCACGCTGCCGGTCGGTATCCGAGTCGCGAACGCGGCCACGGTGCCCGTGGACATCTCCGAAGAGGCCTTGCTCATGAGCCCGCACCCGCTCGAGCCGCCCCCGGATCCGCTCCGCACGACGCAGGACGCGGTCCTCACGGTGCAGACGATCCCCGCCGGTGGGTCGCTCCTCCTCTCGTACGGGGAAGAAATCCTCCGCGGATTCCTGCCGCACCCCGCGTGGTGGTGCTCGGAAGAGTTTCAGTTCACCCAGGCGGACATCGCGTACCGAATCGGCGGGGAGACGTTGCCGTTCGCCCTCCGGCCCGTGGCGGCGAACGAGCATTACGACAGTCCGGACGACAACACACAGATCGACGTCTGGACGTATCTCCGGTCCAACGCGACGGTCGTGGTCGGGAAGGAACCTCTCTGGACCCAAGTCAACGGCGACGCGGGCCAACACATCAACGTGACGATTGAAGCGACGAACATTGCGGTGTACACGTACGAGGACGGGATCACGGCCGACGTGAACGTGACCCATGGGGTGATCGAGGACGACGTGCCTGCGGGATGGAGCGTGGAGGAGGGGAGCTACTCCGTGCCGCCGGATGAGATCGTGAACCACGGCGACGGATCGCACACCCTCCGTTGGTTCGTGGATCTGCCGGCGGCGCTCGAGAGCGACTCAGAGGATCCGAGATACCCGACCCCGTACGAGACCGTGACCCGTTCGTACACCCTCGTGTCGCCGTCTCTCGACGCGGGATCGATCGAACTGCCGCGCGCACGATCGGATATGGATGCGAACGGGACGGCGGACGCGCAGTCCGCCGCGCCGACCGTCGAGGTCCTGTCCACCCGCGCGCCGCACGCGGATGCCGGCGGACCGTATTCCGGGCGGGAGGGCGACACGATCCGACTCGATGCGAGCCGCTCGAGCGATCCGGACGGTGATCCGCTCCAGTTCCGTTGGGACTTCACCGGAGATGGCGTCTTCGACACTGCATGGTCCCCCGAGCCCACCGCCGACGCGCGGTACACGGACGACTTCTCCGGGTCCGCGGTCGTCGAGGTGACGGACGGCTCCCACACCGTGACCGAGCGAGCGGACGTGACGATTGCGAACGTGCCGCCGGAGATCACGCGAATCGATGCGGTGGCCCGGGCTTCGTTCCGGATCGAGATGGCGGGGGAGAAGTGGCACGACCTCGCCTTCACGGTGACGTCCGCGGCGGGGGTCCTCGCGTCGCTCGACCTCGTCCGGCATCCCGGGACTCCGCGGGCCCAATCCGCGACGACCGATCTGGTAACGATGTCCCTCTCGGACCACGCGTCCGCGACGCTGGCCTATACGCCGGAGGACGACCGCGTGAACGGCCGACCATCCGGGGACAACCCCGCGTGGATCGTCGTGATCCTGCCGGACGGCCAGGAGCGGCGGATCTCGCACAACTTCAACACGCAGCATCCGGCCACGTGGACCTGGAGCGTCGCGGACCTGAGCGCGTTCTTCCTCCATACCGGCGTGACCTTCCGCGCGGGCCTCCACGATGCCGGGAGCGACGACCTCATCGCAAACTGGGACTTCGGCGACGGGACTTCCGCGTCGCAGACGTTCTATAACGACGGCATCGGCCCGGACCCATCCCAGAGCCAAGGCGGCACGGCCCCGTTCGATGTCGCGGCCGTGATCGTGCACGCATATCCGACCGGAGGCCCGTTCGACGCCGTCCTGACGCTCCGCGACGACGATGGCGGCATCGTGACCGCAACGCTGACCGTCGTGACGGCCTGACGGAGAAACCTTCTTTAGCGACCCTCCGTGTCGGGAGGCCGTGCTCGAGTCGCGCCACGTCCTTCGCGGGGAACGCGTCGTGCTGCGGCCGCTCGCGACCGGCGACCTCCGACGATGCGTGAAATGGTTCTCGGACCCGGAGATCCTACGGTTCCTCGCGCGGGGCACGCCGGTGACCCTCGCCGAAGAAGAGCGGTGGTTCCACGACTACGAGCGGCGAACGGACGAGCAGATCTTCGCGATCGAGTTCGAGGGCCGCCACGTCGGGAACTTGGGAATCCACAAGATCGACCACACGCACCGCAAGGCGGAGATCGGGATCGTGATCGGCGAGCCGACGTTTTGGGCGAAGGGCATCGGCACGGAGGCGATGCGGGTCGCGCTCCGCTACGCCTTCGACGAACTCGGAATGAACAAGGTATCCTTGGACGTGCTCGAGTACAACGAGCGCGCGATCAAGACGTATGAGAGAGTCGGCTTCCGCCGGGAGGGCATCCATCGCGAGGACGTCTACAAGGACGGCCGCTTCGTGAACGTCGTGCGGATGAGCCTCCTCGACCGCGAGATGGTGGACCCGCCGCCGTCGTGAGACCGCACTAGAGCTCGAGCAGTTCTCGCGGGGCCGTGCTCAGGTACCGGGGGCCCTCCCGCGTCACGAGGACGTCGTCCTCGATGCGGACGCCGCCGTATCCGGGCACGTACACGCCGGGCTCGTCCGTGAAGATCATGTTCGGCTTCAGGACGATTTCGCTCCCTTGGTTCAGGCCCGCGCCGTCGTGGACGGCGAGTCCGAGGGAGTGCCCGAGGCCATGGATGAACCGCCCCTTGTATTTCGTGCCGTCGATCAGCGTTCGCGCGGCCGCGTCGACGGACTTCCCGCGCACGCCCGGCTTCATCCGCGCCAGGGCCGCCACGTGTGCCCGAAAGACCGTATCGTGCATCTGCTTCTGCTCCTCGGACGCTTTTCCGACGACCACGGTCCGGGTGACGTCGGAACAGTACATGTGGTACAACGCCCCGAAGTCGATCACGATCATGTCCCCACCCTGGATCTTCCTCGGCCCCGCGGTGTAGTGGGGCTCCGCACCGTTCGGGCCCGATCCGACGATCGTCCGGAACGATGGGCCCGTGGCGCCGTTCTTCTGCATGTGGTACACGAGCTCGGAGGCGACCTCGGACTCCGTGACGCCGGTCGGGATGAAGGGCAACACCTCCTCAAACGAACGCGAGGCGATGCTGCATGCCCGCTGGATCAGCTCGATCTCCCGAGGATCCTTGACGAGCCGGGCCTTCATCACCGCGTCGGATACATCCACGAATCGTGCGGACTTCGGCGCCAGCTTCTGGAGGCGCTGGAACGAGGCATAGGTGAGCTCGGACGCGTTGATGCCAATCTTGCGGTGGCCCTGCAGGTGCGCCTTCATGAGCTTCGACGACTCGTCCCGCGTATGATACACCTGAATCGGGAGGTCGCTCTTCTTCGCGGCCTCCTCTTCTAAGGCCGAGGTCGTGATCTCGCACGCCCCATCCGGGGTGAGCCACGCCGCGCAGCCTTCGAAGAGTCCGTCGGTCAGCCCTGTGGCGTAGAAGAACGACATGTCGATGTGCGGCTCGGTGGAGTTGTAGAGGACGATCAGGTCGGCGGCGTCTTTGAGGTTCCGGAAAATCTGCTTGACGCGGTCGCGCACGAAATTCCCCCGCGGTTATTCGGGGTAGGATAGTTAAAGGTTGGTCGCGAGGAAGGATTTTATGCCGCCGCAGGGCTCCGCCATCGAATGGCGAAGCGGCGTCACCGCGGCATGGAACGGCGGATCGCGCTCGAACGCATGACGTCCCTGTTCCGACTCGCGGAGGCCGAGGCGCTCCAACGCCACGCAGGTCGCGCGCGCCGTTATGTCGAGCTGGCGCGGCGCCTTGGAATGCGCTACAACGTGCGCGTGCCGGCGGCGTTCAAGCGATCCTTCTGCAAGGAATGTTTCGCGTTCCTGCTCCCGTCCGTCAGCGCCCGAGTCCGGGTGGGCCGAGGGCGGGTCGTCGTCACGTGCACCGCGTGTGGCGCGGTCCAGAGATATCCGTACCGGAGGGAACAAGCCACCCGCCGCGCATCGCGCGCAAAGGCTCAGTAGGACGTCGTCATGTCGATCTTGCCCGCCTTGCGGGCGAAGTACTCACCGACCTTGTAGATGAAGACGCTCAACCCGAAGAACGCGACCGAGGACACGACGAGGAAGAGCAGGATCGTCGGCTCGTCGTATCCCCCGAGAGTCGTGTTCACGCTGATCGTCGGCGCGAGAAGGCGGCGGGTCATGTCGAACCAGTACGTCAGGGGAATCGCGCGGCCGACCGCCTGGCCCCAGTCCGGCAGCACCGAAAGCGGGAACAGGACGCCGCAGAAGACGTAGAACAACCCGGGGATGCCTTCCGCGAGGCCGTGGGTGTGCTTCGCGGTCAGGAAAGAAATCCCACCAAGGCAGATGCCGATCGCCAGGAGGACGGCCAACCCGAGGATCGTGGTCACCAGGAATAGGGGAACGTCCGATAGGGCCAAGTGCATCCGAACGCCGAGGAAGAAGACGCCAAACACAAGGGTAATCGCGACCGCGAACACCGACACGGCGATCTTCGACGCCGCCCGGCCCAGGATGTACACATAATACGAAATCGGCGAGATGTACACGTACCGGATCGTCTGGTACCATTCGCGGTCCGACTGGATGACCTGGAACGTTCCGAAGAGGACCGACGCGACGAAGATGAAGAACGAATTTCCGATGTACATGTAGGAGAACGCATCCGGGTCGCCTTGCGGCCGGCCGATCGCGACGAACACGACGTACATCAGGACGAGGATGAACGCGCCGGCAACGGGCTTGACGACGGAGTACAGGACGAAGAGCCACGGTTCCGTCCAGTTCGAGTCCATCTCCCATCCGAGCCATGCGGCGACTTTGAAGGTCCGCCAGTACGTGTTCATTGATGCCGTGAGGTCAGCTTCCCCTCGCGCTTTGCGAGCGTCTCTAGGTACGCCAGCGCGTACCTTGCGAGGATGAGGAACAACACGGCCATGCCGACGAGGATCTCGAGCTCGGTCGTGACGTCGAAGATCCAGAGCGTGCCGCCGAACGCGGTCGAGCCGAGCGTGAGCTGGCGCAACGCGTCGAGGCCGATCGATGCGGGGATGAACGATCCCGCGATCGCGACGGCGGGACCCCAGCCGGGGATCCGGAAGAGGCCGCCGAGCGGGAAGTAGAAGCCACTCGAGAAGAAGATCGGTTCCTCCATCAGGGCGGACAGGTTCCACGCTTCCCGCCCCCACAACAGATACAGGGACGCGAACATCATGCCGAGGCCGTACAGGGCGATGAGCGTCGCGAAGAAGACCGCGATCAGCAGGAACGGATTCGCGACTTGGAAGATGACGCCGAACACGAAGACGCCCGCGATCAGCGTCGAGACGGCCCGCATCGAAGTCATGACCATCCCGCCGACCGCCATGCCGCCGAGGAGGGCCATGCGGTTCATCGGGGCCATCATGTAGAGCTGGAGATTGCCGATCTCCTTCTCCCAGTAGAGCTGGCTCGCCATCGACCAGAGGACGTTCAGCCAGAACGCGACCATCGTGCCACCGAGGACGACAGACGCCACTAAAGCGTTAGTGTTCGCTTGAGCAGTGGCGATTGCGCCTTGCATCACCCCTGCGCGGAGCTCGGCCGGCGACTTGTGAAGGAAAATCACCGCCCATGGGTCAATCGGGTAGTTCACGAGGCTGGGATCGCTCGCAATTCCCGCCAGAGCCCGTGCGCCGAATGACTGGTAAATGAACACGTACGCCGCGATCCCGAGCAGCGGGAGGAGCGCCTCGAAGAAAATCCACGATGGCTCGCGGTTCGCGCCGACGATGCGAGGATACGAACGGCCCACCACGGCCCGGAGGTTAAGCCCGATCCGGTAACGCAGGTCCGTCCGACGTACGGTGGCGACGCTCAATCGAGGCCCCTCCCGACCATGCTGATGAAGACGTCCTCGAGGGTCGGCTCGGACTTTTGCAGCGAGTGGACCTTCGCGCCCTGCGACGTAATCGAGCTCAAGATCTCCGCGACCGGCCCCTCGTCCTCGAGGATGAAGGTGAGGTGGGAACGGTTCTTCGAGATGTCGTCTTTGTGGGAAAAGTTCTTCACGCCATGAAGGCCGACGAACGATGTCGTGTCCCGGATCGTATCCACCTCGAGCTGGAACGTCGTCTCCGTGCGAATCATTCGCTTCAAGTTCGCGGGCGTGTCACAGGCGAGGATCCGACCCTTGTCGATAATCGCGATCCGGTCGCACATCTGATCTGCTTCGGCCATATAGTGGGAGGTCAGGAGGACGGTCTTGCCGGACTTGCCCCGGACCCAGCCCATCACGTACTCCCGAATGATGCGCGCCGCGTTCACGTCGAGGCCGAGCGTCGGCTCGTCGAGGAAGAGGATGTCGGGGTCCGTCACGAAACCGCGGATCATGTTCATCTTCTGCCGCTGGCCCGTCGACAGCATGCGGACTTTCGCATCGCGCTTGTCCCAAAGGCCGAAGACGTGCATGAGTTCGTCGATGCGTTCCTTGGAGACCTTGCTCGGGACGCCGTAGAACTGGGAGAACATCCAGATGTTCTCGCGCGCGGTCAGGAGGCCGTACCCGGAGGTCTCCCCCCCGGACACCATGTTGATCCGCTGCCGGATCGGGAACGGATCCTTGGCCACGTCGTGGCCGGCGACGAACGCCTGCCCGGCGGTCGGGAGGAGGAGCGTCGCGAGGATCTTGATGAGGGTCGTCTTGCCCGCGCCGTTCGGCCCGAGCATCCCGAAGAGCTCCCCCTCGCGGATCTGCAGCGAAACCCCGTCGAGCGCGGTGACGGGCCCGAGGTGGTCATCGCCATTGTTCGTGGCCTTGCGGCGGAAGCGCTTCTTCTTCCCGGCGAAGATTCGGGTCAGCTCGCGCGTCTCGACGGCGTAGGGCATGGGGGATTGCGTCCGATGGCCCCGACCAGGACAGGAGCCGTCAGGGCTCAGACGGCCAAGCGCAGCCGGTACCGGGTGATGTACCCGGCGATCCGGTTCCGCATCAGGACGCTCCGCACGTCGGTCAGTTCGGAGACCTTCGCCTTGTTGTGGTCGAAGTCGGCGGTGAACTCGTTCGGATAGAGCTTCGCCAGCTCGATCGCGACTCGCTTGATGTACGTCGGCCGGATGTTGCCCAACGTGTCACTCCGCATTCCAGCTCGGGGGAGCGCTCCAAGGGATTGTGCTAGATAAAGCTTCTCAGGAGAGTGCGGCGCGACGCGTCGCTCCGACGTCCGAGACCGCGACGGCGACGATTCGCGAGACTCTTCGGACAACTATTAAATAGGGACCTCGGATACGCCGGAATAGAATCGCGCCCCACGTCGGTCCTCCGGAGCGGTGAACATGGAAGAGTCCCTTGTCAATGTCGAGTTCCTGAAGAGCTCGAGCAGTTTCATCGCTCGGATCCAGAGCGAGCTCGGCGGGATGCGAGAGTACCGCAGCTCCTCGTTCGAGGAAGTGCTCGAGCAGGTCGTCATCGACCTGCAAGAGGAGTTCGAGTCGTACTGATCAGGCGCCGGTCCACGACGGCTTCCTCTTCTCGATGAACGCCCGCATGCCTTCCTCCTTGTCGTGCGTCGACCCGACGATGCCGAAGGCCGCCGTCTCGAAATCCAGCCCCGCGGACAGGGGCATCTCCATCGCGGCCCGGAGGCACGCCTTCGCCAGGGCGATCGCCGCGGGGCTCTTCTCGAGGATCTTGCGCGCGATCCCCTTCGCCTCCTCGAGAAGGCGGTCGGCGGGCACGACCCGGTTCACGAGCCCGATCCGCTCCGCCGTCGCGGCGTCGATCGTCTCGCCCGTGTAGATGAGCTCCGCGGCCCAGCCCGCGCCGACGAGCCGAGGCAGCCGCTGGCTGCCGCCGAACCCCGGGACGATGCCGATGTTGACCTCGGGCTGCCCGAGCTTCGCGCGGTCCGACGCGATGCGGATGTCGCATGCGAGGGCGAGCTCGCAGCCGCCGCCGAGCGCGTAGCCGTTGATCGCCGCGATCACGGGCTTGTTGCAAGCGGCGAACGCGTCCCCGAGGCGCCGCCCCATCTCCGAGAAGGCGCGCATCTCGAGCGCCGACAGCCCGGCCATCTCCTTGATGTCCGCGCCGGCGACAAACGCGTTATCGCCCGCGCCCGTGAGGATGATCGCCCCCACCGCCTGGGCCATCGAGAGATGCTCGATCGCCATCGACAGCTCGCGCAGCACGGTCGCATTGAGGGCGTTCAGCGCCTCGGGCCGCTGGATCGTGATTATCGCGAGGCGGTCTTCCATCTCCGTCTTGACGAACCCGGCCATGGGACTCCCCGCGCGAGAATGAGCGGGCGTAGGATGAACGTTCCTCGTCAGGACCGGCAGGCTCATACGCGGAGGCCACCCTGGGGGGGCAAGGCGGACGGATGCACAGTTCTCGGCGAGTCGTGGCCTCGGGCGTCGCGGTCCTACTGATCGCCTTCCTCGCATTCGTCCCACAGCCGGCTCGCGCCTCCACGAGTCGACCGTCGTGGGCCGCGGGAGATTTCTGGACATACGGCTACTCGGCCACGGTCCTGAACACGAGCTACGCCGGGTCGCTCAACCTGAACGTCGTCGGCACGGACTCGATCGTGCTCAATGGGACAACATATTCGACCTACCACGTCAAGGGCAGCGTCACCTACGACTTCGGCGGCGCCTCGATCACCTATCGCGCGGACCTCTGGTACGACGTCAACACGCTCGCAATCGCCCAGATTTCCGTCTTCGTGAACGTGACCGGCGGAATCACAATCACGATTTGGGGCAACCCGCCGCAATCAATCCACTGGCCGCTCACCGCGGGGGATTCGTGGACCTCCGCGACCAACATAACGGAGAAAGAGACCTTCACGGCGAATGGGACGAGTGTGAACAACTATGCACGCCTGTCAACCGACTTCTCGGTCCTCGCGGACACGACGGTGACCTTGCCCATCGGGACGTTCACGACGACGCCGCTCAAGGAGACGCAAACGGGCTCGACGTCCTACGTGGAGAACTACTGGTCCGCCCAAGTCGGGAACTACGTCCGCTCGGAGTCGTACAACAGCTCAGGCGGGGGCCCCCAGGGCGGTTACAACCTCACCGCCTACAACTACCAAGGGGGCAACTTCTTCACGTCGGTCGTGCTCGGCCTGCCCGTCTGGATCTGGCTCATCGTCCTGATTGTGGTCATCGCGGTCATCGTAGGCATCTTCGTGATGCGCCGCGGAAGACGGCCGATGCCGCCGATGGCACCGCCGCCGATGCCGCCGCAGATGCCGCCGTCCGAGCCTCCAATGGGTCCCTGAACTCGCCAAATTGATCCGGAGCGCGAACCAATCAGGCCTTCGAGTAGTCGTACACTCCACGGCCCGCTTTGCGGCCGAGGCGCCCGGCGCGCACGTACTTCCGCAGCAGCGGCGCGGGCCGGAACTTCGCGTCCCCGGTCTCGCGGAAGAGGACCTCCATCACGTCGAGGCCGATGTCCAGCCCCGTGTAGTCGGCGAGCTCGAACGGCCCCATGGGCATGTTCGTGCCGAGCTTCATCGCCTTGTCGATGTCCTCCGGGCTCGCGACGCCCTCCTGGAGCAGGTTGAACGCCTCGTTCATCATCGGGACCAAGAGTCGGTTCACGACGAATCCGGGGGACTCCTTGACCTCGACCGCGTCTTTCCCGAGGCGCGTGCAGAGGTCCCGCACGAGGCGCACTGTGTCGTCGCTCGTCTCCGAGCCGCGGATCACCTCGACGAGCTTCATGACCGGGGCCGGGTTGAAGAAGTGCATGCCAACGACGCGATCCGGACGCTTCGTCGCGCTCGCCATCTCCGTGATGCTCAGCGACGAGGTGTTCGAGGCGAACACGACGTCCGTGGGACAGAGCCGGTCCAGCTCCGCGTAGAGTTCCTTCTTGATCTCCATCTTCTCGAAGATCGCTTCGATCACGAGCTGTGCGCCCCCAACCGCTTCTTTGAGGTCAACGGCCCCGCGGATGTTCGACAGGATCGCATCGACCTCGGCCTGGGTCATCTTGCCTCTCTCGACGCGCTTCGCGAGAGGCTCCCGGATGCGGCGGAAGCCGCCGTCGACGAACCGCTGCTCGATATCGCGCATCGACACCTGGAGACCGGCGGCCGCGCACGTCTGCGCGATCCCCGCGCCCATCGTCCCCGCGCCAATCACGGCGACCGTTTTCACGTCGGCCAAGCGCACGTTGTCACCCTCACCGCTGCGTATCGCATCGCAATGCTAAAGCCATCGTTTCACGAACGTTCCGTCACGCTCTTATCCCCAGCCCCATATGAGCCGGGCGATGGGACGCCTCTCGAGGCCGGCCGTCGCGGCCCTCGTGTTCGCACTCGCCCTCGCATCGGTGCTGTTGGTCGCGCCGCGCGCCGCTGCGGCGCAGAATCGCCCGACCTGGACCCAAGGCGACTTCTGGGTCTACGCGCGCACGGCCGGCGGGTCGACCTCGACGATCCGGATCGATGTTCTCGAGAGGTCCTCGCTCACCTTGATCTCGGGGACGTACAGCGTGTGGCACGTCACCACGACTACGACGGCCAACGGCAACGCGACCATTCGACACAGCTGGATCGACGACGCGAGCCTCGGGATCGCGAAGGCGAACTTCTCGACATTCATCGGGGACGTCCAAGTGACGTTCGATCCTCCGATGCGGCAGGCGGTGTTCCCGCTCACCGTAAACGCGCAATGGTCCCTTAACACAACCGTGCGGATCGTCGGCACCGCGTTGAGCTTCCCGCTCGGATACAGCTCGACCGTGATCACGGAGCAATCCACGACCGTCGTCGCGGGGACCTTCAACGTCGCGGTCGTCCGTAATCCTTCGACGGGGGCCACACACGACGAGAACTCCTATTCGGACGGCGCAGGGAACAACGTGAAGCAAGAGCACTACGACAGCAACGGGAACCGCGACGCGGATCAGGAGCTGACGTCCTACCGGTATCAGGCGGGGACCCTCGGGCTCCTCCTGATCGTCGGCGGCGTGATCCTCGTCGTGGCGATCGCCGTGGCGGTCGTGATGCTCACGCGCCGCCGGAAGGCCCGGATGCCCCCGCCCGCGATGGTTCCGCCGCAGCAGCCGCCGCAGGCCCCGCCTCCGGGACCCTAGGCCCGAGCGCAGGCGTTACATAGGGTCGGGGCCCCTCTCCGGACGGATGCGAGCCGGACCGTACGCGGCGATCGCGCTCGCGGTCGTCTCCGTCTCGTTCTCCGCGATCTTCATCTCGTGGTCCACGTCGCCGTTCGTGACGATCGCCCTGTATCGGCTCGCCCTGGCGTCCCTCATTCTCGCGCCGATCGTCCTCCTCGATCGTCGACGACCGCTCGTCGGCATCCCGCCGCGGGACATCCTCCTGATGATGGGCGTCGGGGCGATCCTCGCGACCCACTTCACTCTCTGGATCGGATCGCTGAAAATCGAGGGCGTCCAGGTGAGCGTCGCCTCGTCCGTCATCCTCGTGACGTCCCACCCGCTCCTCGTCGGAATCCTGTCGCACTTCGTCCTCCGGGAGCGACTGAACGGACGCATGGCGGTCGGGATCGCGCTCGGCTTCAGCGGCGTGGTCGTCATCGCGATCGCGGACTCGACGGCGAGGAGTGCGAGCTTGGGGGGCGACCTCCTCGCTTTCCTCGGGGGCGTCGCCGCGGGCTTCTATTTCCTCGCGGGCCGGCGGCTGCGGCAACGAATCCCCTTGTTGGCGTATGCTTTCGTCGTATACGTGAGCGCGACCGGCTTCCTGTTCGTCTTCACCCTCGGCCTTAGGGAGAGTCTCACGCCTATCGGCCCCGACTGGCGGACGGAGATGTTGTTGTTCCTCGCGATGGCCGTCATCCCACAGATCGGCGGGCACACGTTGTACAACTGGAGCCTCCGCTGGGTGCCGGCGCCGGTCGTGAGCTTGAGCCTCGTCGGCGAGCCGATCGGATCAAGCCTCCTCGCATGGGCCTTGCTCCCCGGACAGGTGCCGGGGGTGGCCGTCGGCATCGGCGGCGCGCTAGCCCTCGCGGGAATCTACCTGACCGTCCTAGGCCAGGGGGCGCGGACGCGGGAGACCGTCGCCGCGCGGGACGTCGAGTGAGGACATACCTCTAAGTGGAGGTATACGCCTCTCAGAGGTCGCCCGTCATCCGGCCCTTCCGCTCGAACTGCTTCGCATACAGCTCGTTGAGTCGCGCATAGGTGTCCACGTCCTGCGGCCCTTTGTCTTCTCGAATGCGGACGATCCGCGCGAAACGCAGCGCGAAACCGCTCGCGTAGTGCGGGCTGTGCTGAATCTCGTTATAGGCCACCTCCACGACGACCTCGGGCCGGACGTGGAACCCCCAACGCTCCTCCGAGGTGGCGAGACCCCGCAGCTTCTCGGTCATCGTCTCGAATTCGGCGTCCGTGAGGCCCTTGAACGTCTTCCCAATCATCTGGAACCCGCCCGCCTTGTCGTCCCGCACCGCGAGCCAGTAGTTCGAGAGCCACCCCTCCCGGCGGCCGCTCCCCCACTCCGCCGCCACGATCGCCATGTCGAGATGGTCCGCGGGCTTGATCTTGAACCACTTCTTGCCGCGTTTGCCGACGGAGTACGTCGAATCGAGTTGCTTCGCCATGAGGCCCTCGTGGCCGGCCTCGAGCGCATCCCTCAGGAAGGCCTCGATCTCCGCTTTCGATTGTGTGATGCGGCGGGGCGTGATGTACTCCGCGGGCACGAGCCCCTCGAGCAATTCCCACCGCACGCGGTATGGCTCGTCAATCGTTGTGCGTCCGTCGACGTGCAGGAGATCGAACAAGTAGAGGCGAAGCGGGATCTCCTCCGCGGTGGCCTCGATCTCGTGGACCCTTCGGAATCGACGCATGAGATCCTGGAACGGCAAGGGCTTGCCTCCGCGATCGGTCGCAACGACCTCACCTTCGAGGAGGAACTCGGACGCCGGTAGGGACCGAGCGATCGCGACGATCTCGGGAAGGCTGTTCGTTACGTCGCTCAGCCTCCTACTGAAGATGCGAATCGCGTCGCCTCTGCGGTGAATCTGGATGCGCGCGCCGTCGAGCTTGTACTCGATCGCGGTCGTGCCACCGTGCTCCTTGAGGACCTCGTCGAGGTCTTCCGACATCTCCGCGAGCATCGGCTTCATCGGCGCGAGCAGGCGAAGCCCCTTCGACCGTAATCCGGCCGCCCCTTCGAACCGCGCGATCTCGGCGACGAGCCCGAGGTCCCCGAGGAACATGTGGGCCGTCCGCACGACGTCCGCGTCGACTCCGGCCGCATCGGCAATCCCTTCGAGCATGACGCCTTCGTTCACGCCAATCCGCATCTCGCCGAACACGTTCTTCAGGAGGACGTCGCGCTCGTCTTCCGACGCGCGGCCCAGGAGCGACTCCAAGATCCTTCGTCGTCCCCTCGTTGAGTCGGATCCGTGGACTTCCGCAATTTGCGCGAACGCATGTGAAACGTCGAGGATTGTCAGAGGCCGCGGATTCAACGTCGCTTGTCTCGCGCCCGCCATGGCCTTCTTCAACGTCGCCCAGCCGACGTTCAGGGCGCGCGCGTCCGATTCCGCAAAGATGCGTCCCACGATTAGGTGGACCGCGGGCGCGACCTCGTCCCGCCGAACGGAACGCAGGAAGTTCGCCAAGAGCGCGCGCTTCTCGAGGCGCTTCGACGTCCCCTCCAGCGCGCGGGTCAGGTCCGCCAACCGGGCGAACGGGGTCTCATCCGGGATGATTGGCGTCACGGTGAATCCGGACCATCCGACGTGGCGGGTTTCAAGGTTTCGCCTTTGCCCGCCTCCGAAGGTCCGCGGAAGACGTACAGCGCAACGACGGCGCCCACCATGAGCGCGCCTCCGAGGATCTGCACCCCGCCGAGCGTCTCCCCGGGGAGCAGATACAACGCGACGAGGATGCCCCACAGCGCCGAGGTGGGCAGGACCGCGCTCGTCCGCATCGCCCCGATCGTGCGGAACGCGTAGAAGAAGAGGACCGAGAACACGCCGACCGCGCTCAAGGAGAGGAAGATCAGGACGGGCAGGATGTCGAGTGGCACGGCGAGAGAGGCGCCCGACAGAATCACGATCGGGGCGAAGACCGTCGCGCCGATCAGGAGCTGGATCGTCAACAGGGGGACGATCGGAATTCGCCGCAAGAGGACCGTGCTCACTGTGTTGCTGGCGGCCCAGCAGACCGCCGCCGCGACGAGCATCACGTTGCCGATGAGGAATCCCACGAACTGAATGTCGCCGAAGCGGAGTTGCGTGGTGACGAGGAATGCGCCGACCGCGATGCCCGCGAGGCAGACATACTCGCGGCGCGTCGCACGCTCGGAGAGGAGGGTGTAGGCGAAGACCATCGTGAACAACGATTCCGTGTTCGACAGCAAGACGGAGTTCGACGCCGTCGTCCGTTCGAGGCCGTAGAAGTAGATGATCGGGCCAACGACGGAGCCGACGATTCCGGCCACGGCGATGAACTTCCAATCCCCGCGTTCAACGCGAATTCCCCTCAAGGTCGGAGCGAGGACGATTCCCGGTATCACCTGGATCAGGAACGCAATCAGAAGAGGATTCACTTGGGCATTCAGGACGAGCTTCGAGAGACTCGGCCAAATGCCGAACAGGACCGCGCCGAGGATGATCGCGAGGTAGCCATACGTCCTCTTGCTAACGTCCACGAATCACCGCGGGGACAACGCTGGGAATCATTTAGCGATTTCTCCGGTCGGAAGGCTTAAGGCCGCACCGGCCGTTTTTGTTTTCACCGGGCCTTTGGGGGTGCGAGGTACACCTTGGTCGATGCGCTCCGCGTGATCCAGGACGACGGGTCGACGGACGCCCGTCTCGACCCGAAACTCTCGGAGGCCGACGCGGTCCGGATGTACCGGTGGATGATGCTCCAGCGAATCCTCGACAACCGCATGCTCGCGTTGCAGCGCCAGGGCCGCATCGGATTCTACGGTCCCTCGCTCTTCCAAGAAGCGGCGATCGTCGGCGCCGCGATGGCGATGGGGCCGGACGATTGGATCGTGCCGCAGTACCGGGAGCCGGGCGCGGCGCTGGTCCGAGGCATGCCCCTCACGGAGCTCCTGTGCCAGCTCATCGGGAACTCGGCGGATCCGGTCAAGGGCCGCCAGATGCCCTGCCACTACGTCTACCGCAAAGGAAACTACCTTTCGATCTCGTCCCCGGTTGGAACCCAGATTCCCCACGCCGTCGGGATCGGATGGGCGATGAAGCTCCGGCACGACAAGGCCGCGACGCTCGTGTACTTCGGCGACGGGGCGACGAGCACGGCGGACTTCCACACCGCGATGAATTTCGCGGGCGTCTTCCGGACGCCCACAGTCTTCCTCTGCAACAACAACCAGTGGGCGATCTCCCTCCCGGTCGCGAAGCAGACCGCCGCCACGACGCTCGCGCAGAAAGCCAACGCGTACGGCTTCGAGGGCGTCCGCGTCGACGGGATGGACGCGCTCATGGTCTACCGCGCGACCCGAGACGCCGCAGCGGCGGCCCGCGAAGGCCACGGTCCAACCCTGATTGAGGCGGTCACCTACCGCATCGGTCCGCATTCGTCGAGCGACGATCCTTCGAAGTATCAGGACGCGAAGGAGGTCGCCGTGTGGCGGGGCCGCGATCCCGTCGTGCGATTCCGCCGCTACCTCGAACACGCGAAATGGTGGGACGAGAACCGCGAGGCGCGGCTCGAGCAGGAGCTCGGCGACGAAATCACCCGCGCCGTCCAGGAGGCGGAGAAGTTCCCACCGAATTCCGTCGACACCCTCTTCTCGGACGTGTACGCGGAGACGCCCGCGGGCTTGCGGGAGCAGTACGACGCCATCGCATCGATCCCGCGGAGGTGAGGATCTGCCAAAGAAAGGTCCCGCCGCACCCGCTCCGGCGCCCTCGACGAGTTCCGGCATCATGCGGGCCCACGAGCTCTTCAAGCAGGGCCGCGCCTCCGAGGCGCTCGCGATCCTGCGACCGCTCCTCCAGCGGAAGGGCGAGGTGAACGGCGACGTGTGCGCGCTCGCGGCGGCGTGCCTCGGGGCGGAGGGCGACTACCCGGAGGCGGCGCGGATCGACCGCATGCTCTGCGAAGCGGAACCGCGCAACCCCCAGGGTTGGAACAGCCTCGGGTTCGACCTCTTCAACGCCGGCGACATCGAGGGCGCGCTGGAGGCGTACCTCCGCGCGATCGCCCTCGAGCCGACCCGGGCATCAGCGCACTACAACATCGCCCGCATCGCGGCGCGCATGGGCGACAAGTCCAAGGCCATCGAGCACTTCGCCAAGGCCGTGGAACTCCAGGCGGACTACCAGGACCGGCTCGACGAGGATCCGGACCTGCGCCCATTCAAGGACGACCCGGACATGCTCGGCCGCCTCCCGCACGCGGGTTCGAGCGAGGACCCGTATTCCGAATACTACGCGACGAGGTCGTGACGATGCCCGCGATGACGATGGTGCAAGCGATCAACAACGCCCTGCGGGAGGAGATGCGCCGGGACGACCGCGTCATCGTCCTGGGAGAAGACGTCGGCCGGAATGGCGGGGTATTCCGGTGCACGGAGGGCCTGATCGACGAATTCCCGGAGCGCGTGTTCGACACCCCGCTCGCGGAAGGCGGGATTATCGGCACGTCGATCGGGATGGCCATGTACGGATTGCGGCCGGTGCCCGAGATTCAGTTCATGGACTTCATCTACCCGGGATTCGACCAGATCGTCTCCGAGGCGGCGAAGATGCGCTACCGTTCCGGAGGCCAGTTCAGCGTGCCGATGACGATCCGGACGCCGTTCGGCGGAGGGATCCGCGGTGGACACTACCATTCGCAGTCCTCCGAGGCGTACTTCTGCCACACGCCGGGGCTGAAGGTCGTCGTGCCCTCGACGCCGAAGGAGGCGAAGGGCCTCCTCACATCCTCGATCCGCGACCCGGATCCGGTCCTGTTCCTCGAGCCGAAGAAACTCTACCGCTCTTCGCGGGAGGACGTGCCGGAAGGTGAGTTCACCGTGCCGCTCGGCCAAGCCGCCATCCGGCGTCCCGGGAAGGATGTCACGCTCATCGCGTACGGCGCCATGGCGCAAGTGTGCCTCGACGCCGCGACGAAAGCCGCCGAGAAAGGCGTGGAGGCGGAGGTCATCGACCTGCGGACCCTCGTGCCGCTCGATGAGCCGCCGCTCCTGGCAAGCGTCAAGAAAACGGGACGGGCGGTCATCGTCTACGAGGCGCCTCGGACCGCGGGGTACGGCGCGGAGATCAGCGCCATCCTGGCCGAGAAGGCAATCGAGTATCTGCGAGGACCGATCGTCCGGGTGACCGGCTTCGACACGCCGTTCCCCTATGCGCTCGAGGACGTCTACATGCCGAACGCGGACCGCGTCCTCGCCGCCATCGACAAGGTCATGGCCTTCTGAACGGGCCGCTCCTCAAGACGCCGATCACATCGTGCCGGCGGGACGACGGAACGCGCGCGCGACGCTCAGCAGATAGATGAACACGGCCGCGACGATCGCAAGCGTCAGGAGTCCCTCAAGTTTCACGCCCAGCCCCGCGCTCGACGCCTGGTACATGTTGTACCCGAGATACACGAGCGTGACGAGCGAGGCCAGAATCGCGAGGCCCCAGGCCCACGGCCGCAACCGCAGCAGCCCCATTCCGGCGACTCCGAGCACGACGCCGATGAAGAAGTACAACAGGCCGTTCAACAGGAGCGGCGTCCCGGAGGTGGGCGAGCCGGGCACGAGGAAGGCCAGGCCGACGAAGAACGCGGCGATCCCAATCAGGACCATGACGACTGCGGCTAACAGGACGAGCGCACCCAGTATCGTGATGCCCAACGGACGCATGGTATCTCTCCCCCGAGTTCAGAGAAAGGAGGAGCAGGACGGGAACATCTCCGGCGCGGAGCGCCGGGCACAAATCACGCCCACCGGTCTGTGCCACTCCTCCACGACCCTACTCCTCCCCATCACGGGCATCGGACCGTGGACATAAAATGATTCGCATCCGCTCGGAGTATTTCGGGTCGGAAGGGGCAAACCGTTAAGATGGCCGCGAGTCTTGGCGACGCAGATGGCCCGCGAATTCAAGCTCCCGGACATCGGCGAGGGGGTCCACGAGGGCGAGGTCGTCAAGTGGTTCGTCAAGGAAGGCGACGCGGTCAAGGAGAACGATCCCGTCGTCGAGGTCATGACGGACAAGGTGACCGTCCAGATTCCGTCGCCGGTCACGGGCAAGATCCTCCAGCTCCGCGCGAAGGAAGGCGAGGTCGTGAAAGTCGGGTCGACGCTCGTCGTGTTCGGTGAGGCGGGGGAATCGATTCCCATGTCTCCCGCTCCGGCCCCATCACCGAGCGTCGCGAGCACCTCGGTCGCACCGCCGCGCGCCCCCTCTCCGCTCCCGGCCTCGGGGGAGATCCTCGCCGCGCCGGTGGTCCGCCGGCTCGCGAAAGAACTCAACGTCGAGCTCGCCGCCATCCGGGGGAGCGGGCCGCAAGGCCGGGTGACGGAGGACGACGTCCGACGTGGGGCGAGAACGCCTGCAGCGGCGCCGAGACCTGCAGTGACTCAGGCCACTCCCAGCGGGGCGGAGGAGCGCATCCCGATCCATGGGCTCCGTAAACGCATCTTCGACAAGATGGCGAAGTCGAATGCGACCGCCGCGCACTTCACGTACGTGGAAGAGGTCGACATGTCGGAGCTCGTCCACCTTCGGGACCACCTGAAGGAGTCCGCGGACCGGAAAGGAATCAAACTTACGTTCCTCCCGTTCTTCATCAGGGCGATCCTCGTAGCGCTCAAAGAATTCCCGACGCTGAATGCATCCGTCGACGACGAGCGCGGGGAGATCATCGTCAAGAGATACTACAACATGGGCATCGCCACCGCGACGGACGAAGGCCTCACCGTGACCGTCGTGCACGATGCAGACAAGAAGGACCTCTGGGGGCTCGCGCAAGAGATTGAGCGACTTTCGATCGCCGCGCGGGAGAAGAAACTCTCCCTGCAGGACGTCCAAGGCTCCACCTTCACCATCACGTCCCTCGGCAAGGAAGGCGGGATCCTCGCGACGCCAATCATCAATTGGCCCGAGGTCGCAATCCTCGGGATTCACAAGATTGAGAAGCGTCCCGTAGTCCGGGACGATCACGTTGTGATCCGAGAGATGATGTACCTATCGTGCTCCTTCGACCATCGTGTCGTCGACGGTCATGTCGGCGCGGCGTTCGTGCAGGCAGTCCGGAACCACCTCGAACACCCCGCGATGTTGTTTCTAGGCTTGGAGTGACAGGCCCGATTCACAGAGGACCTTCGGTGGCTCGGATTCGGCGTACGAAATACCCGAGGAACCAGACTAACGCATACCAGAATGCGATGTCGATGGCGATGGCCGCGGGATCTCCTTGCGGCGAATCGAGCGGGCGACTACCTCCAGGTTCGGGAGGCCCGAAGCACTGGAGCCAATAGGAAACCGGAAACCCCGAGTACGTCCCACCTTCGATGCACATGGGATGGATCACCGACGGAAGCGTGGAGGAGGTCACGGCGAACAAAACGACCGCTGCCGCGAGTACTGACCCTTGAACGAGAACCCTCCGGCCAAGGCGCTGACTCAGCCCGGGCGCAGATTCGGCTGTGGAGCGCGTGTCGCCGGCTGACAAGCAGGAGAGTAAGGAGTCTTCGCCGATAAGCAACTTCTCAAGACGGCCGAAGGGAAACCGCGACGAAAAGGGATAAGTCTGCGGAGCCGTTGGGTCGGTTCGTGGCCCGCCAAGTCGACGTCGTCGTGGTCGGAGCGGGGCCCGGCGGCTATCCCGCGGCGATCCGCGCGGCGCAACTCGGCAAGCGCGTCCTCCTCGTCGAGCGCGACAAGCTCGGCGGTGAATGCCTCAATTACGGATGCATCCCGAGCAAGGCGCTCATCCACACCGCGAACCTCGTCCAGGCGATCGAGCACGCGGCGGAACGCGGCGTCGAGACGGGACCGGTCAAGGTCGACATGGCCCGGCTCCAGCAATGGAAGTCCTCCGTCGTCCAGCGCCTCGTGAACGGAATTGGCACGCTGTGCAAGGGCAACGGCGTCGAGGTCGTGTACGGCGAGGCGTCGTTCACCGGCCCCTCGAGCCTCCATCTCCGAGGACCAAATCTCTCCGAGGACATCGGGTTCGGGGACGCGATCATCGCGACGGGCGGGCGCCCGAGCGATCTCCCGGCTTTTCGATTCGACAGCAAGAAGGTCGTGAGCACGAAGGAGGCCCTGGAACTCCCGCGGGTCCCGCCGAATCTCGCAATCATTGGCGGCGGCATCTCCGGTCTGGAAATCGGGACGTTCTACGCGAAGCTCGGTAGCCGCGTCGTCGTGATCGAGATTCTGGACCAGCTCCTGCCGGGGACCGACCCGGAAGCGGTGCGAATCGTCGGCCGCCGACTGCAGAAACTCGGGGTCGAAGTCCACACGAAGTCCCAGGCACGCGGATGGCGGGAGGAGAAAGGCCAGACGGTCGTGGACGTCGTGACCCCGGAAGGGCTCATCGCCCGGCGCGCGGACGTGGTCCTGGTCACCGTCGGCCGTCGCCCAAACACGGACGAGCTTCATCCGGACAAAGCGGGCGTCGAGCTTGCGGCCAAGGGGTACGTCAAGGTCGATTCCCAGCTCCGGACGACGAACCCGCACGTGTTCGCCATCGGCGACGTGATCGGCCCGCCATTCCTCGCGCACAAGGCGACCAAGGAGGGACTCATCGCCGCGGAGGTGATCGCGGGCCACCCGGTCGAGGTCGACTACCGGGCGATGCCCGCGGCGATCTTCACGGATCCCGAGATTGCCACCGTGGGGATGCAGGAATCCGAGGCCGCCGCGAAGGGCCGCAAGGTCCGCATCGGTCGCATCCCCTTCGCCGCGATCGGCCGCGCCCTGACGACGGGAGAGTACGAGGGCTTCGTGAAGCTCCTCGCGGACGTGGACTCCAAGGTCCTGCTCGGCGCGACGATCGTCGGCCCGGACGCGAGCGACCTGATCAGCGAGCTCACTCTCGCGATTGAGATGGGAGCGACCGTGACGGACATCGCGCTGACCGTGCACCCGCATCCGACCTTGCCCGAAGGGATCATGGAGAGCGCGGAGGCGGCGCTCGGACAAGCGATCCACGTGCTGAATCGCTGAGACCATGCTCACCACGACCGAAGGGGGCGAGAAGTCCATCGTCATCGTCCGAGATGCGTGGCTGCTCGACCTCGGACGAAAGCCCTATCGCGAGGTGTGGGACCTCCAGAAGGCCCTCGTCGACCGCCGGGCTGAGGACAAGATCCCGGACGGACTCATCCTCGTCGAGCACGATCCCGTCGCCACGCTCGGCCGTCGCGGGACCCGGGCGGACGTCCTCGACCCGAGGCTGGACATCGTCGAGGTCGAGCGGGGCGGGGAGGCGACCTACCACGGGCCGGGACAACTCGTCGGGTATCCGATCCTGAAGCTCCCGGATCGCCTCGAGATCAAGCAGCTCGTCACGGACCTCGAGGACGTGCTCCTGCGGACCTGCGCGGATTTCGGCATCGGGGCGACGCGGGAGGGACCGGAGAGGGGAATCTGGATCGGCGGCAAGAAGATCGCGTCGATCGGACTCGCGGTCCACCGCCACGTCACGTTCCACGGGTTCGCGCACAACGTGACGACGGACCTCCGGGAGTTCCTCAAGATCCGCCCGTGCGGCCACGACGGCGGCATCATGACGTCGATGGAAGCGGTCCTCGGCCACCGCGTCGACATGGAGGACGTGAAGGCATCGGTGATCGTGCACTTCCAAGGCGTCTTCGGCGTCACGTTGCGCCGCGTGAATGTCAGCGAGCTGCTGCCGGAACCGTCGCAGGGACCGCGGCCCCGCCGGACCGGGACGCCTTGAGCTGGCGGATCATCTCCGGGACCACCTCGAACAGATCGCCCACGATCCCGTAGTCCGCGATCTCGAACAGCGGTGCCTTCGGGTCGAGGTTGATCGCGAGGATCTTCTCGGATTCCTGCATGCCTGCAAGATGCTGGACCGCGCCGCTGATGCCGACCGCGACGTAGAGCTTCGGGCGGACGGTCATCCCGGTCTGGCCGACCTGCAACATCTTCGGAACCCATCCGCTGTCGACCGCCTTGCGCGACGCCGCGAGGGCTCCGCCGAGGACGTCCGCGAGTTCCTGCAGCATCGCGAAGTTGCGGGCCTCGCCGAGGCCGAAGCCGCCGCTCACCACGATCTGGGCGTCGTCGGGCCGAAGGCCGCCCTCTTGAGTGAATTCCCGGAACTCGACCAGCGACACGTCCTCGTCCTTCGGGGTCAGATGGACCTCTTCCCGCACGACGTCTCCGCGGCGCGCGGGGTCGTGCCGCGGTGCGACGAACACGTTCCTCCGGACCGAGGCCATCTGGGGGCGGTGCTTCTTGCACAGGATGTGGGCGAGCGACTTGCCGCCAAAACTCGGGCGGATCATGTCGAGGTTGCCGTCCGCATCGATGTCGAACTTCACGCAGTCCGCCGCGAGGCCCGTCTCGAGGATCGCGTGGAGCCGTCCGCCGAGGTCCCGCCCGTTCTTCGACGCGCCGAACAGCACGATCTCCGGCTTGTGGTGGCGAATGAGCTGCGCCATCACCTGGGCATACGGCCGCGAGCGGTAGATCCCGAGCATCGGGTCGTCGACGACGACCACTCGATCGAGGCCGTAGCCGATCGCATGGTGAGCGAGCGCATCGACGTCGTGGCCCGGGAGGATTCCGGTGAACGTCGCCCCACGCAGGTCCGCGAGCCTCCGGCCCTCGCCGATCAGTTGCACGGAGACATCGCGGAGGCCTTGCTTGCGGTGCTCCAGGAACACCCAGACCCCGCGGAAATGGGACTTGTCCTCGAGGACGTGGCCGTCCGTCACGGGGCGATCACCCGGTCTCGAATCAGAGCGTCGAGGAGGGCGCGGACGGCTTCCTTCGCGTCCCCGGAGAAAATCCGGCCCGCCCGGGGCGGGAGTCGGATCGTGTCGACCTTGGCGACGATCGTCGGCGAATTGAGCAGCCCGACCTTCTTCGGGTCGATCCCGACGTCGGCGCAGGACCAGTGGACGATCACGCCGCCGCGCTTCACTCGGATCTTTCCCGTCAACGTCGGGGAACGGGGCTTGTTGCACCCAAAGTTCACGGTGCAGAGGGAGGGCATGTCCGTCTGCCACCATTCCGTCCCGTCCTCGGCGGTCCGGCGCGCGCGGATCGTGCCGTCGACAATCCGGACCTCGGACACGTACGTGATCTGGGGCAGGTCTAGATGGCCCGCGATCCCCGGGCCTACGTGACCCGTCGATGCGTCCGTCGTCTCCTCTCCGGTCAGGATGAGATCGTACCCGCCGATCTTCTGGATCGTCTCGCTCAGCGCGTACGCGGTCGGCACTGTATCCGATCCTCCGAGGATGCGGTCCGTCAGGAGGACGGATCGGTCCGCGCCCATGGCCACGGCCCGCTCCAGGCTCTCGTCGAAGGAGGTCGGTCCCATCGAGAGCACGACGACCTCGGCCGCGTGACGGTCCTTCAACGTGAGGGCGATCTCCAGGGCATTCGCGTCCGGCGGGTTGATCTCGCTCGGCACGCCGACCCGTTTCAACGTCTGCGTGACCGGATCGACCTGGAGTTCCTGGGCCTTCGGAACCTGCTTGATGCACACGATGATGCGCATCGGGCGCA
>DASPYU010000006.1:0-2266 GCA_035636595.1 Thermoplasmata archaeon
TCGACGCGGTCCTTCGTCGTCGCTTGCACGCGGGCGAACGTCCGGCGGGGCGAGACGAGCGCCACGAACGTCTTGCGCGCCTGGATCGTGACGTCCCCGAGGCCCGCGGCTGCCCCGATGACGGCGTCGAGGATCGGTCGGAGCTGCGGCCTGTCCACGTACTGCCCATCGATGAGTTCGTCCGCGGTAGCGGTGAGGAAATCCGGGTATCCGAACCGTTCCATCACGAGGAGCGTCTGAGCGTATCCCGTCACCCCTTGCTTCGTCAACCAGGACCGGAGGCTCCCTTCGTCCTCGAAGGCCTCTTTCTTGATGCGCCGGTTCCAGGCGTCGACGCCTTCTCCCGTCCGCTCCTCGAGGAGGCGGGTCGACATCGTCCGCATGTCCTCCCAGTCCCGCGTCTTCGCCATCGCGTCGCGCTCCGTTCGGTGTCTGGACCGGTCGAACGACGACCCGTGCCAAGAACATTGTTCTCGGTCCTCGGGCGGCCCCGGCTTTACGGACGTGACGCGACTTCACAGTCAATCCCTTTTCGTTCCCCGGATCCTAGCGGAGTCGTTTCAAAGAGTTTAAGTATATCGCGATATATCGCGATTCTCATGCAGTCCTCAAACGCGGGATCGGTGGCCAGCGAATTTCCGGTCCAGTTGAAGGGCCTCGGCAAGGAGTACGGTCACTTCACCGCCCTGAAGTCTCTCGACCTGACCGTCCCCGAGGGAACGTCCCTCGGCTTCCTCGGTCCGAACGGCGCGGGAAAATCGACGACGATCAAGATCATGACGAACCTGATCCGCCCTTCCCGGGGCCATGCCACGTTGTTCGGCATCGATGTCCGCCAGGAGCCGACCCGGGCGCTGGCCCGGATCGGCGCGGTCATCGAGACCCCGGAGTTCTACGGCTACCTCTCGCCGCTCGAGACCCTCGCCTATGCGGGACGCCTCCGCGGCATGTCGTCCAAGGAGATCGAGTCGCGCAGCGAAGACGTCCTGAAAGGGGTCAAGATGAGTGACTGGGCCGACCACCGGATCCAGGAGTTCTCGAAGGGAATGAAGCAGCGCCTCGCGATCGCGCAGGCGCTCCTCAACGAGCCCGCCCTCCTCATCCTCGACGAGCCCACGTCGGGCTTGGATCCGAGGGGCATGGCGGAGGTCCGGGACGTGATCCAGTCGCTGAAAGGCGAGGGCCGGACGATCTTCATGAGCTCCCACCTCCTCGGCGAGGTCCAGGAGGTCTGCGACGACGTCGCGCTCCTGAACCACGGGGAGCTTCTGATCCACGGTTCCGTGCGCGACCTTTCCCGGGGGTCCGACACGTCCACGTTCCAGACGACCTTCCTCCGTCCGCCGACGCCGCAAGATCTCGAAGCCCTCGCATCGGTCCCCGGAATCGTGGAGATCAAGAACGAGGGCGACTCGACGATCGACCTCCGGATCTCTGGCGGTGAGGAAGGGCAGGCGCGTGTGCTCGAAGCGATGGTGACCCGCGGCCTGAAAGTCATCACGTACCGGCCGCTCGGCTCGTCGCTCGAACAGCTCTACCTCGACCGCATCCAGGAGTCGGATCGCTTATGACGACGACGCCGTTCGGTCAGGTAGTCACCGTCGCGAGCTACGAGATTCGCAAGTACATCCGAGGCCGCCGCCTCCTCGGCATGCTGATCCTCGTGGCACTGATCGTCGGCCTCTTCCTGGGCCTGCCGCCGGCCTTGGGGATCCCGTACGCGTCGACTCCGAACGCGTTCGTTTCGACCTTCGCCACGTTCAGCGGCTTGCTCGTGGTCCTCAGCGGGGTCCTGTTCGCGGCGGACGCGCTCGTCTCGGAGCACGAGAAGCGGACGGGGTACTTCCTGTTCCCGAACCCGGTCCGTCGGGAGGTCCTCGTCATCGGGAAGATTGCCGCCAGCCTGATCGTTTCCGCCGCCGTGCTCACCCTGTACTACGGCGCCGCGGCGATTGCGGCCCTCGTGATCACGGGCTCCCTGACGTGGGACGTTGGCCTCTCCTACGTCTACGCGCTCGCCTACATGACCGCGGTCGTCGGGGTCGCCTACCTCCTCTCGGCGTTGCTGAAGAGCACGGTCGCCGCGACGGTCCTGACGTTCTTCCTCTTCACGCTGATCTTCACAATCATCGGCGCGATCCTCTCCGTGGCGAGCGTCAAGCCGTGGTTCATCCCGACGTCCGCGTCGGGGATTATCGCCAACGCCCTCGGCGGAGGCGCCGTCGGTCCGGGTCCCGGTGGCGGAGCCCGCGAATTCGTCCCGGAT
>DASPYU010000007.1:0-2817 GCA_035636595.1 Thermoplasmata archaeon
TGAGGAATACCCTTTAAGGCGTCTCGGGAGAACCGATGCCACAGAAGGAGTTCCCGTGAAGCGGAAATCCGGCAAGCCGATCGTCGATCTGGAGAAGAAGGTCTCCGTCGTGCACTTCAACGTCGGCTCGGGCTACCTGACGTACCTCGAGCAGGACGCGCCGGAAGTCGCCCCGCGGGTGAAGAGCGTCGTGATCTCAAAGGAGACCCAGTAAGACAAGTTTTTCACGGCGGAGCGTCGATGCCTCAGGCCGTGGCTGTGCCCCCGGAAGGAGAGGCTCCCCCGCCGCCTCCGCTGTCAATCCCGCCAACGGACCGTCCCGACGTGCTGATCGTCGAGGCGGGCGCCTCGCGCGAGCGGCGGTGCGCGGATTGCGGCACCCGGACGGCGCATTGGAAGCCGTTCCGACGCCACGGCGGCTACGTCATCCTGTGCACGGACTGCGCGGCGAAGGCTGTGTCGGCCTCGGCCGGGGGGGCGTGTCCGGCGTGCGGCGCGCCGCTGCATCCCGCGGACCGGTTCTGCGGTCGGTGCGGGGCGCCGATCGAATACGGCTGCCCGTCGTGCGACGCACCGGTCGACGCGGATGATGCCTTCTGCGCAAAATGCGGCGCGCGTCTCGTTTGATCGCATCCGAATGCATCGCGGACCCGGCGCGAAGAGTGGACCGAGTGGTTTCTAAATGCCCGGGGGTTGGCGGTCTTTCCACATCCGCTCCATTGGACGCTAGCATTGATGACCGAGAATAGTCGCACTGGGTATTCCGCTTAGGCATGCAAGTCCGAGAAGAACTGGGCCACGTCGTAGTTACTAATGGTTCGAGCGAGACCGAGCGGGGTCTGCCCCGCTTTGTTCATGTACAGCGGATTTGCGCCCCGTGAACGGAGCAGTCGAATCAGGTCCCCGCGGCCACGTGAGTTGAACACCGCAACAAACAGCGGTGTGTTGCCGCGCTTGTTGGGCTGGTTGACGTTCGCCCCAGCATCCAGGAGAACAGCCGCGGCCTCGGTAGCTCCTTCCTGTCAGGCTAGATGTAGCGGGGTCATGCCCATCCGGTCCCCAAGGTTGGCGTCATCGCCGGCAGCGAGGCGCGCAGCGACCTTCGCCGCATCGTTCGCCATGGCTGCATAGTGCAGCAATTGGCGTCCTTCGCGGTCAAGCGGCGTCATGGTGGCATCTCGTACTGGTGGCCCCGATTCGAGCTTGGGTCTTCATTGCGGACCTGTAGTGAACCTTCTTCGGCCCCTCCGGGCCGTCTCTTTTCCTCTCCCATCGGAAGGGAAGGACGCAACGCTGGAGGGAGTGGACCGAGTGGGATTTGAACCCACGGCTTCCGCCTTGCGAAGGCGGCGATCTTCCGCTGATCTATCGGCCCGCGCGGTCGTGCACATCGGCGCGCGACATATAAGTTTCGTCGCCGGTGACACGGCTCGCGACGAAAAAGACCGCGTCCCGGCGCGCGGGCCAAGGCCTTAATAGCGCGGTCCCTGTGGACGCGTTCGCGGCGACCATGGTCCTCCGGTTGTACAACACCCGATCGAGGAGGAAGGAGCCGTTCTCGTCCCGTATGCCCGGCGTCGTCAAGATGTACGTCTGCGGCCCGACGACGTACGACCACAGCCACCTCGGCCACGCGCGCTCGTACATCGACTTCGACACCGCGCGTCGCTACCTCGAATTCCTCGGGAACCGCGTCGTGTACGTGCAGAACTTCACGGACATCGAGGAGGTGATCATCCGCCGCGCGAAGGAGGTCGGCCAAGAGCCCCTCGCCTACGCGCAGTACTACATCGATTGCTTCCTGGAAGACATGCGCGCGCTGAACGTCAGGCCGGCGGACCACATGCCGAAAGTGAGCGAACACATTCCGGAGATCGCCGCCCTCGTCCGACGGCTCGTCGACCGCGGCTACGCGTACTCCGTCGACGGGGACGTGTACTTCCGGACGCGGCGGGCGAAGCACTCGTTCGGCATCCTGTCGCACCAGAAGGTCGAGGACATCGTCGTCGATCCGGCACCTCCGGGCGCCCCGAAGGAAGACCCGCTCGACTTCGCCCTCTGGAAGAACTCGAAGGCGGGCGAGCCGTCGTGGCCGAGCCCGTGGGGCGACGGCCGTCCTGGATGGCACGTCGAATGCAACGCGATGGCGTACAAGTACCTCGGAGCGCCGCTCGACATCCACGGCGGCGGCGTCGACCTGAAGTTCCCGCACCACGAGAGCGAGGCGATGATCTGCGAGGGCGCGTGGGGCGGCGAGTGGGCGCGCACCTGGATGCACAACGGCTTCATCACGCTCGAGCGAGAGAAGATGTCGAAGAGCCTCGGGAACTTCGTGACGATTCGCGAGATCCTGAAGGATTTCCCGGGAGAGGTCGTCCGGCTCTGCCTGCTGAAGGCTCAGTACCGCCAGGACGTCGAATACGACCAGGAATGTTTTGCGCGCGCGAAGACGGAGTACGAGGCAATGCGCGCGGCGATCGAGGCGGCGAAGACGGCGGACGGACCCGGCACGAGAGGGGCCGTCGCTGCGCTCGTCACGCGGACACGGAACGCGTTCATGAAAGCGATGGACGACGACCTGAACACGAAGGACGCGGTGTATCGCCTGCAGCAGATGACCGAGGCCGTCGGGGAAATCGGCCCCATGTCGGCGGCGGAAGGCCGCACGCTCCTCGTCGCGTACCGGGAGGCGGGGCGGATCCTCGGACTGTTCGCGGACCTCGAATGAGGCCGCCGCATCGAGCGGTCGACGCATCCGGCGCGGCGCGCGGCGGAAGTCTTTTATCAAAGCCGCGTATGGATGCACCTCTCACTGGG
>DASPYU010000008.1:0-139132 GCA_035636595.1 Thermoplasmata archaeon
CCCGGACTCACCGGTCGGTCGCATCCGAGCCACGTGCGCTACGTGATGCTTGTCGACCGAGAAACTGAGGTAGGCATCGAGCGCGAGCCCGCGCGGATCGACGTCGAGCGCGTTCGCGATCACCGCGTCGGCGGACGGCCCGTGGGTGCCCAGGTGGCCCGTGGGCCCGGGGTCCCGGAACTCCACGTCGTCGCTCACCCGAGCTTTCTCGAGAATCTGGAGGATCGTCTCGGTCTGGCCCGCCTCGATGTCCAACACGAGCGATTCGGGAAACGCGTAGACGCGAAGGTCGCCGAGTACGCGGCTCTTCTCATTCAGGAATAGGGCGTAGGCAGAGGTGCCCGGCGCAACCACCTTGATGTCCGCGGTGACGAGTCCGTCCAAGAACGGGATCCGTTCGGAGCCCGTCAGCTCGATCTTCGCGCGGTCACTGAGATCGATGATGCCCGCGGCTGCGCGAACCGCGCGGACTTCCATGTCGATCGAGCCGTAGCCCGCGGGGACATTCCATCCCGCCTCGCTCCGGAAGATCGCTCCCGCGAAGTCGTGTTCGGGCCGCAGCAGCAAGTCGCGCATGGTCCGAGGCATCCCATGCGGCCGCGGCATTTGGATGTTTGCGGCCCTCGCGGTGATGGTTCCCGCATCGGAACCTTGAATACGACGGCCGTCTTGGTCACGCCGATGGCCCCCGAGTTACGCGAAGGGCACATGTCGATCTTCGCCAAACGGATCATGCGGAAGCCGCGTACGCTCCACTGCCCGTACTGCGACGGCAAGGTCCTCTTCACGCGAAACGAGGAGCATCTCGACGCGAAGAACTGCCCGCATTGCGGCATGCGAGTCGAGCGGCGCGAATGGCCCGAGAAGATGTACGATCCGATGCCGATCCTTCGCACGAAACCCGGCGGACCTGATTCGATGAAGATCGACGGCCAAGAGAAAAAGGAAGAGCCGAAGAAGGAAGAGAAGAAGGCCTAGCCGAAGACCGCGCCGCACTTGAGACAGTCGCTCCAGTACTTGCCCACCGGCGCGCCGCACTCTCCGCACTCGCCGCCGGTCGCGGTTTGATCCGACTTCACGACGACGAGCTCCGTCGCCGCCAGCTTGTCCCATTTCGGTTCGCGTACGAGGAGGAATGCGAAGTCATCCGCCCACGTCTCGAGTTCGAGGAACGCGACCCGCTTCGAGACGATCAGGTCGTTGACGCTCTTCATGAAGTCCCTCGCGTCTTTGAATCGCACGACCTTCTCCTGCTCCGCCTGAGAAAGCTTCGCCTTCCGAAGATTGAGTTCCTGATCGAGCCAGCTCAGATCGCGCACTTGGATGTTGAGCTTGAAGGAGCTCAGCCGCGGATTCACCTCGGCGAGCAACGCCTCCGGTTCGAAGGCCTCCGGCACGCGGAATCCGAGCCAGTCGGCAAGGACCCGCGTCACCGCCCGGTACGGGGCGTCTCGATAGTCCGTCAAGAACGCGGCGGCGCCGCCCGGATACGCGGCGATCCGTTTTTCGAAGACGGCCTTCGTCGCCGGCACGGTAAGGCCGAGGTCGACCAGGGCCGCATGAACGTCCGCGACCACCGACTCGACCTCGCCCGGCTTCGGAGCGCCGACTTCCGCCTTCTTCGGTTCCGGTTCGGCCGTCACGACTTTTTCTGCAGGCGGCGCCGACTTTGCTTTTGGAGCTTCTTTCGATTCAGCCGCTGCCTCCTCCGCCTTCCCTTTCTCGGGCTTCTCTTTCTTCCAAAACCTGAGGGGCATCGGCGCCGCGCGTAGCCGGGTCGCGCGTAATAAGAGTTGTGCTCTCGTATCTGATTCAAGGGAAGAACGCCCATCGGCGCCGCTAAGTATCACGGTCGCCTAGACCCGGCCGGAGCGAACTTCTCTGGAAACGAAACCGAAGATCGTCCGGTCCCGTCGCCTGCGTGACGAATGGCCGCCGATCTCCGAGGACGAAGTCGAGTTGCCGAGCGGGCAGCGAAAGCAATGGGTCCGCCTGCACTTCGGGACGTCCTCCGCCGTATTGGCTTTGACCAAAGCCCACGAGATCATCTTGACGCGGGAGTACCGCCACGGACTCGGCCGCGTCGCCCTCTCGTTGCCCGGAGGAACCGCCAAGGACGGCGAGAGCCCGGAGGCGTGCGCGAGACGGGAACTGCTCGAGGAAACCGGATTCGAGTCGGCGCGCCTACTCGAGATGTACGCGGGGAACAACCTGACCGCGTACCTCGAAGGGACGCTCCATGTCTTCCTCGCGAAAGACTGCCGGCCCACCGATCGTCGTCCGGATCCCGACGAAATCATCGGGGTCGAGCGGATGAGCATCACGCAAGCGCTCGCCCGCGCTCGGTCCGGCGAGTTCGAGTCGACCGTCGTGACGCTCGCGATCCTGATGGCGGACGCGCGCGGTTGGCTCGTCGGCTGATCACGCCGGGACAAGAGTTATGCGCGGGCCATCGTTGCCTCGCGCGTCTCCATGGCGATGCCGCCGTTCCTCTGCGGTTGAGACGTTACTTCGTCTTCACCGTCTTCGAGAGCTTCTTCCTCTGGATGCCGTTCTGGAACCTCTGGCTGTTCCGGACCGCAGACTATTTCGAGGCGACCCTGATCGACGTCGTGTTCTGGACGACGGGGTTCCTCGTACTGATGCCCGCGGGCGTCTTCGCGGACCGCTACGGCCGGAAGCCCGCGATCTCGGTCGGGACCGCCGTGTGGACGGCGGGGATTGTCGTCTGGGGCCTTTCGACCCAGCTTTGGATGTTCGCAGTCTCCTCGGTCATCTGGGCTCTCGGGGCCGGGTTCGTCTGGAACACCGGGTCCGCCTATCTCTACGACACCCTCGCCGAGGAGGGACAGGAGGACACCTACCCGTACGTCATCGCGCGAGCGACGATGCTCTCCCTCCTCGCGACGGGAGCCGCCTCCGCCGTCGGCGGGACGATCATCGCGGTGACGGGCGCGCTCAACGCGACGCTCCTCCTCTACGGAGTCCCCGGCGTGATTGCGTTCCTCCTGACGTTCACCTTCCATGAGCCGAGAGTCCACCGGGCTCCGAGTCCGCAGGTGCTCACGCAGATCCGTCGCGGCCTGCGGACGATGCGTGCCAGCCCCGCGATCGTGATCGTCACGGCGTTCCAAGTCGTGATCAGCGTCGTAACGTACGCGATGATGTTCTTCCGCCCGGCTTTTGTCGAAGCGATCGTGCAGGGGAACTTCTGGCTCATGGGGCTCGGCTATGCGGGGTTCTTCGCCGTCGGTGCCATTGCGGGACGATCGATGGGACACGTGCTCGAGCGACTCGGCGAATCAGGCTCGCTCGTCCTCTCCTACCTGCTCGTCTTTGTGCCGTTCATTCTGGTGTACGCGATCAGCGCGGGCTTCTTCGATCCAGCGACGGCCCTCGTGCTCGGGCTCGTGACCCAGGCCTCGTTCTACATCTTCGCGGGAGTCGAAGGACCCGTCGTCACGACGATCATCAACCGCCGAATCCCGTCGAGCGAACGGGTCACGATCCTCGCGATCACGACGTTCTTCACTACGTTGACGATTGCAATCTTCGAGCCGCTCGTCGGGTTCCTCGCGCTCCGTTCCAACATCGGGACTGGCCTTACCGCCGTCGCCGCGATCGCCGCAGTTCCCTGCGCGTACCTCCTCGTGGCCTATCGACGGACCGGACAGGCGAAGGCCGCCCCACCGGTCACGGCGGCTCACCTCGCGGCCGATGGAGCGAACACCCGAAAGCCCTGAACCGGCACACTCAGATTGCGGGCTGAGATGCGTGGGGCAGGATTTGAACCTGCGAACCCCTTCGGGACAGCGACCTCAACGCTGCGCCTTTGACCAAGCTGGGCCACCCACGCACGGGCCGCTTTGTATGCCGCCTTCATAATTAAACTTCCTTCGCGGATCGCGCGGGCCGTTTCTCCCTGCAACGAACACGCGTCCACAAAGGATATTTGCGACAGAGGCGTAAGCCACCGCGAGGAATTTTCGTGTCGCCCGCCGAGAAGAAATCGAGACGAGGCCCTTCGCGCGGTCGCGCGATAACCGTGGTCAACCCCGCCACGGGCAAACCGCTCGCGACCCACGCGATCACAACGCCGAGTGCGGTCCGAGCGAAGGTCGATCGAGCGTGGGACGCGTTCCGCACGTGGTCGAGACTCGACCCCGAGGAACGCGCCGGATACCTCTCGCACTTCGCGGAAATCCTCCGGAAGCACAGGGACGCGTACGCCCGCACGATGACGCTCGAGATGGGGAAGATCATCCGAGAGTCGCTCGCGGAGGTCGAGAAGTGCGCGTGGGGCGCCGACTACTTCGCGAAGAGCGGCCCGGGGTTCCTACGGCCGGAGATCGTTGAAACGGATGCGGCCCGCTCGTATGTCGCATTCCATCCGCGCGGCGTGCTCGGGTCGATCATGCCGTGGAACTTCCCGATGTGGCAAATCGTCCGGTTCGCGGTCCCCGCGCTGATCGCGGGCAACACGACGGTCGTCAAACCGGCGAGCGCTTCGCCGCACTCCGCGCTGAACCTCGAGGCCGCATTCAGCGAAGCGGGCCTACCGGATCACGTGTTCCAGATCATCGTCGGCGATCGGACGACCGCCACCGCGTTGATCCGCGCCCCCGTGTCCGTCGTGAGCGTCACCGGCTCCGTCGGCACCGGCGCCGCGGTCGCGCGCGAGGCATCTCGCGATGTGAAGAAAGTCATCCTCGAGCTCGGCGGCTCCGACCCGTTCATCGTCGCGGAAGATGCGGACATCGATGCCGCCGCGAAGGGCGCCGTCACGGGCCGTTTCGTGAACGGCGGGCAATCGTGCATCGCCGCGAAGCGGTTCTTCGTCGTGGACTCCGTCGCCGACGCGTTCGTCGAGAAGTTTGCAGAGAACATGCGCCGGTTGCGCGTGGGCGACCCGCTCGATCCATCGACGGACATCGGCCCGCTCTCGAGCCGCCGGCAACGGGACGAGATCGAGGGCCAAGTCCAAGACGCGATCCGCAAGGGAGCGACCGTACGGGTCGGAGGCAAGCGGGTCCCGAGAGACGGATGGTTCTTCGAGCCGACGCTCCTCACCGACGTGCGCAAGGGAATGCGCGTCCTGGAGGAGGAGACGTTCGGACCCGTCGCGCCCGTCGTCGTGGTGCCAAACGTGGAGGCCGGCATCCGCGCGTCCAACGATTCCGAGTTCGGCCTCGGGGCAAGCCTTTGGACGCGAGACCTCGCTCGGGCCGAGGAGCTCGCCCGCGGAGTTGAGTCGGGGATGGTGTTCGTGAACGGCGTGGTGAAGTCGGACCCGCGGATGCCGTTCGGCGGCGTGAAGCACAGCGGCGTGGGCCGAGAACTCGGCCGATATGGGCTGCTCGAGATGGTGAACATCAAGACCGTGGAGATCTTCCGTCCCGAGGGCAGCACGCCGTCGTCGATTCAGAAGGACACCGAGTAGCGCTGCACCCAGCGCATCCCGCGGACTTTTCAGTGCAGAGACGATCCGTCTCGCAGGACTTTCCCGAAGACGTCATCGACGCCGGCGAAGTATTCCATCATACCATCCCAGTTGGTGAGCTTGGAACGGTACTTGTCCTCGAAGTCCTGGAGGGCGTCCGAGACCGCGTACTTCGCGCCCTCGACGTCCCGCCCGTCGACGACGACGGCGGCGATCGTGTACGCCCCGCGCACAAAGCACACCGTGTGCTCCCCGTACTTCATCTCGTCCAGGTTGCCCTGCTTCGACGCGAGCGTCTGCTTGATGATCCCCTGGATCGCGGTGAGCATTCCGCTGAGCACGTCGCGGTCGATGTCCGTCCTCAGCGTGTCGGAGTAATGGCGGATGAGGCGGCCGTCCGAGTACATCAGAAAGAGTTCGGCGATGTGACCCGTACCCGCGCGGCGCAACCCGAGGACTTCTTCGACCCCCGCGATGATCCGCATGATCTCCAACTTGACGAGGCCGAGGTTCGCGTCCTTCTCCAGGATGGTCAAGAGGCTCATCGTCCCGTCGGCGAACTCCACTGCCGCGACGTTCGCCTCGCGTCCTTCCATGATGATGATCCCCGGGTGGTGCAACCCGAGGCTCTCGAATACGCGCGTGGCCGAACGCGTGATCATCGTGCTCATGGCCGCAATGACGTTCAGGTCCTGCTTCGCGCGGACCGTCCCCGCGATGGGGAGGCCGCTTCGGTCGACGAGCACGGAACCGCGGATCCCCTCCGCGGCCTTACCGAGGTCCTGGAGCATCGAGTTCAGACGAACGCCCAGGTCCGCCGCCAAGCGCATTCACCCTCCGTTCCGGCCTCGCGGCGGGCGCCCCGCGAGATCGCGCCGCAAGAAGATGCCGCCGTCCGCGGCCCCCAGAGATCGAGACCTCCGGAGCTTGATCGGAGCCGCGATGAACAGGAGCTCGAGGCACCCGTAGACCGTGAAGCCCATCCAGGCGAATATCATCGGGCCGCTGACCCAGGCGGGCAAGGACACGCCCGCGAATCCGACGAGGATGACGACCATCAGTACAAAGAACCCGATGAAGAAGGCGAGGAGGAACCGCTTGATCCGGTCCGCCATGATGTAGAGTCGAGCGCGACGGACGTCGTCGTTCATCTTCAAGAACAGGATGTAGGTGACGAGCAAGAGGCCCGCAATCGCCGCGAGAAGTCCCTCAAAGACGACGGCTAGCCAGTTGATGTCCGCCATCGGTTTCTTGAGCCGAAACAGCGGTAATAATACTTCCCACACGGTTGTTCCGTTTTGAGTCCATCGGCTTCGGTACAGGGAGGACGCTGAGCGGGGTGAGCAGACTCCTCCACACCGAATATGAGGCACCCGCGGGCGGGTCGCCAGGGATTGCTGCGCGCCTTAGTGATCGCGCAAAGCCGATGCCACGAATCCGACCGCGGCGGTGTTTCAGACGGCTGCAGATCCTCCTGGTCTCTATCTCCGAGAGGCTGTGACACCCGGAAGCACTACGTTTATCCAGGCCGAAACGCCTCCTTGGACGAACGCCCGTCTGCCTTTGGCCGACGAGCCCGAGGGAGATGTCTCTGCCCGAGATCATTCGGCTTCCTGCGGAACAGAAGTTCGAACAAGAGCTCGCAGCCCTTCGGAGGGCAGACAAGCATCCTCGGCCCCAGGGCTGGAAGCTCTCGCCGAAGATGGTCGAGACTTACATCTTGGGATCATCGGAAACACTCCCCGGACCCCAGGGGCCGGTGACGATTACTCCGAAGTATATCGGGAGCCGAAGCCTCGTCCAGGTGGCCATCGCCACACTGGCCTCGGACCGTGCTCTCCTCCTAATCGGAGAACCGGGGACGGCGAAGAGTTGGTTGTCTGAGCACCTGGCGGCGGCAGTCTCCGGAACGTCCCAGTACCTCATCCAAGGGACATCGGGGACGACAGAGGACCAGGTCAAGTACTCCTGGAACTACGCTCTCCTCATCGCGAAGGGACCCGTGCCCGAAGCCCTCGTCCCGAGTCCAATCTACCGGGGCATGCTCGACGGGAACCTAGTCCGGTTCGAAGAGGTCACCCGCGTCTCCAGCGAAGTCCAAGACGCGCTCATTTCCATCCTTTCGGAGAAGAATATCTCTGTGCCCGAACTGCACGATGTAGTAAGCGCGAAGCGCGGATTCAATATCATCGCAACGGCAAACACACGGGACCGCGGTGTGAACGAGATGTCCTCCGCGCTCAAGCGCCGCTTCAACTTCGTTTCGATTCCGGTTGTCAGCGACCTCAAACAAGAGGTGGAGATTGTAAGCCGCCGGGTCAACGAACTCTCCCGTGACTACGAGGTGCAGTCCGAGGTCCACCAGCCGCAGGTCGAGATGCTCGTGACGATGTTTCAGGAACTCCGCGCGGGGGCGACGAAGGACGGCAAGGTCAAGGTAAAGACGCCAACGACCGTCCTCTCGACGGCAGAGGCGATCTCCGTGCTCTTCAACTCGATGATCATGGGGCAGCACTTCCGCGAGCGGCGCATGACGTCCGAGGACGTCGCCCGGAGCATGATCGGGGCAATCGCGAAGGAGAAGGCGGAGGATCGCGCGGTTTTCCTCGAGTATTGCGAGAACGTCCTCAAGTTACGCAAGGAGAACCAGTGGCAGGATTTCTACAAAGCCGCGCTGAAAGCCCTCAAGGGGTGACGCGGGACCGCCCATGCCTGTCCGAGTCTTCCCGGTCCGACATCACTCGCCGTCGGCGTCGCGGTGCCTAGCCGCCCTCTTGGAGAGGGATCCGCCTAAGGCAATCCTGGTCGAGGGACCCTCCGATGCGGATTCCCTCATCCCCGTGCTGGTGGACGAGGAGACGGAGCCGCCCATCGCGATCCTCGCCTATGTCGCGGGCGGTGGAGGACGGCTCGCGCTCTACCCGCTGGTGAAGTACTCGCCGGAGTACACGGCCCTCCGGGAAGGTGCCCGCCTCGGGATCCGAACCGGTTTCTTTGATGTCCCTTCCGGCATCGCCCTGGCCCTAGACTCGGCGGACCGCGAGCGGGCCAAGGAGGCCGTGGAGAAGGGCCAACAGACCAAGTCCCTGAACCCGGAAGAAGACGTTCTCGTCCAGATCCCCGCGGCCACGGGCTTCAGCTCATTCGAGGAGTTCTGGGAATCCTCATTCGAGATGCCGGCAACAACGCCCGAGGAGTACTCGCGCATGTCCTTGGCCTACGGCCAGCTGGTCCGGGCGCTGGATGGAGGTCGTCTGCAGGACCCCAACCATCGTGACCGCGTGCGGGAGCGCTTCATGAACGAGCGGGTCCGCGCCCTGGTGGCCGAAGGCTTCCGGCCTGAGGAGATCCTGCTCGTCACCGGCGCCGCCCATGCCGCGGCGTTCGTCATGGACGACTTCCTTGATGGCGATGCGGGGCCTTCGCCCGTCGCGACTGAGCTGACGATCATCCCCTACAGCTACGGCCGAATGTCGGAGCAGCTCGGTTACGGCGCGGGCAATCGCGCCCCCCTTTTCTACGAGAAGATATACGAACGCCGGGGCGATTTCGGCCGGACAGCGCTCGAGACGCTCATCGGCATCGCGGAGCAGCTCCGGCTCCGTGGCCACCCCGCGAGCCTCTCCGACGTGATCGACGCATACCGCCTGGGCAACATCCTCGCGCGGATGCGGGGCAAGGTGGGTCCAGGGCTCGAGGAAATCCGCGACGCCGCGGTCGCCTGCATGCTCCAAGGGCGGTCCGCCGTCCTCGAAGAGGCCTGGCGCTGGCGCATCATCGGCGCGTCCGCTGGGAAGGTCTCCGCCCTTATCGGCAAGACGAGCCTCCAAGAGGAGTTCCGCCGCGAGGTGGCGGCCCGCCGAATCCCCACGACGGACGAAAAGACCGACTTTTGGCTCCACCTAACGTCGCCCACGGAGGTCGGGACGAGCATCTTCCTTCATCGCCTCCGCGCCGCGGATATCCCTTTCGCCCAGCTTCAGAGCGAGGGACAGGGTGCAGCCATCCTCTCCCGCGTCCGGGAGAAGTGGGCGACCCAGTGGACGCCCGCCACCGAGGTCGCCCTCGTCGAGCGGATCGTCGACGGGCAGACGATTGCCCAGGTGTGCGAGACGAATTTCCGGAAGGCTCTCAAGGAGACGAGGTCCGTCGGCGCAGCCTCCCAGGTCCTTCTCCGAGTGACCGCCTGCGACCTCCGCGACCTGTACGAAGAGGCCCTCATGATGGTCGAACACGCGTCTGCGTCCGGGGACGACCTCTATGAGCTCGCGGTCGCGACCCAGAACGTCGCAGCCTTGCTCGCGTACGGAACGACCCGCGCCATCGAGGAGGAGCAACTCAGAAACCTCCTCCTGCGGCTGTTCCACCGCGCCGCGTCGGCAATCCCGCGGGTCGGGAGAACGGATGACGAGGGGACGGTCCGCGCTTGCACGGCGTTGAAAATTCTGCACGAGGTCTCGACGACGCATGCGAAGGGAGACCGCATGTTCCTCGACGCCCTCGACTGGAGCTCGAAGACCTCCGGCCTCCATCCTCGTGTCTCGGGCCTAGCTACAAGCCTCCTCTACTTGGGAAAGGCCCTCCCGGAGGCGGAGCTTGAGAAGCGGGTCCGCCTGCGGGTCGGTGGGGGAGCGCTCCCGCTCGACGGGGCCCAGTTCCTCGAAGGCCTCCTTTCGATCAACCGGTCGACGCTCGTGAAGAGCCGTGCGGTTGTCGCGTTCTTGGACGGGCTGATCACGGCGACGCCGGCCGTTGCGTTCCGAGATATCTTGCCCGTGTTCCGCAGGACCTTTGGGGAGCTCTCGCGCGCCGAGATGGGCTACTTGCTCGAGCATGTCTTCGCGCTCCACGCAGTCGTGGACCGGAAGGCGGCGACGGGTCTAGCCTCCACCCAGGATCTAGAGCGGCTGAGGGAGGCGGACAGCGAAGTGAAGCGGATCACGGACCAATGGGACGACCTCTTCCGGCGGTGATCGACGCGAGCACCAAAGAGGCCCTTGAACGATCCTTTCTGGATCTCGCCGATGCCGTGAGCATCGGGCTTGGGAACGCGACTGCCGCGCAGTTTCAGACGATGGCGACCGAACTGCGTGCCCTCGGGCTAGAGGCACCCGCCGAGGGAGCGGACCGCCTAGCGGCGTGCGTCGGCCCGGAGGCTGATCCAATTGACGGACTGAACGCTTTTGCGAGGCTCGAGCAGATGCTCGACGCGGTGCGGGTGCGCCTGATGACCGCCCCGGATGTCTCGGGACGCCTTGTGTTGGAGGTGCCGACCCTCCCGTCCCTTCGAGTCGACGCGGAGAGCCTTGCCCCTTTGGCGCAGGCTTCCCTGTGGGATTATCCTGCGCAGGCGGATCCGGTCGCCCGTTACAGTTACCTCGTCCGCGTGGCCCAACGTCTCCAGCGAGGACCGATGGCACCGGCCGGGGACGGGCTCGCGGTCTGGTCGAATCTCCAAGCGGGCGCGCTGATCGTCGAGTCCCTCGCAAGGAACCCGCACGTGGCAATCGACATGGTGCGCCAAGCCTACGGCAATCGGAACCTCGTGATCCGCAGGAACGCCGTTCGGGTCCTCGCGGCGATCAGCGTCCCCTATGCGCCCCTGCCAAGCGACGATGTCCGGATGAGGTTGCTCTCGAAGGCGATGCGCTCGGGGGTGCCCATCCTCGCTCACGAGACGCTCGCCATACACCGAATGGCCAAAGGCCTCCCGGCCTACGACCCCGGGGAACCCTACACTGGGGCGGACGCCTCCGGCGAGGTGGGAATCGGCCAGCGGATCAAGCTGATCAGAGACCTCGGCGGCAAACCGAAGCCAACAGATCCGTGGTTCGCGCATTCGCGGTACTTGGGGGAGACCGAGCTGCGGCAGTTGCAGGGACCGAAAGGGGAGGTGCAGGAGCGGCTGACTCGCATCGTCCGGTTCGACAAGGACAGAGACCGGCGGCGACGGGCCGTGATGGCCCTCATGTTTCTGGAGGATGCGATGGCAATCCCCTGCCTGCGCGACGCGCTCCGCGATTCGGCACTCGAAGTCCGCAAGGCCGCCCTCTGGGGCCTCGGTGGGCTAGGAGACGACTCCATCCTCCCCCTCTGCCGGCGCCATCTCGCCGGGGACTCTGAGATGACTGAAGAGGCGGCGACAGCTTTGGGAGCCCTCCAAGACAGCCGCGGATTCCCCATCCTTTGGTCCGCCTACGAGGCGAACCTGGCTCAGCATCGGACCAAGGAGAGCCTGGGTTTCCTATGCGAGGCCTCAGTCCCTCTCCTCACGAAGGTGGGACTCAACCCGTCGATCATGTCGCGGGCAGGGACCCTCCGGATCTTCGATTACATCTGGAGGGACGGTGCCGCAGACGCGGTGCTGTCCGTGATTGAGGCCACGGCGGACCCTCGGGCGCGGAGCCTGCTCCTCAAGCCGCTCGTCTTGCCGGACCTCGAAGAGCCGGCGAAGAAGATCGCGATTGGGGTACGAGATCGTATCCTGAGACGGATCGCTGACCGGTCCGTACCTCTAGCCACCCGTGTCGAGTACGCGAGCCATCTAAAGCGAATCGACCCGGCCGGGGCGGAACGACTCCTTGTACCCGTCCTTAAGGCGCTTCCTAAGGAAGAGGCGGCAGCACTCGGCGCTGCACCGAGAAGAGGATGGCCGCGTCGGAAGAGGGGAGGCCGTCCCGATGCCCGCTGAGCTGAGTGCGGACCAGAAAGATGCGCTCCTCCGCTGGCGGCTTTGCCTCGGCCGCCGCTCCGACCGGGCGAGCGCTCACGGCCAATCTTTCCCTGGCCTGGGGCTGGATGTCGCTGGGGGCGGGCTGGCATTGCCCGGATGGAGCCTCGATGGCCGTGACCTGGTCGACATGGACGCGGCCCTTGAGTTCGTCTACGGGGAGACGGAGCGAAGCGCGAGTCTTGGCGGCTCCAATCCGTACCTGCCGCCCGAGCTCCCCGTATGGCTCGCGAACCTGCGACGCTTCTTTCGGAAGGACGTCGTCGCGGTCGTCCAGAAGGATGCAATCGAGCGAAAGGGGCTCCAGCAACTCCTTTTCGAGAAGGAGACGCTCCCCTACCTGGAGAAGAATGTCGAGCTTGTCACGATCCTCCTCGCCGCGAAGGACTTGATCCCCGCAAAGGCGAAGCAGATGGCCCGCGAGGTCGTCCAGGAGATTGTCGAGCGGCTGATGGAAGAACTGCGGAATGAGGTGCGGCAAGTGCTCCTTGGCGCGCTCGCGCGGACTCGCCATTCTCCACTACCGGTCTATCGGAACATCGACTGGCGGCGCACGATCCGCGCGAACCTCAAGAACTACGACGCGGAGGCTTCCCGGATTGTCCCGGAGCGGGTGTATTTCTGGGGAAACGAGAAGCGCTTCCACGAGTGGCGGGTCATCTTGGCCGTGGACCAGTCAGGTTCCATGGGCACCTCCGTGGTTTACAGCTCCGTGATGGCCGCAATCTTCGCGAGCATGCCCGTGATCGAGACGAACCTCGTCTTCTTCTCGACCGAGGTCGTGGACATGTCGGACCGCCTCGCCGATCCGGTCGACGTAATCTTCGGGGCCCAGCTTGGCGGCGGAACGGACATCGCGCAGGCGGTGACCTACGCCGCGGGCCTCGTGACGGAGCCGGACAAGACCATCTTCCTCCTAATCTCGGATCTGTACGAGGGAGGGCTCTCCTCCCAGCTCCTCGCGCATTTGTTGCAGCTCAAGGAGAGCAAGGTCAAGGTCGTGTGCCTCCTTGCCCTGACGGACAAGGGTACGCCCGCGTTCAACCGGAACCTTGCCGCGCAGATACGGGACCTCGAGATCCCCGCGTTCGCATGCACGCCGCGGAAACTTGTCGACGTCATGGGCCGCATCCTGAAAGGGCTCAGCTTCGAGGACCTAGAGAGTCTGGAGGAAGGCCAATGAGCGGGCCGCCGGAGACTGCGCGACTCGAATCGCTAACGATGTCGGACCTCCAGCGGCTCTGCGAGGCGGCGGTCCTCGCAGAGGGTGTTTCGATTTACGACGGTAAGCTCATCGCCAACCCGGCGAGGAGCCAGCGCCGAATCTATGCGGAGGTGAAGGGCACTGCCGAAACGCCTTACGCCGTGATCATCGACCTCAAAGGAGACGGACGGGACCTCGAGAAGATGAGTTGCACCTGTCCGTCCGCCAAGTTCCGCCAGGGAGGGATGTGCAAGCATCAGGCCGCCGTACTTGTAGCTTGGTCTAGCGCGGCTGCCCCGTTCGTCGAGGTGCCCGAGGGCACGATCGAGGCGAAAGAAGTGGAGCGGCGCAAGAAGAAGCGAGCGGCGCCCAAGCGCGAGAGGGCGGACCCAACCGAGCTAATCCGGCGGGGTACGGCGACCTTGGGGACCTTGCTGGCCGAACTCGCTCATACCGGTCTCGGCACGCTGACGTTCGAGCGCGTCAACCAAGTCCGTGAACTCGCTCAGAACCTCCGGGCTTTGCAGCTGCGGCGTCTCGCCCCGGAGTGCCTCGATCTAGCGAACCTTCTGGGGAGGGCGATGGCGAGGGTGGAGGACTTCCCCTCGGAAACCTACGCTCGAGACCTGGCGGACCTGACGTTCCACATCCGGGGGCTCGCCCGTCTTATCGAACGCACCGACATCGACGCCGAGGACTACCGTCGCCTCGCGGACGAATTGCTCGGCCGGACCTGGACGGAGAGCAGCCTTACGACTCTCCAAGGACTCCGGTTGCTCGACCTGGGCTATGTCAAACGGACGACCTCCGACGGATTCGTCCTGGAGGAGAGCTACCTGACAGACGTCGAGTCGGGGGATCTCGTCAAGGACACGTTAATTCGGCCATTGAAGATCGCAGCCCGTCAGCCACCTAAGGAGGACTTCGGCCACGTCGTCCTTGAGGTCTCGGATGCCGGGCTATACCCCGGCTACTCGCCGCGGCGAATTCGACTCCGGACCTTCACCCGGAAAGCGGCCACGCCCGAGGATACCCAGCACCTCCTCGAAAAGGTACCGGACACCGTCGACGAGCTCTCGAAGAGGCTTCAGGAGAACGTGTCCGACGTCTTCGCGCCGCGTCCCCTCCTGGGCCTCTTTCGTCCGAACCACCTGTTCGCACGAGAGGGCCGGCTCTATGCCATCGACCGCATCGGGAGGGGTGCAACGTTGCTTCTGGACGACATCGGCCTCGACGTGCTCGAGCGTGCCCTCGGTTCTGGACCAATCCAGTTGCTGTTCGGAACCGTCGGATACAACTCGGATGGCATCACAATTCGGCCCATCACCCTGCTCACCGGCATCCCTCCGCACGCGGTCCTCACGTCACTCCCGTTCGATGAGCCCGTCCGTCCGCGCCCCCAGTTCAATGCGCAGGCAATGCCATGGCGCAAAGGTCGCATGCCTTTCTTCCCTTCCCCGCTCCATCGGTCCCAGTAAGCGAGCGCCTTGACGGGAGAAGCAGCAATCGAACGCGGCGCTTCCGACTTCTCTGGTTCCTCCAACGGTTCAATGACTGCCCCCCCGCGGTCTGTGCATCACCCGCCGCGCAATCGACGCAGCCGGGCCACGGCCGATCTTCGGAGGCGAGCCGTGCGAGGACTGAGGACGAAGACGTTACCAACCAACAGAAGGACAATGTATAGGGATCCCGCGAGAGGGTCTCCCGGCGGAAGAACGGTAACGACCACAAGATACGGGACGAGCAGTACCACGAGGACCCGCAGGAGGGGACGAACCAGGGTTCGGGCTGGGGTCCGACGGCCGTGCGCTGTTCGCACGGCGTCGAGTGGAAGCTGCAGTTCCGGTGGCAGCTCGACGTAGGGGCTCACGGGGATGCCAAGTTCCCTCGCTCGACGCGCGATGGCTTGATGGAGGAACTGCACATCGTCGACGCTCGCGCGGATTCCCGAAACGAATGACAGCCGCACCCTCCCTTTTCGATTGCGCAGCCTGAGAACCGCCAACCGCAAGGTTGGGTTGTGCACGGTCTCCACCGCGCCAATGTCTTGGAACGAAACCCGTTTGACGACGCGCCGGCCCAGGACGCGCCGGATACCCGTGGCGTCCACCTCCATGACAGACGTCTTCCCGTGGACAACAACCAGCCAAATGAAAACCGGGACGGACAGTGACCAAAAGAAGATGACAGGCGCGGGCGCCGCTAACACGACGAAATATGCGTCCACGGCGATCCACACCCCGAGGGCGCCAGCCACGACCGCGAGTATCGGCCGGGACGGTGCCATGATGAGCCGGTTTGCCGGAATGGCCACATCAACAGATTTTCAGAGAGGGTGATAGTCATTGCGGTCTCGCGGGCTGCAGACGGGGCAAGGTAAACTCTCTGCCAGGCGAAGGGTGGAGGGACATCGCGGACTCGACACCGTTCCGGTTGGAGGGAGATTCCAATATCCTGGCTATGTGCACGTACGTATGGCGGTCACCTGAATACTCACCCAGGTCTCGTCCCGGCTGTCCTTTCTCTCTTGAGTGGAAACCAAGTGCAGCATTGGTCATCGGTTCAGATTTGGTGCTCCGGAAGAACGCTGAGGGGGAGATTCGAACTCCCGAGGGCCTTGCGGCCCACCAGATCTCAAGTCTGGCGCGTTTGACCGGGCTTCGCTACCTCAGCGGACACGCGATTAGCCGAAGCCGGAAATACCTTCTGCCCTCGGATCAGCCCGCGTGGAGCGATCCGGTTTCGAGCTCGATCGCCATCACGGGTTGGACGAGTGCGTACGCCTCGAGAATCCGCGGGTGGACCTCGCCGAATCGCCCCGCGCGTTTGCCGTCCACCGTCACGCCCGCGGCCCGCCCAGGAATGAAATTGTCGTCCTCGACCGGCTCGATCGCCGTCTCCCGGCCGATGTCGCGGCCGAGACTCAGGACGAGCGACTTCGCCTCCGTGAAGGACGCCTTCGGATGCATCGCCGCGACCCCGACGTGGCCGACGTTGCGGTTTTCGAGGACGACATCGGCGACCTCGAAGATCCGCTGCGGCAGTTCCCGGTGCTTGTTGAGGCGGAAGATGTTCATCATCGCCGGCAGCAGCGAGGAGCGGAGGGTCGCGGACTCCTCCGTCACGGGGTTCGCGATCACCGCGCGCGGCGGAGACGTCCCCGGGTCTTTCGGCGAGGCAACCGTGAGCGACATGACTTCTTGATAGCCGTAGCCGATCAGGAGGCCGCGCATCACCTCGGAGAAATCGTTTGCGGGCAACGACTCCCCGATCGTCTGTCGCCGCGGCAGCCCGCGCGGGTAGCGGTCGTATCCCCAAGCGATCGCGACATCTTCGGCTAGGTCGACTTCGTGCAGCAGGTCGAGCCGATACGCGGGTGAGCGAACGCGAATCGTGTCGCCTTCCGCTCGGGCCTCGTGACGCATCCGTTCGAGGAGTTCCGCCGCCTCTCTCGAGGGGAGCGATAGGCCGAGGACGGCGTTCGCCCGGTCGACGTGAAGCACGTGATCCCGCGGCGTGAGGTCCGGCGTCTCAAGGACACGGTCGGAATACGTCGTCCGGACGGTCTCAATCCGACCGCCGCGTTCCGCGAGGGCGGTCGCGAGGATCGCGAGGCACCCGCTCACGGCCTCGAGGTCCGTCCCCGTGACATCGATGAAGAGGTTGCGCGTGTCCGGAGTGAGCTGCGTGAGGATTCCGTTGATCACCGGAGGGAAGCTGAGCACGGCTCCGTGCGCATCCAGGATGATTGGGAACACCGGCTTCGATGCGACGAGGTGGGCGTACTCGCGGCCCGTGTCGTGTTTGATGAGGATTTCGAGGAGGTCCATTTCCTCGGCGCGCCCGAGGGGCGTGAAGTGAACCGAGTACGGCAAGACGGCTTTGTAGGTGAACGGCGGGGTGACCTTGTCGAGGTCGTGAATCCCGATCGCGACCTTCCGACGGCGGCGGCCCACGGTCAGGTGGAGCTTCTCCTGAAGGTCCACGAGGGATCGCAGGAGGGCGTCGTCGAGTTCGAGTCCGCGGACGACTCCGCCCACCCCGTAGGGTCGTATATCGGAAACGCTCGGGTCGACGTGGAAGTCGATGCCGGATGAACTCACGCGGTACGAAGGAAGTCCGGTCTCGAGCTTGAGGTATCCACGCAGCCCGCGAGCGATCCCTTCGACGGAGTACAGGTCCGGTCGATTCGGGAACACGTCGAACGTCATCACGTTGCCCTCGACGCCCTCCGGCCCCGCCCCCATGAACGTGATTCGGTCCACGCACTCTTCGAGGCTCAGGCGCTTCCCGAGGAGATCGAGGAGGTCTTCATGGACGACGTCCACGTTCGTCAAGGACGGCGCGGATGCCCTCCACGGATAAATAAAGTTTCAAGAAAAGAAAAGGAGGGCGCGCGACGCGCTTAATGCGCGACCGCGGCGCCCTTCGCGCCGGCTTTTGCGACAGCGGCTACGGCCGCGCCGATGCCGCCGCCTGCGGCGCCGCCCGCCAGCGCGTTCTTCACGGCCGTCACGACATCGTAGCCGTGCGTCGTCGGCGGGATGTGCTGGAGCGCGATTGCGAGGCCCGGGATATCCCCGTGCACCGCGGCGGAGGCGGCCCCGAGGGCCACGGCACCGACCGCGGCTCCAATCGCAGCCGCGATTCCGATAGCGACCAGTTCCATCACCTCACATGCGGCTTGCGCATGGGGAGGCAAGAGCCTTATGGTACGGCCGTCGAAGGTTCACGATGGTTCCTCAATGACCATTTCGTCCGTCGAGGGACTCTCCGCGAGCTTGCGGCCCGCGGGCGTGATGCGACATCGCGCGGAGGCCGGCATGGACGCCGTCTGCACGAACGGCTTCGAGCCTTCCGCCTCCAGCGCAAGGAGTTCCAATCGGATGAGGTAGTCCAGCTCCTGCATGAGCTGGGCGGGCGGGACGTCGCGGAAGCGGGAGAAGAGTTCCGTCTTCGAGGCGCCGAGGCCTTCGCGGGCAGAGATGAAGACGAGGATCTCGTGGCGTAGGAGGTTGGCGCGGTGTCGCGCTTTCTCCGCGTCGATGCGAGCCGCGACCGCACGGGCGAAGATGCCATGGAACGCCTCCTCGACGCCTTGGCCCGTCATCGCGCTTGTCAGGATGACGGGCGACAACGGGAACTGCTGCCGGAGCCAGGAGGTCTCGGCCTCGCCGATCCCGATCGAACTCGAGCGGTCGACCTTGTTCAGCGCGATCGTAAATGGTACGCCGCCCGTGACGACGGCCGCAGCACGGATCCAGTCGGGAATCGCATAGAGGGTCTCGGTGCGACCGGCGTCGCAGACCGCGAGAACGCCATGGGTCCCGTAGAAAATCGCGTCCCGAAACGATTCCCGGGCCGCATGCTCACCCATGAGGTCGAAGATCGCCACCTTCGCGAGGACCACGTCCCCGCCGTCGAGGGGTACCTCGACCTCGACCGGGTGCATCTGCACGCCGAGCGTCCCCTTGTATTCCGGCGAGAAGTGGTTCCGCATGTACTTCTGGATCAGGCTGGTCTTGCCGACGGCTCGCTCGCCGACGACAACGACCTTCAGCCTCACGCGGCGAAGGACCACGACGCACGATTTCGGAGGTCGAATAAGAAGCGCACCTTGCAATTATCAAATGCCAACCAATTAGCCGGCCGCTACCGAGCCGTCCAGGCGTCCGCCGCGTCGAGTTGCGGGTGAGGCTCCATTTCTGTCGGAAAGTTGAAGCGCCCCACGTCCAATTGGCGAACGGATGGAGGAGCTCGACGAGACGGATCGCGAGATTCTGGACCTCCTCCTGGTCGACGCCTCCCGGAGCATCGCGGAAATCGCCCGTGAACTCGACATGCCACGGCCGACGGTTCAGTACCGGGTCCAGAAGATGAGGGAGCGCGGGGTCATCAAGGCGATCAAGGCGATCCCGGACTACGCCAAGCTTGGCAAACCCGTCACCGCCTTCGTCCTCGTGAACTTCCTTCCGAACCCGGACGTTTCGCAACGGGAACTCGCGGAGCGGATCGCGAAGTTGGCCGGGGTCCACGAGGTCCACGTGATCTCCGGCGAATGGGACCTCGTCCTGAAGGTGCGCGCGTCGTCGATGGAGGAACTGGGTCGGATGGTCATCGACAAGCTCCGGGGGATGAAGGGCGTCGGCCACACCGTGACCTGTGCGTCCTTCACCGCGGTGAAGGAGTAACTGCCGCACCGCAGCCGGGGGGTTCGCACTCGAATGCTTCAGGGTCGACAAAAGACGGGCCCAGGGACGACAGCTCGGCGGGAACCGAGGATCCGTCCTCCCTAGGCCTTGAGGAGAAGACGCGAGGCGACAGAGATGGCTTCCGAAGCCGAAGCTCCGTCGCGTCCCTCCCTTGCTGGATTGCAGAGCAAATCGGGAAGGCAGAAATTGGACTTAAAGGTTATGATTCGCTTCTGAATTTGACGAATCGACAATCCAACCGGGACTCTTGCATCGAAATCATCGCGGCGCTTAGGCGTCTGCAGAACGTTCAAGTAGCCTCGAGAAATCCAGACATCGCGACGGCGCGCGAGCGCGTCGAGACGGAGTTGAAGCGATGAACGGAGAGCGTACCATCGGGATAGCGGGAGTGGGCAAAATGGGGGAAGCCCTCGTGCGGGGTCTTCTCGTGGGCCGCGTCGTCCCTCCGAAACAGATCCTCGTCGGCGACATCGTGCTCGCTCGGGCAAGGGAGGTCGCCGCCAAGTACAACGTCCAGGCCGTGGAGACCACGGCGGCCCTCGCGGCGCGCTCGAGCATCCTGGTCCTCGCCGCGAAACCCAAGGACATGCCCGCGCTCGTCGACTCGATTGCGGCTCACGTCCGATCGGACGGTCTCGTGATCACGCTCGCGGCGGGCGTGCGGACCGGCTTCGTGGAGCGCGTCCTGAAGGGACGCGGGCGAGTCGTGCGCATCATGCCGAACCTGGCGTGTGCGGTGGCCGAGGGTGCCACGGCGTTCGCCCTCGGCAGGACGGCAACGGACCGCGACGCGTTGGTCGTCGAGGAGATCTTCGGCTCGATTGGACGAGTCACCATGGTCGAGGAAAGCGCGCTCGACGCCGTGACGGGCTTGAGCGGCAGCGGCCCCGGGTTCATCGCGGCGCTCGCCCACGCGATGATCGACGGCGGGATTCGCTCGGGACTGACGAAGGACGTCGCGTACAAGCTCGCGTTGCAGACGATGAAAGGAACCGCGGAGCTGCTCCTCATCGACGGGCTCGAGCCCATGGACTTGTACCGGATGGTGGCGACCCCGAATGGCACCACGATGGCGGGATGGGCTGTGATGGAAGGGCGTGGCGTCCCGCAGGCCATCAGCGACGGCGTCGTCGCCGCCTCGAAGCGAGCCGCCGAACTCGCGGACGAAACCGCGAAGGCCCACGGCTAACGTCCGCGCCGTTCTCCCGTCCACCATCAACTAGATACGGAATCCTCGGATGCGCGGGCCGTGCGGGTTCGAACCTACGACGAGATCGATCCGGGCGATGCCTTTCGACTCACGATGACGGCATTCGGATGGGCCCTCACGCCGAAGTACGTCGCGCATCGCCGGCGCCGCGATCCGCGGCTCCTCGACGGGTTCGCGATGTACGCCGTGGAGAAGGGACGCGCGGTCGCCCAGGTGCTACCGCTCCAGATGCCCGTCCGCCTGGCAACGGGGATCGAGACGGTTGGTGGCTTCCAGGCGGTCTGTTCGCTTCCGGGCGTGTGGGGCAAAGGATACGTCCGGGAGCTGATGGACCGCGCCCACGACCGGTTCGAGGAACTCGGGATGCGGATCGCCACCCTCGGGACGAGTCGAAACATCCGGGGCCATGGAATCTATCGTCGTACCGGGTACATCGACCTCGTGACCTTCGACATCGGCACGCGAACGCTTGCACCGAAACGTCGAAGCCCGCGCGGAGTTCGCGTCCGGAAAGCCACCGTGGCCGACCTCCCGCGAATTCAATCCCTATACAAGGCGCACACGCGCGACCAGCTGGGATGGACCGAGCGGGATCCGAGGGTCCTTCGTCAAGAGGTTTCCTGGGATCCGAAGGACCTCGCAGTCTATCGAATCGTCGAACGAGGACGCGTCCCGATTGGAACGGCACATCCGTACCCGGCGATGTCGATCATGTCGGACGAGACGATCGCGCCGAAGGCTTCGGACTTCCGCGATGCGGTGCGAGCGATCGAAGCGGCGGAGACGCGAGAGTTTGCGGCGGTCAGCCTGATTTCCTGCGCGCTCGACCGCAATCGATTCGAAGCGCTCGGCTACCGCTTCAGTCCGATGATGTGGATCATGATGGCCAGGCCGTTGCACGGAGGGCCGCCGGCCCGGGATCTCCCGCGGCTCTTCGGCGTCCCCCAGGGGCGCTTCGTCCTGTACCACACGGACGCTTTCTGACGGGCCGCCAGCGCTACTCCGTCCCCGTCAATCGCAGACGGCACCGAGGGACGCGGAACCGACGAGCTTCGCGTACTTTGCGAGGGCACCCGAGGTGTAACGGGGCTTGGGCTGCTTCCAGCTTCGCTCGCGGCGACGGAGCTCCTCGGGCTCGAGACTCGTGTCGATGCGTCGCGCCGGAACATCGATTCTGATGATGTCACCCTCGCGAAAGAGCGCAATCGGCCCGCCGTCCCATGCCTCGGGACACACATGTCCGACCATCAGGCCTCGCGTCGCCCCGGAGAATCGTCCGTCCGTGATGAGGGCCACCTCCTCCCCGAGGCCTTGCCCGACCAGGGCGGCGGTCACCGCCAGCATCTCTCGCATCCCCGGGCCACCCCTTGGCCCTTCGTAGCGGATGACGACGACATCGCCCGGATGAATGTCGCGGTGCAGGACGGCTTCGAACGCGGGCTGCTCCCCGTCGAAGACGCGCGCGGGGCCCTCGTGGGTGAGCCGTCGAACGGACGCCGTCTTGACCACCGCGCCGTCCGGCGCCACGTTTCCTCGGAGGATCGCAAGGGTCCCGGTCGGGCTGATGGGGTCGTCCAGGGGCCGCACGATGTCTCCCGGAATCTTCGTCGAGACGCGCCGCAGCGACTCCGCCATCGTGTCCCCGGTCACCGTCATCGCGTCGCCATGAATCTTGCCGGCGTCGAGGAGGCGCTTCAAGACGACGGGCACGCCGCCGACTCGGTACAGATCGGCCATGACGTACGCGCCGCCGGGTTTCATGTTCGCGAGATGCGGCGTCTTCCGCGCAATCCGTTCAAACTCGTCGAGCGTCAGGGACCTCCGAGCCTCGTGCGCGATCGCGAGAAGGTGTAACACCGCATTCGTCGATCCGCCCATCGCCGCATCGAGCGCGATCGCATTCTCGAATGCCTCATCCGTCAGGACGTCCCGAGGCCGGATGCCGAGCTCGAGCGTTTTCATGGCCGCGCGGCCCACGTCCTCGGAGTGCTCTTCGCGTCGCGGGTCCACCTGAGGGATCGCGGCGTCTCCCGGGATGGTGAGGCCGAGCGCCTCCGCGCACGACGCCATCGTGTTCGCCGTGAAGAGACCGGCGCATGTGCCCGCCCCTGGACACGCGACGTGCTCGAGTTCGTCCAAGCGAGCCGCCGACATCGTCCCGGCGGCGAAGGCGCCCACCGCCTCGAACACGTCCTGGATCGTGACGTCGCGGCCCTCGAACTTCCCGGGGAACATCGGGCCGCCGTACGTGAAGACGGATGGGACGTTCAGCCGGGCCATCGCCATGATGGATCCGGGGATCGACTTGTCGCAGGCGGCGCACGCGACGAGTGCGTCGTAGCGGTGCGCGTGCATCATCAGTTCGATCGAGTCCGCGATCACCTCGCGGCTCACGAGGGACGCCCGCATCCCTTCGTGGCCCATCGCGATCCCGTCGGAGACCGTGATCGTCATGAACTCTCGGGGCGTGCCGCCCGCCTCCCGGACCGCGGCTTTCACGCGACGCGCGACGCGATCGAGATTCAGCTGGCACGGGGTCGACTCGTTCCACGTGTTCGAGACGCCTACGAGCGGCCGCGCAAGGTCCGCATCGGAGAGGCCCATCGCCCGCATCATCGCCCGCGCGGGCGCGCGCTCGGGCCCTTCGGTCACCTCCCGACTGCGATGCTTCAGTCGGCCCGGGTCGGTCACAGTCCCGGCCGCGGATTCGCGGACCGGGGATATCAAGGTGGCTAGACCTCGTCGACGCCCGGGACGACCCATCACGGCGACACGAAGAGCGGGTACTCGGCGTGCGTACGGAAGCCCATCTTCCGGTAGACGGAGGCGCCCGCCGGGGACGCCTGGAGGACTCCGATCCGATAGCCCATGGCTCGAGCCTCTTCGAGCGGCGACGCCGTCATCGTGGTCCCGATCCCGCGGCCCCGCGCCTCGGGGAGCGTCGTAACGTAGTGGACCCCCGCAACGCCGCCATGGAAAAACCCCAGGGAGGTCGCGACCGGCTCCCCGTCGAGGAAGCCGAGATACCTGCGTCCGGGGAGGGTCCAATCCAGGCCCAGTCGCTCCTCCAAGTCGACCGCTCCCGGGACCGCGCGTTGGGTCGCTTCGAAGCTCGTGACCATGATACGTACCCACTGTTCGAGCATCGGACGATCGAGGACGCGACGAATCGTGAACCCGTCTGGAACCGGCGTCTTCTCCATGGTCGCCAGGAGGAGGGCCATGCCGAGTATCGGAAACAAGTGTCGGAAGCCAAGCGCCTTCAAGCGGCCCGCGAGGTCGCTAGGCCGCATCGCGGGCGTGACCATCCAATGGTACGGCAGATGTCGCAAGCGGAACTGTTCCATAACGGAACGGACCTTGGCGTCCGCCTCGGAGTCCGTCGCTTCGAATCGGAGGATTCCGTTGAACAACTCGTCGTCGACGCCCGTGGCGAACCATGCCAGATCCGAGGCTTCGTGGAGCTCACATCCGGGAGCGCGCCCGTAGCGAGCCCGGAACTCGTACATGTCCTCGAGGTCGGCACGAAGGGTTGCCTCGGGTCGGAAGTCGTTCAGGATTTCCGCGGTCCTCGCACTCCGCGCCCGAAACCGGGAGCTCTCCGGATAAGGGCTTCTACGGCGCAGCGATCGAAGCGCAGCCGACTGCCTCGAGATTCCACTCGAGCGCCTTCGCGATCGCGACGGCAACGGGTCGGGCTTTGGACGAGTACGTGGATTCATGGTGTGGTCCTTGATCCACAGCTCGCGCAGGTCGAGGGCCTCCTCGCTTCATGCGGAGCACCCTCGAAATCCGGAACCTTGTTGTGACGAAAGTTAGTCGGACCGGAATATCGATATTCGCATGGGAACGACTGCGTTCTCAGCCTGTTGTCCAGAACGCTTTCGCGGTCCATGTGGACTGCCATTGCAGGTCAAACTCGTAGGCACTCAAGGACGGCAATGGCGTTCGATCGCCCGAGACGTTGAACACATCGCCCATGGTCACGGAACCGTCGGCATCCGAGTCGAGCCATGTAATCCGATATGCGTTCGGTCCGATCGTCACGCGCAGGACGGACCCGTTTCCGCCCAGGAAGAATTCGGTGCTCGCGAAGTTGTTCACCGATAAGCGGACCTCGAACCCAGCGTACGGGTACGGTCCACCCGAGGTGTTCGAGACGACGAAGGACGCGTTCCCTCCCGAGAGCGCGGGATCCGCGAAGACGACGTAGATCGTCGGAGTCGGCGGCGGCGGGACTAACGAGAAAACGTAGGCGCTGGCGGAAACCGCGAGGACGGCGGCCGCGAGCACCGCCACGATGAAGAGCCGGCCGGGACGATCCTTCCGCGGGTCCGATCGCGCGATAAGCAATTCGGAATCGTCGACTCCCGATGTCATCAAGGACAGCAGAACGGCCCTCAGAATAAGCTTCTTGGGCGGAGGGGAACTGAGAACAAGTCCTCTAAACCCTTATAACGGCCGATGGCGGTCAACGGGACGGCACCGTGATGTCCGTGGCTCCGGCCCCGCCGTCCGGTTTCGCCGGGTCGCCGGAAACGGTTTCGGTCGCGAAGGAGCAGGAGTCATGACGCCCGCCCGGCGCAAGAGATTCGGGCGCATCACGGCGGCCGTCGCCGCGCGATGGATCGTGATCGGCGGCCTCTCGGTCCTCTTTGCAATTTTTGTCGTCGCGATCGGTCTCCAGGCGCCGCGCATGACCTTGGCGACATTGTTGCTCGGCATCCTCATCACCGCTCCGATCGGGGCGGCGATTGTCGCACTCGCGTTCTACGATCGCAGCTTGCGTCGAGCGACCCACGAGACCGCGAGGGCCGAGAAGGCGGCACAGGCGAGCGAGAGCGGCTTCCGGGAAGCGCAAGTCCGTCTCGCCGCGATCGTCGAGAGCTCGGATGACGCGATCTTGGGCAAGACCCTCGACGGCCAAATCACGACTTGGAATCGAGGAGCCGAACGAATGTACGGCTACACCGCCACCGAGGCAATCGGTCAGCCGGTGTCGATCATCGTTCCCGAGGACCGATTGGACGAACTCAGCCAGATCATGAACCGGATCCGTCGTGGGGAGCCCATCCACAGCTTCGAGACGGTCCGCGTCCGAAAGGATGGACGACGGATCGCCGCGTCGATCACGATCTCCCCGATTCGAGATTCCTCGGGCCAGCTCACGGGAGCCGCGACCATCGCGAGGGATGTCACGGAGCAGAAGGAACTGCAACGGAAGCTGCTCGAGAGCGAGCGATGGGGCTCGATGGGTCGCCTCGCCTCGTTCGTCGCGCACGAGATCAACACGCCGCTGACGAACATCTCGCTGCTCACGGCGAGCATCGCCCGTCGCGTCCAAGATCAAGAAGTACTCACGCGTCTGGGGAAGATCACGGCGCAAGGGAAAATCGCCGCGAGCATCACCGCGGAACTCCTGAAGTTCGGGAAGCCGGGCACAATGAACGTCACCGAAACGGATTTGTCCGAAATCGTCCGCGCCGCGGTGGAACAGGCGGACGTCTTCCGCAAGCCCGGGACTCTGTCCCGCGTCGAGGTCCATCCGCTCGCCTGCCGGGCCGATCCACTCCGCATTCAGGAGGTGATCGTGAATTTGCTGAAGAACGCGTACGACGCGACGCCGAAGGGCGCCGTCACGGTGACCCTGGAAGATCGCGGCGACTTTGCCGCGGTGCTCGTCTCGGACACCGGGACCGGCATGCCTCCGGATGTGCAGCGGCGGATCTTCGAGCCGTTCTTCACGACGAAGAAGAAGGGCGAAGGGACCGGCCTCGGGCTCGCGCTGAGCAAGAACTTCGTCGTGGCCCACGGCGGAGACATTTCCGTCTCCTCGGAGCCGGGCAGGGGATCAACGTTCACGGTACTTCTACCGAGGAACGCCCCCGAATCGGCAGGCGCCGATCGACCGGGTGGTGGCCGACCCGATAACGGGCGCGGCACGAGGATGGAACCTCGGACCGTGGAGGCGTCTCCGCCTTCGATCTGATTCTCGACATCGTTGCGTGTGTCAAGAGAAGTTGACTGGGGCCCATAATATACCCGGGGCGCTCGGCCGCGGCGGTGGTCTCCGCGAGCGGGCGAGGTCCGGGCGGACGGCCCGCGATTTTGGTCGTGGACGATGACGAGGGGATCCGGGAGAATCTCGCGGAGCTGCTCGCGCTCGACGGATACCGAATTGTCACGGCGGCGAGCGCCGAGGAAGCGCTCACCCGCCTCGAATCGGAAGATGTCGACCTAATCCTCACGGATTTCCAAATGCTGGGAGCAAATGGTGTCGAGTTGATCGAGGAAGCTCGACGCGCGCGCCCCGCGCTTCCAGCCATCGTGATCACAGCACATCCGTACGTCTACGAACAGATCGACGAGACGCAGAAACGAGGTGTGAGACTCCTCCTGAAGCCATTCGGGGCCGACGAAGTCCTCGACTTGGTCGCATCGATTCTTCGCGATTAGGCATGCGCAGTTGTCGGATGTCCTCGTAGACCTGCTCCACCCGGGGACATCTCGCACCGTTTTGTATTCAGTCCAAATGGTTAAGCCCAATCCGTCTCATCTAGCGAAGTGCCCAGTGGATTGGGATGTTCGGTCGCGTCCTCCTCACCGGAGTCCTCGTTATCGCCGTTGCTTGGGGCAATGCGGTCATCCTCTCGGACGCGGTGATTGGCCCCACACAGGCTGCAGCCATTGACGGCGGATGTCTCGGACCTCCGGGGCCGCCACCCCCCGATGCAGCGACCTGCACACGGCTGCTCTCGCTACTCGCCCTTGCGGGAAAGATAAACATCGAGGTCATATTCCTCACAATTGTGGGGATCCTCCTCCTGTTGATAGGTTTCTTCCTTTCTAAACCTCCTCCCGACCTGCTCCGTCTACCCGAAGAGGATGTTTCTTCGGAATGGCGGGCCACGAGGATTCCTGCCAAAGTGCGCATCGTTGTCTTCGGGACTATTCTGACGCTGTTGGCGGTGGTCGCCGGGAGCGCCGTAGTTCTGTCAGTTGTTCTCGCCCTTTTCGCCTTCCTGCTCATGGTCTGGCGGCATCGATTAACTCCGCGTCTGCTCGAACGGTCGCTCCTGCTTCCTCTCGGCCTTGAGGTGTCCCTCCTTGCCTATGCGCAATGGGGTCTTGTTGGGCTCATTGCCGTGGAGGATCCTGTAATCACGATTACTGGCTTGGTAATCGCCCTCTCGTTTTTGAGGTACTGAGCGAGGCCGACGCCGCAAGCCGACGGCAGTCGGGCCCATCTTGGAGGCGCCACGGGTCAGTATACTCGGAACGCTTCGTACATCCTCGTAACGAGTCCGGGCGAGATTTTAGTCGCGCAGAACCGGTTGAACAGGACAATGTTCTCCTCCTGGAGGAAGCCCGCTTTTGCCCTCTTGGTGTAAACGTGTTGGCCTTGCATGATTGTTTCTGGGTCATCGAATCCGAGGTGCTGGCCATACACCACCGCCGCGAGAAGATTAGGGTGCGCATAGACTTCTTCTTCCAGCTGACCGATAACGGAACGCACATCCTGCTTGTGCCCGAATAGGCGCCCGTTTTGGATGACAACGACGTTCGGAACCTCGCTGGGAAGCTGCTTCTGTTCTTCCCCGATCTTCCGCTTTGTCCGGCCCACCTCGTTCTGATCGTACCGCGGGCCGTGAAAAGTCCCCACTTCAAGCCCCCGCTGCAAGGCCCACTTCTGGAGCAAATCTACGTCTGCGTTCCCCGACACGCCGAGCTCGAGGATCCCCTCGATGACGAGTTCGTGGAAAGCGCCGTCGGCCTTCACCTCGTCCAGGAGGTTCTTAACCTGTTCAATAACCTCTATGAGATGCGGTTCGGAGAGGGTTTTCGGGAGTCTCCCGCAATAACGGACGAACGGAATCGTGAGAAAAATAGGCTGCGTAACGCGCTGCATTGATTCCATCGCTTGCGTTTCGTTGAGACTCGGCATCGCGGCCGATACCTCGACGTAGAACGTTTCACCCGTGGTTGTATCCCTTACCTGGATATCAGGGACCCTTGCCCGATCTCCAAAATCTACTGTGGGATCAAATGCAACGGCAAATCCCACCTTCGTGAGTCGCTGCGCGACATCCAAGACGGTCAGAGCTTCTGGAAACGTGTCGCGTTCGCGGATTCGGTGGCGCAAACCGGAGTAGTCCCCAGCCTTTCGGACAGCCTTCAAGGATTCCGCGAACCAAACGATCCATTCTCGCGTCCACGGCGCCAAATTTGCGAAATACTCGAGGATTGGGTGACGCTCGGCATAGGCTTCCTTCAGGAAGGCCTCACCAAATTCGTCACGAAGGAATCGAAACGCACGCCGCGCTCGTTCTTTTTGGTAGTCGTTGAATCCTGAAAGGACCCCGCACAGCTCGATTTGTTTGTCCCATTCATAAACATCCTCGGGCCGAGCCATTACGCGCAAGTCCGCGGGGATCTCCGTTGAAGGGGTGACAATCGCCGTCTTGGCCACGATGTGTGGAGGGTCCTCGGACATTCGAACCCGCTCAGGGAGAGCTTGCTATGTCATCGGTCCAATATCAGCTTGGGTTGCAGGTCTGCGTGACACAGTTGAGGTCTAACCCGCCGGAATGTCCGGGCCGGCGTTGGCAGGGCTAGCGTCAAGCTGGAAGCCAATTCGTACTGCCCCTAGTTGTGGTGGGCCCGGCCAGATTTGGACTGGCGACCTTCCGGTTATCAGCCGGACGCTCCAACCAGGCTAAGCTACGGGCCCGCGGGGCCGCGGAAGCCGATGACCCGACTTAAACGTTCTCTCCGACTCCATATAGGAGCCGCTTTTCCTCGTCACTCGCCGGCGACTTGCTCGATCGCCGGACGATCATCCTGCGATTCGCGCTCTTGCAGGACCAGGTCGCGCTCCCTCATCCTCATCTCAATAACCGCATGGAAACCCTTATTATCACCACGCCAAATCGGACGCTTCGGGACGACATGGAGGCCCTCGAGGCCATTAAGTCGGTGAAGAGCGTGAGCAAGTACAAGCCCGATCCGGTCCCTGAGCAGAAAGTCCAGGCGATCATGAACGCCGCGCGGTTCGCGCCATCGGCGGAGAACCTGCAGCCGTGGAAGTTCATCGTCGTCTCGGACGAAGACAGGAAGCGGAAGCTCGCGGGCGCCTGCACGAACTCGAAGCACATGGCCGATGCGCCGCTCGTGATGGTGGCCTGTGCTCGACTCGACGAGGCGATCGCGATGGTCGGCGGATACATGAACTCGTATCCGGTCGATCTGGGCATGGCCCTTGCGAACGTCACCGTGGCGGCAACGAGTGAGGGGTTGGGGACCTCCTGGATCTTCGCCTTCAACGAGGAGAAGGTGAAATCCCTCCTGAACATCCCGGCCGACGCCCACGTGGTAGGGTTGACCCCGTTGGGCATCCCGGAGGCCTTCGAGGCCCCGGCGGGCAGGAAGCACCTCTCGGAGATCCTCGCGTACAACGCGTACGAATGAGGCTCCGGGATCCCGCAAGTCCTCGAGAAGGCATCGATGGCCCAGCGCGCCCTCACTCCCGGCAACGCCGCGTACTGCAGCGAATGCGGAGCGGAAACGCTCCCCACCGCGTCGTCGTGCGGCCGGTGCGGCAAGACGTTCGAGGGTTCAATCGAGGCCGTCCTGTGCCCCATTTGCAACTCGATCAACGCGGCCGAGTCGACCGAGTGCGTGAACTGCAACGCGAAGTTCCCGCGGCCTGGATCGATCGAGTTCTCGCGGGCCCCGCCGGAACCGGCCGAGGGATCGCCCGAAGAAGAGTACCTCCGGCGGATCCTCCAGTTGAGCCGCGAGAGGGCGAAAGCCCGCGGCGCGTCGCCGAGTCCCGCGACGTCCGTGCTTCGAGAGGAGATCGCGAGCTCGGACGAATCGGATCTCTCGGATGCCGCGATGGAGTCCTCCCTCTGGAAACTCGCGGAGCCGTTCGACCGGATGCTCGAACGACGCAAACGTCGGCTCGAGCAGATGGACGCCCTGATCGAACGCGCGCGGGGTCGCATCCAAGCCCTCGAGTCCTCGGCCGATCCGAAGGAGGTGAGGGAGCGCGATGCGTTGCAACGCCAAATCGAAGAGCTCCTCCTGGAAAAGGAGGACATCGTCAAACTCGAAGAGGGACTCGTCGAGATGGAGAAAACCTACCGCAACATCTTGGGGATGCAGCAAGATGAACTGAAGGCCCGCGAGTCCTCGCTGCGGAGCCGCATCGAGGCGTTCCGGCGGGAGCTCGAGACGCGCGAGAAGGCGTTCGGCCAGCTCAAGGAACGCGAATCGGACGTCGTCCGCCGGGAGAGCGAGTTCCGCGCTGTCGTGAACCGATTGCGGGAGAAGGAGCGCGAACTCGAGAAACGCGAGGAATTCCTCCGAGACAAGGCGCGCCTCCTCGACGAACGCCATCACACGATGACCGAGGCGGAGGTCGACCTCGAGCGGCGTCGGTGGGAACTCGAACAGAAACGGGCCTCCCCGAGGCCGGCGGCGAGAGCCGAGCCGACGACGGTCACCGTCAAGCCACCGGATCAAGAACTCACGGAACTCAAGGGCCGAGTCGTCCAGCTCGAGGAACAGATGGAGCGCGCGGTGGAGGAACGGAATCGACTCGCCCAGGAAACGAAGGAGCTCGCCGGTCTGCGGGACGAACTGAAAGTTGTCCTAAAGGATTTGGACGCGATGCTCGGGGACCTCCCGGACGACAAGATCAAGGCGTTCGCGAAGTCCGAGCGGTTCGCTCTCTACGAACGCTTGCTCGACAGGCTCGAGCTGTGATCGAATGGGACTCCGCGAGAGAGCCCGCAAGACGCTCGAGGCGGGCGAAGACGCGGACGAGTCGGAGGACGAGGTCGTCGTCAAGATTGACCTCGCGGCACTTGAAGCCGAGGCGAAGGCGCGGGAGGATCAGCTGAAGAAGGAACTCCAAGAGGCCCGCAAGCTCTCCGAGGCGAAGACCGCACAGATCTCCCGCCAAGATGGCATCATCAAAGACCTCGAAGCGCGCACGAAGGAACTCGAATCCGCGAGGACTGGGGCGGCCCGCGAATCCAAAAAAGCGCTGGAAGCCCTCGAGAGAGAACTCACGGGGGCGCAGGAGGAGCTCGCCGGCTTCCGAAAGTCGAAGGCCGCGGCAACCGATGCCGAGGCGGCCATTCAGCGCGCCGAGAAAAAGCACGTCGCTCTCGATGCGAAGGAAGCCTCGATCCGCAAGCGGGAGGCGGAAATCGAGGCGGTCGTCGCTTCTCTGAGCGGTCGGAACAAGGAATTGGCGACTCGCGAGAAGAGTCTCGCGGCTTTGCAGGAGAAGCTCGATACGGCGAACCGCGAACTCGTTGCGGCCCAGCGCGAGGTCGAGGAATCGCGCACGAAACTCGATGCTCGAGAGGCGGAGCTCGCGGAGACGCGCAAGGCGTTGAGGGCGCACACGGACCGACGCGTCGCGGATCAGGAGAAAGACCTGGAGTCGGCGCGGAAGGACCTCGCCAAGATGCTGCGGAACCTCGAGTCTGCCCGCGCGGAAGTCGAGTCGGCCCGGAAGGCGCATCGCGATCAAGAAATCGAATTCAACGCGGAACTCACGAAAACCCGGAGCACCGCGGAACAGGAACGGGAGAAATCCTCGCGTCTGCGAGACGAGATCGACGAGCTGAGGAAACGCGCGGGAAAGGCGGGCGAACTGAGTGAGAAAGAAGCCAGTCTGAAGTCGCAGTGGGCAAAGGTGGACACGCGCGAGAAGGAAATCGCCGATCGGGAAGCGGCGCTCGCGGAGATGGGAGCGAAGCTCAAGGCGCGCGAGGCCGACGTGCAGTCCGCGTCGCGGCTCGCGGCAGAACGTACCCTCGAGGCGGAGAAGGCGCTCAAGACGATCAAAGAAAGGGAACGCGCCGCCGAGAAAGCGGAGCGAATCGCGCAGGAGAGCCTGGAGAAAACGGCGGAACAGACGAAAGCGCGAGACGAAGCGCACGCGCGAGAACTCGACGAGTCACGCAAACTGATGCAGGTCCGCGATCGGGAGATCGCGAAGCAGGACAAGGAAGCCGCCGCCATCCAGGGGTCGCTTCGGACAGCGCAAGAGAACCTCCAACGTCGGGAAATCGAACTCAAGACGGAACTCACGAAAGCAAGGAGCCAGGCCGCCGCGGACGAGCATCGGACCGAAGCGCTCGAAAAGGACCTCGAGGCCGCGCGGCGGGATCTGGCGAAGATGATCCGAAACATCGAGGCCTCTCGCTCAGAAGCCGAGTCGGCGCGGAGAGTCCAGCAAGAACGGGAGCAAGCAATCAACGACGATCTCGCGAAGGCCCACCTCGCGCTCGAGAAAGAACAGGACCGGACGACGCGCCTTGAGGAGGAAATGGTCGAGCTTGGCAAGCGCGCTGGCAGATCGGCCGAGCTGACGGAAACGGAGTCCGAGCTGAAGACCGAACGCGCGCAGCTGGACGGGCGCCTCAAGGAACTTGCGACTCGGGAATCGGCACTCCAAGCCGCTCAAGCACAAGTGATCGCACGCGAAGCGGCCGCCCAAAAGGCATCGCGGACGGCGGGAGAACGGGCGCTCGAAGTCGACAAGGTCGCGAATTCGATACGAGAGCGGGAACGGGCTGTCGAGAAGGCCGAGCGAAAAGCTCGCGAGAGCGAGGAGAAGCTCACCGAGGAGGCGAAGGCCAGGAGCGAGGCGCATGCCCGGGAACTCGAGGAATCGCGAAAGCTGCTTCAGGCCCGAGACCGAGAGATCGCGAAGCGGGACAAGGAGGTCGCTGCCCTCCAGGCGTCGCATCGAACCGCGCAAGAGAATCTTCAACGTCGGGAGATCGAACTCAAAGCCGAACTCACGAAAGCCAAGGGCCAGACCGCGGCCGACGGACATCGGGCAGAGGCGCTGGAGAACGACCTTGCGGCCGCACGTCGGGATCTGGCGAAAGGGGTCCGCAACCTCGAAACCTCGCGGACGGAAACCGAGTCGGCACGCGCGGCTCAGCAGACGCGGGAGCAAGCCCTCAATGACGACATCGCGAAAGCCCACGTGCTCCTGGAGAAAGAACAGGATCGGACCGCGCGACTCGAAGAGGAGCTCGCGGAGATCCGCAAACGCGCCGGCAAAGCCGCGGAGCTGATCGACAAGGAGTCCAATCTGACATCGCAGCGTACCGAATTCGAGGGACGTCTCAGAGAGCTCGCCCATCGGGAATCGGCCTTGCAAGCCGCGCAAGCCCAGGTCATCGCGCGAGAGGCCGCGGCTCAGAAGGCTGCTCGGACTGCGGGAGAGCGGGCACTCGAACTCGAGAAGGTAGCCAATTCCCTCCGAGAGCGAGAACGAGCCGTCGAGAAGGCCGAGCGCAAGGCCCGAGAGAGCGAGGCGAAGCTCGTCGAGGAGGCGAAAGGAAAGGATGAGGCCCACGCCCACGAGCTCGAGGAAACGCGAACGCTCCTCCAAATCCGCGACCGCGAGATCGCGAAGCGGGCCAAGGAAACCGCGGCCCTCGACGGTGCGCTGAAAGTCACGAGGGAGAAGCTCGAAAGTCGGGAGCTCGAACTCAAGGAGGATATCTCGAAGTCGAAAAACGAGCTCGCAGAGAGTACGCGCCAGACAAGGGCCGTCGAAAAAGATCTCGAGGCATCGCGACGGGAATTGGCGAAGATCCTCCGAAATCTCGAGGTCGCGCACTCCGAGGTCGAAACGACGCGCGCGGTTCAACAGCAACGCGAGGCGGCACTCGCGGACGAACTCGGAAAAGCCCAAGTCGGAGTCGAGAAGGAGAAGGACCGAAGCTCACGCCTCGAGGCCGACGTCGCGGGCCTTCGCAAGCGGCTCGGCAAAGCAGCGGACCTGAAAGACAGGGAGTCCGACCTGGCGGCCCAAGTGAAGAAGCTGGAAGCGCGTGCGAAGGAACTTGCAAGTCGAGAGGATGCGCTCAAGGGCGCCCAGACCGGGCTCGCCGCACGCGAGGCAGCGGCCCAGAAAGGGGCTCGCATGGCGGCCGAACGGTCGGTCGAAGCCGAGAAGGCCCTCAAATCGATCAAAGACCGCGAACGATCCGTCGAAAAAACCGAGTCCAAGTTGCTTGAAGACCAGAAGAACTCGATGGAACAGGCTGCGGAGAAGGACGCCTCACACGTCCGCCAGGTCGCGGAGGTGCGCAAGGCTTTGGACTCCCGCGATCGAGAACTCGCTCAGCGGCTCAAGGAGATTGAGCGGGTGCGCTCGGGCTTGGGAGGCATGAAGGAGAAGTCCGAGGCGCGCGAACAGGAAGCCCGAACCACCATCGCTTCGTTGAAGAACCAGCTCGAGGCGGCCACACGTCAGGCGGACGCCCTCGCGAACGATCTCGCGGTTGCGCAAACGAGGTCGGCAAAACTCCGTGAACTGAAAAGTCTCGAATCGGCCCTGGGAAAGAGGAGTTCCGAGGTCGAGACGCAAACAAAATCGCAAGTCCAACGCCAGTCCGATCTCGACTCGAAGACAAAGATCCTCGGACGCCGCGAGGACGCCGTCGCGAAGCGAGAGACCGCCCTCGAGAAGGGGGAATTGGCGGCACAGCGGGGGACACAAGAACTTCGGGACCGCGCACGCGAGCTCGAGCGCGTCGAGAAACGCATCGACACGAAGTCGGGCACCGTGGAAGCTCGCCTGGCCCAGCGCGATCAGGAACTCGCGAATCGCTCTCACGAGCTTGCGAAGCTTCGAGGCACGTTGGAGAACGAATCGAAGTCGCTCAAGGCCGAGGCCCACCGTGTCGCGGAAGCGCGCGACGAACTGGAAGGGCTCCGGAGCGAAGTCAAGCGCCGCGAGACGCAGCTTCACGAATCGACAACGGCCGCCGCCGCGGCAGAGGCGTCGCTCAAGTCGCGGGAGGAACGACTCCTGGAGCGGGAGGGCCGTGCGGCGGAGATCGAGACGGGCCTCCGGACGCGCGAGAAGGAGGTCGAGAAAGGGGCATCCAAGGTGGGCTCCGAACGGAACAACATGGCCAAGATGCGGGAGGCGCTCGCCGCCCGGCGAGTCGAACTCGACCGTTCGGAGAAGGCAGTCACGGGCGCTTCCGCGGCGATCGAGCGACGCGAGGCGGACCTCCGGAAGATGCAAGACGGACTCGAGGCCCGAACACGGGAACTGGATTCCGCGAAGGCCGACCTCGCAAGGCAAGCGGACACGGTCAAAGACGCAGACCGAGCGGCGAGGGCACGCGAGACGGCCCTCGCAAAGCGCGAACAGGATCTGGCGGACGCAAGGGGCGCGATGGCGGACGCCGAGAAGACGCTGAAGGCGGAGCGTCTCGCCCTGGCCCGAGAGTCGGACGCGGTCGCGAGGCGATTGGGTAAATTGGAGATGCAAACGAAAGACCTCGGCCTCCGCGAAGAGGAACTCCGATCCGCGATGGCGGAGCATCGAAGCGCGGTCGAGAAGGCCGCTGCGGACGCGTCGGAGTTGCGACGACGCGACGAAGAACTTTCCATTTCTCTGAAGAAGACGAAGGAGCGAGAGGCGGGACTCGCTAAGGATGAGTCGGAGTTGAAGCACGCCCGTGGGGAACTCGAGAAGACGCAATCCAATGTCGAATCGTACCGGAAGGCACTCGACACACTGCAGCTGGACCTCGCCGGGAAGATGAATGCGTCCGAAGGGCGCCTCCGGGAAATTGCCGCGACGCAAGAGACGCTCAAGGAACAGCAGAAAGTACAGGCCGCGCAAAACCAGGACCTCACGCGACGTGAGGAGCAACTCGCGAGCGCCACGAAGGAGTGGGAGCAATCTCGGACCGCGGCCGAGAAGGAAACGAAGAAACGGGAAGCGGGAGCGGCCGCCGAACTCGAACAGGCTCGCCGGCTCATCGCGATTACCGAGGCCAAGCAAAAGGAGCTCGGCCTCCAAGAGACGGCCGTGCGCGCCAAGGAGACGGAAATCCGACGCGCCGAGCTGCGGTCAGAGCGTCGGGAGACGGTCCTCGAGGAAACCGCGAAGGCTTCCGCGGCGAAAGAGGCGTCCCTTGCGGAATTCGAGGCGCGGCTCGCGCAGCGGGACCGAGACGCGACCCAGAAGGAGCACGAGATCGGTGCCGGCCTGGACGAACTCGGTGCCCGCCGGAAAGATGTCGAGGCCGCCACGATGGCCCAGAAGAAGGATGCGAAGGCCATTGCGACGGATCGCAAGGCGCTCCTCCGAACGCGCGCGTCCGCGGCCGCTCTCGAACGCCGGAGCAAGGCGGAATCGAAGAAACTCGACCAGCGCGTCGAAGTGCTGAAGGTGAGGGCGGCCGAGCTGGCGGGAGCGGAAGAGTCGATCCGATCGCTCGAGGCGAAGTTATCCGGCCGGGAAGCGGATCTAAAGGAGAAACTCTCGGACCTCGCGAAGGCATCCTCCGCGGTCGAGGAAGGCCGCGCGGAACTCAAACGACGCGAGACGGGACTCAACGTCCTCGCGGGAACGCTGGAGAAGCAGGATGCCGATAGGAACCGGATTAGTCAGGGACTCGAGCACCGCAAGACGGAAATCGAGCGTCGCGCGAAAGACGTTGAGGAAGCTCGGACGGCACTGGCCGTCGAACTGCGCCGTGCGGCGGACGAACGAAAGGCCTCCGATCGGTCTCGGCTCGAATTGGCGAAACGAGACAAGGAGCTCGCCGCGAAGGAGGAACTCGCCTCGAAACAAGGAGAGGAGGCCGCGGACCTGAAGTCCAAGGCGATGAGCCTCCTGAAGTACGCGGAGAAGGTCGCGGAGACGAAGGCCCGGGAACTGAAGGATCGGATGGACGCGGAAGAGGCCGTCCTCGCGGAACAGCGCGAGGAGATGGAGAAAGTCGCGCGAGCGAAAGAGGACGTCGATCAGAGGGAGCGCCGACTCGAGACCGCCCTCGCGGAGTTCGATGCACGGTCGAAGGCGCTCGAGGGCCGAGAGAAGAGGCTGAAGACGGACGCCGCCGGCCTCGCGAAGGAACAGTCCGAAATCAAGGCGATGTGGAAGAACCTCGAAGCCGAGGGGACGCGCATCGCCCGGAAGGAGGAGTCGGTGGAAGCGCTCGTCGCCCGCTCGCTCGAGAAGGAGCGTGACGCCCTCGCGAACGAGGTCCGCAAGGTGCGCGCGATGGCGGCGGACCTGAAGGGGAAGGACAAGGCGGTCGAGAAGGAGCGTCTTCGACTCACGTCGCTCGAACGCGACCTCCGAGCCCTGAAGGAACGCCTCCAGGCGCGGGACCGGACGGTCCGGGATCAGGAAGGGGCGCTCGACCGTCGCCGCGAAGAGCTGAGGCGCATGCGGGAACAGCTCGAAGAGCTCCTGTGACTATCCGCGTCCCAGCGGTTTTGAAGGCATCCGCTGTTCGGCTTTCGCCGTCCATCCGTACGTGTGCAGGAACAGGAACGCGGAGCCGAACAGGGGCACGAAGATCAGGGAACTCAACACGTGGTACAGCGTGAAGATCCCCTGCGCCTCCAGGACCTGGACCAAGGTCGCGACCGGACGCGTGATGAAGTACCACTCGCCCACGGCCGTCCACAAGTCGTAGGCAATGGTGATCGGGACGCTCACCGTCGTGAGTAGCGCGATGGACTTCACGCGAAACAGGATGCGGGGCTTCAGCCGCCGGCCCATGAAGGCGACGAACAGATAGCCGGTGATGACGAAGAAGGAGATCCCCGCCATCGCCTGCACCGGGTAGCTGGAGGTCATCGACCACTCCAAGGGCTGGAGGATGAACAGGGCGCCGAGCGGCACGAGAACGGTCCACGATCGGCCCAGGAGCGATCCCGCGAGGAGGCTCGCGACGAACACCGTCTCGAAGTTCGCGAACGCCTGGAGGAGCAGTTTGCCGACCACCGCCACGATGATCAATAGGACGCCGAGGATCCGGGTGCGGCGGTCCCCGAGGCCCGCCTCCAGCGCGGCATGCCAACCGCGACCCATGTCATCCGCCTTCCTGGGAGGGTGTGAACTCCCACATGACCACGTCGTTGTCGTGAAGCGCCCGATGATCCGCGGAAACGGCTCCGTATGCGCCGTTCACCCAGTATTGCCAATATCGACCTCCGTCCCCGTTCGCGCTTCCGTTGATCGCCGTGACGAGGACGCCGTTCGGGATCTCGTAGACCGCATAGCGGAGGGAGAAGCCGAGCGCGCGGGAGGCTTCGAGCAATAGCCCGAACACCGAATTGTTCGACGTCGCGTTCGGCCGGTACGTGATCGTCCAGCCGCTTCCCTCAATCTCGATGCCGACCTCGTGGACCGAGGATGCGAGGACCGGAGGAACCTGGAGCGAGAGAACCAGGGCGTAGAGGCCCGCGACCGATCCGATGAGCGCGGCGGCGAAGAGGAGCGCCTGGCCTCGCTCGCTCAGCTTAGGGAACACGGCGGGACCTCCGCACGACGAACCATGCCGCGACCGCGACGATTCCGACGACCACCACAACGACGCCCAGTTCGAGGACGGGAAGTTGCAAGTGCGGAACCGTCTGCGTTTCCGCAAGCGCATAGACATGGCCGTTGTCGCTCGGTGCGAAAACGACCCCGTCGGCGACGACGGGCGAGCCGAGGATGTATTCCGCCGGCGACGGGCTGAAGGACCATCGCATGGCGCCGTTCGTGGCGTTGAGCGCGTAGACGATCCCCCGCGCCGTGTTCGTCGCGAAGAGGACCGTTCCCCCTGCGTACGTCACCGAGGCCTGCACCGGTCCGTTCGGTGAGAAGGTCCAGCGCGTCGATCCGGTCGCCACATCGAGCGCCCTGACGTGGCCCGCTCCGCCGAACGCTCCGCCTCCCACGTAGACCGTGTCTCCATCGAACGCGGGGGAGGAGATGCCCGCGGCTGCTGACGCTCTCCAGACCTCGATGCCGCTCGAACGATTCACCGCATAGACATTGCCGTCCTTCGAGGGGATGATCAGCATCGCGCCCGCGACGACCGGCGATGCCGCGACGGAGTCGTCGGTCTCAAAGAACCACCGTTGCGCTCCCGTCCGGCCGTCGAGGGCGAGCACGCCGTACGGCGGGTCGAAGGTGACCTGCGTCGTCCGATTGTAGAAGCCCATGACGCCGACGTACACCGTCCCATCCGCATACGCGGGCGACGAGAAGTCGATCGAGCCCGTCGGATGCCGCCAGGCGATCGTCCCGTTGCTCGCCCACAAGGATGCGACCTCGCCCGGGCCGCCCGATTCGTTGAACACGCCGATGAAAACGGAGTCGTACGCCACCTTCGGAGAGGACGTGATCCCGCTGAACTGCGTCTCGGAGAGCAGCGGCTGCTCCCACATCACCGTGCCGCTCGTGGCGTTCATCCGCACGACGGTGCCGTTGCGGGTGCCCACGATCACAGAGCCGTCGAAGACCGCGGGGGAGGAGAATCCCTGGATGTGAGGGGTCGCCCAGATGCTCGCGCCCGTCCGCGCGTCGAGTACGGTGAAGCCTTCGAGCGTGTTGACGAACACCTTGCCCCAAGCGATCGCAGGGGTCGAGCCGATTTCTCGAGAGCCTGTGTCGTGGTCCCAAAGGAGCCTCCCGTCCGCTGGCGCCGCGGAACCGGAGGTGCCGCTGTTTGAGAGGTCCCCGCGGAACTCGAGTGTCGGGCGCGGATCGTCCGGGGTCGGCACCGGTAGCCGTCCCGCAAAACTTGCTGAATCGAAGCCCGCGTTGTACAATGCGATCGCGTCTCCATCCTGGACGACAAGACCCGAGATTCCCGATCCGGTGAAGGCCCACGCGTGTGTCGTCGCATTCCAGGCGTAGAGGCCGATGAATCCGGCTGGAGAGTGGCGTCCGCCTAAGTCCGAGATCGCGACGCCGCAACAGGCGTACCATGCGGACTCGATCGCCACACCACTCGCCCGGGCGGCATCCTGGACCGCAAGCCACGTCGCGTTGGTGGCCGATGGATCCGGCACGACCCCGCTCGCCCAGACATAGGTCCCGTCCCCCAAGTCGAAGAGAATCCGGATCGATGCGCCGGGATTCGCGGAGGCGGTCAACGAAATCAGCGTCGCGGAGACCAGCACGCCCGCGGCAAGGATCCCCGCAGCCAAGACCGTCAATTTCACCTGATTGCGCTCCTCAAGTCCACTTGATGTTTGTCTTATGAACTTGAGTACTTAAGAATATTGGCGAGGCCTTTTTCCCTCGACAACAGATGCGATCGGGATGAATCTGCTCCGCGACCTCCGCGCAAGCACGCGCACGCTGTTCTTGTACGAAGTCACGACGAGCCGCCACACGCGTCTGAGGACGATCGCGGATCGACTCGGCATGACGGTCCAGGGCGCCTCCGAGTACGCCCATGGGCTGCAGCGAGATGGCCTGCTCGCATTCACGAACGGCGAGTACCGGGCGACGAAGAAGGGCGTCGAATTCCTCCATGACCGTTTACTCGAGCTGCGGGGGTTCGTCGATCGTGCGGGGAAGGCCATGGCCTTCGTCGAGACGACGTCGGCGATCGCGGGCGGCTCGACCCGCCACGGGAGTCGCGTCGGCCTCTTCATGGAAGACGGGCTCCTCGTGGCGTACCCGGGTCGCGCGTCCCCGTCGATGGGCGTCGCGGTCCATGACGCATCGAAAGGCGACCTCCTTGCGGTCCGGGACCTCGAGGGGATCGTCAGCCTTCACCCGGGGCGGATCGTCGTGGCGCGCGTGCGAAACGGCCATGGCCGGATCGGGCCGTCGAAACGGATCCTGCGGGAGGCGAAGTCCTCCGTCGTCGCGGCCCTCGACGCCGCGGGCGTCGTCGCGGCGAAAGAACTCGGCGTGGATCCGCGGATCGAGTTCGCCGCCATCGCGGGGGCGGTCGAAGCCGCGGAACGAGGGGTCAACGTGCTCCTCCTCGTCCCCGAGGACCGGACGTCGGAGGCGACCCAAGCCATCGAAACCGCGAACGCCAAGATCGAGGACAAGATCCCGTACGAAAGCGTATCGTTCGGTTGATCACTCCAAGATCGAGACCGCGTCGAGGCGTCCGTCCGCGTCGCGGTCTTGGCCCGCCACGACTCGGTAGAAATCCTCGCCTTGCGTGTATCCCTCGAGGACGTCATCCGTGGATTGGGTCAGGCCCAGGATCGCCGCCATCGTGCCGACGGCATGCAGCCCAGAAAGGAGGACGACCGCGTGCGAAGGGTTCCAGGGATTCCGGACTTTGGCGATCAATCCCACTTGCTCGTCCGCGTAGTGCCTCTTGGTGCGTGACGATTCCATCCGCCACACCTGTTTCCAATCGAAGTTGACGGCCAGCTGCCCGTTCAGTTCCATCGTGATGATGTTCGCGACGGGCCCACCGACGAGGATCATGTGTTCTCGACCGGCGCCCCTCGCCTTGACTTCCGTGTCGAGCCGCACGAGCGGGCCTTTGGGTGCGGCGAAGAGCCGGCCCAGATAGAATCCCAGTTCGACGGCGTACGGAGAGTCGCGCGCGGTCGTGCTGAATGGGCCGTGGGTGTACGGCGAGCCGACGACGATGGAGCCGCTGAACCTCCCGTCCTCGGAGAACTCTTCCAGGAACCGGGCGACGAGGCCGGCATGGGGCAGGAGCGGGGATGCGACCGGCTTGCCGCGGCCTTTGAGGACGATGGCGTACGCATCGGCCGTCGGAGCGAGGACCCGTGCGGACGCACCGCGCTTCGCTTCTTCGCGGACGACTTCCAACAAGCCGGCGCGCTCGAGTCGCCGCACGTGGTAGTAGATCGTCTGTTCGTGGACTTTGAGTCGACCGGCGAGCGCGTTCGGATAGTCCGGAGCTCGGGCGAGTTCCTGGAGGATCCGCCAGGCGAGGGGCGACGTCAAGGGGGCGATCCGTTCGGGCTTGTCGAGGAGATCGGCCTCGCGACCAAAGGCCCCTTGTGCGGTCTCTTCGATCAGCCAGCGGCGAACCACGCCCGACGAACCGAACGAGTGGTATTAATCTTTTGTTACCGGTTCTCGGAATGTTATAGCATTACTTTTAATATACATTCGACGTCCGCATCGGACATGGCGAACGCGCCCGCACTGGAACGAGGACGAATCACCGACCCATTCTCAGGCGCAAGACTGTCCCCGCAAGGGATATACGACCCGCACGGGGCATGGGGCCCGAACCGATCCGGAAGGCGGGTGCACGATCCATGAAAGCCGTCATCCTCGCTGCGGGCGAGGGCGCGCGGATGGGGCCGTTCACGGCCTCGAGTCCGAAGGTCATGATCCCGGTCGGGAATCGACCCCTCCTCGAATACGTCGTGGGAGCCCTCGTGGAGAACGGTGTCCGCGATCTGTTCTTCGTGGTCGGGTATCGCCGGGAGCGGATCCAGTCGCATTTCCAGGACGGGAAGGCCTTCGGCGCGCACATCGTCTACGTGACGCAGACGAAACAGCTCGGCACGGCCCACGCGATCTGGGAGGCGCGCGCGCATCTGGACGAGCCGTTCCTCGTGTTGAACGGGAGCAACATGGTCGACGGCCGGGCGGTCGCGGATCTGCTCGAGGCATCGTCCCGGCCCGCGGTCCTGATCACCCAGAGCGAGCGCCCGCTCAGCTACGGCGTCGTGACGGTCCAGGGCAAGAACCTCGTCGCGATCACGGAGAAGCCCACGGAAGTCATCTCGAATCTCATCAACACGGGCGCGTACGCGCTCGATTCGCGGATCTTCGCCGAGATCGAGGCGCTCGCGAAGGAGGGGAAGCACGACCTCCCGAGCGCGGTGTCCGCCCTCGCGAAGCGCACCCCCGTCGCAGCGATCCGCACGGAGGGGACGTGGGTGGACGCCCTGTATCCCTGGGACCTGCTGCGCCTCAACGCGACCGCGCTGAAGAGCGCCCATGAGGTGCGGGCGGGGACCATCGAACCCGCGGTCACGATCCGAGGTCGCGTCTCGATCGGCGACGGATGCGTGATTCGCTCGGGGGCCTATCTGCAAGGGCCGCTCACGATCGGCTCCGGTTGCGAGATCGGCCCGAATGCGGTCCTCCTGCCGTCCACGAGCCTCGGGAAGAACGTCCGCATCGGCGCCCTGACGACGGTGGCGAATTCCATCGTGATGGACGATGTCATCCTCGGTCCTTCGAGCGTCATCCAGGACGCCGTCATCGGATCGGGCGTCGTGACGCGCGCCGGCCTGCTGGCGGCCTCGGGCCCCGGAGACGTGAACATCGAGGGCACCTGGCACGCGGTCGGCCAGATCGGGGCGCTGATCGGCGAGGACGTGGAAATCGGGAACGGGGTCAGCGCCGCCCCCGGGACCGTCGTGAACGAGCGGGCGCGCGTCGAGTCCGGCGCAAGGCTCCGCGGCTCGATCCCCGCGGGCGCGGTGGTCCTGTAGATGTGCGGAATCGTCGGGTACGCAGGCCGCCGCGCGGCGTTGCCGATTCTCCTCGACGGGCTGAAGCGCCTCGAGTACCGCGGGTACGACAGCGCGGGCGTCGCGATCGTCGGCAGCGACCTCGAGGTCATCAAGGACAAGGGCTTCATCGCGAACCTCGAGGCCCAACTCCCGCCCCTGAAAGGGACGACGGGCTTCGCGCACACGCGGTGGGCGACGCACGGGCCGCCATCGAAGATCAACGCGCATCCGCACGTCGACTGCCACGGGAAGATCGCGCTCGCGCACAACGGGATCATCGAGAACTTCGCGAGTCTGCGCGAGAAGCTCGAGGCCGGCGGCCACACGTTCGTGTCGCAGACGGATACGGAGAGCCTCGTCCACCTGATCGAGTCGTATTACGAAGGAGACCTCGAGGCCGCGGTCCGGAAGGCCCTCCACGATGTCCGGGGTTCGTATGCGATCCTCGCGGTGTGCGCGGACGAGCCGGGCAAGGTCGTCGGGGCTCGCAACGAGAGCCCGCTGGTCGTCGGCCTGGCACCGGACGAGAACTTCCTCGCCTCCGATGTCCCGGCCCTGTTGCGGTACACCGACCGCGTCGTGTACGTGATGGACCGCGAGATGGTCGTGATCACGCCGAAAGGCGTCGCGCTCAAAGACCTCGAGGGCCGCCCGGTGACGCGAGAGCCGCAGCGGATCACGTGGTCCCTGGAGGACGCGGAAAAGGGCGGCTTCGACCACTTCATGCTCAAGGAAATCCACGACGCCCCGAAGGCGATCCACGAGACCCTCTTGGGCCGACTCGCGAACCTCGAGGTGAATGGCTTCCTCTCGGAGGGCGTCACCAACGTGAAGCTCGTGGCCTGCGGCACGTCGTACCATGCGGCGCTCGTCGGGAAGTACATCCTCGAGGAGATCGCGCGAATCCCCGCCTCGGCGGAGCTCGCCTCGGAGTACCGCTACAGCCAAGGCCCGGCGGAACGACCGCTCGTGGTCCTCCTTTCCCAGAGCGGCGAGACCGCGGACACCCTGGGAGCCGCGCGGGAAGCGCGTCGACGCGGGTGCAAGACGCTTGCGATCACGAACGTCCTCGGGTCGAGCCTGACCCGGGAGTCGGACGTCACGCTGTACACGCGTGCCGGAATCGAGATCGGCGTGGCGGCGACGAAGACGTTCATTGCCCAACTCGTCGTGCTGTACCTGATCGCCCTGAGGCTCGGCCAGGACCGCGGGGCGCTCGGCTCGAACGAACTCGATGCGCTCAAGGACCACCTCCGCTCCCTGCCGCGTACCGTGCAGTACGTCCTGAACAAGACGGACGAGATCCGCGCTCTCGCCGAGAAGTACGGCAACGTGCGCGACATGTTCTACATCGGCCGCCACGCGAACTATCCCGTCGCTCTGGAGGGCGCCCTGAAGCTCAAGGAGATCTCGTACGTCCACGCGGAGGCGTATGCGGCCGGCGAGCTGAAGCACGGACCGCTCGCCCTCTTGACGCCGGAGACCCCGGTCATCGCCGTCGCGGTGCAGGATCCGACCTACGAGAAGATGCGGTCCAACATCGGAGAGGTGATCGCCCGCAGCTCGCCGGTCCTCGCGATCGGGACGGAAGGGGACAAGGAGCTCCCGCGGTCCGTGGACGATATCATCTGGATCCCGTCGATGCCATGGATCTTCTCGCCCGTCCCGGTGAGCGTGGCGTTGCAACTCTTCGCGTACGAGGTGGCGCGCATGCGGGGCTGCCCCATCGACAAGCCCCGGAACCTCGCGAAGAGCGTCACCGTCGAGTGACTCGATCGGGCACCGAAATCCGGAAGCTCACCGACGAGCCGCGGTCTGGATGAACTTGATGACTTTGATCCCCTTGATTCGGCGAAGGTGCGCGATCATTTCCTTCAGTCGGGTCGTCGATCCCTCGGCGACGAAGATCTGAAGGCAATCCGCTTCGTCGACGTGGGTGTGGAGCATCGTGCGGATTTCGTCGAACCGATGCTGGAGCATGGCGAGGTCCGCGCGGGGATTCCCCTTCTCGTAGATGACCGCGAGGATGACGGACGCCTCGCCGCCTTCCCGGCCCCACTCCGTCACATCGATGAATTCTCGGAGCGCTTCGCGGACGGCTTCGCTCCGACTGCGGTACCGGCGACGCTGAGCCACGTCGTCGAGGCTCCGGAGGATCGAGTCGTCCATGCTCACGCTGACGATCGGCATGCTACTAACGAGCGCGGACCCCGTACTTGAGGTTTATTAAAACTGGACAAATTCTTAAATAACGCCATCGGATGCGACGTCGCAACGATGGTCGCCGCCCCGCCTTCCCAGAGCCAATCCCGCAGCCTCGATTCGTCCCTGGACCTCTTGCGCGTGGCGAACCTCGGGGTCCAATCGAATCACGTCCCCATCCTGGAAGATGTCAGCTTCCACGTCCGGAGAGGTACGACCCTCGCGATCGTCGGCCCGAATGGCGCAGGCAAGACGACCCTCTTTCGAGTCCTCCTCGGCTTGGTGCCCCACACCGGGACCGTCGAATGGGCCGGCCCGGTCCGCATCGGTTACGTGCCGCAGAATTTCGTCGCCACGGATGTGCCGGTCACCGTCCGCGACTTCCTGGAATTCAAGGGCGGGTCGCACTTTGAGGAGTCGCTCGCCGCGGTCGGCCTCGAGGCCGGGGTCCTCTCGAAGAGGCTGGATGTGCTGTCCGGCGGGGAGATGCAGCGCGTCCTCATTGCGTGGGCCGTCTTCGATCGGCCGAACGTCCTCCTCTTCGACGAACCAACCGCCACGGTCGACATCGGGAGCGAGGACATGCTCTACGAGACGCTCAACAAACTCGAGAAGGCGAACAACATCACGGTCCTCCTGATCACGCACGACATCCACATCGCATCCCAGTATTCGGACGCGGTGCTGGCCCTCAACCGGACCGTCCGATTCTTCGGAGCGCCGGCCCGACTCTCGGATCCGGACCTCCTGAAGGAGATATTCGGGAGAGGTCCCGGGCCCGCCGAGCACAAGCACGACCCAGGGATCCGAGGGCTCCGATGACCGACGCGGCTGTGTACAGCCTCGTGGCGGGGGTCTTCGTCGGGTTCGCGGCGGGCTATGTCGGCTCCCTCATGGTCCTGAAGCGAATGGCGCTCGTGGGCGACGCGCTCTCCCACGTGGCCTTGCCCGGCCTCGCGCTCGGAATCCTATTCAACTTCAATCCGTTCTTCGGCGCGTTCGCCTTCCTGTTCTCCGCCGCGGTGCTGACGTGGTACATCGAGCGGACGACGAGACTGTTTCCCGAATCGATCATCGGCGTCTTGTTCGTCACGGCGCTGGCCGTGGGAATCCTCCTGACCCCGCAAGTCGACCTTCTCGAGGCGCTCTTCGGGGACATCACGACCGTCACCCTGGTGGATGCGCTCCTTGCAATCGGCATTTCGGTTCCGATCGTGGTCGCCGCACGGCGCGTGTACCGGCACGTCGTGTTGAGCGTCCTGTCCGAAGAGCTCGCCCAGTCGACGGGCGTCAACGTGGCCCTCGTCAACTTCGTTTATTTGTTCCTCGTGACCGCGGTCGTGGCGGTCGGAATCAAGATCGTCGGCACGGTCCTCGTCGGCGCGCTCGTCATCCTGCCGGCCGCGGCGATGAAGAATGTCAGTCGGAGCCTCTCCTCGTACGCGTTGCTGAGCGGTCTCACGGGAATCGCAAGCGCGGCGTCCGGAATCCTGTTGGCCGAGTTTCTCGGTCTGCCCGCGGGGCCGCTCGTCGTGATGGTCGGGACGGCGATCTTCGCAGGGGCCCTCGTGACGGGTTGGGCCGCGTCGCGTTGACTAGGGCCGCGGACCCTGTTCGGGGTCCGCCTTCTGCGGGCCGTTCGGAGCGGAGATCGACCGACTCGCGGCCGGCGGTGGCAATCGTTCTTCTCCGCGCGCCGCCACAAAGGCTCCCGCCAGGATCAGCGCGCCGCCCGCGATCGTGTACGTGCTGAGGGCGTCCTGCAGCAACAGGAACGAGAGGATCGCCGCGACGACGACCTCGAGCAGGATCAGGAGCGCCGAAATTGTTGGCGAAATGGTCCGCATGCTCGCGACGTACAGCATGAGCGGGATGAACGTCGGGACGAGACCCAAGTACACGATGCCGGTCCAGCCGCCCTGACTCGAGGGGAGAGGCCATCCGACGAAGAACAGCGGGATGGCGGCGAAGAGCGTCGTTGTCGCCAGGATTCCCGCCGCCAACGCGACGTAGTCCCCGCCGCGGTCCACCATCTTCTTCGCGCCGACGACGTAGAACGCCCACACGAGGCCCGCGACGAACACGAGCACGTCCCCCGCGAATTGTCCGCCGACCAGGGACCCGGGATCCAGCCGCGTCGCGACGACAATGACTCCGAGCGTCCCGATCAAGATCCCGGCGACCTTCCGCGGCGTCATCCTCTCCCGGAAGAATGCCACCATCAGGACCGGGATGATGACCACGTTCACGTTGACGAGGAGCGCGGTCTTGGAGGCGGTCGTCAGCAGGATGCCCTCGTTCTGCAGGTCGAAGCCGGCCGCGTTAATCGCGCCGAGGGCCCAGACGAGCGGCTGCCGGAACACGCGGAGATCGAGACGACCGAGCCGGGCGAGGACGAGCAGTCCCACGAGGGCCCCCAGGGCCATCCGCGCGAACGTCAGGAAGAGAGGATCGACCGTACCCACGGTGAGCTTGGTCCCGGGAAACGACGTGCCCCACAGGACGCTCGCGAGCAGGACGAGGATCACGTCCCGGTCGCGGGCTTGCATTGCTCCGGGGACAAACGATGCCGGCATTGAGTCTTTCGCCCTTCCCGAACCGCGCGAAGAATCGGAAGAAACTTAAGCGGTTCGTGCTTTCGCCCTCACGGGGGAAGGGGGGTCATGGCACAGCAAGGCGGCTCGGAGGCCGGCGCTCTCTCGGCGCCGAAGAAAGGCCGAGGACGCCTCATCGCGATCGTCGTCGGCGTAGTGGTCGTCCTCGTAGCGGCTGCGGCCGCCGTGGTAATTTACTTCAACCAGCCGGCCGGCTGCGTCGCAGCCGCCAACACGACCCCGAACACGATCAAGCTCGGATTCACCATCTCGCTCACGGGGCAATTCAACGTCGAGGGGACCAATTCGCTCCGCGGGATCCAGACGGCGACGCAATGGCTCAACGACCACGGCGGGGTCACGGTCGGGGGCAAGTCGTACAACATCACGCTGGACTACTACGACGACCAGAGCCAGACGAGCCAGATCGCCCCCCTCTACACGAGGATCGTCCAACAGGACGGCGCCCAATTTCTACTCGCCCCGTACAGTACCGGCCTGACCACGGCCGCGGCGCCGACCGCCGACGCGTGCAGCCTGGTGATGTTGTCGCACGGCGGCTCCGCGGACACAATCTGGACCGCCGCCCCGCGGACCAACTTGGTCGAAGTGCTCAGCCCTGCGTCGCAGTATCTGCGCGGCGCCCTGGACTGGCTCCATACAAATCATCCGAGCGACAAGATCGCCGCCATCTATGCGAGCGATTCGTTCTCGGCACTCGCCACGCAGTCTGCGATCTCGTACGCCCAGAGCCTTGGACTGAGTGTCGTGTACAACGCGTCGTATCCTTCGTCGGGGACGACGAGTCTCACGTCGCAGCTGACCGCGGCCCAGGGCGCGGGAGCCGACGACATCATCGGTGGCGGCCACTTTGCAGACGGCACCTTGATGATGAGCAACCTCCAGAGCGTGGGGTGGACGCCGAAATTCATCTCGCTCCTCGTGGCGGTGACGGAGCCGAACTTCCAGACGCAGCTCGGGACCGCGGCGAACAACGTGACGGGGCCGTCCCAGTGGGAGACCACGGTGAGCTACTCCCCCGGGCTTGCCCAGTCCCAGGGTCGCACTTGGTTCGGGCCGACGCCCGCCGAATTCACGTCGCTCTACGGGAACCGGACGAGCGGCGCCACGCCTTCCTACCACTCGGCGGAGGCCGGGGCGGCGGTCCTCATCCTCGCGAAGGCCATCGAAGACGCGAACAGCTTGAGCACGAGCCAGGTCCGAGCGGCGCTGGGAAGCATGAACCTCATGACCTTCTTTGGGGCGTTCCAGATCAGCTCGAAGGGGATCCAGACCGCCCACGAGATGGTCGTGGACCAGTGGCAGGCGGGAGCGCTCAAGGTCGTCTACCCGGCGGATGTGGCGGTCGCCCCGGTCCAGTATCCGTACACCGGAAGCTGAGTCTCCGTTCGGAGGGACCATGGTCGACGCCTGGTCCGTCGTCTTGCAGGATCTCACGTACGGCCTGCTCGAGGGCTGCGTCTTCGCCGCGATCGCGCATGGGTTGAACCTCATCTGGGGCGTCACGAAGGTCGTGAACATCGCCCACGGCGAATTCATCATGCTCGGCGCGTACGGCGCCTACTTCCTGAGCCTCTCCTTCGGTTTCAATCCGCTCGAGAGCGCCCCCATCGACGCGCTCTTGGGCTTTGGCGCGGGCCTGCTCTTCTACTTTGGTTTCCTGCATCGCGAACTTCGGGGCAAGGAGACGGTGACGCTCCAGACGGAGATGGTGACGCTCGTCGCCACGTTCGGCCTGTCCTTGTTCATCGTGAACCTTGCGACCACACTGTTCTCGGTCAGTCCCGTGGGAATCCCGTGGAACCCGGGCGTGCTCCGCCTCGGATCGCTGGCCCTTCCCGTGGGAAGCCTCGAGGTCGCCATCATTTCCGTCGCGGTGATCGCTGCCACCCACGCGTTCCTCACGCGGACGTACCTCGGGCGTGCAATCCGAGCCTACAGTCAGGACACCGCCGCGGCGCAATTGGTCGGGATCAACCCGACGTTCGTGGCGGCGATCGCCACCGCGCTCGGTCTGTCCGCGACGATGCTCGGTGGCGCCCTCCTCGCCGTCTGGCTGCCGACGAGCATCAACCCGCTCATGGGACTGACGTTCGCGCCGATCAGCTTCGTCATCGTGGTCCTCGGGGGTCCCGGGAAGATGTGGGGAAGCCTCGTCGGTGGGATCGTCCTCGGCGTGATCATCAACGTCGTCCCGGCGTTTGTCCCGCCGTCGGTGGGCGCTTCCCTCGCCTTGGCGATCGCATTCCTCGTCCTCATTCCGGTCCTGCTCTTCGCGCCGGAAGGAATCGTCCGATGAGGCTCCCGCGATTCGGTCCCACCTTCTACGGGTTGGGACTCGTCCTCGTGGTCCTCGCCATCCTTGCTCCCGCCCTGCCGATCCTCTCGCTGACGTTCCTCACGAGCCTCCTGTTCTATGTCGCACTCGCATACTCGATCAACCTGATCACGGGGCTCACGGGGTACGTGAGCTTCGGCCAAGTCGTGTTCATGGGCGTTGGCGGATATGCGCTCGGCTACAGCGTCTCCACGCTCAATCTGCCACCGCTCGTGGGAGTTGCCCTCGGCGGAGTGGTCGGTTTTGTCCTTGCGCTCGGGATCGGGATCGTGACGCTGCGCTTCCGGGGCGTGTACTTCGCCATCGCGACGCTCGTCACCGCCCTCGCCGCCCTCCAAATCATCCTCGTGACTCCCGCGCTGAACGACGGCCAAGGCATTGTGTTGAATGTCGGATTTCAGGCCCGCGGATGGTTCTATTCGATCTTGCTCATCGTGGCCGCCGAGGTGGTCGTGACGTATTTCGCGACCCATGGACGAATCGGCTATGGGATCCGAGCGATCAAGGGCGACGAGGACGCCGCTCGCGCTCTGGGCATTGACGCGACTCGGATCAAGCTCTACCTGTTCATGTTAAGCGGGTTCTTCGCCGGCGCATCCGGAGCCGTTTTCGCCTGGTTCACCTCCGGAGTCTACCCGTACGTCGTCTTCGATCTCACGTTCTCCCTCTTCATGCTCGCGATGATCATCGTCGGCGGGATGGGGACCAACGTCGGTCCGTTCCTGGGCGCCGTCATCGTGTATGTCTCCTATTGGTACGCGTTGACCGTCCCGAGCCTCCTCGGACTGGCCTTCGCGGCGATCGGAGTCCTCGTGATCCTCGTCGCACTCCTGATCCCGGAGGGAATCGTCGGGACGTTACGCCGACGCGTCCCGGTCCTGCGGGGGATCCTCGAATGAGCGCACGGCTCGAGGCGAGGGACATCCACAAGAGCTTCGGCGGGGTGCAGGCAGTCCGCGGACTCTCGCTCGATTTCGAGCAAGGTCAGGTCGTCGGCCTGATCGGCCCGAACGGATCCGGAAAGACCACGTTCCTCGGCGTGCTCTCGGGGTCACTCCGGCCCTCCTCGGGGACGGTGACACTCGATGGACGCCGTATCGACAGGCTCCCGGCCGACAAGATCGTCGGCCTCGGGATCGCAAGGACCCATCAAATCCCCCGACCGTTCCTTCAGATGTCGGTCTCCGAGAACGTTGGCATCGGCGCAATGTTCGGCGGCCAGCTCCGGGATCCGCAACGGGCGATGGACGAGGCCCACCGAATCCTTTCGCTGGTCGGCCTCGACGGCTCGGCGGACCGGGCGGCGTCTGTCCTCACGGCTCAGGAACGGAAGAGGCTCGAGTTCGCCCGTGCAATCGCGACCCATGCGAAGTTGTTGCTCCTCGATGAAATTTTCGCCGGGCTGTCGACCGAAGAGCTTCGCGGCGCGATTGGGTTGTTCCATAAACTCCAATCGGAACTCGGTTTCGGGGCGCTCGTGGTCGAGCATGTGATGGGGGCCGTGCTCGCTCTCTCCGATCGCGTGGTCGTCATTGACGACGGGCGGAAGATCGCCGAAGGGGCGCCTCAGGATGTCGTCCGGGATCCGGCGGTCATCGAAGCCTATCTCGGAGTGGATGAGGCCCATGCTCCGCCTTGAGGGAGTCGACGCGGGGTATGGGGGAACCCAGGTCCTTTGGGGTGTGACCCTCGAGGCGGAGGCCCGGAAGATGACCGTGATCATCGGCGCGAACGGAGCGGGCAAGACGACGATTCTGAAAGTGGTCAACGGACTCCTGAAGCCGATCCGCGGAGAGGTCCGATTCAACGGCGAGGAAATCACGCACACGCCGGCCTACCGGAGGCCGAACCTCGGGCTGGCCAGCGTCCCGGAGGGTCGCCACCTCTTCCCCTCTCTGACGACCGAGGCGAATCTCCGGCTCGGGGCGTATGCCACGCGAGCAAGGCGGGATACCGACGAGACGCTGGAATCCGTCTACCGGATCTTCCCGAGACTCCGGGAGCGTTCGCGGCTGAAGGCGGGTCGGCTGAGCGGCGGCGAACAGCAGATGGTTGCGATCGGCCGAGCCCTGATGGCGAAGCCGACACTCCTCATCCTCGATGAACCGAGCTTGGGCTTGGCCCCGAAGGTCATCACGGAAATTTTCCGGACGATTCGGAGCCTGCGGGACGGTGGGTTGACCCTCCTGATGGTCGAGCAGAACGCCTACCAAGCCCTTCGCATCGCCGACTTCGGGTACGTCGTACGGGATGGGCGGATCGCGAATCAGGGCCCCCCGGACAAATTGCTCGACCTGGAGGAACTTCGGAAGGCGTACTTCGCTCTCACGTGACGGCTCCGTGACCATCCAAGCACCCCTCCAGAAATGTTTATGCGAGGTCATCTTCTACGCCGCCGCCTCCAATGTTCGAACGTCCACGGGGGACCAACGACTGGGGTCCCGAGGACATGGCGAAGCGCCGCTTCGTCGAGTCGCGGTTCGTCCAGCTCGCCGAATCGTTCGGCTTCCGCGAGGTGTCGACGCCGACGTTCGAGAGCCTGGAGCTCTTCACCGCGAAGTCCGGACCCGGCATCGTACGCGAACTCTATGCGTTCAAGGACCAGGGCGGGCGAGACATCGCGTTGCGCCCCGAGTTCACCGCACCAATCCTCCGGTTCTACGTGTCGGACCTTCGGAGCCGACCGAAACCGATCAAGGTCTACACCACCGGGAACGTCTACCGATACGAGGAGCCACAGAAGGGCCGCTACCGCGAGTTCTTCCAGCTGAACGCGGAGATCATCGGCGGCGCCACGCTGCCCTCGGACGCGGAGGTGCTCGCCCTCGCGATCGGGACGATGCGGGCGATCGGCCTGAAACAGGTGAAGGCTCGGATCGGGAACATCGGCGTGCTGCGGAGCTTCCTTCCGTTCGAACCCGCCGATCAGGCGGTCGTCTTGCATTCCCTCGACAAGCGGAACTTCCCGATGCTCGACGCGGAACTCGCGCGCCTCGGCCGGAAGGACTTCGCGGAGCCGCTCCGGAAGGTCATCGGCCTTGCCGGGGGCGTGGAGATCCTCGCCCAGGCCGCGAAGCTCCTCGGCGGCGCGGGTAAGGAGGGCTTGGACTACTTGCAGCAACTCGCGGGCTTGCTCGCCGCGTACGGAGTCGCGGCGTCCGATTATGAATTCGACATGGGGGTCGTGCGGGGCCTGGACTATTACACGGCCATGGTCTTCGAGATCGACTCGCCAAATCTCGGAGCGGAGAAACAAGTTGGAGGCGGCGGGGCTTACAGCCTCGCCGAAGTCTTCGGTGGAGAGCGCGTCGCGCAGACCGGATTCGCCCTCGGTCTGGACCGCCTCGTGATGGCGGCGGATGCGGAAGGGACCACCGAGGCAGCCCGAGCGCTGGACGCGTACGTTATCCCCATCGGAGAGGGCGCGCGGACAAAGGCCATCGACGTGCTCCGTTCTCTGCGGGCCGCAGGTCTGGGGGCAGACATCGATCTCGTCGGTCGAGGCCCTTCGAAGAACCTCGACTATGCGAATGCGATCGGCGCGAGATACGCGGTCCTGCTCGGAGAGCGCGAACTGAAGTCGGGGCGGGCCACGATCCGCGATATGGCCAGCGGCGCGCAGCGGGAAATCGCGATCGCGGACCTCGTGGACGCCGTCCAGGGTCGCAGCGGGTAATTCAGCCGAGCCCGTGTATCTTCGACGCCCATTTCGCGAGCCGCGGGAATTCGTCGGGCACCTTCTCCCCCGCGGTCAGCAGCGGGGACATCCCGCCGTAGATCCCGAAGTCCGCGAGGCTCGGTTCCCCGAGGATCCAGTCGCGTCCCTCGAGAATTTGGTCGACCATCGCGAGGTGCTTGTTCATGTCCTGCCGGAACTCCTCGCGGCGCATCTCGAGGACGTGCCATGGCCCGCGGGCGCGCGTCTGCATCTCCTCGAACACCCATCGTTCCTGGTCGTCGTGCAGGACCGGCGGGATCTTCGTCACGATGTACCGCCACACGCGCTCCTCGAGGACCTGGTGGCCCCAGTGCTCCAGGACGGTCGCGAGTCCCTTCTGGCCCCACGGGTAGAAGGTCGGCTTGGGGCGGACGCCCTCGAGGAAGTCCGGGATGTCGTACCACATCACGGCCTTGCCGTCCATGATCAGCGTGGGCACGTAGTCCTGGCCCGTCGCCTTGATCAGCTCCTGCTTGTCGTGGTACGGGACGTATCGGGTGTCGTGGTCAATCCCCTTGAAGGCGAGCATCCGATCGGCCGCGACGCAGTAGTGGCTGATGTCCATCGAGTACAGGAGAGGACGGGAGGCCATGGCGGCCGGAAGGCGAGGGGGCCGCTTGAGGCTTTTGTGGCGGCTGCTCAGGGGCCATTGACGCAAGTAATCGTACCCTGTGGGCGCTCCGATCGATGCCGGTGACTAGGTTACTCCTCCGACATGGCGAGTGGATACTCGCTTCACCGGTCGCTCGACCCACCGCATTCTAGATACGATAGGACCGAATCGGGACACTCAAAACATGAGTGGGCTCAACTCCGAAAGAACAAACAAACCCGCTTTCGACATGGTTGCGTGGGAGGAGATTCTCCGCCGACAAGTCCAAGCCTATGAGGAGCGGAAGCGCGAATATGTCAGATGGACCGCCACCGGGCTGGCGGTGATAGGAGCACTCTCTGGTGTCTTGCTCCAGAATGTTGCCTCGGTGCGTTTTGGTTCGCACTTCTATGTCTCGCTGTGGATGCTGTTTCTCGCTGGTTACCTCATCGCGGAACTCGTGTGGCAGCTTGCAGAAGAGAAAATCGCTCAGGCCGTGACGACCCTTATCGGAGGCCGGCGGCCCGCCAGAGCCTGGGACCTCGTCAATGCCCCAGCCGATGTAGCGAAGATGTCCTTCTGGCGTGTCGCTTGGGCGCTTGGCCCGAACATGTTGATCACGATAATCCTTGCACTCATACCATCGTCCGTTAACACAACCGCATCGGGCTCTTTGACGCGGCTGGCTTTGTTTAGGTTTGTAACTATCGTGATTTGGGTCATCACTTTCTTGATTTATCGGTCTCGGAAAGGAGAACTCCCAACAGCAGCTATGTCTCGAATCGGTGGATTTCTCGTCGGCAAGGTCATCGTCATCCTGTATTACGCGATTCAGCTGTGGTTGGTAGCAAGTGCCTTCCGGGAGTTGGCTGTCCCAGGCCTGCAGGAGGGAGGTCTCGCCTTGATTGTTCTCGTAATCACCGGCGTACTCACCTGCGGTCTGCTAATTTGGCGCATCGCGTGGCCTCTCGTCAACCACAATGCGGCCATCATGGGCGCTTTCATGAGGGTGCATGAGGGCGTACTTGTCGGAAGGCTGGCCGACACAGAAGCCGTGTTCGATGAAGTGAGTAGGATCTACTCGGGAAGCTCACCACCACGAAATGAGGGAACAGTTTCCACCGGTACTCCGGATAACTCAGCCTAGGCGTTCGAGCGACGACCCGGCAGTGTTTCGCGGCGGCTTCACGCCGTATTAGAATGCTCAAGCGAACTTGACAGAATCGTATTGACCCCGCACGGGTTCGGCGTGTCGAGGGGTTGCGACGACAGACCTGATCATGCTGCTTCTTCCGACCGTAATCGTGATGCTGGCCCTTCCGATCGGCCTCCGGTGGAAGGGAGCCGACCATGCGGTCCGGGCGGTCTACCTGTTCCACAGCAGCGGCGACCCGATCGCGACCGTCGCATCGGACTTCGTGCCGCCGATCGCGGCGGAGCAACTCGGGCCGGTCCTTGGCGCCGTACGGTCGTTCGTCGAGACGTCAGCGGAGACCGGTCGCGAATTCCGGACCAGCTCCCAGCGATTCGGGGAGGAGGGCCTCGTGGCGGTCCGCGGCCGGTTCGTGAGCGCCTGCGCCGTCTACCGGGGACCGGGCGAGGCGGCGCTGAGCCGGGAGATTATCCGGTTCGTCCGTGAATTCGAGGACGCGAACGAGACGCATCTCGGGTCGTGGAAGGACGCTACGGCCGTCTCAGAGGTCGCCTCCCACGCGATGTCCGAGCTCGTGGCAAGCCGGGCAGCGTCCGGCACACCGAGCGAAACCTCCTCAGCGCCGTCTTCCCCGTCCAACCGCGCGACGGTTCCGGCGAACCGCTCGTCGGCGCCGGGCTAGTTCAGCGCGGCCTCTCTACGACCGCTACGCCCTTCGTCTCACTTGCCTTGCGCTCGGAACGCCATGATCGCCAAACCGTTCAGCACGATGCCGAACGCGGCGATCGCGAGGAACGCGTTCCCGATGGCGGTCCAATCGTACCCCGTCAGGATCAGTGCCCGAGCGGCGTTGGCCATGTAGCTGACCGGGTTGATCGTCGAGAACGTCTGGACCCACCCAGGCAGCAGCGCCGTCGGAAGCAACGCGGTGCTCAGGAAGAGCAGCGGGAACGTGAGCGAGAAGCTCACCATCATCGTCGACTCCGTGTTCTTCGTCCTCAGCGCAACCGTGTTCGAGAGGCCGGAGAAGGCGACGCCGAAGGTCGACGCGAGGAGCATGATCAGGACCACGCCGACGATGCCCGTGGCGAACGGGATCCGCCAGCCCGCCAGTGTCAGGAGGGCGGCAATGCCGAGGATGATCCCGGCCTGGGCCGCCATCCGCAGGCCGTCGGCGAGGAGCTTGCCCGCCAAGACGCTGCTCCGGCGAATCGGCGCCACGAAGAACTTGTCCATGAAGCCCGACTCGAGGTCGGACACCATCCCGAAGCCCGACTGCGACGCGCTCTGGATGGCGGTCATGACCGTGATGCCAGGAAGCAGCACGGCGACGTAGTCATAGGGGAGCTGCGTCGCGGCGGCGGCCGAGAACACCGTCCCGAATGTCTGGCTGAACATGACGAGCCAAATCAACGGCATGAAGAGACTGAAGAACAGGAGGACCGGAGTCCTCGTGAGCTTGATCAGGCTGCGCCAGGTGACGAGCCCGATCTCCGTAAGGACTCCGCCGCTCGTTTCCACGTCCCGCGTCCGCGTGATGACCCGCTGTGCGTGTCCAACATCCGTCGCCATTCTACCGCCTCCGCCTGCCAAACGAACGTGACATCGGCTTCACTTCCTCGACCCGCATCTGCCGTCCCGTGTGCTGCAGGAACACTTCGTCGAGTGTGGGATGCGCCAGCGCGACCTGGTGGATCGGCACGTTCTCCGCATCCAATCGCCGCAAGACTTCCATGAGCGTCGCGCCGCCGTCGGCCGTGTAGGCGCTCACGCCTTCCTCGAAGATCGATGCCTGGCTCACGCCGGGGACCTGCCTCGCGATCGCGAGAGCCCGCTCCCGGCTCTGCTCGAACGCCGCGTCGTGGGCGATGCGGACCGTGATGATGTCGGCTCCGATGGCCGCCTTCAACTCGGCCGGGCTGCCCTCGGCCACAATCTTCCCCTGGTCGATGATCGCGATGCGCTGGCAGAGCTGGTCCGCCTCTTCCATGTATTGCGTCGTGAGGAAGATCGTCATTCCTTCGTCCCGGTGGAGGCCACGCAGGTACTCCCAGACCGCGATGCGCGTCTGCGGGTCGAGGCCGGTCGTGGGCTCGTCCAGGAAAAGGACCTCGGGGTGATGCACGAGCCCCGCCCCCAGATCGAGGCGGCGCCGCATTCCACCGGAGTAGGTGTACGCTCGGCGGTCTGCGGCATCCTTTAATTGCAACACCTCAAGCAGCTCATCGACTCGCTCATTGACGAGGGCGTTGGGCATGTGGTAGAGCCGCCCAATCAGCCAGAGGTTCTCGCGGCCGGTGAGCTCGCCGTCGACGCCGATCGATTGACCGGTGTACCCGATGAGGCGCCGGATGTCCGCCCCCTTGTGGTCGACGTCGAAGCCCGCCACGCGAACGGAGCCGCTCGTCTTGGCAAGCAACGTCGTGATGATCTTGATGGCCGTCGTCTTCCCCGCTCCGTTCGGTCCGAGGAACCCGAAGACCTCGCCGCGCCGCACCTCGAAGGAGATCCCGTCGACCGCTCGCACGTTCGGCTCGTAGATCTTGACGAGGTCCTTCACGCGGATGATCGCGTCGGACTTCGGGGCGGCCTTCGGCGCGGCCGTCTGCGCGGCACGTTGAGATGGAGACCGGTTGGTGACCTGGGATTGGGCGACCATGCCCCCGCCCATATGTCCGTTGGATTTAAGGTCGCGCGGTTTCCATGATGCTGGCGGCTCCCCCGTGAGCGCGCCTGCGCACAGCGACCCTGGGAGCGCGAGCGCGGTCCGCGCGACTCAACGAAACCTTCCGAGCTTGGCCAACCGGTGCAGGCTCTCGATCCGGGCCTGGAACGTCATCTCCTCCTCGGTCATCCCCTGGATCGCATCGACGTAGGAAACCCGCAGGCCGATGCCAATGAGCCGGGCCTGCTTGGAACGCCGGGCCCCTTGGAGATCCACAATCGGGCCGCCCGGCCGCAAGAGACCCGTGTAGATCCGCGGCATTCGCATCATGAGATGCCCGCGACACTTCGGGCAGCGCTTGCCGGTGCCGCCATTGAGCCGCGAGCCGAGCAGCTCGGAGGGCATCTCCCAGCCGATGTTGCCCGAGTGGATGAATTCGTCGATCGCGGCCAGCGTCTGCGCGATCTTCTCCGGTGAAAGGCCGTCGCTCACGGTCCCACTCCCCTCTCCACGACTCCCGACCCGAACTATAGTTCGATGCGGGCTATGAATACGTTTGCCTCCTTGGGACCGGCAGTGCCGAGGACGGCGCGCATTCAGAGCGGACCGATCGCCGTTGGCAGCACGAATCCCACGATGGCCGCCAGAACCCACACGATGACCGCGACGACGAACGCCTTGAGCCAGCCCATGTGGTACAGGCTTCCGAGGGCGAGCAGCCAAACGAACCCGCCAATCAGCGCGGCGAGGAGTCCATGCCCCAAGAAGAAGTACGCCAGAGCGTAGATGATCGCCCCTGCGAGGGCGGTCAGCAGAGCGGTGCCGACGCCTTCCCGCTCGCCGAAGAGCTTCGTCACGACGAAGATGATGATCGTGGAAACGATGAGGCCGACGAGGAAGAAGACCGCGGTCGCGGCAAGGGATACTGCCATTCGAGTCGGGCCTAACCTGCGGGACTGGCTATCAAGATTTCTTCCGCTTGGAGTCGGACATGGCGTTCATGCCCCGGAGCCGACGCGGGCCAGGACGCTCAGGGCCTCGACCGTAGCCCACTCGCTCGGCTCGTGCAGCGGCTCGAGCATCATGGGAAACAGGACCCCAGTGTACTGATATCCCACAAGCTTCGAATCGAGATCCGGAAGGGCCGCGTCGAGCGCCCAAGTCCCATCATGCCGTCGCTTGCTCCGCAACCAGCGGAGGGCCGGGGCGAGCCGGGGGTCGGCGCCGTAGCCCAGGCGTGTCAGGGTCCGGAGACCCACGAGGATGTCGTAGAAATAGTGATTCGGGTAGTGGATCCGGAACCACGGCGGGTAGCGGGCCTTACCCTCTTCCATGAGATGGCGTTTCAGGTAGAACTCGGCCCCGCGCTCGATCGACCGGCGAACCGATTCGTCTCGATCCTCCTCCGGGATTTCCGCGAGGGCGGCCAGCCCCTCCCAACCGTCGAGGGTCCCGGTACGCGAGGGAAAGCAGTGCCAGCCGCCGTCCGGCTTCTGGGTCCGGACGATCCAAGCGATGGACCGCTGCACGGCCGGGTCGTCGAGGTACCCGAACCGGATCAAGGTCCGCACCGCGTTCCCGGTGACGCAGATCTCGCCGCTCTGTCCGCTGAGGTCCCCATCCTTCTCACCCCATCGGTCCACGAGCAGCTGGGCGGTCCGGCCGATGCGGGGGTCGGCTCGGCTCATGCCGAGGTCGGCCAAGACAATCGCGAGCCAATTCGTGGCGACGTACTTGGGCCGATACAGCTCCCCACCCGAAGTGCCCGGCGTGACCCAATGTCCATCCGGCCACTGGTTTTCCAGGAGCGAGGCCGCCCACCCCGTCTGGCCAATCTCTTTGGTGGCGGCGCGTACATCGCTATCCTGCGGTGACCTTCCGGCCACTTCGACCCAGAACCGCACCCGGACGCTTGGGTCGGACTTCGGTCCCGTCAGCCACCGTCGTACCCGAGGGGAGACGTGCATCCGCCGGCGAACGTTCGTTTGGCTTATTACCGTTCCTTCCGGGAGAACGCTCGCCTTGGGTTTGCTCTCGGAAAACGCCGCGACTTGAGTTCGAGAACAGTGAGAATTCAAATTTGTCGTTGTCCATGCACTGGGGGAAACGCGTGACGTACAAAGCATACATCGACAACATCAAGGCCAAGACGGGCAAGGATCCGGAATACTACCGAGCCGCGGCAAAAGAGAAGGGCCTTGCAAAACACAGCGAGCTCCTCGCTTGGCTCAAGTCGGACTGCGGGCTGGGACACGGCCACGCCAACGCGATTATTCTGTATATCCGGGACCCGGAACTGGCCAAGAAGAAGATTCGGGAGGATGCAAGAAACGAAAAAGCGAAGAAGTAGTGGTTGAGTCCTCCAGGGCGCGCAGAGATCATGAAGGCCAAGTTCTTCTACACCGGGATCCGCGTGAAGGACCTCGAGGCGTCCGTGAAGTTCTACACGACCGTCCTCGGGATGGAGGTGCGCGGCCGGAATCCGGTCGACGCCGCGAAGGGGATCGTCGTCGAGCTCGTCTGCGAGGAAGAGGGTGGCAATACCCTCGAGTTGAACTACTACGAGAAGGGCAGTCCCTACGACACGAAGTACGAGGTCGGAGAGGGGCTGGACCACCTCGCCTTCGCGGTCAAGGACCTGGACGCCGCGCTGGCAGAGGCGAGCAAGGCCGGCCATCCGGTCATCCTGAAGATGCAGGAGCCCGGGAGCCGCTATGCGTATATCCGGGACCCAAACGGCATCTGGATCGAGCTGGCCCAGTTTGGGTGAGGGATGGACAAGCTCTCTCCGGGTAAAACGCCCCGGTCGGTAGCCGAACCCGACCACCCGGCTCGAACGCCGTGCGCCACCGCCCGACTCCGACCCACCGGGCTGCGGGCCCGTCTGGCTATTTCGGAAGCTGCCCTACCAGCATCTGAGTCGCAGGAACCTGGTCTTTCGGAAGCCGGAAGAAGGCCTTTTTCCCACCAACGCGCATTTCGAGGCGCTTCGAGAACATTCCTTTGATCTTGGGGTTCTCGATCGAACTGTACGACGCCGCAAAGTTCGCCGGGTTTTGCGCGGCAACTTGGTCGAGCGGCATTCCGGCATAGGCCGCCCGCTTCTTGTCCGCACCGCCCTTCGCGACCGATGCGGCGACGGCCTGCCCGATCACCCCACCCAGCAGCTGTCCGGCCAAACGCGCACCTCCCGTCTTGACCGTCACGACCCCGACGAGACGCCGATCCGTGAAGATCAGGTCGTATAGCTTCGGTAGTGCGAGTCGACCTACCTGTCCTTCTGCGTTGTACACAATGCCGACAATTCTCTCTGCCTCCACAATGGGAACCTCCCCGATTTGTGATTGACGCGTGAGGTGATGAAACTTGTTCCCCTGGAAGGCGCCGGAGGGTCGATGTGGTCAGCTCTCGCGACCATACAGCTTCACGACCGCAAGAGTCACCCGATTTTCGCGGAGCTCACGAACGGGAGCTTTCGGGCTGACCGGGACCGTATTAGGCGAACATGGCACCTGTCTCCGGCAAGCTGGCGAGGATCGGTCCGACCCGTTCACCTGGGTAACACGCCCCGGTCGGGATTCGAACCCGAGCACCCGGCTCGACAGGCCGGGATCATAGACCGCTAGACCACCGGGGCAGCGGCGGTCGCCACGGTCCGAGGCCTAATTATCCTTTGCGCCGCGGGTCGCGGAGGCGTCGAATCAGGCGGTTCTCTGCCGCAGACTCGGGAGGATCGCGAGCAGCACGATGACGAAAATCAACGCACCCGCCAGGAGGATCGCGCTCGGGATCGTCGTCACAGTCACGACCCCCGCCACCGCGAGGTTTGCGGCGATGACCGGCACCACCACCGCCAAGACCGCCGCAATGCAGAGTCGAAGGGCCGCACGACCGAGGGCGCGCCGGATGCGGCTGCGCTCCTGGGGCGTGAGCGCGACCTCGTAGAGTCTCGCGAATCGTTCGGCAAGAATCCGGAGTTCGACGTGGCCGATCAGGATGACGAGGAACGCGAGGGCCGGGAGCACTTGGACTCCGAGGAACAGTGCGTGGGCAAGCAAGTACGCGGCGACGACCATCGTGAGCCCGATCGGACGGAGCCACGTGCGTCGAAGGACTCCCGCGACAACGAGGACGATTGCGCCGGCAACCAAGAGCTCGAACAGCAGACTCGCGGACCGGCCGTCCGACACGGCGAAGAGATCCGCGGCGGTCCAGATCACGAGCATTCCGACGGCAGCGATCGGCGCGGCCCGCAACAGGGCCGGGATCACGCGGGGCGCGGCCGTGTGCCCATCCTCCGCAGTGCGAGCGCGAGTGGCGTCGTTGGGTCCCAGTCGACCACCTGCGCGATCCGCGAGAGTTGCGCAATCATGTTCGAACGTTCCATCCGTAGAATCCGGTAGGCAACGGCATGTTCGGGCCCCTTCTCCGCGAGGCGCCACTCGATTGCGAGCGGCGACGGGGAGACGATCGCGAAATCCGTCCCCCGCGCGGCCAGCGCGATGATTCCGCTGAGTGCCGCACGGTCCTGCAAGGGGGAGATGAGCACCACGAGACAATCGCGGGGGAAGAACCGGGAGAGGACCCATGCGACGTGCGCGAAGGGCCACTCGCCGCCCGGTCGAACGTGGGTCAAATGGTCCAGGATCCGGTAGAGCTGCTTCCGACCGAACGCGGGCGGCACCCAGTCGAGGACCTCGCGCTGCACGATCAGGCCGACGCGGTTCTTCGATGCGAGGACGTGCTCCGCGATCGCGAGGGCCGCCCGGACGCCGTGTTCGATCGGGTTGTCTTCTTCCGTTCCAATGAACGATTCCCTCCGGGCGTCGACGACGATGACGACGTCGCCCGAGCGCTCCCCCTCGTACTCGTTCGAGAACAGGTGCTCGAACCGCGCGGATGCTTTCCAATTGATCCGACGGACGTCGTCTCCGGGAACATACTCCCGGATCCCCCAGAAATCCGTCCCCACGCCGATTCGACGGGAGGGGACCTGACCGAACCACGGACGCGTGCGGCGGGGCTGGAGGTGCACGCGCCGCAAGTCCTCCATGGCGGGTGCGACGACGAGTCGCGAGTCGACGCGGACCACCGCGTCCTCGGCGCCGAGGGCGAGCGGATCGAGGGACCGGGCGCGAACGGGCCCGATGTGGAAGTCGCCTTTCACGGCGGACCGCACGGTGTACGACAGGGGGATCTCGCCGCCCTTCTCGAGCGAGACGACGGCGTGATTCGTGCCCTTCACGACGACGAGCTCGCGCGGGACCACATCGACGACCTCGACGAGGTCGAGGCCGGGTCCGTCGTTGTGGACGACCAGCTCGACATCGACATCCCATCCCGCCTGGACGCGGTCCCGCGACAACGACCGCACCGCGAGGACGTGCGGCGTCGGCGGTGGGAAGAGGGATCCGAGGGCGAGGAAGATCACCGGGGGCAGCGAGAGGAGGACGATCTGCCAGCTACGCAACGCGAGGCCGACGACGAGGAATGCGAGGGACGTCGCCGCGAGGCCGCTCGACAACGAAGTGCGCATCTCACGGCACCTTGGGGACGGGGACCTGGCCGAGGACGTCGGCGATGACGGTCGACGTCCGGACCCCGCGGATCCAGGGATCCGGCTTCAGGATGAGACGGTGGGCGAGGGCCGGGAGCGCGACGGCCTTCACGTCGTCCGGCGTCACGAAGTCGCGTCCCGCAAGGGCCGCCCGGGCCCGGGACACCTTGAGGAGCGCCAGGGATCCGCGGGGGCTCGCGCCGATCTCCACCTGGGTGTGCTTTCGCGTGCCCGTCACCACGTCGACGATGTACCCTTCGACCGCCGCATCGACGTGGACGTCCTCGAGGGCCGCTTGCAACGACAACACCTCGTCCGGCGTCGTCACGGGCTCGATCGTCGCGTCGTCGGACCGTCGCGTCCGGCGGCGCTGCAGGATCTCGATCTCCTGCTCCCGCGTCGGATATCCCACGTCGATCTTCAGGAGGAAGCGGTCCACTTGGGCTTCCGGCAGCGGGTACGTGCCCTCGTGCTCGATCGGATTCTGCGTCGCCATGACGAAGAACGGCCGGTCGAGGCGGAACGTCTCGCCCTCGAGGGTGGCCTGCCGCTCCTGCATCGCCTCGAGGAGCGCGGACTGCGTCTTCGGCGGCGCGCGGTTGATCTCGTCCGCCAGGAGGACGTTCGTGAAGACCGGTCCGCGTCGCAGCACGAACTCGCCGGTCTTGCGGTCGAACACGTAGGTGCCGGTGATGTCCGCGGGCAGGAGGTCCGGCGTGAATTGCACGCGGCGGAAGGAGAGGCCGAGGCCCGCGGCGAAGGACTTCGCGATGAGCGTCTTCGCGAGGCCCGGCACGTCCTCGATGAGCAGATGTCCGTCGCCGAACAACGCCCAGAGGACGCGCTCGAGGACGCCGCGCTTCCCGACGATGACCGTCTCGACCGCGTCGAGGAGGTCGGACCCGATCTCCGCGACGGACGCGACCTTCACTTCCACGCCTCCATGCGCTTGAGGACGTCCTCGAACTCGCGCGCGAAGCCGCCGCGCTCCCGCGCCTCGACGACCCAGCGGTATCGCTCCTCGAGGTCCCCGATGTCCAAGTGCGTGAAGTCCTGGATCACGTCATCGTGGAACATCTTTTGAAGCGCGACCGGGTCGCGCTGCAACTCGCGCATCGCCTCGGGCGACAATCCCGTCGCAAGCCTCGCCCGTTCGAGGAATGCGTTGCGGGCGCGGGACGCGACGAGGACCTGACTGTACGCCAAGCCGCGGCCGGCGCGTCGGGTCGCCGCCGCCAACGCGGCGAGGTCGCCCTCGCGGTACGCACCGGCGACTTCCGGCCCGACGAGCGGCGCGGGCTCGGCGGTCCGCCGCAGGATGAGGCTCCATGCGAACGCCGCGAAGGCGGCGAGCAGCCCGACCCCGAGCAGCCACTGGGTCGAGCCGCTGAACTGCGCGTAGTAGAACAGGATGCCGACTAGGAGGGCGAAGGCAACGAGAAACGCGGTCTCGGACCAGAACGCGTCCCGTGCATCGCCCGTCTGCGAGAGGCGAGGGTGGTCCGTCGTCACGGGAAGCGGCCGGCGGAACACGTCACGCCCCCAGCGCCGCCCGAATCCCCGCGAGGCTGTCGATCGCTCGCACGCGGTCCGCCTCGCCCAGCGCGTGCTCGCTGTACCGCGCTTCCTCGAACAACGACGTCAACGTGCCGGAGGCGTCCGGCGACACGCGGAGTCGGGCGATCGCGAGCCGCTCGAGTTCCCGCGGCGTGAGGGCGATCTGCTCCGTGATGCCCCGGGTTCCAAGGAGGCGGCAGAACCGATCGAAGCACGCGAGGATCGCTTGCCGCACGTCGCCACCGAGTTCGAGCTCCGCGATCGCGGTCTGCACCGCGGCGGTCGCTTGCTTTCGTTCGTCCGGTCCGTCGGGTTCATCGTCCTCTCCCTCGAACGCGCCCGCCTGACGTCGGAGGAGGTAGGTGAGAGCGATGATCGTGACGAGGACGCTGATGGCCAGGAAGAGTCCCAGGGGCGCGCCGACGGAGGCGGGCCACGCGGTGAGGTTTCCGGAGTCCGCGGTCGAGCTCGTCGTGTCCGCGGTGTTGTTCGTCGGCGCGAGCGTGTGGACCAACCGCGGCCAGGCGAACAAGAGCGCGAGGACCATCACGAGGCCGAGGATCGACGACAGGACTTCCCACCAGGATGTCCGCTTGAGACGCCGCTTCTGACGCACGCGGTTCACGAGCATCATGTAGATGGTCGTCGCGATGAACGCCCCGCCGAAGACGACGAGGAGGACGTCCACGACCGTCGGATCAAACGGAAACACGGACCATGGCGTGGTGCCGCCGGGCGTCGGCGGGGCCGTCTCCTCTCCCGTGTCGAGGTTCGCGAGATTGAAGGCGAGCGCGGCGACGATCAGGACGGCGAGGAACAGCAGGACGGGGACCGCCCAGGCCGGCCTCCCCCGCCGGAGACGAAGCACACTCTGCGAAGGCGGTCGCCGTTCATAACGGTTTCTCGGAGCCCGGGACTCGAATCGCGATGGCGGTGCCGCTACGCGACGCCCAGCTGCTCGAAGAACCGCGCCCGTCGCTTTCGGCCGTACAACCGGAGGCCGAGCGCGAGGAGGGCGCAGGCCGCGGAGAGGACGAACGGGACGACGAGCCACCACACGCCGGATGGCACGGCGCCCTCGGTCTGAGGCAGGGCCCGATTGAAGAACGGCGAGGACGGGGCCACGCCGGTGCTGGCGAGGATGACGAACGCCGCGTAGCCGATCGCCGCCAACGCGACGGCCGCGGACAACGCGAGGGTGATCGCGACCCGTTCGGGATGCAGGATCTTGCGGCCCTTGTCGGAAAGTTCGTAGTAGATCCACTTGCGGCCCTCGTCGATCCGTTTCACGAGTCCCGCGGCTTGCAGCTTCTCGAGGTGCTCGAGGAGAGTCGGCTTGCTCAGGTTCAGCAGGTTGCTGAGGTCCGTGACCGTCTCGCGTCGCACATCAAGGCGCTTTAGGATCCCGACTCGAACATCCGAGGCCAGAGCCTTGAAACTCGCCTGGTCCAAGGTGATCTTCGCGCCGCTGCCGCTCTCCATGGTCCCTTGAGCATCCGCGGGAGGGTTCTTGAATCATTCCCTCCGGTTCGGTGGAATCCTAACGAGGCAGCGCATCCGCGCAATCACTTCGGTACTTTCTGCCAGTCGTCCAGGAACCGCTTCAGGCCTACATCCGTCAACGCGTGCTGCGTCATTTTCTTCAGCACGTCGAACGGGATCGTCACGATATCCGCGCCGAGCTTCGCGGCTTCGATCACGTGGAGCGGATGCCGGACGCTCGCCACGAGCACCTCGCAGTCCCAGTCGTAGTTCTCGAAGATCGGGACGATCTCGCGGATCACCTGCATCCCGTCCTGGCCCATGTCGTCGAGGCGGCCGATGAACGGGCTCACGTATTTCGCGCCGGCCTTCGCCGCAAGGATCGCTTGGTTCGCGCTGAAGATGAGCGTCGTGTTGATCTTGATTCCTTCCGCGGAGAGCGCTTTGATCGCCTTGAGCCCCTCCGTGGTCATCTGAATCTTCACGACGACGTTCTTGTGGAGCTTCGCGAGCTGGCGGCCCTGCTTGATCATCTCGTCGGCCTGGGTCGTCGTGACCTCGAGGGAGATCGGTCCGTCCACGAGGGCGAGGATGTCCTGGATCACCTCGGACCACTTGCGGCCCGATTTCGCGACGAGCGTCGGGTTCGTCGTGACGCCGTCGAGGACGCCCCACGAGGCCGCCTCGCGGATCTCATCGATGTTCGCGGTGTCGAGGAAGATCTTCACCATGGAGTCCGCCGCGCTCGGATAGCGACTTCGGGTTAAGAATGTTGACGAGCCGCGTGGACCTACCTCGCGCGCCGAAGGATCGTTGAATCGAACGCGAGCGGCTTGGTGCGGCGCTCCCGGCACCATGCGAGGACCAGGCAGTCCGGGTAGCTGAGCCGCCCCCGCGCCGTGCGGAAGATCCCCCAGGATCGATCGAGCAGGGACCGAGAAGCCGCCAGGATCTGAATCCGGGTCTGGGACCGCATCCAGGCCCCTGCCTCGCGGGCTGCGGTAAAGCCCCTTCGGTACTGGATGAGTGAAACCGTCTCCGAATAGATCTCGTTCGGGATGAGGATCGAATCGGCCGAAGCGGCCGCCTTGCGGGCCCTCACGTGAAACACGTCGGTCTTCGAGAACAGGGCGTACAGGAAGCTCGTATCGGCGACCTGCACACGTCACCCGTAGAGGTAGCGATCGTGGCGTTGGCTCGCCCGCGAATCGTCGTCCTCGAACGTCGGGAGGCTCCCCAAGTCGAGACCGCGGCCAGGCCGACGGATTACCTCGATCTGCACAGTGTCTCCTTCGGCGATCCCCGCCGTTTCGAGATCCTCCTTGAGGACTCTCAAGGCGAGGCCATTGCCCCAGCGTCGGACCTTCGCGAGCATGTGTCTACACTATGTAGGCACATCCTATACTTAACGTCTTTGGCGGGAGCCGTGAATGCGTCCGAATCGATGCGCTGGACACGCCGGGCGAAGCTACTTATCCGCGCGAATCATGCGGGCGGCTCGCATGCCCTCCGCGCCAACCCTGTGGCGCCACCGCGACTTCCTCCTGCTCTGGCTGGGCCAATCCGTCTCGCGGCTCGGGGACCAGTTCACGGGCCTCGCGATCCCCGTCATCGCGGTGTTCCTACTCAACGCCGGCCCGCAGGAGATGGGGTTCCTCGGGGCATTCGGGACGGTCCCCTTCCTCCTCTTCGGGCTCCTCGTCGGCGTGTGGGTCGACCGGCGGCAACGCCGATCCGTCCTCATCCTCGCGGACCTGGGCCGCGGGACGATCATCTTGACCATCGCGATCCTCGGGGTCGCCGGCCTGCTCCACATCGTGCACCTCTACGTGTTCTCGTTCTTCATCGGCGTCCTCACGGTGTTCTTCGATGTCGCCTACCAAGCGTACCTTCCCGCGCTCGTGGATCGAGTCCAGCTCGTCGATGCGAACAGCAAACTGGAGACGAGCAACTCGCTCGCGCAGACCGGAGGCCCCGCGGTCGCGGGCGCGGTGATCCACATCTTTCAAGCGGCCGTCGCGATGTTCTTCGACGCGGGATCGTTCTTCTTCTCCGCCATCACGCTCACCGCAATCCGAAAGCGCGAGTCGACTCCGGACGCGGCGAATCGACGCTCCGTACTCGCCGAGGTCGGGGAAGGACTGAAAGTCGTCCTGGGCGATCGCCGGCTCCGTCACATCGCGGCGTGCACGGCGTGGGCGAACTTCTTCTCGAGCGCCGTGTTCGCGGCCCTCCTCATCATCTATCTGAAGGACTTCCTTGGCTTCGACGCGTTATCCCTCGGGTTCTTGTTCACGTTCTCGTCGATCGGAGGCGTCGTCGGGGCCGTCACGGCGAGGCGCGTCGCCGACCGAATCGGCTTGGGTAACACGATCGTTGTCGGCGCGATCATGTTTGGATTCGCGACCGTCCCACTCCCGTTCGTCTCGGGACCGTTCGCGTTCGCGGCGGTCTCGGCGATGTTCTTCGTCGCCCTCGTCGGAAACTTGTTCTACAACATCAACCAGGTCAGCTACCGCCAAGCGATCGTCCCGACCCGCCTCCAGGGACGACTCAACGCGACGATGCGCACGATCGTCTGGGGGACGCTCCCTCTGGGCGCGCTCACGGGCGGCTTCCTCGGGGATGCGCTCGGGGTCCGGCAAGCGCTCATCATCGCGCTGGTCGGCGCTGCGTTCGCCTTCGTCTTCGTGCTCTTCTCTCCCGTACGCGACGTCGTGGACATGCCCGAGTCCGAAGCGTAACTCGGGACCATTCACATCGCGATGAGCGCGCCGAGCGCGGCCAGGACACTCAGGGCCACAAGGAGCACGCCGATGATCCGGGAGAACAAAAGCGTCCGGACGCCCATCTTCTCCGCGAAGATCACGACCGAGATGCCGCCCATCCACAGCAGACTCATCGACCCGGAAATGAACAGGACGAGCATGAAGAGCCAGCAGCATCCGATGCAGTACATCGAGTGGCGGAAGCCCATCCGGATTGCGCCGAGCCGGCCGGACCGCCAGTGGTGCATCACGAACGACATCGGCGACGTGCAGTGCGTGAGGCAGACCTCCTTCGTCCGCGTGACCTGCCACAGGCCCGCCGCGAGCAGCGTCGCCGCAGAGGCAAACAATAACGGCCCGGTCATGGATCCCATCAAACCGAGGGCCATCAACGCGAAGAGCGCACCGACTCCGAACGCGCCCCAGACGACGAAGTAGGGAAGAATGAACAGCGCGGTCGCGGCGTCGTCCGCGGGCTTCGTCGGCCGGCCCGCTTCGAGACGGGTCATCCCCCGGAACGCGAGAATCATGGGCATCGCCGAGGGCAACATCATCGCGACCATCATGACGACCAGCAGGGCGAAGAACAGGAGGAGATCGGTCGAGCCGATCGTCAACCGGGCCATCTGGGTCATGAGAGAGTCCGTCGACGTCCACGTCGCATACCACGCCGCCGCGACGACAAGCGCCACGGCAATCGCGACCGGGATCGTCACGCGCTTCCAGAGCGCGGCCGGCTCCGCCCGCGTCGCGGTTCGCATCGCGGCGGTAACGACCGAGGCATCATCAACGTACGGATCGAGACGCTCTGGAGCCCATCCGAAAACGGTTAAGTAGCGGCCCAAAGATGCGGCCGCCGGGCAGGGGGTTCGGCTCACGGCAACGAAGTGGAGTTTTGAGGCGGAATACATCCAGAGTTGTAACTGTGCGTGGGGATGCCCGTGCAATTTCAATGCGCTGCCGACGACGGGCAACTGCGAGGCGCTCGTCTCGTGGCACATCCGCAAGGGCACGTTCGGCTCGACGAAACTGGACGGCACGACGTTCGCGTGGGGAATCCACTGGCCGCAGGCGATTCACATGGGGAACGGCACGGCCCGGGTCTACATCGATCCCAAGGCAAAGGCGGACCAGCGCGCGGCGATCGACAAGATCACCGGCGGGAAGGAGGGCGGCGGCGTCTTTGCGATCTTTCCGAGCACGTTCACGAAGGCGCTTCCCATCAAGACCGCCAAGATCGACTTCCGGTTCAAGGGCATGGACAGCTCGTTCGTGGTCGACGGCGTCGGCGAAGTCCACAGCGAGCCCATCAAGAATCCGGTGACGGGCGCGCCCTTCGAGGGGTACATTCTCCTACCCAATGGAATCAACATGAAGAAGTCGACCGTGACAAACATCCGCCGCTGGTCGCTCCGGGACGAGGCCGCCGGCTTCAACCTGAGCCACGAGAACGTCGCAGGATTCGTGACCGTCCAGCGCTACAACGAAAAGGGCCCAATGAAGCGGGCCGCCGCCTGAGCCGCCATCACCGAGCGCGTCGCGCGAGGACTCCCCGCGCCGACTCGACGATCTTCTGTGCGGTCAGTCCGTACTTCTCGAGCAGATCGTCCGCCTCGCCGCTCTCCCCGAAGACGTCCGGCACGCCGACGTACGCCATCGGGACGGGATGGTTAGCGGCAATGGCGCTCGCGACCGCGCCGCCAATTCCATGCACGGTCGTGTGCTCTTCGGCGGTCACGATCCCGCCGGTCTCTCGCGCGGCGCGGTCGATCGTCGCGACGTCGAGTGGCTTGACGGTCGAGAGATTGATCACGCGGGCCTGGACGCCGTCCCGGGCAAGCGCCTCCGCGGCTTGCAGGCAGCGAGCGACCATCAGGCCGCATCCGATCAACGTGACGTCGGACCCGTCCCTCAAGACCCGGGCGTGGCCGATCGCGAAGCGGTCCTCCATGGAAGTGAGCGTCGGGACGTTCGTCCGGGAGAAGCGGCAATAGACGGGCCCCTTCATCGCCGCCGCGGCGTCCACGCACTTCGCGGTCTCCGGCCCATCCGCCGGCACGAGCACCGTCATCCGGGGAATGCCGCGCATCAGGGCGATGTCCTCGTTGATCTGGTGCGTCGCGCCGTCGGGACCGACGGTGAGGCCCGCGTGGGAGCAGAAGATCTTCACGTTGAGGTTCGTGTACGCGACGTTCTGTCGGATCACGTTGTACGTGTGGGCGCTCCCGAAGACGCTGTAGGTCGCCGCGAACGCAATCTTGCCCGCGGCCGCGAGACCCGCCGCCGCAGAGATCATGTTCGGCTCCGCGATCCCGAGTTGGAAGAGGCGGGTTGGAAACGCCTTCCCGAAGTCCATCGTCTTGATGGACTCCGTCGTGTCGGCGCCAACGACGACCACCGCGGGATTGCGGCGGCCAAGCTCGACGAGGGCCTTGCCGAAGTACGAACGCTGGCTCTCCATCTTCCACGGGCCCGCGGTCAAATGGCCGCCTCCTGCGCGTCGAGTTCCGCGAGGGCCAGCTCTAGCTCGTCATCGCTGGTCGCCGCGCCGTGGTACTTGATTTTGTTCTCCATGAAGGAGACGCCTTTGCCCTTCACGGTCCGGGCGATCACGACGGTCGGCCGGCCCTTCGTCCGATGCGACTCCTCGATCGCCGCGAAGATCTGGCGGAAGTCGTGGCCGTCGATCGTGAGCACGTGCCAGTTAAACGCCTCCCATTTCTCCGCGAGCGGCTCGAGGGGCATGATGTCCTCCGTGCGGCCTTCCTGCTGAATCCCGTTCCGATCGATGAATGCGGTCACGTTGTCGAGGCCGTACTTCGACGCGGCCATCGCCGCTTCCCACGTTTGCCCAACATCCTGTTCGCCATCGCCCATGACGCAGTACACGCGCCACGGCTTGTGGTCCATCCGCGCCGCCAACCCGAGGCCGACGCTGAAAGAGAGGCCCTGGCCCTCGGCGCCCGCGGCGTTCTCCACGCCGGGCGTCGTCCCGAGCTCCGGGTGACCCTGGAGGCGGCTGTTGATCTTGCGGAATGTCATGAGCTCGTCGACCGGGAAGAAGCCGCGCTCCGCGAGCGCGGCGTACCAGACCGGGCACGCGTGGCCTTTGCTCAGAACGAACCGGTCGCGGTCCGGCCAATCGGGCCGCTTCGGATCGACGCGGAGGACGTGGAAGTACAACGCGGTGACGATGTCGCACGCGCTCATCGATCCGCCCGGATGGCCGCTCTGCGCGTTGTGCGTCATCCGAATGATGTGTTTCCGGAGGGTCACGGCCTTCTTCTTGAGGCTCGCGATGAGCTCCTCCGAAACGTCGACCATGGCCCCTCCCGCCCCCGCTGGTGCTTCCGGGAGGCCGAGATAACGAGGCGGCCTTAAGGGCTTTGGTGGATTTGGCGGCTAGCGAGAAGCGGTTCGTCGCCGGGAGGAAAGCGCGATCCCGATTCCAATGGCGACGACCGCAAGCGCGACCACCAGCGCAAGGAACGCGGATGCGGGAATTGGGAAGAACAAGGCGGCGCTCACGATGAACAGGAACGAGAGAAGGCTCTCGAACGCCCATCGGTTGAAGCGAAATTTCGACCGCAACGAACGCGCCTCGTCACTCCGCGAACCGCTTCACGAGCGAAAGAGGTTTCCCTCGCACGTTCTCAGTTCTACGAGCGTCTAACAATAGGTAAATAGTCACGGAGTCTGGTGCGGGCCCGGAGCGAGGATGAATCCGATGCAACGCAAACCGCTCGTCCTCAGCGTCCTAGCGACCGCCTTGGCGCTCGTCGCTTTGGCGGCGGTGGCGATTGGCCCCGCGAGCTTCGCGAACCTCGGATCTCCCGGAAACGGGGCGACTCCGCAGGGAGGGCCAATCGAGGCCCCGACGTGGCACGTCGGCGACACATGGACGTACAACGTGAATGCGTCCTCAGCCGATTCGATGCAGACCGCCTGGCTGACGCCGTCCCTCGAGGGAACGGTCACGCGGACGGTCACGGCCGCGGACACGTCGCAGTACAACGTGAGCTTGGCGGCGACGTTCGACGTCGGGAAGGTCATCGATCTCTCCCGAGAGACGGACATCGGGAACGCCACGATCATGCTGTACACCCACGTCGTGTTGAATGACGCGACCGTGGACGGGTACACGCTGTACCGCGCCTCCGATCTCGCGAAGATCTCGGAGGTCAAGACGGTCCACGTGAGCGGCTCCATCACGACGGAGATCGGGACGTACAACATGACGGTCAACGTGTCGTACACGGCGAAGACGGAGACGACGTACGACCCGCCGCTCGACGTGTGGTCCTTCCCGCTCGGGGAGAACGAGACCTGGAACGTCTCGAGCGACGCGACGGTCCACATCTGGAAGGTGTGGCGCTTCGACGGCCCGGACTGGTACGTCGAGCGGGGACGGAACCTCACCTTCACGGTGCCGGTCCGGCTCCTGCTGGCGAGCGGGGTCACGGAAGACGTGACGACGCCCGCGGGGACGTTCGCGGCGATCCCGGTCCGACTCGGCGTCCCGGGGTTGGACCTCGCGACGGACCAGATGGCGTTCGCGCTCCGTCTCGGTGACGACGGATTCGGCGAGCCGCACCCGCCGATCGAGGCGTGGTTCAGCGGCACCGTCGGCAACGTCGTGAAGGTCGTGACCCTCGTCGACGGCCTGCAGGTCGTGACGGAACTCGCGTCGTACCACCGCGCCTGAACCTCCTTTCGCGTCTCCTCTCCTGCGGCGATCCCGCGGGGGAGGGAATCCTTATCCCGCTCCCGTTCATTCGGCGCGCCGATGGGGATCAAGATCGCTCCTTCGATCCTCTCCGCCCGCTTCGACCGCCTCGGGGACCAGGTCAAGGAAGCCGTCGACGCGGGTGCCGACATGCTCCACATCGACATCATGGACGGGCACTTCGTCCCGAACGTGACGATGGGACCCGCCCTCGTGAAGTCGATCCGGCCCCTCACCAAAGTGCCGTTCGATGCGCACTTGATGGTGACCCACCCGCAGAATTTCGTGAAGGCCTTTGCCGAGGCGGGCGTGGACGATCTGACGGTCCACGTGGAGAGCGATCACGACGTGCGCACGACCTTCAAGGTGATCCGCGACCTCGGGGTTGCGCCCGGCCTCGTGTTGAATCCCGCGACGCCGTTCGAGAGAGCCAAGCCCTTCCTCCCCGAGATCGATCTGCTGCTCCTCATGACCGTCCACCCGGGATTTGCGGGCCAGGCATTCCGCGCCGACGTCGTCCCGAAAATCCGCGAAGCGCGCGCGTACATCGATGCCGAGGGACTCGCGGTCGACCTGCAAGTCGACGGCGGGATCAAGGTGGACACGGCGCCCATCGTCGCCGAGGCGGGAGCCGATATCCTCGTCTCGGGATCCGGAATTTTCCCTGACCACATCAAAGAGAACCTGCGCGCGATCCGCGCCGCCGCGGAGAAAACGCGCGCTCGGACGGCCAAACAGTAGGACGTTCCCAGTCTCGAAGTCGAGCGCCGTCGCAAAGATTTAAGCGCGCCAGGACATCGAGGCGCCCACCATGGCCCGCCTCGGGTTCTTCATCGGCCTCATCCTCCCCGTCCTCCTGCTCGGGGTGAACCTCGTCCTGGGGTACGGCGGCATCTTGGCGACCGTGGCCTTGTTCGTGTGGATCGGCCTGGGCGTCCTCCTCAGCCCCGCGTCCGAGGAAGAGGGCTAGCCGCCTTCGTGAAGCGAGTCGCCGGACACGGAGAGCTCGACCCACTCGTCGACGGACCGCACGTCCTCCATGAGGACCGTGACCATCCCGCCCTCCTCGTCCTCGACGATCAACGCATCGAGGACGTCCTCCGCCTCCATCGTGTCGCGGACGATCCCGACGAACTCGCCGTCCGAGTCGATGACGTTCAGGCCGGCGAAGATCTCCGCGGCGGGTCCCTTGAGCGTCACGCGTTCGACCACCCCGGACACGTAGCGGCGGCCGAGGCGCATGCGGCCCGAGGACCCCTCGCCCAGCACGAGGACGTTCGGCTCCTCCGAGGCCACGTACCCGACCTCAATGCCGTCCGAATCGACGACCGCCATGCCGACCATGGACCGCCCGCGCCGCGCCGCCAACGAACCACCTCGGGACCGCCCGGGCGGGACGCCCCGGACGACCCGCCGAACGCCCCGCGGCTACTGAAGCTTTTCGGGGTCCGCGAGGTCGCGCGTCCGGGCCATATAGTTATCAGGCAGGATATCGAGGACGCGTGATTTATACTGGCTCAGCGGGCTCGGAACGGTCGTCGCCCCTCCATGTGTGGAGGGCATCCCCTCGGTTGGAGCCTATGGCCCGCTGCCCTCTCTGCGAATCGGACGTGCCCGACGCGCGCACCGCGTGCGACGTCTGCGGCCAACCGTTCGACCGCGCCCTGACGACGCGAGCGGCGCCGGACGCGGTCAAGAAAGCGATCGACGCGGCGCACAAGGAGCTCATCCCCGTCGTGCGGGACCGCACGGACGCCTCGTTCGCCCGCAGCCTGATGGAACGGGCGGAGCAGACGGAGGCGGCGGGGGACCTGGGCCGGGCGCTGGACCTCGCCCGGGCGTCTCGGCGAGCGTTGGAAATCGCCCGGCGCAAGGCCCGCGTCGCGGACGCCCTGGCCAATGCGGATGCCATCCTCGCGGAAGCGGGGAAGGCGGGCATCGAAACCCTCGCGTTCGGACGGAACATCGACCTGGCCAGGGGCCTCGCCGCGCGCGGGGATTCCGTCGCGGCGGAGCGGCTCTTGCGGCGCGTCTCGATCCGGACGCTCGACCAACGTCGGGAGCGGGTGCTCCAAGGGATCCTGGAAAAGGCCGCTATTCGGGTGCGCTACTCGGCCGAACGCGGCGGCTCCATCGCGGATGCGGAAGGCCTCCTGTCGGATGCCCGCGAGGCGCTCGCGGTCCGGGAGTATGGCAAGATCCGGCCCCTCGCCGCGAAGGCGATCGAGCGGGCGGACCACCAGCGGAAGTACGCCCGGGCGGAGGACTTCCTCGACCGCGCGGCCTCGGATGTCGATGCGGCTCGCAAGGACGGCGTCAACATCACGGAGGCCCGCAAGTTCCTGACCCAAGCGCGGGACGCCTTGCGACGCGGCGTGTACGCGGACATCCCTCTGCTCGCGCAACGGGCGCGGAACAGCCTCCGCGAGGCGCGGCGGTATTCCGCGGTGGAGTCCTCGTTCCGGGAGGCGGAGCGGGAGGCGGCGCGCGAACGACGCAAAGGGGCCGATGTCGGCCGCGCCGAAGCGATGCTCCTGGACGCCGCGAACGCCCTCGGCTCGAAGGAGTACGCGAAGGTCCGGGCCCTCTCCAAGGACGCGCACGACGCCGTGCGCGAATCGACCCTCTTGAAATCCGTCCAGGACGCCTTCGCAAGCCTCCAGCTCGACGCGGAAGACCTGCGGAAGCTCGGCGCGGAGGCGCAGGAATTCGAGACGACGCTCGTCGAGCTGACGCGCGCCGTCGAGGACCGCAACCTCGCAAACGCGCGGCGCCTCGTCGGGCGGGCCCGCCACACCGCCGAGTCGGCGCGGAGCGCCCATTCCCGCCAGATCATGGAGCGGTCGTTGCAGATCATCCTCGCGAACGCGGCCCGGGGCCTCGACCCCACGCTCGCGCGGCAACTCCTCAAGGAGGTCGACGACGCGATCTCCCTCGGCAAGCCGGTCGACATGCAGACGATGATCGACCGCCGAATGGCCGACGCGGACGCGCAGACCGAAGCCGGGCTGAACGAGCGGGTGCTCGAGGCGCGCGACGACATCGTCGGGCTGCGCCAGGCCGGCCAGAACGATACCGTCGCCCTCGAGGGGAAACTCGCGGACTCCGCGATCGCGATCCAGGAACACCGGTTCCTCCAGGCCGACGCCCTGCTGGATGGCGTCGAGCACGACATCCATGCGACCCGCGAGCTGCTCCGGAGCGCCGCGGCGGAGGTCCTCGGCGAGGCGCGCGGCGTCGTCGCCCTCGCGAAAGGGGACGGCGTACCGATCGAACACGCGGAGCAGATGCTGGGGGATGCGGAGACCTCGTACTCGGAGGCCCGCTACGGCGACACGCTCTACATCGGGAAGGCGTGCATCTCCGAGGTCGAGGAGCTCGCCCGGGTCGCCCAAGACTCGAAACGGAAGTACGAGGCGGAAGAGACCCGCACGAAACAGGAGCGGATGGAGTCGATCCATCGCCGGATGGCGGCGGTCCGCGGGGAGATCACGGATCTCGTCTCGAACAACATCGATCTGGACAAGGCGGTCGAAGTCCTCACGGAGGCGGAGAAGGCGATGGATCGGGGTTCCCTCGAGAAGGCGGAAGCCCTCGTGGCATCCGCGGAAGGGATCGTCCAAGGAGTCAAGTTCACGCTTCAACGGCAGTCCCGGGACGCGTTCGACCGCGCGCAGCGGATGGCCCAAGAGGCGAAGCAGGAAGGCATCGAGGCGAGCGCGATCGATCCGATCCTCGAGTCCCTGGAGAACGCGCTGAACGAGGGCCGGCCCGCCTCCGTCCTGCAGGCCGTCGGCGAACTCGAGCACCTGATCGCGGAGCAGCGGAAGGAGCGGTACCTGGACGAACAGCGGCGCACGTTCGATAAGGCCCGGGGCGCTGCGACGAAATTCATCATGGTCAAGAAACTCATCGAGGACCTCCGGAAGGCGGACATCGACATCGCCGGGGCCGAGGAGAGCCTCCGGGCCGCGGAACGCGCGCTCGAGGAGCGGAACTTCGACAGCGTCGATTCGATCCTGACGAGCCTCGACGGCACCGCGAAGGAGTTGATGGACGAGCTCGTCGCGGCCGCCCGGAACCTCATCGTGCGGGCGGAACGTCGGATTCACGAAGGGCATGAGGCGGGCCTCTCCCTCGAGGAAGCCGTCGGGATGCTCGACCGGGCGGAGGGCCACTTCGAACGCGGCGAGTACGCGGATGCGGTCGAGCACGCGCGGGCCGCCGAACAAACCGTCGTCGAGGCGTTGAAGGCTCTTTTGGAGTCGAAGGCGGAGGCCACCCGCGGGGCCCAGGAGGCCGCCCGCGTCGAGATCGCGGCGATGCGCAAGACGATCTCGGACCTCGCCCGGGCGGACATCTCAATCCTTGGCGCGGAGCAAGCGCTGGCTCGCGCGGAGGCCGTGTACGCGGCCGGGCATCCCGAAGACGTCGGACGCGCCCTCGCGGAAACGAAGGACATGGCGGTCGGCTTGACGGTCGGCCTCGAGGCCGCTGCGAAGGACCTCGTGACCTTCGCGGAGCGGGAGGTGGACGAGCTTCGCGCTACCGGGACGGACCCGGGCCGGGCGGACATGGTCCTCGTCAATGCACGGGAAGCGATCAACGACCGTCGGTTCGTCGAGGCGATCGAATACAAGAAGGTCATCGAAGACATCCTCGATGAAACGCGGCGGGCCAAGGAGGCCCGTGCGGCACGGGATGCGTTCGCCGAGTTGCGCGCGAAAGTCGAAGCGCACGCGAAACTCGGGGCGGACGTCCGGATGGCGTCGGAGCTCCTCGCGAAAGCCCAATCGAAGATCGACGAGGGACGGCTCGAGGACCTCGACGGGTTCGCGCGGCGGGTCAGCGAAGAGGTCGACCTCGCACGGAGGGCGCACCTCGGCTCCCTGGTGGACTCCTTCGGACCGATGATCGAGGACGGCGTCGCCCTCGGCCTGCACGAGGAGGAACTCGACGAGTATCGGACGCACGCGATCGACGCCGCAGAGGCGAACGACCTCGATGCGGTCTACCGGCTGAAAGGGGATCTCCAGGAGCGGCTGCTCGACGCGAAACGCCAATCGCTCGTGAAGCGCTCCTTGGACGAGATCCAGGCGCTCGATGATCTCGTGACGCAATCGCAGCGCCTCGGCGTGCCTGGCGATGGGGCGCGGGTCCATCTCGACAGCGCGCGGAAGTCCATCGCCGCCGGAGATGTGGACGGCTTCCATTCGGGCCTCGTGAAAGCTCGCGCAACGTTGGACGAGTCCCGCAACCGCCATTTCATGGAGAAATACGAATCCCGCGTGCACGCGGTCTCCACGATGATCGCGAACGCAAAGCGTCTGGGCGCGGAGCTCGGCGATGCCGAGAACTCGCTCGAGCAGGCGGAGCAGGCTCTCAGCGCGAGCGACATCGCGATGGCGGACATCCTAATCAAACAGGCGGAAGTCTCCGTCGGAATCCAGATCCAGAATTTCATCAAGAACCGCTACCCGAACCTCGCGTTGCGCCTGCCGTCCACGGGCCTGCAAGCGGGCGAGTGGAACCAGTACACGCTCGAAGTCGAGAACCGCGGCAAGTTGCCGGCGCGCAACGTCCACGTGGAATTCACCGGGGACGTCGAGTCGAAGGGCGTCGCACCGATCTCGGAAATCGGAGTCGGTGAGTCCGTTCCCATTCGCGTCGGGATCAAGCCGAAGTCCACCGGGGCGGTCCCCTTGGCCGTCGGGATCTCGTACCAGCGGATGTTCGACGAGAACCGCTACGAGGTCCGCGACACGAAGGAGGTGAAGGTCGAACCCGAGCAGACGTACCTCGTCGAGGACGTCTTCCTGATCCACTCGGACGGCCGGCTGATCTCGCACCAGGGCCGCAAGTTCCGGGAGGAGATCGACGAGGACATCTTCTCCGGCATGCTGACCGTCGTCCAGGATTTCGTCAAGGACTCGTTCAAATCACGCACCCGGGTCGGCATGAAGCGGCTCGACTTCGGGGACTCGAAGATCCTGATCGAGCGGTCGCCGCACACCTTCCTCGCGACGGTCCTCGTCGGGCACGAGCCCAAGCTGCTCCCCCTGTACATGCTCCAGGTCCTCAAGGAAGTCGAGGACCGCTACGGCACCGTCCTCGAGAAGTGGTCCGGGCTCCTGCACCAGCTCGACGGCATCGACGACGTCATCAAGAAGCTCCTGTTCGTCGCGAAGGACGCGAACGCGACCGCGGACATGGGCGCGCTCGCCGATAGCCCGGTCACGCTGACGGCGAAGGTCATCGAGGCGCTCGGCGCGGAGCAGACGATCGAGGCGAACGAGCTCCTGCGTCAGGCGCAATCGACCCTGGAGAGCGACATCCAGCTCGCGTGGCAGTTCATCGAGAAGGCGAAAGTCCAAGCGGACTCGATCCAGGGCCAGCTGCGGGAGCGCATGTCGGACGTCCTCGCCGCGGGACGCGACACGGTCGCGGAGATGAAGGGCATCGGCGCGGACACGAGCCAAGCGGAACTCCTCTTGAGGGAGGCGGAGGAGGCGTTCAACGAGGGCAAGTACACGCGCGTGCGGGAGATCCAGCAGGGCTTGCATGAGTCGCTCGAGCGCCAGAAGGGCGACCTCGCTGCGAAGAAGGTCGAGGTCGAGCTCGCGGCCCTGATCAACGACATCCAGATCGCGAAGAGCCAGAACCTCGATGTCCGTGAAGCGGAATCATACCTGACGAAGATCGAGGGGGCCATCCAGAAGAAGAATCCCCGTCAGATGGAGGACTACCTCCGACGGGCGAAAGATTCCCTGGCGCGGCAGCGGCGCCGTACCGTGCTCGAGAAGGCCCGGGCGGACCTCGCTCGAGTGCAGGCCACCGTTGCACGGGCGAAGGCCATCAACGCGAACCTCGGCGAGGTCGAGGCGCTCCTGCAGAAGGCGGAGGACGCCCTCCGGGCCGAGGACCTCAAGGGGCTCGAGCCGCTCATCGAACGCGCGGAGCAGACCGCGAAGGCGGAGGTCGACCAGATCCTGAGGGACCGCTATCCGCGCCTGTTCGTCGAGACGACGAGCGCGGGCTTGCAAGCGGGTCGCTGGTGCCGCGTCGAGGTGTCGATCACGAACAAGGGGAACTGGCCCGCGGAGAACGTCACACCGATCGTGAGCGGTCCGGTCGAGGTGCAAGGCCTCCGCGCGATCGAGAAGATCGAGCCGAACGAGAAGGCCAACGTGTCGTTCGGTTTGCGACCCAAAGAGGCGGGCACGATGGACCTCGACTTCGAAGTTCACTACACGCGCCCACTCGATGATGCGAAGTATCAGACGACGGACAGCGCCGTCGTGCGCGTCGAGACGGAAGACGGCTACCTGATCGACGACGCGCTCCTGTTCCACTCGACCGGGGCCATCGTCTGCCATGAGGCGCGCGCATACGTGCCGCTGGAGGCCGCCTCGAAGGCGGCGGAACTCGAGGCCGAGGTCAAGACGTTCGTGGCCAAGGCCTTCCCGAACGGCGCGCGGCCCGTGAAGCGCACGACCATCGCCGGGGTGCCGCTCGTCGCGGTCCGAGGGCCGCAGGCGATCCTCGTCGTCGCGATCCGCGGACGGGAGCCGTCGATCATGCTGCTCTACTTGATCCAAGTCCTCAAGGAGGTTCACGACGCATTCGGAGTGCGCCTCGAGTCGTGGACCGGCGATCCCGCGGAGCTCCACGGGATCCGTGACCTCGTCCGCAAGGCGCTCTTTGCGACGGACGTTGAGGGCGTATCGCTCGGCCCCCTGGAGGACACGGTGGTCAGCAAGATTCCGATGCTCATGGAACGCCGCCTCCTACAAGGCCAAGGGGACCAGGACTTCATCGCCTGGGCGCGCGCCGCGATCGAGGCCGGCGGTTACGACAAGGGGATGACCGTGTTGAAGAATGTCGCGGACGCGAGCGTGGGCCCGACGGAGGAGATCTCGAAGCAAATCCGTCAGGCGATCACCGCCTCGAAGGAGGCGGGCACCCTCCAAATCTCGGACGACCAGGTCAACTCGTACGTCGAGTTCCTCCGCCTCAGCCTCGAAGCCTCGTTCCAGGCGAAGCGCCGCGCCGGCATCGAGCGGTACTGGCCCGTCTCCCGCATTGCCGTGAAGATGGAGGACCAGAGCGGCTACGACGCCGTGAGCGCGTTCCGCAAGATCATCGTGGGGCAGAGCGGCGCGAAGGAACTCGACCTCGTCGCACCGAACGAGGTGTGGCGCGGCATGAAGATCGATGTCCAGGTGCACATGGACTCCGTCAGCGCGGCCTACAAGCTCTGGGCGCGGAAGATCGAGATCCTCTTGCGGTCCCAAGACGCATGGAAGATCCGCGCCGGCCTGGAGAGGGGCGAGTACTCCGTCGGGATCGAAGGACAGAAGGTTCGCATCGATCCGACGATGGTGTCGTTCGTCGAATCCGTGCCGGACTACGTCGTCGAGGAGCCCTTCGAGGGCGGCGTGGTCTACCTCGACACGCGCATGACGAAGGAACTCATCGCGGAAGGCTACGCGAAGGAGATCGTGACCCTCGTGCGCGACGCCCGGAAAGACATGAAGCACCCGGACGACCGCGTGGTCGAGATCGAGCTCGTGGCGGCGAAGGGCCTGCGGCAGATGCTGCAGCCCTGGAAGGACATGATCCTCCGGGATTCGAACGCGCTCGAAATGTCGTTCGTGCAGGAGCCTTCGTCCGACGCATACGTCATCGAAGCGGGCCTCGGAGCGGAGACGTTCCTGCTCGGCGTCCGAGCCGCGCAGATGTAGGCCCTTATCCGAACGGGTTTGCCATCTAAAGGCGAATCGGCGTCGCACGGACTCCAGCCCGGAAAACACTTTAGACGGGGCGCTGTTCGCTCGTCGAAATGGGAATCAATCTCTCGGACGTCGTCGTCACGGAGCCAAGGACCCTCGAAGACTTCTCCTCGAAGATCCTGGCGATCGATGCGTTCAACACGATCTACCAGTTCCTCGCGATCATCCGGCAGCCCGACGGCACGCCGCTCATGGACCACCAGGGCCGCGTGACGTCGCATCTCTCCGGACTGATCTACCGACTCTCGAACTTCGTCGCGGTCGGAATTCGCCCGGTATTCGTGTTCGACGGCGAGCCGCCCCGGTTGAAGGCCCGCACGCTCGCGGATCGCGGGGAGGTGAAGCGCCGCGCGGAGCGGGAGTGGAAGGAGGCCGTCGAGATCGGTGACCTCGCGACCGCGAGGACGAAGGCCATGCAGACTTCGCGACTGACGGACGACATGGTGGACCAATCGAAGAAGCTCCTTGAGCTGCTGGGACTCCCGTGGATCCAAGCCCCCGCCGAGGGAGAAGCCCAGGCGAGCGCCATGGCCCGCGCCGGGACCGCATACGCGGCCGCATCGCAGGACTATGACTCCTTGCTCTTCGGTTCCCCGCGCCTCGTCAAGAATCTCGCAATCTCCGGACGCCGAAAGCTCCCACGTAAGGACGCATATGTCGACGTCCAGCCCGAGGAACTCTCCCTTGAAGCGACCCTCGCCCACCTTGGCATCACGCGGGAGCAGCTCGTCGACATGGCCCTGTTGATCGGCACGGACTTCAACGAGGGCGTAAAGGGCGTCGGCCCGAAGAAGTCGCTCGCCTTGATCAAGAAGCACGGATCGCTCGAGCCTGCGCTCGCCGAACTGGCCGTAGACATCGAATCGAAGGACGAGGTCCGCGAGATCTTCCTGCATCCGAACGTCGTCGAGGACGTGGAGCTCGTGTTCCGCGACCCCGACCCGGACGGCGTGCGGCGCATGCTGTGCGACGAACACGACTTCTCCCGCGACCGCATCGACATCGCGCTCGAGAAGTTCGGGACCGCGCGGTCAGAGCAGAAACAGAGGTCCCTGGACTCCTGGTTCGCATAGCGGCGAACTCAGGTCATAAAGGCTTTAACGGGACCCCTCTTTGCCCGCGCAATGCCGCTGGACTTCGTGTCCTCGGTCCTTATCAGCACGATCCTGACGGGGGTCCTCAGCGCCCTCGCGTACTGGAAGGACATCCTCACGTGGGACGGCAGCGTGGCGGCGTTCGTCGTGGGGATGGTCATCGGGATTTTCGGCGATGTCACGTGGCTCTTCCTCCTCCTGTTCTTCCTCCTCTCGAGCTTCGTCGCGACCCGCTATCGGTTCGCGCTCAAGGAGGCGCTCGGCGTGCAAGAGGGCGCGCGGGGCGAGCGTCGCGCGGCGAACGTCCTCGCGAACGGCATGGCGCCGATGGTCGTCGCGGCGATCTCGCTCGTGATGCCGGCGGGATTCCCGAAGATCGTGAGCGGGGTCATCTTCCTCTCCGCGCTCTCCGTCGCCGGGGCCGACACCCTCGCGAGCGAAATCGGAGTCCTCTCGCATCACACCCACCTCATCACGAACGGCAAGCCGGTGCCCGCCGGGACGGACGGTGGCGTCTCGACGCTGGGCCAGCTGTGCGCGATCGGGGCCGCGTTCTACACGTCCGCGGTCGGGTACCTCGTCCTCTCCGTCCTCGCGCAGACCTATGGACTGCAGCCGTCGATGCCGATGAGCCCGGCGTATCTGTTAATCCCCGCCGCCGTCGGGTTTCTCGGGTGCCAACTGGACAGCGTGATCGGAGCAACGCTCGAGCGCGGCGGCCTCGTGAACAAGAAGATGAACAATTTCATCTCGACGAGCGCGGGCGCGATCCTTGCCTACGCGTTGCTCGTCTCGCTGGGACCGCTACCGACCGCGTGACGCCTTCTTGATGAGTTCGACGCCTTCGGCCGCGAGCGCCTCGGCTCGTTCCGGTGTCCGCGCTTCTGCGTACACACGAAAGATCGCCTCGGTACCGGAGGGCCGCACGAGGACCGCCCCGTCCGCCTCGCGTATCTTGACACCGTCCATCGTGTCGACGTCGCGGTTTTTCACGAGGCCGACGAGCGCCTTCAGGACCGCATCACGTTTCTCGACCGCCACGGGGACGTTCGCTTTGCGGATGTGGTATTGCGGGAGTGCCGCCACGAGCGTGGATAGCGGTTTCCCTTCGTGGGCAATGATCTCCAGGATCTTGGCAGTCGCCATGGCGCCATCGCGGCAGAACTGGTGGTCCGGGAAGATCACGCCGCCGTTCTCCTCCCCGCCGAACGCCGCCCCGGTCTCGAACATTGTGCGCGCGACGATCGGCGATCCGACGCGCGTCCGCACCACCGTGCCCCCCGCCGCTTGCACGACATCGTCGATCAGACTCGAGGTGCTGACCGGGGTGACCACGGCGCCGCCCTTCGACTCGATCGCAGCGCGCGCCAGGAGCGCGAGGCTCTTGTCTCCGTACACGAAGGCGCCGGAATCGTCGATGAAGATCGCGCGGTCCGCGTCCCCGTCGTGCGCGACCCCGAGGTCTGCGTGGGTCGCGGAGACGAGCTGCATCAAGTGACCGAGGTGTTCGGGAATCGGCTCGGGCATCCGTCCCGGGAAGGTGCCGTCCGGCTGGCCGTTCAGGGAGAGGACGCGGCATCCGAGGCTCCGCAACAGGTACGGCGTCGTGACGCATCCCGCCCCGTTGCCCGGGTCGACGACGACCGTGAGGGCGCGCTTCCGAATCGCCGCGACGTCGACCTTGGAGCGGATCCCGTTCAGATACCGATGGCCCGCGGACTCGTCGGTTCGGATCGAGCCGACGTCGGACCAGTCCGCCACCCGATACCGCTCTTCGAAGAGGATGCGCTCGATCGCCTCCTCATCCTCGCGGCGCATCTCCATCCCGCGCGCGTCGATCGCCTTCAGTCCGTTGTACTCGCGCGGATTGTGGGAGGCCGTCACCACCAGCGCGCCTTTCAGGCTTCCCGACTTGGCGACGTAGTACTGGGCGCACGGCGTCGGGACGACGCCGAGGTCGACCACGTCGCATCCCGAGGACATGAGTCCCGAGGCGGCCGCCCGCGCGAGCATCGGCCCCGACAGCCGCGGGTCGCGCGCCAAGGCGACGGGGCCACCGCCAAACGAGGTCCCGATCGCTCGCCCCACTTTCACCGCCAAGTCCGCGGTCATGTCCTCTCCGACGATGCCGCGGATGCCGTTCGTGCCGAAGAGCCGCGTCACGCGCTCACCCGCTCGTCCACGATCGTCGCGTGCGGGGGCACCTGCACGCCATCCGCGAGGATCGAATCGCGAACGTGCGCGCCCTCCCCGACCGCGGCGCCCGATCCGATGATCGAACCGGCGATCTCGGCCTTGTCGTCGATGCTCACGCCTTCGTACAGGGCCGCGTTCGTCAGGCTCGCGCGGCCGACGCGGCACGTCCTTCCGAGGACGACATGCGGTCCGACCCGGCCTTCGGCGAAGCACCCCGGGCCCACGTACACGGGAGGGAGCAGCTGCGCCGCGCCGACGTCCGCATCGGGGGCGATCTTCGCGCGGCCCGCATCGAGGAGGAGCCGTTGTGCGTGCAGATAACTCGGCAACGTCCCGGCGTCGGACCAGAATCCCTCGTATCGGTACGGAGTCAGGCCGCGGCCCATCAGCGCGGGGAACACCTCGCGCTCCAGGGATACCGGGCGGCCCGTCTCGATGAAGTCGAACACAGTGGGCTCGAACACGTACCGGCCCGCGTTCGCCAGGTTACTCGGCGCCTCGCCCTTCGGCGGCTTCTCGACGAACTTCGTGATGCGGCCCCTCTCGATCGCGACGATGCCATAGGCGGAGACGTCCTCGACCGGCCACAGGGCGATTGTGCCGATGCCCCCGCCTTTCTCGTGCGCTTCGACGAGGCGGTCGAAGTCAATCGTGTCCACGACGTCCCCGTTGTAGACGGCGAACGGGCCGCGGATGTGCCGCTGGACGTTCTTGATCGCGCCGCCCGTCCCGAGCGGGGCCTTCTCCTCCACGACGCGGACCTCGACGCCGAGTTGTCGCATTCGGAAGAAGTCCCGCACCTGGTCGAACATGAAGTTGACCGCGACGATGACCTCGTCGCACGACGGCGGGAGGGCGTCGAGGATGTGCACAATCTGCGGACGGTCGACGAGCGGCAGAAGGGCCTTCGGTCGGTGCAGCGTCAGCGGCCGGAGGCGGGTGCCGAGCCCTCCGGCGATGATGACGAGCTGCATTGGCCTCGGATGCGGCCGCGCGAATATCTATTTTCTGGCTTCGCGGGTCACTTCGGGACAATCGTGACAACGTTGTTCCCACGGAGGACCACGGTGCCGACCCGCCGGACGTTGTCTTCCTTCGTCTCTTCCGTGTCCTCGAGGACCATGTTCATGTAGTCGTCGTACCCGACGAGCTTGCCTTCGAGGATGCGGTTGTCCTTCAGGAGGAGTTGGACCCGCTTGTTGATGGATTTTTCTAGGACGCTAAGAGGCATCACCATAGAAGGCCGTTCCCCCCTTCCGATGGCGCGGTATCGTGTGATTGGATTTAAAACCTCTCTCGATGCGTTCCACCGACGCGGGCGACGCGATTCCGCGAACGTATTTATCGCGTCTCGCGCATTCGTCGGCGGTCATCGTGGAACGCAAGAAAGTCGGCGAGGTCTTCCATTTCTACGGCAAGATCAGCGTCGCCGCGATCCGGCTGACGGACAGTACGCTCGCGATCGGGGACGTCGTGCAGATCCAAGGACCGTCGACGAACCTCGAACAGCCGGTCGAGACGCTGCAGATCGAGCACGTCGTCGTGGCGCAAGGGGAGATCGGCCAAGAGGTCGGGATGAAGGTCCGCGAACGCGTCCGCCAGAAGGACTTCGTGTACAAGCTCCTCCCGCCGGGGACGCCGGCCGCGGGTCCGCCCGTGAAAGCGAAGCCGACGAAGGCGGCACCGCCAAAACCGAAACCGCGCAAAGCGAGACCGACGAAACCGAAGCCCCGCAAACGAGCGGCCGCAAAAAAGAAGCCCGTTAGAAAAGCCAGCCGCTCAACGCGTAGAAAAGCGCGCCCAGGGTCCCGAGGATCGCGATCCCGTTCAAGATGATGTCGAGGAAGGCCTGCGCCCCGGGGCTCCGCATCCCCGCGTCGACGAGCATGAACTTGAGGCGGTGGGTCCCGTGGAACAGCGAGCCGCCAATGAGCACGAGGAAGAAAAGCCGGACGAGCGGCGCGCTCCAAGCGAACGAGAACGCGTGGTAGTTCGCGGGATCCGAGGGCCAGAGGCCGAACGGCGCGGCGAAGAGCAGCAGGAAGAGCGTGATCGGGAAGAGGAACGCGGTGATGAATCCGCCCAGCGAGAACAGGCCCCAGAACAGCGGCTCCGTGAGCACCTCCGGAGCGGCCGCGGCATCCGCATGAACCGTGTCGCGGCCCGGGGACCACGCCACCGACTCCTTGACGGACGAAAGCTCCTCCGCGATGTCACACCCCTCCGAAGACCAGGTAGACGACGGCCCCGCTGACGCCGATCCAGAGCAGGATGTTGATCGCGAAGGCGACCTTCCACGGAATCGGCCTCGCGGTGAACTGGATTGGCTGCGCCTTGCCGATGAGCATGAACCACGAGATCGCGTGCCACATGACGAGTGCGAAGAGGACGAGATTCACGTACAGAACAGGTGGGGTGCGCATCTGGTCCAGGAACGCTTCGTATGCTGACTCGCCGGCCCGCAGTTGGACGAGCATGTTGAGGAGGATGACCCCGTAGACGGCGGTCAAAACGCCTCCGAGTTCGCGCAACTGGAACCCGAGGTAGCGGGGATTCCGGAGCCACCAGCCCGCCTTGCGCTTCGCCGGATATTCGTGGCCCCGCACGCGATCACCTCGAGGCGGACTTCGGCATGAGCAGCCGCCGCATGTGCCGCGTCGTCGCGAGGAACTTCAGGGTCTGGATGGCGGCCGCAGGATCGACGTTCTTCGGGCACACGACCGAACATTCGCCGACGAACGTGCATTCCCACACGCCTTCCTTCGTGTTCAGCCGCGCGAGCCGTTGATCCGCGCCCTCGTCCCGCGTGTCGCGGATGTACCGCAGCGCGAGCGCGGATGCGGCCGGCCCAACGAATTCGGGGCTCGCGCCGAAGACGGGGCACGCCGCATAGCAGAGCATGCAGTTGATGCAGAGGCTCTGTTGGCGGTACGCCTCGACGTCCTCGGGATACTGGAGGTACTCCTGCTTGAGGTCGCCTTCCTTCTCGCGGACGATGTACGGCGTGACGGAGGAGAGTTTCTCCAAGAAATCGTCGAAGTCGACAACGAGGTCCTTGACGATCGGGAAGTTCTCGAGCGGGTCGACCGTCACGACGCCGCGTCGGAACTCCCGGATGTACGTGCCGCACGTGAGCTTCGGATGGCCGTTCACGTTCGCGCCGCACGACCCGCAGATCCCCATGCGGCACGACCACCGGTACGTGAGCGTTGGGTCCACGTGGTCCTTGATGTAATTCAGGCCATCCAGCACGACCATGTCGCTGCTCGTAGGGATGCGGTACTCCTGGTAGTGCGGCCGCTTGTCCGTCCCGGGCCGGTAGCGCTTCACGCGGAACAGGACGTCCGATTCGGGCATGTCAGTACTTCCTCTCCACGGGCTGCCACTTCGTGATCGTGACCGGCGCGTAATCGATTCGCGGCGCGCCGTCCGTGCGGAAGGCGAGGCTGTGCTTCAGATAGTTCGCGTCGTCCCGAGTGGGATAGTCCGTGCGGCTGTGCGCGCCCCGCGACTCCCTCCGGCCTCGCGCGCTGTACGCGATCGTCGTCGCGACATCGAGCATGAAGTCGAGCTCGAGGACTCCGGTGAGTTCCGTGTTGAAGACGCGGTCCTTGTCCGCGAGGCCGACGAAACCGAAGCGCTCGCGCAGCTTTGCGAGCTTGCCGCATGCATCCTCCAAGCCGGCCTCGTCGCGGAAGATCCCGACGTCCCGCTCCATGAGCTGCTGCATCTCGACCCGGATCCCGGCCAAGTTCTCCTTCCCGCGCTCCCGCCCCAGGAGTCCATCGAAGACGCGCGCTTCCTCGGCCTTCAACGCCGCCCGCGCGGTCGCGACGCTCGGGTACCGCGTCTTCTGTCGCACGAACTCCGCCACGGCGCGGCCGGTCCACTCGCCGAAGACCAGGCACTCGCTCAGGCTGTTCGAGCCGAGGCGGTTCGCGCCGTTGATCGTGATGCACGCGGTCTCGCCGACGGCGTAGAGGCCCGGAACGCTCGTCTCGCCCCGCGTGTTCGTCGAGACCCCGCCCATCATGTAGTGCTGGCCCGGTCGCACGGGGATGGGCTCGTGGATCGGGTCGAGGCCCATGTACTTCTCCGCGAGTTCGCGGACCATCGGGAGCTTCTGGTCGATCACTCCTTCGCCGAGGTGCCGCAGATCGAGGCCGAGGTACTTCCCGTACGGACCTTCGAACGCGCGGCCCGCCTTCATCTCCTGGATCATCGAACGCGAGAGGATGTCCCTCGGACCGAGCTCCATTTTCCCCGGGAGGTATCGTTGCATGTAGCGCTCGCCGTCTTTGTTGATCAGGTATCCGCCCTCGCCGCGCGCCGCCTCCGTGATGAGGATGCCCGTGCCCGGGAGGCACGTCGGGTGGAATTGCACCATCTCCATGTCCTTCAACGCGACGCCGGCGCGGTACGCGAGGGCCATCCCGTCGCCGGTCTTGATGAACCCGTTCGTCGTGAATTCGTAGACGCGGCCGCACCCGCCCGTCGCGAGGACGGTCGCCTTCGCGCCGATCGAGACCATCCGGCCGCCGCGGAGGTCGATCGCCACGACGCCGACGCACGCGCCGCCCTCGAGGATCAGGGAGGTCACGAAGTACTCGTCGAACCGCTCGATCTGCTCGTACTTCATCGACGTCTGGAAGAGCGTGTGCAGGATGTGGAATCCCACCTTGTCCGCGGCGAAGACCGTGCGCTTGACGGACATGCCGCCGAACGCGCGCTGGCTCACGCGGCCGTCGTCGTCGCGGGACCAGGGGCAACCCCAGTGCTCGAGCCGGACGATCTCCTCGGGGCACTTCGCCACGAAGAACTCGACCGCGTCCTGGTCCGCGAGGAAGTCGGAACCCTTGATCGTGTCCGTCGCGTGCAGGTCAAAGGAGTCGTAGTCCCGCATCACCGCGGCGGTGCCGCCTTCCGCGGACACCGTGTGGGAGCGCATCGGGTAGACTTTCGAGACGAGGGCGATCGAGAGATCGGGGTTCTCTTCGGCCGCGGCGATCGCCGCCCGCAGGCCCGCCGCGCCGCCGCCGACCACCACGACGTCGTACGTGGCCCGTTCCACGGGAGGCCGGAATCGAGTCGGGCGAATAAACGTTGTGCACCTACCGCCACCTCGACCGCGCGATGTGTGGTTCTCCTGAAGAGAAGGCGTTGTCTCCACCGCGGCGGCACTTGTCTCGCAACCCCGCGCAGAAGCCTCAAGTAGGACGCTCTCGTTCGACGCGCGTCATGGCGGTCATCGCGGTCGACGGGTTGGGGAAGACGTACCCCGGCGGCACGAAAGCCCTGGAGGACATCTCCTTCACGATCGACAAGGGCGAGATATTCTGCCTCCTTGGGCGGAATGGCGCGGGCAAGACGACCCTCTTGCGGATCCTCGCGACGCAGCTCAAGCCGACGCTCGGTCGCGCCTCCGTCCTCGGCCACGACGTCCTCGCCGATCCGAAGGCGATCCGCCCGCACATCGCGGTCGTGCCGCAGGAGGCGCGGCCCCAGATGATGCTCTCCGCGTACGACCACATCTACTACATGTGCTTGATTCGAGGCCGCTCCCGCGAGGACGCGCGCGAACGGACGCGGAAGGTCATGGACGACCTGGGCCTGTGGGAGCACCGCGACAAACTCAACGCGGAGTTGTCCGGAGGCCTGCGGCAGCGCGTGATCATCGCGATGGCCTTGGTCGCCGACCCCGAGGTACTGTTCCTCGACGAGCCGACGATCGGGCTCGATCCGCTCGGACGTCGATCCGTGTGGGCGATGCTCCGCGACATGACGAAGCGCGGAACGACGATCCTCCTCACGACACACTACCTCGACGAAGCCGAGATGCTTGCGGACCACCTGCTGATCGTGGACAAGGGACGGAACGTGTTCCTCGGGACCGTCGAGGAGGCGAAGGGCGACACGGGCATCGGGATGCGGGTCATCGTCGAGCCGGCCGCGGGCAACGGGGGCCAGCGAGAGATTCTCGAGCCGCGATCGGATGAAGAGATTCTGTCCATCGTCGAACGAGGACTGCGCGAGAAGCGCAAGGTGACCTTCAAGCCGGCGAGCCTCGAGGAAGCGTTCATCAAGATCGTGGGGGGATCGATTGAAAGCGAAGATACGTGAGGCCCTGTACATCGGGCTGTTCGACGCGTTGCCGCTCCTGCGGGACCCGATGCTGCTCGTCGTCATCAGCCTGTTCGCGTTCCTCCCGGTGATCTTCATCTTCGTCTTCGCGGACCAGAATTCCGCGGTGGCGTCGCTCATCGGGGCGATCATCCTCACCTTCTCCTTCACGGGCCTGTTCGCGTCCCAGAGCGTGTACTTCAACAAGCAGTGGTTCCGGTTCCAGGACATGTTCGTCGCGTCGAAGGTGTCGCCCGCATCGTACGCGCTCGGGCTCTCGGTGAGCGGGCTCGTCGTGGCGCTTCCGTCCGTCGTCGTGGCGATTATCTTGCTCGTGCTCTCGCGCCCAGCGACGGTCCTCGGGGTCCTGCTCATGCTGGCGACGTCCGCGCTGCTCTGGATCGGACTCGTGTTCGTCGGCTTCGCGATCGGTGCGACGACGAAGAACGCGCGGCGCGCGAACTCAATCCCGCAAGTGCTGAGCATCGCCTTGGGCTTCCTCCCGCCCGTGTACTATCCGCTGGACCGATTGGCCGGCTATCCCGTCGCGCAGGCCTTCGCCATGCTGATCCCTACGACGCACGCGGCGCAGCTCGCGAAGTACTACTTCGGACTCCTCCCGAACCTGCCGACATGGCAGATCTGGGTCGGGTGGGCCTACCTGCTCGGCTTCGCGGGCGTCATGGGCCTCGTCGCGGCGCGGCGGGCCCACTGGGTCGACCCGTAAGAAGGCCCAAAACTTATCCCGCCACCGCGGAATCCGCGGCCATGCACTTCGACTTTGAATACACCGGACTCCGGGTCCGAGACCTCGATGCGGCGGTCGACTTCTTCACGAAGGTCCTGGGGATGGAGCTCGAGGGACGCGTCAAGGCGGAATGGAACAAGGGGGAGTACGCGAACCTGCGAAGCCCGGACGGCCCGCACAAGCTGGAGCTGAACTGGTACGCCGCGGACAGCCCGCTCGCGGGCCCGTTCCGCGAGGGCGACGAGCTCGATCATCTCGGATTCGGCACGGACGACTTCGACGGGGCCCTCCGACGCCTCGCCGACGCGGGATACAAGGTCGCCCTCGGTCCGTTCCATGAAGGCGACTGGCATGTCGCGTTCGTACCGGCGATCGAGGGGATATGGCTCGACGTGTACCACGTAGACCGTCCGGCACTACCGCGCCAGAAGCGCCGCGCCTCTCCGGGCGGCCGCCCACCGAGAAGGAAGCGAGCCCGAAGCGTCAAATAGCGACCCGGCGTTGCCGCCGCCGGGAGGGGAAAGACGAAAGCCGCACGCCTCCTCGGGGCGGTCTCGGTCGTCGGGCTGATCGTGTTCGCGTTCTCGGTCGCCGTCGTTGCGGCGCCGCGGAACCCACCGGCTCCGAGTTTCGACGCGGAGCAGCCCTTCCCCGGCGGCGGGGCCTATTGGGAACCGACGATCGCGGCCGACCCGAGCTCCTCGTACGTGTACCAGGCCGTCACCTACATCAACGCGTCGAAGACGTGCTCCGATTGTCCGGGGACGGCGGTCTTCATCCGCGCCTCGGGCGATGGCGGCCAGAGCTGGGGCCCGGCGCATCCCATCTCCCTGGCGCACGGGAAAGGATGGCAGTTCGATCCGCAGATTCAGGTCGCCGCGGACGGGACCGTGTACGTCGTCTTCCTGCAAACCTTCGATCCCGGGAGCGTGCTGTTCAAGTCGACCGACCACGGCACGACGTGGTCCGGCCCGTTCCCGATGAACGGCGCGCTCACGTATAACGACAAGCCGATCCTCGTGATCTCGCCGAGCGGCCAAGACGTCTACGTCGCCTTCAACGTCAAGCTCGCCTCGTACGTCGCGGTGTCCCACGACGGAGGGCAGACGTTCGTGCAGGTGCAGACGAGCAATGAGACCCTGTGGTGGTACACCTATGGAGGGACGTACGCGCCGGACGGCAGCGTGTACTTCGCTCAAGCCGGAGAGGCGGGAGCCAAGACGACCGGGAAGACGACGAATCAGGGACACACGGACGGTCCGCAGAAGGTCTTCGTGCTGAAGATGAACCATGACGGCACGGCGTGGCAGAACGTGTACCTGGACACGAGTGCAACGGCGACGCCCTGCGCGATCTTCGGATGTTACGGCGACTACTTCGCCGCCCAGGCCGCCGTCGCAGCGGACACGGCAGGCCATCTGATGGTCGCCTACACCCTCAATACGGCGGACGCCGGACCGCACACGCTGTTCGTGCGGACCTCCACGGACGGCGTGTCCTGGAGCGGTCGGAAGGCGGTCAACGACGCAGGGGACAGCAACTTCCCGGCCATCGTGGCCGGCCCGACCGCGGGAGATTACCGCCTCGCGTGGCAAGACAACCGGAACGCCGGTTGCGGGAATTGCGGCGGGCTCGGCGGCTGGAACACGTGGTTCGCCCGCACGACGAACATCGGGGGCACGTGGACCGCGAGCGTGCGGCTGTCGAACCTCGGCGCGGGCGCCCCGTACAAGACCGCGGACGGATACGCGTTCACGGACGGGGACTACTTCGGCCTCGCGGTCGATTCAGCGGGGACGAACTACGTGATCTGGGGCGAAGCCGACGGTTCGTCGCTCTACTGCTGCGGCGGCGCCTGGTACGCCCGAGGCGGGTGACCCGTCCCCGGGATGCAGGTCGCGAACGCCTTCACGACTTCCCCGCCTCGACGTCGGCGAGCCACTTCCGAACCTCGTCGACCGCGCCGGGGTCCTCCAACGTCGTCGTGTCGCCGATTTCCTGGCCGCTGACGAGAGACCGGATCACGCGACGCATGATCTTCCCGCTCCGCGTCTTCGGCAGTTTCTCCGTGATGTAGAGGTCGTCGGGGACGGCGATGGCGCCGATCGCTTCGCGCACGTGCGTTTGGAGTTCCGTCGTCAGCCCGGCCGAGCCCTTCTGGCCCGACTTGAGGACGACGTACGCAACGAGCGACTGTCCCTTGATCGGATGGGGCTTGCCGACGACGGCGGCCTCGGCGACCTTCGGATGGCTCACGAGCGCCGACTCGACCTCCATCGTGCCGATCCGGTGGCCCGCGACGTTAATCACGTCGTCGATGCGACCCATGAGCCAGAAGTAGCCGTCCTCGTCGACGCGCGCACCATCGCCCGTGAAGTACTTCCCCGGCACCTGCGACCAGTAGACCTGCTCGTACCGCTCCGGATCGCGGTAGATGGTCTGCAGCATCGCCGGCCAGGGCTTCGTGATGACGAGATACCCGCCTTTGTTCACGGGGACCGGCCTGCCGTGTTCGTCGACGACGGCCGCTTCGATGCCCGGGAAAGGTCGCGTGGCGGATCCAGGCTTCGTCGTCGTGATGCCGGGGAGTGGCGTGATGAGGATCATGCCCGTCTCCGTCTGCCACCACGTGTCGACGATGGGGCAGCGGCCGCCGCCGATCGCCTTGCGGTACCACCGCCACGCCTCCGGGTTGATCGGCTCGCCGACGGTCCCCAGGAGCCGCAGGCTCGAGAGGTCGTGCTTCTTCGGATGCTCGTCGCCCCACCGCATGAACGCGCGGATCGAGGTGGGCGCGGTGTAGAGGATCGTGATCTGGTAGTCCTCGATCATCCGCCAGAACCGATCCGGCGCGGGCCAGTCCGGCGCGCCCTCGTACATGAAGACGCTCGCGCCGTTGGCCAGGGGCCCGTAGACGATGTACGAATGACCGGTGACCCAGCCGATGTCCGCGGTGCACCAGTACAGGTCGTCCTCCTTCAGGTCGAAGATGTACCGCGTCGTCGTCGCGACCCCGACCAGGTATCCGCCCGTCGAGTGCTGGATGCCTTTCGGCTTGCCGGTCGTACCGGAGGTGTAGAGGAGGAAGAGCGGGTCCGTCGCGAGGATTTCATCCGGAGGACACACGGCCTCCGCCTTCGCCGCGAGCGCGTGCCACCAGTGGTCGCGGCCCTCCCGCATCGGAACGTCGAGGCCGGCTCGCTTGAATACGACGACGTGGCGGACGACGCGAAGGCCTTCGATCGCCTCGTCCACGATCTTCTTCAGCGGGAGCGCACTCCCACGACGGTAGCCCGCATCCGCGGTGACGATGACGGCCGATTCCGCGTCCTCGACGCGATCTCGGATGGCCCGCGCGCTGAAGCCGCCGAAGATCACGCTGTGCACCGCGCCGATCCGCGCGCACGCGAGCATCGCGACCGCCAACTCGGGTATCATCGGCATGTAGATCGTCACCCGGTCGCCGTGCTTCACGCCGAGTCCGCGCAGGACGTTCGCGAAGCGGCTCACATCCCGCCACAGGTCATGATACGTGAGCACGCGACGGTCCCCGGGCTCCCCCTCCCATACGATGGCGGCTTTGTTCCGCCTCGGACCCGTCAGGTGGCGATCGAGGCAATTCGCCGAGACGTTGATCCGTCCACCGACGAACCACCGAGCGAACGGCGGCTTCCATTCGAGCACTCGAGACCAGGGCGCCGTCCAGTCGAGGTCCTTCGCCATCTTTGCCCAGAAGGCCTCCGGATCGCGCGCGCCCTCCCGGTACAAGTCGTCGTCCCGTGCCGCAGCGGCTTGGCGGAACGGATCGGGCGGCGGGTACCGCTCCTTCTCCTTCAGCAGGCTGTCGATCGTCGCACTCGACACGACCACCGCGGAACCTCCTGAGGCGCCGTGCGTAACGAACCCGGCCCTTATCACGATGATGCTGTCGGCCGTCCCGACTGGCCTCGCGCGGCCGTGCTATGCAACCTTGTTTAAGGTTAACAATCGCTGCGGATGCCGTTCGGTGTCGGTGGCCCTCAGGGCCGGAGGACGACCTTCAGCGAGTCCTTCGCCTGCGCGACCAGGCGGAACCCTTTCGCGGCTTCGGCCAGCGGCAGGACGTGCGTGATCAGGTCTGCCACCGCGATCTTGCGCTCGGCCAGCAGGGTGACCGCCGCGCGAATGTCCTGCGGGCTGCCGCCGTACGAGCCGACGGTCGTGATCTCCTCCCGCCACAATGCATTGAAAGGAATCTCGATCTTCGCGGTGGGATCCGTCGGGGCGAAGAACAGGATCGTGCCGCCCCGGTCGACCGAGATGATTCCTTGGGCGATCGCCTTCGGTGCACCGGTGCAGGTGACTACGAGGTCCGCGAGATGCCCCTCGTTCCCGTCGCGCACTTTCGTCGGGACGTCGTCGCGTCCGTCGAGCACGAGATCCGCACCTGCCTTCCGCGCAGCGGCTCGGCGCGACTCAACCAAGTCCGTGGCGATGACCTTCGCGGCGCCCGAGGCCTTCGCGAGTTTCACATGCAAGAGGCCCGCCACGCCGCTCCCGATCACGAGGACCGTATGTCCCGGTCGCACCTCGGCGAGGCGTTGCCCACGGATCACGCAGGCGAGCGGCTCGATGAACACCGCCTCCTCGTCCGAGATCGCCTTCGGCAGCGCCAAGACGCCGTGCTTCACATTGATCGCCGGCACGCGAACGAACTCCGCGAACCCGCCCGGATCGAAGTTCGTTGTGCGCAACGTGTCGCACACGGTCTCGTGGCCCGCGAGACAATAGCGGCACTGGCCGCACGGCACGTGGTGCGAGACGAAGACGCGGTCGGCGCGCTTCACGGTGTCGACGCCGGACCCGACTTCGACGACCTCCGCGGCGATCTCGTGTCCGAGGACGAGCGGCGCCTTGGGCTTCCGGTACCACTCCATGACGTCGGAGCCGCAGATGCCGCTCGTCCGCACGCGCACGAGAATCTCGCCCGAGCGAATCTGCGGCTTCGGAAGGTCCACCATTCGCACGTCGTCGTTCGCGTAGTACATCGCGGCGCGCATGGGCCGCCTACTTCTTCGGCTTCGCGGCCTGGACGAACGTGAGCGCTTCCTTCGGCGTCGCGCGCTCGTGCACGATCGAGCGGATCGCGCGGATCATCCCGACGGGATTCGTCGACTGCCAGATGTTCCGGCCCATGTCGACGCCCCGCGCGCCTTCTTGGACCGCCTCGTGCGCGAGCTCCAGGGCGTCGAGTTCCGTCTCGAGCTTCGGGCCGCCTGCGACGACGAGCGGCACGGGGCACGACTCGACGACCTTGGAGAATTCATCGCAGTAATACGTCTTGACGAAATGTGCGCCGAATTCCGCGGCGATGCGGCAGGCGAGGCCGAGGTACCGCGCGTCGCGTTTCTCGAGCTCCTTGCCCACGGCCGTCACCGCGAGGACGGGGATCCCCGCCTCCTCCCCTTCGTCCACGAGCTTTCCGAGGTTCACGAGGGATTCGTGCTCGTGCGGCGCTCCGACGAAGATCGACATCGCGACCGCAGAGGCATTCAGTCGCATCGCCTCTTTCATCGAGGTCGTGATCTTCTCGTTCGACAGGTCCTCGTTGAGGACGCTTGCTCCGCCACTCACACGCAGTACAATCGGGACGTTCGCGCCGGGATCGATCGAGGTCCGAACGACGCCGCGCGTCACCATGACCGCGTCCGCATACGGAAGGAGCGGCTCGAGGGTCTTGCGGGGAATCTCAATCTTTCGCGTCGGCCCAAGGAAGTATCCGTGGTCCGCCGCGAGCATGACGGTGCGGCCGTCCGTCGGCCGGATGATCCGGGCCAAGCGGTTCTGGAGTCCCCACGGCATCGCGCTGTACTCCGAACCCGTTGGAATCGATGCGGCGTATTTATCCTTTCTCGGAGCCCGCTAGGACTCGAGATGGTCGTGGAGGCCGAGGGCGTTGCCGAACGGATCCCAGACGATCCCCGAATGCTGGCTCTCGCGTTTCACGCGCACTCCCTTCGACTCGAGGGCGTCCGCCGCCTTCCCGAAGTCTTCGACGTGGAGGAGGATGGGCGTCCCCTCTCCCCCAGGACCCATGGCGATCGGCCGGACGTCTTTCTGGCGGTACAGCGTGAGCTGGCCGCCTTTCGCGGCGATGACCGTCCACACGGGATCCTCCTTCCCCTCGACGGTGAAGCCCAGAAGATCGCGGTAAAAGCCGAGGGCGACCTTCATGTCCCGGACGGAAATCGTGATGTGTCCAATCTCGGATACCAACGGGGCGGTCATGACGAGAACGATCGGCCCACGATGACTTCAACCTTGCTTGCCCGGCCGAAGTCTAATGCCCCTCGCCGAGGTCCCGGGCTGCGTGGGCTTGAACGTCCGAGTGGAGCGGAAGCGACTGGTCAACGAGCTCCGCCGCAGAGCGCGGCCGTCGAAAGGCGACGCGCAGGCATACCTGGGTTCTCCCGTCCCTGTACTCGGCGTCTCGGTCCCGGACTTGCGCGAGCTCAACTCTGCGTTCCGAAAAGATCACCGCAATCTCGAATCGGACGACCTGAACTCCCTTGCCGCGGCCCTGTGGAGCGGCCCCACATTCGAGGAAAAGGCCGTGGCCGTCGAACTCCTGAATGGCTACGCGAAACGTCTGAACGAAGCGTCGTGGCGGCTCCTCGATTCATGGGTGGACGAAGCCTCCGGATGGGGGCTGTGCGATTGGATCGGGCTCGGTCCCGTGACGAAGATGGTCAGCGCGAAGCCGGCGCGATTCCGCGCACTGATGCGATGGACGAAGTCGAGGAATCTGTGGCGGCGCCGCATCGCCGTGTATGGCCTGCGCGACTTGGTGTTCGCGGGAGAGCTCGACAAGCCCTTCCTACTTCTCGAGCGTCTGCTGTATGACGAGGAATTCTGGGTCCAGCGGGCCGTCGGCACCTGGCTCCGCGAGTGCTGGAAGAAAGACCGCAAACGCACCGAGGCCTTCCTGCGAACGCATGTCCGCGGCCTGCCAAAGGTCGTGATCACGGTCGCGACGGAGCGCGCACCGAAGTCGTTCCGCGAAGAACTGCGCCGCAATCGATGATCCGCGAACGCGTCCCTACCGCAAGCTTATACGGGGAAGGATTCTTCGGTTCGACGAAGAGGCGTCCCCCGTTGGCCGAGACCGCGTTGATCCCGGAGAAGGCCCTGCGCCGCTTCTGCGAACAAGTCCTTGTGAGGCTCGGCGTCCCGGAGGAGGACGCGCGGGTCACGACGGACGTCCTCGTCGTTGCGGACCTGAGAGGGATCGACTCCCATGGCGTCGCCCGCCTCGGGCGATACGTCGGCGGCCTGAAGGACGGCTACATGAAGCCGAAGGACGCGAGCCGCATCATCAAGGAGACGAAGGCCACCGCCCTGATGGACGGCGGTCAAGGCCTCGGACAGGTCGTCGGCAAGAAGGGCATGGACCTCGCGATCACGAAAGCGAAGGACACCGCGGTGGGCGTGGTCGCGGTCCGCAACTCGAATCACTACGGGATCGCGGGCTACTACGCGATGATGGCCCTCGACCACGATCTGATCGGCGTCAGCATGACGAACGCCGCGCCGCTCGTTGTCCCGACGTTCGGTCGCACGTCGATCCTCGGCACAAACCCGATCAGCCTCGCGGCGCCCGCGATGAAGGAGCAGGCGTTCGTCCTCGACATGGCCACATCGACCGTCCCGCGCGGCAAGGTCGAAGTGTACAACCGCCTCGGAAAGTCGATGCCGCACGGATGGGCGGTCGACGAGACGGGCCGGAGTTCGACAGATCCCGCGCGGGTTCTGAAGGCGCTCGCGAACCGATTGGGCGGCGGCCTGCTGCCCCTCGGCGGTGAAGGCGAGGACCTCGGAGGGCACAAGGGGTACGGACTCGCACTCATGGTCGACGTGCTCTGCGGCGTCCTGAGCGGTGCGGCAACCGGTCTCCAGGTGTACGCGGACGAAAAGCGTCCCGACGTCGGTCACTTTTTCCTGGCGCTGGACCCGACCGCGTTCCGACCGCTCGACGAATTCCGCCGCGACATGGATCGCCTCGCGCGCGAGCTGAAGGCGAGCCCGAAGGCGGAGGGGCAGGACCGTATCTACGTCCACGGGGAGAAGAGCTACGCCCGTACGGAGAAGCACCGCAAGGAAGGCGTCCCCCTCGGACCGAAGGTCGTCGAGGAACTGAAGAAGATCGGCACCGATCTCCGGGTGCCGTGGCCGGCCTAGTTGATTGAGAACCGAAATCCTTTCAAGCTTCGCGGACGAATACTAGTACGGTGGAGGATTGAGACCCGAGGTGCTCGTTGAACCGCCCGCGCCGCTCGGGACTTCACGTCGGTACGTTGCGATCTTGGCCTTGGCGATCGTCGTCAGCGCGGTTGTTGGCGGCATCGGCGGGTACTTGCTTGGTTTGGATCGTGCGATCTCCTCGCGGCCGATCTACCGAGCCGCCATCTCGGTAAGGACGTCCGACACGACGAACTCCTATCAGGGTCAGGCGCCGAGCCGCTCGGTCTGGCTTGTGGTGAATCTGACTCTGGTGAACCCCGGGGACGTCGCCCTGGCCCCGGGCTTCCGAGATTGGGAGGTCCTCGATAGCGGCGGATTGGTCCTCGCCACCCCGGAAGCGGCCTTCTACTCGTCCCGCGCGGTCCCCGCGAACACGTCGACCGGTTTTGTCCTCGTGTTCGACACATACACGTCCCCGGCTCCGACCGCGATCCGGCTTACTCTGCCGGACGGTGGCGAGACGGCCGGTGCCCTTCCAATCGGTGCCCCCCGCGTCATCGGCGTGCTGCCGGGGCGATCCCAAGACGGGACGAACTGGACGCTGACCTTCACCTCGGTCCCCTCCGGGCTGACGACCTCCGGCACGACGCTGACAATCTTTTCACCCGGCGGTTCGACCGCGTTGGCGGCCACGGCCTTCAGCCTCTTGGACTACGCGACCCACCACGCCGCGTACGTCCAGGCATACTCCAGCAGTTCAGTGGGCGTCGGCGACCGGCTCCTGATCAGCACGACGACTTACCCGAACGGTTATACGTACCAGCTCTCGGATGGGACGACAATCTTGGCAAGCGGAACCCTGCAAGGTTAGCCTCGACCGTCGTCCAGAGTTCGATGACATGCCAGGCCTCGCCCGCGTCGATGACAATCTTTATCGCGCAACGAAGGAGTCGCGGCCTCATGGGGAGCCGAGCGGTGCAGATCGGATCCGTCGTCATCGACGTGAAGGACTTCGCGCGAATGGTTTCCTTCTGGGGAGCGGCCCTCGGATACAAGACGCGGGGGCCTCCTACTCCGGGGGATGAGTTTGCGATCTTGCGGGACCCCTCAGGAAAACTGCCGAACGTCTCAATCGACGGGATGGAGCCCGAGCGAGGGCGGATTCATCTCGATCTGTACACGGACGACCAGGAAGGGGAGGTCGCGCGCCTCCTGAGATTGGGGGCGACGCAGTACCGTCCGCGGAAGCCCGGAGAAGACTTCATCGTCCTCGAGGATCCCGAGGGAAATCTCTTCTGCGTGGTCGACACGAAAGGGTATTGAGCGGCCGGCGGGCCCTCGATGACTTACTTCTCGGGTCCGGATCCGTCCGGTGCTCGACCGAGGCTCTTCGGGGGACGCCGCCACAGCCTCACGACGATCACCATCGCGACCACGAACGCGAGGCCGGTGAACAAGATGAGAGGGACCACGTCTACCGGTCCCGCGATGGGCGAACCGACCACGATAGTCTGGCGGAACACGTAGACGGAGTTGTCGACGCCCTGCCAACGGAACGTCGTCGCATAAATCGACACCACGATCGGGACCCCTGCGGATAGGAACGTGGGAAGTTGGATCAGGAGTCGGGGCGAACCGCCCGGAGGTCCCGAGGCAACGCCGGCGACGCCGAAGCTCCCCGAGGCGGCCCATGAGCCGTCCGCCGCAATCGGCTCCGTCGGGCTCGACAGCATCACTTGCGCCACCCACGGACCGGGCGGGCTGGGAAGTTGGATCGATATCGACAGCTTGCGGCCATCGTCCGACGCCAGGGCCACGGAGAGCCGATACTCCGCGACGAAGTCTTCTCGGAATGCGCGCCACGCGCCTCCGATGAATCCCGCGATTTCCAGTCGCGTACTCCCGAGCGGAGCGACAAAGTGAATCGCGAAGCGGCCCGCCGCGTCCGTCATCAGTCGCCCCGCGAAAACCACCGCGCTCTGCGCATGGGCGTACACGAACAACTCTTGTTCCGAGAGGGCCGAGCCGTTCTGCTCGAGGAGGAATTGGAGATTCGCCGTCTGGCCGGGGGCAAAGGTCTCATCGGGATTCGTGCGGATCATCCGGGGCTCGCTGAGGGGGACGGGACCGGAGGGCACGATCGATCCCTGGAACGGCTGGGATGCCGCACCATAGGATGCCGTCCCGAAGAACGAGATGAAAACCGTGTCGTTGCGCCCGATGTCGAAGACTGCCGCTCCGGTCGGATTCGTCGTGGCGTTCAGGGTGCCGGCCGTCCCGAACGGGACCGTATCGTAGGTGATGGAAACTTTCGCGTTCGCGAGGGGGACGCCGGCGGTCGAAGCCACGTATACGGCGAACGTTTGATTCGACGACCCGGAGGGCACGGAGCGGTACCACACGATGAGTTCGCTCGGGAACTCCACGTAGACGCTTGCGCCGACGCCGGTCCCACTTCCGCCGACCATGACGTTGGCCCGAAAGTCGACGACGGCGTCCCGATCGACCGTCGACGGGATCGTGTAGTCCGCGACGTACCGCCCGACCCCAATGCGCGTGGCGCTCAGAGACGTCGGACCCGAGATGCGCGTGAATGGGGGAGCGGCAAACACATCCGCCGAAAGGTCGAGGGAGTCCGGGTCCACCGGGCCGTTCGCGCCCGCGACGTCGACTTCGACCGACACGGGCCCTCCGGGGAGCGCGACGCCGACCGAAGGGACGACCTGGACCGACAGAGGGAACCGATGAAACACCGCGGCGGTCCCCGAATCCTCGGTCCCGTCCACCGTGGCGTTCACGATGACGAGGGTCGGATGGCTCTGAAACACGAAGGAGCCGGTGAAGACGCCCACGGAATCCCGGGTCAGGTTCAGCGGGAAGCGTCCGGGTAGTCGGTCGGTCACCCCGCCGATCACCGAGGGATCTACGGGCGCCCCTCGATCGAACACGTGGACCGTCACGTTCACGATTTGCCCGTAGTTGGCGCTCGTGCGGTCGAGCAGTACGACCACGTCCACGGCGGCCGTTAACGCGCGAACCTCGACGGCGGACCCGGCCGACAAGACTAGGAGCGCGACGGCGATGGGAACCGCAAGGCGCGCCCACATCCGTCGCCGCAGGGCCCGCTCGTCAGGAAAAGGTTGTGTTGTTATCCGTACGCATCCGACCCCGGGACCTCCGGCCGACGGGCTCGACCGGGTCGCCCGGAAAGGAGGGCCGTTCGCGTTCGTGCGTAGGCATAATAAACCCCGGGCTCTTGCTCGACGTGCGATGGAGCCCTGGGACGTCACCGTCGTCGGCGGCGGGATCCTTGGGACGTCGTTCGCGTACTGGCTGGCGAACCGCTACGAGGGCCGGATCGCGGTGCTGGAGAAGGAACTCCGGGTCGCGCAGCATACGTCCCGGCGGAACACGGGCGTGGTCCACCGCCCATTCTACCTCGATCCGATCGCTCGCCGAGTGTTCGCGCGGTCGTCGCAAGTCGCCTACGGCATGTGGAAGTCGTACGCGGCCCGCATGGCCCTCCCTTGGATGCCGGTCTCCACGTTCGAGGTCGCGACGCGCGAGGAGGCGGTCTCTCACCTGGAGACGTATCGGAAGTGGGGCATCGCGAACGGCATGACCGAGGACGAGGTCCAAGTCCTCTCGTCGTCCGAGGTCCGCCGTCTCGAGCCGAATGTGCGGTGCCACGGGGCGATCTGGTCGAAGACGGACACGGGCGTGGACTACGAGGCCTTCACGGAATCGATGCGGGACGAGGCGGAACGCGCGGGCGCGAAGTTCCTGCTGGGTGCGGAGGTCGACTCGATCGGAGTCGCGGGGGAATTCCTGGAGATCCAACTCGCGGAGTCGGGACGTGATACGCTGTACGTCGACCCGCGGTCCCGGATCCGCGTGCGGGTCGGCCGCGATGCCGAGCCCCTGCGAACGCGATTCCTGATCAACTGCGCGGGTGGTCGCTCGATCGACATCGCGCACATGCTCGGCGTCGGGCGGGAGTACACCGACCTGCACTTCCGCGGCGAGTACTGGGAGGTCGATCCGAAACGGTACTCCCTCTCCAGTCGCAACCTGTACACCGTCCCGCGGCATCCGGAACTCCCGTTCCTCGACCCGCACTGGATCATCCGCACGGACGGCCGGCGGGAAATCGGCCCGAACGCCGTCCCGGTGTCGGGTCCGTACACCTATCACGGATTCTTCGACAATCCCGCCGATGCGGTGGCGAAGCTCTTCGAGCGGCCTTTCCGGAACAAACTCCGTGCCGTCGTGAATCCGGACTTCCTGACGCTCGCCACGGAAGAGTGGGCGTCCTCGATCTCGAAAAAAGTGATGGCGGAACGCGTGCAGGAATTCCTTCCGGAGTTGCGAGTCGAGGATCTCATACGTCCCGGGACCGCGGGGGTCCGCGCTCAGATCATCGACCGCCACGGGGCCTTCATGAAGGAAGCGATCGAGCTCAGCGGGCCGCGCTCCTACCACATCACGAACTACAATTCTCCCGGCGCGACGGGTGCGCCCGCGTATGCGGCGTGGACCCTGAACCGCCTCGCGCACAGCGGCCAGTTGGACCACCTGAAACCGAAAGCCCCGAAGGCGACGGGCCTCGGTGACTTCGACGCGATCTGCGCCGCCATCGATGCGCCTGCGGCGGGATTCGTCTCGACCATGGCGACGTCCCCGGTGGGTCGAGGAAATTAACCTTAAACAAGGTTAACTTGCGCGGCCTCCCTCGATTGCGCGCCTGGCCTCCTCCACCTAAAACTTGACGAGGCGGCCCTCGATGCCCGAGCGATGCCGACGCGCCTTCGGCTCACGGTGCGACCGCTCGGCCGGCGCAACCCGATGGAACTCTTCCGGAAGGTGCAGCGCGGTCGGGCCCCGTTCTTCCTCGATTCCTCGCGGCGGGATCCGGAGCTCGCGCGCTACTCGTTCCTGGGCTCCGATCCGATCGGATGGTTCCGGAGTCGCGGACGCCGCGGGGCCTATGCCACCCCATGGGGCGAGGAGTCCGTCATCGGGCATCCGCTCGATGTCCTTCGACGATTCATGGATGCGATTCCGTCGGCGACCGCGGGATCCCCGGCGTATCCGTTCTTCGGCGGCATCGTCGGATACTTCTCGTATGACCTCGGTCGCATGCTCGAGAAAGTCGGGGATTCGAAGCCGCGGGACCTCGGCGTCCCGGACATCCATCTCGCGATCTATCCCCGCATCTACGTCATCGACCACCTGTGGGGGGAGACGTTCGTCATCGCACCCCGGCCCCGGATCTCGTTCGAGGCTCCGCCGATTCCCGAGGACCTTGCGGTCCCGGAGGATCCCGAGCCCATCGCGCCGCTCGACTCCGAAACCTACATGGACACCATCCGGGAGGCGAAGCGGGCGATCTACGACGGCGAAATCTACCAGGTGAACCTCTCGCACCGCCTCGCGCTTCCGATCCGCGGAGGTCCCGACGCGGCGTACGAACGATTACGCACCCGCACTCCTTCGACGTTCGGCGGCTACCTCGACGCCGGCGACCACCGGCTGCTCTCCGCGAGTCCGGAGCGATTCCTGCGAGTGCGAGGCCGCGAGATCGAGACGCGACCGATCAAAGGCACACGACCCCGCGGCCGCACCCCCGCGGAGGACCGGACCCTCGCGGACGAACTCGTCGCGAGCGAGAAGGACTCCGCCGAGAACGTGATGATCGTGGACTTGGAACGGAACGATCTCGGGAAGGTCTGTGAATTCGGCAGCGTGCATGTGCCGATCCTGAAAGGGCTGAAATCGTTCCCCAACGTGCATCATCTCGAAAGCGTCGTCCGGGGAACGCTCCGCGAAGGCGTCGACATTCCCGATCTCCTTCGGGCCACGTTCCCGGGCGGCTCGATCACCGGAGCGCCGAAGCCCCGCGCGATGGAGATCATCGAACGGCTCGAGCCGCACCGCCGCGGCGTCTATACCGGCGCGATCGGGTACGTCTCGTGGGACCGCTCCCTCGATTGGAACATCGCGATCCGCACCGCCACGGTCATCGGCCCGACGGCGCACTTCGCGGTCGGCGGCGGCATCGTCGCGGACTCCGATCCGGAGGCGGAATACCAGGAGACGCTCGACAAGCTCCGCGGGCACGCGGAGGCCCTGACGGGCGACCGCGTGGAGGTGACCGCGGACGGCCTTCGCGTGGATTGACGGCGCCGTCGTCCCCGAGGACGAAGCCCGCATCCCGATCCGGAACCGCGGCTACCTGTACGGCGACGGCTGCTTCGAGACGATCCGCATCCACCGCGGCGCGCCGTTCCGACTCGAGGCGCACTTCACGCGATTGCGGCAGAGCCTCGAGATCCTGCGGATCGAGTCGCCCTCGTCGCTGGGCGAACTCCAAGGGGGCATGCGGAAGCTCGTCGAGGAGAACCGCGTCGAGGAGGGACTCGTGCGCGTCACGATCACCGCGGGAGAGCGCGCCACGACGAAAGGTTCGGCGACGATCACCTCGCGCGGTCTCGTCGAGGTCCCGGCCGCGCCGAGTCTCCATGTGGCCACCTCGGTGCGCCGGATCTCCGGCCCTCTGAGCCAATGCAAGTCGATCGGCCGGACCGCCGAGTCTACGGCCTTCCGGGAGGCGCAGGCGGAAGGCGCGTTCGACGCGATCCTGTTGAACGAGAAGGGGCGCGTCGTCGAGACCACCGCGCGGAACCTGTTCATCGTCTCCGATGCGGGCTTGGCCACCCCACCGGTCTACGAGGGCGCGCTCCCGGGCGTGACGCGGGCCGCCGTCCTCGAAATCGGGTTGCGTGAGAAGCTGAAGGTCCGCGAGGCCTCCCTGTCCGTGGATCGACTGCGGGCCGCGCGGGAGGTCTTCCTGACGGGGAGCGGCGTTGGAATCCTCCCGATCGCCTCCGTCGACGGGCATCGCTACGATGCATCCGGCCCGGTCACCCAACGGATTCGCGTCGCGTACGAGAGGATGCTCGATCTCGAGTCAAAATGGTAAGGCGGCCGGCGTCGGCGCGCGGCCGGGCCGCACGGAATCGCTCGCCTTAGTCTGCGAGCATCAGTTGCCCGCGAATCTCCCCTCCAGGGAAGTCGCCCGGTCCCGTGTTCGGCGGGGCCACTCCGTCGTTCGTGTGCACATTCACGTAGGCGGAGCCAGCCGCCACAGCGGCGGCGACGTCGTCAAGGGTGGCCCAACCGCAGGCGTTGCCCGCGTCCGGCCCGGTGAACGTGCCTGTCACGAGGATGCCATCGGTACGGCCGCCGCCTGGCGCGACCCCCATGAGCAGCGTCACCCCGACGGGACCCGCCACACCGGCGGCCCCACAGTGGATGTGCGCCAGGATCACGTTGTAGATGTTGGCCACGATCACCTTGTAACTCATGCTGCCATCGTCGTTCATGAAGAACAGCGCCACGCCCCGGGCGTTCGTGACCCGGGCCGGCACCTCGTTTTTGCCGGCGAGCACCGCCACCCAGCTCGCTTCCCCGCCGTCCGCCCGAACCACGGCCGCGGTGAGGGAAATTCCGACCAAGACCGCGACCACGAAGAACGCCGCCACAACTCGCGTCGCTCGCATCGTCCTCCTCCGGTCGCCGGAAAGCAGACGCGGCCGATAACGGTTTCCCCGAATGCGGGTGGTTCACGGATTCGATAACGAACCTAGGCGGTGCGTAACTCTTGGAGTCGCTTCGCCGCGGGGACGGCGGCGGTCCACGCCTTCTCGAAGATCTCCGTGTGGGCCCGCACGAAATCCGGGCTGTTCGTCCACAGCGCCGTCTCGCCCTCGCCGCGGATCGTCCGCTCGTCCTGGATCAGGAACGCGAGCATCGACGCGCGGTCGACGAGGATGAACCGCGCGCGCTGGCGGTCGAGGTGCTTCAAGGGGACGACCTTCGCGACGCGGGACATGAGGGCGGCGTTCGCCTCGTCGATGTCCGCGACGAGACGCGGCTTCACGCCCCGTCGCATCGCCTCGACCAACACCTCGTTGATGCCCGCCCGGTACGACCGTTGCAGGCCCTTCGTCGTCGTGAAGGCGAGAACCTCCTCTTTCGCCGCGCCGACGACCTGCCGCAACGTGCGGTAAATCTGAGTCCGGCCCTTGATCACTTGGAGGCGCACGGACGCGGGCTCGCGCGTCCGGCCGGAGATTCGCGGCCACGCCTCGAGGAGGGTCTTGCGGACGGCGTCGAGTTTCTCGAGCTCCCCGCGCTTTTCTTCCGCGATCATCTCGAAGACGTCGTTGATCGCCCGCGCGGCATAGCGCCGCGGACGGTCCAGGGTGACCTCGACGAGCCCGCGGGACTCGAGGCTCTCCAGGGCGCGGTACGTCTGGACACGGTTCACGCCGCTCGCCCGAGCGAGCTCGCCGGCGGTCGCGGCTCCCGATCGCGCGAGGTTGACGAACACGAGGGCCTCGTACCGACCCAGGCCGATCCGCTCGAGGGCCTCGGTGGCCTCGGAAAGTTTCATCCAGTCAGAGATGTCCTCGACGCGCTATTAACTAGGTCGTAACGCCACTTGTTACAATCACGCGACCGTGTCGACCCATGTGAGAGTCCGGTTGTCTCGCATAGTGTATCAACACAGGTCTCGAGAGCGTCCTCTGGGGATGGAGAAAGGAAAGAGAAAAAGAGGTTTGGGAGGGTTTCGGCCTAGCCCGCGTCCTCATCGAGTGGACGCAAGGCTCCAGATGGCCCCGGCGAGGAGGAGCAGGCCTGCAAACAGGCCCGTCTGCGTCGCCACGAGGACCACCAGCGCCAAACCGGCGATGGCGGCTACGATGGAGCCGTTCTGCACGTTCTGCTTCGCCACGCCGTAGCCGATCAGGCCCACGACGCCGAAGAGGACCATATAGGCCATCTCGGGCGTCGCCGGCACGATCGCGCCAGCGGTTGCCGCGGCGAAGATATAGGTCAGGATACCGACGAGCAGCGCCACGATCGAACCAAGTACGATGGGCACTTGGTGCGTCGGGGTGTGCGCGAGTTCGCGCCACGATTGGCCGAACCCGGTCCCTGACTTCGTGCGGGTCGCTTCCATGGTGCTTTCACCTCCTTGGCCGCTGCCCGGTGTTTGGGGTCATAGCCCTATTGGGACAATTTTCGAACCAAGGGTCCTCGGAGATAAGCGTGACGTGGCGGCGACCGAGACAATAGATTGACGTCCCGCTCCGGAAGGCCGACACCTTCAAGCCGCGGCTTATAAGGAGGCGATTCCGAGCAGCCGTGTACGAAAGAAAGGATTCCCGGGGCGTCGGGTCCCCGGGATGGAGGTTCGGACGTTATCAATCGTGGAAGTGCTCGTACCCCTCGTACGGCGTCGCGAGGTACGGGAAGCTCGTCAGGAACGGCAGGTCTTCCTTCGTGCCGTCCGTCAACAGGCCCGCCGCGCCGTCCGGCGTGAAGCTCGGGTCGATCAGCGGGTACGTGACGCCGGCGATGGCCCGCAACTCGATCGCGGTGATGTTGTCGAACACGCGGCGGCCGTTCGGGAAGCCGTCCGCGTCGCCGCCGAGCAATCCGAATCGTTTCGCGCTGCCGCCGTCCGGGTTGATGTCCCCCGGCGCGTAGCTCGGCGCGATCGCGACGTTCAGCCGCAGCTCGTCCGCGAGCGTGGGGCCGTTCGTGTTCGCGAAGCCCGGGATGATGCCCGGCGGGATGCCGGTCAGGAGGATCGCGATCAGGTCGGCCCGCGACGCGCCGCTCGCCGTGAGCGCCGCCAGGCTCGGGAACACGCCCGGGTACAGGACCGGAAGGAGGCCCTGGAGTTGCGGGTGGGCGTAGTCGTCGAGGAACGAGGAATCGCCGGAGGGCACGGCGCTGTTCCACAGGTCCTTCTCTCCGAGCTCGATGACGACCTCGTTGATCAGCGGCTCGCCGAGCCGCGAGACCTGTACCCACGGACCGGTCTGAACGATTCGCCCGTCCTTCTCTCGGACCATCGCCTTGCGGCGACTCGCGGCGGACCATATCCCGACCGTCGACCGCGGATCGAGGACGTCCCCGGACCCGGGATTGAAGCCGCCCTTCGTGAGGTCCGTCTTCGGGACTTGCAACGCGATCGTGTGCACGTTGAAGCCCTTCGTGCCGTCCTTGCCCGGCGCGTTCTCCGGCGGATGGATCAGGTGGAGGCTCTGGAACGGGCGGAGGGCGCCGAGGTCGAAGATGGATCCAAGGTCGACGTAGAATCCTTCGCCCCGCTGACCCGCGAAGACCTTCACGCCACTCCCGAGGTCCGTGACCGCTGCGGCCGCAAGCGCCTCGTAGCCCGGCGTCGACCGCGGTCCGATGCGAACCGGCGGAGAGGGGATGTCCACGCCGAGGACGGTCGATGGCCCCGCGCGGCGCGGTCCGACGACCTTCGTGACCGAGTACAGCTGCCGCACGTTCCAGTTCGGGTCCGTCAGCGAACCGATCGGCCCGACATTGTAGAGGAATGTCGCGGGATTCTGCGTCACCGTCTTGAAACGGAACTGATACGTGACGTCCTCGAGGCCGTCGCCGTCGTTGTCGATGAGGATCTCGTACAGGACGTCATCGCCGAACTGGAAGAAGTTCGGGCCGCCCGCGGGCTCTTCGAGCGGGATGAAGTTGGAGAGGATCGTGACCTTCGAGGAATCCGCGGGATCGACGAACGCGTAGAGGTCCGTGTTGTCCGCGACGGGATCCTTCGAAATCATCGGCGCCTCGCGATGGGACGACATGGAGGCTCACCCCTTCGTGTAGGTGGAGAGGCGCGAGACGAGCGCCGTGTCCCTCGTGACGAATTCCTTCGTGCCCCACATGACGACGACGGTCCCTTGCGAGGCGTCCTTGACGTACGCCATCAGGGGTGCGGTCGGATCCGCCGCCGGGAGGCCGCCGCCCACCACGTTCTCCGTCATCTGCAGGATGGTCGGCGCCGCCGCCACCGCCGCGACTCCGGCCGCGCCAACCGCGCTCTTCTTCAGAAAACTCCGTCGAGACATCTTGTCCTTCTTCGCTTCTGCCATTCGGTTCCCCTCCGTTGCGCAGGGACGATTCCGTCCCCCAACCACGGTCGGCCCGCGACGGCGACACACCGTATTTCGTCGTGTGTAACATCGGCTGTTACAACCGCCAAGTGTCGGGGGCGGGAGTTGAACCCGCGACCTCCGGATGCCTCAGGAGCGCCGTGGTCGTCGACACGGCGAAACCCTATGAGTCCGACGCTCCCCCAGGCTGAGCCACCCCGACGGAGTCGCCGAACGTTCAGCGCGGTATAAAGGATGCGACGGGGGACGATGCGAGCGAGCGCCGACAGACCCGCGGGGTCAGATCGCGATCGGTGACGGGAACGGATTGAAGCCTCCGAAACCGGCGAAGAGGAGGGCGGCGTAGGCGATGCTGAGGATTGCGACCGCGGTGTTCACGACCCGACGAACGGGTACGCTGCCCCACCGGAGAATCGGATAGTTCAGGCCGATCGCGAAGACGATCATGCCGGCGACGACCCCGAGGCTGAAGACGCCCACGCCGATCAGGATGCCCGTCAACGTCTCGACGCCGAGTGCGACCACGAGGAGGACGAGCAGCTCATCGTTGCTCGCGACGCCGTGAACGATTCCGATCGAGAACATCGTCTTGTGCTCGCCGTGTTTCGCAAGGTGGCCGTGAAGCCACGTGTGAAAGTGCGTATGTTGCCCGAGGCCATGCCAGTGTTCGTGGACGTGGAGGAGGTTGAATTCCCACAGGAGCCCAATGACGCCGATGATGACGAGCATCACCGCCACGAGGAGGTCGAGGTTCCCCAGGACCTCGGCGAGAAACGCCCGGCCGAAGGTGTAAAGGAGAATCGTGATGATCGTCGCGGTCGTCATGTGACCGATCGCCCAAGCCACGCTCATCAGGCTGGTCTTCCGGACACTCCCGCTCCGCGCGATCAGATTCGAAACCGCGACCAGATGGTCCGCGTCGTAGCTGTGCTTGAACCCGAGGGCCAGGGCCAAGATCATGAAGGCAGCGAATTCAAGAGCGATGCGCGTCCCCCCGAGGGTAGCACGACTGTGGCGAGCGTAACATCATTGCGGCCTTTAACCCTTTGCCGTGAAGGCGATTACGAGTCTTCTTATCCATCTCGACGGTTCTCTCGACTTGGGGATCGACGTGACCGTCGCTCGGATCGGCGTCTCGCTGGAAGGCCCGCTACTCAAGGACTTCGATCGTCTGGTCGCGAACGAGGGTTATGGAAGCCGGTCCGAGGCGGTCCGGAATCTGATTCGAGAGGCCCTCGTCCGACGGCGCTGGAGCCGCGGCGGGCACGTGGTCGGGACGATCACGTTCGTATATCGGCATGAAATCGCGATGGTCACGCATCGCATCCTTCATCGACAGCACGAGTTCCTCCGATTCATCCGGGCCACGGCCCACATGCATCTCGACGCGGAGACGTGCCTCGAGGTCTTGATCGTCGAAGGCGACGCCCGTCGGATTTCGCAGCTCGCGAACCGCCTCAAGACCGTGAAGGGTGTCCTCTCCGCAGAGACGGTCGTCGCATCCCACAAAGTCCGCTGAGCAGTTCGAATCACGTCCTCTGCGACGATTTCTGGAATCTTCCCGACCCCATTATATACACCGAAATTCGTCGTCAATCGTGGACCGCGAACGAACGAAGGACGCACGCGCCGTCGAGGATCCGATCGCGGCGATCTTTGATCTCGCGGAGTCGGTCGACCGCCAAACGCCGAAGATCCGGAAGATGCTGCGGTACGTCCGCGTCTTCGTTTCGCTCTGGCTCCTGCTCGACTACTTCCTGATCCTCTTGCTCTCCGCGCTCAGCGGGTTCCCCGGGGTCACGTTCCTACTATTCATCCCCATTGTCGCGCTGCTCCTGGGAATGCGCTATGTTTCCGGGAGGAACGGTCGCCTCGCGTTGCTGGTCTTCGCCCTCATCTTCGGGACACTCCAGGTAATCTCGATCGGCGGCCTGCTCTTCCTCGGGATCGTCCTCGTGGCGCTGTTCATCCTCGGGTTCGTCATCCTGGAGACGCTGGGGGACCTCCGTTCGTTCTTCGATTACTTCGCCCTGCGTCACCGCGTGATCCAACGCGTGCGGCAAGCGGACCCGGTTGTTTACGTCCCGGAGGGCAAGGACTCCGTCCAGCGAATCCTCTCTCATCTCGCCGCCACGAGTCCGGACATCCGAGGCGTCATGGCCGTCCCCGGTTCCGTCGCCGTCCCGGCCCTGTTGACGGGACGCACGGGCCTCACGTACTCGTTCGACGCTTACCTCCACCAAGATCCGTCCACGCTATCGCGAATCCTCTCCATCGGATCGCCCGGATACTCGGTCTTCGTGAAGGCGTTCGATCACGCTCCCTCCCTGACGGACCTCCAAGCGCTCAAGACCGCGATCGAGGACGCTGCGACCGCTAGCCGAATTCCACCCGCGCGCATCCTCGTGCTGTGGCGGGCGAAGAGCCAGGAGAGCGTCACTCCGGACGTTTACGAATTCCTGACGAAAGAGGCCGCTCATGTGCGAATCCGACGGAGCACGTTCGCATGCTCCCTCGAGCTCGCCGTCGAACGCGACGATGGGACGTACGACTTCATCCCGGTCGTCGTCGAACCCCACATGGCGGGATCCGGGCGCCCTGCAGCCGCATGAACCGCCAACTCAATCCCGGAGCCAGAACGGGGCCTTCGTGAATCGGTAGTGATCTCGGATCTGCTCGTTGTAGATTTTCCGATAAAACTCGTTGTAGCGGCGGATGTGCAAGACCCCATCCCGCGTGATGCGCACTCGGTATCTTCCCTCCGCGACCTCGACAGTTACGTGGCCGTCCTTCTGGAGGGACTCGATCACGCGATCCGTCATGAAGTGATTCGACTTGATCTCCCGCTTCACTTCCTCTTTCGAGATGCCTTGCTGACCCGGCAGGATCCGCTCCAGCTTTCCCTCGAGGCCGTCCTGATACAGGTCGATCCCCAGGTCCGCGACGAGCCGATTCAGGACGAAGCAGCCGTAGATCACGAGGTCCTTGTAGGGCCTGGAGGGCATGGGATGTCGCGCCGATGCGACGCCCGCTACTTAATCCGTTCCTCAGACGAGGAGGCGCCCCGCTTCGATGATCGGCTTCCCATCGAGGACGACGGTGGACGAGGCCTGAAACGCATCGAACCCGTACGTGCTCTCGTTCGCGCCATCGAGCTGTTTGTTGTCTCCGATGCCGATCGTGACCGTGCCGCGCGCGTACGAGGAATTCAGGTAGCCCGGGAGGACCTTCTTGTTGAGGCCGATCCCGAGGTAGCCGAATATGTCTTTCGCGCCCGTCGCTTGCGCGTAACCGTTCTGCGCGGTCGCGATGTTCCGCTTCGCATCGAACTCCACGACGCGTCCGTCCTTGAAGGTCCACGACACGCCCTCGATCGGCACGCCGGCCAGCGGCGTCTTGACATCCGCGACGATCGTGCCTTTCGCGGAATCCTCGACCGGCGCAACCCGAATGGCCCCTGCGGGCAGGCTCGTCGAGACGTTCCCTGCGGCGAGGTCCTCGTCGCTGATGATTCCGTCATCGAGGTAGGACTTGCGCGATTCGCCCGCCAGCCGGAATCGCAGGTCCGTGCCGTTGTCTGCCTTGATCCGAACGTCCGCGGGCCGTCGGAGGAGCATGCCGAGCCGCTCCCCCGTTTGGACCATCTCTTTGTAGTCCACCGTGATCGCGGCCTCGAGCATCCGCTTCCAGGTGTTGTAGTTGAATCCGTAGGCCTTCGCGCGCGGCCGCGTGACGAACCCGAGGCCCACGGCGACGTTCTTGTGTTTCTTCTCGACGCTCTTGCGGTAGTGTCCCGCCTCGCCCTCGCTGTGCGCGGCCATCTTCTCCTTCGGGACGCGGCGCATCGGCGTGGGGTCCGTAATGTAGCCGAGCCACACGTAGGAGTCCGCGTAGTCCTCGATGCCGAGGCAGTGCTTCGACGTCGTGCGCAACTGCTCCGGCGTGAGATGCTTGAACTGGCCGTAGAACAGGTCGTCCGTCTGCAGCATGATCGCCGGATCCGCGCCGACCTTGTACGCCTCCACACCGACCTCGTTCGCGAGATCGATCGTGTTCGGCGTCGCCTGGATCATGATCGCTTCGTTCTCTTTCGCCCGCAGACTGTCCCGGATGATGCTTCGCGCCACGCTCGGCATTCGCTTCCCCCGCACCGCAACGACGTGCCGGGATATATCGGGTTCGGGGAGGGGGCTGAACGCGCCATACCGGCCGCGAGCGCTTCGTGATAATCACGGCCGCAAACGGAACGGCCCCTTCGCTTGCGTCCTTGAGTATAAAGCCATCGGGAAGACTCTTGCGGGTCTTCATAAGCCCCCGGGCTCGCGTACACCTGCAAAAAGGTGCGATCCCGATGCAAGCCTACTGCGTCTCGAAACGCCCGCCACGAGCGCTCCTCCTGGCGCTGGCCATCGCGCTAGGAGTTGTCGCGGTGAGTGCGGCCATCCTCCCGAGCCTGGCCGGCGGCCTCACGCGCGACGGAACGTATCTGCGCCTCCTGGGCTACTCGCCCTCGAATCGCGGCGCGACCCTCACCGCCCTAAGCGTGCAAGACGCGAGCCAGGGTCGCATGATCCTGTCCGCGTCGTCGGCCCCAGGCCGGACGCCCGCCCCGCCCGCGGCGCAAGTCGCGTCGACGGGACCCTCCGACGCGCCGGCCAACTCGACCGTCGCGCCCGCGAGGGAATCGGACCGCAACCCGGATCCCGTCGGCACGGACGTGCCCGCGCTCCGGGAGGTCAACGCGACGCGGGACGATCTCACGAATGACTCGCTCGATTCCTTCGGACTCGGCGCGTTGCCGCGCGACGCGGACCAGGTGCGCGGCGCGCCGGACCTCCAGGGCTTCATCGCCCCGAAGCTGGACGAGGACGGCTGCACCTGGACGAAGGAGTACACCGCGCGGGACGACAACCACGACGGCCACCCCGAGTACGTCCACGTGCGGGAACTCGGCACCTGCACGGTCGATGCGAATTACAACGGCGTGCCCGAGGCCGGCATGACGATCGCCCGGGACTTCCAGGTCTGGGACAACGACTCCAACGGGAAGTTCAACGCCCTCGAAGGCCGCCAAGGCGTCGATGCGTTCGTCGACCCGGACGAGAACGGCGTGTACGAGTACACGGCCCAGGGCGTGTGGACCGTGAGCGTCAAGGACGCGAACGAGGACCAGAAGCCCGAGAGCCTCATGGCGACGTTCGCCGGCGAGCAGCGCTTCGACCGCAACGAGTCCGGCAACGCGGAGTTCATCCGAACTGTGCGCGGCGAGATCTGCATGACGGACGCCGCGAGTGACGGCACCGCGGACTCCGCGGACCTCGAGCTGCACCTGTTCCAGACGTACGACATCGGCGACGACGGCAGCATGGAGTACCGCGCCGCGATCGACCTCGCCGCGAGCACGCGCGACGCGAACAACGACGGAGTCAACGAGACCGCGTCCGTCAACGTGACCGCGTACGAGGCCCTGGACCGCAACATGGACGGGTACGACGAACTCGCTCGGGGCATCGAGCTCTCCTTCCTGCGGACCGACGCGAACTCGAACGGCTTCGCGGAGGAGATCGACGGCCGCATCTACGCCTACGGACGCGCGGACCCGAACTCGGACGGCATCCTCGAGGCGCGCAAGGCGCTCGAGGTCACGGCCCGCGTGAGCGACACGAACGATGACGGCAACCCGGAGCTCGTCCGCCTCGCCCTGACCGGCGCGGTGGTGCGGGACATGGACCAGGACGGTACGCCGGAGTACCGCGCGAGCCTCGACGGGGCCTTTGAGGCCACCGACGAGAACTCGAACGGCATCTTCGAGCGCGCCACCCTGACGATCCGCGCGGAGGCCTTCGTCGACCGCAATTCCGACGGCTTCCCCGAGGACCACTCCTACGCGACCGTGGACGGCGTCGTCGTGAACGCGATCGAGGACGCGAACCCGGACCGGGTGGAGCTGCACCTCGTGGCCACGCAGGAACTCGACTACAACTCGGACGGCCTCGTGGACGAGACGCGCGGCGCGACGATCGACGTCGTCGCGATCGACGCGAACTCAAACGGCGCGGTCGAGAGCGCGAACGTGACGATCCACGCGAGCGCGGTCCGCGACGCGAACCACGACGGCGTGCCGGAGTACGTCGCGGCCTTTGTCCTGTATGCGCAGGCGACGGACGCGAACGACGACGGCCACCCGGAGCTCGTGACGGTCACCGCGCGTGGTTCCGAGGTCCTCGACGAAGACCAGAACGGCGTGCCGGAGATGACCTCCTACCTGCGCCTCGATGCGCAGGCGACGGACGCGGACTCGAACGGCGTGTTCGAGAAGGTCGACCTGACGTTCCGCGCGGAGCGGCTGACGGACCCCAACCAGGACGGGACCCCCGACACCCATGAGTGGATCTCCGTCGACTACCACGCGGAGGACGTCAATCAGGATGGCACGATGGACAACGTGTATCTCCTCATCGAAAAGCACGTGGAACCTCAGTCGTGAGCCATCGAACTCCCAACGGGGCCGGCGCTCGGTGGGCGCCGCTCCCCTCTTTTCCCTTTCTCGCGGTTCGCCTTTTACGCGGTCGGGCTGGTCCTCATCGGCGGCACCGTCCTCGCGCTCCTCCTCGTCGGGACGGTGGACCAGTTGCTCTACTCGGCGTATGGCTGGGCCGTCCTCGCGAAGGTCGCGCTCTTCGCACCGATGCTCGCCTTCGGCGCGTACAACCGCTACCGGCTGCTCCCCCGGACGTCCGAACCGGAGCGACTCGGCGACTCCGTCCGGGGCATCTCGAGCAACGTCCGCATGGAGACGGTCATCGGCTTCTCCGTCCTCCTCGTCGCGGCCCTCCTGACGTCCATGACGCCGGCCACGAGCCTCGCGCCTCGCCCCGCGCTCCTGTCTCTCGACACGACGGACTCCGGATTGAGGATCAATTTCATGGTCGTGCCGTATCCGACCGGGCCCACCGTCTACGCGTACGATGTCCTCCTGTACAACGCGACGACGGGAGGCGACTACAACGGCGGGCGGAACGGCACCCTGACGTTCACGCTCGAGAATGGCGGGCAGCCGCCCCAGGTCGTGAACCTCTCGGGTCCCCACGGCAACCACTTCTTCGTCACGTCGCCGGCGATGTCCTCCGCGGGCTTGTGGCGGATTGACTTGCACTTCGCTCGCGTCGACGGCTTCGATGTCCAGGTCACGTTCCACGTGGCGGTCTCAGGAGCGGGTTGAGCGCGTCGCGATCCTCAGCAAGATGCGCGGCCGCCCGACGAGACGTGATGGTCGGGGACGTTAGAGCTCGTCGATGTCTTCCGGCTTGAGCTCCTCGGGGGCGAGCTCCTCGGGGGCCGGCTCCGATGGGGGCGCTTCCGCCGCGGGCTCGACGACCGGCGGCGCCTCGACTGGGGCTTCCGCGGGCGCCGCCTCGGCCGAGGCCGCTTCCTTCGGCGGCGGGATCTCCCCCATCGCCCAAACCTCGGACTTCCGAACCTCGACGCGCGAGACGGGATGGATGGGCTTGCAGCCTAAGGCAATCGTCTTCGCGAGATCGCCGCTGATCACGCCCTTCACAAACTCGCCGATCGACTGCTTCGCCGCGACGTCGCGGACGACCTTCGCCATGATCGCGCGGATTACGCGCTGCTTCGCCGACTGAATCCGGCGGTCCGTGATCGCCATCGGCTTGACGCGGACGTTCCACGCGTCCTTCGTCACGACGTCGACCGTGAGGTCCGTGCGAGTCCGCTTGCGGCGCGTGAGCCGCCGGATGTAGTCCGACGTCATGTCGTGCCCGATGAACTGCGTGAGCGCGTCCTGCCCCTGCACCTGATCCACTTTGAATTGGAGCTTGATGTGCATCTTGCTGAAGTCGCCGGTCAGGTCCTGGACCGTGACTTCCGTCACGCGCCCGACGAGCTTGCCCGGGTCGTCCGTCGGCGTCTCGCCGAGGAGTTGTTTGTTGAACATCTCGGGCGCGAGGAGGTTGTACCAGGCCTTCGCCTTCCACTTGTCCTTGATCTTGCGGGCGGCGGCGCGGGACTTCTTCTCGGCCATTCGGGCCGCTCGAAGGGGGGTGGCGTATTTAAGGGTTCTCGGGTGGCGGCGCGCCTCCCGGAGGTGGACGCGTACGACGGGCTCGCCGGACTACGAATGTCGCAACGGCGGCGATGAGAATCGCGACGCCGACGAGGGATCCGACGACGAGCGGATCCAACGCGAGACCCGGGGGTGTCACACTCGAGAGGATAGCGACGTAGATGCTCTCGGTTGCGATGTTGCCGGCGACGTCGATCGCCCGGACGCGGATGGAATGGCTGCCCGCCGCCAGCGAGAGGGTCGCGGTCCGGTTCAGTCCGACCGACATGAAAGATCCGTTGTCGACCGACAATTCGAAGCGGGCGATGCCGGACCCGAGATCCTGGCCGCTCCAGGACAGGGTGACATTTGCCGTCCCTGTGCCCGGCCCCGTGAGGTTCAGGAGTTCCGGAGCGGTCGTCGTGAGGTTCGTGAGTTGCGGAGCGGTCGTGTCGATCTTGACCCCGGTGGAATGCGGGACTTCGACGTTGCCGACGAGGTCGACGGATTGCACCTCGACCGTATGCACTCCCTCTGTCGTAATCACAAACGTTCCGACGTACGGACGCCAAGCGCCGCCATCAATCCGATACTGCGTCATGGCGACGCCCGCACGGGAGTCGTGTGCGGTCAGAGTGACGGACACCGAGGAGAGATTCCAGCCGTTCGTACCGGAGGTCCCTTGCAGGCTCACGGTCGTGATGGGCGGGATTCCGTCCACCAACACGTATTCGGTCGTGTTCGCGACCTGTCCGTCCGGGTCCATGACGAAAAGCCGGACCGTGTTGTTCCGATCCGCTTGGTAGACGTACGCGGCGATCGGGTTTCGGGACCACATGGTGTCCTCGAATCCGTCGTTGTCCCAGTCCCACCGGTACAGCAAGCCCGACGTCGATCCTTGGGCGGTCCTCGACGCGCTCGCGTTTCCGGTGACCGGAGACGTGGTGTTCACGAGCGAAGGTGTGACGGTGAACGAGGCGAACGGGGGCGCACCCCCGGTCGTGATGACCAGCGACCCGGTCATCGTTGTGGGATGGAAGCGGCAGCGGTACGTGAACGTCCCCGTAACGGTCGGCGTGAAGACGAACACGATCGACTGGTTTGTGAACGTCGGGGAATTCGGTTCGCCCGCATCCGGCATGTTGTTGTTGTTGTAGTCGACGAACCAGTTGTGGACGAGCCCGTCCGTGCCGTTCAGGGTGAGGGTCACCACGGCGCCGCGCGAGACGGTGATCGTCGGTCCGGGATTCGTGAGGGTCGACGGAGTGAAGCCCCAGCCGGATCCGGCCGCGCCGAACAAGGTGAAGGAAATGTAGGCGAGGTGCGTGGGGAAGGGCCTCATCAGAGGATAGCGGTCCATGTTCGCGGGATCGCCAAGGATCTCGCGGGGCATGTCCGCGAGACCGTCTGCGTCTGGGCAGACGTTCTGTGACGGACCGCTACAGTTGTCGGCGCTCTGTCGGATGTCGCCCCAGAAGTTTCCCCCGCTCGGATATGCATCGTCCCACCGGTTGGTCCCGGCACCGTTGTCATAAGCGACGTTCCCGAAGTCTACGAAGACGTTATGGTACACCGCCACCCCGGACGAGTCGACCAGATACACCATGAAGTCCGCCGAGGCCGTGATGTTGTTGTCGATGATCGTGAGACTCTTGGATGCGACGATGACGAGGCCAAACGTTCCGCGTTCGAGATCGTTGCCGCCGATCGTTGCGTTATCCGCGCGGTCCGTCGCAACCTGGACGTAGTTGTCGATGAGGGCATTGTCAAGGAAGGTCCAGTTGGATGACATGACGAAAGAAACGCCGGTCTGAACACTTTGAGAGACCGCATTCTCCGAGACGGAGACTCGATTTGCCAATAACAACTCGATGCCAGAACGGTTGGTTCGCGTCACCCGATTCCCTTGTACAACCAAGTCGCGCGCGGAGTTGGCCTGAATCCCCCTGTAATCCGAGTCGGAAACCACGTTCCTGGATACCGTCGTGTTCGAGGGCGAGTCGAGAGCGATGCCAACGTGCCCGCTCGTGCTGACGTTGTTCCCATCGATGAGGGAATTCGATACGGACTCAAACCGGATTCCGAACCAGTTGCGCGCGGACGCGACATTCGTCACCTGCGCGTGGGTCGCGTTGACGACACGGATTCCGACCCAAGACGATCCGCCCGAGTGGACGGACAGGTTCTGGATCATGAAGTACGCGGTCGTGTTGCGGACCAGGATCCCGTCCGCGGTCGCGGCATCGATGTCCCAGCCTTCGATCACGTACGGATCCGACACGGTACCGGTCCCGCCCGTCACGCCATTCGCTGGCGTGAAGGCCGAATCCCCTTCGATGAGGATGGGACCGTGGGAGGTCTGCAGAGGCATCACGAAGGAACTCGAGGACGTCCGGACGGCCATCGCCGTCAATCCGAGGGCACCGAAGATGACGACGAAAAGGAGGCCGGCCAGACACGACGTCCGGGTCGTCGTGTTCGTTCCTCCCTCCTCCGGTCGCGAAGATTCCCATCCCGCCGCTTAAGGGTTTCTTCGACGTCTGTCCGACGTGAAGGTCCGCACGCCCGTATCGGCGTTTCACCCGAGGATTTGCACCACGAAAATCCGATCGCCGAGCGGGCCTGCGACGTACGCGATGCGGTTCGCCCGGAGGAACGCATCGATAACGCTCGGCTCCAACACGATGTTCGGAGCGGGATGGATCTGTGCGCCGACCGTAGTCCACCGCTCGAGCACGACCGCATAGTCGAACCCTGTGACGTTCTCGCGGTCCCGCAAGGTCATCGGGAGGGACTTGTCCGTCGTGTACCCGAACCAAGTCGCGCCGACATCCGCGAGGCGTTGGTCCGTCGTCACGTTGCGAGCGCCGAGCGAGGCGAGGACCGCGAGCGCGTGGAACTCGTCGGACGTCGTCACGTTCTCGACGCCGAAGACCGCCGGGGTGTTCCACGCCATCGGCGTCGTCGCGAGAAGCGCCGCCAGGAAAGTGCCCGCGAGCCCGACCTTCGCGAGCGGTCGAGAACGGAGGGCCCGCCACGCCGCCACGAATCCGAGGGCCGCGAGGAGCGCGAGCGCGTAGTCGATGAAATCGAACGACCGATAGACGACGATGAGGCTCACCGGGTCGAGGCCGCGGAAGAGGCCGAAGAGGATGAGCGCGACCGGCGACACGAGCATCGACACGACGAGGTCGTTCGCGCGATTCGACGTGCGTCGCACGAGCCCGTACCCGACGACGGCAAGGACCACGAGGGCCACGATTCCGGGGAGCATCCACAGGAGGGCCGGTCGCGTCCCCCCCGCTCCCGCGAAGAGGCTCGTCTGTGCGTTGACGACCAGGAGTGCGGCGCTCACCGCGGGAGGGAGCACCAGACGGGTCGCGGGCGTCCCTAGCGGACGACCGAGCCGGACGTGTGCCGGTCGGGCGAGCGGCATGAGGGCCGCGGTCAACAACACGACGAGGGCGAGGAACAGGACGAGCGCGGCCGGGGCGATGAGATCCGTGAGGAATGGGAGCTTCACCACTTCGTAGTAGAGGAGCGCGAGCCCCGCGAGGGCCGGCCCGGTCACCGCGTCGACCGCGAGCGCCTTGGCGGAGAAGCGACCGCGCGTCCACGCGCGACGATGGGTGAGAACGACGAGCGACGCCACCATGCCGAGCGCCAGCAGGACCGTGAGGGAATGAAGGAACGGCAGGAGGACGAGGAAGACGACCGCGAGGGCGCGCTTCTTGCGATCCGCGCGTCCCGCGAACAGCAGGACGACGACCGGCAGGACCAGGAGGCCGAGTGACTCCTTCGTGACGACGCTCGTGAGGAACAGGAAGCTCCCGAACAACGAGACGAAGAGGCCCGCCCCGAATCCGACGAGTCGGCGTCCGGATGCCTTCACCGCAATCAGGTAGGCGGGCAGCACGACGAGTGACGCGATGAGGGCGATGTAAAGCTCGGCGTGTGCGAGCGGATGCCATCCGGCGAGCATTGAGACGGCGGCCCACAACAAGGAGAAGGCGGGCATCTTCTCGTCGTAGCTGTTGACGGTCGCCTCGTCGATCCGCCACGTGCCCGTCGTCGCGATCTGCTGGGAGATCCGGGCGAGCGGAAATCCGTCGATGTTGTACGGCAGCGGGCTGAAAGTCAGCGGCACCAACCGGGCCGCGAGGGCGATGCAATAGAGCGCGATCAAGAGCGCGTGGTCGATCTTCAGCCGCGTAGGACAACCTCCAGAGATCGCGGCGGCTCGACTGCGGGCTGCTCCCGAATCGATTCCGTCGGGCGTACGTTCGTCACACCGCGCAAGAGCAGAAGCGAGGAGAAAGTCGACGCGACCGCCACGGCCGCGATGACCGCCGTGGAGAGGGTGAGGTCCACGATCACCGGAACCTGGTGGCCGAAGACCACGAGGAAACCGCGCGGCCTGACCCAAAGATCAATCGCGAGGCCGAGGACGGTGCCGATCACGCCCGCCAGGATCGCGGTGGGCACCGTCTCTCGAAGGATCCGGCGCCGCATCCATCCGTTCCCCGCGCCGACCGCCCGCAGCACACCGATGGCCCCGCGGCGATCGGCGAAGGCCCTTGCCTGGACCGCGTGAATCCCGAAGGCCACGAGGATTCCGAGGAGCGCCGCGATTCCATAGGCCACCACGCGCACCGACGTCCCCGCCTCCACGACCGCCGTCGAGAGGTAGTCGCGCGGGGCTCCTCCGAGGCCGGACCGCAGGATCAGATTCGTAATCCGCTCATCCGTCGTGGGCTCGCTGTGCACGTCCGCGGAGAGTTGCGGACCGCTCACGTGAACGCTCGCGTTCGTCGCTTCGAGGAACGCCAGGAGAGATGCCGGGTGAGACGTTGCGACACGGATCGAGTGGAAGAACGCGGGACCGAGGCCCGTCAGCGATCGGGCGGTGGGGAAGTCCACGATTAGCTCATCGTTCGCCGTCGTGCCGGCCTCGAAGATGCCCGTGATCCGAGCGAACGCAATTCGAGGCGTCGACGACCCGACGAGGGTCACCGTCTCTCCAACATCGAGCCCCGCGCGCGAGGCGAGCCCCTCCCCAGCGACGGCCCAGCGATCGCCGGTCGGCTCCGAACTCAGGAATGTGCCTCCTTCGATAGAGAGAAACACGTTGGGCGAGGCTCCTCGCACGAGGACTGGCTCGCCGCCGATCGTCCCGGGCGCGAGAATCTCCGGGCTGATTCGGTCCGCCCAGGATTGGCCGGTCAAGTTCGCCACGAGGCTCTCGTTGATGGAATTCGGACCGCTTCCCTGCGTGATCGCGTAGACGTCGCCGGTGACGACGCGCCCCGGGAGGGCGGGGAGCGCCGCGAGCGTCGGCCACGTGGCGCCGAGGATCACCGCGCACAAGAGCAGGCCCGCGAAGGCCCGCCGGCCCATCAGGATGGAATCACTCCCCGCGAACGTGCGACCGATACCGCGGCCCGCCGCGAGGGAACAATTCCGGCGAGGCAGGAAGCCGCGAGGCAAATGACGAACGCGACGGCGACCGCCGCATACGGCGGACCGAGGATCACGAGATTCGGGAGGCCGAACAACGGTGCGAAGGAGACGACCGCGTGCGCCGCAACAATCCCGAGCGCGGAACCGAGCGTGGCGCCCGCGAGCGCGAGGAGGATCGCCTGCGCCTCGTACACGGATGCGATTTTCCCGGGAGAAGCCCCGAGACGTCGCAGCGTGGCGATCTCCGCGGCGCGCTGGTGGACCTCAAGGCTCATCGCCGCGTACACGAGGAGGCCGATGACGACCGCGATCACGACCGCGAGGACCCCGAGGGACCGCTGGACCTCCGCGACGCTACCCCGGACGAACGCGACGACCCCGAGGGTCTCGAGCCGCGTCAGGCCGAGGGAGGCAACGAGGCTCGCATCGAGCGGAGCGTCCGCCACGATCGCTTGGATCGGTCCCCCTTCGACCGGATTCATGGAGTACAGCAGCTCCGGCGACACGAACGCCCAGTCGTCCGCGAAGAGCGCGGGTCGGCTCGGGGGCGGAGGGACGATGGGCAGCGGGAGCGTAAGGCCGAATACGGTCAGGTTCCCGGTCGCGTTGAGCGGGCCTCCGCTGAGCGATTCGAATCGGGTGCGGAGTCCGGAGTCCAGAGACAGATTCCGGCCCGTCGGGTAGGCGACTCCCGCGGTCCCGTTGTGATAGGGCTCGAGGGCGACCGCGACCACGGACAGCGTGACGTTGGCGATGGCCAGTTCGGCCGGATGGGCTCGGAGGGCGAGGACGTCTCCGGGAACGCGGGCCACATCCTCCGCGTCGATCGCGCTCGAGAGGAGCTCCCTCCCTCGGATGTACACGGCCGGGCCCGAGCCGATCCGGTCCGCGACCGATCCGACCCCGTTCGCCAGACCGTCCGCGAGGGTCAGCGCGCCGACGAGGACCATGCACGCGAAGGCGATCGCCCAGGCGGTCGCGCGGGTCCGGCGCGTGAGGCGGGTCGCGAGTCGCGCGATGGGCCGGACCATGTGGGTCGGCGTCCGAACGGGAGAGGCGTGAATAAACGTTCGCGAGCGAAATTCCGTTGTAGAACGAATCAGCCGAAGCTCAGCTCGATGACACGCTCGTCGACGATGAAATGGTCGATCGCGTTCACGGAGAAGACCGTGTTGTTCCCCGACACGCCGTACGAGGTCAGTGCCGCCGTGGGGCGGAACGCGGACCCGAACCAGACGGCCCACGCCGCGGCGGCGGGGGTGCGCAGCATGAACTTGATCCCGGTGTACCAGTCCTGCCACTGACTCAAGCTACATGCCGCCCGACGCACCAGGTCCTCCGTCGAACTCGCGAGCCACCGCTGCATATTCCCGCTGCGCACCTGCGCCTCCGCCGCATCGATCGACGCGGCGAGCTGGGCCACCGCGCTGTCGACGTTGAACTTCGCGGGCGTCAGCTTGCTCGTCGTCAGGTTCGCCTGGGCCCAGTTGATTCGAGCTTGCGCCAGGCCCAGCGGATCTCGAACGGCCTTGGCTCCCGCTGGGGTCGCCGCGCCTTGCCCAGCCCAGAAGTTCACGTAATCGGAGATATTGCCCACGTCCGTCGCCTGTTGCGGCAGGTCCGGCCGGATGACCGTCTGGTCCGTCACCGTCTGGTCGAGGAATCGCGCGGTGACGAAGGCATAGTCATTGCCACTCATCTTGAAGGCGGGACCGGTGAAGGTCAGGAGCGTCACCTGGAGGGTGCCCGCTCCGTACGCGCGCGGCTCGAACGAGAGCGGCATGCCGTCCTCGACCGCCAGTCCCGGAGGCTGGGCGAGCGTCACGCCGCCCGCCTCGAGGCGAACCGTCTGCGCGGGATATCGCGCGGTCGCGAGGTCCAGCCGGAGGGTCCCGCTGATCGAGTTCGCGGCGATGACCGTGCCGCAGGAAATCGAGCCGCGGTAGTGCATGCTGATTTCGAAGTAGATGAAGCGGATGGCCTCGGCCGTCGGCGCGGCGTAGTAGGTGCCACCGGTTGTCGCCGCTATCTCCTGGAGGAGCGTCGCGTCCGCGTCGGGTCCGAGGCCGATCGTGTAGATCGTGATGTTGTTCGCCTTCGCGCGCCCGGCCTCCGACCGCGCCAGCGCGTCGGCCCCGGCGACGGTGTTGTGTCCGTCCGTCAGGAGGATCTCGACCCATGCGCGGTTCCGGAGGCCGTTCTGGATCAGCTCGTCGTTCGCGACGAGGATCGCGGCGCCGAAGTTCGTCGAGCCGGACGCGTCGATCGTGTCGAGGTCCGACTGAGCCCCGCTGTAGTCCGGGATTCCGGAGTTCGAGAGCGTGTACAGGTGATGCGCGACGCCGCCGACATTCGCGCGGGTGAGCCGCGCGACGCTGTCGAAGTCGACGCTCGCGACGCGGTCCGGGCGGCTGAGCCGGCCGATGTACTCCTTCCCGCCCTGGATCCGCAGCCGGTTCGGGTCGTTCTGCGCCATCGATCCGGAGCTGTCGATCATGAGGATGATGTCCTGGTCGATCTTCGAGACGTGGCTGTCGTGGATCGCGGGGACGAATTGCACGGAGACGTTCGCGGTCGTCGTGTCGCCCGTGTTGAACGTCAGGTCGCCGCTGCTCGGAGCCGAGAACGGCGAGACGCTCTGCGTGCCCACGGGGATCGTCACGGTGAACTCGCCGCCGGGGACGGCCGCCCCGGAGGCGAGGGACCGCAAGAGGTTGAAGGCCGCCATCGCCTGGAGGGAGGTGTTGCGTTCGGCATCGTATTGTTTGGCGGGGATGACCAGAAAGATCGCCGCTTGCATGAAGATCAGGACGACGAGGAGCGCGAACAACGTCGCGATGGTGGAGGCGACGCCGGTGGAATCCTGTCGGAGGACGATTCGCATGGGCGAAAGGTGCATTAGCACTCCCTAAGAAAGTTTGTCTCCGACAAAAATCAATTGAGATAATCGCGCGGTGACTCCGCTCGCGCCTCCGTCGACGGCCGGCGCGGCTTCCGAGCGGTTTGGTACGACTCTGGTACGCGGCCGGCGTGGGGCCGGTAACTTTCCCTTTGACCTCCCGCTCGATTCGGTGGACCGGTGAGACGGTTGCAAACGACCGAACGATGCCTGGGCGCGCCCGAAGCCGACCAGACCAAGGACCGCGATGGAGACCACCTCGAGCTCGTGCGGCAACTCGCGGTCCGCTTCGGCGAATGTGCGGAATGCCTCCTCACGTACCACGACGTCGGGTTCTCGAGGGAATTGATCCGACGGCACATCGGGAACGTGGAGGCAGGAATCCGCGAGATGCGCGAGGCGGATGCCCTCGGACGGGCCGCGGACGCGCTGCCGCGCGACGCGAAGGACGCGTGGAACCGCTGGAAGAACCTGAGGTACGCCGCCGGCGCGCTCATGATCACAGAGCGCTTCCGCGGGGAACTCGGGCGAGAGGAACGGATTCGCGCACTCGTCACGAAGGTCTTCTACGAGAGCCTCCTCGACACGCTCGACGACATCATCGATTCCGGCTCCTACGGCTTCGCGGAGGCACTCGACCTGATCCGGCATTGCCTCGCCCCCCTGACGGAAGCGCGTTTCGACGCCGGCGGATTCCAAGCCGAGCTCGAGGGCCGCCTCGCGAGAGAGCATCGAGGGCTTGCGGACTTCCTCACCGCCCTCGTCGACACGTCGCGCCGGAACCTCCGATCCGCGATGCACGCGTCGGCGTTCGCCCGGGAGTTCGAGCGGATCCACGAGCGGTGGGCGTTCGGGCAAGCTCTCACGATGTTCCAGAAAGACCCCACGCTGGACGTCGACGCGTTCGTGCGAGGATCCGATCGGTTACCCGGTCCCGATCCCGACCTCTCCCCGATCGAGCGTCTCTCGGGCGCGATCTCCCATACGGCGGCGCTCACCCTCATCGACGCCTGCTTCATGGAGCGGCCGATGACGTCGGAAGCGATGGACGAACACCTCGCGGCTTGGTTCTACTTCGACGCGGTCCTGACGCTGATCAGCAACGTGATGGACCTCGGCAAGGATCTCGACGCGGGGATCCTGAACATCTTCGTGATCTCCCGTCGCGGGGCCGCGCTATCGCACATGCGACAGGTCGGCGGATATCGGCCCGACCTCACGATGGACGACTACGAGGCGTACTTGGTCCGCGCCGGCGAACTCACGGAGCGCGGCCTCCGCCATGCCCGCCGCAGCGGCGGCGACCCGGGGCAATTCTATCCCTTCGTCACGCTCATGTTCCCGGTCGTCGCCTTCGCCGACGAGACGGGCCCGCGGGACGAACTAATCCACGCCTATCTACGGGTCCTCGCGCCGATCCTGCGCGAGGCGACCGCGGGGCGTAGCCCGACGACAGTCACCATTCCACGACGTACTCGCAGTGGTCCGAGCCGGTCCGCACGCACCGCGTCTTCGTGACCTTTCCGTGGACCCCGCGGAAGGCGAGCCCGCCCTCATAGATCCCGTGGAACATGGCGCACATGGCCGGCGTGGGCATCCAGTCGTAGTGGCGGAGGATGACCTTCCGGCGGTCCGTCTCGACCTCGATCCGCCCGTAGTTCCACTCCCGCGCGTACACGATCGGCGCGCGCTCGGCCAGGGCCGTCAAGGGGATCGCCTTCGTGAGCTGCTCGCGCACGGTGGGGAAGGTGCTCATGGCCTCGGAGAAGAGACGCCGCACGAAACCGTAGCTCCCGTCCCCGAACTTCGCCTCGAGGAGATCGAGCAGCTGCGCGCAGGCATCGACGGAGATCCACGTGTCCTCCGTCACGTGATCCGGATCGACGGACCACGACTGAATCGCCGCGTCCACGGCGGCACGTCCCCGGGTCTTCCGCATGAACTCCAGCACGCGCACGACGCTCGACCCTCGGATCTTCGGGACGAACCCTTCCGCCGGCGCCGCCCGGACCGTGGGCGTGACGTACCGGCGGGAGCCGTTCAGCTCCGCGAGCAGGGCCGCCCCGTCGGGCGTCAGGCCGTAGAGCCGCCCGCGCGCCCGCACTTCCGGCGTGAGACATTCCACCAAGCCGCGGTCGGACAGCTCCCGGAGCGCGCGGCTCACGTGCGCGATCCGGAGGTCCGTCTCGCCCGCGAGTTGCCGCGGCACCTTCGGCTTTGGCGCCAAAGAGGTCAAGACCTTCTCGCGGTACCCGCTCGAGACCACGAAGCTGAAGTCCGACCAGACGTGACCTCGGGACTCCATGGCGTCGTTCGGATGGGAGGCGACGTTTATCAAGATTGTTTTCGGAAGGGTCAAGTGCGGCCGGCGCATCGGCGGCGCGTGTTCATCCTCGGCCACCTGGGCATCGGATTGGGCCTCGCGTGGCTCCTGGCGTGGCGGTCTCCGACCCGGATCGACTACCGCCTCGTCCTCTTCGGCGCGCTCCTCCCGGACCTCATCGACAAGCCCCTCGGGTATGCCCTCGGGCTGCAGACGCGCCTCTGGGCGCACACGCTCCCCTTCCTCGTCGCGATCCTTGCGCTGAGCCTCGTCCCGAGGTGGCGGGGCTTAGGGCTCGTGGGGTTCGGGGTCGCGACGCACCTGCTCCTCGACGAGATCTGGGACCTGCCGAACGTGTTCTGGTACCCGGCGTACGGCTGGACCTTTCCGGCGGTGCCCTTCAGCGCGGACGTCTGGTTCCAGTCCCTCCTCCACGATCCGTACATCCAGTTCGGGGAGATCGCAGGGACCATCCTGCTCCTCGCCTTCGCCTGGGTCCACGGCATCCGATCGTGGAAGACCTTCTGGGATTTCGTCCGCCGTGGGATTCTCCCGCGGTCCGCGACTCAAACCCCCGCGTAGGCCGACCGCGACTCGCATCGGCAGACGGCTCGGTTCGAGTGGAACGCCGATTCGTGTTCACAGCGTGCGCGGGCGCGTTGGTCGCAAGGTTTGAGTAGACCCCTCCGGATGCCGCGCGCGGGAGGATCATGGCGGCCATGGGGTCAACGGGTGGCGATGGGGGCGGAGCGGATTCGAGGATCGGAGCGATTTGCGGCATCCTGTTCGGGATCCTCGTGATCGCGACCTTCGCGGTTACCGCTAACTTCCCCGCGAGTCCTGCACAAGCCGACGCCACGCTCGCTGGCTTCAACGGATTCCGAACCGCCTTCCTCGCCGCGGACGTGTTCATCGGACTCGCTGCGGTCGTCGCCATGCCGTATTTCCTGAGTCTGCGGAAGGCATTCAAGGGAACGGACCGCTTGCTGACCGCAACCGCGACCGCCTTCTCGATCGTGGGAATCGTTACGACGGCCGTCGTGCTAATCGGCGAAGCGATCGCGCTGGACGTCCTCTCCGGCCCGTATGCAACCGGAGGGATTTCGAGGACGGTCGCGATCATCGTCGCCCAAGCGGTCATCGGCCTCGGGACCGCGGAGGTCTTCGGATTCCTCCTCCTCGCGGCCGGAGTCGGCGTGTACGGGTATCTCACGATGAAGGGGACGCCGTATCCTCGCTGGCTCGGGGTCGTGGGCATCCTCTCCCTGATCGCGTTCCTCTTGGGCGCACTGCCTGTGGCCGACGCGTTCGTGGCGCTCCTCGCCGGCGCCGTGCTCCTGCTCGCTTGGATCTTCGCGTCCTCGGTGCTCCTGTGGAGGTCCGCGGGTCCGATGGCCGCGAGGTAGGACTCCGGAGCCTGCGCGAAGCAGCGTTTCGCGTTCGTCGGAGGCGTCGTCGGATTCCTTGTCGTCCTCGCGTCGTTCCTTGAACTCGCCGGATGGCGGGGAATGGGCGTCGTCGCCGCGGCGTTCGCAATCGCGATGACCTGGCTCTATCGGCGCGGGAGTACCGGGATGCCCGCCGGCGTGACCGGTCCGACGTCCTCGACGCCACCGTAACGGTTCGCGGGCCTGGGGCGATGATTTATTTGGCCAACGTTGGTGGCGACTTCATGGTGACCGCTGCCGATTTTCGCGAAATCTACGAGTACAACTGGCGCGTCCTGCGCGACTTCTGCGAAGGCCTCGCAAAGCTCCCCCAGGAGGCGTTGCTGAAGGACCGCGAGGCGACATACCACTCGATGAAGAACATCTTCCACCACATCCTCTCCGTCCACGACGGCTGGCTCAACGTCACCGCCCAGGGCGCATCCGCCGATCCAGCGATACGCGACCGTGACTTCGACGAGGTCCAGTCGATCGATGAACTCCGCACGTATCTCGAGAAGATCATCGCGAAGGAGAAAGGGTTCCTCGCGAAGATGACGGACAAGGGCCTCGAGCGGAAGATTCAGCCGGAATGGAAGGAGCACCCGCACGCCCTCCGCGATGCGCTCATGCAGGTGACGTTGGAGCAGGCCCATCACACCGGCGAGCTGATTGCGCTGTTCTGGCAGCAGGATGTCGAGCCGCCCGAGATGACCTGGATCGACGTCCGGATGGCGATCGCGGGGATCGAGGGGCCTTCCTGAGTCGGCCGGTCCGAGAAAAATAGGAAAGTGGGGCGTGGGTCGCACGCCCCTTACGGCCGCCTAGTCGCTCTGGATCGTGAACTCGATCCGAGCGGGGCATCCCGATGGCGTGTAGACCGTGTCGCTCGGGGGCACCGTGTAGTCCGCGATCAAACCGGCCGAAACGACGGCTCCATCCGCGAGGTCCGTGTAGTCGAACGTCAGGTGGAAGGAGACCGTCGCACCCGGCGCAACGGAGATGTCGGTCCATCGCAGAGCGCAGCCGACGAGGCTCACGCCGGAGTCCGGAGTCGAGCACACCCACGTGCCGCTACCCGCTCCGAGCACGGTGACGTTAAGCAGACCCGTCAAGACGGCGGTGTCCGTCCCGAAGTTCTTGAACGACACCGTGTAGTTCGTGATCCCCGAGACGACGCCCTGGTGCGGCGTGCCCTTCGGCGTGTTCGTATACCCGAACTCCGTCAGCTTCAGGATCGCCCGCGTCACGGTCACGAGGTTCTGGGCCGTGTTCGGGCTCGGGCTGTAGTCAACGCCGTTCTCGTTCGTCGCGGTCAGGGTCATCGTGCCGGTCAGCTGGAACCCGTCCACCGTCGCGGTCACGAGGACCCGGAACGACACATGGATGGAGGTCCCGGCTGCCACGGACAGCCCGGTCCACGTGATCGTCACGGGGGCCGCGTAGTCCGCTCCGGTGGCGGGGCTCGTCGCCGCTGGGCTCGGCATGTCGCCGGTGCTCGTGCTCGGGCCGCCGTTCAGGAGAGTCTGGCCCGAATCCAGCGCATCGGAAATCGCCACGATCGCTGGCGCATCGCCGCCGTTCGTCACGTCGATCGTGTACGTGAGCTTCTGCCCGGGCACGACGAGGACGTTGTCCCCGGCCACGGGGTGCTTCACGAACGTGATCAGCGGCGCGCGCACGACGAAGGAGCAGGTGCGGTCCGGTGCGGTCGCATGGTTGCCGTTCGCATCCACGCCGGTCGCGCTGCAGGTGTCGGAGATCGTCCCGAGGTCGCCTTTGACCACGAGCGTGCTCCGTTGCGTCGAATGCGACGCACCCCCGGCCACACTTCCGACGAACAGCGGGTTCGGCCCGAAGCGCACGGTATTCGTGTGGGTCTGCGTAACCGTCAGCGCGACGTTCCCGGTGTTCGTCACCGTGTACGTGAACGTGACGGTGTCGCCCGCGATGGCGTAGGTGCGGGAGGGCACGGCTCCGTTCGCGTCAACGATCTGAACGGAACACGACTGGTCCAGGCCAGGCGCCGGCAGGAAGTTCACGAACGTCACGGTCGGACCCGAGCCGGCCTGCGCCTCGGCGAACGTCAGGGAGACATTCACGGGGTTGGACGGGTTCGGGTTAGAGCCGTAGCTCACGTTCCGATCGGCCGCCGGGTTCACGACGACGCCGATGTTCGTGTAGCCCGCTTGGAGCGTCTCGCTCACCTGGTAGTCCTTCGCCGGGAAGAGCGGTCCGAACTTCGAGCATCCGGTGCCGTCCGAGCCGGTCGTCTTCGTCAGGCTGATGCCGAACGGCCCCTGCACGTGCACGGACCATCCGTTCGTCAGCGAGCCTTGCGCCCCCGTCTGGTCGTTGGGGAACGCGGTGACGATCTTGCAGACGGTCAGGAAGCCGGTCGGCGAGACGACCTGCGGCAGCGGGATCGTCTTCTGTCCGATGCCCGGTGCGAGGAGGTCACCGTGGTTCTTCGAACCTTGGGCGCCTCCGGCGCCTTCCCGCGACACGGTCGTCCAGGAGCAGCGGTTGTAGTTCGTGTTCCGGAGCGCGCCGGGTCCCGTCGTAATGCAGAACTCGGGCTGGCTGCCGCCGCCGGGGCCGCCGAGGGCGACCTTCCAGATCGGCGTGATCGCGAGGTGGTTGCGGAAGTAGACCCCGATGCTCTTGCCCGCGGGGAGCTTCGGCCACCACGACTGCGGGTACAGCCCGCTCGAGCTGAACAGGTTCACGAGGCTGAGGCGGAAGAAGTGCTCCTTCGCGGGGCTCGACTCCAGCTCCGCGCCGGGCGAGCATAGGCCATTCACGACGGTCGTGCACGGCTCATTCCGTCTCGGCACCGCGGAGTTCAGCTGCGCGATGGGCAGGCCCATCAGGTTCACCCAGCCGGTCGTCGGGTTGCCGGTGGCGTGGGCCGTGACGTCTTGGATGCAGATCGACCCGGACTGCGGCACGAGGATCGACTTGCCATTCACCGGGATCGAGACGATGTTCGGCGGCGTCGTGCACTTGAACGGCGCGCCCGCCGGCGCGGACGTCTGGGTCCAGAACATGTCCGTCGAATTCAGCGTGACGTGCCAGTCCTGGGTCCAGTCGATCACGACCGCGTTCTTCTCGCCGAAGAAGAACGACATCGCGACATCGATCTGGTCGGGCACCGTCGAGGCGCTGGATCCGGCGTCGATCCGGACCTCCGCGTCGTACAGGTGGCTCTCCAGCCAGAAGTCGATGTTTCCTTCGACCCATTCGTTCGCTCCTTGGATGTCCTGTCGCTCCTGGTTGCCCAGGGTGCTCAGGCTCGCCCCGCCGCCCGGCGCCGCGACGTAGTTCGCCGCGAAGTACGCGATGCCGGTCGCGAGGATCGAGGCCACCAAGACTACCACGAGGCCTATCGCCAAAAGCGAAGGCCGCGTGGTCCCACTGGTCGTTCGATTCTCTCTTACAGATCTCACAGAAATTCCCTGCCCGGGAGCGGAACTACGGGCCCAATCGCGCTACTCGTTCCCGTCTCCCGTTAGGCACTCGACGACAACCGAGGGTGTACATCTGGTTTCTGGAACGGATTTTGCCTGTCTGATGGAAGTCGGTCCGACGAGATGAAATGGAACAATGGACCGTCTCGAAGAACCCGTGCAGCGACTTCGATTACAGAAACAGGCGGCTCGTCATCGCCTCGAGGCCGTCGAACTCGCCGAGCTCGCCGGACCAAGTGGCGAGGATCGGACCGTATCGCCGCTCCGCGCGCTCCAGGAAGACCTTCATCTCCTCTCGCATCTCCGTCGGCGCGGATCCCATGACCGCGACCGCCAGGATGAACCGCGGGCTGCGCTCGATGACGACCGTCTTGTCGCCGAGTTCGAGTTGCCGCAACTCGTCCGAACCTACTGCGAACGATACGCGGGCGAAATTCATGATCGCCGTCAACATGCCCGCCATCACGTCCGGATCGACCTCGGCGTCCTCCGCCTTCGAGGCATGCGTCAGCAGCACGCCGCTCCCGTCGATCACGAAGACGTCCTCGACGTCGCCCCCGGCCTTCGCGGCGATCTCGAGCGGCTCGAACTCCCGCTGCAACACGCGGGCGATCGGCTCGTCGAGGGCGGTCGGGTCCGCGCTCAGGAGCAAGACGCCACCTCCGGACGTCGCCAGGTCCCGCAAGGTGCGCAACGTGCGTACGACCCGATCGACCATCTGGTAGTCGACGAGGTATTCGATGCCCTCGAACGCAACGATCCCCTGGGGCTGGGCCTTGACGAAATCGCCGACGAGTCGCTCGAGGAGGTCGGAATCGGTCGGCGGCACGTGGTTCTGTCCGAACGTCGACGTGAGCCAGAGGATCGGTGTCGTCGGGAGATCGTAATCCTCGCGGACCTCGGTCGGGGACAGCCGGGTGACCGCGAGCCCCATCGATCCGCGGCGGACCGCTTCGGAGAGGGCGAGGAAGATCAGTTTCGGCCGCCGCTCCCGCATGAGGTAGGCGCGGCCCGCCTTGAGGTCGAACCGCCGCGGCAACGCGACGGGCTCCTCCTTCTGCGGCGTGACCGCGAACATCTTGTACCGCCAGACCGCGATCGAGAAGAGCGTGGCCATTGCGAACGCCGACAGCGTCAGGTACGGCGGCGGGTAGAGGTCGAGGAAAATCTTGAACGTGGCATACGACTCCGCACCCGCGCCATGAATCAGGACCGCCGCGGTCATCAGGAGCGCTTGCTTGCGCACGATCGGGTCCTTGTTGCGGATCAGCGTGCGGACGAGTACGGCCAGGGCCGTCGACATGAAGATGGTTGGAAGGTCGCGAGGCTCAGGAGGGCGGAGGTGTCCTCGACGACGACCCCGTACGGGACCTCATCATAGAGCGTGTTAACCTGCGTCGTGACGCCGATCGCGACGACCAGCAGCGAGACCTGAAGGAAGAGGTTGACGATTCGGCGGCGCATCAGCTCGAAGCCGAGGAAGTATTGGCCGATGAACGACGCCGTGAAGCCGACCGCGAGCATGTGGAAGAAGTAGAAGAGACGGGCGATGGCCAGCGGTCCCGAATTCGTGCCGTAGTCCAGCGTCGACGTCCGCAGGAGATAGGCGAACGTCCCCGCGAGGACGAAGAAGACCATTGCCAACACGAACGTGTCGCCCGCGCGGCGGTTCGGAATCTTCCGGACGACGTAGGCGGCGGCGAGGAGGGCCAGGGAGCTGCTCCCAATCGAGATGAGAGAGTACCACTGGGAGGCTTCGACCATCAGCCCCCGAGACGTACTAGGCCAGCGCTAAAAAGCCCTTTCCCCAAAGTCTCGGATTTGAGTCAATCTACTCCTGTGGAAGGGTACCTCCGCCCGTTTCTGTGA
>DASPYU010000009.1:0-105790 GCA_035636595.1 Thermoplasmata archaeon
CAGATCGTCGGGGTCCCGAGCGCGTCGGTCGCGGCGAGCGTCACCTGCACGGCGCCGAGGTACCATCCGTTCTCTCCCGTCGGCCCCGCGATTTGCGCGGTCGTGATCGGGGGCGTCGTGTCGACCCCGAACGACCTCGAGCCAACCGGGCCGCTCGATCCCGCCACGTCGATCGCGTAGGCATCCACGGTGTGCTCGCCCTCGCCGACATCGAACGATGCGGCATACGTTGCCCAAGTGCCCCCGTCGAGGCGATACTCGATCGAGTCGACGCCGCTCCCCGCGTCCGTCGCGGTGACATTGACCGTCACGGCCGAATGGAACCAGTACCCGTCACCCGCGGTCCCGTCGAGGGAGATCGCGGTCTGCGGGGCCGTCGCGTCGATCCGGAATCCGACGCTGTGCCACCCCTCGACGTTCCCCGCGTTGTCGGTCGAGTAGAAGTCGACCGTGTGCTCGCCGTCGCCGCTGATCGCCATCGGCGACGTGTACGCCTGCCAGGCGCCCCCGTCCACGCGGAACGAGGTCGACGCCACGCCGCTGTTGTCGTCCGAGGCCGTGAGGGTGACGGAGACGGTGGACAGCCACCAGCCATCGTTCCCGAGACGCCCCGACAGGGAGGCGTTCGTCACGGGAGGCGTCCCGTCCGGCTCGGCGGAGACCGCGCCGGAACGCGGCCCTTCGCCGTACGCATTGAGCGCGCTCAGCTGGTAGTAGTACGTCTCGCCGTTCGTCACGTTCGAGTCGGTCCACGTGTTCACGGTGCCGAGCTCCGCGAATAGCGCCTCCTGTCCCGGGATCGTGGAGCGGTAGATGCGGTAGCCAGTGATCGGCGACATGCCGTCGTCCGGAGGAGCCCGCCAGTGAAGCTCGAGAGATCCGTTTCCCGGCCGGATCCGAATGTTGTCCGGCGGGGAGGGGAGCCCGGGCGCGGTCGCGAGCGCCCACGTGTCGTTGGTGCTGCCGCCGAACATGATCGTCCGGGCGGATTGCGAATCGTAGGCCATCCCCTGGAACTCATGGGAGGGCGGAGAGTGGAGCGGGCGCAGGAGGCTCCAGGAGTTGTTCGTGAAATCGTACGCCCACGTGTACGTATCGCCGCTCGTCCCTCCGAACAGGATGCACCGATCGACACCGGAATCGTAGGAGAAGCCCATCCCCCATCTTCCGGACGGCGATTCGGGCGGGGTCATGTTCGTCCACGTGTTCGTGTCGAAGTCGTACGCCCAGGTATCATTATACACCCCGTTGTTTAGGTTCGAATACGGGTCGTAGCCGCCGAACAGGATCATCCGGTCCGACTTCGAATCGTACGTCATGCCGGGCGACCGCCGGCCGGGCGGCGCGACGGCGGGCGCCGTGTTCGTCCACCGGTTCTGGGCCGCGTCGTACGCCCATGTTTCGTTATCGTATCGGTTTTCGATCGTGTGGCCGCCGAACAGGATCGTCCGGGCCGACTGCGCATCGTACGCCATCCCCTGTCTCGATCGTCCGGACGGATGTTCGGCCGGGGTGAGGCTCGTCCATGTATTCGACGAGAAATCGTACGCCCACGTCTCGTTCGAGTACGTTCCATCGCTAAAGGTGCCCACCCATCCGCCGAACAGAATCGTCTGCCGGGATCCGCTGTCGTACGCAGCGCGCAAGAGGTGTGTGGCATCCGGATGCCCCGCCGGATCCAAGTTCGTCCACGTATTCGATTCGAAATCGTACGCCCACGTCTCGTTGCTAGAGTCTTCGGTTCCGTCGAAGCCGCCGTAGGCGACCATGCGGTCCGCGTCGGAGTCGTAGACCATCGCCATGTTGAGATAGCCGGCCGGCGCGTCGCTCGGGTTCATGTTCGTCCAGTTGGTCTCGGAGTCCTGCGGATTCTCGGCCGTGAACGCCCACGTCTCGTTCCCCGGGGTGTTCCCGCCGGCGTTGCCGCCGAACATGATCGTCCGGGCCGATTGCGTATCGAAGGCCATGCCCATCAGCGCCTTCGGCGGGGGCGAGTGGTCCGGCGCAATCTGGCTCCAGGTATTGTTGTTGTAGTCGTACAGCCACGTTTCATAGGGCGCGTTGTCGTCCCCGATGCCGCCGTACAGCACGAAGAGGTCGACGGTGGGGTCGTACGCGAAGCCGCCGTGGTAGCGAGGGGACGGTGCGGTGGCCGGGCTCATGTCCGTCCAGGTGTTCGTCTCGTAATCGTACGCCCAGGTGTCGTTGTACACCTGGTTGCCGTACCCCGTGCCGCCGAAGAGGATCATGCGGTCCGCCTTCGAGTCGTACGCCATCATCGACGATCGCCGGGCTTCCGGATGCGCGGCGGGCGACATGTTCGTCCAGGTGTTCCAGAACAGATTGTACGAGAAGGTCTCGTTGCTGTAACTGCCGAAACCTGTCTCACCGCCGACCAAGATGACTCGGTCCGACTGCGAATCGAAGGCGAGGCCCGGCCTCGTACGCGGGGAGGGAGCCCGGGCGGCGGAGAGGTTCCTCCAGTTGTTCCCAGCGTAGTCGTATGCCCACGTCTCGTTCGTGAACCATTTCGTTACGTTGTCGTAGCCGCCGAACATGATCATCCGATGGGCCCAGCTGTCGTACGCGGCGCGGTCGAGCCAGCCCGCGTGAGGATGCGTTTCGGGGTTCCGGTCCGTCCAGGTGTTCGACTCGAAGTCGTACGCCCACGTCTTGTTGCTCCCGTTACCTCGGAAGGAGGTCCCGCCGAACACCACCATGCGGTCCGCCGCGGAGTCGTAGACCATCGCCATGTTCACGATCGTCCCCGAGGGTCCGCCGCTCGGGCTCATGTTCGTCCAATCGTACGCGGACCCGAACGGAACGGAGTCCGACAGCACGGCGCCTCGGGCTGACGCGGTCCCGGAGAAGTCGCCCGCGAGGGAGCCGACTGAGAGCAGTACGGCAACCGTCGCGGCGAGGAAGAGTCCCCGCAAATCCCTCCCTGCCTCACCCCATCGCCCTCCGGCTATTTGACATTTTTTCGGCGACCCCGAGGGCGGCCGCGCCCGCATCTCCGCGGAACAAGAGCTATATAACGAAGGGCGCATCGGCCCGTCATTCGGAGGGAACTCCGCTGCCCGTTGCCGTGGAAGCGTTGCGGAAGATGCTCCATGACTTCAACGGCCGCTCGGGCGCGCGGATGTCCGCGATCGTCTCGCGGTCCGGCGTCCCGGTCGCGTGGTCCCTCCCCGAGGACGTCCAGGTGGACAACTTCGCGACGATGGCGGCGACGCTCCTCGGCGCCCTCGAAGTAATCTATTCGACGATGAAGTCGGACACCCCGCCGCGGGACGTCACGGTGGAGTCCGAGGCCGGCGTCCTGACGGTCCGCGACGTCACCGGAAAGATGTTTTTCGTCTCGCTCGCGGAGAAGCGCACCGCCGCCCAGGGGAAAGCGATCGACGAGGCGATCGCGAAGGCGCGAGGATTCCTCGGAGAGACCTAGGCCGCCGCGGGCCGTCGGCGGCGCGGGATCCACGAGAGGACCTTCGCCCGCGCGTTCCGGTAGCCGGAGGATCGCCGCGCAAGGAGTTCGACGAGCAACGCCAGCCCGACTCCGAGGAGGGCGCCCGCGAGGACGTCGGAGGGCCAGTGGACCCCCAGGTAGATGCGGCTCAGTCCCACGAGGATGGCGAAGGCGGTCGCGGCGCTCCCCGCGCGCCATCGGAACCGCAACGTCACGAACGCCGCCAGGGCGAAGGCGCGGGAGGCATGGCCGCTCGGGAAGGAGGGGTCCGTCTCCACGTCGCAGCCGTATCCCGCGAGGGTCCGCACGCCGGGGAGCAGGCAGGGACGCGGCCGGTCCACGGCGAACCGGATCGCCTCTGTGAGGAGGACCGTGATCCCGAGCAGGAGCAGCAGGTCGAACGTCGCCTCGCGCTGGCCCCGCCACCACAGGGGCACGACGACGAGGACGACGATGTACGCGGCCCCGAGCGTCGTGACGAGGACCATGAAGGCGTCCACGACGGGGTTCGTCCCGGCGAGGTTGAGCGCGGTGAAGAGGATCTCGTCCCAACCCTGTGCGGACGATGCGAGGGGGAGCACAGCAGCGCAACCGTCCCGGGGACTTTAACGTGGCGCCTCGGACAATCCTCATGGGACGTGCTGCCATCCGTGCGGGGATGGACGCGACCGCGGAGATCTTCGATCGGCTGCGCGCGCACTACGGCCCGCAGCACTGGTGGCCCGCCGAGACCGCGTTCGAGGTGATCGTCGGCGCCCTCCTCATGCAGCAGACCGCGTGGCGGAACGTCGATGCGGCGATCCGGAACCTGCGGGCCGCTGGATTGCTCGATCCTCGGAAGATCGCGAGCGCTCCCGTTTCCGAGCTGCGTCGACACATTCGCGTGGCGGGGCTGTATCGGACGAAGCCCGCGCGGTTGAAGGCGTTCTTCCGCCATCTGCTCGAGCGGTCGGGCGGCAATCTCCCTCGATATTTCAATCGCCCTACGGCGGAGGTGCGGGCCGATTTGCTCGCGCAATCCGGCGTCGGGCCCGAGACCGCCGATTCAATTCTCCTGTACGCGGGCGGCCATCCGATCTTCGTCGTCGATGCCTACACAATCCGGATCGGCCGACGGATCGGATGGTTCGACACGGACGACTACGCGGACGTCCAGCGGTACTTCGAGGACCGGAGACCGCGCGACACCGCGACGTACGCAGAGGACCACGCCGTCCTGGTCGCGCACGCGAAATCGTTGTGCCGGCCGACGCCGCTCTGCGACCGCTGCCCCGTATCCGCGCTCTGCGCGTTCGGCCGGGGCAAGATGGGACAGACCGCGCGCACGATTAAGTAAGCTCCGCACGATACCGGAGGCGGAGGGGGCGGAAGGTTGCCCGGCGTCACCGTCGGAGAGCGCATCCTCGTCCACCTCTCCGGGTTCTTGCGCCACGCGGACGCCTACGAGTGCCCCGTCGACATGACGCAGGACGGGATCGCGGCCTCCCTGTCGATCAGCCGGGCGCACGTCGCCCTCGAGTTGAAGCGCCTCAAGACGACGGGCAAGGTGGCGGAGCGGATGGCCCACGTCGCGAACGCGCGCTCCCGTCGCAAGGTGTACGATCTCACGCCCGCGGGGCAGGAGGTCGCGCGGCGGATGCGTGAGCACGCGAAGGGTCGCGCGGTCACCCTCCTCGGACCCGAGGGCCGCCGCGAGGTCGCGGGCCACGAGGCCATCGACGCGCTCCGTCGCGCCGGGCTCCGGGAGTCCGAGGCGGTCCAGCGGATCCTCGCCGCGGACGTCGTCGAGATCCTGCGTCCGGCGGCGAAGCCGTCCCCGGCCCCGGGCCGCGCGTTCTTCGGGCGCGCGATGGAGATCACCGCGTTGCGGGATTGGCTCGCGTCCGACACACGGCCGGTCGCCATTGTGATCGGCGTCGCGGGCATCGGAAAGTCCGCCCTCCTCGCGACCCTCGTCGGATCCGAGGCCCGACCGACGTGCGTGCGGCGCGTGTACGCCCACGATGATGCGCACGGCCTCCTCTCCTCCTTCGCGGATTTCCTCGCGCGCCAGGGCCGACGTCGGTTGCGGGCCGTCCTCGTCCGCCCCGCGTACGATCCGACGGAGGCGATCGCGGTCCTTCGAGAGGACCTCGCCGGATACGTCGTCGTGGTGGACGACCTGCACGCCTCGCCGGCGGCGGACGCCCTCCTGAAGTCGTTGCTCGAGCGGCCGCCCGCGGCCAAGATCCTGGTCGCGAGCCGCACGCAGCCCTCGTTCTACGAGCGGCCGGACCTGCTCCGCGGGGCGATCCTCGAGATGCGCCTCGAAGGCCTCGATGAACCCGCGGCGACGGAACTGCTGGCGGCGAAAGGCGCCTCGCTGCCGCACGATGCGCTCGAGCGGGTCATCGCCGCGACCCGAGGGCATCCGCTCGCCCTCGAGCTGTTCGCCGCGAGCGGTCTCGACGCGGGCGCGGTCGAGACGGAGCGATACATCCTCGAGACGGTCCTCGAGGAACTCGACGACGCGTCGGAGGCGATCCTCCGGACGTTCGCGATCTTGCGGCGGCCCGCACGGTCGCCCGAGGCCCTCGGCGCGACGGTCGCGCAGATCCGCCGGCTCGTGCGGCGCGCGCTGCTCCATCACCGGGAGGACGGCTACCAGTTGCACGATCTGGTGAAGGAGTTCTTCGTTCGACGGATGGCCCCGTCCGCCCGGCGTGAGGCGCATGCACGGGCCGCGGCGTATTGGAGTGCGCGGGACGACGGCCTCGAGGAGGCCTTCCATCGGATCGAGACAGGCGACGCGGAGGGCGCCGCCGCGCGGCTCGTCGAGGTCGGGCCCGGATATGCAGAGAGCGCCCGCGCGGGCGACCTCGAGGCGTGTCTCCTCCGGGTCCCGCGGGACGCGCGGCTCGATGGCGTGCTCGCGGAGACGGAGATGTTCCTCGGGAAGTTCGACGACGCGAAGCGGGTGCTCGAAGGCATCGCGACGAGCGGGCCCGCCCCCGCGCGGCTCCGGGCCCGGATCCAGATCGGGCGGATCGCGAACCGCCTCGGCACGTATTCGGAGGCCCGCACAATCCTGGAGGAAACCGTGAAGGACGCGCGGACGGTCGGCGTGCGCGACCTCCAAGGTGAGGCGCTCCGCGCGCTCGGCGGCGTCGAACGGAAGCTCGGCGACCTGCCGTCCGCGCTCCAGCACCTCGCGGAGGCCGCAGAGCTACTGGAAAACGGCTCGCGGGAGAAGGTCCGGGCCCTCACGGACCTCGGCGCTGCGCTCATCGCCCGCGGCGACATGGCGGGCGCCCGCGCGCGTCTCACCGAGGCGGCGGCCATGGCCCGGCGCGGGACGCGGGAAGAGGCGACGATCCACATCAACCTCGGAATCGTCCAGAGTCGGGAGGGCGACGCGCGAAGCGCCGCCACATCGTTCGAGCGATCCGCGGAGGTTGCGATGCGCACCGGAGACGTCCGCTTCGCCTCGTACGCACTCGCGAACGCGGTGGACAACCTGCTCCAGCTCGAAGAGACGGAGGCCGCCGCGGCGAAAGCGGAGCAGGCGCTCCACCTCGCGAGCACGATCGGCGATCCCGTTGCGGTGTCGACCGCGCGGGCGAACCTCGGACTCGTCTTCGCGAAGCGCGGCGAGTGGACGAAGGCGGAGGCGCATCTGCTCGAGTCCGTCGAGATGATCGCGCGCCTCGACAACCCGTACTCCCTCGCGACGCGGTACGAGGAGCTCGCCCGCCTGTACGAGGCGCAGGGCCGCACGGGAGACGCGGCGCCGTGGCGGGCGCGCGCGGACTCGCTCTTCGCGCGGCTCCGGGACGGCAGCGGCGCAGCGAGGCCCTGAGACCGGAATTGTCACGTCGGACAAGCGGCCGACCAAATGATTAAGTAGGTCCGACATGATGACGCCGCATTCCGCGGGGTCTCTCCCGCGGGCCAATGGGATGGGACGTCGATGTTATCCGCTTCGCGAGCGGCGAGCCGCTCGCCGGGAAGCCTTGCGTTTGCGATCGCCTTGGCCCTCCTCGTCGGAGGGTTCGTCCTCGCGCCGCTCGCGCAGGCGAGTCCGACCGTGGCGCCGAGCCCCGCGGACGTCCTGAGCATCACGCTGCTGCTCGACAAGTCGTCGTATGTGAGCGGCGACAACGCGACCGCGACGGTCGTCGTCTATCGCACCCCGGGTCCGGCGAACTACACCTACACGTGGCGGGTCGAGGACTTCTTCGGCGGCACCCTCGCGACCCTGGCGAACGGCACGTCGAGCTACACGTACATGATCCCGCTCACCTACGAAGGCATCCTCCGGTTCCGCGTCACGGTCGACGACGACACGGGCCTGAGCCAGGCCGCGGCCCGAACGGCCAACGTCGCCGCCGGGTACCTCGGGCTCACGCTCGACCGCTCCGAGTTCGCACCGGGCGAACGGATCTCGGCGTTCTACAGCGTCTCCTCGCACGTGATCACGCAGCCCTCGTACGCGTACAGCGTGGTCGACGTCGAGGGCACGACCGTCCTCTCCGGCACGACGAACAACACGTTCTTCTCCTTCACGACCCCGAACCCGTCGAGCCGCGGATACACGTTCAGCGTGACCGCGTCGCAGGCCGGCCGATTCGCGTCCGGCAGCCTGACGATCTTCCAGGCGGGCGGGTACGTCCTGAGCATCAGCCTCGACAAGACCTCGTACCTGCCGGGCGACACGATCCACGCGCACCTGACCGTGTCCGCGCGCGGGACCGCGAGCCTGCCCTCCCAGTTCCGCTTCACGATGAGCCTGTTCGGCGTCACCTCGGCGTCCGCGATCAGCACATTCCCCGGAGCGGATCTGTACCTGGCGATCCCGGCCGGCGTGAGCAACGGCGACCTCCTGGTGGCCGCGAACGAGCTGAACACGGGCGCCTCCGGATTCCAGACGGTCCACGTCGGGGCCGAGAACGGGTTCTGGTCCGCGGAGGTCGGCGGCGTGCCCGTCGTCGCGGCGCTCCTCGGCGTCCTGGTCGTCATCCTCCTGATCGCGGTCCTCGTCCTCTGGCGTCGCTCGATGGGCGGCGGTCCCCTGATGGGCCGCGGCACCCCGCCGCCGCCGGAGGGACCGACGCGCGCGCCGGCCTCGTCCCCGATGAGCATCGCCTGCCGCCGGTGCGGGAAGCCGATCGACCTCACGACGAGCAAGCGCCCGATCGAGGTCATGTGCCCGTCGTGCGGCGAGCCGCAGATGGTGACCTGACCGGACCGAAGCAAGGTTCATAGCGTCGGCGCCGCATCCGTCACCCTATCGGGGGAGATGGACGATGACGGACGAAGTGGCGATCCTGGCGGCGGTCCAGAAGGACGACGCGACCGGGGTGCGGGCGATCCTGGATCGCAACCCCTTGATCCTGCGGACGCGGACGCCCAACGGCACGCTCGTCCTGACGGCGGCGTTCTACGGCGCCAACGACGCGCTGAAGATCCTGCTCGAGCGAACGCCGGAGGACGCGCTGAACGTGTGGGAGGCCGCGACGATCGGGAACGCGCGTCGGCTCAAGACGATCCTCGGACAGTCGCGGACGCGGGTCAACGAGGCGACGAAGGAGGAGGGCTTCGACCCGCTCGGCCTCGCGGCGTTCTTCGGCCACGCCGAGGCCGTGAAGGTCCTCCTGGAGAACGGGGCGGACGTGAACGCGAAGCCGCCGAGCCGCTTCCAGAACACGCCCGTCGACGCCGCGGTCTCCGGGGACCACGCGGAGGTCGTCCGCATCCTCCTCGAGGCCGGCGCGAACCCGAACGTCCGGAGCGAGGCGAACTACACGACGCTGCATAAGGCCGCCGTGCACGGGAACCTCGAGATCGTCCGCATGCTCGTCGATCACGGCGCGGACGTGACCGCGGTCCGGGACGGCGGGCACACGCCGCTCGATGACGCGAAGGAGAAAGGCCACGCGGCCGTGGCGGAATTTCTGAAGTCTCGCGAGGCCAAGGCATAGCCGCGCGATTTTACTCAATTGGGTAAAACGGATCCGGCTCAGAGTTTCGCGAGGACCTCTCCGATTCGCCGCACGCCATCGGTGATCGTGTCGCGCGAGGTCGCGTACGAGATGCGGATGTGGCCCTCGCCCGCATCCCCGAAGGCGGTCCCCGGAGTCACCGCCACGGAGGCCTCCTTGAGGAACCGCTCGCACAGGGCCGCGCTGTCCAGAGTGACGTCGACCTTCGGGAACACATAGAACGCGCCGCGCGGCCGGTCCGTCGAGACGCGATCGATCTTCGCCAACTCCGCCATCACGAGCTCCCGCCGCGCGCGGAACTCCTTCACCATCGCGTCGAGGGGAGCCGTAGGTCCGCGGAGTGCGGCCACGCCCGCCTTCTGCGCGAACGCGGTGGCACAGGTGATCGTGTGCTCCTGGACCTTCACGATCTCCTGGTAGAGAGGCGTCGGGGCGAGGAGCCATCCGAGACGCCAGCCGGTCATCGCGTACGTCTTCGAGAAGCCATGGACCGTGACCGTGCGCTCGAACATCCCGTCGAGCGAGGCCGGCGAGACATGCTCGCCCTCGTAGAGAATCTTCTCGTAGATCTCATCGCTGACGACGATCAGGTCGCGGTCCTTCGCCAGGTCCGCGAGGGCCCGCACCTCGTCGCGGGAGTAGACGGAGCCGCCCGGATTCGAGGGGGAGTTGAGCATGAGGAGTCGGGTGTGCGGGTTGATCGCCTCCGCCACCGTCTGCGCGGACGGCACGAAGCCGTCTTCGTCGGCGGCGCGGACGGGCACGGGCTTCGCACCCGCGAGGGTGACCATTGGGCCATACGAGACCCAGCCGGGGTCCGGGATCAGGGCCTCGTCGCCGCGGTCGAGGAGGGCCATGCACGTCATGAAGAGCGTGTGCTTCGTCGGCGCGACGATCACGTTCTGCGGCTTCGCGGGGATCTGGTTGTCCTTCTGGGACTTTTCCGCGATCGCCTCGCGCAATTCCTTGATCCCCGGCGCGGGCGTGTACTTCGTGTAGCCGTCGTCGAGGGCTTTCTTGGCCGCCTCGACGATGTGTGCGGGCGTGGGGAAATCCGGCTCGCCGATCGCGAGGGAGAGGACCTCCTCGCCGCGCGCCTTCATCTCGGTGACGAGGTCGCTGATGCGGACCGTCGGAGACGACTCGACCGAGAGGACGCGCTTTGCGAACCGGGCCATGGACGCGAGAAGCCCGGAGGGATAGAAAAGGATTCACGCCACCCCACTCGCGTAGGGAGCCGCGGTTTTACTCAGTTGGGCGAAACGTCTGCGACACCCGAAGGGAAGCTCCATAATTTTGCTCAATTGGGCAAAATCGATCCTAGCGCCGCATCCGTGACGACATGTTCGACGCCGTTTGCCCGGAGGAATGCGCGGATCGTCTCGAGGCGATCGGATCGAACGAATAAGACCGACTGCCCGAGATAGCGCACGCCCTCGAGCTCGACGAATCCCGGATACCGATACGTCTTCCCGTCGACGGAGACTGCGTGGCCGAAAACGAAGCGGCGAACCCGCGTACACTGCCTGAAGTCACGGCTGTCCACATCCCACGTGATGATGTATCCGGCCATCCTCGAAGCCCGTTGCCGGCGGGCTCTTCGCACGGATTTTCGACTTGGCATTTTACTCAATTGAGTAAAAAGACGTACGACACTTCAAAGCTCCATGGGGAGGGATCTGTGAAACTGAAAATCGGCCATGACGAAGATGAATCATCGATGCGCGAAGTACCCGCGGACCTCGGCCTTGCTCACGTGATCGATCCGCGCGAACCCGACCCTCTCGAATTGCACGACGTCGTCCACCTTGAGGGATCCGACCAGCGGCTCCGCGAGGCCGCGCGACTGCGACGCGTCCGGCATCACAAGGTGCGTCTGCACGCCGTGGGTGACCCACTGGATCTTCGGGATCTCCTTGTTCTCCATGGACACGAATTTGGCGCGGTGGTCCAGGACGACGTTGCAGAAGTCCTTGAGTCGGACTTCCTGCCCGCGGAACTTCTCGAAATCCTCGCGCGCCACCTCGACCTTCGGGCCCACCCGGATCTCGCGCACCCCGCGACCGGGGAAGTCCGGATGGAGGGGCGCGTGGATGTGCTTGACCGGCGGCAGCCCCGCGATCTCGACCGCCACCGGGTCGGGGACGAAGAAGTAGCGGTTCGCGTCCTTGTCGATCGCCTTGCGGTTCTCCGCGTAGAGCGTCTCCGCAGGGACCTCGATGTCGTTCAGGCTCAGGCCGAACGAGAGGACGAATTCCCGGAGCGCCGCCGGCCGAATCCCCCGCCGCCGAAGGGATTGGAGCGTCCACGTGCGCGGGTCGTCGATCCCCGCCAGGCGGCCCGCCGCGATCTCCCTCCGGTACCGGGACTTCGAGAGCTCGAGGTCCTTGAAGCGCAGGATGCCGAAGTGCACGAACGCCGGCCGACGCCGCACCTCGAGCACGTCCCAGATCCGCGCCTCCATGAGGTCCTCCATGACGAGGTCCTTGCCGCGCAACACGTGCGTGATGCCCAGGAGCGCGTCGTCGACGGCCCACGAGAACTCGAGCATGGGCCACACGCGGTACCGCGTGCCGACCCGCGGATGCTCCCGCTCCGCGATCCGGAAGAGGACGCGGTCCCGGAACGCGGGGTTGGGATGGGCCATGTCGGTCTTCAGGCGGACGACGGCCTCGCCCTCGCCGTACTCGCCGGCGAGCATCGCCTTCCACATCGCGATCGTCTCGTCGACGTCCTGCGTCCGGTGGATGCACGCGCGCATCGCCTCGCGGTTCTTCCGTAGCGTCTCCGCGTCGCACTCGCACACGTACGCCTCGCCCGTCGTCAGGAGGCGCTCCGCCCACTCGTAGTGCAGCGGGATGCGGTCGCTCTTGTACAACACGTCGGCGTAGGAAACCCCCGCCCAGTCGAGGCCCTCGCGGACCTGGTCGAACGCCTCCGGGAGGAGCGGCTTCTCCTCCGAGCCGATCGTGTCGTCGAAGACGAGGAGGAGCTTGCCGTGGTACCGCTTCGTGTACGCGTCGTTCAGGACGAACGCGCGCGCGTTGCCGATGTGCAACGGGCCGCTCGGGTACGGCGCCAGCCGGAGGACGGCCTTGCCGTCGACGGCTCCCGGGAGCGGCGGGAGTTCCTTGGGCCCTGCATCCACCCTCGTCTTCTCGAGGAGCTCCGGCGCGAGGGACGTCAGCTCCGCCCGCTGGACGTTCGCCGACAGGAGGTTCACGTCCCCCACGATGCGCTCGACGTGCGCCGCCGCCTCGCGCGCGCGGGTGCGCAGGGAGGGATCCTCCGCCAAAAGCCGCCCAAGGACCGCCTTCGGATCCGCCTTGCCGCCGTGCTCGACCGCGTTCTGCAGCGCGAACTTCCGCGCGGAATCCAGGCCCACGGCCGTCCGAACCTCCGGAGCGACTTAAGGCCTTCGCCGCGATGCATCGCACGCGAGCGAGAGACTATAAGGTCCGAGGCCAACGTCTCCCGACGTGGGCCGGGTGTGGGGGCCGCTGTCCCTGCGACAGCGTGCAGGCATCGCGCTCGCGGTCTGGTCGATCGCGTTCGCCGTCCTCGCGGTGGCGACCGCGGTGCCGTCGGGGCCGACCGCTCGCCTGAGCGTCGACGACGCGTCGCCGATCGTGGACCAAACCGTGCACTTCGACGCCTCCATGAGCGAGGGACACGACCGCGGACTCGGGCGCATCGTGTCGTATCGATTCGACTTCGGTGACGGAATGTCGACGGCGGACCAGACGTCCCCGTACACGGGCCATGCGTACGCCGCCTCGGGTACGACGCACGCATCGGTGACCGCGCGGGATGCGCGCGGATACGAGGGAAGCGCGGACCTGACCGTCACCATCCGTTCGAAACCGCCGCCGACGGGATCCGCGCCCGACCTCGCTCCGGTCGCGGCCGCCATCGTTCCGGCGATGCCGATCGCGGGACAAGTCGTCAGCCTCTCGATCACCATCATGAACCACGGGGCCGGGCCCGCGGAATCGGCGACGGTGGACGTCACGGACGAACGCCTGAACGGGACCATCGTTTCCATCGGACAGACGGCCCTGCCGTCCGCGCTCGCGGCCGGATCGTCGGTGGTCGTGTACTCCGAATCGTTCCTCGCCGTCGGCGTGGGCGTGCACAACCTGACGATCGTGGTCGGGAACGTGAGCCCGGAGGAGAACTACACCGCGGACAATACGCTGACGATCCGCATGATCGTCTCCTCGACGGAGACGCCGCCACCGCCTCCTTCCGGAGGATTCTCCCTCGGGACCGCCATCATCGTCGCGCTGCTCATCGCGGCCGCGATCGCGGCCTTCGTCGGCTCGGCCCTCCTCTTGCGGCGACCGAAGCGACCCGGGCCCCTCGCGCCGCCCCCGCAGGAACCGCCGGACCAATCGCCGCCGCCGATCTGGCCCCCGTGATGCGCACCACGGACCGGGTTTCGTAATCTTTCTATCGGGACGCTCGGATACCGCGGCGGGATTCTCATGGCAATGCGAATGTGGCTTGACCGGTTTCGCGAAGAGGTCGTCACGGTCCCCGAGCGCGTCCGCCGGGAGCTCGAGGTGACGCGCCATCTGCTCGCGCACCCGACCCGCCCGGTGCATCTGCCGAAAATGGAAGGCGGCGCGGCGGTCGGGAACCTGTGGTCCACGCGGGACCGCGTGGCCCGCGCGTTGAACGTCGGCCGGGAGCAACTCCTCCCGAAGCTCCTGCAGGCCCAGGGTGCGCCGCAGGACGCGCGCGTCGTGCCGAAGGCGGACTTCCTGAAACACGATTCGGCGGACGTCGACCTTCGCGAATTGCCGATCCCCCGGCTGTTCCCCCGGGACGCGGGGCGCTACGTGACCGCGGGCGTCTGGGTCGCGGAGTGGAAGGGCGTCCGCAATCTCTCGTTCCATCGCATCCTGATCCTCGACAAGGATCGCGGCGCCTGCCGCATCGTGCCGCGCCACCTGCGGCACATGTACAACGAGGCGATGAACGCGGGCGAGGAACTCAAGGTCGCGGTCTGCGTCGGCCTCGATCCGTGGAACCTCCTCGCCGGCGGGACGTCGGTCGAATACGGCGTCGACGAGAGCCGCATCGCGTCGTCCCTCACGCAATTGTGCCTCGGCAAGCCCACCGATATGGTCCGCATCAAGAACGGCCTCACGGTGCCGGCGGAGGCGGAGTACGTCCTCGAGGGCCGCTTGATCAAGGAGACGCACGACGAAGGACCGTTCGTCGACGCGGTCCGCACGTACGACCGCGTGCGCAAGGAGCCCGTCCTCGTCGTCGAGCGCATCTATCACCGCGACGATCCGATCTTTCACATCATCGTCGGCGGCCTCGACGAGCACTTCCTCTTCATGGGAATGCCCCGCGAGCCGGTCATCTACCAGGCGGTCTCCCGCGCGGTGCCGCACGTGGGGGCGGTCCGGCTCACGGAGGGCGGCTGCGCCTGGTTGCATGGCGTCGTGTCGATCCGCAAGCAGCACCAGGGCGACGGCAAGAACGCGATCATGGCGGCGTTCGGCGCGCACACGTCGATGAAGCAGGTCGTGATCGTGGACGAGGACGTCGACGTGTTCGACGATCGCGACGTGGAGTGGGCGATCGCGACGCGATTCCAGGCGGACCGCGGCCTCGTCGTCCTCCACGAGGTGCGTGGGTCCTCGATCGACCCGAGCGGGCGGGACGGCTTCACATCGAAGATGGGGATCGACGCGACCCGGCCCCTCGGCGCGGACCCGGCGATGTTCGACAAAGCGACGCTGTAACCGTCCATCGCCGTTGCCTCAGATGGCCGCGCGAAGGTCGCCGACGCCTCGAGACCGGCCCGCTGCGGAGGTCGTTCGGGACCGCGGGACGCTTCAACGGGTGGCCACCCGCCGCTCGAACCGCCTCCGATTCTCGCGGACTAATCGGGCGAGGTTGGTCCGGCCCCGCAACTCCAGGTACACTGCGATCACTTCGGAAAGCTTACCCCACTCCCGGGCGAGCCGGAGGACCGTGTCGGAGAAGCTCTCGCCCGCGAGCTTGTGCCGCTGAAGGATCCGGTACGCCTCATCGGACAGGCTAATCGTCTTCGTCATCTGTGGATGTGCATAGGCGCACAGATATTCCAAACATTCCCCAACTACCGTGATCGAAACGGGACGGGCTCATGAGCGCTCGATTGTAGGAGGGCTCTCGGAGCCGCCGCTGAAATTCGTGTGTGAAGGTTCATATCAACCTCGTCCCTCGTCGCGGCCGATGCGCGGGGCGACCCCCCTCCTCCTCGCCGTCGTGCTGCTTGCGCCCGCGGCCCTGGCGGCCGCACGACCCTCGGACGTCCGCTGGGACCAGCCGCCGGAGGCGCGCGCCGAGCTCACGCCCCCGCAACCCGGCGTGCAGACATGGCCATCCGGCTACCGCCACGGAGCCGCCCCGCCGATGCCGCCTGGCGTCACGCAGACCACGGGCACGGTCCGGATCCTCGTCCTCGTCGTCGACTTCACCGACGTCGCCCCGGATTCGGCGCACACCGGCGCGTACTTCGACGGGTTGTTTAACGACGCGTCCCCCGGCGCCAAGTCGTTCCACGCGTACTACTCCGAGGTCTCCCTTGGGGCTCTCACGATCCAGGCGACCGTCATCGCGACGTGGTTCCACAGCGCCCACCCGATGTCGTACTACGGCGCGGACGGGTCGCGCCCTCCCGACGATGCGAACGGGCCGATCTACCGCCTCGTGACGGAGACGGTGCAGCTCTCGGACCCATCCGTCAACTTCGCGACCTTCGACGCGAACGGCGACGGCGTCGTCGACCATCTCACAGTCATCCACGCGGGCGCGGCCCAGGAAAGCGGCGGCAGCTCGGACCTGATCTGGTCCCACCGCTGGGCCGTCCTCGATGCGGACCCGACCACGCCGGGATCGCAGTCCCTCGTCGCGGACGGCGTGCAGATCTACGGATACACGATGGTGAGCGAGGACTCCCCGGTCGGCGTCGTGGCGCACGAGTTCGGCCACGACCTCGACCTGCCGGACCTCTACGACACGGACGGCTCGTCGGAAGGCGCGGGCCTGTGGGACATCATGTCCGGGGGTTCGTGGAACGGGGCTCCCGCCGGGACCTCGCCCGCCGAGTTCAGCGCGTGGTCGAAGATCCGCCTCGGGTGGCTCACCCCGACGGACGTGACGACGGCGCTCATTGGGACTTCGATTCCCCAGGTCGAGACGACCGGCACGGCGTTCCGCCTCGGGATCCCTGGCGGCTCGCCGCTCGAATACTTCCTCATCGAGAACCGTCAGGCAGCCGGCTTCGACGCCGCGTTGCCGGGGAGCGGTCTCCTGATCTGGCACGTGGACGACGCTCAGGCCTCGAACGACGTGGACACGCACCGACGGCTCGACCTCGAGGAGGCCGACGAAGGATTGACGGGCGACCATCCGTCGGATGCGAGCGATCCGTGGCATGACACGGCGTCGGGATGGGGCCCGGATTCCGTGCCCGGCAGCGCCACGTACGGCGGGGCGGACACGGGGTGGCGGGTGCGGGACATCTCCGCGAGCGGGGCGACCATGGTCGCGACGATCGCGCGCGACATTACGAAGGACCTCGCCGTGTCGGCGATCCACCTGCCCTTCACGGAGGTGGTCGGCACCGCCGTCGACGTGACGATCGACGTGCGGAACGAAGGCGCGCAACCCGCGGACGTGAGCCTCGATGTCGGCGTATACCGGTATACGGTTGCGACTTCGTCGCAGGTCATGCAGCAGTCCTTCACACGCGCCGGGATGGCGGCGCAGACGACCGCGACGTTCGCGCTCAACTTCACCCCTGCGACCTCGGGGCGTTACATCGTCGTGGCAACGCTGATCGGCGCGGACGACGAGATCCCCTCGAACGATGTGCGCGCCGCGCACGTCCTCGTCAACGTGTTCCGCTTCCGGGACGACATCGAGTCCGGGCCGGGGAGCTGGACGCTGAACGGCCTCTCGACGGACGCGGACCGCTGGCGCATCGTCAACGACACGGATCCGGACGGCGCGGCCCACAGCCGGACCCATGCGTGGCGCTTCGGCTACGCCTCGACGTTGCTCCCGAGCTTGTTCCCGCCCGCATGGCACACGCTCACGTCGCCGGCGATCAGCCTGACGTCCGGCCCGACGTACCTGATCTTCTATCGCCGCTACGATCTCACGGGGCGGACCGTCCCGGTGCTGCCGATCGGCTCGAACGACACGGACGACGCCTACGTCGAGGTGCGGTACAATGGAGGGCCGTGGATCGCGATGGCCCACTACTCGGGCCGGGACCTGACGTGGCGGGGCGTGTCCCTCGACCTCACCCCGAACATCACCGGCTCCACGACGCTCCAGGTGCGCTTCAACGTGAGCGCGAACGTGATCGGCAAGTCCGGCGGCTGGTGGATCGACGACGTGATGATCGCGACCGCCGGCCTGCGCAACGCGGTCCTCGTGCTCGCGCCCTCGGGTCCGATCGAAGGGCCCGCGGGCGGGACCGTTCGATTCACCGTCAAAGTCGCGAATGTCGGAGACTACGAGAGCGATGTGCGACTCGATGCGGCCTTGCCCGCGGGGTGGGACGCGACCGTGGCGAGCGAGCCGGCGGGGCCGCTGGGCGGGCGCATCATCCGCCTCGCGCCGGACCACGATGAAGCCATCCGGATCGTGCTGTCCATCCCGCTCACCGCGTCCGCGGGGACGACGTTCCCCGTCACGATCTCGGCGGCGGCCGTCGGCGATCCGGCCGCGAACGCCTCGGTGACGCTCCAAGTGCAGGTCACGGGCATCTCGTTCGTCCTCATCCTGGCCACCGCCTTGGCGGTCGTCGTCGGGCTCGTCGCGGTCGCGGCCATCGTCATCCGACGTCGACGCCGTGGGCGTCCGCCGACCTAGGGCAAAAGATTATTCGCGCTTCCCGGCGTTCGGCGCATGTGTTCGTCACGCACGAGCTCCTCCGGCGCGGGGCCGTCGAGGAGCGCGCGTACCAGGTGAACATCGCGCGGGCGTGCCTCGAGCGCTCCACGCTGGTCGTCCTGCCGACCGGCATGGGGAAGACCGTCGTCGCCGCCATGGTCGTCGCGGAGATCCTCCGCCGGAAAGGCGGGAAGGTGCTCTTCCTCGCACCCACGAAACCGCTCGTCGAGCAACACGCCGCGTCCTTGCGGGAGATGCTCGTCGTCGAACGCATCGAGCTCTTCACGGGGGAAGCGACCGCGCCGGAGGACCGCGAACTCATGTGGCGGGAGAACAAGATCATCGTCTCGACGCCGCAAGTGATTCGCAACGACCTGCGAGCGGAGCGGATCCGCCTGGACGACGTCTCGCTGATCGTCTTCGACGAGGCGCACCGCGCGGTCGGCGATTACGCGTACGCGGACGTCGCCGCCGCGTACAAGGAGGTCCCGGGACGGCTCGTGCTCGGGATGACCGCGTCCCCCGGCGCGAGCGCGGAGAAGATCCTCGAGGTGTGCGGGAACCTCGGCATCACGGCCGTCGAGATCCGCACGGAATACGACGCGGACGTCGTACCGTACCAGCACGCGCTCGCATTCGAGCGCGTCGAGGTCGACGCCCCGGACGTCTCGAAGGAGATCCGGGGACTGCTGGAGACGGTGTACGAGGAGCAAGTCCGCCGTCTGAAGAAATTGGGTTTCCTCCCGGGAAAGCCGAAGGTCACGTTGAAGGATCTGCTCGAGGTCGGGAACGAGGCGCGGCGGCGGCTCGACTCGGGCGTCAAGGACGGCCGTCTCTACGGCGCGATGACGGCCCAAGCGATCGCCATGAAGGCGAACCACGCGATCGAGCTCGCGGAGACGCAAGGCCTCGGCTCCCTCCGTTCGTACTTCGAGAAGATGGAGACGGACGCCCACTCGAAGGCGGACGTCCAATTCCTCAAGCACGCGAAAGTCCAGGAGGCGATCAAACTCGCGCGCGAGACCGGCGTCGAGCACCCGAAGCTCGCGAAGACCGCCTGGGTCGTTCGCGAACAGTTCATGAAGAAGCCCGGCGCGAAGATCATCGTGTTCGCGCACTACCGCGACACCGCGGACCGCGTGACCCAGGCGCTCGAGCGAATCCCTGGCGTGCGGCCGATGCGGTTCGTCGGCCAGGCCTCGCGGGGCGAGGACATCGGCCTGTCGCAGAAGGAGCAAGTCGAGATCCTCGAGAAGTTCAAGGCCGGGACCGTGAACGTGATCGTCGCGACGTCGATCGGCGAAGAGGGCCTCGACATCCCGCAAGTCGACCTCGTGGTGTTCTACGAGCCCGTGCCCTCCGAGATCCGCACGATCCAGCGGCGGGGTCGGACGGGACGCAGCGCGGCGGGCCGCGTCGTCATGCTCGTGACGAAGGACACGCGGGACGAGGCCTACTTCTACAGCGCGCGGCGGAAGGAACGGAAGATGCACGTGGAGCTCGATCGGCTCCGGCGCGAACTGAAGCAGAAGATCTTCGTCGGCGAGCCCGGCGGAGAGACGTTCGTCACCGCCTCACCCGAGGCACGGATCGAGGCGCTGCGCGAACAGACTCGGGAGGAACCGCCACCGACGCTGCCGCGCCCCCGAGACAAGAAGGGCCAGACAACCGTCGAGGACTTCTAGATTCGAGATGGTCTCCCCTTATACCGGTTCGCGGTTGTCGAGACGGGTGCAGACGGTAGAGGGCTGGATCGACAACGCAAGTTCGGGCCGCTGGACCCTACTTTGGATCGCTGGAGGGTTCGGCGTGGGAGCGGTCATCGGGGTTGCGATCGGCGCGCTTCGGTTCGCGGGCAGCCCCTCCGCGCTCGCCGCGTCTTCGATCGGAGTGGCCGGGTTCATGCTCGTTCTGTTCCTCCTGATGTTCTGGAGCATGCACCCATCCGCCGTCCTCGTCAGCGAAGCCGAGGTTCGGGTACGGCGGCGAACCGGCGACCGGTTGCTTCCTCGGTCGGACTTCAAGGAACTCATCCTCGCCATTCCGCCGAAAGAAGAAGCGAAACCTCCGGACGCGCGCGTCTACGATGTGACCATTGTCCGGATGAACGGGCGTTATTTCCGCGTTGGCGTGGTATCCGCTCAAATCGCACGCGTGCTCCTGAAGGCGAGTCCGGGCAACCGATCCACTCTCCTCGCCCGACGCGGCCATGAACCCACCGAGATCTAGCGGCATCGACCCGTTTTGATTTTATACCCCGAACGTGCCTATCGCGATGCGGGTCCTCGATGACGCGCTGTCCGGAATGCGGATGGGAGATCGACCCGGACGATGAGATGTGCCCGAACTGCGGCGCGTACCTCGCGGACTACGAGAATCTCGAGCCGTCGGGCGAATGAGCCTCAGCCGTGGAACAGGTCCCGGCTCGCTCCCTTGAGGAATTCCCCGAAACTGCCCGAGGGTGAGGGAATGTCGCCCCGGATGACCTCTCCGGATGCGCCATCGATCACGATCGTGTACGACCGGTCGCGGTACGTGTAGGCCGAGAACCAGATCGGCGCGTGGAGGAACTCGGAGTCCTTCACGTCGACCTGGCTGTTCGCGTTCTCGATGACGTCGACGAGGTCCCGCAGCAGTTCCTGCTGGTGCGCGTCGACCTCCTCCCGCGCGAGCCGTTCCGCCTCGTCCTCGTCGACTTCCGCGTTGAGGAATCGCGAATCGCGCACCATGCCGCCCGTGCTGAAGGGCACCTTGAGCGCGAGCGGAAGCTTGTAGTCCCTCGTCGGGAAGTCGCCCGAACGGCGGCCAAGGATCTTCCAGAAATAGTCCCGGCGCAGGTTGCCGTTTCGCCGCTCGTTTGTCCCCGTCCGCGTCAGGACGCCCGCGTATGCGGTCGTCGCATCGACCTCGAACACGTAGAAGGGCAGGTAGACGCACTCGAGGGACGTCACTCGTGAGGCGCGCCGCAAGTCGTCCGGCTTCATCACCCCGCCCTCGAGCCAGCCTTGGATCCTCTGCATCGCGCCGTCCTTGTCCAGCCGCGCGGCGAGCATCGAATGCCGCAGGACGAAGGGCTTGTCGCCCTCGATGCGCGACGCGGTGCCGCAGTACGGGCATGTGACGATCACCTCGCCCGTGGTCAGGTTCAGCGGGCCCCCGCACTTCGGGCAATTGATCGATTCGACGAGCTCGGGCATGCCGACGCAATGCTCATGGGGACGGCGAATATAGCCCTTCGTGTGGGAACCCTCAACGCGCTGCGGCGAGGCAGCGTCCTCACGGTCGTCCTCGTCTTCGCGTTCCTCTCGGCCCTCCTGCTGATCATCCTCGCGGCCGCGGACTATCTCCTGCAGGCGAATGCGTTCCCCGGTGCGCTCGCGATCGTCGTGGGACTCGCCTTCTTCTTCATCTTCCTGCAATGGCTCATCTCGCCCTTCATCGTCCGCTGGGCGATCCGGGGCCGGCAACCCATCACGCCGCAATCGAACCCGTGGGTCTACCAGACCGTCGTCGATCTCGCGCGGCAGGCCGGAGTACCGACGCCCGTCATCTGGGAGAGCGCGGACGACGCCCCGAACGCGTTCGTGTTCGGAAGGACGGTCGGGTCCTCGGAACTCGTCATCACGCAGGGCCTCCTGGACCGACTGAATCAAGACGAGATCCGCGCGGTGCTCGCACACGAGATCGGCCACCTGCGCCATCGGGACGTGATCATCATGACGTTCGTCTCCGCGGTGCCGCTGCTCGCCTACATCGTCGCGCGCGTCGGATTCGAGATGATGCGCGGCAGCGCGCGGCCGCGAGGCAAGAACGCCGGCCAAGCGTTCCTGCTCATCATCCTCTCCGCGGTCGTGTCGTATGCGGTCTACCTCGTGACGCAGCTTCTCGTCCTGCATCTCTCCCGCACCCGCGAGCTCTACGCCGACGCGTACAGCGGCGCGGCGACGCGGGACCCGCACCTGCTCGCGTCCGCGCTGACGAAGATCACGTACGGCTTGTCGCTCGCCCGCGAGGACTCGGAGCCGTCCGGCCTGCGCGCCTTCATGATCGGCGATCCGGTGAAGGCGGCGGACGATTACGATGAGATGCGGCAGAAGATGAGCGCCTACGACCTCGACAAGGACGGGCAGATCGACTCGTACGAATTGGGGAAGGCGATCGAGCAGGAGCAGAAGAGCCACTGGCGGCGTGCGAACGAGCTCTTCAGCACGCACCCGCCGACCTACAGGCGGATCCTGATGCTCGAGGAGATGGAGGAAGAAATCAAGAAGGGCGGCCTCCCTCCGAACATCTACCAGTTCGTATAGGCACGGACCGCATGATGAACCTTGTAAAACGACGTCGTGCCGCAATTCTGTTGGTCGGCTGGGCCGCGATTTCGACTCTGTTCGCCTTCGCGTTGGCAACTCAAGCATCGACGCAAAGTCAGGCCACGTTCGCGCTCATCGTATGGATCGTGTTCGTGTCGGTCGCCGCGATTCTCTTTGTCGCCTTTCGAAAACAAAATGTTGTTCTGTGACCAACAACGAGAGCGGAGGGCTAGCTGGGGCGCCAATCGCCGTGAACCGAATGTTGCGCTGCAGTCGTCTTGTCGCGATGCGGCGAACGGAGCGGATTCGCGTCGACGGCCGAATCGATTAGGGAATGTGTCGCCGCTGCGACTTTCGGACCGCGTCCCGCTCCGCATCCCGCGCCATCACGAAGATCGCGGCGAGGACGACGATCACGACGACGGACAACAGGATCAGGTACAGCAGCTTCACGATGTCCGCTGAACCGCCGGTGAAGATTGAGCCGTAGAAGCTCCCCGCGCCGATGACGAAGAACGCGCCCGCAAGGGGGCGCATGACCTTCCGGTCATGGGTCGCGGCGAAGAGCATGTAGAACCCGAACGCGAAGATCATCGAGCAGAGGCCCGTCCACCAAAGCCGCGAGTCGATGCGCATCTCGGCGACGAACAGGATGTAGCCGAAGATGGACGCGAGGACGATTCCGCCAATCGCGGCAATCGCGAACAGGACGCTCGTCGAGAGTGCCATGGAGGGCATCTTGCCCTCCGTCGGGGCGGGGGCCGGTTGCATGCGATCAGCTCTCGACCGGCTTGCCGCACTCCGGGCAGAACTTCATGTTCCCCGGGACCTCGTGGCCGTCCGGGCACTTCCGGAACTGGGACGCGCCGCATTCTCCGCAGAACTTCAGGCCGGGCGGGACGGGCTTGCCGCACTTGATGCAGGGCTTGCTCCCCGCGGCGACCGTCGTGTCGGCGCCGCAGTTACCGCAGAACTTCGTCGTCACGGGGTTCATCGTCCCGCACTTGGGGCACGCCCGCGTCTGCTGTTGCGGTGCCTGGGCGATCATGCCTGGCACCTGCGACGCCATCCCGTACCCGAGGCCGATGCCGGCGCCGAGGCCGATGCCGGTCCCCGCGCCGCCGGACGGGTTCGCGGCCGCGGACTTCATCGAGTCCGCGAGGGCGAACTGCTGGTACGCCTGCGCGTTCGTGCGGCCGAGGACCTTCGCCGAGGCCATCTTGTCGAGGGCCTCCTTGATCGTGTCCGGAAGCGGGATGTTCAGGCCGCTGATCTGGATAATCTCTAGGCCGAGCGTGACGAAGTGCGGCTTCGAATTCGCGAGCGTCCCCTGCTCGATGTCATTCAGGCTCGCGGCGAAGTCGACGACCTTGAGGCCTTGCGCCTTCATCTTGCCGAGCGTGACATTCAGCTGCTTCACCAGTTCCTGCTTGATGCGCTCCTCGACATCCGCGGAGGCCTCGGAGCCGAACGTCCCGACGAATTGGTTGATGAACGTCTCGGGGTCCTTGATGCGGTACCGGAAGTCCCCAAAGGCCCGGAGCTGGACCATGTCGAAGTCCGGGTCCTGGAACAGGAACGCGTCCTGCGTGCCGAACTTGCCGTCGAAAATCCGCTTCTGGAGGTAGTACACCTCGGCCTGCTGGACGACGCCGGAAAGGGCCTGGATGAGCTTGCCCAGGATCGGCGCGTTCTGCGACGTGAGCGCGTATCGGTCGGGGCGGTCGAGATAGGCGAGGACCTTGCCGTCGCGGTAGAACACCGCGATCTCGTCCTCCCGCACGACGATGTTGTCGTTCATGCGGATGTTGCGTGGCACCTTCCACATGATGTTCTGTCGCTTGAACTGGTCGTCCCAGGCGACCGTCATGCTGCCGCTGAGGCCTTCCGTCCGGCCCGCCGTCTGGTCCGTTCGCCGCCCGCCTCCAAAGAAGAATGCAATGGGGAACATTCGTCTCACCGCACCTGGATGCCCGTGACCGCGTTCGTCCGCGTCTTCCACGCGGTCTCGAACCCGGTGATCGCCTCGCGCATGCCCTTGATCGCGGCCTCGAAGCTCTTCGCGTCGCTCGCGTCCCGGATCATCGGGACGACGGCCGCGGCCTTGTCGAGGGATTCGAGCATCGCGTAGTCGTACTCGTAGAGCCGGTCGAGTTCCGTCTCCTCGATCCGGATCGTCGCGCTCAGGCCGGAGTACCCGCCTTCCGCGTGGCGGATCTTCGCCTCGAGCCCTTCGACCGTGAAGATGACGTTCCCGATCGACTGCAGGCCTTGGAACTTGCCGTCGGCGGCCATGCCGTCCCGGATGTCCTCGAGTTCCCCGCGGACGCCCTTGAGCTGGTTCGCGATCTGGATTCGCAGCAGGTTGTCCGCCGCGCGGATGTCCTCTCGGCGGCGATACCCGGCGTACCCGGGGATCACGAGCTGGATCTTCTTCAGCAGTCCTCGGTCCTCTTCGACTCGGTCACGGATGTCGGGCATGGTTCGTTTCTCCGGGCATTCGATGCAATACGTTCGACGCGTATGTATTTAGGGGTAACGATGGAAATCCATGGGTTTACCGCGGGTCACCAGAGCGAGAAGGTCGGCCGCTCGCCGTCCATCACCTGTCCGGAGTGCCCATCGATCAGGATGAACATCGCCTTGCCCTTGTGGGCGTACTCCATGAACCACACCGGGGCGTGGAGCAACTCGCCGTCGTACGTCGTCGGGTAGACCTGGATCGACTCGAGCGTGTCGACGCGCTTCTTCGCTTCCTTCTCCGCGAACTTGTGCGCGAGCGCCTGGGCCTGCGCCTTCGCCTCGCCTTCCGCGACGTCGCCGCTCTGCACGTCGACGCCGCCCGTCGCGCGCTTGTCGAAGTTCGTCTTGTTCTGCAACTGGAACTGGAAGCCGTCGTCCGGCTGGTACTTCACGTACCCGCGCACCGCGACGACCGGGATGTTGTACTGCATCTGGATCCGGTCTCGAACGCGGACGACCTGCGGCTGCGTGTTGACCGGCTGACTCCGGTTCTGTGAGCCCGCTGCCGCGGCGGCCATCGTCAAGGCGAACAACGCCGCGCCCGCGGCCTTCTTCGCGCCCGTGTCGCCGTGCGCCATCATCCCGACGCCGGCGCCCGCGCCGACGTTCTTCGTCCCCTGGAAATCTGCGACCACGGAGGTCGGTACGATCCAGTACGGGACGTAGCGCAGCGTGACGGTCCCGAGTTCCGAGCGCTCCGCGACCTTCCGTCGCAGGAGCCCTTTGTTCAACCACTGGCCGCCCGCATTGAGGGCCTGCTCGTTCGAGATCTTCGAGTCGAGCATGAAATGCTTCTGGAAGACTTCGGCCGCTCCACCCGCGCCCATCGTCGTCACGGCGCCGCAGTACTCGCACACGACGAGCGCGAGGCCCGCGGACGGGTTCATCGGGCCGCCGCACGAGCTGCACTTGAAGCTCTGCGGCATCGGAGGCGGCGCGGCCGCGCGGACCGGGGCGTTCGGATTGTAGGGCTGTCCACCGGGAGAACCCATGCCGGGCATCCCGGGAGCCGGAGGCACGCCGGGTGCCACGGCCTGAGTCGGGGCGACGACGCCTAGCTTGGCGCCGCACAAGTTGCAGAATACCGATCCGTCCGCGATTCGTCCACCGCACTGGTTGCAGAACAGGGGGAGTCCTCCTATTCGTCGCTGCAGGCGACGCGGGCTTACTTAAGAGTTTCTCCCTGAATCTCGCGCCGACGATTCATTGCGCTCTCCTGGCGGAATCGCACCGCAAAGGTATAACGGCCGGAGCCTTGTGCGCCTCCGGACGCGGGCCCTCCCGGCGCGCCGCGGTCCAACCCGAGCGAGGACGTTCCGGTGGCCGGCTATCTGACCCGCGAGCTGACGCACGTGTTCCGCCTCCGGCCGGGGGACCTGCGCAATCTCTCCGCCCTGTACGGCGCGACGTTCGTGATGCGCGCCGCGGCCTTCGCGGGCGTCGCGGTCATGCAGCACGTGATGTTCCCGGATCCGCGGGACGCGTTCTGGAAAGGCCTCCTGTTCGCCGTGTATCCGCTCGCGGAAATCGCGTCCGTCGGATACTTCGGCGCGCTGTGCGACCGGATCGGCCGGAAGCGGATCCTCGTGTTCGCGCACCTCATCACGGCCGCCGCCGTGTTCCTGTTCATCCCGAGCGTCGGACCTCCGACGCCCGCCGCGGTGCGGCCGTTCCTCGCGGCGATCTTCTTCGCGATGTTCGGGATCGGCGCGGCCGCGAAAGTCGCCTCGACCCTCGCGATGGTCAACGACCACTCGACCGACGAGAATCGCGCGCAGCTCATGGCGTTCTTCGACCTCGTCACGTTCGGCGGACTCGTCGGCGGCTTCGGAGCGGGTTACCTCGCCCTGAATGCGTTCCATGTGTCCGAGGCGGCCGTCCTGGCGGCGGGCGGCTTCGGCATCACGATCAGCGTGCTGCTCGTCCAGCTGCTCGTCCAGGAGACCGTGTACGCGCCGCAAATCGCGCGCAAGACCCTCGAGCTCCTGCGAGCGGTCCTCCGTAACCGCGACATTCAGCGGCTGCTTCCGGTGTATGTCCCCGTCGTCGCGCTCTACGGCTACGTGCTCAGCTTTACGGACCAGCTGATCGGAACGGAAACCTCCGCCTCGTTCAATCAGCTGATAATCGTCGTCCTCTCGATCGGAATCCCGCTCGCCGCGTCCCTCGCGGTCAGCGGTCGGCTCTCGGACCGCGCGCGGATGCGGCGACCCTTCATGGCGCTCGGCCTTGCGTGCTTCGGCGGCCTCGCGATCCTCCTGGCGCTCGCGTCGCGCCCGACCGGGGCCGACCTGGACCAGCTCGTCTCGCGGTGGCCGCTGCTCGTCCTCTTCGCTGCCGGCGCGGGGACGTTCCCGCCCGCCGCCCTCGCATACCTGGGGGACATCGTGAACCGCTCCCTCTCCGGCACCACGTTCGGAATCTACTCGATCATCTTCGGATCCGGGCTGATCATCGGTCCAATCCTCGGAGGGGCGCTGACGCAGGCCTTCGGGTCCCTCGCATTCGCCGTCATCGCGCTCTCCTTCATCGCGATATCCGGAATTGGCGTCGCGTTCATCCGCGAGCCGAGTCGCGCGCCGGCCGCCGGCGCGTCGGGGAGCGCGGGCATTCGCGCACGCTGACGCGGATTCGTGCCCCCGACTGATTCTGTCGGCGCGGGATTGAAGTACCCGCGGCCGCGTCGGATTTCTCGTGGCGAGTTCCAACTCCGGAATCCTGCAACTTCCCGCGATCGCGTACTTCTCGATGGGCGGGTTCGCCCTCTTCTTCGGATTGTTCTTCCTCGTGTTCCTCTGGGATATCCCGCTCTTCCTGTACCTGTGCGGGCCAATCACGGTCATCCCCGGGGTCGTCGCGATCGCCCTCGGCATCCGCCAGTGGCGGCGCGAGCGCGCGGTCGTCGATTTCGCGGACTGGATCAAGTCCCAGCGGCGGATCAAGATGGACGTCATGGCGTCGCGAATCGGCAAGTCCCGCTACGAGACGGAGAAACTGCTCGGCGAGGCGATCGACGCGAAACTCGTGAAGGGCGTGATCGATCGCTCCGCGGACGAGTTCGTCCTCCAGGAGGAGACGACGGGCCAGCAGGTGTTCGTCGCGAAGTGCCCGAACTGCGGCGGCGACGTGAACCGCTGGGCCTTCCCGGAAGAAGTGTGGACGTGCCCATACTGCGAGCGGGCCGTCACCACCACGAAGACCGCATCACAGGCGTGAAGTATCCTTAAATAGCACGTGGATTCTTGCGCGCACCCTACCGAGGTTCCTCCTTGGCCCGCGGCCTCTTCGCAGCGAGAAAACTGAAGAACGAACGGCAGACCCGACGGTGGTCCGACCGGTACTACAAGCGGCGCGTGCAGCATCTGAAGGAGAAATCGGACCCGCTCGAGGGATCGCCGCAGGCGAAGGGGATCGTCCTCGAGAAGGTCGCGATCGAGGCGAAGCAGCCGAACTCCGCGTTGCGCAAGTGCGTCAAGGTCCAGCTCATCAAGAACGGTCGGCAGATCACGGCCTTCGCGGTCGGCGACGGCGCGATCAATTTCATCGACGAACACGACGAGGTCCTCGTCGAAGGGATCGGCGGACGTATGGGACGGTCGTACGGCGACATCCCGGGCGTGCGCTACAAGGTCATCCAAGTCAACGGCGTGTCGCTCGACGAACTCGTGCGCGGGCGGAAAGAGAAGCCCGTGAGGTGAAGGATTGGAACCCGAGCCGACGCCGCCCCCGGAGACTCCGCCACCGCCGCCTCCTGAAACCCCGCCACCGCCTCCCGAGCCCGCCCCAGCGGCGGAACCCACTCCCGCGGCCGGGATCCCTGCGGAGACTCCCGCCGAAGGGGAGCCGGCGCCGGTCGTCGAGAAGCCGAAACGCGAGCCGAAGAAACCCAAGAAACGCCCCAGCTATGAAATGAAGCTGTTCGAAAAGTACGACCTGAACGAGGTAGTCGTTCACGATGCGGGCCTCGCGAAGTACATGAACCTCTCACCGATCGTCATCCCGCACACGGGCGGGCGGTACGCGAACAAACCGTTCGGCAAAGCGAAATCGAACCTAGTCGAGCGGCTGATCAACGGCATGATGCGCACGGAGAATTATACCGGGAAGAAAGCGAAATCGTACCGGGTCGTGCGCACGGCGTTCGAGATCATCGCCCAGAAGACGCAGAAGAATCCGGTGCAGATCCTCGTCGATGCGCTGGAGAAAGCGGCTCCCCGCGAGGAGATCACGCGCCTCCGATTCGGCGGCATCAGCGTGCCCCGCGCCGTCGACGTCGCCCCGTCCCGGCGACTCGACCTTGCGCTCCGAAGCATCACGACCGGCGCCGTCTCGGCGACGTTCAAGAACCGCAAACCGGTCGCGGAGTGCCTCGCCGACGAAATTCTGATGGCGGCGAAAGGCGACATGCAGAGTTCCGCGATTGCGAAGAAAGAGGAACTCGAACGCGTCGCATCCTCTGCGCGATGATCGTCTCTCCTCCAGACCGAAGCCTTAATTAGGTTCGGTCTTCTGCGACTTTCCTTGTTCACACTCAGGAGCCCGAGAGATGGGACGTAAGGAAGAGAATATCAAGAAAGCACAGGCGTTGCTCCACCTCAAGGACCGCATCCGCAACATCGGTACCGCGGCCCACATCGACCACGGCAAAACCACGTTGTCCGACTCTCTCATCGCGGGCGCGGGGATGATCTCCGAGGAGCTCGCGGGGCAGCAGCTCTTCATGGACTACGACGAGCAGGAGCAGGCGCGTGGCATCACGATCAACGCCGCGATCGCATCGATGGTCCACGATTTCGAGGGCGGCCAGTACCTGATCAACCTGATTGACACGCCGGGCCACGTGGATTTCGGCGGAGACGTCACGCGTGCGATGCGCGCCATCGATGGCGTAATCATCCTCGACGACTCCGTCGAAGGGATCATGCCGCAGACGGAGACGGTCATCCGCCAGGCGCTGAAGGAACGCGTGAGGCCGGTACTATTCATCAACAAAGTCGACCGCCTCGTAAATGAGCTCAAGATTAGCCCGGAGCAGATGCAGCAGCGATTCCAGAAGATCATCACGGAGGTCAACAACCGCATCCGGAAGTGGCTCCCGCCCGAACTCGGTGAGAAGTGGATGGTCAATGTGGAGGCGGGCAGCGTCGCGTTCGGGAGTGCGTACCACAAGTGGGCCGTCAGCGCCCCCTTCACGAAGCGGACGGGCATCGGGTTCAAGGACATCTACAAGCACTGCCAAGAGGGGACGATGAAGGAGCTCGCGAAGAAGGCGCCGCTCCATAACGTCGTCCTGAACATGGTCATCCGCCACCTGCCGAACCCGCTCGAAGCACAGAAAATCCGGATCCCAATCATCTGGAAAGGAGATCCGCAATCGCCCGTCGGCAAAGCGATGATGACGGTCGACGAAAACGGTCCCGTTGGGTTCATGGTGACGAAAATCATCGTCGATCCCCAGGCGGGCGAAGTGGCCGCCGGTCGCCTCTACGCGGGCAAGATTCGGCGCGGCCAGGAGCTGTGGGTCAGCGGGATGCCGAAGCCCCAGCGGGCCCAGACGGTCGCCATGATCGTGGGCCCGGACCGGATCCCCGTCGACGAGATCGATGCCGGCAATGTCGTGGCCGTCGTCGGGCTGAGGGATGCCGTCGCCGGCTCGACGGTCAGCGACGACAAGGAGATGCAGCCGTTCGAGAAGATCGTCCATTATTCGGACCCCGTCGTGACGATTGCCGTCGAGGCGAAGTCCACGTCGGACCTCCCCAAGCTCGTCGAGGCGCTCCGGCTCCTCGCGAAGGCGGACCCGAGCATCCAGGTCGAGATCAACCAGGAGACGGGCGAGCACCTGATCTCCGGGATGGGCGAGCTGCACCTCGAGATCACGATCTACCGCGTGCAGAACGACTACAAGATCCCGGTGACCACGAGCCCGCCGATCGTTGTGTACCGCGAGGGCGTCGGCGGGCATGGCGGACCCTTCGAGGGGAAGTCGCCGAACAAGCACAACCGGTTCTACATGGAAGCGGAGCCGCTCGAGCCGAAGATCGTGGCGGCGATCCGCGCGGGCGAGATCGCGTCGGGCCAGCGGATCAAGGATTCGAAGGCGCTCGCGAAGAAACTCGAGGAGCTTGGCATGGACCGCACCGAGGCGAAGAACGTGGTGTGGATCCAAGATACGAACATGTTGCTCGACGCGACGAAGGGGATCCAGTATCTGCACGAGACGATGGAGCTCATCAAAGAGGCGTACATCGAGGCGATGAGCCGCGGCCCGCTCGCGGCGGAGAAGGGCATGGCGCTGAAGGTGAGCCTCGTCGACGCGAAGCTCCACGAAGACTCCGTCCACCGCGGCCCCGCGCAGGTCATCCCCGCGGCGCGCTCGTCGATCTACGGAGCGATGGTCCAGGGCGGCCGGGTCCTCCTCGAACCGATCCAGAAGGTGTTCATCAACGTGCCGCAAGACTACATGGGCTCCGCCATCGGCGACATCCAGAGCCGGCGCGGCGTGATCGAGGACATCAACCAGGAAGGCGAGATCACGGTCATCCACGCGAAGGCGCCCGTCGCGGAGATGTTCGGCTTCGCGTCCGCGATCCGCTCCGCGACCCAGGGCCGCGCCCTTTGGTCCACCGAGAACAGCGGCTTCGAGGCGGTGCCGGGCAATCTGCAGTCCGAGGTCGTGCGATCGATTCGCACGCGAAAGGGCTTGCCGCCAGAGCCGTACGACGAAGCGTACTACGCGGCGTGAATGCAGAGGTCATAAACGCACGTCGGGCGTATGCGTTCCGAGCGTGGGCCATGACGACGGACCGACGATTCTCTCGTTTCAGTAAATCTCCCGCCACCGCGGCGTTCAGCATCACGGAGATCCCGGACGATGGCGTGTGTCTCTCCGCATTCCTCATCGTGACCGAGGCCCGCGATTCCAGAAAGGTCCTCATGGGCCACATGAATCCAAAGGCCCCATGGGACCACATCGGTGCCCTCGATCCGTCGCGCGTCGAGGCGCACTCCCGCGGATGGATGCTGCCGTCTTCCCATCTCATCTTCCGCGAATCGCCGGACGATGCCGCCCGACGCATTGTCCGGGAGCAACTTGAGTTGCCCGACCTCGCGCTCTCCGGTCCCACGGTGGTCTCGGAGGTCTACACGCCGAAACGGTTCCCGGGTACGGCGCACCACTGGGATCTCGAATTCTTGTTCCGCGGCCAGCTTGCCGCCGCCGACGTTGGCCATCCTGCGGCGTGGAAGGAATTGGCGTTCGTCGACCTGCGCCGCACAAGCAAGTCGGAGATCGCGCGGTCCCACGAAGACGTCATCGAGTCGGCGGGCCTCCGCTTCGGCGGACAGTAAGTCGGTTCCGTCCTCCATGCGCTCGTTTCCTATGGAGAAAATCGCCCGCGTGGGATAAGCATAAATATGACAGGATGATAGGGTGCGACCTACAGGGTAGAAACCATGCCCGCGAAGCCGCACCTCAACCTCGTGTTCATCGGCCACGTCGACCACGGAAAGTCGACGACCGTCGGCCGGATCCTCTACGACACGGGGAACATCGACCCGCACGAACTCGAGAATCTCAAGAAGCTCGCCGAGCAAATGGGCAAGGCCACGTTCGAATTCGCCTTCGTCATGGACCAGGTCAAGGAGGAGCGGGAGCGCGGCCTCACGATCGACGTCGCGCACAAGCGCTTTGACACGGACAAGTACTACTTCACGATCATCGACGCCCCCGGCCACCGGGACTTCGTCAAGAACATGATCACGGGCACGTCCCAGGCGGACGCGGCGGTCCTCGTCGTCGGCGCGGCGGAAGGCGTCCAGACGCAGACGAAGGAGCACATCTTCCTGGCCCGCACCCTCGGCGTGGAGCAGCTCATCGTCGCGATTAACAAGATGGACGCGACGAAACCGCCCTTCGCGGAGGCGCGGTACACTGAGCTGAAGACCGAGCTTTCGACCCTGCTCAAGGGCGTCGGTTACAAGGTGGACCGGATCCCGTTCATCCCGATCAGCTCGTACAAGGGCGAGAACATCACGAAGCCGAGCACGAAGATGGCGTGGTACAAGGGATCGGCCCTCGTGCCGGCGCTGAACGACCTCACGGTCCCGCCGAAGCCGACGAACCTCGCGCTCCGGCTGCCGGTCCAAGACGTGTACTCGATCACGGGAGCCGGCACCGTCCCGGTCGGCCGCGTCGAGACGGGCGTCCTAAAGGTTGGCATGAAGATCCACTTCATGCCCTCGGACAAGGTCGGCGAAGTGAAGTCGATCGAGATGCACCACGAGCAGATCCCCCAGGCGGAACCGGGGGACAACGTCGGTTTCAACGTCCGAGGCATCGACAAGAAGGACCTCCGGCGCGGCGACGTCGCGGGTCCGACGGACCACCCGCCGACCGTCGCGAAGTCCTTCACCGCACAGATCGTCGTGCTGAATCATCCGAGCGTCATCACGGCCGGGTACACCCCGGTCTTCCACGCCCACACGGCCCAGGTCGCGTGCACCTTCGAGGAGATCATCGCGGCCCTCGACCCGAAGACGGGCGCGCCGAAGCCCGAGAAGCCCGACTTCCTCAAGACCGGCGACGCGGCCCGCGTGAAGATCCGGCCGACGAAGCCCCTCGTCATCGAGGCCTTCAAGGCCTTCCCGCAGATGGGGCGTTTCGCCATCCGGGACATGGGGCAGACCGTCGCCGCGGGTCAGGTCATCGACGTCGAGAAGCGGTGACCTCCATTCCGCCTTCCCGTCCCTAGGTTGCACCATGGCCCAGAAGGCGCGGATCTCGCTCAGCGGGACGGACCCGAAGAAAGTCGACAACGTGTGCCAGCAGATCAAGCTGATCAGCGAGCGCACCGGCGTCGCGATGTCCGGCCCGATCCCGTTGCCGACGAAGCGCCTCGTCGTCCCGGTCCGCAAGTCCCCCGACGGCGAGGGCAGCGAGACCTGGGACCGCTGGGAGATGCGGATTCACAAGCGGCTCATCGACCTCGACGCGGACGAGCGCGCGCTCCGGCAGCTCATGCGCATCCAGGTGCCGGACGGCGTGAACATCGAGATCGTGCTCCGATCGTAAGGGTCCTCACCGCGCTTGCATGTACGTTCGCGCGAGCGCGAGCAACGCCACGATGTCCACGAGGAAGAGGCCGAATCCCGCGGCGATCGTCGCCGTCGGAATCGTCACCGCGACGATCAGCACGATCGGCCCGAAGCCCGTGACGGATGCGAAGGCCACGGGCCACGCCCACACCCGGCGTCCGAGGAACCCGATGCCGGTCGCGAACGCGACGAGCGCGGCGTAGCCGCTCAGGAACGCGTGGCCGAGTTCGTCGAACCGCGCCCACAGGATGGCGGCGAGGACCGAGATGATCCACAGACCAGCGGGTGCCATCGCGGGCCACGGCCGCGAGTCCGCCGCGATGCTCACGAGGCACAGGATCACCGCCACGACGCCGGCGATCGCGACGACCCACCACGGAGCTACGGTGACCTTGCCGTACGCGATCCCCGCCGCGAGGAGGACGATGCCTCCGGCCACGAGGCTCAAGCCGACGAACCATCGCAGCGCCCTCTCCGTGCGCGGGGTCACTTCATCCCCATCCGCATGGGACAGAAAAGCATTCGCCATCCCGAGGGAGACGGCGGCTCTCAGCTGGGTCCCGACTTCCTGCGACGCCGGATCGCCAGGTACGCGGAGCCCACCGCGATTGCGCCGAGGATGAGGATCAGGATCCAGAAGTCCGTCGCGGGCGCTCCTTGGGGCGAAGGCGCGCTGCCGCCGTAGATGAACGGCACGCTGGCTTCCGCCACATTGCCCGCTTTGTCCGTCGCCCGGACGGTCACGAAGTGCGGCCCGATTGAGGGCGATGCGACCGTGTACGTCGTCGCGCCCGTCGCCACGACGGGAGGCCCGCCATCGATTTGGACCTCGACGCGGTCGAGCCCCGAGCCGCTATCGGAAGCGGTCCAGTCCACGGTCAGAGTCCCGTAGACCGTGGAGCCACTCGCCGGATTCTGCAATCCGACGGAAGGCCGCGTCGCATCGACGGTCACGGAGATCGTCGTCTGAGCGGTGTTACCCGCGCGATCGAACGCATTGATCACGACGGTCCGCGCGCCTTCGGCGACGTTCGGGAACGCGTAACCCGCTGCCTCATTGACCCGCACCGGGGTCGCGCCGTCGAGCGAGAGTTCGTAGTGATCGATGCCGGAGACGGCATCGGAGCCGAGCCACAACAGCTGGAGCTGCTTCGTGTTCACGTACGGACCCTTCGGCGCGACCACGTTCAGGACCGGAGGCGTCGTGTCGACGCCGAACCCCAGGGTCTGCGACGCGAAGTTCCCCGCACCGTCGGTCGCGAGCAGGTTGATGACGTGGGCCCTTTCGTCGAGGTTCGTGAGCGCATAGGAGGTCGCTCCCGCCGCAAGGTCGACGGGAGAACTCGAATCGACGGTGAGGCGGAGCGAAGCGATCCCCGCTCCCAAGTCTTGAGCGGTCCACCGCACGTCGACGTCGTTCGTGCTCACGAAGGCGCCTCGCTGCGGCGACGTGATGTCGAGGGCCGGGGCGTTCGAGTCGTAGTGGAACGGGATCACGAGCTGCGCCGCGTTGCCCGCGCGGTCCGTCGCCGTGACCATGGCCGTGTGGTCCCCTTGGGTCGTCAAGGCCAGGTCCGTCTGTCCGCTCGCGTCCGTGAAGGCCATCGGCGCCGCGCCGTCGAGCGAGACATTGATCGCGTCGACGCCGGAGACCGCGTCCTGCGCGACCCACTTCAGGACCTTGCGGCTCGTCCACTCGCCGGGGACCGGCGTCGCGACGAAGAGGTCCGGCGGGCGCGTGTCGAGGGTCGTGGCCGCCTTGACGCGGTCCGGGCCCGGCTCCCGCCAGTGGCCGCGGTCCACCGCGACCGTCGAGAACGCATACACGTCCTCGCCGCCTGTGTAGTACGTGTCGAAGGGGATCGTGCCGTTGAGCTCGTCCGTGCCGAAGCCGCGTTGGCCGTACCACTCGCCGCTCGGATTCCAAGGGGGCGCGTAGAGGGTCCAGTTCGGCGAGCGCGTGCTCCGGTAGTAGAGCTCGGTCCAGAAGACGCCGCTGTTCCCTGCGCTCCCGTTGGCGGTGAAGTTGAGGGAGACGACCTGCTGGTTCGTGTACTCTCGGAGGGGCGCCAGGTCCGACTCCGGGAGGCGGTCCGCGCCGACGGTGGTCAACGGAGACGATACCGGAAAGAGTCCCACGCTCGGAAGATACGCGGCCAACACCAGGCCGGCGACTAGAATGGCGGCGAGTGTCGCGACCCTCCTCGACGCGATGGAACCCCTCGCGCGGCACCATGCCGGGATGGTACATAGCCCTTCCGTCGCGAGGCAGCATCGGGAGGCGGAGGACCATATGTCGGGATGAATAAAAAGGTTCGATGAACCATTTCACGGTTCGAGGGGACCCGCCTCCACTCCCATCATCGAGGGCCACGCGGAAAGCTTCATCTCTCCCGCGGCGCTGTGCGCGCGTCGGGCCGGTAGATCAGCGGAAGATCGCCTGCTTTGCAAGCAGGAAGTCCTGGGTTCAAATCCCAGCCGGTCCACTCCAGTTCCATACCTGCCGAGGTTCAAATCTACTTTTAGGACCGTCCCGGACTTAGTTTTGGGATCGTCTGCTTGGCCCTGCGCGAGCCATGGAACCGGGCTCCTGTCAGGCACGGAGTGGGTTCAGCGGGAACGAGGGCGGACCACATCATAATCCGAACAGAAGGGGGCGTCCGGCGCCGCGACCTTTAGTCAGAAGTCCGAGAGCTTTCATTCTCGAACTTCACTGACGAGAGGATCTTGAGAACGGTGGTGAGCTCTGAGGCACCAATGGGAGTAGACGCGTCTCTCGTGGGTAGAGTATAGGTCACAATCAGAGCGATTGCTCCGCCAACGAGGTACCAGCTGTGAACGGTCGTCAAGTCATCCGTAGGTGTCAACTTGCCCGTGCTCATCGCGTAAACTGCAACTCTCCCACCCAACTGGACGCGCTCCGACCCAGCCGTTTTCTTCAAGACGTCATCCAGCAGGCCAACGGCCGGAGCTGGGGACCCTCGCGCGTCCTTGAACTTGTATCCTCGCAGCCGCAGGTTGCCCAATCCGCCCGCCGTATTCCAGAATTGTGGAACGCCGTCCTCGTCGGGCTCTTGCTTCCAATCCTCGGGATATTCGACCGCGTACCAATTATCCGGCGCCAGATAACGCTTCAAGGTCAACGCACGGATATCTCCGAAGCTCACAAAAATGTAAGGCGCCCGCCCTTCAAGGGCGGGCTTGGCGGGGAACGGGGGCTACGACAACAGAATCCGAACAGAGGGGGCTTCCGTCGCTAGGGGTCTGAACCTCAACAAGTACAAGCCCCAGCCTGTCCACTCTGCCGACGCACCGCGGAGTCGTCTAGCGGCGACGATGCTTGATCCGATGCGAGGGGCCCTTGGCCTTGCCGCGGCGGGCACGACGTCGCGCGGCCCGCGTCATCCGGATTTCCTTGCGCGCCACGCGCGCGGGAGGATTCAACCGCTATTTGAACCAAAGCCTGTCAGAGACAAACGAAAAATGTGAAAGGGGCCCGCGGACCGCAGGCCGTTTCATCCGACCGTGACATGGCCCAGGACCGGCGTGAAGGTCCAGCCGGAGGCCGTCATCACGATGGACCTCGACAAGTCGATGTCGACGGTCAGGGTCGTCGTGCTGCCGGAACGAATCTCGAAGGGCGTCGTCGTCTTCAGCTCGCCGGACGGGACCGTGAACACGACGTTCGTGCCGTTCGTCAGGGTTCCCGTCGCGGACGCGACGACGATCCGGATCTGCGTGTACTTCCCCGGGCCGAACCGCGCGCTCGCGAGCAGCTCGGAGACGTTCACGAAGGACGCGAGATCGATCGTCGTCCGGGCGAGCGAGACGTTGTGCCACCCGGAATCGTTCCCGGCCCCGGCCTCGTGGATCCACACGTCCGTGAACGCGATGTTCACGTGGGACCACGCGCCGGGCGCATCCTGGACGCGGACGTCCATGGCGCCCTCGTACAGGTACACGTACGCCGCGAACCCGCCGAGGACGACGAGGGCCGCCAGGACCAGTGCGAGGATTGCGCGTCGCATTCCCTTCATCCTCCGGCATTCGGCTGGTCGCGCGAGGTCAATAAGGCTTGTTGGACGGACGTCGAAACGACGCCGGATGGAATCAGAATCGATATCATACGCCCGAATAGAGGCGGTCCGCGAGCTCCGTTGGGAGTCCTCCCTTCCGGATCTCCGAGGCCACGGAATCGATGTCGTACGAGACGCGCCGCACGTCGAACGTTCGGCGGGCGAGGTCGAGCACGCCCCATGCGGCGCGCGGATCCCCGTCCCGGGGCTGTCCGACGCTTCCCGGATTCACCAGGATGCCGGACCGAAATCGGAGGACCATCGGCAGGTGCGTGTGGCCCAGGATCACGAACGGCGCGGCGGCCATCCGGACCATCGCCTCGTCGGCGGTCCACAGAAAGACGTACTCGTCGTCGTTCCGCGGGCTGCCGTGGTACATGGCGACGGGGCCCTCGGGCATCGGGACGCGGATGCGGTCCTCCAGGTCCTTGAGGTATCCGACGGAGGCGGGCGTCATGTGGATCCTCGTCCAACGGATGGCCTCGGCGGCCAGCTCGTTGAACCACGACGTGTCCCCGCCGAGCACGCCCCGGTCGTGGTTGCCGCGGATCGCGCGCACCCCCCGCGCGTGCAGCAAGTCTAGGACCTCGTTCGGCCACGGATTGTAGCCGACCAAGTCGCCAGCGACCCAGATCCCGTCCGCGCCCGTGCGGTCCACGTCCGCGAGGACGGCCTGAAGGGCCGGGAGATTGGAGTGAACGTCCGAGAGGACCGCGAGGCGCAACGGCCGGCCGAAGGCCCTCACCCTATTTCAGGCCGTCCGGAGCATTAGCCCACACTCTCCGGAGGTTAACCTTGTTTAAGGTTAACATCGCGAGGCGCCCGGGTTCGGCCGTATGGTCCCCCCGAAGTCGCCCACACCAATTTCGGCCGATGGCCCCCGCTTCGCGTCAATCTGCAGGAACCAACTCGAATGCACATCTTTAATAGCCATAGGCCCCGTAGGCCGGCCATCCGAGCCCTGAAGGGATCGGATAGTAGGTAGTGAATGGACGAAGACAGAGGCGGAAGACGAGGCGGAGGCGGCGGCGGTTACGACCGAGGCCCGCGTACAATGTACGACGCGGTGTGCTCGGACTGCGGCCAAGCCACCCAGGTCCCGTTCAAACCGGACCCGGCCCGACCCGTCTACTGCCGAGATTGTTTCGCAAAGCGCCGGCCGCGACGGTTCTAAATCGATAACGGCAGCGTTCGAACCTTTTTCGTTCGAGCTCCCAACCCGCCGTGCGGCTGGCGCGGAGCTCGTTTTTCCTTATCCCGATTTGAGCAGGCGATCGCCTCAAGGCCAGGGTCCTCGCGGCGACGTTCCTCGCCGTAGTTGGACCGCCTCGCTAGATCGTGCCGGGCGATCGCGTAGCCACCGCCGGCCGATGGCAAGTCCTCGATGGGGGTCAGGGGCGCCGAATGGGCTTGTCCACGTAGCATCGCGCCGGATCGCCCCAGATGTACACCCGCTGGGCCCGATGCGCGCCCGTCCCTGTGATGACGAATACGCGGCCGACCTTCCGACCGACCGCGGCCAGCTTCTCCCCGGCGACGCACTCGCCGACCCCTCGAAGTTCAGCCAACGACTTTCCCCTCCTTCGCCAGGGATCCCGCGATGCGGAACGCGAGGTCCAGGTCCATCCCAAGCGCTTCCGCGATATCCGTCACGTAGGTCGCGGGCCGCCCTTTCAGGTACCGCAGGACGGCGGCTCGGGCCTTCGCCTCGGTCCACTCCTTCACGACGACGATACGAGCTTCCCGGAGCTCGTCCACGTAGCTCTCCACGGCCCGCTCCACAAATTCGGTCCGCGAGCGCATTCGCGTGCGCCGAACAAGCGCATCGATCTCCTCGAGCATCTTTCGAGGCAGCCGCAGGGAAATCGTGGGTTTGCGGTTGGGTGAGGATTGCATGCATTGCACGCATTGCACTCCCTCTACATGAAGACACGCCCTACCGGTACGATACCCGCTTCTCCTGGGTGGATGGTCGGCCCTTTCCTCGGTTCGTTTCGCGCGGTGACGCACGGCGAGCGATGCGGGCGGTCAATCCTTATCGTAGTCGCCTGTCTATCCGGACTCCGTGGACCGGATCGAAGTCGCCAAGGGCATCGAGGCGACTCGGGACTTCGCGCTCTTCCTCCGGGATGAACGAGCGCTCGTGATCTCTGACCTTCATCTCGGCTTCGAGGGCGCTCTCGCGGAGCAGGGCGTCTCAATCCCGCGATTCCAGCGGCGCGTGATCCTCGAGCGGCTGGGGAAGATGCTCGACCGCGTCAAGGCGGAGCAGGTCGTCATCGCCGGCGACTTCAAGCACGAATTCTCGAAGAACCTCGTCGACGAGTGGGTCGAAGTCAAGCAGGTGTTGCGGTTTCTGAAAGAACGCGTTACCCCGGTCCTCGTCCGGGGGAACCACGACAACTACCTCGCGACGATCCTCGGGGACCTTGGACTCACGCTGCACGAACGTGCAGACATCGGCAACATGACCATCGTCCACGGCCATGAGGAAGTCTCGACGCTTCACCCGATCGTCATGGGCCACGAGCATCCCGCGGTCAAGTTGAAAGACGAACTCGGCGCGGTCGTGAGCGTGCCCGCCTTCCTCGTCATGGAGTCGCTGATCGTCCTCCCCGCGTTCAGTCCGCTCGCCCTCGGCGTCGATGTCTCCGCATACCCGTACCTCTCGCCCATCCTGAACCGCACGCTGATCGATGAGGCGCGCGTGATCGGCGTCGACGAGAAGGAAGGCCTCCTCGACTTCGGCCGCGTCGCGGGCCTGAAGTCAATCCGCGCGGCGCTCTTGATGAAGTGAGGGTTCGGTCTCCGCGGTCTTCGCCGCAGACGGGGGCGCCGGACTCTCGGCGGCCCGAGCCCCAATGACGGCAGCGAATCCAAAGATCCAGATGATGATGGCGAAGAAGAACGTAAGCGCCGAATATTGCGCGTCGCTAGGCGCCGTGCCGAACAGCATCACGATCACGCCGAGAAGGCCCAGCATCAGACCGACGTGACCGAGGGCAGTCGACTCGGACATGCGGTACTCCCTCCCGATTGGCCGTGCCATCGTCGGCCGGACCACTGCCGAAACGCCGCCCCGCGGTCATAAGTCTATCGAGACCGCGCTTAGGTTTATCGGTACCTCGCCGCTCCCGGTCCAACTTCCATGGTCGCCGACATCGAGATAGCGCAGAGCGCGCCCATGCGGCCGATCACCGACGTGGCCCAGGGCCTCGGGCTCGCGCGCGGCGACCTGATCCTGAAGAGCGATTACGTGGCGAAGGTCCGCCTCGCGGCGGTCGACCGGGTCCGCAAGGCCCGCCAGGGGAAGCTCGTCCTCGTGACGGGCACGACGCCCACCCGGTACGGGGAAGGCAAGACCCTCACGACCGTCGGACTCGGCCAGGCGCTCACCCGGCTCGGGACGAAGGCGGTCGTCGCGGTCCGCGAGCCCTCCCTCGGGCCCGTCTTCGGCACGAAGGGCGGGGCCACGGGCGGTGGCCAATCGCAGGTCCTCCCGATGGAGGAGATCAACCTCCACTTCACGGGGGACATCCACGCGGTCGGGGCGGCGAACAACCTCATCGCGGCCGTCATGGACGCGCACATCTTCCACGGGAACGAACTCGATCTCGATCCGACGCGCGTTCTGTTGCCACGATGCTTAGACATGAACGACCGCCAGTTGCGGAACATCGTCACGGGCCTCGGCGGCCCGAAGCACGGCGTGCCGCGGGAGGACGGCTTCATCATCACCGCGGCGAGCGAGGTCATGGCGATCCTCTGCCTGACGGAAGGCATCAAGGACCTGAAGGAGCGGCTCGAGCGGATCGTCGTGGCGTACGACCGGCGGGAGCATCCCGTCCGCGCGGGCGACCTGACCGTCCACGGCGCCGCCGCGATCCTACTCAAAGACGCCCTCATGCCGAACCTCGTCCAGACCCTCGAAGGCACGCCCGCGTTCGTCCATGGCGGGCCGTTCGCGAACATCGCTCACGGGCACAGCACGGTCCTCGCGGACCGCTTGGCCCTCGGCGTTGGCGACGTCGTCGTCACGGAAGCAGGTTTCGGATCCGACCTCGGCGGGGAGAAATTCGTAGACCTCGTGTGTCGCCAGAGCGGCCTGCGACCCGACGCGGCGGTCCTCGTCGCGAGCGTTCGCGCGCTGAAGCACCACGGCGGCGTCAAGAAGAAGGACCTCGCCTCGGAGGACCTGAAGGCCCTCACCGTGGGGTTCGCGAACCTCGACGCGCACATCCGGATCCTGCAGACCCTCGGCATGACGCCGGTCGTCGCCGTGAACCGCTTCGCGACGGACACGGACCGCGAGGTCGATGCGATCGTCGACCACAGCCAGGACCTCGGCGTCCGCGCGGCGGTCCACACGTGCCATCGCGATGGCGGGGCGGGCGGCGAGGCCCTCGCGCGGCTCGTGCTCGACGCGACGAAGGCGTCCCTGCATTCCGTCCGATTCGTCTACAAGGACGAGGACTCGCTCGAGGAGAAGGTGGCGAAGGTCGCCACGTCAATCTACGGCGCGGCCGGCGTGAAGTTCGATGCGGCGGCGCTCGACGACCTCGAGCGCCTCGAGGCCGCCGGCATGCAAGGCCTCCCGATCTGCATCGCGAAGACCCAGCTCTCGCTCTCCGACGACGAACGAGCGCTCGGAGCGCCGAGAGGCTGGACCCTGCAGGTCCGCGGCATCCGGCCGTCCGCCGGCGCGGGATTCCTCGTCTTCCTCGCGGGGGACATCATGCGCATGCCCGGCCTCGGCGAAGAGCCCGCGGCGCTCGCCATGGACATCGACGAGAGCGGACACATCAAGGGCCTCTTCTGATCGAGCAAAGCGACATACGCGACCGCCGCGTTCGCCGCCCGATGTCCCAGCCGACGACGTGGTGGGAGGGCCTCTACGCCACCTCGGACGTCTCGAGTCTCCCGTGGTACACGCCGAACCTCGATGCCGATTTCGCAGCGGCCCTCGCGAAACACCGCCTCGGGGGTGCGCGCGTCCTCGACCTGGGGACCGGTCCCGCGACCCACGCAATCGCCCTCGCGCGCAAGGGGTTCGAGGTGGTCGCGAGCGACATTTCTCCGAGCGCCATCCGGAAGGCAAAACGCGCCGCGAGCACGGCAGGAGTGCAGATCGAATTCCATGTCGACGACATCTTGCGGTCGAGGCTCAAGCCGGGCCTTGTCGATGTGATTCTGGATCGCGGCGTGTTCCATGTCCTCCCTCCGGAGAAGCGGCCCTCGTACGTGGACACCGTTCGGCGCATTCTGCGGCCGAAGGGATGGCTGTTCCTCAAGTGCTTCTCCAACAAACAATGCGGAACGTTCGGACCGTATCGAATCGCCGCTCGGGAACTCCGGGAATATTTCCGGGAGAAGTTCGAGATTGAGTCGATCGTCGACACGGTCTTCGAGGGAACGCTGAAACCGAATCCGAAGGCCCTCGTGGCGACGTTCCGTCGGAACGATTGAAGGGATCTCAGAACCGAGAGCGGAATCGCTCCACAAGGTCCCGATTGCCAACGTAGGTGGGGACCGTCTGATCGATCGTCGTGGCGGCGACATCGAGGATCCGCTCGGTCCCCGTCGTCCCCGCCCCACCCGCGGCCCCGGCGATGAAGGCGATTGGGTTGGACTCGAAGTGGAGTCGGTACTTCCCGCTGGGCTTGTCGACTTGCGCGGGATATGCGAAGAAGCCGCCGTAGTGCAAGACCTGATTGAAGTCGGCGACGAAGGAGCCGCCGTAGCGGAGATTCAGCAGCTCCCGCTCGATCTCCCCGACGAACGCCTTGACCTCGGGAATCCATTTATCGCGGTGGCCACCCAGCCCGTAGAGCTTCCCTTTCTCCGGGAGCCGAAGACCCTCTTCGATCAACAGGAACTCTTCGGACCGGCCCGATTTGCGCGCGACGAACTCGTGGACGCCATCTGCGGTTGCGTAGACGAACGTCGTGGCAGGGCCGTAGATCATGTATCCCGCGGCGAACATCTCGGACCCGCGGGCCGGAAGCGTCTTCCCATCGAAGATCCCGAAGATCGTCCCGAACGTGTTGTTGCTCTTGACGTTCGAGGAGCCGTCGAGCGGGTCCAGGACGATCGAGAATCGCCCGCCGCCCACGCGCTGGACTTCGCCCATCTCCTCGGAGGCGACGTGCGAGACGAGCTTCGAATCCCGAAAGGCACGCACGAAGAGATCGTTCATCCATACGTCGAGTTCGAGCTGCTGCTCTCCGTACACGTTGCGGGTCGCCGCGGGATCCCTTCGGACCGGCAGCTCGCGTCGAATCCGCGTCGCGAGGCCCGCGAACCGCGAGAACAGGCGGCCGAGATCGCGGTCCGCCTTGCCGGCGTGCTGCGCCAGCGTGACGCCGGCCTTCGGTCCGCCGCTAGTAGCCGACGTACCATCCCTCGAACTGATCCAGGAGTTTCTCCTTGCCGCCGTAGAAGTCCCACCACGGTCGTGCGTGGCGATGGGCGAGGTCCGCGAGGACCTGGAAATTCTTCACGCCCTGCGATCGCACGTACGCGAGCTGCGCCTCGAGGCCTTTCTCGCGGAAGGCGTCCTTCCAGATCGCGCGACCCGCGAGGAAGCCGGACGCGCCGCCCTGGCAGGCGAGTTCCACGAGGTTCCGGAAGACCCCGAATTCCGCTCCCGCGCTTAGGACGACCCAAGGGACTTTCGTCGCGCGGCTGAGTCGCTCGCAGTTCTTCCGGAGTTCCTCCGGGTTCGACGTCGCCTTCGGGTCCCCCGGGAATTCGGCTTTCAGGACATCGAGCCCCAGAGGAGACAGGGCTTCCGCAGTGCGGATGACGAGGTCGGCCTTGTGCTGCGCGAACGCCTCCTCGCCCTCATCCACGGGATAGGACATCGGCTCGCACACGAACGCGAGATCGAGACGCCGGCATTCGTCGGCCACGGACCGGACGACCTTCACCTGATGATCGACGACCTCTCGAGGCGCGTCGGGATTGAAGAAGATCAGGAGCTTCGCGGCGCTGGCACCGAGCCGCTTCACCTTCTCGACATTCCAGCCGTCAAGGAGCTTCGTGAGCCGCCAGTTCCCCTTCTTCTCATAGCCCGAGGTCTCGAGAGACACCAGAAGTCCCGTCCTGCCCGGGAGCGCGAAGCGGTTGACTGACGGGCCAACGCCGAACTCTGGATCGAGGAGATAGCCGCTGGCGAATGGCGCGAGGGCTTGCGTGACGCCGAGTTTCACGGCCTCCATCTCCGCATACGTAGAGGCCTTCGGGTTCTCCGGGTGGAGCATCTTCTGCAGGCTCCCCCGCTGGTCCATCGCGATCATCGTGAAGCGGCCCGTGTCGTCCGAAATCTGCTGGAGGCCGCGGAGCTTGCCGACGGAAATCCGCACTGGAACCACCCCGACGGTTCGCGAAAAGGGCGGCGCGGTATTGACCTTTGTGGCCGCGAAAAAACGCGGAATGGACGCTCTCCGACCGTGGATTTTCTCTCGATTGAAACAATCGACCGCGTCACGAACTCCGAACGCGTTAGTGGCAAGATGGGACCGTGGACGAGCGTGATGTGGCTCTTGTGGTCCTCTCCAATCGACCTTTGATTCAGCGCACGATGGCGATACGTTCGGCGGAAGCGAGGTAATCGACCAAGGAGGTAACTATATCAGCGGACCCGCAGCTCTTGCTCTGAGGGTTACTTGTCCCACGGCATCCAGGCCGCGATTCTTCTTGTTGCCCTCGCTGTCGTCGTTCACCTGTCCGTGCCGACTGCGGACGCCTGGGCGCGCCCGAAACTCAGTTCTGACTCCTGGCTTCCCCCTGAGTCGTCACCGCTCCCCAAGGTTGCGCTAGAAGACCGCCCTCGTTTCTCGAATCCGCTCGGGAAGGTAGGTCTTGTGGTCGACCCAAATCGACCTAGAGCGTACGTCACAGGCTACGACTCCGTCATCGTCTATTCGACGCTTACGTCCGAGATCGAAGCACAGATTCCCGTGCGCGCGAACCCCGTGGCTCTCGCGATAAATCCCGCGGCGACGACCCTCTATGTGGGACACGCCGGGAACCGGTCCATTCTGGCGATCAACCTCTCGACCTTGTCCGTCACACGCGTCCTCCCAACGGCATTCCTGGTTTGGGATCTTGTCGCCCCCACCAACGAAACCCTCGTCGCAACAGCCCATGAGGAAAATTGGGTCGACCAACAGCCGTACATCCTCAACTCGACTGACGGAACGGTGCTCGGGCGTCTTTGCGACCCCTCATGGTGCATCGTATTTGAAAACAGCTTGGCGACCGTCAGTGCCGACCGCAATTGGCTTTTCCTCGTCGAACCCGCACAGCCCAACTACTTCAGTCGGTTCAGCAAAGGACCGGAGCCCTGGAACTGGACCTTTGTCTCCAAGAAAGGCGACCATGGTGTGACGGGCACGAATGCGCAGGATGCCGTCGTTTCCCCTGATACCCAGTATCTCTACGTCGCGACCAACGGGGACGGGCTCCTTCAGTTCGATGCGACGAATTTCACAATCACGCGGAGGTACGGCACGGCTACAGACTTCTCTGCTGTGGCTTTATCTCCTTCCGGGAATCAGGTCCTGGGGTGTGCATTCGATGCCGCCCTCCACGTGTTCGATTCGAACGGCCAACCCTTGGTCGACTATCCGCTGCCATGGCCGGTTGCGATCGCTCGCCCCTTGCCGGGGGGATATCGATACGCGGCGAGCGCAGGATCCGTCCTCATCATCGTCGGCGGAACGACGCTTACGCCGACAAACCCCTACCCGATCTTCGCGGATTCCCGCCCCACGCTGGAGGCTACACTCGCTACGAACCTTAGCGTGGCCGATCTAAGTTTCGAGATGGACCTGGATGGAGCTCCAATTGCAGCAACTCTGGACGAAAGCCAGATGATGCTTCGAGGCGTCCCGAATGGTCCGCTCCCGGACGGCAACTACTCCGTCGTGGCAGTCGCCTCTCGGCAAGGAACCGTAGTGGCGTCCGCAAGCTGGACCTTCGCCGTCGACACGACTCCACCACGCATCGCCTTCGAGCCGCTCCCCGCTGTGGTTCACGATTCAGCCATCACCGTACGCGGGACCGTTGAGGATGCGCACCTCTGGAACGTGACCGTGGCGGGCCAGCCGGTGGCGTTCACCTACTGGATGGGCACCGTAGCTCAGTTTCAGGCGGTTGTCGGACTCTGGCCCGGAAACAACTCAATCCCCATGATCGCCTCTGATGTCGCGGGGAATCGAGCTTCGATCAACATTGCGATCGCCTTCGAGCCGCTCTTCGAGTCCTTCTCGGCCGACCTCGGCCACTTCCGCATTCTTGCTCCCATAGGATGGCAGACAAAGGAAGCCGGAGAGCCGCGCGAAGGCGGTGCCTCACTCCTCATGCCCGGAGGCACGCGCGATGGCACGGCGAACGTTCTCATTTCCTGGCAATCGGCGGTGCTGTGGGGCACTTACTCAGAAGCTCGGTCCCTTCTCGAACAGGATTTGCGGGCTCGATCCCTGGACAACTCACCGTATGGGCATTCGATCGTCGAGACGAGCTACGACGGGCATCCCGCTGCGCTGGCGACGTTTTCGTTTCCTCCGTCGCCGTATGCGGGCTACCTCGCCCTCGCAGTAGTTGTTGATGGCGACTGGGGTCTGTATTGGAGTCTGCAGGGGAGCGCGGTCGGGAACGCGACATCCTACGGAACGGTAGTGAGCGAATCAATGGCATCGATTGACATTCTTCAAGCGCCTCCGCCCTCGCTGTATTATCGGTTCGCCCAAGCGCATGACGTACTGCTAGCCATCGGGCTCGCCGCAACGGCCCTGGAAGGAACAGTCATGCTGTCGTTGGTTCTCCGACAGAGGCGGCAGGCGCGGAAGGCTGCGTGACTCGTCCCCACGGATAACTCGCTGCCTTCATCGGCAGAGTCTATTTCATCGGGGAGCGCGCTCTCCCTCTCGGTGCGGCTCCCAGCCATCGTACTGAACTTCAAAACGTATCCCGAGATCCTGGGCAAGAAGGGCTGGGAGCTCGCGAAGCGTTTTGCGGCCGTCGAAGACGACACAGGTGCGTCGATCGTCCTTGCCCCACCGATGTCCGATCTCGCCCACATTGCGAAGCTCGTGCACATCCCCGTCATCGGCCAACACGTGGATGCCCTCGAGCCGGGCCAGACGACCGGATGGACGCCGCCCGAGGCGCTCCTCGAGGCGGGCGCTGCGGGGACGCTCATCAATCACAGCGAGCGCAAGGTCGCCTGGGAGGAGATGGCGAAGGTCATCCCCCGATGCCGGCAACTCGGACTCGAAGTGATCGCGTGCGCGGACGAGCCGGCGGAGGCGGAGACCCTCGCGAAGCTCTCGCCCGAGTATATCGCGATCGAGCCTCCGGAGCTAATTGGCGGCGACGTGAGCGTAACGACCGCGCGACCCGAGGTCGTCTCCGGGGCGGTCGATCGGATCCTTGCGGTGAACCCGCGTGTCCGAGTCCTGTGCGGTGCCGGCGTCAAGACAAGGAAGGATGTCGCGAAGGCCCTCGAGCTCGGCACCTCCGGTGTCCTCGTCGCGTCGGGCGTCGTGAAGGCGAAGGATCCGGAGAAGGCGTTGCGCGATCTGGTGAAAGGGCTGCGCTGACGGACGCGCGGTTGTAGCGTGCCTGTACGCAAGCCGCTTATGCCGCCCCGCGGCCGTCGACGTGCGTGCGCGACCCGGGACCGGCGCTCGCGACGTTCGTCGTGGCGCTCGTCCTGGCGTCGTCCTCCCCCTGGGCGGGTGGCGGTGTCGAGACCCTTGGCACTCCCCCTCCTCGGACCGCACCCGCTCTTTTTCCACGGGGGGATGGCGGAGCGAGCCTCCTTCTGACACGCGTCTACGCGAACTCCGCGCGAGACGACGAGTTCGTCGAAATCGCGAATCTCGGGTCGGAGTCCCGCGACCTCGTGGGATGGTCGCTAACGGATGGCGAGGCGACCGCTACGTTCCCGCTCGATTCGATCATCCCGGCGGCCGGTCGGCTCTTGGTGGTACGGAACTCGACGAGCTACGCCGAGGACACGCTCGCGATCGCGGATTTCACGTGGGAGAGCGGCCTCGTTCGTCGGATGGAGGGTGGCATCCTCCGGCTCGCCGACGCGGGCGACGAGGTCCGCCTGCTCGATCAGACCCGCACCACCGTCGACGCGTACGTGTGGGGGAACTCGGACGACAACGGTCCTGGATGGACCGGCCCTCCCGCGGTAGCCATGGGGCGCGGCGAGATCGCCGTGCGCACATCGGACGGACTCGGAGGTTGGACCGATACGGATGCCGCCGAGGACTGGGCCGGGGTGCGACATCACCGCCTAGGACAATCGAGTTTCGGACTGTCCACGTTCGAGATTCGTGGTCGAATCACTCCGGTCCTGTCCCCGGACGCGGGCGATGTGCCGCTGCTTTCGTTCCTCGCCTCCGCGACGCGCTCCCTTGATCTCGGCGTCTACACCTTGACAAGTGAGCGGATCGGCGCGGCGCTGGCAAATCTCGCGGAGCGCGGCGTCCACGTTCGAGTCCTCGTGGACGGAGCGCCCGTCGGCGGCGTCGAGGACGAAGAGAAACGGATCCTCAGCGGACTCGTTCGTGCCGGCGCGGAGGTGAGATGGCTTGCGGGAGGGACGGATGTCGTCAAGAGATACCGCTACCTGCACGCGAAGTACGCGGTCGCGGACGGCCGCGCGGCCTGGATCGGGTCCGAGAATTTCGGGGCTGCCGGGTTCCCCTCCGGCAATGGGGATGGCAATCGCGGATGGTCCGCCATCATCGATGACTCCGAGATTGCGCGCGCCCTCGCGGCCGTGTTCGATGCGGACTTCGACTCCCGTCGCCGCGACTCGATCCCCGTGCCGCTCACCTCGTTGGACCCGCTTCCGCCACCGCCCGTCGTTTCCCCATGGAGTCCGTCTCTCGATGGGACCGTCCGACCCGCACGCCTGCTCATCGCCCCCGACAACGCGCTCGATCCCGGTGGCCTCTTGGACGCCATGGCGTCCGCGCAGGACCGCATGTGGATCGAGGCGTTCTACGTCGACGAGGCGTGGCGAGACGCACCGAACGCGTTGGTCGAGGCGGCGTTCGCGGCGGCGCGCCGCGGCGTCTCCGTGCGGATCGTACTCGATGGGAGCTGGTGGTCGGTCGGGGAAGGTTCCTCCGGGAATGATCGGATCGTCGAACGCCTCAACGGCCGAGCGCGGAACGAGAGCCTGGACTTGGAGGCTCGGCTTCTGGAACCGCGAGGCCGCATCGAGCGGCTCCACAACAAGGGCCTCGTCATCGACGGACGCACCGTCCTCGTCTCGAGCATGAACTGGGCCCTCGGGTCCGCCACGGAGAATCGGGAGATCGGGATCCTCGTCGAGGACCCGGATCTTGCGGCGTTCTTCGAGGCCGCGTTCGCCGCGGACTGGGACGGACGCCCCACGTCCGGGGTCGACGCGTGGCGGCTCGAGGATCCCGCGGTCCTCCTCGGACTGTACGCGTTCGTCGCGGCCGCGTCCGCGATTTCGCTGCGGAAACTGAGAGTCGGGTCCAAAGGCATAAAGCCCCGCGAGAGGCTGCGAACGCGTGCCTCCCTCGGAGCTCATCTCCGCCGCGGACCTGGAGAAGTTCGGGTACTGCCCGCTGAGCTGGTGGCTCAGCCGCGGGCTCGCGCCGGAGGAAGGCGCCGAGCTCGCGGAGGGCGAGAAGAAGCACGAGGCCGCCTCCGCGGACCTGAAGGGGATTGAGACCCACGAGGCCCGGGCCCGCGAGGCCGAGACGGGCGTGATGTACTTCGCGATCGCGGCGTCGATCGTCGCGATCCTGGGCCTGAATTTCCTCTCCGCGTCCGCGTTGCAGGTCGCGCAGATCCTCGGGGCGATCGCCCTCATTTGGCTCCTCGCCGCCGTCTATTTCCTCTACCGCGCGGAGACGCTTGCGACGCCGGAGGAGAAGCTCCTCTCGGAACGAGTCATCCTGGGATTCGCGATGGCCGCTGCGGTCATCGCGACGGCCGCCGTCTCGTTCCCCGGGTTCGAGAACCAGGCCCTCGCCCAAGGGTTCGAGGCGATCGCGCTCGTCTGGCTCATCGGCGCGTCGTTCTTCCTGTACCGCTCGATCGGCGCGCTCGCCGTCGCGCTCGCGACCCGCCTGAAGTACCAAGTGAAAGGCGACCTTGTGTACATCGACTCGACCGCCGAGAAGCCGAAGCTCTTCGTGTCGAAGCGGCACGGCCTGTCCGGCCGGCCCGACGCGGTCGTGATGGACGGGGACCAGCACATCCCCGTGGAGATCAAGACCGGACGCGTGCCGCGCGGGCCGCTGTTCTCGCACATCCTGCAGGTCGTCGCGTACTGCTTCCTCCTCGAGGAGGAATACGGCAAGGCGCCTCCGTATGGGATCGTCCGCTACGGGGACACGAACTACGAGATCGAGTACAACGAGGATCAGAAGAAGCTCCTGATGCAGAAGCTCACGGAGATGCGCGCGGCGATCACGAAAGGCGAGGCGCACCGGAACCACAACCGGCCGGGAAAGTGCGTCCACTGCTCCCGCCGCAGCGGGTGCCCGGAGCGGCTGGCCTAAGGCTCCTTCTTCTTGTCGCCGAGGACCACGCCGAGGCGCGCCGCGATCTGCTCGACCCGGTCCGTGAGCTCGCGGATCTCCTGGCGCATCCGCAGCATCTCCTGCTCGAACGGCGTGAAGCCTTGCGTCGAGAGGACGCGGTGCGACACGAACATCCCGAGGAAGACCGCGCCGACGATCGACAGCACGGAGATCAGCATGAGGGCGAAGACGAACGTCAGGAACGATCCGATGATGTTGCCCGGGGTGATGAAGCCCGTGACGACGCCGATCTCGACCGCCACGAGGACCCCGACGACGAGGATCCAGAGGAGCGTCCAGCGGGAGATCCTCACGGCAGCGTCCCCCGACGCGGGATCGACCAGCGGAAGTCGTTCGGCGCGGTGACGGTGATCACCGTGTTCCGGTTGTCCGCCTCGTACGGGAACGTGAAGACCATGACGGTGCGGTTGTCCGAGTTCTTCTCCGCATGGCCCGTGAGGTTGTATTCGAAGTAGTTCCCTTGCTGGTCGACGAAGTATGCGTGCAGGGAGAACGTCGCGTTCGACGGAATCCACGTGTGCTCCTCATATGTGTCGAACCAGTCGTAGGCCTGGTTCGCGGCCGGCTCGGACCCGTTCGTCGTCAGGCGGATCTCATCGTACCGGTACGCCTGGACCGCCGCACCCAGGTTGATGATGAACGTCGAGTCGTTCGCGGACATCCCGACGATCAGGAGGGGCCAGGACGTGAGCTCCGTCGTCGGTCGCCCGAGGAGACTGGGCGTCGCGAGGATGAGCCCCACGAGCGCCACGATCGTCAGGGCCATCAGGCCCCGATTCCACACCGCGCGCTCCACGTTCGCTCAGAAAGAGGGGTCCGATAATAAACGTTCGGCGCGCACCGCCGTCACGCGGTCTCGGGCCCGAAATGCAGGAGGGAGGCGAAGCCGAACAGGCACGCGCTCACGACCGCCGCGAGGAAATTCGTCGAGGCGCCTTCGATCGTGCCGTAGGCGAGGTATCCGATGGCGGGAATCGCGAACGACGCGGCGCTGAACAAACCGCTCGAGAGCCAGAGGAACTTCCGGATGCGGGCGGTGAAGGTGAGCTCGACTTCCTCTTCGCGCTCGACCGGGGCCGAACCGATGACGAACTTCCAGGTCTGGGCGAGGAGCTTCCAGATCCGGGCGAGGATGGAGGCGCCCGGGGTCTCGACCGGTGCCGGCGGAACCGAGACGGGTTCCGTGACCGTCGCCATCCGCCGCGCGGACGTCCGGCGAGGACCATCTACGTGCCGCGTCGATTATCGCGTCTGAGTCTCACCGGTCGAACGAACGGAGGGCGTCGATGGCCCGCTCAACACCAAAAGAAAATGGGTGGCGTTTGCGGCCACCCAGTTGGGGGGGAGGTAATCGTGACAGATCCCGACGGACCCGCTCACCCCTCTGGCGGCATCCCGTCCCTTCCAGCGTTATTTCTGCATGTACTCCCGCTTGAACGCCTCTGCCTCCGCGAGGGTGCGTTCCGCGTCCTGCATCTTCTTGAGCTTCTCCGTGACGAGTTCCACGCGGGCGTAGACGAAGTCGCGGATCGCCGCGCGCACCGCCTCCGAGCGGCTCGGGAAGTCGTCGACCTGCACGAGGAAGTCGAGCGCTTTCAGATACCGCGCGGGGAGGCGCAGCGTGATCTTTTCCTTGTCCGCATCCCGCATTTCCGTCGCCCCACCGTGTATGTCAAACCGACCTCGTTTGACTGACGGTTGTCGGGCGGAAGGAGTCCACGCTATATAATGATTCTGGGCGCGGAATCAAACGAAGCAACTGCGCTTCGTGTGGAACGCATCATCTCGTTCGTCGCCTCCTGGTGATTGGTGCTCGGTGTGCGACCTGGAGCGAATCGTTTATCGGGGCTGCGCCGCTTCGTCGGGCTCGTGGTCCCGGCGCCCTCGGACATCTTCCTGCTCCCGGGTCCGGTCAAGATGGATCGCCGCGTGATCGAGGCGATGGCGGTCCCGGCGATGAACCATCGCGGGCCCGAGTTCAAGGAGGTCCTCGCGGAGATCCGGACGCTCACCCAATACGCATTCGGGACGACCGGCCCCGTCGCGGTGCTCTCGGGGTCCGGCACCGCGGGCCTCGAGGCGCTCGTGACCGGCCTACTGCGCAAGCCGGACGCCGTCCTGAATCTCGTGAACGGGAAATTCAGCGAGCGGTTCCACGAGCTCTGCCAAGTCTTCTCGACGCCGACCGCGCTCCCGTTCGAGTGGGGGACCGCGGTCGATCCCGCGGCGGTTGCCGAGGCGATGGACGCCCGGCGATACAAGGCGGTCACGTTGTGTTGGAACGAGACGTCCACGGGCCTGACGAATCCCATCGCGGACATCGCGAAGGCCGTGAAGGAGCGGGGCGCGCTCTTCCTCGTTGACGGCATCACGGCCGTGGGCGGCCTCGAGAACCGCATGAGCGCGTGGGGCGTCGACGGACTGGTCGTCGGGTCGCAGAAGTGCCTCGCAGCCCCTGCGGGTCTCAGTGCGGTCGCCCTCTCGCCACGGGCCTACGAGTCGCTTCATGGCGACACGTCGTTCTACGCGAACCTCAAGGCGCACATCGACGCGCTGGAGAAAGAAGACACGCCATTCACTCCCGCCGTGCCGCTGTTCCTGGCGTACCGCGAGGCGCTTCGCGTCCTCCGGGAGGAAGGACTCGAGCATCGCATTGCGCGGACTCGGAAACTCGCCGCGGCGGCCCGGGCCGCGTTCGACGCGCTGGGCCTTGCCCTGTATCCGGACCGCCGGTTCGCGTCGGACACCGTGACCGCAATCCGGTATCCCGAGAGGATGGACGATTCCAAGTTCCGGAAGATCCTCCGCGAGAAGCATCGAACGATCGTCGCGGGCGGCCAGGCGCAGCTGAAGGGCAAGATCTTCCGGATCGGCCACATGGGCATCTGCTCGTTCGAGGACCTCCGAGCCGGCTTCGCCGCCATCGAGCAGACGCTCGCGGAACTGGGGCGGTCCGTCGAGACCGGGGCGGCCGTCGAGGCCATCGCGAGCCGCGCGTGACGGCCGTTACCGCCAGGTCACGTCGACTTCGTCGGTCCGAAATCGTTGATCGACCGTCGTGTCCGAGATCTCCATCCGGACGCCGCCACCGTGCATCTGCAACCCCGTCCACGCGATCATCGCGCCGTTGTCGATGCACAGGTCGCCCGGCGGGACGAAGATCTTCGCGCCGCGGTCCGCCGCCATGCGGCCCACCATCTCCTGGAGCCGCCGGTTACGGGCCACGCCGCCACCGAGCAACACCTCCTCGTTGTCGAGGTGGGCCATCGCGCGCTCCGTGACCTCCGTGAGCATCGCGAACGCGACCTCCTGGATCGAGAACGCGAGATCCTCCACCGACGCGCCCCGCTTCCGGAGCGCGAGGGCCGCGGTCAGCATTCCGCTGAACGCGACGTCCATCCCCTTCACGCTGTACGGGAGCGGGAGGAGCTGCGTTCCGTCGCGCGCGAGTTTTTCGAGGATGGGCCCACCGGGGAAGGCGAGGCCGCACTCCCGCGCGAACTTGTCGAGCATGTTCCCCACTCCGATGTCGAGCGTCTCGCCGAACACGCGGTACCGGCCGCGCGCGAACGCAATGACCTGCGTGTTGCCGCCACTTACGTACAGGAGGGCAGGATCGTTCGCCTCCGTGGTCCCGCGACCGATTTCCAGATGGGCGACGCAATGGTTCACGCCGAGGATCGGAACGTCAAGCGAAAGGGCCAACGCCCGCGCAGCGGTCGCGACGGTCCGAAGGCAAGGGCCAAGGCCGGGTCCTCGCGAGAAGGCCACCAGGTCGATATCGTGGAGCGGGATCCCTGCCAGATCCGCGGCTTTCATGATCAACGGAGCGACGAGCTCCGCATGGTGGTTCGCGGCCTCGCGAGGATGGATCCCGCCTTTCTCCGGCCGGAGCATGTCGTAGACGTTCGCCAGGATGCGGCACTTCTCGTCGACGATGCCGACGCCGACCGTGTGCGCGGTCCCCTCGATGCCGAGGGCGAGCATTCACCGCGGTAAGGGAACCCGGAGAAAAGGGTTTACGGCTTCTTTCGAAACCGCTGCGCCGCAAAGACGACAAGGGCTCCAGCAACGGCGCCACCGAACACGCCGAGGCCAATCCAAGTCCATGGAGTACTGGCCGAGGCCGCGGCGGCCACGGCAACGGAGAAGCGCGTTGTGGTCGCGTAGCCGCCGGAATCCGTCACGACGAGCGTGATGACATACGTCCCCGCGGACGCGTAGACGTGGGTTGGGCTCGACTCGGTGCTCGTGGTCCCGTCCCCGAAGTCCCACCGATACGTGTAGGGGGGCGATCCGCCGGAGACCGTCGACGAGAATTGAAGGGCCCCGGGTCCCACCGCGGTCACGGGCTCGACGATTGGCACGACACTGAGGTTCACGAGGGCACGCGACACGTTGACGAAGAGCACATTCGACAGCGTGTCCTGACGGTGGTCGACCCCGCCGCTGTCGTACACGATCAGCCACGCCGTGAAGTTGCCGCTCGTCAGGTAGATGTGCACCGGATTGGAATCGGGACTCTGCGCGCCGTCACCGAGGGTCCAATGGTATTCGTACGGCGGCGTCCCGCCCGTTACCTGACTCGAGAACGCCACCGTGAGGGGCAGTGTGCCGTCCATCGGCGTCGCGGCGATCGATGCCTCGAGCGTGGGAGGCGGCGGGGGAGGCGGGGTCGTGACCGTGATCGGGTACGATCGGTTGCTCGTCAGGCCCCCGGTGTCTCGCACTTCGAGGAGGACCCAATACGTCGCGGGGGAATCGAACGTGTGCGTCGCGTTCTTCTCCGTGGACCACGGGGTGTCCCACGTGCCGTCGCCCTCCCAGTCCCAATGGACCTCGAGCGCGGTGACCGGGTCCTCCTGGTCGAAGACCTTCGCCCAGAAACTGAAGAGCGTCGTGGTGTTCCCGCCGCCGGGATAGTAGCTGTAGTTGGCATACGGCGGCGTGTTCGCGAGCGGCGATGGGGACGTACTTCGCTTCGGGAGGCGAGACGCGCTCGGGGAAGCGAACCCCGCCACGGCGATCGTCAGAAGGACCGCTAGCACGAGACCGATTCGGGCCGCGGGACGGCCGCCCATCGTTATCACCCTCCTCGGGCACCTAGGGCGGGACGGCGGAAAGCCTTTTCGCGAGGACAACAACGAAATCGGACCACCGCTTGTCTCGCTCCGATGACGGCGGCCGACCGCGGGCCCCTCCTGTACGCCTATCGCCCGATCCCGGCGAATCCGATGACGGTCGCGCTGCTGCTCCTCGTGCTCGTCGTGACGTTCCTCATCGGGCCGATCGCCGCAGGTCCGGAGGGGCTGTGGCCGCTCGGAGGATTCTGCTTCCTGCCCCTTGGCGTCCTCCTCGTCGCGATGACGGTGTACAAGCCGAGCCCCACTTTCGTATTCGAGGACGGAATCGAGATCTCGCTTCCGCTGTGGCGGCGGATCCTCGGCGAACGACGGTACTACGCCTGGTCGGAGATCCGCGACGTCTATCCGCGCAGCTACGAGGTCGCCGGCTCGTTCCTCTCGCCGTTCGCGTCGTCCGCAGGGACTCTCGTCCAGACGGGAATCGGACTGGAGACGACCGCCGGCCGCCCACTCCTGATCCGCTTCACGCCCGGCTCGATCCAGGCGTTCCGCGCCGAGACCCAAGGCTTCGTCGACGCGATGACCGTGATCCGGGATCGATTCGCGCGGCACGGCGCGCGGATGGTCACGACGGCGCGGGCGTTCAGCGACGCGGAGGTGCTCGCGATGCAGGCGCGTGCTCGGGAGCCGCTCGTCTCAATCGTCGGCGTGTTCCTCGCGTTCTTCCTTCCGCCATCGATCGTGGCGGCGATCTTGCTCGTCGCAACGGCGGTCCACGCCGAGCTCACGACGCCGCTCATCGGCATCGCTCTGGCCATCGCTCTCTTTCCCCCCGCCGCGTCGATGGCGCGCACCCTCCGTCAGAGCGAGCGACGGAACGCGCTGCTCTCCGAACTCGCGAAGTACCAGGAACATCTCCGAGAGGATGCGGGGGCCACCTTCGCCGAATCCCGAGCCGGACAAAGTTACCCTTGAACAAGGGTAACCTGCGCGTCCCACCACGGAGCGGAGGCTGGTCTCCGCTAGGATTCAACCAGGCGTACCTTGTTAGGATTGCTGACGTCGTAGACGCGGCCCCGCCACCGGAGGATCCGCGGTCTTCGCGTCCGAATCAGTCCCCACGCCATGACCCACGGGACGGCTAGCGAGGCGATTGCGCTTCGCCACCCGGGAACCTTCCACGCCGCCGCGATCTCCGGGTTACCGGAGAAGAGGGCCGATCGACGGAGGATCGCCTTCGCGATCGCGAACGGCGGCGGCATGAGAAACAGGACCGCCGGGACGAGATAGATCGGACCGAGGGCGACCGAGAGCAGGAGCGACCCGATCCCGAACAGGACGGCGCCGTCCAAGACCGCGAACGACGCGACGGCGTAGCGGCGAACGATGGGCAGGTAGAGGGTCGCCATCGTCATTTGGCGCACGCACCACTCCAGGCACGTCTCGCGGGTCGCTCCCTCGAAGGTCCCAACGAGAGCCGCCGGCGCGTAGGCGATCTTGAGGCCGGCCTCGCGGACGGCTTGCGTCAACACGAGATCATCGCTGAGGACATTCTGCCACCGATCCGCCAAGTGCAAGGATCGAACCGCATCCCGACGCACCGCGCACGAACCTCCCCATGCGAACGCGCGCTTCGGGTCGAACAAGACGTTCGCGCTGACGGCGTTCCATTCCGCGCGGACGAGGGACCAGAACGTCGGCCGCGGCGGCAGATACCATCGGAACCCGGTCGCCACGCCGACGCTCGAGTCCGCGAGCGGCTGCACGAGCTGCCGCAACCAATCGTTCGTGGGTCGGATGTCGGAATCGGCGAATACGACGAGCTCGTCCTCGTCCGCCAAATGCGTGAGGGCCGATCGAAGCGCGTTCACTTTGCCTCGGAGCGGGCCCGCATCGGACACGCAGACATCGACGCGGATGCGCGGAAATTCGGCGGCGATTTCGCGCACGCGGACCGCGGCCGGATCGCCCGCCTCGTCCGCGACGACGAGCACCCGGAACCCGGGATACCGCTGCGACAGGATCGCGCATACGTTCTCATCGAATCCCTCATCGAGGCCGCGAACCGGGAGGAGGATGACCGCTCGCGGGAGGAACGCACCGAAGCCCGAACGCATCGCGCGGCGCACGGCGGCCCGGAGCCGAATCCCCAGGACGATGGACACGACGTTCGGAATCAGGGCCAGGAACGCGAGGACTGTCAGGGCGATCCACAGCGGATCCGAGGACACGCGGGCCGAGGTACGGGGGCACCGGTTAAAGCTTTGACCGCCCGACCGCCCTAGCGGGGGAGTTGGGCGACCGCGTGTCCGCAATACGGGCAATGGGCGAACTCGATCGACATGAGCATGCCGCACGAGGTGCAAGCCCGCTGCCGGATCGGCTCGCGCACGATCCCGGGCTCCGACGCCCCGACGACGATCGCGATCGCGCCGCCGGTGATGGAGAGCGCCATCCCGACGAGGAACCCGCCGAGGGAGAAGATGCTCAGGGCGCCGAACACCACGGTCACGATCCCCCACACGACCCCGAACCGCGGTTGCACGAACCCCATCACGGCCCCGACGATTACGAGGATGCCGGAGACGATGCCCAGGAAGAGGCCGTACACGCCGAAGAGGAACGGGCCTCCGCCTACGCCATAATAAGGCGAGAAGATGTACGGAATGTAGATCGCGATCACGGTCTCGATGAGAATCCCCCCAACCAGGCCGAAGACGAACGACACCGCTATACGGCTGTCCCGGATCATGGCACCCCTCGATCCGGCATCGGCGGTAGGGGATATCATGGTTCGGGAATCGGTCGGGCCTAGCCTCACGCGCCGACCCACACATCGTCGCCTTCGACCCGCACCTCGAACGTCCGCAGCCGGGCCGCCGGGTTGATCGTGTTCGCGCCGGTGCGCACGTCGTACTCCCATCCGTGCATCGGGCACGTGACGATCGGGCCGTCGAGCTCGCCCTCGCCGACGGGCCCGCCGCGATGGAGGCACACGTTCGAGACGGCGAAGAATCGGCCGTCGACGTTGAACAGGGCGACCGGATGGCCTTGCACGACGACCACGCAGCCACGGCCCGGCGGGACGTCCGCCGTCCGCGCGACGCGCACGAACGAGACCATCGACCTCACGAGCGGCCTCTCCCCCATGAAGCTTGCGAACCTTTATGGCGCCCGCCCCGGATGGATGGGCGGGTCTTCCTCATGACGCGCGAGGAGCACGCGAAGTTCATGGCGCAATGCAAGGAGTTCGTCCTCAACATGAACCGGCTCGAGCAGCGGATCGGCAAGCTCGACGAAGGCATGACGAAGGACGAGCAACGCGCCGCGTTCAAGGAGATCTTCGAGTGGCTCGGGACCACGACCGAGATCCCGCCGAATTCGTACACCCGCGAATGGGCCCGCGAGTTGCTCGCCGCGGTCGGCGCCATGGCCCAGTACGACAAGTACGAAGGATCGGCGGACGCCTACATCGCGTAGGTCACTCGGAATTCCGCTCAATTGGGCAGAAGGCGTGTCGAGTTCGGGTCGACGCGATCCCTTGGAACGTACGAGGCGAAACCTTATTCTCGCCACGGACATGCGTGAGCCTCGAGGGCGTGGGATCGTGGAATTCCGGAACGAACGGACGTGGCAGAACGCGGTCGAGATGGGGAAGACGGAGGAGTTCCACGCGAAATACGAAGCCGCGGTCGACAAGGTCCGCGCGGGATTCGGGGCCAAGCACCCGATGGTCATCGACGGCAACGAAGTCTGGGCCATCGCGACGTTCAAGGACCTGAGTCCGGCGGACACGCAGCTCGTCCTCGGGCTCTTCCAGAAAGGCACGCGCACGCACGCGAAGCAGGCGATCAAGGCGGCGAAGGCCGCGTTCCCGGCGTGGTCCGCGACCCCGTACACGGAGCGCGTGCGGACGTTGCAGCGCGCGGCCGACCTCATCAGCGAACGGAAGTTCGAGTACGCGGCAGTCATGTCCTTCGAGAACGGAAAGAACCGCTACGAGGCGATGGCGGACGTCGACGAGGCCGCGGACCTGATCCGCTGGTACGCTGCGGAGATGCTCCGAAACCAGGGATACGAGCATGCGATGGGGCAGTTCCTCCCCGGCGAGGCGACGAGGAGCGTGCTCAAGCCCTACGGCGTCTGGGCCGTCATCGCGCCGTTCAATTTCCCGCTCGCAATCGCCGCAGGCATGACCACGGGCGCACTCGTCACGGGAAACGCGGTCGTCTTCAAGCCCGCGAGCGACACGCCCTTCATGGGCCTGAAGCTCACAGAGGTCCTCCGCGAGGCCGGCGTGCCTCCCGGAGCTTTCAACTACGTGACCGGCCCCGGCAACACGGTCGGACAGGAACTCGTCGACAACCCGGACATCGACGGCTTCGTGTTCACCGGATCTCGCGCGGTGGGCCTGAAGGCGTTCCGGGCGTTCACGGATACGAGACCGAAGCCGATCATCACGGAAATGGGCGGGAAGAATCCGGCGATCGTCACGGCCAGCGCGGATCTCGAGAAGGCCGCGCTCGGAGTCATGCGGGCGGCCTTCGGGTACGGTGGCCAGAAGTGCTCCGCCTGCTCCCGCGTCCTCGTCGACCGACGGGTGAAGGACGCGTTCCTCGAGCGGCTCGTCGCGGAGACGCAGAAGATCAAGATCGGGGACCCGACGGTCCGCGACGTGTACCTCGGGCCCGTCATCAACGATGCCGCGGTCAAGACCTACGAGGCCGCCATCGCCGAGATCAAGCGGTCGAAGGGCAAGATCCTCGCGGGCGGGAAGGCACTCAAGGGAAGCGGGCGCTTCGTCGAGCCGACGATCGTCGACGACCTGCCGCGGGAGCACCGGATTAACAAGGAAGAGTTGTTCGTGCCGATCCTGTCGATCCTCGAGGTGGACGGCCTCGAGGATGCGGTCCACGTGGCGAACGACGTGGAGTACGGCCTGACGGCGGGCATCTTCACGCGCGAACCGTCGGAGCTGCGGCGCTTCTTTGCCGAAGTCCAGGCGGGCGTCCTCTATGCGAACCGCGCGGCGGGCGCGACGACCGGGGCGGTCGTCGGCGTGCAACCGTTCGGCGGGTGGAAGATGTCTGGGATCTCGGGCAAAGCAGCCGGCGGGCACCACTACCTGCCGCAATTCCTGCGGGAGCAGAGCCAGTCGGAGTACGTCTGATTCCAACCGTCCGAGACCCGATTCACGCCGGCAAATCGCTCCATATCGATTCGCGATTTCCCCCGTGATCGCCCAAGATTTTCGAGGGCTGTCCTAAGATGTGCGGTGAATCTATTTATAGCGTCCGCCGAATCCCTGTCAGGTTGTAGCACGTGCGGGGGTATTGGGGCCCCTCGCCATGCTGGTGGGGTTATGCCAGGGGAGGAGAAGCACTCGAGTTGGCGGCGCAGTGAACGAAGAGTCGTTGCGGCGATCGTGACCGCCGTCCTCATCTCGACGGTCTTGCTTTCGGCGTTCCTCGCCGTCGCGTATCCCGCGGCCGCGTCCGCCGCTCGGGGCGTCAACCCCGCCCAGGCATCTCGCACGCTGCGAATCGGCGTTTCCGGCCTGACCGCCGTAACGTTGAACCCGAACGCGATCACTCTTGTCCTCGAGTTCATCCCCGTGTACAACGTCTACAGCACGCTCGTCACCCGCGACGCCTCGCTCAGCATTGTCCCGGACCTCGCGTACCGATGGGAACCTCCCTCCGACGGCGTCACGTGGACGTTCCACCTCGTGTCGAACGCGTACTTCACGGACCCCATGAATCCCGCGGACCGCAGTCATCCGGTCACCGCGGATGACGTGGTCTTCTCCTATTACCTCGTCAAGAACAACACGGGCAGCATCCTGAATTCCTACACGTCCCAGATCGACCGGATTGAGAAGGTCGATACGTACACCGTGCGCATCGTCACCAAGGCGCCGTTCGCGGCGATGGACTCGACCCTGACCGCCGTCCCGATCTTCCCCATGTATCTGTGGCAATCGATCCGGAACCCCGTCACGCAGGAACCGTTCCCGTACCCGGTCGGGTCCGGTGCGATGTACTACGATCCGAACAGCGACCTGTCCGCAGTGATCATCCTGCACCGCAACCCGAACTACTTCGGCGACGCGATGTACTGCCAGCTTTCCCGGCCGGAAGAGGTGCGGTTCATCCTGTACACCTCCTCGGGCACGATGATCGACGAATTCGGGTCCGGGTCGAACAAGCTCGATGCGATCTTCAACATCCCGGCGTCGAGCTTCCTGAACGCGCCGGCCCTCCAGCAATCGACCGTGAGCCGAATCCAGGTCTCCGGCGGATTCGTTGGCGAAGTCGCGGCGAACGCGATGACGGACACGCTCCGCGCCCAGTACCAGCAGTTCCACACGGGACACAACAGCCAGATCCTCGCGACGAACCAGGTCGTCCGGCAGGCGGTCGCGATGAGCATCGACCGGGCCGCGATCGTCCGGTATGCCTACCAGGGCCTCGCGACGCTCGGCGACAGCTTGGTGCCGTCGAGCAACCCATGGCACTACCCGATCCCGCCGGCGAATCAGTACGATTTCGATCCCGCCGCCGCGCGCGCGATGCTGAACGCCGCGGGATGGGCCTACGATTCCGCGGGCAACCCCGCGACCGCGACGACGACCCCGCTCTACAAAGCGGGCGGCACACAGGGCCTCGTCTTCCGCTTCTACACGCCGGACAACCACCCGGAGTTCGAGCCCGCGGTGGCGAACATCACCGCGTGGTTGGGCCAGGCGGGCATCCAGACGACCGACTCGCGGGGCAACTACGTCCCCGGATACGAACTCAAGCCCGTGAACCAGATGAACAGCATCTGGAAAGCGCTCGATTACGACATCTGGCTGTGGGACTGGGTCTTCAGCCGGGTCTCGGACCCGTCGCTCGACATCCTCGAGGTGCAGACGACCGACGCGATCGGGCCCACGAGCGACAACGGATACTCGAACGCGACGTTCGACGCACTGTACAACGAGTCCTTGGTCACCGTCAACCCGTCCGACCGCCGCAACATCACGAACACGATGCAGCAGATGCTCTACGACTACGCGTCGTACATCATCCCCTACTACGCGGACGACCTGTACGCGGTCACGAGCGACCCCGGACTCGGCAACGGCTGGCAGAACTGGGGCGATTGGACGAAGCGTCCCGGCCTCACCGTGGACAGCTCGCTCCCGGCGCTGTACTTCAACCTGTATCCCGCGGACAACCCGCCACCGGTGATCAGCGCGTTCCCCGCCGTCGACTTCGTCTCGGGGGCCCCGGCCTCCGTGAGCGTCGTGGCGTCCGATCCGAACGACGTGACGCTGTCGTACACCTGGGACTTCGGGGACGGGACCGCTCCGGAGACGACGTCCACCGCCAGCACGACGCACACGTACGCGAGCCCGGGCACGTACGCGCTCAAGGTGCGCGTGACGGACACGGAATGGCCGACGTGCGCGACCTCTACCGCGACGATCAGTCCCGGCACGGCGAACGGACCTCCGAGTGCGACCTTGGGCTTCCAGTTCCCCGCGTCGGGCCACGGCTGGGAGCACCAAGCGGTGAACTTCAGCGTGACCGTCTCCGACCCGGAGGGCGACCCGCTCTACATCACCTGGGCGTTCGGGGACCAGGCGACCGCGACGAACTACGTCACCTCGACGTCGTCGCCGACGACCGTCACGCAGAGCCACGTGTACGCGTCGCCCGGAAACTACAGCTTCGCCGTCAACGTCACGGACAACCAAACGGGCGCCGGGCACATCCAGTCGAAGCCCGCGAACATCCCGATCTGGACGACTCCGACAGGTGGCGGTGGAGGCGGCGGTCCAGGCCCCGGCGTGAATCCGCTCATCAACTACGGCGTGCCCCTCGGCATCGTGGCCGTCATCCTGATCGCGGCGGCGGTCGTCCTGATCCGTCGGAGCCGGGCGCGAACGAAGGAGGAACGGGAGGAGGAACCTCCGAGGCAGCCACCGCCTCCGCCCCCGCCATCCTGATTACCCCGGAGCGGCTGAGCATTGCTCGAGTCGGAGAGGTGAGAAAGCACGAGCAGCCTCCTCAGGGTCGTCGCTCGGCGCGTCGTGAATGCCGCCATCACGATGTTCGGGATCATCTGCCTCAACTACGTCCTCATCCGGCTGATGCCCGGGAGCGCGGACCTCGCGATCGTGCCCCGTGACCCGAAGTACGCGGGCTTCCGCGAGTACCAGATCGCGCTGTTCGGACTCGACAAGACCCCGCTCGAGCAGTTCGTCATCTACCTGCAGAAGCTCTTCACCCTCGACTGGGGCGTATCGTACTTCTACAAGCGGCCCGTGGTCCAGATCCTCGCGGTCGACCTGTCGTGGACCCTCCTGCTCGTGGGCACCGCGACCGTCTTCACGATCTTGATCGGCATGGCGATGGGGGCCTACGCCGCGGTGCGGAGAGGCAAGCCGTTCGACTACCTCTCGACGGGATTCGCGATCTTCTTCTACGGGATGCCCATCTTCTGGCTCGGGCTCGTCCTCCAGGCGGCCTTCCGGAAGAACTCGCCCGTCACGGACTACTTCTCGTGGTGGCCCTCGCTGCCGGTCCAAGGATACTACGACGACAACTTGGTCCCATGGCGGTGGGACTGGATCCACATCGGCGACGCGACGGTCCACCTCATCCTCCCCGCGGCGACGCTCGCCCTCGGGACGCTCGCGGGGATCTCGCTCGTCATGAAGAGCTCCCTCATCGACGTGATGACGGAGGACTTCGTCACGACGGCGCGGGCGAAAGGGCTGAATGAGCGGGTCATCCTGCGGCGGCACATCTTCCCGAACGGGCTCCCGCCGATGGTCTCCCTCATCGCGCTCGACATCGCGTTCATCCTCGGCGGCGCGTACCAGGTCGAGTACGTCTTCAACTACAAGGGGATCGGCTACCGGACGATCGAGGCGATCGAGAACCTCGACTACCCGCTGCTTCAATTCATCATCGTGATTGGAGGCGCCGCCGTCGTGCTCGCGAACCTCGTCTCCGATTTTGTCCTGCTCCTGCTCGACCCGCGAATCAAGATTACCTGAGGTGATGGATGGCCGAAGTCGTCGAAGGCATCCGGATCGTCTCCCCGTTCCGCGCGCGCGCGACGGTCATGTACCGCCGCCTCCACGACGTCTGGAGCCAGATCGCGCACAACCGCTCCGCCATGCTGGGACTCGCCATCCTCGTGTTCTTCGTCGTCCTCGCGATCGCGGCCCCTTGGCTCGCGCCCTACGGGCCGTTGCAGGCGGTCCCCGACGCGCTGCCCCTGACGCGGGCGACGTCGGCGCATCCGCTCGGCGTGAATCAACTCGGATACGACATCTTCTCCCAAGTCATCTGGGGCACGCGCGTCTCGCTCATCGTCGGCATCCTCTCCGCGCTCGTCGCGAGCGTCATCGGCACCGCGGTCGGCCTCATCTCGGGCTTCGTCGGCGGCTGGCTCGACGAGGTCATCATGCGCTTCAACGACGTCGTCCTCTCGATCCCGTGGCTCGTCCTGATGATCGTCATCGCCGCGCGCATCGGGAACCTCGACCTGTGGGGCATCATCTTCGTGATCGGCTTCACGGGATGGTCCATCACGGCGCGCGTCATCCGAGGCCAGGTCCTCAGCCTCAAAGAGCGCATGTTCGTCGAACGCGGCAAGATGATCGGCTCGTCGAACGCGCACATCGTAATCCGGCACATTTTCCCGAACGCCTTCCCGATCGTCTTCGCGAACACGATCCTGACGGTCGCGGTGTCGATCATCTCGGAGAGCGTCCTCGCGTTCCTCAACCTGTCCGTCCGGAACACGGTGAGCTGGGGCCGGGTCATCGCGGAGGCGTTCAAGTACAACGCGATCACGATCGGGATGCCAGGATGGATCATCGTCCCCGGCCTCTGCCTCGTCTTCCTCGTCTTCGGCTTCTACCTCTTCGGGTACGCGCTCGATGAGATCCTGAATCCGCGCCTTCGGAGGCGCTAGAAACGACCCTCCTTGAGGTGCGCGACCTCAGCGTCGAATTCGACACGCGCGCCGGGAAAGTGCACGCGGTCGAGGGCGCCTCGTTCGACGTGGCGGAAGGGGAGGCGCTCGGCCTCGCGGGCGAGTCGGGTTGTGGGAAGACGACGACGGCCCTCTCCCTGATGCGCCTCCTCCCGGCGAACGGCCACATCGTCGAAGGGACCGTGCGGCTGGACGGCCGCAACCTGGTCCGCTCCTCCGAGGCGGCGTTGCAGAAAATCCGGTGGAAGAAAATCTCGATCATCTTCCAGGGAGCGATGAATTCCCTGAACCCGGTCCAGCGGATCGGGAAGCAGATCGCCGAACCGATCATCCTGCATGAAGGGGCGACCAAGGAAGCGGCGACCGCTCGCGCCGGACAGCTCTTGGAGCTCGTCGGGATTTCCCGGGAGCGGCTCAGCGACTATCCCCACGAATTCTCCGGAGGGATGCGGCAGCGGGTGATGATCGCGATGGCCCTCGCGTGCAACCCGAACCTCGTGATCGCGGACGAACCCGTGACGGCCCTCGACGTGATGATCCAGGCGCAGATCCTGGAGCTCCTCGAGCGGCTTCGCCGGGAGTTGGGCCTCTCCATGATCCTCATCTCCCACGATCTCTCCGTCCTTGCGGAGACGTGCGACCGGGTCGCGATCATGTACGCGGGGAAGATCGTCGAGACGGGCCCGGTCGTCGACGTGTTCTCGGACCCCAAGCATCCGTACACGCAGGGGCTCGTCGCCGCGTTCCCGGACGTCCGCGGGCCCCGGATCATGCCGGAGGCGATCCCCGGCGATGTGCCGAGTCTCATTTCCCCGCCGTCGGGCTGCGTGTTCCATCCGCGGTGCAAGTTCTCCTTCGACCGATGCACGACCGCCGAGCCCGCCCTCTCGGAACTGAGCCCCGGACGTCGGGCGGCCTGCTTCCTGTTTCCCGAAGTCACGGAGGTGCCGGCACGGCCAGCTCGCGCAGCCGAGACATGATCCGCGTTCGGGACCTCCGGGTCTGGTACCCGCTCCGAAAAGGGCTGTTCGGTGAACTGCTCGGCCGGCAACCCGAGTGGGTGCGCGCCGTCGACGAAATCTCGTTCGACGTGCGCACGGGCGAGGTCCTGTGCCTCGTCGGCGAGAGCGGATGCGGGAAGACCTCTACGGGCAAGGCGATCTTGCAACTCGCTGACGCGACGGGCGGGGACGTCTTCATCGAGATCCCCGACGCGGAGTTTGACCGGTTCCGCGCCGCCTCCAAGAAGAAAGACGAACCGGAATCCGCGAAGCTCGTGGACGAAACCCGCCGCAAGTACTCCGTCTCCTGGAAGGAAAAGTTCCGGTGGACCCGATTCGACATCATGAGCCTCGCGACGATGATCGAGGCCGCGGTCCTCCTGGCATTCGTGGTCCCGGCCGCGATCCTCGGACTCTTCTCGGACCCGTTCACGAACTCGTGGAACACGCTGGGCTTTGCCGTCGCGGTCGGTGCCATCGTGGGTGCGGTCGCGAGTTTGCCGCCGGCCCGCGCATGGCGTCGCCTCCCCATCGTCGTCGCGGTCCTGTCGATCGTCCTCGTGGTCCTCGGCGGCATCCCGACGTTCTACTTCCGGGACCTGGTGGCTCCGGGTACCGGCGGGTTCGGATCGACCGCGCTATCGATGGCGTGGGAGCGCGATCTGTTCGGGCTCTTGATTGCCACCGCCTTCGCACCGATCGTCGCGGCGGCGATGTCGGCTTTGATCGTCGACGTGAGGCAACGGACCGGAGGCCTCGGCGGAATGCGCATGCGCGGAATGCGCCGGCGCCTTCAAATGATCTTCCAGGATCCGTACGAGTCCCTCAATCCGAAGCAGTCGGTATACGAGATCGTCTCCGAGCCGCTCGTCGTGAACCGGATCACGCGGAATCCCGAGGAAATCACCGAGCTGGTCCAGAGCGCGCTCCGCGACGCCGGACTGCGTCCCCCGGAGGAGTTCATGTTCCGCTTCCCGCACGAACTCAGCGGCGGACAGCGGCAACGCGTCTCCATCGCAGCGGCCCTCGTCCTGCAACCGGACTTCATCGTCGCGGACGAGCCGGTGTCGATGCTGGACGTCTCCATCCGGACGGGGATCCTGCAGCTCATGATGGACCTGCGGAAATCCCGCGGCCTCACGTACCTGTTCATCACCCACGACCTCTCGCTCGCCTGGGTGATCGCGGACCGCATCGCCGTCATGTACTTGGGCAAAATCGTGGAACTCGGCACCGCGGAACAGGTGATCGGCCAGCCGAAGCACCCGTACACCCAAGCTCTCATCTCCGTGGTTCCGAGCCCGGATCCGCGCAAGCGGGTCCAGCGGATGATCCTGAAAGGCGAACGGCCCGATCCCGTCAACATTCCGACGGGTTGCCGCTTCCATCCAAGGTGCCCAATGGCGTTCGAGCCGTGCGGTTGGAACTCCGAGGAGGTCGTCGCCGAGCTCACGGCCCTGCAAGCCGACGGCCGATTACCCGGCGTCGCCGCGATCTCCGTCCAGGGCTTGCACAACGTCACGATGACGGTGGCTCCGGGCGCCTCGGCGGAAAGCACGGTCGCGGCGGTCCGGGCCGCGGTCGCGGCGGGACGCAACGCACGGCTTGGACTGAAAGGCGTCTCGAGGGTTGAGGCGAAGGGCGGGTCCATCGAGATCTCTTTGAACGCCTGGTTCGTGCCCGAACTCGTCGAGCTCGCGCCGGAGAATTCCGTGGCTTGCCATCTCATCACGCCGCCGTCGACGGAGGCCGCGGCCGTCACGGCCGGAGCCGACTGAGGCGCTCGAACAGCCGATGGAACCGCGAGACGTGCGATCCGGGCACAAGCCGCGATGGGACCGGCGTCAGAGCGGGCCATGGCGCGACGGTCGTGCGCCATCGAGCGAGGATGTACGCACACGGGACGAACGTGGCGGCCCCGAGCAGGAGGCCGAGGTTCAGGATGCCCGTCGTCGTGGTGAGGAGCCCCGCGAGCGGCTCGATGATCACGAGACCGAGCGTGTACGCGAACGCGCCCATCGAGAGGACCGTCGCCCGCTGCCCCGGCTCGAGCCTCCGATTCAGGAACGCGGTCGTGAGCGCGGGCTGCAGGCTCCACACGACGTAAATCGGAATCTGGAAGAGGATCGCTCCCGGATACTGACCGACGCCGAACATCGCGAAGAACGAAGCCGATGCGAGGAGGACGAGCAACGCGATCGTCCCGAACTCCCCGAGGAAGCGGGAGATCTCGCCCGCGAAGCCGGACCATAACGCCGCGACCAAGAGGAACGCGGAGATCGAGACCGCGATCTCGGGATCGGAGAGGCCGAGGAACCGCAAGTAGAGGGGACGGAAGATCGACATCGCATACAGGGTGATCCCGAGGAACACTCCGATGCCGATGAGCAGCGCGACGCCTTCCCGCCGACGCACGACGCGCAGTCCCTGGACCAACTGTTGCGCGTACGTGGGCTCCGTGATTCGCTCGACCGACGGTTCGAGGAAGGTCCACGCGACGCCGACCGCCACGAGGTTCCACGCGGCTCCGACGAACAGGGTCACGCGGAGATCGTGGACGACTTGAACGAGGGCGCCGCCCGCGAACGCACCCGCGGAGTTCGCGAGGAGTTGGATCATCGTGTTGCGGCCGATGTACCGCGGGAACTCCGACTCGTGTCCCGCCTCGAGGAGCGTCTCGTACAGGTACGCGGACGTCCCGATCGAGAAAGCGGCACCGAGCGACCAGACCACGTTGGCGCCGACGTATCCGACGAACGTCGTCCCAAGGCCGTAGCCGAGGATCCCGGCGGACCGGATCACCTCGCTCACGATAATCGTCTTCTTGCGGCCGACGCGATCCGCCATGACGCCAACCGGGAGCTGGAAGACGAGGAGTCCGACCCAGAACGCCACGTCGACCAGGGTGAAGTCGAAGTCGGACGCGAGGTTGCCGCGAATCCAGAGTGCCCAGAACGGAATCCAGAGCGCGAAGGCGGACGCCGCTTGGTACGCGTAGAAACGACGGACGCGTCGGCGGAGCTCGGGCAGAATGTATCACCGCGTCTGAAACGCACGATTCTGAACCTTCTATTTAGACGATGACGCTCGCGCACATCCGCGATGCGTTCCGCGAAACGCTAACAAAATCCGAGGCCCCATCCCATGCGAACGGACCCATCCAGGGAATCTATAAGACCCCTTGGGCAATCGTTATGGTGGTGTTGGGTTTCACTAACTCGGATACGCGTTGGACGAGATCTTCAATCCGCGGCTGAGGAAGCGGTGACATGCCCCTGCTGACCGTCAAGGGGCTGAAGACGTACTTCGAAACGCAGGAGGGCGACGTGAAGGCCGTGGACGGCGTCGACTTCACGCTCGGCGAGGGGGAGAGCCTCGGCCTCGCGGGCGAGAGCGGCTGCGGCAAGACGACCGCCGCCTTGTCGATCATGCGGCTCCTCCCTTCGAACGGCCGGATCGTCGACGGCACGATCGACTACATGGGCTACGACCTCGCGCGCATCCGGGAGAACCAGCTCCGCGGCATCCGATGGAAGCACATCTCGATCATCTTCCAGGGCGCGATGAACGCGCTGAACCCGGTGAAGCGGATCGGCGACCAGATCGCGGAGCCGATCATCCTCCACGACAAGGTGGACAAGGAGGCCGCCATGAAACGCGTCGGGGAGCTCCTCGAACTCGTCGGAATCTCCCGCGAGCGGGGGAGCGAGTACCCGCACGAGTTCTCCGGCGGGATGCGCCAGCGCGTCATGATCGCGATGGCCCTGGCTTGCAACCCGCGCATCGTGATCGCGGACGAGCCGGTGACCGCACTGGATGTCATGATTCAGGCGCAGATCCTGGAACTCCTCGAGCGACTGAAACGCGAACTGGACCTCTCGATGATCCTCATTTCCCACGACCTCTCCGTCATGGCGGAGACGTGCGACTCGATGGCGATCATGTACGCGGGGAAGATCGTCGAGACGGGGAGCGTGCGGGACGTGTTCAAGAACGCGAAGCATCCGTACACGAAGGATCTCATCGGCGCGTTCCCGGACATCGAGGGACCTCAGACGCTGCCGGCGTACATCCCCGGCCTGCTGCCGAGCCTGATCCATCCGCCGCTCGGATGCCGCTTCCATCCGCGATGTAAGTACGCATGGCAGCTGTGCATCGACCAGGAGCCGCCCCTCGATCCGGTGGGCGAAGGACACCTCGCCGCGTGCCACCTGAATACGACGACGCCGCCCGCGAAGGGAGGCGCGTGACATGGCGCGCGAACCGTACCTCGTCCTGCGGAACTTTCGCGTCTGGTTCGAGAAGCGACGCGGCTTCTTCGAGGCCCTCCGCAAGGCCGAGCCCGAATACGTGCGCGCGGTCGACGGCGTCGATCTCGACGTTGGGCGAGGCGAGGTGTTCTGCCTCGTCGGGGAGAGCGGCTGCGGCAAGACGACGACGGGCAAGGGGATCCTGAAGCTCGTCGAGCCGACCGGTGGCGACGTGTTCGTCGGCGTGCCGCCGGCCACGCTCTCGCGGTATGAGGCCGCCAACGCGGGCGGAGACGAACGCACGCTCGAGGATATCCGCCAGCGGTACTCGCTCTCTTGGAAGGAGCACCGCCCGTGGTCGATCCCGGATCTGCTGATCCTCGCCGTCGTCATCGTGGGCGCCGCCGTCCTCGCGACGATCCTGCCCGCACTCGTCGCCGCCTCGTTCTTCCACATGCCCTTCACCAACGGCGGGAGCGTCGTCGCGGAGGCGATCGTCGCGGGGCTCCTCCTCGCGTTCTTCGGAAGCCTGCCACCGACGCGACCCACGCCGCGCGTCGCGGCGGTCCTCGGGCTGGTCAGTCTCGTCGTCTTCAACGTCGGGGCGTTCGTCAGCCTCGTGTTCTCGGGCTACCTGGATTCCGGCGCGGTCTACGGGGCGACGTACTGGGGCGTCGGGGCGATCTCGATGCTCGGCGGGTCGCTGTTCGCGTTCATCACCGCCACCGTGACGGCTCGGATCATCATCCGCATGCGTCTGCACGAAGAGGGACTCGAGGGCGTGAAGATCCGGAGCCTCCGAAGGAAGCTACAGATCATTTTCCAGGATCCGTACGAATCCCTGAACCCGAAGCACTCCGTGTACGACATCGTCTCGGAGCCGCTCATCGTGAATCGGGTCAGCCGCAACCGCGCCGAGACGGAGGCGCGGGTCGAGCAGGCCCTCTACGATGCGGGCCTCCGGCCACCGCGAGACTTCCTGTTCCGGTTCCCGCACGAACTCAGCGGCGGACAGCGGCAGCGCGTTTCGATCGCCGGGGCCCTCGTCCTCGATCCGGAATTCCTCGTCGCCGACGAGCCGGTCTCCATGCTCGACGTGTCGATCCGCACGGAGATCATCGAGTTGCTGCTCGAGCTCCGCGAGAAGAAGGGACTCACGTACCTGTTCATCACGCACGACCTCTCCCTCGCCTGGGTCCTCGCCGACCGGATCGGGGTCATGTATCTGGGGAAGATCGTCGAGCAAGGCCCGACGCGCGAGCTGATCAAGAATCCGCGGCATCCGTACACGAAGGCGCTTGTCTCCGTCGTGCCGGTCCCGGACCCGGACCGCCGGCGCGAGCGGATCATCCTGAAGGGTGAGCGGCCGGATCCCTCGGCCATCCCGGCCGGGTGCCGGTTCCATCCCCGATGCCCGGTCGCCTTCGAGCGATGCGGGTGGACCGCGGAGGAGGTCGTCGCGGACCTCAAAGGCCTCGTCGCGGGACAGCCGACGGAGAGCCTGTTCGCCGGCGCGAGACCGGACGGCCCGCTCGCGTTCGTCTTGCCCGGTGCCCCGACCGGCGTCGAGTCGACCCTCCGGGATCTCGTCGCGCATCGAGCCGAGGAGATCCGCGCCCTCAAGGCGATCACCACGATCGAGCGGTCGGATGGCGGCGTTCGCGTCTCGTTGCACGACTTCACCGAGCCAGACCTGAAGTCGATCACGGCGGACACCCAGGTGTCGTGCCACCTATTCGCCTGAGGTCGGATGCGGCCCCGCCCCGGCGAGCTGACGCGGGACCAACCCGCGTGAGCCGTGTCGCATAAAGGCTTACAAGGCAACCCGTTCTTCCGGGCCTTGGAGAAGCCATGGAGAAGCTCGTCATCACGATCGCGCCGACGGGCTCGGTCCCGACGAAGAAGGACACGCCGCACGTGCCCGTGACGCCGGACGAGATCGCCGAGACCGCCTATCGATGCGAGCAGGAAGGCGCGTCGATCATCCACGTCCATTGTCGCGACGAGGTCGAGCGGCCCACCTCGAAGTTCGAGATCTTCAAGGAGACCGTCGACAAGATCCGCAAGCGCACGAAACTCATCGTGATGACGTCGACGAGCGGGATCGCGGCCGCGACCGACGCGGATCGGGCGGCGCCGCTGAAGACGAAACCGGAGATGGGCAGCCTCACGACGGGCTCGCTGAACTTCGCAGGCCGCAAGCCCTCCGTCGTCTACGTGAACACGATCAAGACGGTGCAGTTCCTCGCGAAGACGATGCTCGACTCGGGCATCAAACCGGAGATCGAGGCGTTCGACGTCGGCTTCATCCAGCAGGGGAACCGACTCGTCGAGGCGGGGCTCGTCAAGGAGCCCGCGCACTTCCAGCTCGTCATGGGCGTGGACGGCGGCATCCCCGCGACGCCGGACAACCTCATGCACATGCGGAATCAGCTCCCGCCCACCGCGACGTACGTCGTGGCGGGGATGTCGCGGATGCAGCTGCCCATGACGACGATGGCCATCGTGCTCGGCGGCCACGTCCGCGTCGGATTGGAGGACAACCTCTACCTGAAGAAGGGCGTGCTGGCGCGGAACGAAGAGCTGGTCGCCCGGGCGCGGCACCTCGCCGAAGACCTGCAGCGGGAAGTCGCCAGGCCGGACGAAGCGCGCACAATCATGGGGCTCGCCCCGCGTGCGTGATCACGCCGCGACACTCTCTTCGACCGCACGGAGCGTCTGGCGAACGGCGGCGTCGTCGTGAACCGTCGAGAGGTAGAAAGGCTTCTCCGGTTTCACGAAGACGCTCCTCTCGAGCAACGAGACGTCCAGATTCTTTCTCCGTCGACTGTCCGCGCGCAACATGTCTCGATAGTTACGTAGGGGGCCTTCCATGAAAAGGATCGAGAAGACCGCGCCGACTTGCGGTACGTTTGCGCGGATGTCTTCCTCTCGGAGGATGCGCTCGATTCCCGACGCCAAGGTCCGGGTTTTCGCGAGCAGATCGTCGAACACGCCATCTACCTCGAGTTCGTCGAGCGTGGCCATCCCGGCCGCGAGTGCGGGCGGATACCCGGCGAACGTGCTGCTGTGGAAGAACTCGTCCCGGTCGGGGTCCGCGAGGTCCAAAATGTCCGACCGGCCGAGGAATGCGCCGCACGGGAGTCCGCCGCCGATGATTTTCCCGAGGCACGTCAGGTCCGGCGTAACCCCGTACGCCTGTTGCGCGCCGCCGAACGTGAGACGGAAGCCGCTCATCACTTCGTCGAAGATGAGCGGGATGTCGAAGTGAGTCGTGATTTCTCGAAGTCCTTTGAGGAATTCCGGATCGGGCGCAATGATCGATCGCTCGACGGGCTCGAGGATTACGCAGGCCAGGAGCTCCGCATGTCCGCGGATCCTGGCTTCGGTCTCGGGCAGATCGTTGAAGGGAAGGACGAGCGTGTTTTTGAGGACCGAGTCGGGCGTGCCGCGCGAACCGGACACGGGGACCAGATGCTCCGACTCCGCGGGCGAATGACTGACGAGGAATTCGTCGACGCCTCCGTGGTAGTGGCCCTCGAACTTCGCAATCACCGGACGGCGGCGATACGCCCGTGCGATGCGCACCGCGTGGATCGTGGCCTCCGTGCCGGACACCGTGAAGCGCAACTTGCCGTCCGGCCGGAAGATCCGCAAGAGCCGCTCCGCATACGTCGCCTCGAGCTCGTGCGGCGTCCCGAACATCGTCGTCCCGGCCGAGTCGAGGGCGTCGCGGATCGCCTTCATCACGCGCGGATGGCCGTGGCCCAGGATCAGTGGACCGAAGGACAGGCAGTAGTCGATGTACTCGTTCCCGTCCAGATCCCAGAGGCGGCAGCCGGAGGCCCTGCGCATCGCGATCGGGTACGGATCGAAGTACTTGACATTCGCCGTCACGCCCCCGGGCATCGACTTCCGAGCGCGCTCCGCGTACGACTTCGAAGCCTTCGTGCGATCGACGAGTTTCGCGGGCTTCGTTGTGGCCTTCGCCATGGAGACGAATCGCGATGACCGGACGGCCGATATAGTCTTCGCAGACGGCCATCGAGACCTCTTATACCGCGTCGGCGATGCGCGGTTTGGACGAGGAGGTCGAATCGACATGGGAGGTCGTGGAGACTTCGAAAAATCCTACGCAACCGGGGACACGCCGTGGGACTCCGGGGTCCCGAGCGCGGAACTGATGCGCGTGCTCGACGCCGGCTTGTTGCCCGGAAAGACCGCGCTCGAGATCGGATGCGGCACCGGGACGAATGCCATCGCGCTCGCACGTCGAGGATATCGGGTGACCGCGGTCGATCTCGTCGACCTCGCGGTCCGGCGGGCGCGGGAGAAGGCGAAGAAGGCGGGCGTCGAGATCGACTTTCGCGTGGGAGACGCAACTCGAATGGATCTCGGCGGACCGTACGATGTCGTGTTCGACCGGGGCGTCTATCACGGCGTTCGCGTCCGGGCTCTCCCCGCGTTCCTGAAATTGCTCCAGCGGGTGACGCACAAGGGCTCCCGCTGGCTGTGCCTCGCAGGGAACGCGAAGGAACCCACGGAAGAGGGCCCGCCCGTCGTGAGCGAACAGGAGTTCAGATCCGAGCTCGGACCGTTGTTCAACTTCCTCGAGGTGCGCGAGTTCCGGTTCACACTCAACCGCGAGGGCTTCCGGCCCCTCGGCTGGTCCATCCTCATGGAACGCCGCTAGGTCGGCATCGGATCGCGGCGACGAAACACATTCAATTGCGTCGCTCTCATCGGGGGACGGATGCGCCTGCTCACGGGCCCCGGCCGACCGAAGCGGTTCTTCGACCGGCTCGCGAGTCGATACGATCGGATCAATGCGCGGCTCTACAAGCGCGAGTGGCTCGACCGGGTCCGCGACGCGATCCGGGGAGAACGCGTCTTGGATGTGGGCGTCGGCACGGGGTTCACCACGAACCACCTCGACGGGGCCGTCGGAATCGATCTGTCGAGGGAGATGCTCCGCCGTGCCCGGTATCGCGGCCATCTCGTCCAAGCGGACTTCACGCGTCCTCCGTTCCGCGGCCCGACGTTCGACTCCGTTGTCTTCGCAGGATCCCTGTACTATCTGGCGAGCGCGGCGGAAGGGCTTCGGATTGCCGAAGGGTTGCTCCGCCATGGAGGGCGGGTCGTCATCCTCTCGCCGGCGACTCCCCTGCTCTCGCCCTTCGTCCCGATCTTCACGGAATCCGACTACACCGCGTTCTTCCAGTGGGCGGGCCTGCGCCCCTTGTCGTACGAACGGTTGAACTGGGCCGCGTGCCTCGTCATCGCGGAGAAGCCGTAGTCTCGGGCTTGTGGATCGGACACGGCCGGCCCGCCTTGCAGAAGCGGCACTTCTCCGGCTTCGTCACGGGGAGCGGCTTGATCATCCGGCCATACTTGCGGCGCGGCATGGCCTCAGACGGCCTCGACGAGCGCCATCTCCGTCTGGCCATGCTTCAGCGTCTCGGCGACTTCCTCGAACGCGTCGAGGTGCGCTTGCACATCGGCCTTCGTGTGCGCGACGGACATCGTCCACTGCTCGTCGGGCCCCGTGGCCATCGGGATGACCCCGCGGTTCATCATCGCCGTGTTGTAGCCCCACCACCGGCCCACGTCGACGTCCTGGAAGGACCGCCAATCCGTCACCTCGTGGCGGGTGAAGTGCACGGTGCCGCTGATTCCGCCGGCCTGGATCCGCATCGTGAGCCGATGGTCCCGGACGATGTCCGTGTAGCCTTTCGCGAGCGCGTTCCCCATCCGTTGCGCGTACTGCATCCCGGACCGCGTGAGGATCTTCGTCATCGTGACGAGTCCCGCGGACATGCTGAGCGGATTCGCGTTGAAGGTCCCCGCGTGGGCGATCTGGCCGGGGATGACCTGGTCCATGATCGAGGCTTTCCCGCCGACCGCCGCCACGGGGAAGCCGCCGCCGATCGCCTTGCCGAAGACCTTTACGTCCGGGGTGACGCCGAACGCCTCCTCCGCGCCGCCGTACCACTTGCCGCACGTCTTGACCTCGTCGAAGATCAGGACCGCGCCGATCTCGTCCGCGAGGGCCCGCAACCCTTCGAGGAACCCTGGCTTCGGCTGCACGTATCCCATGTTCATCGGGACCGGTTCGAGGATGATTCCCGCGATGTCGTCGGCGTGTTCGGTCGCGAGAGCCTCGGTCGACGCGAGGTCGTTGAAGGGCGCGATCACCGCAGTCTCGACGAGTTCCTTCAGGAGGCCCTTCGAGGACGGCACGGGGTTCGGACGCTTCGGGTCGCCCGAGACCTCTTTCCGCGGCTTGATGGAGACCATGAGCGCGTCGTGCGAGCCGTGGTAGCAGCCTTCAAACTTCAGGATCCGCTTGCGGCCCGTGACGGCCCGCGCGAGGCGCACAGAGAACAGGGTCGCGTCCAAGCCGGACATCGAGAACTTGAGGCGGTCGACCGCGAAGCGCTTGCAGATGTGCTCCGCGAGCGGCCCGGCATCGGCGGACTCGTATCCGAAGATCGTGCCGTTCGAGACGCGCTCCCGCATTGCCTTCGCGAGGATGGGATGGCTGTGGCCCGCGACGAGCGCGCCGAAGGCCATGTTGAAGTCGATGTACTCGTTGCCGTCGACGTCCCAGACGCGCGATCCTTTGGCCTTGCGGACGAACAGCGGATGCGGGTCCACGAGGCGGTAGTTGCTATTCACCCCGGAAGGAATGTGCCGCTTCGCGGCCTCCCAGGCGCGCGCGGACTTCCTCGTCCGCCGCTGAAACGTCTGGAGCTCTTCCTCCCACATTTGCATGATATCGATGGGTCTGCGCGTCGGAAGGCGCGCATACTATAAACCGTTTCGCGAGAAATTCGAATCACGTTGCGAGTTACTCCATTGGAGGCCGTTCGGAGACCATCGGCACGATGAATGAATTAACCTTAAACGAGGTTAACTTCACGCTGCGTCCCGATCGCTTCCGACGGCCCGAGCGAATGACGTTATACACTCCGCTCCTCTTTGGGCGGCCGTGGCCTTCGACATCGTGATCCGAGATGGCCGCGTCCTCGACGGGACGGGCGCGACATGGAGGGCCGCGGACATCGGCGTTCGTCGTGGCGTGATCGCCCGCGTGGGACGCTTCGGAAAATCGAAGGCCGGTCGCACGATCGACGCGAAGGGCCTCTACGTCGCGCCGGGCTTCATCGACATCCACACGCACAGCGACGTCGGGATCCTCGTCGAGCCGACCGCCGACTGCGCCGTGCGGCAAGGCGTGACGACCCATGTGATCGGGAACTGCGGCGATTCGCCCGCGCCGATCGGGGAGGCGTACCGCGACCTCGCGGTACGGCGGTTCGAGTACTACGCGCTGGCGAGGGATTGGACCTGGTCGACGTACCGCGAGTACCTCGCATACATGGAGCGGACCGGCGTCGGCATCAACATCGCCGGCCTCGTCGGGCATGGGAGCGCGCGGCTCGCGGTGATGGGGTTCGAGGAGCGGCCTCCGACGCGGGACGAGCTGCGGGCCATGAAGGCCCACGTGGACGAGGCGATGCGCGCCGGCGCGTTCGGGATGAGCACGGGGCTCGTGTACCCGCCGGGGTGCTTCGCCGACACGGAGGAGGTCGTCGAGCTCGCGCGGGTCGTCGCGCGGCGCAGCGGCTTCTACGCCTCGCACATCCGCGGGGAGCGGGAGACGATCGTCGACGCGGTCCGGGAATGCATCGAGATCGGCGAGATGGCGGGATGCCCGGTCCAGATCAGCCACAACAACCCGAAGTACGGCGGCCTCGGGAAGTCGGACGAGATCCAGGCCCTCTGGGAAGCGGCACGGGCGCGCGGCATCGACGTCCTCGCAGACAACGATGCGCACACGGACTTCGGGCCGCCGCTCAGCCATGCGTTGCCGCAATGGACGCAGAAGCTGACGACGGACGAACGCATCGCGATGCTGCGGGACCCCGCGAAGCGAGAGGACCTGAAGTCCGAGATCAAGGCCGACAAGCGCCCCGGTGCCGGATACGTCGGCTTGCTCGTCCATGAACGGTTCGACCGAATCTGGATCCTGCGGTGTCTGGGTGATCCCGCCAAGGAAGGGCTCACGTTCGCGCAGCTCGCGGAGCGTCGCGGCGTTGATCCGTGGACCGCGTTCTTCGACGTGATCGTCGACGAACGGGACGCGGCCGTCGGCCTATTCGACTACATGGACCCGGAGGAGATCAAGCGGACGTTGCGGCACCCGCTCGTCATGATCTGCTCCGACGGGTGGGTCGCGCCGAAGGACGCCCGCACCTCGCCGACGGCGCCGTACCAACCGTGCACCTACGGCGAATTCCCGGGGATCCTGGAGCGGTTCGTCGTGAAGGAACACGTGCTCCGCCTGGAGGATGCGATCCACAAGATGACGGGGATGCCCGCCGCGCGACTCGGCCTCGGGGACCGGGGCCTCCTCCGGCCCGGATTCGCCGCAGATGTCGTCGTCTTCGACTTGCCGCGCGTCCGCGATCGCGCGACGAACCTGTGGCCTCACACGCATCCGTTCGAGAATTATCCCCATGGCCACCCGGAGGGGATCGACTGGGTCCTCGTGAACGGGACCGTGGCGGTCGAGCAAGGAGAGCCGACCGGGGCGCTCGCGGGACGGGTCTTGCGGCACCCCTAAGTCGACGGGCTGTCTCAACCGCGATAACGGCGGCGCAGTGTTGATATTTCCCGCAGACGAGTCTTCGTCGCTTGGAGCTAACGGGCGTTCTCAAGGCCAAGATCTGCATGATCGGCGAGGCCGCCGTCGGCAAGACTTCGCTGATCCGGCGGTACGTCGAGGACGCGTTCGAGGATCGGTACATCTCGACGCTCGGAAGCAAGGTCAGCCTCAAACGGATCTGGCTCACGCCGAAGAGCGATCCGGGCAAGCAACTCGAGGTCCAGCTTTCGATCTGGGACCTCATCGGAGAGCGTTCGTACCTGGAGTCGCTTCACCAGGAATACCTGCGCGGCTCGCAAGGCATCATCGCCGTGTGCGATGTGACTCGCTACTCCTCGTTCGAGGCGCTGGATCAATGGATCCCGGCGGCCCTTCGCATATCGGGCGAAGTACCCATCGCGATCATCGTCAACAAGACGGACCTGAAAGACCAGGTCATGGTCCTCTACGACGAGAACGAGCCGCAGCAGAAGGCGGAGAAGTATGGCGGCTTCGCGGCGTGGACAAGCGCGAAGTCGGGTGAGAACGTGAATCCCGTCTTCGGCCGTCTTGTCCTCGGAATCGTGAGGCGGATCGCGACCGCTGACGCGGATTAGGACCTCCGCCACCTAACGCTCCGCCCGTCGACGGAGGAGCTCGCGGAGTTCCACCAACGGAAAGGCGAGGAATCGTCGGCTCTGGCGGTGCGCCCGGGCTGAGATGGCCTCGGCGGACAGGAACGCAGCCTTGAGGTCCTCGAGTTCTTTTCGCGGAGAGAAGAACGCATAGATAGGGATCCCGACCCCGAGCAGGACCACCGCGATCGCAATGACGGTCGGACTCACCAGGGCCATGAGGACAATCGAAAACGCCGCGCCTGCGAGGGGGATGGCGCGCTTGAACCGGAGTTCTCCGGAGAGCCGCGGGTGCTTTCGTTCCAGAAGGATCGTCGAGATGCAGGTGGCGAAGTACGCGAAACCCAGTAGGAACACCGCGCTGCTGATGAGGTCTGTCAGCCCGCCGAGCAGGCTGGCGACATACGCGGCCACGCACAGGATCACGAGTCCGAGGAACGGCGTCTTGAACGTCTTGTGCTTCCGACTGAACACCGCCGGGAGGAGACCGTCGGTCGACATCGCATAGGCGAGCCGCGAGGTCCCAACGGTCCCGGACTCGTCCGCGCCGGTGATCGAGAGCAGGGCCCCGACCCCCACGATCAGGACAATTGCGCTCGTCAAGGCGGCCGGGGCGCTGAACATCGCTCGCGCCGCATCAATCAACGGACTGCTGGAGGAGGACAACGCCGGTCCGCCGACGGACCCGACGACGACGAAGTTCGTGAGGAAGTAGAACCCGATCACGATCATCATGCCCGTGACGATCGCCTTGGGGATCGTCTTCCGCGGCGTGACGATCTCGTCCGTGGGGAGAGTCGATAGCTCGAACCCCGCATAAGCCCAGAAGATGAGCACGAGCGCGCGGCCGAACGCAGAGGCATCTCCGGTGAAGAACGGGACGAGGTTCGCCTGGAAGTCGCCCGGCCGCCAGACGATGAATGCGATGCCGCCGAGGATGATCAGCACCAGCGGACTCAACTTCGCAACGGTTAGCGCGTCGTTCACGCGGCCGGCGACCTTGACGCCGACGATGTTCGTGCCCAAGATGATCGCGATGAACACGGCCTTCAGGATCGCCTGGCCGAGCGCGTCAACCCCTGGGACCAGCGAGACGAAGTACTGCGTGAACGCGACGGGGAACACCGCGAGCGAGAACCACTCCGCTAGAAGGAGGCCCCAGCCCACGATGAATCCGGCGAAAGGCCCGACCGCCTCCTTGACGTATGCGTACGGCCCGCCGACTTTCGGCAGGATCATGACGCAATAGGCGAAGGTGAGTGCGATCACCATCGCGATCACGCCCGCGAGGACCCAGACCAGAAGAGATGCGGGGCCGATGAGTCGTGCGCCGATCGCCGTCGCGACGTAGACGTCCGCGCCGATGATCGACCCGACGACCAGACTCGTCACGTCGAAGGAATCGAGCTTGCCCTTCGATCCGGTCGTCCGTTGCTCGCCGCCGCGCGCCACGGCGGGCGAAGGAACCGAGGGATTAAAGGAGTGGCTTTGCCGGCGGGCCGGCGAAGGTCACTCCCAACGGAACAGCTTGGTCGCGAGACCGAAGGTGACCGCGGCGAACGCCGCGAGGACACCGAGATCCACCGCGATGTCGGCGAGTCCCGCTCCGCGGATCATGACCGCGCGGAGGGCGTCGGAAAAGTACGTGAGCGGCATCATGTACGCGAGGATCTGGACCGCCTGCGGCAGTCGTTCGATCGGGATGAAGACGCCGCCGAGGAAGAACATCGGGAACGTCACCAGGCCCGTGAGGTTTTCCGCGCTGTCGGCGCTCCGTGAGACCGAGGAGACGAAGAACCCGAGGGAGATGAAGACGAGCGCGCCGAACAACGCGGCGACGATCAAGGTGAGGAAGTTGCCGACGATGTGCACGCCGAACGCGAACACCGCCAGGGCCAACAACAGTCCCGTCTGCACCAAGCTGATGAGCAGGGCGGGCACGATTCGACCGGCGAGAATGTACGCGGCGCCCGCAGGCGTGGCGTGGAGCCGCTTCAGGATTCGCTTCTCGCGGGACGACACGATGAACAGGGCCAGCCCATACACCCCGCTCTGCATGATCGCCATGGCGACGATGCCGGGCGCGAGGAAGTCGATGTAATCGAGGGACTGCGCGGTGACCGCTTCCGGGGCCACGGCCAGCGTCGTCGATCGGTTCGTCGCGGTGCGGAAGAATGCGTCCGAGACCTCGCGCACCGTCTGCAGTGCGACCTGGCCTGAACCCTGCTCGTCGATGCCCCAATAGGCGAGGAGGGCGAGCGTCGCGTTCTTGTCTCCGGTCGGCGAGGTCTGGTTGTCCATGAACCCGCCGAAACCGCGCGGCACGATCACGAGGATGTCCAGGGTCCCGCCCTTGACCGCCGCGAGGCCCGCGTCCCGATCCGTGTAGTTCGCAAGCTGGAACGGAAGCGACTCGTTCGCGAACGTGGTCCACAGGGCCGTCGACCACGTGGTGCCGTCTTGATCCATCATTCCGACGTGGAACGAGACGGGGTCCGCGCGCCCGAAGCCCAAGCCGAGGAGACCCATGAAGATGACCGGGAACAGGATCGCCCAAACCAGGGTGGCGCGGTCCCGAAAGAACATCTTCAGGTTCGCCACGACCCACCGCGGGAAGCCGGTCGGCATCTTCATTCGCGGATCCGCCTCCCCGTGAGCTGCAGGAATACATCCTCGAGGGACGCGTTCCGCACCCGGAAGTCCTCGACGTCGATGCCTCGGTTGCGGGCGTACTCGAAGACGGCGGTGAGGGTCTTCTCGAGTTGCCGGGTGTACAGGGTGATTCGGCCATCATCGACGTTCATCTCATCGACCCCCGCCAGCGTCTTGAACGCGGATGAGTCGCCGTTCGCCGCGAACTCGACGGCGTCCCGCTGCTCGAGGTCCCGGATCAGGTTCGCCGGCTCGTCGAGGGCGAGGATCTTCCCGCGATCCATGACGCCCACGCGATGGCACAATCGTTCCGCCTCTTCCATGTAGTGCGTCGTCAGCATGATCGTCTTCCCCGTGTCGCGGAGCTTCTCGATCACGTCCCAGAGGCTCCTGCGCGCCTGCGGATCGAGGCCCGTCGTCGGCTCGTCGAGGAACACGACCTCGGGATCGTTGACGAGGGCGAGGGCGACCGCGAGCCGCTGCTTCTGCCCGCCGGACAGCTTGTCCGTCCAGTCGTTCGCCTTTTCGTCCAAGTTGACGAGCCGGAGGAGGTCGTCCGCCGGCAAGCTGCGAGGGTACATGCCGCCGAAAACCTCGAGGGTCTCCTTCGCGGTGAGCCGCTCGAACAGGGCGGTCGCCTGGAGCTGCACGCCAATTCGTCCGCGGAGCTTCCGGCGGTCTTTGCGCAGGTCGAGGCCCGCCACGTGAATCTCCCCGCGGTCCGCCTGTCGGAGGCCTTCGAGGATTTCCCACGTCGTCGTCTTGCCCGCGCCGTTGGGGCCGACGAGGCCGAACACCTCGCCTTGGGCCACCGAGAACGAGATCCCGTCGACGGCGTGAAGGTCCCCGTACGACTTGCTCAGGTCGTGGACGGTCACGATGTCGGCCATGGCGCCGTGCGAACTCGAACGTCCCGCATAAAGCTGTGGCGCGGTACGGGGCAATCCCCGATTGCTCGAGCGAAATGGTTTCGCCGACGCGGAACGAAAGAAGGAAGGGCGGAGACGCGGGACTCGCTTCGGGTCCGTCGGTCTCCGCGGTTGCGGATCACTCGAATTCTCGTAGGTTGCGGCTGTCCTCGTCGAACACCTGGGCGAGGTTGGACAAAGCTCCCTTGCGGATCGTTTCGTCGTCCGCTCCAGCGGCCTTGTAGTCGCCGACGACGATGACCTTCGTCTTGTCCTTGCCCATCGGGATGTAGACGTGCGCTTGCTTCGTACCCTTCGTCGTTCCTTCGAGCACCTCGAGCTCGTGGCCGAACGGCGGATCCATCGTCATCCGCCAGATCTGCTCTTCCTTGCCGCCGCGCGGGCTCTTGGTCTCCACGCGCAGCTTCATCGTGTTGCCCTTCTGCTCGAGGACCTTCTGGCTGAGAATCGACTCGTGCACGTGATTCTCCGGGTCCTGGATGTATTTCCAGATTTTTTCCACTGGTTCGTTGAACACGCCATCGTCTTTGACGTAGACCATCTCGTTTCCTCCGGATCGAACGACCGACCCAGCGGTCCTACCCCGCTCGGGTATTTCAAGGGCGTGCGAAACGGGTCAATCCCGGCCTTCATGAATGAACAGTTCGGTCGAATCACGATCTCACTGGCATGGCCAAGGCGGATTTCGAAATCTCTGCGCGCACGAGGCCGTGGGCGAAGTCCGTCCCGATGAACATCTCGCGATTCAGGGTGATGCGGAAGGACTCAACCCCCGGGAGTTTCCCGAGGGCGTGGGTCTTTGTCGTGACCTCACCGAGATTGCTCGCGCGGCAGAGGAGGTACTTCGCCGGCGGCTCCTGCGCCTCGTGCACGACAAACGCGTCTCCGAGAACGCCTCGCAACGCCGCCGAGGGAGCCGCGCCGAAGACCGCGATGTGATAGACGAGTTCTCCGGCATCCGCGAGTGCGCCGAGGAGGGGCACGATCGAAACCGTCTCCGTCCGTAGCATCCGGTCGAGATGCTTTCGCACCGTCTTTGGACTCAGGCCGGTTGAGGCCGCAAGATCCTCGATCGAGAGAACGGGTCCGTCGATTACCGCTTCGATAATCCGCCAGTCGAGTCGCGACAACGGATCACGAGGGGTTCCGTGGGCGATCGCGTGGCCCGCGGGGGTCTGTCGCAACACCTTCGCCAGAGTGGCGAGGCTCTGATCCACGTTTCGGGACCACGTTTCAATCGTGATCCCTCCGTCGAGCTTCCATGCGACCCACGCGACGTCCGGCGCGTCCAGGGCGGCGGCCTGGGCCTCCTCTCGGGACCAGTCCCCATCGAAGAAGACGAGGAGATCTTCGCGGCCGAAGACGACCGGATCGATGGAAGTCCAGAATCCTTTGAGGATCCCGCGTCGCTCGAGCCGCCGCAGCCGACCGCGGACGGCGGGTGCCGAGAGCGAGACCCCGCGGCCCAGGGATTGGAGACTCTGCCTCGAGTTCTCGTAGAGGGCGACCAGCAGCCGGAAGTCCTTCGAATCCACCTTTCGACCGGTCCGAAGTCAGCAGGGTCCGCGTATAAAGCTCCATCAATCACCGAGGGCTCCGCGAGCGTGGACGCCGACCGCCACACGGCGACAAGCGATTTAGGCGCGACGCACAATCGCCGAGCGATGCAAGGAAGGACCTGGAAGGCATCGGCTCCCGATGGGCCCGAGAAGGTCCGCGCGATGCTCGTGCGGAGAGGAGCGATCGAAGACCGGGACCTCAAGAATCCCCACGAGCTCTGGCGCGTCCGAATCGACAAGGTCGTGTTCACGGCCTACAAGACGGGATCCATCTATTGCAACGGCGGGGTCCTTCCCGAACTCGCGTTCCTCTACAAATCAATCGAGCAGATCCTCGGGGCGACCGGGGTTTCGTAGACGGATCGGTCAGACCACTGGTTTCGTCGGGCTTCTGCGACCGAACGCGATCTCCCACAAGACCAGGATGGCGCCGGCGGCCGCGACGGGGACCCCGACCTCGAATAGGTCGAAGGCAAAGAAGATCGCCGAGAACACGATCAAGAAAATCCCGAACTGCGCTAGCCGCTCGTGCCTCCCGACTCGGAGGACATCCTTGACTTGGGTCCAGTACCGAGTCATCAAAATCACCAGAATGACGCCCGCCATGGCGGCGACGAAGAAGTCGAGCGTCAGTCCCGAGTAGTAATCCTCGAACGTCAGGAGCAACCCTACCTCGTCGCCGATGAACCCGGCCCCGACGCCGAACACGACCGCGTAGATGCGCTCGAGGTTAGGGTCGTCGTAGGCGATGCCCAACCACCCGGCAACGATCACCATCGCCAATCCATACCAGAAATGATGGAAATGGATGCCGCTCTGCGTGATGATCATCAGGTTCGGGAAGGCGAGGTGGAATATCCGGGCCCCGAAGAATCCCGCGGTGAAGGCGATGCTGGCCAGGAACGACAGCCCATGCTTGTAGGGAGTTGTCCTCATCTCGGAGAACATGCCGCGGCAATGGCGCGGCCTCAAATAAAGAGCGGCCGGCGTGCCGCCCGATTCGCGAAAAGAATATACCTAGAACCGGTTCCCCTCGCGATCAAGAATCTCCTGCGATGAAGGCATGTTGAACTCCGGAGATGTCGCGTGGGTCATCGCCGCCACGGCGCTAGTCATGATCATGACCCCAGCGCTCGGGTTCTTTTACGGGGGCCTGGTTCGGCGGAAAAACCTCGTATCGACGATCTTCCAGTGTCTCGCGATCTTCGCCGTCGTCAGCCTCGTGTGGGCGCTCTGGGGATACAGCTTCGCGCTCGGACCCAGCGTACTCGGAGGATTCATCGGAGACTGGTCCAAGGTCGGCCTCAACAACGTCGGGGCCGCGCCGAACGACGGCTACTCGTCGACGATCCCGGAGCTCCTCTACTTCGCGTTCCAACTGAAATTCGCGGCGATCACCCCCGCGCTGATCATCGGCGCCTTCGCGGAACGAATCCGCTTCAAGTCCATGCTGATCTTCATGGTCCTCTGGACCACGTTCATCTACCTGCCCATCGCGCACTGGAACTGGGCCGTTGGCGGGTGGCTCCGTACGTTGGGCGTGATCGATTTCGCGGGTGGACTGGTCGTCCACACCGCCGCGGGAGTGTCTGCCCTATCGGCCGCCCTCGTGCTTGGACGACGCAAGGACGTCGCACCGAACACGGAGATCCGGCCGAACAACATTCCCTACGTCATGCTCGGCGCGGCGTTCCTGTGGTTCGGCTGGTTCGGATTCAACGCAGGGAGCGCGCTCGCGGCGGATGCCGTGGCCGTCAACGCGCTCGTCGTGACGAACCTGGCCGCAGCCGGCGCGGGCGTGAGCTGGATGATGACCGACTGGATTCGTAAGGGCAAGCCGTCCGCGGTTGGACTGTCGGTCGGAGCGGTGTGCGGTCTCGTCGCGATCACGCCGGCATCGGGGTACGTCGGCCCGATGGCCTCCATCGTCATCGGGTTGGTCGCCGGTGTGCTCTGCAACCTCGTCGCCGGATGGAGGGCTCGGACGAGGCTGGACGACTCCCTCGACGTCTTCGCGTGTCACGGGGTCGGAGGCATCTGGGGGACGATCGCCACCGGGATGTTCGCCACGACCCTCGTCAACCCGGCGGGTCGGGACGGGTTGTTCTTCGGGAATCCGGGTCAGGTTGTCTCGCAGGTCGTGGGCGTGATCGTGGTCGTCGCGTTCGCTTTCTTCGGATCGTACGCGCTGTTGCGAATCATCGATCGATTCAGTCCAATCCGGGTGAGCGAGGCGGACGAGGTTGCGGGCCTCGACATGACGCAGCATGGAGAAGAAGCATACACCTGAGTCCTTCGACGGATGATGGGATGGGCTCGACCGGATTCGAACCGGTGACCTTCGCCATGTCAAGGCGATGTCATAGCCACTAGACCACGAGCCCGCGGCGCCGCCTAACCTCGCGGCCCGCTTAAGGCTTTCTCCGGCGTTGCTCGATGAACGCAGCGGCACCAAAAACCGTATGAGGCTTGATGACCTCGCACGGCCGATCACGAGGCTCTCAGGCCATGACGTCGAGGGACAACTTCGAGTTCGCGCACCAGCACCGCAACGAGGTCGCATGGATGTCCCAGAACACGAACACGCTCCCCGTGCACCCACCGATCCTCGATGCGATCCGGACGAGCGTGGATGAGCAGGAGTTCCACCTGTATCCGCGGAGGGCCGGTGTCCTTGGCCTCTCCGAAGCCATCCAGGAGGATCTCGGCCTCGACGACGTCGACATGATCCTCACCAATGGCGGGATCGAGGGGGAATACATCGCGACCCGCGCGCTCCTGAAGGCCGGCGACGAGGTCCTGTCGACGGACCCAGCCTTCCTACCGATCCACGACCAGGTCGCCATGACGGGCGGCCGTGCCCTCGAGGTCGACATCTACCGCAAGCCGTACGTCCTCACGCCGGAACTCGCCGCCGAGGCGCTCACCCCGACAACGAAGATGCTCCTCGTGATCGATCCGAACAATCCTCTCGGATCCGGGTACGACCGGTCCCAAGTGAAAGGGCTCGCGGAGATCGCCCGGGACCACGGGCTCTGGCTCATCGACGACATTACCTACCGCGATTTCAGCGCGAACCACGTGCTCGCGACCGACTTCTATCCCGAGAAAACGCTCCTGTCCTACTCGTTCAGCAAGGCTCCCGGCCTCGCGGGGATGCGGATTGGCGCGATCCTAGGGCCTCCGGACACGATCAAGTCCCTCCGCAAGTACGATACGAATGTCCTTGGAGTGAACGTCCTCGCGCAGCGCGCGGCTCTCGCAGCCTTGCGGACGAAGAACGAGTGGCTGCCCGGAGTGCGGCGCATCTGCGAGAAGAATCAGGAAACGATCCGGCGCGCGGTCTCCAAGGTGGACGGGGCGACGCTCCCTGTATATCCCTCGAGAGCGAACATGTTTGTGATTGACCTCGCGCAGACTCGTGCGAACCCGGAGGTGGTCGAGGAACGTCTCCTCTTCAATCATCTGGTGCACACGCGAGCCGGTTCGTATCTTTCGAAGAAACATGGGCGTGAATTCCTCCGCGTTTCGTTCACCGTCTCCGAGGCGGACTGCACACGCTTCGCGACGGCATTCCCGGCTGTCATGGAGAAGCTCGCGGCGTGACGCGACAGGCTCATAGCCGATGACGTCACTCCCGGAACGGGACCATGGGATTCCTCCAGGAGCTCGCAGGCCGCGTCGAGGAGGTTGCCGAAGCCGGTGGCAAGTTTGCGGACGCCTTCGTGCGCACCGCAGGCGCGACGCTCTCCGGTGCCCTCGTTTTCGTGGACCGGGAACTCGGCTACGCCCAGCGGGCGGCGAAGAAGGCGACGGCCGGGAAACGGGAAGATCGCAAGGAGCGCGCGCCCAAGTAACGGTTCGTCTGGGTCACGCTGTTCCTTCGGATCGAGTCGGGCCTCGGCGGGTCCGCCCTACGGACCGGTCTCCGGCATCTCCGGCTCGCTCAGCGCCACCATCGCGGGCTCCCTACGCCGGGCTGCCCGCTTCTTTGGCTTCGAGACCTTGATTTTTTCCTGCGGGGGACGCCGAAGATGCGCCTCCGCCTTCATGATGTCCTCGAATTCCGCATCGCACGTGCATTTGTAAACGGTTTTTTGTTCGACGTAGATGCTATGTCCTTTCACCGCACGTCACCGGAATTCGCAACCTACCTGTCCCCCACTTATAGTATTGCGAGAGGGTATCGCGTTTGGAAAAAAGGGATATCCAGAGTCCACTCGCGAAAGCTACTTAGCAGGCCGCGGCGCTAACGATTCACCGCCACGGGGAGGATTCGATGGGCAAGTCCGAGTATCTCAACTACGTCAACGGCGAATGGGTCGCGTCCCACAAGGAAGCCACGTACACGGTGGTCAATCCCGCGACGGGCGGGAAGATCGCATCCGTGCCGCAATCGGACCTCGAAGACACGCGCGCGGCCATCGACGCGGCCCGCCAGGCGTTCGACAAAGGCAAGTGGCCCCGCATGACGCCGGGCGACCGGTCCGCGGCGTTGTTCAAACTCGCGAACCTGATCGAGGCGGACATGGACCGACTCGCGCCGCTCGAGTCGATGAACCAGGGGAAGACGATCAAACAGGCGCGGGACGGCGACATCCCGTTCTCCGTCGACAACTTGCGCTTCATGGCCGGAGCGGCCCGCACCCTCACCGGCCAGGCGTCGATGGAGTATGCGTACGGCGCGACGAGCATCATCCGACGCGAACCTGTTGGGGTCATTGGTCAGATCACCCCGTGGAACTATCCGTTCATGATGGCCATCTGGAAGCTCGCGCCCGCGTTGGCGGCCGGCAACACCGCGGTCCTGAAACCCGCCTCCCTCACGCCGCTCACGACGCTCGAACTCGGCAAACTGGTCGAGAAGGCGGGCCTTCCCCGGGGGACCGTGAACCTCATCACGGGACCGGGCTCCGTCGTCGGCGAAGAACTCGCGGCGAGCACGAAGGTCGACATGGTCTCCCTGACCGGCGACACCGCGACGGGCAAAGAGATCATGAACGCCGCGAAGTCGAACGTGAAGCGCCTCCATCTCGAGCTCGGCGGCAAGGCGCCGTTCATCGTCTTCGATGACGCAAACCTCGCGGCTGCCGCGGAGGGCGCCGTCGCCGCATCGATGGTCAACGGAGGCCAGGACTGCACGCAGGCCGCCCGATTCCTCGTCCACGAGAAGCTGTACAAGAAGTTCCAGGACAAGTTCCTCGAACGCCTCAAGACGATCCGCCTCGGGGACCCGCTTCAGCGGTCCACGGACCTCGGACCCCTCGTGTCGCAGAAGCAACGGGAGAGGGTCGAGCAGTACGTCGAGATCGGCGAGGACGAGGGCGCGAAGCTCGCCCTGGGCGGGAAGCGGCCGAAAGGCAAGGCATTCTACAAGGGTTGGTACTACGAGCCGACCGCCTTCGTCGACACGGACCCCACGATGCGCATCGCGAAGGAGGAGGTCTTCGGGCCCGTCGTCAACGTGCAGCGGTTCTCGAACGAGGACGATGCGATCGAGGCGGCGAACGACGTCGTGTACGGCCTCTACTCCTCCGTCTGGACGAAGGACGTGCAGCGCGCGCACCGAGTCGCGAACGCGTTGCGGTTCGGCGCCGTCGAGATCAACGACCACCTGCCGCTCGTGAGCGAGATGCCGCACGGCGGGTACAAGCAAAGCGGCTTCGGGAAGGACCTGAGCGTGTACAGCCTCGAGGATTACACGGAGGTCAAGCACGTGTTCGTCGACCTGACGGATCAGGTCCGGAAGCCGTGGCATTACATGACGTTCGGCGATCCGACCTAGGCGGGTGCACGGGCGCCGTCCTCGCGCGGCGCTCAGGTGTCGAGGGAACGCTCCGACCACGCGAGCGGCAGTTCACGAGCGGCCCACTCCTTGAAGACCCGCGCGGGATCCAGGGCCTCCGGCGGATGGACGCCGGGACCGGGCGCCGCCTTCTCGTCACCCATTAGGCCCACCCCGATCGCCGCACCCACGGCGCTGAGGTAGTACGTCGCGATCGTCGATCGACGGCGGTTCGCTTCTTGATGGGTCATCGTGACGTCCCCCCGACGCACGAGCCGTTCGGATCCTCGGGCCCCTTCGACCTCCGTCGACAGCGACGTCGCGCCGTGTAGCGGCAGCATGAGCGCGGACGGCTCCGGGAACGCGGACAACATCGCGCGTCGGAACGCGACCATCTGATTCCCGACGCGGATGAGACGGGAGTCCGCGAGGAGTCCGAGACGGTCGAGCGAGATCAGCGCGCGCACGAGGTTCGGATCGAGCGCGTACTTGTAGTCGACCCGCCCCACGGGCTTGCCGAGGTATCGGGGCAGCGTCTTGACCTCCTCGTGGGACACGAGGTAGGTGCGCCGCACCCCGACGGGGGAGGGGAACGCGAACTCCTCCGCCTCGCTCAGCGGCTCGCGGTCCTCCAGTTTGCCATCGAGCCACACGGTCGGCCGCACGAGGATGTCCGACAGGAACGCCTCGCGCGAATAGGGCGGGAAGTGGTCCGAGCCGGAGAGGCTGACGATGTCGCCGCAGCGGATGCGGATCGCATCGACCCGATCGAAGCCGCTCGCCGCATCGCGCGCCATGACGTTCGAAATCCCGGGATCGAGGCCGAATGAGATGAGGGCGGTGACCCCCTGCGCCTTGAATTGTTCGTCCATCTCGAGCTGCTCGAAAATCCCCGGCGGCCCTCCGGGCTCCCGCGGCCCCGTGGCAGCGACATCGAGGTAGTTCGCGCGCACCTGGAGGGCGGCTTGCATGAGCTCGAGGTTGTACCGCGGGAGCGTCGCGTTGATGACGATGTCCGCGCCCTGGATCGCACGTACGATCCCCGCGTGGTTCTCGATGTTCAGCTGCATCGCCTCGATCGGGACCCGGCCACGGATGCCGGTGAGGACGCGCGCCCGTTCCCCGTGCTGGTCGATCAGCAAGATCGACGTCATGTGCGGATCGACGCGGAGCTCCGACGCGAGGGTCCGGCCCAAGCCGCCGACGCCCAGGATGACGACCCGCATCGAGCGACCCAGGGAGTGTCGGAGGGTTTAGTCTTTTCGCGGCGGGAAGCGCGTCGCGTTCTCAGGTGCGGACGGCTTTCGCCCACCCGACGATCGCGTTCGCGGTCGCTTCGGGGGATTCCCACATGGGCATGTGTCCGATGTCGGGGAGGATGGCCCGCATCGGTGCGGACGCAGCTTCGGACACGGGGATGAGGGCGTCGGCCGTCCCGTGGACGACCAGTCGCGGACCCGATAACGAAGCGAACGCGGCCGTACGATCCGGTCGGGCCGCCATCGCCGCGAGGGCCGCGATCACGCCGTCGGGGCGCGCGCGTTCGATGATCTGAGCGGCTCGAGGCCGCCACGCTGCCGCTCCGGTCGGGCCGACGAGTTTTTCCGCGAGTCCTGGAAGGAGGGCCTTCGCGCCTCCTGCGCGCACCTTCTCGATCGTCTCGAAACGGCCCTTTCGAGCCGCCTCGCTGTCGGCCGCCGTCCGCGATGAGACAAGACCCAACGCCGCGAGACCGGGTCGACGTTCGGCAAGCGCCAGCGCAACGTAGCCGCCGAAACTGTGACCCGCGACGGCAACGCGGTGTGACCCGAAGGCGTCCAGGAACTTCGCCACTTCGATCGCATAGTTCTCCACCGTCGCTTGTTCGAATTCCATCGGTGGACTGTCTCCGAATCCGGTGAGATCCGGCGAGAGCACGCGGAACCCTGCGCCCGCGATTCCGCTCATCACCGGCTGCCAAATCGAGCGGTTCAAGGGCCATCCGTGGAGGAGGACGACAATCGGATCCGGACCGTGTCCGGTGGCGTCGAACGCGAGCGTAGGCAATCTCCTTCGGCTCCTCTCAACCTCCGATCGTGAACCAGCAGCCGCCACCGGAGCCGCGTCCGGTGCCTTCGCCCCAGATCACGAAGTTCGTTCCGCGCGAGTCCGCCGCGATCCCGAAGTAATCGCCGTACGGGAACACGTATCCGCTCGCGCTCTTGTACGACGCACCGCTCCCCAGATCCGACAACTGCACTTCGGTCGACCAGTGCGCGCCCGCATCCGTGGTGCGCCGGAAGAACGTGTTCCACGCGGTCGGTCCGTTCCGGTTGTCCTGCCAGGCGACGCGGAAATCTCCGGAGGCGGGGCCGTGCGTGATGACGGGGAATCCGCTGTCTCCCGCGTCGTTCACGAGGCTCGGTTCGCTCCACGAGGCGCCGCCATCCGAGGACGTCCGCGCGAAGAGCGTCTTCGGCGCATCCGCCTGCGCGTTCTTCGAATAGACGACCATGATCGTTCCCGAGGAATCCATGTCCATCGCGATCTGGGCCTGGAACTCGTCCGTGATGCACACGGGGACGACGCATCCGGACGATTCCTCGCTGTGCTCGACCGGGAGAATCGTCCATGTCGCGCCGCCGTCCGTCGATTTCACGAGGACGAGATCGACGGGCCCGGTCCCCTTCGCGGTCTCGACGCTCATCGAGAAAAAGGCGGTCCCGTCGGCCGCGACAACGCCGCTCTCCGGATAGTAGAACAGCGAGTTCGTTGAGGGCGTGAGCCGCACGGGCTTGCCGAAGGTGGCTCCCGCGTCATGCGACGCTGCGACGTAGGGATCTCCGTGATTCCATGCAATGTACACGCTCTCTCCGTCCGGGGATATCGCGAGCCACGGTTTGTCACCCCATCCGGATCCGGAGCTGCCCGCGTTCACCGGCCGAGTCCACGTGGCCCCATGATCCGAGGATTTCGAGAGGGCCATGCCAGGATTCCAGTTGTCGAGCCACGCGACGAAGACGATACCATCGTTCGCGACCCGGATGATCGGGTCGGCCTGCCAAGGTCCCGCGATGTTGTTGCTGCGGCAATCGATCCCGCAGATGAACTGCGGCGGTCCCCAAGACGCGCCGCTGTCCGGCGAGACGCGGATGAGGATCGACGGCTCGGGGCATTGGCGGCACTCCTTCGCATCCATCCCGGTCGTGGCCATGTAGACGTATGTCGAGTTCGGATCCGTGGCGACGTTGGGCTCCCAGTCGTTCCCGTCGGAGAAGAGCTGTTCCGAGGCGAACCGGATGGGCGGGGCGCCCGCAGCGGGAACCGCACCGATCATGACCGCGGTCACCACGAGGATTCCAATCGCGAGTCCTACGCCAACGGTGCGGGAGCCCAATCCCTTCATGTCTACCTCCCCAGACCGCGGAACGTTCGACGGGTCTATGTAAATTCCCATTCCGGGCGAAAAACGATTTAGGCCTTCCCGCTCTCTCGATAGACCATGCGCGCCATCGTGGGGACGGAGGCGGAGGTGCCGGAGGGCGGCGCGAAGTGCGTCACCGCCAACCAGAAGCCGTATGCCCTGTTCAAGGTCGGCGGGAAGGTGTACTGCCTCGACAATCAGTGCACGCACCTCGGCGGACCTCTGTGCCAGGGGAGAGTGGAAGGATCCGTCGTGCAGTGTCCCTGGCACGGGTCGCGATTCGACGTGACTTCAGGGAACGTCGTCGGTCCGCCCGCTCGAAAGCCTGTCGGGTCTTATCCGGTCGCGATCGAAGGCGGCAAGATCGTCGTCGAGCTGCCTTGAACCGCAGTCGGCCTAATCGATCTCGGCGGGGGCCATCGGCGAGCCGCGCACGTTGAGGATCATGTCCCGCGCCTTCTCCTTCGAAGGATAGATGCAGAACGTCATGTGGGTCCCCCACCTCGCATTCGTCCTCCGGAAGATTTCACTCAGCCCCTCGAAGTCCTGCTCCGTGAAGTGCACGAGTCCCAGGTTCAGATCGAACTCGTACTTCGTCGGTTCCCCACGGTGGAGCCGGATTGGAATCGGCCCGTAGAGCTTGTAGTCGAATCGCTCGAGCTCGCCGAGGAGCTCGCGGAGCACCTCCACGTTGGCGAAGGGCTCCATCGGGTCGAACGCGGGTTCCGCATCCGGCGACATGCGGCCGGGAGCGAGGCTGCAAGATAAAGATGCACCGAATGCTACCCCCGCCGCAGGCGAGTCCGCACCGGGGTTGGACGGGAGCGATGGCACGGATCGTCATCGTCGGAGACCGCGATTCGGGGAAGACGACGTTTCTGACACTCGTCTACACCACGCAAGTGAAGTTGGGCTCGGACGCGGCCGACGACTTCCGGTTTCATGTCGCGATCGATTCAATCGATGAAGTCTCCGGCGTCTTCCAGCAATTGATGTCGGGAGGTTTCCCGGATGCCGCGGCGAAAGAGGGGATTCACGGGATCCAGTTCCATCTCGGCTACCGGACGTCCGGGTCGAGGTTCTTCTCGCGACTCCGACGGCAGGGATGGGCGGGCGGGTCCTCCGCGTCCCTCGACTTCCTCATCTTGAGAGACCTCGAGGAGGAAGTCTCTCGATTTCGGAAGGGCAGTTCCCTGACCAACGTGGCGTTGCGGGACGTCCTCGAGAGCGACGGGATCGCGATCTTGGTGGACAGTACGAAGCTTTCCATGACATCGGACGAGCAATCGCCCGGTCCCATGGAGGCGTACGACGTCGCGGTCGAATCGCTCTTGGCGGCGATGCTCCGCTCGCGGGGGCCGGGCAGCCAGTCGCACCTCCATCCGATCTTCGTGTTTACGAAATTTGACTCGGTCGATCCGAAGGCGTTGCGCGCCGCCAACGTCGGAGATGCGCCGCCGGAATCCGAGAAAGCGGGCCCCCGCAGCACCTACGCCGAAACGATCCTGGACCGCCATCTGCCGAAGACGATGGCCCTCGTCCGATCTCGAGAGACGTCGGGACGGAAGTTCGCCAAGCCCTCCTTTTTCTTCAGCGGGGTCCGAACGGAACCCGCGGCCCCGGGTCGCCGGCCCAAGGTCTTGCTGCGGGCGAGCAAGGGCGGCCGATGGGAGCCGGATTATCCGGCGCACGAGTACCTCTCGCTGCTCGAGACCCTGTCGAAAATCGCCGCCTCTCGCTAACGCGGAAACTCCCACTCCCCTCCCGTCGGTCGCGATGATGATAATGTTGTGGTTACGATTAAGTACGGTTGGGGGGTCATGCACCGTTCATGCCCTGCGCACTACTCGGGGACCGCGCATCCGGTAAGACGACCTTCTTGGGACTCCTGTACGCCGCCCAAGTCAAGTACGGTACGGGGGTCCAGGACGACTTCCGGTTTCATGCGCCGATTGGCTCCTTGAACTTGATGTCCGCCGTGTACGAAGGAATGAAGGACGGCCGCTTCCCCAGCGCCACCCTGAAGGAAGAGATCACCGAGCTCGGGTTCATCTTCGGTTACCTCCGCGCGCTCGTCGGCAAATTGCCGTACTACATCCGCCAGCAGAACTGGGTGCGGCCCTTCTCGACCCTCCGGTTCTCCGCCTACGACGTCTCCGGCGAAGACATCGAGGAGTTCATCGAGACGGGGATCGCCTCGCGGCCGTTGATCCAGCAACTCCTGAAGAGCGTCGTCGTCGTGGTCCTCGTCGACTGCAGCAAGATGACGACCGACATCGACACGCCGGCCTACAAGAAGATGCTGCGGTACGACAGCACGGTCGCGAAACTGCTCGTCGCGTTCCAGACCTACAAGAAGCAGGAATACGACCGGCTCAAAGACTCGGGCGTGAAGGCCGATACCCCGAGGATCTATCCCGCGTTCGTGCTCTCGAAGTTCGACACGCTCCGCGATGACGTCCTCGCGCGACTCGGCCTGCACCGCGGATTCCCCGAGGGCAAGCGCCAGCGGAAGGAATACGCCGAGGCGCTGCTCCGGGTCTTCGTGCCGCAGACCCTGTCCCAGATCCGCGGCGGCAAGATCGCCGGGGTCAGCATGGACAAGGCTGCGTACTTCCTGAGCTGGGTCCGCACGGAGCAGCAGGAAGGCATGGAGCCGGTCGGGCAGCCGAAGATCGTCCGGACGGGCTTCACGCCGGAAGGCGGCGGCGAGGCGGACTTCTCGTACGACGAGTACGTGGAGTTCATCGAACACTTCCGAGACATCGCCCACAAGATCCCCGACGAAATCCTCGAGGCCGAGAAGTTCCAGGCACAAGCGATTGCTCGGTCGGCGTAGTGGCGGGCACCCATGGGATCCGCGGAATCGAGTCAGGGGTCGAGAGACGCAGACGTCGTCGAGTTCGACCACTGGATCTACGGCGCGGTCCCCGGCGTCGGGTACACGACGAAGGCGGTCTCGAAGGGCCTCGACGCGGGCCTCTACGAACACTATCTCCGCGGCCACTACACCCCGATCCGCGGCGCGACCGCACAGTCGAGCGACGATCCGGTCGACATCCACATGTTCCACCCCGTCCGCGGCGGGCGGGAAATCCTCCTGTCCCAGATCACCCGAGGGCCCGCGGATGAGGCCGGTCGCCCGACCTTCACGAACCACACGGCGATCGCGCACGCGGACGCTTTGAAGGCCGGTCGGATCACCCTGGAGTCCGTGTTTCACGCCATGGGCGAGTTCGACCGCAAGGCCCCGGACCTCCAGGGCGAGGCGCGCCTGCTTCAGATTCCGGCCCGTCCCGAGGCGGATGGCCCGATCCAGTTCGGGCGCGGGATCCACAAGCACCTCACGTACCCCGCGGTCGAGACGCTGGCGACGCGGGTCATGAGCGACCCCGCCAGCCGGACCTTGCTCCTGTGCCGCAACACCACGCCGGACGCGAGGAACCGGACTCTGGATCTCGTCTTCGAGCTGCTCGTGTGGGGTTGCGGACTGCCCGTCCTCACGGCGATCAGCGAATCGCCGCGCTCGTCCGCGATGAACTTCTTCAATCTCGTCGTCGCGACCCGCGGCGTGCGAGCCGATTCGAGCTGGGCCATCCTGGAGAGCGCCCTGGCCGAACCCGTGTTGCCTCGGGTCCTCGATCGCGACGAGATCTACAACATCTTGACGGCGACGGTGCGTCAATCGGCCGACTTGCCGGCGGCGCGGTAGGTCCGCCCGCCGTCCACGATTTCCCGGAAGACCGTCCATCCGTGGCCGATGTTCCATTGACCATCTTTCGCCTTGTGATTCGGTTGTCCTTTCTCGGGGTGGTCGAGTTCCGCCTCGAGGTAGTCGCCGTCCGTGTCGGCCTCCGGGACCAACGTGCCTTCGGAGAGAAGCTGCGACAGGAGTGTGAGGCCGCTGGGCTTCCCTTTCCAGTGGATGGCGAGGAATGCCTTGCGCCCCGCGGACTCCGTCAGCAGGAGTTCGCGAAGGCCGAGGTAGGCCGGGCGATCGCGGGGATTGTCCCGCGGCGGCGCTTCCAGCCGCGTCTTTCGCTTCTCGAGTCCCTTGAGCAACGAGAGCCAGTCCTTCCGCGTCATGTCCTCGCGATCCCAAGGAGAATCGCTCTGCGTTTCCGGGGCCGCGGACTCCGTGGCGGCGGATTCCTTCGAGGCACGACCGCCCCCGCCCTGCTGGACGAGATCGTATGTGGACGGGTCATCTGGATTCTTCGGAGGGACGATTCGAATTGCGAGGGCGCTCATCCCCGGATGGAACCGCGGATCCAGGACCGTCAGGACGTTGACGACGTCGTGCGGAAAGAGCTCCGCCAGGGTCATGTTCACGTCGGGCGAGCCAGTCCGTCGCGAGAGGTCGCTGAGCCGCTCCAGCGGGAGGGAGGCATCGCCTTTGCGCGGAGTCGCCGCCAAGTCATCGAGGTAGGCCTGCGCGACCTGCTGCGTGAGGCGCGGCCGCTTCGAGCCGAGGCTGAACTGAACCATCTTCGCCATCATCGCCGAGCCGCGGAAGATTCCGGTCATCCCGGCTCGCAGGAACGCGACCGCCCCGCTTGCCTCGACGCACTGATTGATGAGACCCGTGAGCCGAACGGAGAGCTTGCGGCTCAGTCGGCCGCCGGGGACCCGGGACTCGTGGAAGATTCCGCCCCAGCGGAGCGGCATGTCATCCGCCCACAACGGATCCGACGCGCTGCGGCCGTACCAGTCCATGGTCTTTTGCCGCAGGATCGCACTGACCAGGAGCGGGTCCTCGGTCTCGGCTCGGACGCGAGGCAGCAAGGCCTCCGCGGTCCGGAGGACTTCGCGAAGGACGCGCCTCTCGACGCGGGCCTCCTCGACCAAGGCCAGCGGGTCGATCGCGTTGATCGCCTCGATGTCGAACTTCTCCTCCGGGTTCATCTGCAGGAACACGACGAGCTCGTGGGGCTCCGCCCGCGCTGGGCTCGGGCTCTTGGTGACCGACTTCGCGGTGCTGGCCGTCTTTCCCGCTTTCTCGGGCGCGGGCGAAACGAGGGCCATGAGCATCGCTGATGGTACGAACGGCACGCTCCCCATACGATTGGACTCACCGACGCGCGCCGGGTTCGATAAATCCGTTGCTGGTAATTATCGGCCGTGATACGCGGCGGGTCGGTGGCGAAACGGGCGAGCCGGGACCCAGCGGCCCAAACGTTTACGCCCGAGGGCCGGGTTGGCCGCCATCGGAAGTCTGTGACGGCCCGAACCGATAGCCCCCGTTTCACCGAGGCGCAAATCGCGGCGTTCCGCGTGCGCCGCCACCATCTGGACCGGCGTGCATCGCGCGGCCATCTCACGAACGTCGTCGGAGACGTGTGCGGAGTCCAGGCTCAGGTGACCTCGATGGCACGGATCGCCCTCTGGGCCCGCGTTCGACCGCTCACCATCGACGACGTCCAACGGGCGCTCAACGAGACGCGGACGATCGTCAAGACGTGGTCCATGCGGGGCGCGCTCCACCTGCACGCGTCGAAGGAACTCCGCGTCGTCCTCGGCGGCCTCATGCCGACGCGGCTCGGCTACCATCAGCGCTGGATCCGACGGCTTGGCCTGAAAGAGGAGGAAACCACGGCCGTCGTCCTCAAGGCGCTTGAAAAAGAACTCCTCAGCCGAAGCGAACTCGCCGAGTACTTGGGGAAGAACCTCGGGGCTCGATGGGAAGACTGGGCCGACGGGGGCTGGGGCCGCAAGACGGAGGGCTCGAGTCTCTCATGGCATCTTGTGAGGCCCGCCATGGCGCGCGGTCTCGTGTGCTTCGGTCCGAGCGACGGCCAGGAGATCACGTTTGCTCGGGTCGATCAGTGGCTCCCCGAATCGCCGTCGATGCCGACGGAGCAAGCGGAGGAGGCGCTCCTGCGACGCTACTTCCATTCTTTCGGTCCCGCGGACGCGCACGACATTCGGATGTGGGCTGGAATCCACATGAAACCCATTCGGGCGACCATCGACCGCCTCGGGGATGAACTCGTCGAGGTGGACCGCGACGGCCGCCCCGGACTAATCTTGAGGAAGGACTTCAAAGACCTGGAGAAAAGGAACGGCGATCACGGAATCGTTCGACTGCTGCCGAGTTTCGATCCGTTCCTGCTGGGCCATTCGGAACGAAGCCACCTCGTCGACCGGGCCCACTACGGTCAAGTGTACAAGGAGGCGGGGTGGCTCGCGCCGGTCGTCTTGCTGGACGGTCGCGTTGCCGGGACGTGGTCCTATGAACGTACGCCTCGCACGTTGCAGGTGGCCGCGAAAATATTTGCACCGCCCACGAAGGAAATCAAAAGGGACCTGAAAGAGGAGGCGGACGATCTCGGGCGGTTTCTCGAGGCGACGGACGTGACGCTTCGAATCAGCAAGGGGCGCTGAGCCATTCGAGGACGTGGGTGTGTGCCGCGGCCAGGATTCACCCAAGGCCGACCTGCTTCAGCAGACCGACGAGATCGTAGAAGAGCCGCTCCTCTGTGATCTCCCCCTTCTCGTTCCACGTCGCCACCGTGCAGAACTCCACATGGAAACTTTTCCCCGTCGGCGGGATGAGCTTGCCCCCTGCGGCCTTCATCGGACCCTTCATCGTGCCGTAGAAGTCCGCGATGGAGCCCGTGTGGTTTCCGTCCGCGAACAGGATCTTGTAGGGCTTGTTGATCAAATGGTTGTCCGGGAAGGTCTTGAAGAACTCAACGGCCTCCAAATCGTGGCTGCGCCGGCCCTTGGTCGGTTCCGCGCCGCCGGGCCAGTACACGGCCACGTTTTCGGTGTGCCGCTTCCGGAACGTCTCCCAAAGAGGACTCTTCGGTCCCGCATTCCACGCATCATCCAGCGTCGTCATGAGGCTCTTGAGCTCGTCGGGTTTCATTGAAATCGCCGGACCAATAACCCCGGTTGGGGTCATGCCTCTTCGCCGTTCCGAAACTGGAGATCCGGGGCTCTGTCCAGGGCCGGGTCAAGGTTCCGGTGTGATTCAGCGAAGAGAATTCTTCCAAGCCGACGGGACCCGAGCCGAGTATACGACTTCCTTAGCCCCGAGAAAATCTCCCAGCCGCTCGATCGTCTCTGCAATCTTTGACGAGACCTCCTTGTCGCGTGGTGCGCGTGGCTCCGCATGGACCGAATTGATCAGGAGCTTCTCGCTCCTCCGGTCCATCTGCGGGTCAACCCTGCCGATGAATCGGTCACCCCACAGGATCGGGAGAACGTAGGTCCCGTGTTTTCGTTTGCTTTTTGGCAGGAATTGTTCGAGTACGTAATCAAACCCGAATAGCTTTCTCGTTACCTGCCGGGCGCTCACGAGGTTGTCGAACGGGGCGAGCAGCGACATCCGCGGCTGCCACCTGTCCGAATTCAACGATTCAAGGAGCGGGATGTCAAGATCATGGATGTATCGCTCGTCCCGGCCACCGAGCCCCGTGACGTGAACCCGATGGATGGTGGATCCCTCCTCCAAGCGTCTCAAGACCTCTCTCAGGTTCAGATAACGACCGCGCAGGAAGTAGAGGTTGATCTCGGAGGGGGACGCGGTGCCGAGGGCCCGAATCGTCCTCAGCGCGGCCTCCCGCTCGGCTTCGTCTGCGCTCAGCTCCTTCCGTTCCACCCAGCTCGGGAGAAACTGTTCCGACAGTCCCCAGATGTTCCGGTTTCCGTCATGCCCCACGACCATGACCTCTCCGCGCATTTGCAGGTGGGAGAGCATTGTGGACACATCGCTGCCAGAGGTCCATCCGTCTTCACTTCTCTTGGTTCGAGCGTAGTTTTCGAATTGGCTCAGCTGGAGCGGTCCCTTCCTGAGCTCACTCAAGATTTTCTTCCGAAGCTCTGCGTGCTCCGCCAGGAACTTCCTGGCTCTTGTCCTCCACCCTCCCCAGGATTTAGACAGGGATTCTGGATACCTTCGCATCATCGAATAGTGGAGCGGATAGTCTTCGGCGAGGACGATCGACGCGGCATGGGACCAATGCTCGAAGAGCTTCTTCTCGTCCCACAGTAGTCGATCCAGGTCCGACGGCCGAAAATTGCGGACCCTGCTCCAGAGCGCGAGGATGTGGGACGGTGCGACTATGGTGATCGGGTCCCACTGAACATATCCGATGTCGCGGATGACGGACACGATCGCTTTACTCGATGGACCTGTCGGCCACTTGCCCGCAAGATGTTGCTTCGTTACCGTCAGACGCCTGACGGTTTCCAAGGACGTCGATACGACCGGTTCACTCAACTGGCCTGGCTACCTTTGGTCACGACTATTAAGCTTGTCGGGCCCGACAGCCTCAGCAACTTCTAGATCCAGATTCTTACCCGGAATTTCGGCCTCTGCGCAGCTCGGCCCTAAGCCACGTGACCCACAGGATTTCCAAGGATGACGCCTGCGAGAAAGACGACTACTCCGGCATCGAGGACCAGGTAGCTCAGCGCGGAGGAACTAGCCCGAAGCCAAAGCAGCATCAGGGCAAGCCCGAAGGCCATGGTGACAAGGGGCGGGCTTTCATGCCAGAATTGCCGGAGGATAGAACCCTCCCTCGCGATTGGCATCCATCACCATTGGTGGCACAGCGGACGAGGTTGCGTCCCGGCGGCACGACAACCTGCTAGCGGAACAACGCTCTTCATGTTAGGATGCTCCCGGCGGGAAGTCGGCCTATTGGCAAGCGAACCCGGCAAGCCCATCAAGAGATACGCCAGTGGAAAGTTTCTATCGTTGGGCGTGATCCCGGCAGACCGCGTCGGCCCCGAGTATGCGTTCGAGCCCAAGCCTCTCTTGCGCGAGGACGAAGGCGATGATTCAGGCCAGGCATCAGAGAACTTGGACTCCTGCACCGATTGTACGCTTATTTCGCGCGCGCCGCAGCCGCCTTGGCGGCGAGCGCCGCGAACTCCTCGCGGCCAAAGGCCGTGCCTGCGAGCCCCCAACCGCCCTCAGCTGCTTCGGTAAGTATCACCCAGGTGCGACTGGCTTGGGTCGGGTCGCTGGAGACCTTGGTGACGATCTCGGTGATCTCTTTGACGAGTTGCTTCTGACCTTCTCGGGTCAACGCCGCTGGAGGCGTGATGACCTGGACACGGACAGTCCGTGCAGAGTTGGTCGCTGCGGTGTGAACCGCCCGCGAGTCCATTCGATGGATGAACGCGGCGGTGTTGTTCAGGTGGAAGGGGCCCGGAGTTGCCACACCTTCCGCGCGGAGGACGGCCATCGTAAGCTCCTTGCCAAGCAGACCGTCGGTCCCGGCCGGGAAAAGGTCTGCCGGTGCATACACGTCAATCATGGGCATAGCTAAGCAGCAAGTGAGGGCTGGATTTATGGCTTTGCAATGAGGGCAAGTGCACGAAGCGGGGTGCCGACTCACACACGTCCAGCTATCGGCCGAGTTGCGGTCAGCCCTTCTCGGCCGTTTCGAGCGCCGCGATCAAAGGACCAAATCCAGGATAACCATCGTATCTCGCGCCACCAATGAAGAACGTCGGCGTCCCGTTGACACCGCTCTTGACGCCACCCATGAAGTCTTCTCGAACTCTCCCCAGATGGACATGCTGAGCAACCTCTTGCTCGAGCCTGTTCACGTCCAGCTTGAGTTTCTTCGCATAGTTGGCGAAGAATCCATGGTCGGACAAGGAGGCTTGATTCTCGTAGAGAAAATCATGCATCTCCCAGAACCTCCCTTGGACGGCGGCCGCCTCGGCGGTTTCCGCGGCCCATTCCGCTTGCGGGTGGGAGGTGGTGATGGGGAAGTTTCGGAAAACGAACCGGAGCCTCGTTCCGAGTTCCTTCTGAACCTTCTTCACGATCGGGTAGGCCGCCCCACAGTAGGGACACTGGTAGTCCCCGTACTCGACGAGCACCATTCGAGCATTGGACGGTCCC
>DASPYU010000010.1:0-50791 GCA_035636595.1 Thermoplasmata archaeon
GCAGCGGACGCTCCAGGAGGAGGCGGAACTCGAGGAGATCGTACGGCTCGTCGGCGCGGACGCGCTCCCCCCGGAGCAGCAGCTCACGCTCGAGGTCGCCCGGATGATCCGCGAGATCTTCCTGCAGCAGAACGCCTACCACCCCATCGACACGTTCTGCCCGCCGGCGCGGCAATACAAGCTCATCTCCTCGATCCGCAAGTACGCGGACCTCGGGAAGAAGTCACTCGCCCTCGACGTGCCCGTGAAGGACATCGCGGCCGTCAAGAGCCGCGAGCTCCTCACGCGCGTCAAGTACGAGGAGAAGTTCGATCAGGAGCTCGAGAAGACGCTCGCGATGATGGACGACGACTTCAAGCGGTTGGAGGCGCGCTGAAGTGGCGAAGGAGTACCGCACGATCTCGGAGATCGCGGGACCGCTGATCTTCGTCGAGAAGACGGAGCCCGTCGGGTACAACGAGCTGGTCGAGGTCTACTTGCCAGACGGCCGGCGCAAGCGGGGCCAGGTCCTCGATTCCTCGACCTCCGTGGTCGTCGTCCAGATCTTCGAGGGGACTGCCGGGATCGACCGCGCATCGAGCGTGAAGTTCCTCGGGGAGACGATCAAGCTGTCCGTCTCGAGGGAGATGCTCGGCCGCGTCCTCACGGGATCCGGCGAGCCCGCCGACGGGGGACCGCCGATCATCCCGGAAAAGCGCGTCGAGATCCAGGGCGCCGCCATCAACCCCTACTCGCGGGAGCACCCCGCAGAGTTCATCCAGACCGGGATCTCGACGATCGACGGGTTGAACACGCTCGTGCGCGGTCAGAAGCTCCCGCTTTTCTCGGGTGCGGGCTTGCCGCACAACGAGGTCGCGCTCCAGATCGCCCGGCAGGCGAGGGTCCTCGGGAGCAAGGAACCGTTCGGCGTCGTCTTCGCGGCGATGGGCATCACGCACGAGGAAGCCCGGGTGTTCATGAACGATTTCGAGCGGACCGGGGCGCTCAAGCGCGCGGTCCTCTTCCTGAACCTCGCGGACGATCCGGCCGTCGAGCGGCTCATCACCCCGCGCATGGCCCTCACGGCGGCGGAATTCCTCGCGTACGAGGTCGGCATGCACGTCTTGGCCATCCTGACGGACATGACGAACTACGCGGAGGCGCTGCGCCAGATCGGGGCGGCGCGGGAGGAGGTGCCCGGGCGCCGCGGCTACCCCGGGTACACGTACACGGACCTCGCGACGATCTACGAACGCGCGGGCCGCATCCAGGGCCGGCCGGGTTCGATTACGCAGATCCCCATCATGGCGATCCCCGATGACGACTGGACCCATCCGATCGCCGACCTGACGGGCTACATCACGGAGGGACAGATCGCCGTGAACCGGGAATTGCACCGCAAAGGGATCTATCCGCCGATCGACCCGCTGCCGTCCCTGTCGCGGCTCATGGACGCCGGGATCGGGAAGGACCGGACGCGGGAGGACCACAAGCAGGTCTCGGACCAGCTCTACGCCGCGTATGCGGAGGGCAAGGACGTGCGGGGCCTCGTGGCGATCGTCGGGAAGGAGGCGCTCTCCGAGCGCGACCGGAAGATGCTGGAGTTCGCGGACCGGTTCGAGCAGGAGTTCATCCGCCAGGGCTCCGAGGAGGACCGGAGCATCGTCGATACCCTCGAGATCGGCTGGAAGCTCCTGACGACGTTGGACGAGGCCTGGCTCACGAAGATCGACCGCAAGACCCTCGAGAAGTACCATCCGAAGTACCGGGGTGCGGCGAAGGTGAGCGCGTAGGATGGTCCTCGCCGAGTACAAGCCGACGCGGTCCCAGCTGCTTCAGCTCCGGCGCACGCGGCGCATGGCGGAGCGAGGCCATCGGCTGCTGAAGCTCAAGCGGGACGCCCTGATTGTCGAGTTCTTCCGCGTGCTCGAGCGGGCGAAGACGCTCCGATCGCACCTCGCGGAGAAGTACCGGATCGCCGAGCAGCGAATCGCGATCGCCCGCGCGATCGAGGGGTCCATCGGTGTCCGATCGGCCGCGCTCGCCTCGAGGGAGGTGCCGACCCTGCAGCTCAAGACGAAGAACGTGATGGGGATCATCGTCCCGAAGATCGAGGCGAAGAGCGTGCGCAAGAAGCTCGAGGACCGCGGCTACGGGATCATCACGACGTCCGCGCGCATCGACGAGGCGGCGGAGGCGTACGAGGCCCTGGTCGAGGACATCGTCGTGGCGGCGGAGATCGAGACGACAATGCGACGCCTCATCGAAGAGATCGAGAAGGTGAAACGACGCGTGAACGCACTCGAGTACCGCGTGATCCCGGAACTCAAGTCCACGGAGGCGTTCATCCGTCAACGCCTCGAGGAAATGGAGCGGGACAACTTCATGCGGCTCAAGCGATTCAAGCAGACCGAGGCGTCGTAGGACGCGGGCGGTCGACGACCGGATAGCCCCGAGACAAGGCTTCGGTGCTAGCGCCCGCGCAGCGGGATCACGCTTGCCGAGGTCCGCTCATCGTTCGGTATTGCCATCGCATCTTTCGGTCCATCGACAATCGGGCAACCGATCGTGGGGACGCCGGCGGACCCCGACGGCGTTCGCCCAGCCTTCCGCCAGTTCCCGCGACGATACCGGCCGCGGCTCGCGAACGCGGCCATCATGCCCGGGAGGCCCGGGAGGTCGTCCGCGAAGTACCAGAAGGCCAGGTTCTCCCCGTAACGCTCGGCCAGGTCCGACAAGAATTCCCTCATACTGCGGGAGACGTCGAGGGGCAGCGCTCCCGGGTAAATCGCGGCGACGTATACGTACTCCCCCCGCTCGACCGCCGCGTTGCGGTCCCCCAGCTCGAACTTCTTCAACTCCTCATGCTCCTCGCGGAAGGCGTCCCGGACGAACGCCGAGATGACGGTGAGCATCCCCGCCAAGATGTCCTCATCCATCGCGGCCCGCTGGCGGACGGACGTGTGGACCAAGAGGCGTCCGTCGAGGCCGATGAGGAACAGGTCGTCCGTCGGCGTCCGGTGTGGATACCGCTTCCAACCGAAGTACCCCGCAATCCCGCAGGCCAGGAGGAGCAGGCCTCCCCATGCGCTGACCAAAGCGGACCACATCGACGGGCGGTACGATACGGACAGCGAGGTGACGGAAGGGGAAACACTCGTGTTCCCGCTGGAGAGCGTGACGCGGAGGACCAAGGCCTGTGTCGCGAGCTTCGAGAGATCCTGTCCGTCCGCGACCCCGGTCCAGCTCGCTCCCCCGTCCACGGAGATCTCACAAACGATCGCGGTGCCGGGAGGCCGGGTCTCGTTCACCGAGAACGATTCCCATCCGAAGACCGACTCCCCCGGGAGGAACGGTGCTGTGCGTAGGATCCCGACGGGCCGGAAGGCGTCCGCACGGATCGAGAGGCGCGTGACGACAGGCGTCCCGGCGCCGTCCGTGCCGAGAGAGAGCCGCCACTGGAGGAACCGATTCGGCGGGCTTGTGATCCGCGAACCCACGGCGGGAGCCCATGCGGTCCATGACGAATCTCCCGGCGACGAAGCGTTCCCGGTCCTTGTCTCGACCGCGACGGACGTCGCGGGCGGATCCGCCGTCGCTTGCGCCACCGCGGCGGAGAATACCGCAGCGGATCCGGCGTCAATCGGTGCGCCGGTAAAGGAGCCGTCGGCGTACTGCTCGGCTTCCAGGCTGACGTTGTCGATCGACACCGACATCGACGCCTCTTCCGTCCCGATGCGGATCAACTCCAAGGAGAACGTGAGGTTGAAGGGACCGCCGTTCCGAAGCGCGGAGTCCGCGCTCAGGTCGAAGGTCAAGGTTCGAGTTGCCACCGGGACCGGCGACTCGCTGGATGTGAAGTTGCCGACGTTCAGCTTCAGGTAGGCGACCGTGTTGACGGACGGCGTCGCGGTGACGTCGAATCGCAGGTTGAGCGTCCCGGGGGCGCCGCTCGTCGCGAACGGTTTCGTGAACGCCTGTGAGACGTTCGCCGTCTCGTCGAAGGCCGTGTAGTTGAACAGCACGAGGTCGTCGACGTGGGCCCGGTACCGGCCCGGAGATCCGAGGAAGCCGACCTCGACCTGATCGATTCGGTCGTTCGTCCCGAAGGAAGGAGACACATCGAAGATGTACCGGTGCCACCCCGTGCTGAGCGACTGTGGAATCCAGCTGACCCAGTTCTGGCCTCCCAGGTTGCTGAGGAGGATGGACGCCGCGAGGCCGCTGGCATTCACGTTGATCCAGACCCCGAGGCGATTGTAGGCGCTCCAGTTCCAGGTGCCCGGATCGTCGCGCACCGCGCCGACCCAGTTCCCGCCCCCCTGCTGGGCGAGGGTCACGTCGTCCCGAAGCGAGCCGCTCCCTTCATGGCGGGTGCCGGTCGATTGGCCGAGGGTGCTGGTGCTCTGCCCGTTGGAGACGGCGGTCCAGGGATGCGTCCCGAACACATTGTCCATCGAGTCGAACTGGACACTCGGAGTCAGGTGCCAGAGGCGTGCGTCCCGTCCGGCGTCCCTCGCGGACAGCACCTGCCCCGTCGTTCCGTTGACGTACGTCCACGGTCCCTGCGTCAGATTGAATGACCCGTCCTGGATCAGGTTCGTCGCCTGGGCCGCGAGTTGGAGTCCCGACCCCACGCTGACGTTCGTGGCGGAGGCCTCGGCAGCCAGGAACTCGGCGTCGCTCGTGAAGTTCCACCACGATGGCACCTGGGCAAGCGCCGCGAATCCCGGCGCCAGCGCGACGCCCGTCACGTTATAGTCCGCCCCCGTCGAGAAGTCCCACGTGACTCGCTTGGCCCCGCCCGCCTGCTCGCTCACGACCGGTGCCGCTGCTGCACCGGGAAGGAGCGCGACGACGACCAGAAGCAGGACGAGCGCTTCGGGCAGGTGGCGTGACCGTTCGTGCATGGGAGGGAAACTCCGCAGGCTCCAGCGAGCCGCGTCCTCGGCGAACCCACGCCCCTCCCGCGCTAAGGGCTGTCATGGGTTGTCCAGGTCCATGATAAAGGTATCGGTGCTGGAAGTGCGCGAGCGATGTTTTGGCAGAAAACGAGGGCGCGAATCCGGACCGCCGCACTCCCGAACACACTGGTGCGACCGAGACAACTTCATGGTCCGCACACCGTTGGTGGCGCCGTGATCGATCGGTTCGCCGCCGCGTGGGCCGATCCCTTGCAACGGGCGAGGCTCCTCCGGTATCTCTGGCTGATCTCCACCGGCTTCACGATGTTCGGCTTCGCGGTGATCTTCTACCTGGTCCTGTTCCGCCGGGGCACGATCTAGGCTTCCGCACTTCCGCGCGGCCGATGATACCGGAGGCGGGAGACGAATCGCTCCGAGAATTCCTTCAGACCTTGCAGATCCTGCGGAGACCCTGTCCAGTGCGCGAACGTCGCCCCGAACCGCACCTCGAGATCGGCCATGAACCGCTTCAGATCCTTACCGGCCCAGCGCGGCACGCGGCCCGAGTAGACGGCCGCCAGGAACGCGTGGCGTCCGCGCTCGAGCAGCGCTGTCTTGCCGCCAATCTCGAAGCGGCGAAGGCCGCTATCCTCCTCGGGATCGAAGTCCCGCAGGAACGTGAGGATGGCCGTGAGCATCGCGGAGAGGATGTCCTCGTCGCGGTCCGCGCGCATGCGGCGCGTGTTGTGCAACATGAGGCGGCCGTCCTTGGAGATCAGGAAGAGGTCGTCGACCGCGAACATGCGGCGGATCACGAACGTGTACACGAGGTAGCCTGCAATCGCGAGGGCGGCTAAGATCAGGGCGATTGGCTGCAAGCTGGCGACGAGGTTGAATGGCGCTGCGACGACATGGACGGCCACACGGGCGAAGATCCCCGGGTTTCCCGCCAACGTCACCGTGATGTTCGACCATCCGACCGTGCCGGCCGTGTAGTCGCCGTTCGGATGCATCTCTCCGTCCCGATCGTCCGTTGCCCAGACGAATGCGGCAGAGCCGTTCACGTGCGATCCTGGATCCAATGCGCTCGCGCGGAACGAAACCGTAGCGCCCGACGCGACGGTGATGGGCCCGCCGGGGGAAATCGTCACGCGGACGATTGGCCCGAGGTATTCGTAGATCAGATCGACGTGCGTGACAGCTGGTGTTTCAAGTCCGTTCGAGGTGCCGAGGACGGCCCGCCACCGGATCGAGCGACCGGCGTAGTCCGTGAGGTTGCTCCCCGGTGGAGCCGGGGTCCAATAGGACCCGTCTCCGACGTAGAATGCGACCGAGGTTCCGGACCCGCCGGCGAACGACGCCATGAGCGTGCGCCACTTCAGGAAGTCCGATTGGGCCGTGAAAGAACCGGAGACGATCGAACCTTGGGCGGTATGATGACGAGTCTCGAACGACATCGAATCGAGCACGGGGGTCACGCTCGCGTTCGTCGTTGTGAGGGCCCCTTGCACCTGGAACCACGAGCCTCCGCCCGCCACGGGTGTGGATGAACCGGGCGTGGTCCAAGTCTGCCAGGGACTCCACGATCCATCGTTCGGGCTCGAGCTGTTTCCGGAACGCAGGGCAAACTCGACCGACGCGGAGTCCGGGATGGCCGCCGACCACGTGAGACGGAGATACTCGGATTCGGTGCCAAGTGGGACGGCGGCGGATAGGTAGGTCCCATCGTGCCGGTTCGGGATCGTCAGCACAACGTCATCGAGGTGGATCGTCGCGTTGATGGGCCCGGTGGTGTTGGCTTTCACGAGGACCTTGAGGCTCACCAAATAGGTGTCCGGTGACGACATGATGGATGAGACGTCGGCGTAGGCTCGTTGCCATGGACTCGCGGAGGAGATCGGGAGCGACCGTTCGAACGTCCCGAGAGGACCCGACACGTTGACCGCGAGCGAGAACTGACTCACGTTCGTCACGCTCGTGGCGGTCCAGTTCAGGGCGAGGACCGCGTTCCCCAGAGTCGGTGACGTGGTCGACGACTTCGAGATCGATTGCGAGACGACGGCCGAATCCACGTACTCTTTCGTGAGGCCCGTACGCGCATCGTCGAGGTAGAACTGGATCGGAGGAGAAAAGACACCGTCGAATCGAAGGGTGACGGCGCTGAGCGCGGCGCGGTCCGAGCCGAGTTCTCGGAGATCCACAGCAAGCTCTTGCCAACCGGGTGCGAGGGTCTGGGCAGCCGTCTGGACCGGGATACTCGTGGAATTAATCGCGGTCACGCGGAACGTCACCGAGTCGGGACCGCTCATGTTCACCCACAGCGCGAGGCGATCGATCCTGGACCAGTTCACCGGACTCAGCTTTTCGATGCCTACGTAGTGCGCAGCCGCGTCGAACACGTTCGTGACGTCGATCTCGATCATCCCGGTCCCTTCCCTCGGATTCGTGGTGTTCAGGTGGAATCCGGCCGTGATGTTAGGGGACGAGTCGAACTTCCACCCGCTGGTCGAGTTCATTCCGTCCCAGAGGGATTCGGTCGAAGGGGACTCGGATCGAGCCACGGCATCCTGGGCGACCGCGTCCCAACCGGTCGACACCCGGCCTCCCGCACCCTGTCCGAATCCCCAGGACGCGTTCGCGGCGAAGTCGCCGTTGAGGACGTGATTGCTCGAGTCGGCCGCCATCACGATCCCGCTCCCTACGGTCGTGAGATTCGCGTCGAGAGTGCCGTTGTCCGTGAACCCTTGGGCGTCGGGCCACGACGTGTTCGTGTAAGTCCAAGGCAATCGGGCCGCGCCGCCGGACAGTTCGACGCCCTGCAGGGTGAGGCCCGCACTCGTGTTCATGCCCCATCCGACGGTCCGCGACGCGTCGGTGCCCGGGAACACGATCGGCAGGTCTGCCGCGATCGGAAGGGGCGGGGAAACCGAGAACGCCAAGCACGCAAACAGCAGACAGAGCGCCAAGACGGCGCGGGCGCTCGGTGTCACTCTCCGTCCTCGCGCGAGCATGGGCCTTCCGATCGGGTTCTCCCCTGCTCCCGGCCCGAGACCCCTCCTTCGCCCGCCGCGCGGGCGCCGGCTCAGGGGATGTGACCATCTTGGCGAGCGTACTTAATGATTTGCAATTCGCTCGTTTCTTCGTAGAGCTGGGGACGTCGGATGACTGTCCGACACGGATGGCGGGCTTACACGAGCTGGAGCTGATGCTCCGCGACGAGCGCACCGAGGCGGCGGAACGCGTCCTCGACCTTGTCTCCGGTCCTCGCAGACGTTAGGACATACTCCGATTCGTACGCCTTCGCGGCCTGGGCGACATCCCGCTCCTTGTACTGCCCCGCCGCGGCGAGGTCCGCTTTGTTCACCGCCAAGAGGATGGGAACCTTGCCGACGACTTGCTCGACGCCGTCGATCCAATCGTCGAGGTCGTCGAGGGTCTTGCGGCGGCTGATATCGGCGACCGCGAGGATGCCATTCGCCCCGTAGAAGTAGGCGTCCTTGAGGAGCTCGCGGAATCCCTTTTCTCCCATAATGTCCCAGATGGTCATGTCGATGTCCACCAGGAGGTCCTGCTCCGGCAGCAACACCCGAACCTCCTTCTTGGAAACCCGCGTACCGATCGTCGTGATGTACTGCTCGTCGAACATGTTCAGCACGTAGCGGCGAATCAGCGACGTCTTGCCGACCGCCTTGTCGCCGACGAGACAGATCTTCGACTTCAGGGTCTTCGTCGTCGTCATTCGGCGCCCTCGCCCCGGTTACCGCGCCTCAGACCGATGCCGTCTACTTAACGGTTCCCGCGCGGTTCTCCCGGATGAATTCACGATACGACCGGGATACCGTCACGGTTCAGGACCATCGTGCCGAGCCGCTTGAACACTTCCTCGACCCGCTCGCCCGTCTTCGCGGACGTATAGAAGAACGGCGCCTCGAACGCGCGCACGGCCTGCTCGATCTCCTTGTCGCCGTAGAGGATCATGACCTCGTCCTTCAGGTCGATCTTGTTGATCGCGTACACGACGGGGATCTCGCCCACGACGTTGAAGACGCTCTGGACCCAGTCGTCCAGCTCCTTGAGGGTCGAGTACCGTGTGAGGTCGCAGACCGCGAGGATCCCCTTGGCCCCGTGGAAGAACGCCTCTTTCAGGAGGTCCCGGAAGCCCTTCTCCCCCATGATGTCCCAGACGGTCATGTCCATCTGGATCTTCGAGCCGCGGTCCGGCAGATCGAACGTCATCTCGCGCTTCGAGACCTTCGCGCCGAGGGTCGTGATGTAGCGATCGTCGAACTCGTCTTGGACGAACCGACGAATCAGGGACGTCTTGCCCACGGCCGCCTCGCCCACGAGGCAGATCTTCGTCTTGATCCGCTGGACCTCGGGCATCGGAAAGCGGCGTCCCATTCGCCTTGCGCTACTTAAAGGGTCCGCCAAGGCGCGGCGGAGAAGCCTTTTTGACCCGATCCCTCCTGAGGGCATCGATGCGGCTCGAGCGGCGGCTGATCCTCGCCCTTGACGTGACGGACCCGGACCGGGCGCGATCGATTGCGAAGTCCGTTGCGGGCGAGGTCGACGCGATCAAGGTCGGCTGGGCGCTGTTCCTGTCGGGTGGCCGCGACGTCCTCAAGGACATCGCGCGACTCGGGTACCTCCTCGCGGACCTTCGCACCGCCGAAATTCCGAACGTGACCCGGCTGATCGTCGAGCAGGTCGTCGCAATGGGCGCGTCGGGAATCATCACCCAGGGCTTCGTCGGAGAGGACTCCGTGCGGGCGGCGGTCGAGGCGGCCGGAAACGCGGAGGTCTTCGTCATCACCGAGATGAGCCATCCGGGCGGCGCGGAATTCACGGCGCCTCACGCGGAGGCGATCGCGCGGATCGCCGTGCGCGCCGGTGCGGCCGGCATCGTCGCCCCGGCCACGCGACCGGACCGCGTGCGCGCGCTTCGGGCCATCGTCGGCACGAAGCTCATCCTGTCTCCTGGGGTCGGGACTCAGGGCGGGAGTGCGTCGGCCGCGATCGCGGCGGGCGCGGACGCGGTTATCGTTGGACGATCAATCCTCGAGTCTGCGAATCCGGCAAAGGCCGCGAAGGACATCGCGACGGAGATCGCGCCGCTCTCCCGGCAGGAAGCGCCGAAGCCGAGAGGCCGGTCACCCGGGAGCGGTTGACCACAAACGAACACAAGTGCAACCATCGTCCGGGTAATATTCTTCTAGTCTGCGGGAGTGGGAAGGCAGGAAGGGATCTTCGTTCGGGCTTCGCTCTACACTCAGACGCGACGCGGTAGACCGGTATTCCTTGCAGCGATGCTCCTCGTCCTCGCTGCCTTCGGCCTCGCAGCCTTCCAGAACCTCCCGCCTCCGGCGTCGCGCGGAACGCCGACTGTCGACGCGCAACTCGCCTTGCCCTCGCCGATCGTCCTCGACGGCGTCGGACCGTCGGCGGCGAGCCTGGGCTGGATCCAGAGCATCGACCTCTGCTTCCGCGAATACGCGCTGCAGTACTCGGAGTCCGGGGCGACCGGACCCTGGACGACGTGGGCGACGATCCCGGATCGGGGGACGACGTGGGCCTTCGTGTACGGCTTCGCACCGGTGAACACGTACTGGTGGCAGCTCGTGGTCCGGGACTGCGATGGAAGCGAGGCCGCGACGCAGGTCGTCGTGACGCAGTCCGATGTCGCTTCCCTCAGCTACTCGACGATCAACGGGACGGCCGTCCTACTCTCCTGGGACAACAAGGCGACGTACGGCGGTCACATCGCGTTCGGGAGTTACAAGGTGATGGAGTCCGTGAACGGCGGGCCCTACACCGTCTATGCGCAGATCTCGGACTCGGGCACGACGACGTACACGGTGGACGGGCTCTCTTCGAGCAACGGATACACCTTCTACATTCTCACGACGGACGTCTGCCCGGACTGTGCGGCCGGGACACCCGACTCGCCGTCCGCGTCGAACGCAGTGACGTTCGGAGCGCCGCAACCGATCGGGGCGACAGCGGATGCGTCGGCCGTGGCGGTGGACGTTGGGCAGTCCGTCTCGTTCCGGTGTGCGGCCTCGGGTGGCGCACCTCCCTACACGTACGCCTGGGATTTCGGCGACGGAGGAACCGCAGCGGGGCAGACCGCGAGTCACACGTACGCCAATTCGGGCCCGATGCGAGCGACCTGCACCGTGCGAGATGCCGGGTCCGGCCAAGCGACCGCGCACGTCGACTTGACCGTGAGCCCGGCGCCCGCGGTCGTCGCGTCCGTGGATCACGCGGCGGCCGCCCCCGGGACCGACCTCAGCTTCACCGCGGATGCCTCGGGCGGGCCGGGCACCTTCACCAGCTACGCTTGGTCCTTCGGGGACGGCTCGACCGCTTCGGGATCGACCGCAACGCATGCCTATGGAGGGACGGGCTCCTTCACGGCGTCCGTCACTGTGACGGACGGCAACGGAGGCACCGCCTCGGACACGGTCACGCTGTCGATCACCACGGTGAGCGTGAGCGCGTCGTCCTCGACGACGTACGAGGCCCCCGCGCGTCCGATCATCTTCAACGCGTGGGCGGGTGGCGGCGCCGGATCTCCGTATGACTTCGCCTGGGACTTCGGCGACGGGACCACGGGGAGCGGCGCGTCCGTCTCCCACGCCTACACGAATCCGGGCAACTATTCCGTCGTGGTCACGGGATCCGATTCCCTCGGGGCGTCCGGCACCGCGAACCTGCCGACCATTACGATCGAGAACGGCGGTGGCGGGCCCGGCCCTCCGGGCGGTCCGCTCACGGTCGCGTTCACATACACGCCGTCCTCCCCCGTCTCCGGCGAACTCGTGTACTTCACCGCGTACCCGCGCGGCGGAGCGGGTGGATATTCCTGCTCGTGGGACTTCGGAGACGGGACGCAGCCCCAAACCTGCACGGCGACGCACACGTGGGCGACACCCGGCGGGTACAACGTGTCCGTCCTCGCCTCCGACTCAAACGGGACGCAGGCCTCCTCGCACGCCCAGGTCCGAATCGGCTTGCGCCTTGCGGTGACCGTCGACTTCTCTCCCGGCTCGCCCCGCGTCGGAGAGGCGACCACCGCGACGGCGTATCCGGTCGGCGGGAGCCCCGCGTACACTTGCCGGTGGACCTTCGGGGACGGACAATCGGCGAACGGCTGTCAGGTCTCCCACACGTGGGATCAGCCCGGCGCCCATTCGGTGTCCGTCCAGGTCACCGATGCGCAGGGCCATCAGGCGATCGTCGTGCGTTCGGTCCAGGTCGCCGCGGCGGGGCTCATTTCCGGATGGACGCTCCTGCTGCTCATCCCCGCCGCCATCGTGGTCGCGGTGGCGCTGCACCTGTGGATCCATCGGAAAGGGCCATGGTCTCGCCGCACGTCCTCGTCTCCCGGCGACCCCGATGATCCACCCGACTCCGCCGCCCTCCAGCAGATCGACGACTGGATCGAGGACGACCCGTCGCGGACGCGGGCCTCGAGCGCAACGCCTCGGGACCTGGTCGCCCGACTGAATCCGCGAAGCCTTTTCGCCGCGAAAGCGGTCCCCCAAGTCACGGCGGCATCTTCCCTCCCTGTGAACAACGATTCGGCGCGGGCGTTCCTCCACATGGACCCTGTCGGGAATGCGGTCGTCTGGGACCGCGCGTTCCAACAGCCGGAGTACGAGGTCTACTCGGAGGGCCGGCCGCTCCGTGGCGTGCTGGCGGTTCACCGCACGACGCGGCGCAACGGGGCGAACTTCATCGCGCTCCATGCGCTCGACCTGGATGCCGCGAGCGCGCTGTGCCAGCACCTGCCGCCCGGCTTCACGATCATCCACCTCACGGAGGAGTTCCCGCTCACGCTCCTCGCGCACCGGGCGAAGGAATTCCGACCGAAGTCGGCGTGGCTCTTCCAACTCGACGCGAAGGACTTCGTCGACCAGCCGGACGAGCGGGTGCGACCCCTGGACCCGCGATGGGCCGAGAAGGTCGCGAAGTTCTGGGAGCCGACGTGGCCCGCGGAGGACTACGTCCGGAGGCGCATCGAAGAAGGACCGACCGCCGCGATCTACGAAAATGGAGAACCGGTGGCGTGGGCCCTGACGCACATCGTCACGGACCGGGTCGGCATCATCGGAATGGTCCATGTCCTCGAGAGCCACCGGCGGAAGGGGCTCGCGAAGGCCGTTGTCGCAGCGGTATCGCGGGACCTCTTGCAATCCGGAAAAGTCCCCGCGCTCCACGCATACGTCGACAACGAAGCGTCGCTTGCGCTGTTCCCCACCCTAGGATTCCAAAAAGTCCGGATCCAGGTTTGGGGCGAAGCGGTCTTTCAATGAAAATCGTGCCGCTCGCGGCGGACAGCCTCGGGGCCCGCTCGATGGCGACGCTCGTCGAGACGCCGGACGTCACGATCCTCCTGGATCCGAGCGTCCGGCTGGGGCCGTACCGATACGACCTCCCGGCGCACCCGACCGAGAAGACGCGGCAGAAAGAACTCTGGGAAGGAATCCGGATCGCCGCGAAGGACGCCGACGTCCTCACCGTGAGTCACTACCACTACGATCACCACAACCCGGCCGCACCGTCGGTCTACCGCAACAAGGTTGCATTCCTCAAAGATGGCAAGTTCCACACTAATCGCAACACTCAGGATTAGGACGGTAAGTTAATATCCCCTCCCGTGCATACCCGTCCCGATGACCATGTCGGACTTCGGGATCCCGGACTACTTGGGGCGGAGCGGGGCGGGCGAGTCCTCCCTGCGGACGTATCGAAAGCTCTTGACGCGGTGCGAGGCGCTCCTCGAGAAGCCGCTCGCCCGTGCGACCGCTCGCGACCTCGGCGACCTGAAGGTCCACCTCCGGCGGATGCGATCGGGGCACAACTACGCGGCCGAGCTGAAGCGGTTCTACAAGGCCGCGGGCCGGACGGACCTCGCGGACCTCTGCGTCCTCAAGCAGCGACGGCATCGGCTCTCGCCGGACGATCTCCTCACTCTCCCGGAAGTGAACCGGCTCCTCGAGGCCGCGGGCGATCTCCGGAACCGGGCACTCATCGCGGTGCTCTGGGCGACGGGACAGCGGGCGAGCGCGATCGGCGCGATCCGCCTCGGCGACATCCGCGAGAGGCCCTCGGACAACGGGGGCGCGGCCTTCCGGATCTTCTTCCGCACGGTGAAGATCGCGGGGGAGGAGCACGTGGGTTGGGTCCTCGAGCACGAGGGCGGCGACCATGTCCGCGCGTGGATCAAGGCGCATCCCGGCTCGAAGTCCGACGAGACGCCCCTCTTCCCGTCGGCGACCGTGGGCCAAGGCCGACCGCTCAACGAGTCGGCGATCCTGAAGATCGTGCAGGCGACGGCGAGGCGCGCGGGCCTGACGAAACGCGTCTATCCACATCTGTTCCGACACTCGAGGGCGACGCACCTGATGCGACTCGGCGTGCCGGAGGCGCAGATCGAAAAGCTCCTCGGATGGTCGCCGGGCTCCGGGATGCTCGCGCGGAGGTACGGGCACCTGGTGAACGAGGACGCCTACCGAGCACTCCTTCGGGCGAACGGTCTCGAGCCCCCGGCATCGGAGGACCTCGGACGGCTCGCGGCCGCGGAGGGCGAACTCCAACCGGTCGTCCCGATGCTTCCCGCGGCGGTCCCGGCGGGTCGCGCCGGGCCTCTCCCCGGCACCGAGTTGGAGAACCTCCTCGGGGATCCGAAGGTCGCGCGGTTCCTCCAACTCCTTCAAGCCGCGAAGGCCGCGTGATCCCGGAAGAAGTAGGCCGCCCGCGACGAGGAGCTTAAGGGATCGCGGATACCGTCAGAGCGACGGGTACGTCGTCCTCATCGAGGAGGACCGTAATCGAGGCGAGCGGCACGCCCTCGCGAATCATGCGCTTGAGGAAGTCCACCGCGTCGCGTCGTTGCTCCGGCTTCATCCGTGCGACGGCTCGCACGATCTCGGGGGGCGCGTCGCTCATGGGTGCCTCTCCATGAACTCAAGCGTGGCCTTCTTCAGGAGCGTGTACATCCGGAGTCCCTTCTTCTCTCGGTACTCGTCCGTCATCCGCTCACTCCTCCGCCCACCACTCCGTGGGAAGTCCGACTGGATCGTAGCGGGTGTACACATGTTCGACCCCTTTCAGGAAACACGAGTCCAACGCCTCTGAGGCATCGAGCATGGTCGGATCCCCGAGGAACATGACGTGTAGCATCTCGTGATTGAGAACCTTGACAACATTCTTCTCCGACACTCCCGCCCCCATGCCAATGACGAACCCGTCGGGCGTCTCCTTCGTTTGGGCAAGCGTTGGAGGCGACAAGAAGATCCCCGGCATGACTCGGAGATTCCTGGCTTTTGCGTCGATCATCGCTCACTCCAGCTTCTCGACGTACATCCGGCCGCGCTCCTCCCGGAATGCGAGGTAGTCGCCCTCGGAGAGCTTCATCGCATCTCGGACCTCGGGCGGCAGGTAGAGGCGGCCCTTGGAGCCGACCTTCGCCACGGCCTTGACCGTCATGCGCCCGGCATCCCGCTTGGCCCTCATGTCCCTTCACGGCGATATGGGTCCTGTGGGCTTAATAGCCTATCCCTCCCATGCCCCCTCGAGTGGGATCGATGCAGCCCAACGTCAGTCCGTCCGTCGGAGTCGTGAGCTGGGAGGAGGAGAACAAGGACGTCGTGGTCCACGAGGTCCATGTCGTCGAGCACCACGGGGGGATCCTTCGCAAGGCCGCGATCACGGCCGCCTTCGTCGCGGTGGACTCGACGGTGCTATACGCGGGCACCGTTATCGACTGGACGTTCATGCATCGCTCGACGCTCTTCCTGATCGGGATCGCGACGGGGATCGCATGGACGCTCGCCGTCCTTCCCCGGAAGGTGACGACGTGAAGGGAACATTGATGGCCCAGCGCGGCGTGACCGGGCGAGACACGGTTTGGCTGGGCCCGGATAGGTCAGGCCGGGTCGGGTCAGGCTTGGCAAGGCAAGGAACACCCCTTCGCACCTCTCAGCGGTGGTAGAGGTGCGGTGCAGAAGGTGCCATGGCCATCGCGTCATCGCGCCGACGTACCACGAGTACATCGAGCTGCACGACGACGAGTGGAAGGAGTGCCCGCGGTGCCGCGGTTCGGGCGTGGATCCGCTGAGCCCGTGGTACGATCCGAAGCCCGTGCCGACGTAGTCGGAGCGACGCTAATACAGACTAATACACGCTGCGTTGACGCGGCTACGCCATAGCTACGTCAACGTGTTTTCTCCATGAAAACGGCCTCCTACACGGTTCCGGAATGCCCTATCTCAACGAAACTCCATGGAGTGACGGGGCACTTTTCTCCATGTGAATTGTGTTCTCACGCGATGAACTCCGTCGGCGCGTTCGCAGTCACGTCGCCCTTCCCGAGGTCCCCGCCGCCCCACACCGTCTCGAGGAGCTTCAGGAGCGAGTAGTGGGTGTAGGGCGAAGTCGACTTGTACGCCAACTTCGCCGCGGTGCCCGAGAAACCTGCATACACGATCTGGCCCGCGACGCCCTCGTCGAACAGGATCACGAGGAGGCATCGCTTGCCGCTCATCGCCGTGAGCAGCTGCGGCACCCACGACGCGAGCCACGAATCGCCGGTGGAGACGGAGCAGCTGTGCATGTTGTGACAATCGTTCGGCGTGAGCCAGATGAAGTTCACTCCGGCGTTGAGGGCGGCGATCACCTCGGCGGACGATCCCGGTAGCAGGTTCGCGGCTCGAGCCGCATTGCCCGTGATGTCCGTGAAGCCGAGGAACGGGAAGTGGTCCTGACCTCGAGGCGGCTGAAGATTCCCCCCGGACCCTGTCGCGTCTTCGGCGAAGGCCCTCCAAGTACGACCCGTGGCCTCGATGACGTCCACGATATTGCGGTCCGGGAGATGCTCGATGTAGCCGTCTCCGTTGATGCCGAAGGTGCTCCCGCCGATCAGCGCGAAGTAGTTCGGCTCGCTCGGATGCGTGATCGCGGACCAGGCCCTCGACAAGGAGTACGTGTCCGCGAGCTGCGTCATGTACGGGGCCGTGCCGTAGATCGACGCCAAGTCGTGGTTCTCCATCAGGACGACGACGAGCTGATTAAAGCCCGTTCCAGGAGGTGGTGGCGGAGGTGGACCAGGCGGTGGCGGCGGGGGCGGGGGAGGAGGCGGGGGTGGCGGAGGTGGCGGCGCAGGTGCGACGACGGACAGCACGACAGGTGAGCTCGTGGACGGGGCGTATTGCGCCGTTCCCGCGAACCTCGCCCGGAAGTATTCGGTGTGCGGACCCGCTCCGTCGATCGTGATGGTCCGGCTGAAGTTCCCGCTCGCATCCGTCAGTGGGAAGTGCCCGCCGCTCTGTGATTCCGGTGACCATGTGATTCCGTCGGGCGAGTACTCGAAGAGGACGTCCTGACCGGCGAGTCCGCCCGCGGCCATGAGCCGCCCGGAGAATGTGTCCGGCGTTCCGAGGAGAACTGGGTTCATGGACACGAGCAACGTGACTGATGTTGGAATGGGAACCGGCGGAGGGGGCGGAGGTGGTGGCGGAGGTGGCGGTGGAGGCGGTGGCGGCGAGGGAGCGATCGTAATCTGCTGCGCTACCGGGCTCGCCGACGGAAGGAAGCGGGCCACACGGCTTCACCGTCCGAACATTGCGCTCAGGAATTTGACCGCCGGATTCTTCACGGGCCGACGCAGCCCTACCGTGAAGCCGCCGTCCACGACCCGGTACCCCTGCTTCTGGAGGCCGCGGATCGTGAAGACGTCCTCGTTGAGTCCGTCTCCTTTCCATCCGCCCGCCGCGATAAAAGTCGTCTTCCGCGCTCCGAAAAACCATCCCGATGTCGGGCTCAGGATCGGGAAGGCTGCCTTCCGACCATAGCCCGCGCCGACGAAGTCGACGCCCGAATCGAGCAGCTCCTCCGTCGTCGTGATCTCGCCGCCTGCGAGCTTCACGTCGCTATCGATGAAAACAACGAAGGTACTGCGGGCCCATTGCAAGCCGTCGTTCAACGCGCTGACTTTCCCGCCTCCCGGCTGCGACTGGGCGCGAACCCGGAGTCGCTCCGTCCCGCTGATCGCGAGGGTGGTCGCGATCGACTCCGATTCGCAGACGACCCATACGTCGTTCGCTTCATCGAGAGCGACCGCGACGAGCTCCTGCACCCATTCGGAAGGCTCGTCGTGCGAACACGGGATCACGACGGACATGTTCGAGAAGATGCTCATGGGATCCTCACGACGCGACTCCCGCGCCGACGTCGCCACCCATGAGCGCCTTCGGGTCACTGACCAGGACCGGGAGGTCTTCGATCGCGATGCGAAGGCGCGCGAGCTGGTTCTTGAATCCGAGGAAGTCTTCCAGCGTCAAGATGCCCCGGTCGATACTCCCTTCGAGTGCGAAGAGCTTCCAAGCAATCTCCTGGAGCCGGGGCGCGAGCTTCTCGAAGGTGCGACCGACGAGGTCCTCGAGTCCGAACTCGACCATCATTCCTCCTGCGGACGTCGACGGGGATTTGCAACTCGAGTCCCGCGTTCATCAAGGTCGGACTGTTCGGCAAGAATTCGAGACTTCCAGCTCGTCGTCTCCAATGCGCCCCGGTCCTCCGGGAGCGATTCGCCGCGCGGGCCGTGGATCAGATTCCCGGCCTTGTCACGCGAGTGGATCTTCCTGTAACAGGCCAAGCAGAGCCAGGTTTCGCAGAATGACGTCGCGGGAGCCGCGCAGCGCGAACAGCGTGGCGACATCCCGACCCTCACAGGAAGTTCGGAGATCCACCGAGGCCGCCCGCCCCGCAAACGCCACCTCGGGATGTCCTTCCTCGAGGCGTACGGCATGACATTCACGTGCCTCGAGAACGACGAGATGGGCGCGCTCCGCCCCGCGGAACACGAAACCGCGGAAGTGGGAGGGAACTGTAGCTCCCATGGGGTTGGATCGTCCAGGTTAAGGACCCCCGTTCGTTCGATACGGCAAACGCGCCCCGACGAATTAGCGCGACCGACTGGGTTCCGGAACCCAGTCGGCATCGGCGCGGGACAAGAGGCATGGTGTGTGTGTCGCCTCCTTACGACGACTCTCTTTGTCCGATGACCGGGCCTCGCAGCTTTCGCTCTCGAGGCTCGGAAGATTTGTCCAAACGGAGTCGATCGACTCGGTCCTCCATGTGGTCCGCGCCAAACTCCGCATTCGGCGTGCCCGATGTCGTGGGCGCTTCCGCCCTTGGGATCGGAGCCGGAGGGACCACGGGGACAGCTACCGTCGCGGGAGGAGGAGGCGCGACGGCAGCCGGTGGAGAAGGAGAAGTAAATCGTGAGCGGCGTTGCGTACCCGGAGTCCGCGGCGGTCTCTCCGCGAAGACGGCCCCGCGGATCGCCTCACCGAGAAGATCGGTGAGCACGAGTGCGGCATCCTTCGCGTCGTCCGAGTCGAGCAGGCTCGCGGGAACTACGGGTGCCGTCTCCGGGAGCGTCGGACTGAGCCGCTCGGCCAACGCCTCGAGTTCGAGTCGGGTCTTCTCCAAACCTGCTTCAATCGGGTCCGGGTCCGCCATCTGAAAACTCCTGCCACAGGTCTGTGATTTCTGACTTCAGTCCGCGGATCCTCGCGCGAATCGCCCTGTCGATGCGGACGTGGATGGCCTCCAACTGTCGCCGCGCTCGCTCGTCGTCGCTTTCGAGCGGACCGAGAGTCAAGGTTCATCCCTCCAGCTCGGGCGGACGCCGCAGATCGAGCAGACCTCGGAACTGAGCAGAACGCCGCAATGCGAGCGGAGTCCGCGCCCGTCGGTAGCGATGACGATCCTCGGCTTGTTCGGAATCACTTCGGGAGCGGAGAACGCCTCCGCGAGCTTCCTGAAGATTCGCGCGAGACGCGAACGTTCTCTTCGCTGGACGATCTCCATCAGGTGACCACCGTCCGAACGCCACGCGCGGGACGTTCGACGGCGCGGCTCTCGCCGCACTCGGGACAAACGGGCGTCTTCTCCAGGTCGGAGATCCCGTGTCCGCAACGAATGCACTCGAAACGCTCCGCCCCCGCTCGCTGGACCCTCGTGCCGCGGCACGCTGGACACTGGGCGGTGTTTGGATCCGAGATCGGCATGCCGCAATCCACGCACCGGAAATGCACCTCGTCCGCGTCCACGGCCTGTTTCGTACCGCAGCGGATGCAGACCGGATCTTGGATCGACACGGGATTCGAGCAACGTTTGCAGATCAGATTTCCCTCCGCCTTGTCGATCGCGCGGGCCTCCGCCAACGTCGTCAGCGCGCCGCGGTTTTGGAGTTCGTCCACGATCTCGCGTGCGATTTCGCCCCGAAGCGTCTCCTCGTCGCTGGATGTCCTCAAGGACCTCGCGCGCACCATCAGATCACCGGCCTCCGACGAGGGACGCGGGGAATCTGTCCGGGACCTCCGACCTGGCGTGCACGGCGACCGTGACCTGCTGCATCCCAAAACGGAACGAGGTCCCGATTGTCTCGACATCTGGGCGTTTTGGACCGGGTGAAACCTCCGGGACGGACGGGGTCCTCGAGAAGACCGGGACCACCACGGGCGCGGACATCGCCACCACGACAGGCGGGGGCGTCGGTGCGAGTCGAGTAGCGCGCCGGAAGAACGTCGTGGTCATTCTATCGCCCTCCGACGAGACTTGCGGAACTGTCGCGACCTTTCACGTGCGAGACGGTGGTGACCAAACCCGCGGACTCCGAAGGGTTCGTCGGGAGACCCTGAGGGGGCAGGGGGACCGGGATCGGTCGCGGTCGCGGCGGCACGTATCCCGCCATCGGTGGCCCGAAAGTCGGCGTCGGCGGTCCCAGTCCCAGCGCGTTCTTGATCTGATCGATCAATCCCATTTTCTCACTCTCCTTGTGTCTCCGAGGATTTCTGGAGGACGGGGACGAGGACGATTCGCTTTCGCCGCGGGGGGATGCGGACAGCGAGGAACGGCGTGCCGTGTTTGCCGACGATCAGCACGCGGCCCTTTTGTTCGGGGCCGCGCGGATCTTCGAGGAACTCGAGGAGGTTCATGATCAGATCCCCTCGTCCGGATCGATGCCACGTTCACGCAGGAGCCGTGCTCTTCGGAGTCGGCCCAATTCCTCGATTTTCTCCGCAAGAGTCCTCGAGTGCGAAGGCTCGGGCTCCGTCTCCGTCTCCAGGGATTCGGGCGAGAAGATGACCGACGGCTGGAAACTCGGGTGGGGCGTGCGAGGCAGTGGCTCATCGTCGGAAGGGTTCGCGCGGATCGCGCCGTTCCCAAGGATGCGCTGCCTGGTGATCGGTGAGGTCAGCCAAACAGTACTGTGGCTCACGGAACAGTAATAGTACTCTTTTCCACCTTGGCTACTCTTAACAGGGTGGGACCCTCCACAGAGTGGGTCGCTCTCTACTGTGGCCATCTACTCTACAGTGGCTGCGTGGGTAGAATTAGAATGGGAAGAGTGGCATGTCGTTCCGTGTCGTGGCTATAGGTCTCCGAAGTGTTTAGGGAATGACTCGATAAACTGCTGCTTGAGTCGTTCTTTAAGGCGAGCGAGTTCCTCCGGATCTGCCACTTCAAGCTCGTTGTCTCGAGATTGGAGCAAGTATGCCGTCGAACGACCGCTATGATCGCGGAGCACGTAGAGCGTTGCGTCCTCTGTCACGCTGCCGCCCACGGTGACATCCAGGATCTTCTTCCGAGCCCAAGGCGGGATCGGGAGCTTAAAGTAGAACGTCTTCGAGTCTTTGGTGCGGACTCGGTAGAGTCCACTGACGCGCCGAGAGAATGTTCTGTCCTTGTGGACCCGATCGTGCCAGGCGCTTAGGTAGGTCTGATATGCGGCCTTTGTGATTCCGACATAGACTTCACCGACGGGGTCCACAATCTCGCGGATGTCGTCGATGTCGGCCGCGACCCGGCTGTCGGTGAACGGACTCTCTTTCGTCGGCCTCTGGGATGGATCGCATTGAGCACACAGTCCTCGGCGCCGCGAGAGTTGCGACGAGAGTAACCGTCCACATGGCAGTCCCCGGTGGGGGTGCGGATGATCATCAACTTGGCACGGACAACTGACAGCCCCGTGTTCCCTCTGCGTGCTACGGAACGACATGCCACTTCGCGCACATCGTAAGCACTGGAGTAACCATGAAGGTTACGAGGTCCGAACGATGCTCAAGTCCAGAAGAAAAGTAATGCAGCACGGCGGGTCCGCGGTGATCTCAATCCCTGGAATCCTGGAACGGGCCGAGGTCGGATCGGACGCAACGATGGCGGCCGATCGAGTCATGCTCGTGGATCCACGCGGCATCATCAACGAAAGCGATCTCCTCGAATTCCTCGAGGCGGAAATCGAACCGAAGTTGTGGGTCTGGATCGCGAAGAAGGCCCGCGCCTCCCGGTGAGAGGCGATCCCGATGCCGATCGAGATGGACTTGATTGCGCCGAAGCCGAACCCGAGCGGGCGACTCGTCCGATGCAGACCCTGCGGTGCGACATGGAGTCTCGGTCCGCTCGATCGGTGTCCGGGATGCAGTTCCACGAACTACTCGTTCGTCGACCGAGATCGTGACACGTGCCCGTACTGCTGCTACCTTCCGCGCGGGCACTCTCCGTCGATGTACTGCACGGGGGACGCGTGATGACAAACAAGATCATCAACGTGGACGTTCGCGGGACCTCCGCCGAGGTCGAGATCCCGCAGGACGACCTCGTCGCGCAGTGGGAGGAGTTCTTCGAGGACAACGCGTACGATCCGAAGATCCAAGCCATCGCCGACCTGGGAGACAAGTCGTTGGCCGTACGGTTCGGGGAGGTCGATCGGCATCGCCCAGATCTCGCCGCATTCCTGCTCCGGCGTCCGTTGAACGCGATTACGGCGGCTGAGGAAGCGATTCGTCGGCACATGCCCCCTGGCACCGGGACGCCAACGATCCATCTTCGGATCGTGGAGCTCCCATCGGACGCCCGGATCGAGGTCCGGTCGCTGGGGGCGAAGTACCTGGGTCGGTTCGTGACCGTCGCGGGTATCGTCGCCAAGGCATCGGCGCGAAAGCCTCGACTGACGGACGCTCTGTTCCAGTGTCTGCGCTGCGGGACGATCATCAAGGAGCCTCAGGACGGCCAGAATTTCCGCGAGCCGCTCGAGTGCTACGAGGAACAGGGAGGGTGCAAACGCTCGGCTAGCGCGTCGAAGTTCAAGCTGCTCATGGAGTCATCGTCCACGATGGACACGCAGATGGTCGACCTGATCGACCTGCCCTCCGTCCACGCGGACACCGACACGAACAGCCTGCCCGCCTACCTCGAGGACGATCTCACCGGCGAGGTCAAGCGGGGGGATCGCGTCACGGCAAACGGCATCCTCCGCGGCCGCCGAGACGCCAAGTCGGCCAACCTCGAGTTCATCCTCGACGTCGTCTCGATCGAGCCGGAGTTGGCTTCGCCATCCCCGGCGGTCCTCGTCATGGACCTGAACGGGGCCGTCTCGATCTTGAAGACCGTCCTCGATCACCCGGATCCGCTCTTCCACATCTGTGTGATCCTCGGCGCCGCGCAGGATCACGTGATCGACCTTCTTCAGACGGTTTTCTACCTGATCTTCGGCGGAGGCCCCGACACCGGGAAGGGGACGGCGAACGCGGTGTCGATGGCCCTGTGCCGCAACGGCATCGTCCTCGGCGGCGCGTCCGGGCCGTACCTCCGCGACACGCTGGGCGGCGGCCGTGCGGTCGCGATCTCCGAGTTCGAGACGTTGTTCAAGGAGAACCCGCAGATCCTGGCGGTCGTCCGCAACGGGAACCGCCGAATCACCGCGAAGGTCGGCCTGAAGATCCCGGCGGGCAACGGGTGGGTGAATGTCGAGGTCGACACGTTCGGCTTCAAGACGCTGGACTACCACGACCGCGTCGACTCCCACACCGTCAGCCGCTCGCTGCACTACGAGATGGTCCGGTCGAAGAACCTCGACATCGCGATGGACGCCGAGTACCTCATGGAGCGGCTCGCGCCGGTCCGCGCGTGGCTCGCGTACCGGGCGGGCCAGGCGAAGGCGAACGGCTGGACGGCGGAGAAGGTCCGCGCGACGTGGGACTCGAAGGAGTTCCGCGATCGGGTCCGAAAGTTCAGGGACGCATGGGGCCGCCACGGGATCATCGCCGCATACCTCCTGCTCCTGAATGACATCTTCGAGTTCGGCCTCGAGGACCAGGTGCGGGAAATCATGGACGCCCGCGAGCCGGAGATCTCCGAGATCGCCCAAGAGGTGTGGGAGGTCATCGACGAGATGGCAGGCTCGGGCCTGAAGCCGACGGATGAGTTCTGCGTCTCCGACATCATCACCCGTCTGAATGCGATCCGCAAGGACCGGGGGCTGCGCGAGCGGCCTCGTATCGACGGAGCCCTTCGCGAGCTCGGCCTGAACAACAAGTCCCCGAATTGGATCCCCGCGAGGAAGAACTGGTCGGGGCCGAACCGAGGGAAGGCGGTCATCTTGCCCTACGATATCGTCCAGGCTTGGCGGAAGTCCCCGGCCGGAATCGGTAGCAAGGGTAGCAAAGGTAGCATTTCGCAAGAGTCTCTCCATATGGAGGGGGAGTCTGCGAATGCTACCGATGCGACCGATGCTACCGACTTTCCGGGGAGTGTCTACAACGAGGACGAAGGCCCACGACATCCGGACGCCCGGAAGCGGGCGGCGCTGGAACAGGCGAAGGACGACACGATCCGCGACGACGGAGGCCCTGAGCCATGACCGAGTCCTCGGACGCGCCTACGGCGCACGGCGCGCGTCCTGCGCGAAACGGCGAGGCCCCGACGCTCCTCGAGCTGGTCCGTAAGGTCCACGCGGGCACCTTGACGCCGGAGGAAGCCGTACAGATCTTCATCACTTCCCGGGTGGCGTCGAAGTCGGAGCCGTCCGCTTAAGTACCAGAGGCTCGCGATCCGGTCCCGTCCCGCGCTAACCCGTCCTTCGGGGCGCGTTCATTCCACATCAACCGGAGTCAGCGCGAACGGGCGGGCGCGTTCGTCCGGAAGCTCAAGAAATATCCGAAGGAGATTCAGGTCGCGGACGGCAACCAGATGGACTTCGGCGGCACGGAGCTCCTGTTTTCACCGGCCCTCCCGCACGGCTACAACGACGAACTCGGATACGTCGTGATGGCGCGGATCTCCCGCGGCAGCGAGGTGTTCGTCCACACCGCGGACGTCCTCGGTCCGCCGCTGAAGGAGCACCTCGCGTTCCTGATCGACGCGCAGCCGACGGTCCTCTACGTCGACGGACCGATGACCCACATGCCGGAGAACTATCCGGAGCAGCACACGAGACGGTCCCTGTCCCATCTGTCGCGCATCCTGCGCACGACGAACGTCCGGACGCTGATCCTGGACCACCACATCCTCCGAGACCGGGACTGGCAGACCCGGATGGCGTCCGTCTTGAAGGCGGGGGAGGAGCACGATGTCGCGGTCGTCACGGCGGCCGAGTTCGCCGGGAAGGCGGTCGACCAGCTCGAGGCGAATCGCGACCGGCTCTACGGCATCACCCCGGAGGCGGAGGTCAGCCCCAGTAATACGGACCGTAGTAGTGGCCCGGATGCGCCTTGACGTATCGTTCGTACGTCTGCTGGATCCAGAAGTACTGCCAGAGGAACCAGGGGAACGCCAGCCCGATCGGCACGGCCGCAGCCCAGCGGGACGCAATCGGCGGGACGCTGGCCGGCGGTTGATACACGAACGGGACCGGGCCGAACCCGTGCATCAGGATGAGTGCGAGGCCGTCGACCTCCATGGGCGACTCGTAGAAGTTCGCGCGGCTGATCGCGATCGCCGCTTCCCGGAGCACCTCGAGGGCCTGCGGCGCTTCGAAGGGACCGGAGGCCAGCATCGCCATCGCGATCTCCGGAGGGGCGAACGCTGAAGCGGTCCCGGGCCGGAGGACCTCGATGCGTCGCCCGAGGACGTCGAGCGGCGGCGCCGAACCCGCCAGGATCGCGGCCGCCGAGGCGATCCGGACCTGATCCATCGGACCGTCGACGCGGAACCAGCCCATCGCTTCGCGGATCCGCTGGACCAACTCCTCGATCGTCCAGGCCGACAGGGCGGGACCGAGGAGCACGGGCGGCGAGCCGGCGACCTCGTGGACGAGGGCGTCGACGCGGTCCAGGCACGCGGTGCGCTCCGCATCGCTCATGTGGACCGTCGCCGCGGCGAGAATCGCCTCGTCATCCCGAGCGTATCGACGGAACGCGAGCTCGTGGCGGACTCGCAGGAAGGCTTCCGCAATGTCCTTCCTCGGCTCGCCGTATGAGGCCAGGAAGGATGCGGCCACCTGCGCGCCCTTCTGCGGCGTGCCATCCCGCAGCGTCGTGAATACGAGGGCCTGCCAGTCGGCCGCAAGCCGCTCGGGGGCGACCGAGGAGCGGGCCATCATGACCGCTAAGGGCCGGAACTCCGAGGGGTTCAACGTTTCCGAGTTCATCGCGGCCTTGGTGAGGATCTGCGCCGCACGCATCGCTTGGGCGACCATGCCGGCGCGAGTGCCGCTCAGGGTGGCACGGAATTCCGCGAGGCTCTTGCCCGGCATCGCGGGGAGCCAGGTCTGAAGGTCCTCCAACGTCTGACGACCGAGCAGCGTGAGCTCGAGGTATCGGTCCGTCCCGTCGTTCCAAACGAGGGCGTCGGCTTCCGCCTTGTGGCGGCTCGCATCTTCGAGCTGGAGGACCGAGGCCTGCAACTCCCGACGCATGCCTGCCTCGTCGGTAGGAAATCCGGAGTACGCGATGGCAGACGGCTCCCCGTGAAGCGCACGGCCGAGCGTCTTGATGCGGGACGAGAGCGCGTTGAGGTTGTCGACGAGGGACCCGAGCTCGTCCGCCTCGGACTTCGACAGTGACCGGACAAGCCCCTCGCCTTCCAAAGCGGCCTGCTCGTCCGGGGAGGCGGACATGGTCTGCCGGTGCTCAAGCGCCGAGAGCGCCTCCATTGCTCGATTCGCGTCCATCTATGTCGCCTCCGTGTTCGCGAGCTCCAGATCGACGCCGCACGGGCCCTGATCGACCGCCGGAGCGACGTGCGCCGTGATCGCCTCGCCTTGGCGTTCCACGTCGACGTACGGGTCCGCATGGGCCGCGTCCTCGAGCAACTCGAGGATCCACGCCCGCCGTCGTCGAAAGGAGCCGGGGACCCGGAAGCGGCGGTGGACCTCGATCACGAGGGCCTCGAACGCGTAAGTGGCCTCGTACACGTTGCGATGGAATTGGGATGCGATCATCTCTCGGACCGCAGCCGGATCGCGCGCCGGAACGTCCTCGATTCCCTCCAGGTCCGCGAAGTGCATCGTGCCGTCGCGCGCAATCACCGCGTCCTTGTCGAGCCACACGTCGTGGTACCCGAGGCCACGATATCCGCCCGTCGACGAGTCTGCCCGGAGCGTCCGCGCGAAGAGGGTGAGGGCCGCGAGCGCGGACCCCGCCATGCGTCGCAGGAAGCGCTCGGCGTCCTCGAGCGACTCGACTTCGAACAAGCCGAGGGCCTTCCCGGTGTCGATGCCGAACGTGATCGGACTGTGGAAGTAGAGACGGACGTTCGACGGCATCAACCGGATCTCTTCCCAGTATTCGCCGTGGTACTGGCGGTACCAGTAGAACGAGGACGCGATGCGAGCAAAGGCCTCGGGCAGTTTCACCAGACCCAGGACGGGACAGATCCGGAATCCGGCAATCGAATCGCCTTTCGCGCGCAGACTCGCGGTGAGCCCGATGAGCGCGTTGTCCGGCGCCTGACCGCCGTAGGGGACGTTTCCGAACCAGCGCTCCCCCGTGAGCATCCCCGGCGCCACTCCATCATCGGAGGGGATGCGCGTCCGCAGATTCGAATCGTGGCAGAGGACTCGCAGACGGTCCGCGGTCAGCGGCGCGACCTCGTATGCGTCGAGCGGGGAGCCGCAGCCTTTGATGCACGCGACGAACTCGCGATCGTCGATCACCACGCGGCTGTCCGTCAGGAGCACGGAGCGATTGTCATCGCGGACCCCGCGATGGGACCAGCCAGGCGGTTTTCCCGCGAGTTCCCATAACAAGGCGGGCACGTGGGCGGAACGAAGGAACTCGTCGGCGGCGTCGCGGAACTGCGGGTTCCCGATGAATTCGACGTCCTCCTCGAGTCGCACGAGGTGGACGGTCTCGTTCGGCACCCACGCGGATCGGATGTACATCAGGTGCGCCTCTCCGCCGCCAGCCGTGCCGTCGTCTTGCGGCTCGCGATCAACTGCGTCTCTCCGATCTTCCCGAAACCGACGCGACGCGAGACCCGGAGGGACGGTTCGTTCGTCGTGGCGATCTCCGTGATGACGCGCGTGACGCCCATCGCGCTGAGCGCCGAGAGCCGGGCCGCCATCAGAGCGGAGCCGAGGCCCCGGCCCCGATACTCCGGCAAGACCGTCAGCCCGTGGAGCCATGCCATCGAGTCGGCCACGGTCGCGAGGGCGTACCCGACGACGCGATTGTCGGCCACCGCCACGAAGCCGAAGTCCCCGTCCTCGAGGCACGATCGAATCCAGTGGGCCGCGGGACCCTGATAGACTTTCTGGGAGACGGCGGCCGCCGGGGCGATGTCTCCCGCGGCCATGGGTCGCACGGCCGACGCGTCGTATGGAATCTGGCGGACGTCGTCGAGGGCCAGGACGCTGAGCGTGTCGACGACCACGGTCCCCGGCTTCGACCCGCCGTCTCGCACATCCGCGAAGTATAGGGCTGAACGGACCCGACGGAGGAGACCTCGCGCCACGAGTCCGTCCGCGGCGATGACGCTGCCCACGTGGGCTTCCTTGTCGAGCGTGATGATCCCCAGGAGCCGCGTGCCGTTCGTGGCGATCGCCAGCGGATCGCGTTCCTGGATCGCCCGCCGCGCGAACGTCGGGAGGAAGGCGTCGAACGCGCTGCCCGTCGCGGGGTCGAGCCCCTGGAGGTCCCTCGTCTTCCGGATGCGCCGGACGAGCGCCGTCGCCAGAAGCCGCTGGTCCGTGACCGGGATCGTCAGGGGGCCGCGTCGCACTCGCCAGACGCCATATCCCGCCGCGGCGATCATCGCGGGGATCCCTCCGTACACGAGGACGATCGCCACGGAATCGAAGGGGACAGGATAGCTGGTCCAGGTGACGTCGACGTTCGCGTGCCAGCGGAACGAGGCCTCACCGTTCGTGTCCTGCTCTGTGTACCGCTCGGCGACGACCAGCCCGGTCGCGCGGTCGAAGTAGTACGTGTCCGTGTAGGCCGCGTCGAACCGGCCGTACGCATCGTTGCGGTAGTACGACCCCGTCGCCACCATCGCGGCGGCTTTGAGCGGCGCGAAGCCGTCCCAGACGGTCGCGTCGAGGTCCGAGACCGTGAAGATGTCGTCGAGGATCCGCACCTGCTGGCCCCGGCTCAGCGGCACCGGGACCCAGAACCAGACGCGCGGATCGGAGTAGGTACCTTCGACGTCGACGGTGCTCACATAGCGACGGGTGTCCGTGTAATACGAGAACGTCAGATCGAGCACGCCGCTCTGATGATTTCCATCGGAGGCGGACCATTGCCACGTTCCGCCGGCATGAAGGCTGGAAGTGTTCCCGGTGGAAGACATCACAACGTACCGCGAGTGGGACGTCATCGTCTCGGAGTACCCATCGTACGTCCCGCTCCCTTGGTCGACGTACCAGTCGTAGTTGTACTCGAAGAACGTCCCTTGACCTGGAGCGTCCGCGCGGACGATTGGTGGCGAGCTGATTCCGATCGAGAACGCGAAGACGATCGCGAACGCCGCGATAACCGCGCTCCGGAACACCGCCGACCGCCTCCACCGCCCGCGCCGGGCGACGCATCCTCCGGACCCTCGAAGGCCCGATGGGCGTCTTAAGGCTGGCGTCGGAAAGCCCCTCGACCGGCGGCTCGAAAACGATATCAGGAGGCGCGGAATTCGTGGACCCGGATGGCGAAGGAACACCACTGTCCCAACGACGGCGCCCAGCCGTGTAACGCGGCCGGGAGCATCATCCATATCTGCCCCCTCTGCTACGCGCGCTGGGAGGAAGTCATCCCCGAAGACAAGCCGGTGGCGGCGCCGCCGGCGAAGCCCGCGACGCCTCCCGCGCCCACCGCGACCGCTCCGTCCGCGTGACCATGACCGTGCCCACCTCTGGCTCTTCGCACGGAGACGACGGGATTCGCGAGACCCTCGCGGAGGTCCGGCGGGAGATCGCATGCCGTGTGTGTCAGGGGGATATCAAGCGATGCCGCCTCGCCGTCTGCCCGTATCTGGGGCGGGTCCGCGAGTGGTTCGAGGACCGGCGCGACCTGCAGACGACGAATCTCTTCGGGGCGTCCCCGCCCAGTGCGTTCGTGGGCTCGTGGGGCTACCCGAAGGTCCTCGTCGGGCCACTCGTCCCCCCGGTGCGCGACGAGGACACCTCGATCCTCGATGCCTCGGAGTCCTGGCTCTCGTACGACCTCGCGGAGATCTTGCGGTTCCGCTTGTCCCTCGTCCGCGGGAAGGCCCCGCGCCGCGTCGCGGAGGCCCGCGGGCCTGACTCGATCCTGTCGACGGTCCAAGAGGCCGCGATGGCTTCCCGCCCGATTGACACGGAGATGTGGTTCACGAAGAAGCCGTCCCTCGTGAGCCCGTTCTCGGCGCGGGCCCCGCCGAGCGGCCCGAGCGCGGACATCCAGAAGATCGACCTCGCCTCGAACCCGTCCGTCCCGCGGCGCGTCGACGATCTCGTCTCCGACACGGATGTGCGCGCGGGCGAAGCGGTCGCGGACCTGTACGACCACGGGATCACCCAGAGTCAGATCACGCGGATCTTCTCCGTCGGCCTCCTTGGGGTAAAGGAACGGCGGAAGCTCGTGCCGACCGAGTGGTCCATCACCGCGGTCGACGACATCCTCGCGAAGTCCCTCATCCGCGAGGTGCGATCGTATCCCTGGGTCGACGAGTACGAGGTGTACAGCGCCGCCGGCCTCGCGAACAACGTCGCGGTCCTGCTGTTCCCCCAGGCGTTCATGTTCGAGGGCCTGGAGGCGTGGAACCTCGACGCCCGTCCGACTCCGGCACACGACCATGAGTTCGCCGGCGGGCGCACGACCTATCCGGACCAGATCGCGGGAGCGTACCATGCGACGCGTCTGCCGGTCCTTGAGCACCTCGCCTCCCGCCGTCGGCAATCCGGAGCGATCGTCTTCATGGAGGTCTACGAGGACTGGGTCCCGCTCGGCGTGTGGCGCTATCGGGAGCTGGCCCGTGCTGCCCTCGCGAAGAAGGCCTCCCGCTTCACCACGCTCGACGAGGCCGAGTCGGATCTCGGCCGCCGCCTGCGGCTCCCCCTCGAGAATTGGTGGCGGGGAAGCGCGCTCCGCGCGTATCTGCGGCAGCAGCGGCGCATTACCGCGTACTCGTGAACGATGCGTTGAATAACGCGGACCGTGTCTCGAGCGCGTGGCGAGGAAACGGCGCCGGTCATCGCGCCGCGATCCCAACCGACCGGATGTCCGAGCCCTCGACGATGCGAGGAAGTCACTCGAGCGGCATCACGAATCCTTCGACGACGCCAAGCAGACCCTCGAGGGAGAAATCGAGCAGGCCCGCGATACGCTGCGCGGCTACAAGGCCCCGCTATCGAATGCGGTCGAGGATCGCCGCGACCGACTCGAGCGGGAGATGAAGTCCGTTCGGCATTTCGACGCGCCCCTGAAAGCTGCGAAGAAACAAATCAAACGAGTCCACGGTACGCAGCGTCCCGCCGAACCTTCAGCGACGCTTGCAGACGTCGGCGCGAAACGGTTGGTCGAATTGAAGGCCCGATATGAGGACCTCGGAAAGGCCCGCGCGCTCCTCCGAGGTGCGCAAGTGGTCGGGACCTTCCGTCAGACGGACACCTACTTCTCCCTGGGGGCCAAGCGCCTCAAGTTGCGGCAGATCGACGGCCGCGCCGAGGGGCAGCTCGTGTATTACGAACGGCCCGACGTCGGCGGTGTGAAGGAGAGCCGAGTCCTCCTGGCTCCTTTACCCGATGCCGCGACCGTGCGGGACATCCTGCTGCGTGCGTTCCCGGCCATGGCGGAGGTTCGCAAGACCCGCGAAATCTACCGGTTCCAAGGCGTGCAAATCCATCTCGACGTGGTGGAGAGACTCGGCAAGTTCATCGAGTTTGAGAAAGTCCTCGACGACGAATCCGAACGGGCCGATGGGCTGGCGCAACTCGAAGGCCTTCGCCGATACTTCCAGATCGCGGACGAAGACCTCATGACCTCGTCGTACAGCGACTTCTTCGAGCCGGCCTGACCAACGACTCACTCGACTTCGAATGCCCGGACCTTCTCGTTCGCCCGCAACGATGCGAGGAGGCTCGAGATCTCGGCCGGCCGAATCCGGACTTCGGCGGTGACGTTCACCCGGTGCGCCTCTTTGTCCACGTGGACCCGGTCCAGCTGCGTGAGGCCGACCGGGAGCAAGGCGTCGAGTTCCTCCGGGGTCACCGGATTCGCGACGGTGACTCGGACGACCTTCGCGTGCGAACCGAAGCCTTTGCCCTCGAGGACGCGGTCCGTGATGATGACGGCCCAGACGATCCCATAGTTCACCGCAACGAGCAGATAGAGCCCCGCGCCCGCCGCCACGCCGAGTGCCGCCATGGCCCACACCAATGCGGCGGTCGTGAAGCCGAACACGCGGTCGTTGCTGCGGATCAAGGCGCCGGCTCCGAGGAATCCGATCCCGGTGATGACGCCGCCGAGGAGGGGAAGCGGGTTGTCCTCTTCGATCGTAATCGCCAGAAGCGATAGGGTCGCCGCGCCGGTCGAAACGAAGATGAACGTCCCGAAGCCGACGGGCTTGCGGCGCACCTGGCGCTCGAGTCCAATCGCGAACGCGAGTGCGAAGACAAGCAGGAGGCGGAAGACCGCTTCAACGGAGTCGATCATCCTCGACCTGCGCAGCGCCGCACGTGCATCCCATGCGGGTAGCATCGGGAGTGCGGCTATTTCTCACTTTTGACTAAGCGGCAATCACGGTCGGATCGATGGCGGTTCGAGGGTCGGCAACTCCATCAACGTGCCCTCGGCCGGGTCGAGTCCTTTCATCGCGCTCTCTTGGAGGATCTGCGCGTGGATCAGGTCCCGCGGGTCCTTCGGCGCGAAGGACGGGGCCGCGAACGTCGGTTGTTTGCCACCATTCAGGAGGTCCCGGTAGTATGGCATCCACGCGGACAGGAGCTCCCTCGGGTTCACGAAGCTCTGCGTCGCGTAATACTGGTACCACGCGCACTGGATGTCGCACGCCGCCATTCGCTGCCGCCGCTCGCGCGCGTCCGGCGACTCGACGTACGTCATTAGGTCCGAGTCGATGAGGTTGATCGTCTTCTCCTCGAGGACGCGGCACGGATACCACAGGAAGCCGTCCGCATCGACGATGATCGACGAGGTGTCGCAGCCGTGGTCCCACGTGATGCGGTCGAAGTACCCGTCGGGCGAGATGATGACGCCGGGATATTTGCGCTTCATCTCCATCCCGACGCGGCTCATCTGCCAGAGGTCCGGCAGGTGGTCCTTCGTGTTCTTCAGGTGGACCGCGCACATGACGACGGCCTTGACCCCGGCGTCGTGACATCGTTTGATCTTCTGCTCGAGCGCCCCGATGTCGTTCTTCGTCACGACGATCTGAACGGTGACGATCGAGCCCCATTTCGTGTACTCCTCGAGCTCGTCGTACATGTCGAGGTTCTTGTGGCCCTCGTCGATCGAGATGTGCAAGAAGTCGATGTACTTCGCGTACTCCGGCATGGGGTAGCGCGCCTGCATGTCCCGCTCCGACGTCGTGAAGAGCAGGTACCACGGCTTCTCGTACTGGTACTTCAGCAACTCCCCAATGTCATCGCGCACGAGCGGGTCGCCGCCCTCGAAGCTGCAGACGATCACGGACGAGCGAGCGAGGTTGTCGAGGACGGCCTTGACGTCCTCCGTCGGCATGTCCTTCCATCGGTTCTTCACGTGCCAGCAGTTGCAGAAGGAACACGTGAAGTTGCAGCGGCGCGTGAGCTTGAACGAACAGTAGAACGGGTAGATGGCCTCCTTCGCCATCTTGTTCCGCAGGATCTGGCCCCCGACCTGGAGGAACCGCTTCTTCGGGATCTTCCTCATGGCCCGCCCGGTCCACCATGGGCCTCCCCGAGATAATCCTTTCCGACGCTCGGTCGGCGGGAGACGAGGAGGCCGAGCACGGCGAGGATGAGCGCGGTCACCGCAATCATGGAGGTGGGCGTGTAGAGGAACGTCTCGAGGACCTCCGGCAGAGGCACGAGCGTGAGCGAATATACGATGGGCGGCAGGCGGAAGAAGAGGACGATGAACAGGAGGAACACGATGGACGTCGCAAGGGCGCGCGACGGGTCGCCGCCGCGATTCTCGAAGTCTCGGAGGCCCGCAAGCGCCGCGAAGGAGAGGCTTACGAAGAGCCCGAGGAGCGCGAGGACGGTCGGGATCGTGCCCCGCACGACCAGGACGAGGCCCGCGAACGCGACCGCGAGGCCGAGGCCTCCGGCACGACCTTGGGGCCCGGTGAGGTGGGGCAGCATTCTCGCCGCCAGGATCGCGATCGCGGGACCGAGGACCAGCATGACTCCCGCCATCAAGACGAGGGTGTCTCCCTGGAGGTCGAGTCGAAGGCTCAGCGCGTACGCGGTCGCAATCGAGACCGCGGCGAGGGGCACTGCGAGCAAAATCCCCGTGTACAGGGCGCGAGGACCTGCGACCTCGGAGTCGCTCGGCGGCGCGGTCGTCCGTAGAAGGAGGGGCGGAAGGACGAGCAACACCGCCATTGCGGTGAACGTCGGAAGATCGAAACCGCCAACGAAGCCGATCGCGGAACCGAACGCCAGCGCCGCAACCAGAGTCGACGGGGTGGCGGGCTTGCGGGCTAGATAGGCATCGGTTGCGAGGAGTGTCCCGATCGTCGCGAGGGGGAAGCCGATGCTCGTCCGAATCGCGAGGCTGGAGAGGACGAGGCACGCGAGGGCCGCGGCGACCGGTGCCGCGTGCGGATAGGCACGGTCGAGGAGCCGTCGGAGCGGCCGATGGACGCCCGCGACGATAATGGCCAAGAAAACCGTGGGATACGTCCAGAAATTCTGCTCGAGCGATTCACGGAGTGCGAAGACGAAGAATGCGACCGCCGCCGTCACGAGGATCAATGGCCCTATGCAAATCCGTTCGGGTGCGGGTCGTGGATCCTTCGACGAACGCTCCGCGTAGTACACGAGGAGTGCGGCCACCAAGAGGACGAGGAGTGAGAGCAGGAGGGTTTCGCCGGACGAGATCCCTCGCAACGTCTCGTCCGCGACGAATGCGTGGTACGCCGCGAAATCGGTGGCCCCCGCCGACATCTCCGCGTGCGCGGAGGCGAGAGCCCTGCGCGCCGAATCGAGTGAACCGGCGAAGATCGTCGAAGCAAGGGGGTCGTTCGCGAATCCGGCGAGGCGAAGGTCCGCTCGGCCAACAACATCCCGCGTCAAGAGGTCGAAGAAGTCCGTCGGGCTGACGACTTCGAAGTTCCCACCAATCCGCCGCGAAATCTCTCCGACGACGGCCAGGGCATCGCGAAGATCGAACCGGAACGTGTAGATGGTGACCCAGAGGAATTGCGGGCCTCCGTCCTGCGCGGCAAAGACCGGATCCAACTTGCCATACAGATTCTCCGCCGTGGACCAGAAATGCGTCGAACGAATCACGGGAGCGGCGGCATCCGTCCCCGCGACGACCCAGGTGCTCGCCGATCGCGGTTGATCGTCGTAGTCGAGGACAAGACCGGCCGGGTGCAGAACGTTCGCATATTCGGAGAGCGTCTCGTCGCCGTACGGGATCTCGGACGCGGTGAAGGCGTTGAGGAGCCACACGACGTCCAAGTCCGCGGCCGCCATGTAGCGCTTCGTGGACGCGAGATACGCCGCGAGGTCTCCGGGCCCGAGGTAGTCCGGATAGATGTAGCCGGCCCCGCTCGGCGCCGCGATGAACCGATCGAGGGACGTCGCACTGTCGTAGTATTCGTCGAGGAGGGGCGGCGCGAGATCCGCCAGGACGGGACTCATACTCCAGGCGATTGGGACGGTTCCCCGCTCGGGCTGGGCCCAGAGCTGCCGCATCCGGCCCGCCACGAAATCGAGGTTGTCTCCGTCCGGCACCGCGAGGACGACGTACGTCTTGTCCTCCAAGGCCCTCGTCGATGTCGACGGGGCGCTCTGGCGGTGCGTCGCGTTTCGCCCGAAGGCCGTGAGCACGGAGAGGTTGGGAAGGTCCTGCACTCCGACGACGGACTTTCCTTCCGCCGAGGCCATCTGGATGAACGCATTCTCCTCCGTGAGCGTGGGGCTTCTGAACCACCCGAGGATCGGGATGCCACGCGGGGTCGCGCGGAGAACCCGCATCGTCGCGGCGGTCTCGAACGGGCTGGCGAGCGCGCCTTGCGGCTCGTAGAACACGAACGTGCGGGTCGCGATCAGGTAGTCGCGGATCGCCCAACGGTCGGGCGGCAAGATCGACAGGAGAGTGGATGACGAACCCGCGTAGAGATCGTGCAACGCACGGTCGGTGGCCGCGACCGCGTCCAAGGAGGGCCACCCGAACGCAGGATCCGCGTAGTTGAACGCAATCGGAAGGCCGAACCGCGCACTCAGGGACGGCGCGAGATCCGGACCCACCAATGCATCGCCCTGCTGTGCGGCAATCATTGTCGCGACGTTCACCGACTCCGGCTTCGAGGGAGCGTACACCGCCAGGCCCGTCACCCGAGGCATGTACGTTGCAAGCGCTGCGTCGATGGTCATGACGTCGTACGTCACGTTGTATTTCGAGGTCAGGAACGCGAGCATCGATGAGGCGTTGCTGATTTCGCCGGTCGTATCGAGATATAGCTCCGCTCGCGCGCGGTTCGCAAGTCCCTGGAGGGACGCGAGGAGTAGCCTCGTCGAGAGGTTGGTCGAGGCATCGACGGTGACAACGTGGATCGTCGGCGCGCTCGCGATCAACGGGAACGGGCTTTGATCGGGAGGCATCCTCGGTTGACCGGCGGAGGCCGGCGGCGGTCCCGGCCACAACACGTTCGTGAAGATCACGAGGAAGAAGAGCGCCGCCACAATGACGACCGCCGCAGAAGTCGTCCGTCGGCCGTGGGTCCTCATCACGAAGCCTCCTCCGGAACCGGACCGGCCCGCGCCCGCCGGAACTCGGCATCGGGTGGACCTGCTAAAGCCCTTTCCTTCGGAGAGACGCCTCATCCAATCCACTTTCGCGTCCCTCCCCCGCACACAGGGATATCGTCAGGGCGTCCCTCCCGAGTCGCATGGAGGAGCTGCTCGGCATCCACGTCCCGTCGCCACGGGCCTCGTTCGCGATCCGCGAAGTCCACGTCAGCGCGGCATTGCGCGCGGACCCACTTCCGGGCCTCGACTACTCCTTCAACCCATACGTTGGGTGTTACCACGGATGCGTATTTTGTTATGTACCGCGACTCCTCCAGGTCGATCGGTCCACATGGGGAGCGTCCGTGGTCGTCAAACGAAACGCCGCGACCGTCCTCGCGAAAGAAGTTCGAAAGCTTCCGCGGGGCCTCGTCGCCATCTCGACCGCCACCGATCCGTACCAATTCGTGGAAGGGAAGTACCGGATCACGCGCAACGCGCTGGCTGTGCTCCTCCGGGCGAATTGGCCTGTCTCGATTCTCTCTCGCGCGCCGCTGATGCTTCGAGACTTGGATCTGTTCACGCAGTTTCGGGAGATCGAGGTGGGGATGTCTGTGCCCACATTGGATGATCGAGCCCGAGAGCTCCTCGAGCCGTGGGCACCGCCGATCGAGGCGCGCCTCCGGTGCCTCGGTCAACTCGCGGACGCCGGTTTGAGGACTTTCGTGAGTTTCGCGCCCGCCTACCCACCGACCAATGATTGGACACCGGAACGAATCGCTGCTGTGTTCGCATCGATTGGAGTACAGAAAATGTTCTCGCGGACGCTCGACGCGAGGTGGGGCGTTCGAGATGCGATGATGGAGCGACTCGATCGTTCGCCCCTCGCCTCCGAGTTGATGCGAATCACCGATCGGGAGTACGTCTCGGTATTCCTCGAGGACCTCGCGAGCGCGTGCCGAGCGGTCGGCATCGAATTCGGACGGAAGACGCGCTCGGCGTCCCCACCGCCACAGGCGGGATCCTCGGGAGTCCCGGGTCAGGACTAAGTAGCCCCTCCACATCCTGCCAACGCGGGGGAGCACGCGATGAAGGCCATTGTCCAAACGGGGTACGGCTACACCGACGTCTTCGAATTGCGGGATGTCGAGAAGCCCAAGATCGACGAGGATGGCGTCCTAGTCCGGGTTCGAGCGGCGGGGGTCAATGCCCTGGACTGGCACCTCATGCGCGGCATCCCATCCATCATCCGCCTCTCAACGGGCCTCCGCAGACCCAAGAGCCCTATCCCGGGCGTCGATGTGGCAGGGCAAGTGGAACAAGTCGGCGCGAACGTGAAAGAGTTTCAACCCGGCGATGAGATCTTCGGCATGCGCAGCGGAGCCTTCGCCGAGTACGTGGCCGGCAAGGAGCGGAACTTCGTGCCGAAGCCGGCCAGCATCACGTTCGAACAGGCCGCAGCGGTGCCCGTCGCAGCCGAGACCGCCTTGCAGGGCCTTCGAGACAAGGGACATATCCGCGCCGGGCAGAAGGTCCTCGTCAACGGCGCGTCGGGAGGCGTGGGTACCTTCGCGGTCCAGGTCGCCAAGTCCTTCGGAGCGGACGTGACCGGCGTGTGCAGCCCGAAGAACGTGGACATGGTCCGATCGATCGGGGCGAGCCGGGTCTTCGACTACACACGGGAGGACTTCGTCCAGGACGGGCATCGGTACGACATGATCTTCGATGTGGCGGCGAACCGCGCTTGGTCCGAGTACCGCCGAGTCATCAGTCCCGGTGGGATGCTCGTCATGGCGGGACAATCGAGCCGAGAGAAGCCCCGAATCCTGCCGTTGCTGTTGTCGCCCGTGGTGTCGCGATTGAGGAAGCCGAAGATGGTTTCGTTCATCGCGAAACACAACAAGTCGGATCTGGTGACGATCAAGGAACTCATTGAAGGCGGGAAGGTCACGCCGATCGTCGACCGGGTCTTCCCGTTGCGCGATACGCCAGAGGCGATCCGGTATCTCGGAGAGGGACATCCTCGAGCCAAGATCGTCGTCACGGTCTAGGTCAACGCTCGACTCGTGGAACCTTGCCGGACAAGGCCGATTCCGGCTCGGATTCCGGGTTGTAACTGGCCACAGCGAATTCGTCCGCATTCTTCTCCAAAAGCCAATTCTCACGCTTTCCTTGTCCCATCCTGGTCCGGAAGAGCGCCCATTGTCCACGGAGTTTCTTGCCAAACAACGTGAGTCGGAGGATGCCGTCTCCAAGCGCCTTGGATGCGTCGGTCTCCGCCGGCCCGACCATCTCGTATTCGCCGAAGTCCCACACGATGACTTCGCCCGCGCCGTAGTCTGCGTCCGGCAGGGTTCCCTCGAACAGGAGGTAGTCGAGCGGGTGGTCCGGGACATGAACCGCGAGGCGCCGCACGTTCGGATCCTTGCTGGGCCCCTTCGGCACCGCCCAGGAGACGAGGACGCCGCCAATTTCCAATCGGAGGTCATAGTGGAGACTTCTCGCCCAGTGTTTCTGGACTCCGAACCGGAGTCGTGGGCGGTCGGTTCCGGGTGCCGATTCGGGTACGGTTGCGGAGGCCATGTCGACCACCATCGGAGCCTCAACCGGCGGCCCGGGAGAGGACCGTCCTTCGTATCGCCGCCCTTGGACGGCCCAGCGCGTAATAACTCTTCCTTTCACGGCGGGCGTACTCGAGTTGGAGGACGGCCCGAACGGGGCGTTGCCGGAAGCGGTACGATGGGATTCCGGTCGTTCCAAAGGAAAGCTAGTCATAGCGACAACCCATCTCGACCTGGGGGTTGGCAGGGGTGACCGGAGCCACGATGAAAGCGGCCGTGTGCTCCAGGTACGGGCCGCCCGAAGTGCTTCGAGTCACGGAAGTCGAGAAGCCGATTCCCAAGGACAATCAACTCCTCGTCCGGGTGATGGCGACCACAGTCACCTCGGGGGACGTCCGCCAACGGAAGGCCGATCCGTGGATCGTCCGGTTGTTCTTTGGCATCCTGAGACCCAAGAAAGGCATCCTCGGATCCGACGTGGCCGGAGTCGTCGAGGCGGTCGGAAAGGAGGTCACCCGATTCAAGCCCGGAGATCCGATCTTCGGAGGCGGGATCCGCACGTATGCCGAATACACCTGTCTGCGCGAAGAGGGTCCGCGCGCCATCAAGCCCGCCAACATGACGTTTGAAGAAGCGGCCGCCATCCCCTGGGGAGCGGGATGCTCGTTGTACTTCCTTCGGAGGGGGAACATCGGGAAAGGGCAGCGCGTCCTTGTTTACGGAGCGTCGGGATCCTTGGGCACGGCCGCAATCCAGTTGGCCAAATACTTCGGGGCGGAAGTCACCGGCGTCTGCAGCACCGCGAATCTCGAATTGGTGAAGTCGCTAGGCGCGGACAAAGTGATCGATTACACGAAGGAGGACTTCGCCGAAACCGCGGCTTACGACCTCATCTACCACACCATCGGCAAAGTCTCATTTTCAAAGAGCCTGAGATCGCTGAAGCGAGGAGGAAGCTACGTCAGCGCTCTATCCCTGATGCCGATCCTTCGACGGCCAAGGGCTTGGATTTCCGGCCGCAAGAAGGTCATCGGCGGGATCGCCAAGGTGAAGGCGGAGGATATGGTCTTCCTCAAAAGTCTGGTTGAGACGGGACATTTGCGAGCGGTCATCGACAAGCGATATCCGCTGGAGCAGATTGCGGAAGCGCACCGCTATGCCGAGAGAGGACACAAGAAGGGAAACGTTGTAATCACGATGGCGCATCCTACGGGTTAAGGGAAGACCATGAGCGACTGGATCACCATGCGGCGGTTCCACGAGTCCGAAGGCGTTGAGGATTGGCGGGTGGTGGGCGAGGGAGCGTCCGCGTACTTCCGCACGGGCTCCTTCGCGGCCGGCGCGCAGTTCGTGAATGCAATCAGCGAGCTGGCCCGCCTCGAGGACCACCCCCCGGATGTCGACCTGCGGCACGCGGGCGTAATCGTGCGGCTGATTACGATGACCCCCGAGTACTGCGGACTGAGCGAGCGCGACCTCGAGCTGGCCCGACAGATCTCGGCGGTCGCGCGCAAACTGGGAGTCCCCGCCGATCCCGCCTCCGTACAGACCGTCCAGATCACGATCGACGCGCTCGTCATTCCCAAGGTGAAACCGTTCTGGCGTGCTGTGCTCGGATACCAGGACCGGGCCGACAGTCCCGAGGACCTGATCGACCCACGCGGTCGTGGGGCGTCGTTCTGGTTCCAGAAGATGGACGATCCGGAGGCGGAGGGGAACCGGATTCACATCGACGTCTGGGTGCCGCCGGACCAGGCCCAAGCCCGGATCGCCGCCGCGATCGCTGCGGGCGGCCACGTTGTCACGGACAAGTACGCGCCCGCCTGGTGGACGCTGTCGGACGCCGAGGGCAACCTCGCCGACGTGGCGACGGCGACGAGCCGCGACTGAACGATCTCTCCCTGACAATGAGGGAGGGGACTATTGCGCCTCGTCCGTTCGCTTCAGGACGGTGAGCGCCTTGAGGGTGATCCATTTGCTGGGCTTGCCGGGCGGCTCGATCACGAGCGGCTTAATCTTCTTCACGTCCGGGTGGATTTTCGTTCCCGGGCCGATGTCGGGATGGACTCGGTCCACAATCCAAGTCCCGTCGCGCCGACGCTTCTCGCGGAGGACGTCCAGCGCTGGCGTTAGGCGTCGGTCCCCCGAGAACCCCAATTGAGTGATGATGTCGAGCCCGACGAGAATGTCATAGAAGTAGTGGTTCGGATAGTGGAATCGAAACCAGGGCGCATACCTCCGTCCTTCCTCGAACAACTTTCGTTCGAGGTAGAATTCCGCCCCCCTCTCGATGGCCTGAGCCATCTTGGGCGAGCGCTTCGGCTTCGGGACGCACGCGAACGCCGCGAGGGCCTCCCAAGCGTCCAGCGTGCCGGGCGTGCCCTGGGAGCAGTTCCAACCGCCGTCCTCCCGCTGGTCCTCGATGAGCCAGTCGTAGAGCTTCCGGACCCGGCGATCGTCGCCGTACCCGAAGCGGGTCAGCATCCGGGCGGCGTTCGCGGACCGGCACACCTCCTCGTAGAACAGGTTGAACGGGGAACTGAGCTGCAGCTTGTACTCGAACACCAGATCCGCGATCTTCCGGATCCGCGGATCGGTCGAATCCAGGCCGAGGTCGGCGAGGACCAAGGCCCTCCAATTCGTGGAAACGAAGGGCGGGAAGTAAAGGAACTCCAACCACTCCGGAATGGTCCGGGGTCCACGGCGCTCCCAGAATCCGTTTGGCCCTTGCCCGCGCAACTGGTCCGCCGCCCAACCGACACGGCCGATCTTCGACCGAGCCTCCCGTACTTCGCGGTCGTCCCCGCGGCGGTCGAGCAGATTCACCAGGGCGTGGTACCGGACCGCGGGTTGATCCTTCTCGAGGAGCCATTGGACGACGCTCGGTTCGCGTCCGATGCTGGCCGACGGCGATCGCTCGTTCATGCTCGAGTGAAGCCTTCGCCGACAGTCGTCCACCGGTACATAAGACGCGGGGAGTGCTCGTGAAACGGTACCGCACTTCTCCGCAAGAAGGCTCAATCTTTTCGGTCTTCTGACAGCCCGGCGAGCGCCTGTTCTCTTTCGCGCTCCTCTTCGGACCGATGGCGCCGGGAACGCCAGACGGCAAGAATGAGGAAGAGCGCGATCGCGGAGACGACGCCGACGAGGAGGACTCCCGTCCCGATCCCGAAGAGGGTCTGCGGCCACCAGACCGGCGTGGTCCCGGGAGGCAAACCGGCGGTCGCATAGCACGTTTCAGGGTCGAAGATGCGGACGCTGCTGTTCCCATACGCCGGATCAATTGCCGCATCCTCGTAGCAGCGACGCGCCGGGATCTTGTAGGCATGCCCGCCGTAGCCGGGGATGTCCCCGCCCGCGACGTCCGGACCGATGGCGGGCCAAGCCACGGTGCCCCACCAGCTCGGCTTGAGGGACAGATACAGGGAAGGCGGCAGTATCTGGCTCGCCGGGACGGGATTCGCGAAGTTCGTCAACCCACTCGGGACCTCCGCGGCGTCGAAGCGGGAGCTCGCGCTTACGGTGTCGTAGTTCCCCCATCGCAAGGCGGTTTCCCGCGTCCGAGGATCGGCGGACAAACCCGAGTCCGGCTGTCCAAACGAATAGATGTCGACGTCATCCGTGCCGAGGTCTGTCTCGTAGGTCGTGTAGTATCCGGGCCGCCCCAACACGTTGCCAACGATGTTGAAGAATCGGGAGTACGCCCACAGGTGCATCGTCGCCGTGTTCGCCGTCTTGCTCGGGTCGCCGTGGAAGTGGTTGCGGAAGAACGTCAGGAAGTGATGCGTGCCGTGGATGTTGTCGGTTCCCGCCCCCAGGCCGTCGTTGCCCTCGATTAGCAGCATCGCGTCGCCGCCGTTGTGGCCCGCGTAGTTGGGCTGCATCCACCCGCCACCGCCCGGGGTGTACAGGTCGTCGATCGCGAAGTTGTACGCGAGTACGTCGCCGCTCCCCGTGCCGACCAACATCGGCGACGTCACGTGCTGGAAGATGTTGTTCTCGACGAGGTTGTCCGAGCCTGGATACCATTCGATCCCGTAGCTCTGCGACTGCCCGCCGGATCCGTAGAAGTAGTTGCTCCGGATCTCGTTGCCGCGGGTCATCGTCAACCAGACGTGGTTGCGACCTCCGCCAGGCCCACCGGGAGGCGCAACCTTGACGGAGCGGACGCCGGTAATCCAACATTCCATCGCGTTCTGGATGTTGATGCCGCCTCCACCGTCGACCGGCTGGATCGTCATGTTCTCGATGCCCGCCCGTCGCAAGACCGTCGTCGGCCACCATGCCTGTGGGGCTTGTGAGCTGCGCCAGTTGGGCATATAAATGCCGGGCGTGATCGTGACCTGGTTGCCTGCGATCGCCGTGACCTTGACAACCTGACGCTGATTCCGGTAGCCACCCGGTGCGGTCCGCATGCCGTCACTGCCTTGGCTGACGCAGCCGTTCGCGATCCCGCAGTTGTAGATGTCCCCGCCGTCGGTCGCGTCATCGACCTGATCGAGGATCAGGAAGCTCTCCCCCGGCCGCAGGTTCGCCGTGTTGCTCAGGGTGATGACCGTAGTGCCTTTCGCATAACCGGCGGTCCAGTTCGCGGAGTTTTCCACGCCTCCCGCCCAGTTGAAGCTCCCCTTGAGGCAGATGATGGGGTATGGCGGGGGACCGCGGTCACACGGCGTGGTGCCGGTGAACACGAGCTTGGTCCGGTTCGCCCCGGCGCCGCGGAGGGTCACGTCGCTCTTCATGTTCAGTCCCGCCGAGAGGGTGAAGGTCCCCGCCGTGAGGAAGACGGTCTGATCCGGGGGACACGCCGCGATCGCGGCGTCGATTTGTGCAGCGGTGCTGCCGGGGTCGAGGGACGCGCAAATCGCTAGGCGGTTCGGAATCCCGCCGGGGATGCCTGCGTGGCTCCAATCGATCGCCCGCGAGGGATCCAGGATTCCGGACCACGGCTCCGCGGCGGCGCGGGTGGTCAAGTTGCCGCCGAACGTAAGGCACATGCACAAGGCGAGTGTGATGCCGAACGATCGCATCGCCCAAGTCTTTCCGACCTCCCGGGTCCTCACGGGCATCACCGTCGAGCCGGTGGCAACCATATGCCTCCGGTCTTCCATCGAGGGCCTTCGCGAGAATCCCTTCGACTCATAGACTTGGCGGCCTGAATCCACTGGGCGAAATGCGCGTGCCTACTCGAAGCCGGGTTTGCTCCCTTCCGGGCGCGACCCTCGACCGAGCAGATGCCGAACTCGGTCTGATGCTCGCGTTGGGGCTCCGGCGCTACGTCGGCTTGAGAATGAAGAGTCCGGAGTGAGTGATCGCGGAGCCATGACTGACAACGAACTCGTTCTCGTCCTCCTGGCATCAGCCTTCGCCTTTTACGGCTTCCCAGTTGCCTACTACATGTTCGCTCGGGGTCTTCAGGTGTCGACCCTTCTCGATTGCGAGAGTGGGGGTGGGACTCGGATGACGGCACCGCACTCTGGACACCTCTATCGCGGCGTTGCAGTCCGGAAATGCTGTGCCTGTCACCTATTTATTGTTCGGTGAGCGAGTTCGCAGGGGATTCTTGGACAGCGTGCCCCTAAGGACAATCGCATCAATGGCCCGCGCGTACGTGGTGTTCTAGGACCCGCCGCACTATCGACCCAAGTCCGCGCCGCGTGCATCCCACCAGGTTGCGATTTCGGAGCCCAAGCTGACAACACCGAGGACCAGCAAGAGCACCGTGAAAACCTCGGTGTAGAACGCCTCGACTCCGGTCGGCCCGTACGCCGGAAACGACGATGAGGCCAAGCCGACAAGCACGGCAGACGACAGGAAGACTATCGTCACCCCAGCGAGTCCCGGGGCTCCCCAAAACCTCGGGTCCCATCGCGATTTTCCGGGAGTGACCGTGGGGTGGCCTTCCGCCCATCTCTTGAGATCGAAAGCGAACCATCCGGAAAGTAATCCCGCCAAGAAGACGAATGCGGCAATCAGGTCGACCCGGTACTCCGCCGTGCGCCAAAAGCCGAGCACGATGAGGTACGAAAACAAGAGGCCTAGCAGGACCGCACCGGTAGCCGCAGCGGTGAGTCGAGAACCAAGCCATTCGACGCTATTGCCCCGCAGACGCAGGGACGAGAGCGGCAAAGCAGTGCCCAACGCAAGGACTACAAGCACGACACCCGGGATCGGAACGGCAGTGCTGGCCGAATTTGCCAACAGGGCCAGGGAAGCTCCCGTTGTCACTCCCGTGCCCGTAAGCCACGCAAAGAGCTTGTCGGAACCGAATTTCGGCACGTACAGCGTTTCTTTGTTCGGCGGCTGGTCGGTGTCCTCCGTCTTTGTTACCTCCGACTCTTCGACATTTCAAGAATAGAATGGCGGCAGCAAATAGTTGGCGGTCTCGCTCCGGAAAGTGGCCTAAGCGGCCTTCTACTGGCGGGGCTGCTGGGGTATTCGCGGAGTAGCGGCCTCCTCGGGGCAGGCGGGATGGCTGCTGCCCGCCTACTGTTGTTGCACTCTAGTGCTCCCGACGGAGAGTTCGGCCCTCAACCCTCGCTACCCGCTGGTCCTCCATACGGGTATTCCACTGGCAACATTTGGGCCGGGCTCCCTTTCCTTTTGGTCGTTTCATGAATTTAACGAGTCTTGAGTGATGCGCGTCTCCGCCGGATCGTCCCTGGCTCGAAGGCTAACGGCGTTCGATCTGCAGAAGAACTCCAAGAGGCCGATCAGGAACTTCGCGTCGTTCAGCCGCGAGTGTGTCCTAGTCTCACCCAAACGTGCAATCGACGGTGACCCTTTCCATGACGCGCTTGAGGACAGCCAGCTCTTTTTGATTGAGTCGCGCGACGAAGAGATCGGAAACCCCGCGCAGGTGGACCGGCGCCGTCTCGGTCAGGCGGGCCACGCCCGCATCGGTCAATACGACCACGACACCACGTCCGTCGGCATCGGTGTCGGCTCGACGAACGAGGCCTTCGTCTACCAGCCGCGCGACACGACGAGTCATGCCCGACCGCGAAATGAGCGCCCGGGCCGCGAGGTCGGTCATGCGCAGCTCGCCACCCGCGAGCGCCAGCTGAGCGAGCACGTCGAAATCGGCCAAGGCCAGGCCGGTCTTCTTTTCGAGATCCGTGTCGAGTTGGCGCAGGAGCGTCGCGTGTGCTCGCAGCAGTGACCGCCACGCCTCCAATCCGCGCCGGCCCGGCAGCTCCTTCGCCACGAGCCGGTCGAAGAGAGCAGTGACGCCCGGCTTCGATTTTACTTGCATCCGCAACCTTATACGCCACCCGGGGTATAAGATACTTGCAGTTGCAAGTTATGAGACCAGAACAACGCGGAAGGAAGCGTCCATGACCACCGAGCTCTACGCCGACCTGGATCGGTCAATCAGACGTCGGTTCGGGAGTCTGGGGGACGACGCCCGCGTGAAGCGCACCGCAGCCGCCCTCGAAGCAAACGGAATTAGCGTTCTTCGGGCGGCGGACGCCGCAGAAGCCAAACGGATCGTGCTGGGTCTCATCCCCGACGGATCCCAGGTGCATCATGGCGCCTCGCTATCCCTCGAGTGGTCGGGCATCGCCGAGGAGATCGAGAAGTCCGGTCGCTATGAGCCGCTCCGGCCGCGAATCTGGAGCATGGACCGCACGACACAGGCCGACGAGATCCGACGCCTCACCTCCGCGCCCGACGTCATGCTCGGCAGCGTGCATGCGGTCACCGAGAGGGGATCGCTGCTCGCGGCCAGTGGCAGCCAGCTCGGCCCCTACGTCAGCGGTGCGGGGCGAGTGATCCTCGTCGTGGGGACGCAGAAGATCGTGTCCGACCTCGAGGAGGGTCTCCGCCGCATCAACGAGTACGTCTTCCCGCTCCAGGATGCCCGCGCCCAGGCGGCGTATGGCGTGCACAGCGGCGTCAACAAGGTCCTCATCATCAACCGCGAGCTCGTGCCCGGCCGCATCACCGTGGTCTTCGTTGACGAGGTCCTCGGCTTCTAGCGCAAGCCGATGGAGGAATCCGCAATGACCATTCAAGTCGAATCGACGCTGGGTGTCGGCATCATCGGGGTCAGCCCCGTCCGAGGCTGGGCCGCCACCGCCCACATCCCGGCACTGCGCGCGCTGCCAAACTACGAGCTCCGGGCACTCAGCGGGCACAGCGCGGAATCCACGCGCGCAGCGGGCGAAGCGTTAGGGGTCCGCGCCGTGTTCTCGGACCCCAAGCAGCTGGTGGCCCAACCCGACATCGACGTGGTCGCTGTCACGGTGAAAGTCCCGCAGCATCGAGAGCTCGTCTCCGCCGCACTTGCCGCCGGCAAGGCCGTCTACTGCGAGTGGCCCCTCGGCCGCGACCTCGACGAGGCGCGAGCGATGGCCGCACTCGCCGCCAAGCAGGGAGTGCGTACGGTTGTCGGGTTGCAGGCCCGCCAGGCCCCGGCGATCGAGTTCGTTCAAGAGCTGCTCCGCGACGGATACGTCGGTGAGGTCCTGTCAACGACCATGGTCGGGCTGTCGATCCCGGGCGACGTCGTAGGCCAGCCCAACGCGTACATGCTCGACAAGACAAACGGGGCCAACGTGCTCACGATCGCCGTCGGCCACAGCCTGGACGTCCTCAACTACGTGCTGGGCGAGTTCGCCGACCTGTCGGCCGTCTCGAGTCTCCGCAGGCCGCGAATCACCGTCGAAGAGACCGGGGAGCAGATCTTGAAAACGGCGGCTGACCAGGTCGCGGTGATCGGCACCCTGACCTCCGGGGCGACCGCCAGCGTCCATGTCCGTGAGGCAGTGGCCGGCGGTACCAGGTTCCTGTGGGAAATCAACGGAACCGACGGAACGCTCCGAATTACCGCTGACGCCGCATACCCCCAAATCTATCCCTTGACCGTCGCGGGAGCACACGGGCGGAGCGAGCCCGCCGAGCTTGCTGTCCCGGCGGCGCTGACGCAGAAGTGGCCCGCGCTCACTAGCCTGGAAGGAACGCCCGCCTACAACGTCGGGCGCGCCTACGCCGCGTTCGCGGCCGACATCGAGAACGGGACTCACACCGTTCCGGACTTCGCGGACGCCGTCCGGCGCCACGAGGTCATCGCGGCCATCGAGAGGTCCGCGGCATCCGGGGAACGCGCGAAGGCGTAGCCAGTGCGCCGAGCCGAGTAACAGTGGGAACAGTGCTCCCGACGGGATTTGAACCCGTGTCAGAAGCTCGAGAGGCTTCTATCCTTGGCCACTAGACTACGGGAGCGCGGGGTCGCGCTAAGGGTGGGACCGGCATAAAGGTTCCGCGGAGTCACGTTGGAATGAAGCGGCAACCGAAGGTTTTTCCCGCGCAGCTTCCCTTGCCGCCTGAGGTCGCTGGGTGAAAGTCGCCCTCGCACAGCTCGATCCGACGGTCGGAGACAAGCCGAAGAATCTTCGGAAGCTCGAGAAAGCGGCCGCCTCCGCCCATGCGGATCTCTTGCTCACCGGGGAGATGTTCCTCACTGGCTACATGGCCCGCGACTCGTTCGCCCAGCTCGCGGAGCCGATCGATGGTCCGTCCGTGAAGACTGTGCAAGCGATTGCCTCCGAGCACGGCACGCATATCGTCTTCGGGATGCCGGAGCGGGAAGTGGACACCCGTAAGCTGTACAACACGTCCGCCTTCGTATCGCCGGACGGAAAGGTCGCTGCATATCGGAAAGTGTACCCGGCGAACTTCGGGCCGTTCGAGGAAGGCCTGTACTTCGGACGCGGCGACGGCCTCACGCTCGTCAACACGAAATTCGGGAAGATCGGGCTCCTGATCTGCTATGACACCTTCTTTCCGGAGCTCGCCAAGGCCTACGCCCTCCAGGGAGCGGACCTGCTCGCAATCATCAGCGCCTCCCCCGCCACGTCCAAGCCGTTCTTCGATCGGATCCTGCCCGCGCGGGCGATTGAGAACACGGTGTACGTGCTCTACGCAAATCTCGTCGGCACGGAGCTCAACGTCGTGTTCCAGGGAGGGACGCAGGCCATCGGACCCCGCGGCGAGGACCTCGGGAAGGCGAAGGACTTCGAGGAGTCGACGGTCCTCGCGGACATCGACCTGAGGGACGTCAAGACCGCACGCGGGTTCCGGCCGACGCTGCGCGATACGCGAAAAGAGATGTGGGAACCCGTGGCTCCGACGGTCCCGGTCCGGAACGTCTGAGAGTCACTTCGCGCTCGTGGCCTCGGTCGCCGCCCACTCGGTGAGGACGTCAGGCAAGGATGCCCGCGTCTCGATCCCTTCCGCCGCGCACCACGAAACGAGACCCGGGAGAACCCGGGGCTCGATGACCAGACGATAGATGCACACGGCGCCGAAAACCGCCGGGAAGATCCGGACCGCCCAGAGGCCCAAGAGAAAAAGCGCGGACTCGTAGGAAAATCCGGACGTGTGGAGCAGCGTCACGAACCCCGCGAGGATGGCCACGGCGCCGACCGGCCCGAGCGTCCGCTCAAACCACTCGGCCGGCCGCACGACTTCGCCGCGGGAGGGAGTGACGAGCCGAAGTTCCAGCGCATCCAGGAGCCATGCGCCCGGGAGCAGCGAAGTCAGCAGACCCGCGAGGAGCAGAATGGGGAACGCGACGAAGCCCCCGGCCAATTCCCGGAGATCGGGGACGCCCAAGAGGAAGAGGATCTCTGCCATTACGAGCACGTCAATCGCGAACGGACCGATCGACATAAGGAACGTGTCGCGGACCCGAATCGGCTCGGTCGCCGGGAGACGGACGTAGACCCCGTTTCTCCCGAACAGCTTTCGGTGGGCTTCGTACGCACCGCGGGCGAGGGCGCGCGAGAACGACGGGATCAGCCAGAGGGCCGCCGGGAGCAGGGCCACGGCTAGGAAATAGATCGGGGTCTCACGCACCCCAACGCGTCGGCCAAGGATTGGCAGGAGGCCGTAGTGCAGAATCACGGCCACCACGAGCACCACGCCAAATCCGCGAAGGTGGGCTCGGGCGGCGGGATCCATGCTGCGACCGCAAGCCCCACGCCAATTTGGCCCTTGCGGATGGAATCCTATCGCGGGGCCGCTCGGCGCCGGTGGTCCTCGATCGTCCGGACGAGCGCCGCTCCCATCGCCCGGTACCCGGCGACGTCCGGATGCAGGCCGTCCGGCGTGGATCGCAGGCGATGCGGCGCCGCCGGGTCCGCGGTCGCGGCATGCGTGTCGGAGTATGGTATGTC
>DASPYU010000011.1:0-3869 GCA_035636595.1 Thermoplasmata archaeon
ACGACCGCCGGATCCACTCGTCGAGCGCTTCGAACGTCGAGTAGCGGGTCACGTCGCAGACCGCGATGAGGCCCTGCGCGCCGCGCAGGTACTCCTGATGGAGCGTTTCCAGGTACGATCGCTCGCCGATCAGGTCCCAGATGCTCAGCTGGACCTCGAGCTGCTTCGACGGATCCGTCTTGTGCGTGAGCCAGATTCGCTTCAAGCTCACCTTGCTGCCCAGCGTCGAAATATATCGGTCCTCGAAGGCGTCCTCGACGTATCGCCGGACGAGGGAGGTCTTGCCGACGGCGGCCTCGCCGATCAGGCAGATTTTCGCCTTGAGGATGCCGCTCAGTTCCAAGCGCGCGCGAGTCGGTCTTCCTCGGGTATGAAGGCTGTGCCTTCGTTATCGGGGTTGAGAGAGCAAACCGCGCGGGGCCGCGACCCCGCGAGTCCTACGCTCGGTGTCGGAACACACGGCCCGCAAGGACTCCGGTCGGCCGCCCTGCGTCGACCGCGACGGACCCGTTGACGAGCACCCAGTCGATCCCCTCCGGGTATTCGTGCGGATAGTTCTCGAATGGATGCGCGTGCGGCCACAGGTTCGTCGCCCGGTCCCGCACCCGCGACAGGTCGAACACGACGACGTCGGCCGCAAACCCCTCCCGCAAGAGGCCGCGGTCCATGAGGCCGAGGCGTGCGGCGGGCATCCCGGTCATCTTGTGAATCGCGTCTTCGAGCCGCAGCACCGGCTCGTCGCGCACGAACCGCTCCAGGATCCCGGGGAACTCGCCGTAGGTGCACGGCTGGTACGGGGCGGTCGCTGAGGTCCGCTCTTCCTTCGGCGCGACCCAGCCGTCGGAACAGATCATGACGAGCGGATGCCGCAGCGTCCGCTTGATCTCCTCGAGATCCATGTAGTCGAATAGGCCCACGGCTTGGTCCCGTTCATCGACGATCGTGTCGAAGAACGCGGTCCATGGATCGACGCCGCGCCGCTCCGCGACCTGCGCAATCGTCAGCCCTTCCTTTGTCGGATCCCGCGGGCATCGCAGGAGCCAGATTCGGTCGAAGCGCTCGTGGACGAGCAGGCCGACGTACCCCGCGCCCGGCCGCTTGTCCGCCTTGATCTCCGACTTCACGGCGTCGCGCTGCACGGGATTGGCCAGCAACGCCAGGAGCTCCTCCGGCGAAAGCTTCTGCGTCCACTGCGGAAGCGCGTGGCTGAGCGGCGGTCCGAAATCCGTGTGCGCGTCGTTGTCCGCTAGGACGTCGACCCCTCGAGCCCGCGCCGCCTCCCACAGAGCTTGAATCTCGTCCGACTTCCCGAGTCCGCCGTACTTCGGGTTGTTGTGGCTGATCTGGACCGGGCAGCCCGCCAGCTCGCCGATCTCGATGCATTCCCGGACCGCATCGACGATCGTCTCCCGTTCCCCGCGGATGTGCGAGGCGTAGAAGCCGCCGCGGCGGGCGACGAGCCGCGTGAGCTCGACGATCTCCTCTGTGTCGGCGAAGCAGCCCGGTGGATATACAAGGCCCGTGCTCATGCCGAACGCGCCCGCGCGCATCGCCTCCTCGACGTGGGCCTTCATTGCCCGCAGCTCGTCCCGCGTCGGCGGGCGCTCCTCGAAGCCCATCACCGCCAGCCGAACGCTCCCATGCCCGACGAGGCCCGCAACGTTGATCCCGACGCCGTGGCGCCCCATGAAATCGAGGTACTCGCCGTACGTCGACCACGTCCAGTCCCGCGCTTGCGCGTAGTACTCGAAGCGACGCATCGCCAAGTCGCGATAACGCTCGCCGATCGGCGCGGGCGAGTCGCCGCAATTGCCTATCACGTGCGTCGTCACACCCTGACGAACCGCGCACTCCGCCGTCGGCTCGACGAGAATCCCGACGTCGCTGTGGGTGTGGATGTCGATGAATCCCGGTGCGACGTACATACCGGGCGCATCGATTTCGCGGGCCGCCTTCGTGCGGCGCAGGCGACCGATGCGGGTGATCTTGTCTCGACGGATCCCGAGATCCGCGAACCGCCACGGCGCGCCCGTGCCGTCGAGGACGCGACCACCGCGAATCACGACATCGAACGCCATTTCGACACGGGAACGATGCAGGTCTTCTTAACGCCACCATGGCGCCGACGCCTCGTCCCGCCCCAAGCTCTCGTGATCGGGGTTGCTGTCGGATTTCGAAAAGCGTCCAATTCGCCTTATCTGGGCCCGAGGAGACTACCCGGTCAGGGAGATGTGAAAAACATGATTTCGATTCCGATCGCCGCTGCGATCGGCGCGACCATTGGGGCGATTGGACTCGGAGTGGCGTCTGCCGCGACGGGCGATGTCACGGGCCTCGGCGTAGCCCTGGGACACATCCCCAGCGGGACGCACGGTTTCGATGTCGTCTCGGCGGTCGCGAATGCGCTCGCCGGAGGCGCCGCGGGTGGCGGAATCGGCGCGGCCGTTGCTGCCATCGCAAAGGCGCGGGTCGCGCACTAGCTGCCATCGAAGCGGGACATCCGAAGGGGTTATGCCCAATTGGGCATAGCCGCTGCATCCCCTACGACGGCCTCCATGGCCCTGATGAATTGCGGATCCGCGTTCAAGGACTCCGCTCGCTCGAATCTCATCCCGAGGCCATGCGCTTGAGCCCTCGCCTCGATGTCGAGATCGTAAAGGATCTCTAGATGGTCCGAGACGAAGCCGAAAGGAACCACAACGACCGCCTCTTCCCCCGCACGGCCGAGCTCGTCCAGTACGGCTTCCAGCGGGGGGCCCAGCCACGGATCCTCCGTCCGGCCCGCACTCTGGTAGCAGAGCCGCGTCCGGACTGGCGGGAGTTGTTTGAGGATCGCCATCATCGTCTCCTGCAATTCCCGCTCGTACGGATCCCCTTCCTGCATGATTTTCCGCGGAAGGCTGTGGGCCGTGAACAGGACAACGGGATCGCGGTGGCCCTCCGCGGCAAGCCTCTCGAGTGCTTCACGCGCTTTCCGTGCGTACGCATCGATGAGTTCGGGGCGGTCGTGCCAGCTCTCAACCCGCGCTATGCTCATCGCGGCGTCCGATTGCGCGACCGCGGCGTCGAGCTCCGCGAAGTAGGCACCCACGCTCATCTTGGAGTAGTACGGAGTGAGGCACACGGCCACCACCCGACGAATGTCATCGTCGCGGATGCGGGCGACAACATCGCGGATGTAGGGAGACCAGTGTCGCATTCCCACGTAGCATCGGAACCCGTCGGTGCGTACGTTCAGGCGCGTTTCGAGGGACCGCGCTTGATCCAAGGAGATGCCGAGTAGCGGTGACTTCCCGCCGATGCGACGGTACCGCTCGCGGAATTCGTCGACCATCGCCTTCGGCGTGGGCCGTCCGTGCCGGACATTGCGCAGGAATGGCTCGACCGCATCCAGGGAGTCCGGCCCGCCGAGCGCCATCAGCAGGACTCCGATTCGTGACTCCACCGTGTGCTCACCGCCGAGATGTCTCGTGAACCAGCTCGACGAGTCCTCGCAAGTGATCCTGCGGCGTTGACGCGAGGACGCCATGGCCCAGATTGAACACGTGGCCGGGTCGGCCATTCGCCCGTTCGAGCACATCCCGTGCGGCGGCCATCCAATCGTCTCGCGGGCCCAGGAGAGCCGCCGGATCGAGGTTCCCTTGGATCCCCACGTCCTCGCCGATCGAGACCCAAGCGCGGTCCAGCGCGATGCGCCAATCGACGCCGACCACGTCGCCGCCGGTCCCCCGGAACGCGTCCAGGAACCCCGCCGTCCCGGTCCCGAAGTGGATCGTCGGGACACCGGTCTCGCGAATTCCGCGGAACACCTTTCGGGTGTAGGGTTGCACGCGCTCGACGTAGTCCCCCGGACCCAACGCGCCCGCCCA
>DASPYU010000012.1:0-10621 GCA_035636595.1 Thermoplasmata archaeon
ACCCGCGAAGGATTAAATACGATGCCTCGGTTGAGAACGCCGCTAGGCTTGACCGGGGGGTTGGGCGTCCCCTTGTAGACCCAAATCGTCCTCATGGGGCGGTGACAGTCGGGGGCGGTGCTCCCAGTCTGGCGCTGGTCCGGATGCCAACGTTGAGGTTCTGTCCCGCGGGGCTGGAGGCGACGGGGAACGCAGCTGGAGAGCGGCGGTCCCAGTCCCGATCGTGGGGAACGGGTCAGGCACGGAAGTGAGCAGCCTCACCGCGGACTACCAACGCTCGCGGGAGTGCGGGACCGAGGAGGCACCCGGGTCACCCGGCGTCGGAGCTGAGCATCCACTTCGATGGCCTAGCTCGTCGAATCAGCGTTCCGTGAGCTTCGTCTGCTTCGTCTCGAGCACGAGCGCGCTCAACGCGAACCGATCGACGATCAACGCGAGAAGGATCTCGTCGCGGAGCTCCTTGCGGCGTTCCGGCACGAGATACGCCGGCTCGTTCGTCGGCAATTGAAGCCCGAGCTTGACGAGCCATCGTCGCGCCTCGTCTCGCTCCTCCCGGGGGGCTGCCGGCGCGTCGATCGGTCCGTGAAAGCCGCACTCTCGCAACTCCCGCAGGAAAATAGGCCGTCGGAAGAGCCGCTGGAGGATCCCCACCGCGAGGCGCACCTGCTCCGTCTCGTCCCGGGACGCGTCGCGGCACCGCGAGCCCACGCTCTCGTAGAGATTCGCCTCGCGGTGCACGGACGTCGAGTAGACCTTCGCGGGCGGGATGTCCTTCTCCCGCAGCACGCCGACATCGCTGAGGGCCTTGAGGTATCCGGTCACGAAGAGCCGATGGAAGGCGTACCCGTCCTGCTTGAGTTGCTTCGTGAGGGAGCTGATCGACCGCTCCCGTTCCCGGATGTAGGAGACGACCAAGTCCTTCAGATTGCGCTCCGGGACAAACAACGGCCCCTCTCCCCGACCTGGTAACAAACCGGATAACAAATAAACGTTTCCAGCCGAAACTCTGCTCACAGACCGAGTTCAAAAACTGACTTATGCGGGAGGCCCTCTGTGCGTTGCACCTCCATCTCACTCCCCCTTTCTTTTTTGCGTTCTCCGGAGGCGACCGCGCTTCGCGAGGTGATAACCGCCTCGGAATTGTTATAGCCGCTCCGTTCCAATCGAATGCGTTACAATGGCCGAGGGAGACCGCATCCGCACGTTCATCCACGGATTTGACGAGAAACTCGGAGGCGGCATCCCGGCCGGTCACATCGTCCTCCTTGCGGGCGAGCCGGGCACGATGAAGTCGACGATCGCATTCAACGTCATGTATCAGTGCGCCTTGCGCGAGGGACGGCCCGGCACCTACGTGTCGCTCGAACAGGGGCGCGACAATTTCACGCGGCATCTGGAGCAGATGAGCCTGAGCCCGCGAGACGTCGAGGCGAAAGTCAGCATCGTGGATCTCGCGATGATCCGGCGGAATCTCGATGGCATGGCCGACCGCACCTGGATCGAGATCTTCAAAATGTACGCGTCGAACCTCAAGCGCTCGCTCAACTATCAGATCCTCGTCGTCGACTCGCTCCCCGCGCTCGAGGTGATGGCCCAATTCGAGAACCCCCGTGAGGATCTGTTCCAACTCGTCGAGTGGATCCGGGACCTCAAGGCGACGACGTTCCTGATCAGCGAGATGAAGCCCGGGAGCGAGGACTTCGGCAAACACGGAGAGGAATACCTCTGCGACGGCATCATCCACACGAAGATGGAACGCGTCGATGACGCGAACATTCAGCGGAGGATTCGGTGCGTGAAGATGCGAGGGACGAACCACTCCCCGAACTATTACACGCTCATCTTCCAGAACGGAATCTTGCAGGCCACGCGCATCATCGCGGAGTGAGTGGTCGAGATTCGGGCCAAAAGCCTAATGTGCGCCGCGCCGCATCCCATCGAACGGGACCGGAGCCCTGTCCAGTTCCATCAGGAGGCAACGTCGCACGGCCTTTCGTCGCTTCCATGTCCTCGCTGCGATTGCCTGCGCCGCCCTGTTCTTGTTCCAAATCCCGTCGACGAGTCCGATTTCAGCGGGTCTCCCGGCGCCGACGTCCGGGCCTGCGGTGACGTTCCGCACGGACGCGACCGCGTCGGAAATCGCAAACGCGGGCGCCGAACTCGTCGAGACGTATGACGCCTTCCGCGTCGCGCGCGGACCCGCGTCCAGCGTCGTCGATCTGATCGCGCACGGCCGTCATTCGGAGCCGTTGCCCCAGGCATCCGTCCTTGAGCTGCTCAATGGCCCGGTGGACATCGCGAGTCTGGCCGGCCGGCGACCGGACTGGAATCTCGACGCGAGCGGACAAGCGGTTGGCGTGGTGCACTTCGTCGCGCCAATCGCGGCCGAGTGGCAGGACCTCCTGATTTCTCATGGCGTGGCCGTCCTCCGATATCTTCCACAGGACGCGTTCGTCGTTCGAGGATCCCCGTCGGATCTCGCGACGCTCTCCTCGTTGCCCATCGTCGATTGGGTCGGATCGTTCGACCCGGCATGGAAATCCCGGCCCGACACGCCGACGTCGGGCACGGTCGACGTTCGAATCGTCGTCTTCCCGGGAGCCGCGCCGGAAGGGGTCGAGGCATGGCTCGAGCACCGCGGGATCCGCGGAGGGTCCGGAGGAATCCAGGGAGCGTTCGGCAGCGGGGATTTCCAATGGGTTCGCACGAACGTCCCCGCGGCGTTGATCCCGACGCTGGAGGCCCTCCCGGCGGTCGAGTTCGTCGACGTCGTCAACCCGGTGCATCCGCTCAACGCGCAAACGGATTGGGTCATCCAGACGAACCGGACGTTCGCGAACGGCACGGGCGACTACCGCTACTGGCGGTACGGGCTCGACGCCCGCGGACAGGTCCTCGGGATGGCGGACACGGGCCTCGACTATGACGGCGCCTCGTTCCGCGAGTCCGTCGGGACGATCGCGACGGGCGACCTCTACAACGTCACGGACATGGGCCGCCGCAAGGTCGTCCGATACGTGGACATGGGCGTCGTGTCGGGGCAGCTCACCTGGCCCGGCGGGGGCGGCCTTTGGGACCCGTGGTCGATCAAGGATTGCGCCGACGGGCATGGCACCGGCGTCGCGTCGACTCTCGCGGGGAACGACAACGGGATCGGCTCGTCCCCGAACGACGGGGACGCCCTAGCAGGGAAGATCTACCTGCAGGACGTCGGCGGGTTCCAGGGAATCGCGATCTGTCCGAACGAGGGGTTGATCTACATCCCGGAGAACTACGCCGACCTCTTCGGGCCACCGGGCCTCGTCTACAACGATCCGAACGCGCCCGTCCGCATCCACAGCAACAGCTGGGGGGCGGACACGAACGTGTACGACGTCCAAGCCCGGATGGTCGACGCGTTCGTCTGGGCCCACCCGGACATGACGATCCTGTTCGCCGCCGGAAACGCGGGGAGCGCGGTCGGGTCCGTCGGCACGCCCGGCACCGCGAAGGACATCGTCACGGTGGGCGGGGCGTACAACCCCGACCCGAGTCTGGCCGGCAATCAGAACGACCTGGCGGCCCAGAGCAGCCGCGGTCCCGCGAGCGACGGACGAATCAAACCGACGATCGTCACGATCTTCGATGGCGACTCCGCGATGTCCGACGGCGACCCGATGAGCGGCACCGGGCTCGCGGACGCGCCCTGGGCGGGGACGAGCTACTCGACCCCCGCGGCGTCCGCGGCCGCCGCGATCGTGCGGCAATATTTCGTCGACGGATGGTATCCGGCCGGGCGGCCCGTGCCCGCGAACACGATGGACCCGAGCGCGGCGCTGATCCGGGCGATGCTCATCGCCTCCGGCGCGCAGGTCACGGGCAGCGGGACCGTGGTGCGCTCGCCCACGGACACGTGGCCGAACGACGAGCAGGGATTCGGGCGCGTCCTCCTCTCCAACGTCTTGCCCATCTCCGCGGCGGGAGACACGTTCCACACGCAGGTCGTCGACGGGACGGCCGGCCTCCTCACGGGCGACGAGGCCCTCTACACCTTCCACGTCGGGGTCGCGGGGCCGATGAAGTTCGTCCTCGCCTGGAACGACTATCCGGGAACGCTCGGGGCCGCGAAGGCGCTCGTCAACGACCTCGATCTCCTGATCACCGCACCCGACGGCACCGTCTACCGGGGGAACAACTTCGCGCCGTTCGCCCGGGGCCAATCGCTCCCGGGAGGCACCTTCGACACGACGAACGTCGAGGAAGCGGTCATCCTCAAGAACGCGATGCCCGGCGACTGGACCGTCCGGATCATCGGTGCGAATGTGCCCGTCGGGCCGCAGCCCTTCGCCCTCGTCGCGACCGGCAGCCTGAACCCGTCGTACGGACGCGTTACGCTCGACCACGTCGCGTACTCGGAGTCGGACACGATCCGCATCACTGTGGATGATCCGGCCGCGCCTTCCGTGACCGTCCACGTCACCTCGGGCATCGAGCCGAGCGGCGAGAACGTGACGCTCGCGCGGAGCGGCCCGGACGAGTTGTGGCGGGGCTCCATTGCCTCCGCGTTCGGGACGGCCACCCCGGACGGCGTCCTCCAGGTCCGGGAGGGGGACGCGATCACCGCGATCTATCAGGATGCGGCTCCGCCGCACACGAGCACCGCCTTGGCGCACATCCTCGCGAGCGGCCCGACGATCCATGACGTGCGAGCCACGGACATCGGCACGTTCTCGGCGACGGTCCGGTGGACGACGAACGGACCCGCGACCGCGGAGGTCCTCTACGGGACGACCCCGGCGCTCTTGGGCCTCAATGCGAGCGCACCGAGCTTGCGACTCGACCATGCGATCACCCTCTCCCTCCTCGCCCCGGACACGGTGTACTATTTCTCCGTCGACTCCCGCAACCGCCTCGGGAACAGGACGACGGATTCGAACGGCGGCTTGCTCTACGCCTTCCGGACCGCGCCGCTCGGCGACGTCCTTCTGGTGATTGGCGGCGATTCGTTCCCTCCGGAACGGGAGGCCTCCTACGCGGCGGCGCTCCGCGACAACGGATGGACGTGGTCCCTCTGGCGCGTCGCGGAGCTGGGACTGCCGCCGCTCTCCCTCCTGCAGGCCCGCCGGGCGGTCATCTGGCAAGTCGGCCTCGAGCAGTACCCGCCCTTCAACGCGACGTCGCGAGGCCTCGTGAAGGCCTACCTCGACGGAGGGGGACGTCTCCTCGTGTCGTCCCACGATTCCGCGTGGGCGCTCGCGAGCCCCGATTCCACGTTCTCCACGCCGGAGACGGTCGCGTGGGTGGGCGGCGTCCTCAAGGCCACGTTCACCTGCGATCCCTTGACGATCACGACGGTGCGAGGCGTCAATGGAGACCCGATCAGCGGCGCCTACGCGTCCGGCGTCCCGTATACGCCCCATCGGGATGGCGGCGCGGACGACGAGATCGCGACGAACGCCGCGGGAGGGACCTCATCCCTCGTGTGGACCGACGACAGCGGGGTCCAGGGCTGCAACCCGCAGAACCAGCCGATCGGGTTGCGTTGGTTGTCGTCCGCGACGAACGGGACCGCGGGGACCGGCGCCTGGGGTGGCGCGCCCTCGAGGCTCGTGTACTTCGCGTTCGAGATCAGCGGCGTCGACTCGACGCTCACGAACCTGAACCCGGGGAGCACGACGCGCGCCGCGATCCTCGACGCGGCGTTGCGGTGGCTCGTCAGCACGTCCGCGACGACGCCGGATCGAGATCATCCGGACGTCGCGATCACCGCGCCGAACGGGGGCGTGATCTCCGGCGACTCCATCGCGGTCGCTTGGAGCGCCACGGCGTACGGATCCGGGGTCGGCATCGCGGGCTTCACGCTCGAGTCGAGCGCCGACGGTGGGCAAATCTGGACGATCATCGCGACGCCCCTCCCGGGCAATCGCACGTTCACGTGGGATATCCGCACCGTGCCGAACGGAGACCGGTACCTCCTCCGAATCCGGGCCCAGGATGACGGGACGCCGTCCCTGTCCGCGGAAGACGCCACGGATGGCACGTTCGCGATCGAACGGCCCGGAGGGGATGCGGATGGCCCGGTCCTCTGGGCGGGCAGCGTCCGCGTGGACCCGAGGCCTCCGGGCGCCGGATTCCTGACGACCTTCACCGCAACGGCGGACGACCGTCCCCGCGGCGGCGGAACGATCGCGGCGGCGGAAGTGTTCCTCCAGGCCGCGTCTCCGACTCCCGCGGACTCGGGAACGGGCCTCGCGATGGTCGACGTCGACGGGACGTTCGATACGTCGGTCGAGAACGTGTCGTGGCAAGGCGACCTCGCGGTCGCCGTGGGCAGCACGTGCGCGTGGGTCCATGCGCAGGACGCATCCGGCAACTGGGGTCCGTTCATGTCCACGTGCTTCCTCGTCATCGCGGCGACGGACCAGCCTCCGATCGTTGCGATCCTAACGCCCACGGACGGCCAGACGTTCCCCGCCGCGTCGACGATCACGTTCGCGTGGACGATGTCGGACGACTTGCTCCCGGCCGCTCAGTTGCCCGTCTGGGCCAACGTCACGATCGACAACGTAACAACCCCGCTCGTCGCAGGCACGACCGGAGTGACGTCGGTCACGTGGACCGCGCCCGATCGCGCGGTCGCCCAGGCGGTGTTCCACCTCGACGTCGTCGATCCCTCCGGATTGCGCGGTTCCGCGGAGCGCACGTTCAGCGTGACGGCGCAGTCGACGCCGCCGCCCCCGCCGGCGCCTTCGTCCCTCGCCATCGTGATCGCCGCGGCGATCGTGATCGTCCTCGTGGCGTTCCTGCTCCTCGGCCTGCTCCTCGCGCGCAAGCGGGAAAAGCGGCCGCCCGCCATGCCGGCTCCACTGCCGACCCCGATCATCGGACCTACCGGGACCGTCGCCACGACGAAGGTGTGTCCGCGATGCCGCACGATCGTCAACGCGGCCGATGTCACGTGCTTCTTCTGCGGGTACGCGTTCCCGCAAGGACCGGGCGGACGGACCTAACCTTCCAGGATCTCGAACACATCGGATTCCGGGATCTCGAAATAGAAGAGGGACTGCTCGATCTCCTTCTCCTTCGACATCTCCCGGTCGATCCTCGCCCGCCATCCCGGCTTCAACGCGATCGTGAGCCGATGGCCTTCCTTCTCGAACGTGACTTCCGGTTCCGACGCGCCCTCGAGCGAAATGTTTCCCTTCCCCATGGTGCAGCCGCTCGAGAACTGGATCCCATCGAGGACGCACCGCATCGGAGGCTCCGGGTTGCTCCGGACCGTCGCACGTAGGCCCTTGTAATGGCCGAAGCGCCGCTTCCCGATCGCCCCCATCCGCAACCCGAGGGTCACGTACACCCCGAGGTGACCGTGGAACCGCTGGAGTGCGGCGACTTCATCCGGGAGCTCCATCGCCTCGCGCAAACGCGCGGGACGGAATGAACCTTCGTGCCCGGCAAAACTTTCGGCCATCTCTCCCCCAACGGCTCATGAGGTGGAGCGACTCATTCGTCGGGAGGGATAGCCATGACCCTCGATCATCTCGCGGAACGAACGGATGTGACCCGGGAACCCGGCTTGCGCTGTGTCGAATGCGGATCCGAGGTGCGAGATGCCTCCGGCTGCGAGGAGTGCGTCCAGTGCGGAGACTCGCGATGCCATTAGACGCGACGGGCGCGTCCTGCATCGGAAGTCCGAGTTCGGCCCGTGATCTCTCCATGCGGATGATTTCTATTCATGACTCCATATGCAACGACGGGCCGGGAGCGTAAATATCCATGAGCGTTCACAGCGAGCCCGTCGACCCATCGCGCGACGGTCGGCATCGCTGGGGAGAGGCTCGCACGCTCGTTGAATTTCCGCAGGAAGAACTGATCGCGAAATGGGAGGAGTTCTTCGAGGAGATGGGGTACCTCTCGAAGATCATCTCCGTCGCGGACCGGTACCCGGAGGAGCGGAGCCTCGCGATCGCGTTCGACGAGCTGAACCGGTTCGACACGGACATGGCCATCTACCTTTTGCGGCATCCGCTGAACGTCCTGAACGCGGGGGAGGAGGCGATCCGACGCCTCGTGCCGCCGGGGGAGGAAGCGGCGCTCATCCATCTCCGCGTGCGAGCGCTTCCGCGCGATCGCCGAATCCCGATCCGAGACCTCCGCGCGAAGCACCTCGGACAGTACATCGCCGTCGAGGGACTCGTCCGCAAGTCCACGGAAGTCCGCCCGCGGGTTACGGATGCGCTCTTCCAGTGCCTTCGGTGCGGCACGGTCATCAAGGAACCGCAAGATGGGCAGAACTTCCGCGAACCGCTCGAGTGCTACGAGGAACAGGGCGGCTGCAAACGATCGGCGAGCGCGACGAAGTTCAAGCTCCTCACGGAGACGTCCCTGTATCTCGACACGCAGAAGCTCGAAATCCAGGAATCGCCGGAAGGGCTGCGTGGCGGACAGGAACCGCAGCGACTCACGCTGTACGTCGAGGACGATCTCACTGGCCGAATCACACCGGGCGAGCGGATCGTAATGAGTGGGATTTTGCGGAGCGTCCAGAAAGGAAAGCCGGGATCGAAGTCGACGCTCTTTGACATCTTCATGGACGTCAACTCCGTCGAGAAGGAGCAGGTCGAGTTCGAGGAAATCGAGGTGACGGAAGAGGACGCACGACTCATCCGCGAGGCAGGGTCGAGTCCGGACATCCTCCGGATGATCACGGCCTCCATTGCTCCGTCGATGTACGGGATGCACGTGGAGAAGGAGGCCCTCGCGCTCCAGCTGTTCAGCGGCGTGCCGAAATTGATGCCGGATGGACGGAGGATCCGCGGAGACATCCACGTCCTAATGGTCGGTGATCCGGGCGTCGGAAAGAGTGAGCTGCTCTCGTACATGAGTCGCCTGTCCCCGCGGGGAATCTACGCCGGGGGCAAGTCGAGTTCAGCGGCCGGTCTCACGGCGAGTGCCGTCCGCGATGAATTCGGAGAAGGACGTTGGACACTCGAAGCCGGTGCATTGGTTCTTGCCGACCTTGGACTTGCGTGTCTCCATCCGAGCGCCGAGATTTTCGTGGAAGGGATGCCTCGTCGAATCGAGAACCTGTTCGACCCAGCCAAGTCAATACCCGCACTGGCAAGAGGGCGAAGCCTTGAGCTCTCGCCTCTCGGGCGCCCGGTGATTGCTTTCGATCCGGCCCAGGCACGGGTGTCCGAGGAAACAGCCGCTTTCGTCACGCGAAAACAGTACCGCGGGCCGATTCTGCGCATTACACTCGCATCCGGGTTCGAGCTTAGGGTGACGCCGGACCACCTTGTTCTGGATGGGCAGTCCTTTTGTTGGAAGCGGATCCAAGAATTCCAACCGAACGGGAGGCTCGTGTCGTGTCAGCGCCTGCCGAAACAATCAGACCGCGTGTACCTGCTCGACATCCTGCCCACAGATTGGATTGTGCAGCCGATAGAGGCGGAGAAACAAGAGCTACGTCGCCTGCTGCGGCAGCGCTTCTCAACGTTGGCGGCGGCGAACCGCGCATACGGACTCCTACGCGGTGCGCTCAACGGACGGAGCGCCCTCAGCGTGGGGGCCTTTCGCGCGATTCTCCGCGACTTTGGCATCTATGATTCATGGAAGACGAGGACGTTCGCCTATGGTCGGCGAAAATCGACAGAGCGTTTCCGCGTCGCGACCATTACGCCGGAGCTGGCGTACATCCTCGGATTCGTGTGCGGGGATCGACACGTGCAAAGCGATGATCGCCACTCGAGCGTGAGCATTTTCCAGTCGCGGGTCCACCTCCCGTACATTGTGCGCTTGCTATCCGCCACGAAGACAGTCACCCCCCGAAATTGGAGCATGTATCCTCGGGTCATGCGCTCTCTGATCCGCGGACGGCCAACGGAAAGTGCCACCTATCACATGCACAAGGGATCCAACCTCCTCGCATTCGTGTATGAGTGGCTTACCAAAAGTGAGCTAGCCAACGTACTCTCTCTCGACGATGAATCGCTACGCGGTTTCCTTGGGGGACTCTTCGACGCAGACGGCTGCATCTCCGTGAAACGTTCCTCGAGCTTGGGAAAGACCTACAAGAGTGTCGAACTCCAGTTCATGTTCTCCCGTAACACGAGATCAAATCAGCAACTCCTCTACGCGCTGCGCCGCTTCGATATATACGCACGGATACGAGAGGGGCGAAACGTCCTCTTCGTCCAAGTCACGAGCCGCGCGGACATCGAGAAGCTGCTTGGAGAGCTCGCGCCATACTCCGGCAAGGCAAAGAAAGTTCCATCAAGTATCGCACTTCAGCCCGCCGACCATGAGGAAGTTCCCTCGCCGCCCGTGTCTGCAATCCTCGCTCATGTGCAGCCCCGACCCTGGCGATTGTTGCCGAAGACATACTGGAGCCAACTGTACGACCTTTCGCGCAACCGCAGAAAGGCATTCAAGGCGACCCTCACGAAACTAGCGGCAGCGGTAAAGCCATGGCTCTCGAGCGGAGACTACGATCGCCTCCAGGCTTTGACCTCCCGTGATTACGCCCTCGACCGAATCGCACAGGTTCGAGTTGAAGAGTACGACGGATTCGTCTACGACCTCCGCGTGCCGGGTCTGAGTAACTTTGTCTGCGACGGAGTTGTCGTGCATAACTGCATCG
>DASPYU010000013.1:0-61631 GCA_035636595.1 Thermoplasmata archaeon
GGGGGGGGGGGGGGGGGGTTCGAGGGCCGTTCGAGGGTCAAAACGACGGTCCGCCATAGTTCGATTGTCCGGTTTCGACCTTTCGGAGTTCGGCAAGAACCTCGTCAAGGTCGCGGAACGAGCGTCCGGGAAGGGTGGCTAGGATCGCCGCGGCGTGGATGCGGGTGCGTTCGTCCGCATCGACGACCTTCCAGCCGTGGTCTTGCACGAGAGTGTCCCTCGTCGCCGGGAACCGGGCGTCGGGCCGGAGCACCTCTTCGAGCGAGGCGAGTCCTCGAGCCGACGTGGCCGGTGGGAACGAGCCCGTCCGCTTGAACGCGGTGAACCGGGCCGCGTCCTTGTACATCCGAACGCCGTGGAACGTGAATGCGGCGCGAACCGCATCCCCGCTCGCCCGGTCGATCGCTCGCAGCTCGTCGTCGTCGAACTCGTACACGTTGTGGGGTCCCGGGCCGAAGAGACGGGTGTAGACCGTGTCGGATGCCACCCGCGGCCTCGCCTGGGAGAGATCGACGACGTCCAGGACGCCGAGGTCTTCCATGGCCGCCTGGGCGGCGGGCGGCAACGCTCCTCGACGGTGGGCGCGGGCCTCCAGGCCGATCCGTGGGCCATCATCGACGAGAGCGAGCAGGTCCGCGAGTCCCCGGACCTGGTCCGCCTCCAGTGGGAGATCCGGTGGCGTCTCCAAGACGAGAAACGGGGCGTCAAGGATCTTTGCGATCTGGACATCGTGCGCGAAGGCCCTTCGCGCGGGGCCCGAGGCTCGAAGGCGGTCGACGTGGGAGATGCCTCGAAACGCCTTCACGGCGAACGTGAAACCGGCCGGCGCTCGAGCCCGCCAGCGGCGCGCGTACGGCTCCGGCACGGGGCGATAGAAGTTCGCGTTCACCTCGACGAATCGGAACGCATGAGTGTACGACTCGAGGCCGCCGCCAAAATAGCCCCAGCCGCCGGCGCCGACAAGCGGCTCGCCCATGGGTCGTCCGATGCCTCAGAGCGGCTTAAAGCCGTGGCGCAGAGGCCCCTGAAACTGCTTCCGGCTATACGATAATGTATCGACGCCGCGTTAGCGTGAGGGCCATGGTCCGGCTCCGGTTCGGATGCAGCGGGTGGGACTACCAAGAGTGGATCGGCCCCTTCTACCGAAACGCGACGGAGTCGAAGCTCCGTGCCTTTTCGCGGGTTTTCGACACGGCGGAAATCAACTCGACCTTCTACCGGTCGCCCTCGCCCGGGATGGTCCAGGGTTGGGCGCGCCACACCCCCGAAGACTTCGTATTCGCCGCCAAGGTGCCGCAGACCGTCACGCACGATCGGCTTTTGGACCTCGCGCAGGGCGCGGACAAGGACCTCCTCGCGTACTGCGAACTCATGCGGCCGCTCCTGGACGCGGGCAAGCTCGGACCGCTGCTCTTGCAACTCCCGCCGCGCCTCCGGTTCGAGGAGCGGATGATCCACCGCTTTCTCGACATCCTGCCGCGCGACTTCACGTTCGCCTTGGAACCGAGGAACAAATCCTGGATGGCCCTCGAGGCGTTCGACCTGCTGCGTTCCACCGGAGTCGCGTACACGATCGTCGACGAGCCGCTGCTCCCACCGGACCTGCACGTCACCTCGCGTCTCGCCTACGTCCGGTGGCACGGCCACGGGACCTCGACGTGGTACGACTACCGCTACTCCGAGGGCGAGCTGACCTCGTGGGTCCCGAAGGTGCAGCAAGTCGCCTCCCAGGCCGACACCGTCTACGGGTTCTTCAACAACCACTTCCACGGCTACGCCCCGGAGAACTGCGTCCAGATCCTACGCATGCTGGGCGTCCAGACCCAGGAGCAGGCGCGGGCCTTGCAACGGATCGACGGATTCCGCAAGCAGGCGACGGGCGCCGCCGTCCGGACTCGGGCGCTCACCCTCGAGGACTTCGGCGCCGACGTACCGAAGGACGCGCTCGTCGACGCGGCGCTCGGGAAGTTCATGGACACGGGCCGACTGGACCGCGCGAAGCGCATCGACTCGCGGGACGTCGAGATCACGCGAGACGGGGATGTCATCCTGGCAAGGGTCGGGGACTACCGCGTCGAGATCGATCCCGAGGCGAAGACCATCACGCACGGTTGCGACGACTGGAAGAAACGGATGGACCGCCAGGATTTCTGCAAACACGTCGCGAAGCTGTTCCTGAGCCTTCCGAAGGCGGACGCGCTCTCACGGCTCGAGGCGATCGCCGCGGCCCGCGACGCATGGACGTTCCAAGGGCCCAGCGCGTGAGCCGTCCCCCGACGCGGAAAGGTTAACGGCGCACGGCGATGCGCCCCGGTCGATGGGCGTCCTCCTCACCCCGATCACGGTCCGCCATCCGACGACGCTCGACGCCCTCCGCGGACGGACCGTCGCCGTGGACGGGAACCTCGAACTGTACCAGTTCCTCTCGATCATGCGGACTCGCGAGGGCGAGCCGTTGCAAGATCACAGCGGTCGGGTGACCTCACACCTGAACGGACTCATCTTCCGGACGACGAGGCTCCTCGCGGATTACGACATCCGTCCCGTCTTCGTCTTCGACGGCCCGCCGCCGGAGTTGAAGCGGGAGGAGATCCGCAAGCGCCGCAAGGCCCGCGAAAAGTCTCGGCGCGAGTACGAGGCCGCTCGGGAAGCGGGCGACCTCCAGACGGCGTGGTCGAAAGCCGTCATGACCTCGCGTCTCACACGGCCCATGGTGGAGGAGGCGAAGACCTTGCTCTCGCTCCTCGGGCTGCCATGGATTCAAGCCCCGAGCGAAGGCGAGGCCCAGGCGGCCTTCCTCGCGCGACGCGGAGACACCTGGGCGGCCGGCTCGAAGGATTACGACTCCCTGTTGTTCGGGGCGCCTCGCCTCGTCCGCTTCCTCGCAGTCGCCTCGACGGAGTTCCTGCCGAGTCGCGGACGCTCGCGCGCGGTGCCTCCGGAAGTCCTCGACCTGGAGGAGAACCTCGGCGCTCTCGGGCTCACGCGGGACCAACTCATCGACGTCGCGCTCCTCGTGGGAACGGATTTCAACGAAGGCGTGAAGGGGATCGGGCCGAAGACCGCGGTCAAACGGATCCGAGAGTGGGGCTCGCTCGATGCGGCGCCCTCCGAGATTCGAGTGCAACTCCCGGAGACCCTCGAAGCGATCCGCGCATTCTTCCGGGATCCTCCCGTCACGACGGAGGCCGTCCCGTCCGCGGGGCGCGTGAACCCGGAGGGCGTGATCCGGTTTCTCAGCGACGAACGCGATTTCTCCCGGGTGCGCGTCGAGTCCGTCCTGGAGCGGATGCGCCCTTCGCCGCCGCCGATCCGGCGACTCGAGGACTTCGGATAACGTTGGGACGGTGTCCGAACCGCATCGCGCGAAACGGTTAATTAGCCAGACTCGGATGACGCCGGGTCCTGCGCGGGGGAAACGGTGGGGCGCGGGACATTGAGGAGGAGAGGGATTTGGAACAGACGACCCCTGTTGAGAAGAAGCCTAGGAGCCGAAGGACGCTCTATGCGCTCGTGGCCGTGATTGTCGTCGCGATTCTCGTGATTGGCGCGGTGGCGTACATCCTGTCGACGCCGCCGAAGAAGTACCAGCTCGAGCTCTGGTTCAACAGCTCCGGACACTACGGGGACACGGAGGACGAACTCGCAACCGTGCTGAAGAACAGCATCGAGTCCTGCGGGAAGGTCGCCGTCACCCTGAAGTCCGAGATCTGGGCCGACTACCGACAATCGCGGAATCAGGGCAAGCTGCCGTTCTTCCTGCTCGGATGGTATCCGGACTACAGCGACACGGACGACTACATTGCGCCGTTCCTCGCGAGCTCCGGCTCGCCGAGCTTCGGGTCCTTCTACAGCAACGCGAGCGTGGACGGGTGGGTCTTGCAAGAACAGACCTCGACGGACCCGGCGGTGCGCCTGGACGCCTTCAACAAGATCCAGGACAAGCTCGCGGCAGACGTGCCGTACATCCCGCTGTTCTCCGGTTACCAGGAGACCGCGTACGTGAACGGCATGACGGGCGTGGTCCTCCACCCGATCATGTTCAAATGGTTCATCGTGGACAAGCCAGGCTCGTCCGAATTCAACGTGTCAACGACCGACACCATCACGTCGCTCGATCCCGCCCTCGCCTATGACTTCTTCTCGATCGAGCTCGTGAACCAGATCTTCGACACGCTGATCACGTACGAGCCGGTCACGTCGAACCTCGTGCCCTCGTTGGCCACGCAGGTCCCGACCGTCGCGAACGGTGGCGTCACGGCGGACGGAATGAACTACACGTACGTCTTGAAGCCCGGGCTGCACTTCAGCGACGGGACCGCGCTCAACGCGACCGTCGTAAAGCGGGCGCTCGACCGCACGATCCGGCTCAACGACCCCGGCGGCGCGGCGTTCCTGCTGTGGGACTCGGGAAAACTCGGCCGCGACGCGACCAACGGGAACAACACCCCGGTCGGCGCGATCAACGTGTCTCCGGACGATGTGACGATCCGGTTCCATCTGTCCGCGCCGGTGGCGTTCTTCAACGACATCATCGCCTTCTCGGTGTCGTCGATCGTCCCCTGGAGCTACGACCAGAACGCGGCGCAGACGGATGCGGTGGGCAGCGTGATCGGATCGGGCCCCTACGTGCTGTCGGGCTACACGCCGAACCAGCAGTTCGTCCTCACGCGAAACCTGTTCTACAACACGCCGCTCCTCTACCAGTCGTTCGGGTACTCGGTCATCCCGGTCGAGGACAAGGTGACGATTAACCGGCGCCTGACGTCGACCGCGTTGACGCAGGACTTGCAGGCGTCGCCGAAACTCACGGACATCGTCTACCGGACGCTGACGCCGGAAGATCTCGCGACCCTCCAAGCGCAGAAGTCGGGACTGGGCCTCACGGTCAACATCGCGACGAGCCCGTTCATCCGCTATCTCGTGTTCAACGTGCAACCGAACAACCCGGTTGCAATCACGGATGTGCGGGTGCGGCAGGCGATCGCGTACAGCGTGGACCGTGCGGTCATTAAACGGGACGTGTTCGCGAACAACGTCGAACCGCTCTACAGCCTCGTGCCGCCCGGATTCTCGTTCAGCGCGCCGTACTACAAGCCCGTCTTCCAGACGAGCTACGGGGACGCGAAGTGCGCGAGCGCGAACGCGATCTGGACGCAGCTCGGCTTCGCCGCGGACTTCGGGATGCGGCACCTCGTCGCCAGGGACTCGTGATCCCTGGCCCTTCCCCCTTTCGAGGAGCGGGGAAAGTTCTTAGGCCCCGACGACGTTGAACGCGAGGGTTGATGGCGAGAGGCCGGTCCCTCCTGGCGTATGCGGTGACCCGGGCCGCCCTCGCAATCCCCATGCTCCTGATCTTGCTGACGGCCATTTTCTTCATCTTGCGCGTGTTGCCGGGCGATCCGGTCCTCGCGCTTTGGGGCGGTCGGGAGCCACCGCCGGAGGTGATTCAGGCCGCCCGCGTCGAACTGGGCCTCGACAAGCCGCCATGGCAGCAATACCTCGACTACATGTCCCATTTCTTCCGGGGCGACCTGGGGCGCTCAATCGGAACGTACTATTTCGGAAAGCCGGTGATCGGCGAGATTGCCCTTCGGCTGCCCGCGACCGTCGAGATATCCGTCGGCGCAATGATCGTGGCCAGCGTCGTCGGGGTCGTCACCGGCGTCGTCGGCGGCGCTCGCCGGGACACGAAGTTGGATGTCGCGGTCCGGTTGTATGGGACCGTCATCTGGGTCATCCCGATCTTCTGGCTGGGCCTCGTCTTCCAGATGGTGTTTTCGATCTGGCTCGGGTGGCTTCCACCGCACGGACGCTGGCAAGGATCCGACTACCCGAGGACCGTGACCGGGATGTACACGCTCGACTCCCTACTCGAAGGGAATCTCGATCATTTCTGGAAGGCGGTCCGCCATCTCATCCTGCCCTGGCTGACACTCGGTCTCGTCCTCGGCGGTTTCTTCACGAAGACTGTGCGCGCGAACATGCTCCGGACGATGATCGCCGACTACACGGAGGCTGCGCGAGCGCGCGGCGTTCCGGAGCGTCAAGTGGTCACGCGCCACGCATTCCGGAATGCCCTCGTCCCGGTGGTCACCGTCCTGGGGTTGCAGTTCGCGATCCTCTTTGCAGGCGCCGTGCTTACCGAGAGGACATTCTCGATCGACGGCATGGGAAACTTGCTGCTCGAATCGATCGACACGAAGGACATGACAATGATCCAAGGCGTCGTGGTTGTGTACGCGGCGATCATTGTCGTCATCAGCCTCGTGATCGATCTTCTCGGTGCCATCATCGACCCACGCATCCGGTTGTAACCCATGGGCGCTCCTCCGCGAGGCCGCCTCGAGTCATGGATTCCCCGCCATTCGATCGTGGGCCGGATCGTCCATCCGCTATTCGAGGAACGCCGGAGCCTGGCGGGACGCATGAGCTGGGTCGGGCTCGGGTTGCTCGTCGCGTTCCTCGTCGTCGCGCTCGGCGCCAACGTCATCGCGCCCTTCGATCCGATCCTTCCGACCGACGCAATCAATGTACCTCCATGGACAACCATGACCGTCGCCCGCAATGAGACCTACGCGGCTTGGCTCGCCGTCGGAAACTGGACCCAGCCCTCGCTCGGCCAGAGGATCGACGGGAAGGGTACATTGACGAACGCCACAGGGGACGTGATGCAGCTGCTCTCCTTCCCCCTCGATGTGAAGCGAGACGCCGTCCTCTCGGTCGGCCTGTTTGTCATCCTCTTGAGCAACGGGACCGCCCCGGGCCAGTACCTGACCATCGAAGCGAGCCGCGACGCGGGCGTCACGTGGTTTCCGGCGATCGACATCCGCATCCTCGATCAGCCCGAGCGGATCGATCTCACCGGACTGACAAGTTGGCATGCCGCGGACCTCACTCGCGATACGTTCACGCTCCGGATCACGCACCGCGCCGACGCGGGGGCCGGCAACCTCACCGTTGACTACGTTGGCGCGACGGCAGACTGGCAGAGCTACTGGCACCTGATGGGCACCGATGCGATCGGTCGGGACGTGTTCTCGCGGGTGCTCTACGGCGCGCGGACGTCCCTGATCATCATGATCATCGCGGTGACCGTCGCGTTCATCCTCGGTTTCCCGATCGGCCTCTACTCAGGATATCGCGGCGGAAACTTCGACAAGGTGCTCGTCCTCGTGATGGACTCCCTCTATGCGTTCCCGGGCCTCTTGTTCGCCGGCCTCATCGCGGTTCTCTTGGGGAAAGGCGTCATTAACATCGCTCTCGCGATTACGGTGATCTACATCCCGCTGTACTTCCGCGTGACCCGCTCCCAAGTGTTGTCGGTACGCGAGGAACTATATGTGGAAGCGGCCCGGGCGCTCGGCGCCAAGCGCGCCCACATTATCCTCCGGTACATCGCGACGAACGTGATCATCGCGGTGCCCGTGATTTTCTCGCTGAGCGCAGCGGATGCAATCCTGACGGCGGCGGGGCTCTCGTACCTGGGCCTCGGCCTCAGCGGCGACATCCCGGATTGGGGCCTCGACCTTTCCGCCGGGGCGGCGCGGATCGACAACGGGATCTGGTGGTCGTCGTTCTTCCCGGGCCTCGCGATCGTCATGCTGACGATCGGACTCAGCTTCCTCGGCGAGGGCCTGAACGACATCATCAACCCGCTTTTGAAGAAGGAACGCGCGTGATGGAGCCGATCCTCGAGGCGCGCGACCTGACGGTTCACTACCGCACGAAGCGCGGGCCGATCCACGCGGTCGACGGCGTGAGCTTCGACCTCCGCCCGGGGGAGACGCTCGGCGTCGTCGGCGAGACGGGTTGCGGGAAGTCGACCTTGGGCAAGTCGATCCTGGGCATTCTTCCGCCGGGGACCGAGCGGTCGGGGTCGCTGAAGCTGCGCGGGCGCGAGCTGCTCGACGTGCGGCCGTCCGAGTATCGCAAGATGCGGGGCGAGGAACTCGCGCTGATTTTTCAGGATCCGATGACGCGCTTGGATCCGCTCATGACGATCCGAGATCACTTCATCGAGGCGATCCGGGTGCATCACCGGGAAATCTCGAAGGCGGACGCGACGGAACGCGCGGCGGAAGCGCTGCGTTCCATGGGGATCCCTCGCAGTCGACTCAATCACTATCCGCACGAGTTCTCCGGAGGCATGCGCCAGCGGATCATGATCGCGATGGCGATTGTCCTCAAACCGAAACTCCTTGTCGCGGACGAGCCGACGACCGCGCTGGACGTGATCGTCGAGGCCCAAATCCTCGATATCCTGCGGGATCTGAAACGGGCGTACTCGATGTCCCTCCTCCTGATCACACACAACCTCGGCATCGTCGCGGAGGTGTGCGACCGCGCGGCCGTTATGTACGCAGGGAAGTTCGCGGAGATTGGCTCCGTGGACGACGTGTTCCGCCACCGAATCCACCCGTACACGCAAGGCCTCCTGGAGAGCACGATCCATCTCCAGACGAAGGCCCTTCACTCGATCGACGGGCTGCCACCGAGCCTCCTCGATCCGCCGAGCGGTTGCCGCTTCCATCCGCGCTGCCCGTACGCGAAGGACATCTGCACACGGGAGGAGCCTGCCACGGTGGAATACCAACCAGGCCATCTCGCGGCGTGCCACTTCGGGAGCGACTTCCTGTGACGGAGGCGCCGATCCTTGCGGTCGAGGACCTCACGGTCCACTTCCCCGTCAAGGTCAATCCGGTCCACGCGCTGGGACAGATCATCGCGGAGCGCCTTCAAGGCTCGGAAGAGGAGGACGACCGGATTCGCCATCCGCGGGTCCATGCCGTCGACGGCATCTCCTTTGCGTTGCAGCGCGGCGAGATCCTCGGCCTCGTGGGCGAGAGCGGGTGCGGCAAGACGACGACCGGTCGAGCGGTGCTGCGCCTCGTCGATCCGACCCGTGGCACGATCCTGTTCGAGGGCCGGGACATCACCCATCTCCGAGAGAAGGAGCTCCGGCCTCTCCGTCCGCGGATGCAGATTGTGTTCCAGGATCCGCACGGCGCGCTGAACCCGGGGATGACGATCGGCCAGGCGATCATGGACGCGCTCCGCGTGCACGAGACGGCGGACGAAGCGGAAGCGAAGGATGCGACGTTGCGCGTCATGGGCGAAGTTGGGCTCACGCCGCCGGAGGACCTCTTCTCGAAGTACCCCGCCGACCTCAGTGGCGGACAGAAGCAGCGGGCGGTCCTCGCCCGTGCGATCATCCTCCGGCCGTCGCTGATCGTCGCCGACGAGCCCGTCGCGATGCTCGACATGTCGATCCGTGCGCGCATCCTCGAGCTCCTGTTGGAGCTGCGTCAGCGATACGGCCTCGCATATCTTTTCATCACGCACGACCTCGCGACCGCGAAGTTCGTCTGCGACCGAATTGCGATCATGTACCTCGGACGGATCGTCGAGATGGGCCCGACGGAGTTGATCTTCCGGGACCCGAAGCATCCTTACACGCGAGCGCTGCTTGGCGCGATCCCGGTCCCGGAACCGGGACGCGTGCGGGAACGGACGCTCCCGCGCGGCGAGGTACCGGACGCGATCTTCCCTCCGGCCGGCTGCCGGTTCCATCCGCGGTGTCCCGCGGCCTTGCCGTCGTGCGGATGGGAGGGCCGAGACTTCGTCGACTACCTGGAACAGCGGCGGCTCGACCCGATTCGCGCAAAAGCAGATGAGGCCGTCTTAGGAACGGAAGAGGCATGGCATGCCGCGGGGTTCTCCGCCCAGCGGAGGGTCCGAGAAGGTGATGCGGAGGCGATTGCCTCGTATGCCCGGGCGATTGCACCCGAGGCACCTGCCCCTCTCGCAAATGCGGTTGCATCGGTCGACGTCGTGGAAGACGGGGTTGTGGTCCAGTTCCGCAACCCGGACCCGCTTGGCCCGAAGGACGTGGAAGGCCGGATCGTGGAATGCCTGCTCTACTGATGCCAAGGGCTTAAATCGGCCGCGACCATCGGGCTCCCATGGAGGACCTCTCGGGATTCGCCGCGGCCCATCCGGAACTCTGCGACCCGAAGGCCGTCCGGGTCCCGGGCCACGGGACGATGCCCCCGCTCGAGGGCGCGCGCCCGTTCGAGTTGAGCGCCGATGCGCTCTCCGCGTACCGAGCGGAGGTCCCGAAGGATCCGGCGACGCTCCCCGCGATGCTGAAGATGGGCCCGGAGGCGGTCGCGTTCTACGCGAGCTTCCGCCTCGCCCCGGACCACTGGGGCATCTACGTCCGCGAGGCGGCTCTTCGGGCCCTGAAGGAGGAATACCACCGCATCATCTGGCGGGATCTCGGGAAGTACGCGGACCGCAACGTGGACGACGTCGCGGCGAAAGTCGAGATGACGCTCGTCCTCGACTATCTTCTCGCGCACAACCGGATTCACTTCCTCGTCGACAAGGCCGCCGCGGAATCGGAACTCGCCGCCGGCGCCGCCAAGTACGCGGCGTACCAGGCGGCCTGGTACAACCCGCCGCCGAAGCCGATCCTGAACCCCGAGGACATCGGGAACCTCGAGGAGGCGCTCGCGAACATCGAGGCCTTCCGGCAGTACATCAATCCCTCGTACGCGGAAGGCGTGTCCCGACTCGTCGAAGGTCGCCTCGACGAACGGAACGTGAACGAGTGGAAGGCCTTCTTCATCGGCGGTCGTTTCGCCGTCGAGATGGCGAACGTGTTCTCACGGCAGCCGCCCGGGTGGAAGGACTTCGCGAAGTTCCTCAACCGCAAGACCTCCGTCGGCGCGACGAACTACGTGCGGATCCAGTACTCGTACAACCCGGAGATGCTCGAACGCGGGCAGAAAGAATTGAGCCGCCGCGTCACGGGTGGCGCCGCTGACGGAGCCAACTTCTTCAAAGGGTCCGATCCCGAGTTCCCCCCCGTCTACCTGATATGACGGACCGGCGATGGATGGGCGCACGTTTTTATCGGCCGTCCTCCTGGTCGGGACGTGGCGGTCCCCGCGGAGAATCGGCTCCTCTGGACGGTCCACGCGCCGATGATGCTCCTCGTCCTCTTCTGGGGCCTCGCGTTCGTCGCAATCAAGGCGGCCCTCGCCTCCATGTCGTGGGTCACCCTCACGTTCCTTCGGTTCGCCATCGCGGACGTCCTCTTCGTCGCGTACCTCGTGAGGAGCGGCAACATTCGGCATCCGCCCGCGCGTCCCGACTTGCCAATGTTCGTCTTGCTGGCGCTCCTCGGCTTCGTCGGCTACCATCTCTTCCTGAATCTGGGGGAGACGGACCCGAGCGTCACCGCGGGGACCGCGTCTCTCATCATCGCGTCCGCACCCGCGTTCATGGCGCTCCTCGCGATTCCGATCCTGAAAGAGCGGCTCGGGAGAGTCCAGACCCTGGGCATCGCCTTGGCGTTCGCCGGCCTCGGGGTCATGATCCTGCTCGCGCGTCCGGAGAGCGCCTATCAGTTCCGCGCTTCTGAAGGCGCCCTGATCGTCGTGCCGCCCGCGATTTTCTCCGCGCTCTACGCCGTACTCGGCAAGAACTTCCTTCGCCGGTTTCCGCCCTTCACGTTCGTGGCGTGGACCCTCCTGATCGCGACCGGCCTCCTCGTCCCCCTCGTCCTCGCATTCGGCCCGACCTTCGTGCGCGACGTGTCCACGATGGGACTCGACGCGTGGGCCGCGGTGGCATTCCTCGGAATCTTCCCGACCTTCGTCGGGTACGGGATCTGGTTCCGAGCCCTCGCGCGGATTCCCGCGGCGTCGGCGGGTGCATACATCTATGCGAGCACCTTTGTCGCCATCCTCGGCGGGGTGTTGCTTCTGCAGGAGCCGGTGACCATCGGGACCGTCGTGGGCGGCGCGATGATCATCGTCGGCGTGGTGCTCGCTCAGAACCTCGGGAAGCGTCTCCGATCCCCGACCGAAGTCAGCGGCCCGCAGCGCGCATCGCCTTGAGGGTCTCCAACGCCCATCCGTGATGCGCGACGGCGTCGATGTCGGGAAGCTTCGTGAGTTTGAACCACTCCGCGGCGCCGACATTGCCGGTGGCCGACACCTCGAAGGCGCGCTTCATGGCGGCCCGGTAATGGAACGTCATGTGCCACGCGCCGTTCCCGAAGGACTCGATGTGTCCGAGTCGGACGCGAGGCACCTCGACCCCCACCTGCTCCCGGACGATCCGCTTCGCACCGTCTTCCGGGTGCTCCGCGAATCGCAGGTAGTCGTCCGGAAGGAACCAGCCCCGCTGACCGTCGTAGCGCCTCACGTCGCGGTATTTCACGAGCAGGACTCGATCTTCCGCGAAGAGCGCGACATCCGCGATGAGCTTGTGAACGGCACAATCGTCAGCCACCCGACACTCCTCCGGCCGCGCGATTGCTGAGTACCGAGAAATAGCCTTCCGTGACCGGTCGTCAGCGGATTCGCTCGAGCTGGAACGAGCCGATCATGATCGCCTTGTTCGTGAACTTGTACGGGACCCAGTCGTGCGTCTGCACCTCGCCGAGCCCGGCGACCTGGAGCATCGTCTTCTGCTTGTCCGACTTGAAGTGGATCGCCCCGTCGACCATGTGCTCGAGCGCCTCAAGCGTCTGGTCCGTGTGCATCCCGCGCTCGAGCGCGATGACGGAGACCGCCTTCGTCTGCCGGAGCCGGTTCACGAGGCGCTGGAAGAAGTTCAACGCTTCCCGCTCGTCGCCCTGCGTGATCGTCGTGCTCAGCGTGAGGTACGCGAGCCGGAAGTAGGGGTACTTCTTCTTGAACTCCTCGTCGAGCTGGTTGATGATCTGGAAGAGGTTGTCGAAGTCCGCCGGCCCGTTCACCCGCCAGACGTTCTTCTCCTTGACCGGCTTGCCTTGGATCGGGGACGTGCAGTCGATCCACCGCACCAGACCGAGCTGCTCGTACTCCATGAAGGTCGGGAGGATCGGGGCCATCTTGCCTCCGAGGTCGACCGGCACGTTTGTCGTGGTGATGATGATCGCGGGGATGCCCTTCTTCAGGCCCTCCGCGATGAAGTTGAGGACCGCGACTTCCTTGCCGACGAACGCAGGCCCGACGAACAGGACGTTTGAGTTGAACGGGATTCCGCCGTAGAGTAGGTCGTCGAGGCGCGGCGTGCCCGTCTTGACGCGTTCCGCCTTCGCCTCGACCGCGACCGCTTCCTCGGCCTCCGCCTCGCCCGCAGGCGTCGTGATGCGGGCCTTCATCGCGCCCTCCCGCATCTCGAATTCCTTCTCCTTCTGGTACATGCGGCGCTTGAACTCCTCCTCGCGCTCCCGCAGCCGCCGCTCCATCTCCTCGAGCTGACCCTCGCGGTTCATGTCCTTCAGGCCACCTCCCGAGGTGCGCGCCTCGCGCGCCTTCGTCTCCATCTCGAGGGTCTGCAGCTGCAGGTCCGACTCCCGGTCCTCGAGTTCCTTCGACTTCTCCAGGAGTTTGCGATTTTCTTCGTTCAGGCGCTTGATCTCCGACTGCAGGTTTGTCTGCATGTCCGCGAGCTTCCGTTCTTTGGAGTCCAGGGCTTCCTTCTGACGACGGGTGTCCTCCACGTTCGAGCCCGCGGCCGCCTCTTTCATCTTCGCATCCTTGAACAGCTCGGCGTATTTCTTCGTCTTGCCGTCGAGCTGATGTTGGGCCTCTTCGACCGCGGAGCCCTGCCGCTCGATCTCCGCGGACCGCTCCCTCAGAGCAGCCTCCTTGTCGGAGATGGACTTCTCCCGGGAGACGAGCTCCGATTCCCGATCCTCCGCCGAGCGCCGGACGCCCTGGAACTGCTTCTCGATCCGGGTCGCGTTTTCGTATCGCTCCCGTAGCTGGCTCTCCAAGGTCCGCAGCTCGACCTCTTGCTTGCCGACCTCTTTCTCTTTCGCGAGGATTTTCGTCTCCCAGTCCTTCAGCTCCCGGATCCGGGTCGCCTCGCCCGCGGAGTGCGTGGCCTCGGCGTGTTCGAGCTTCAGTCGCAGCTCGGATTCCTTGAGCTCGAGTTCCTTCTCCTTCTTCATCATCGTGGTGCGTTTCCCGTCGAACGTCTTCTCGAGCTCCTGGATGCGGGCCTCGCGTTCCTCGATCGATTTGACTTTCGTCTCCGCGCCCCGCACTTGGGAGGTGATCTCGATGGACGTGCGCTTGACTTCCTTCTCCCGTTCCGAGAGCGATGCCTCCCGGGCGTTCATGGCCTGCCGCGTCTTGTCGAGTTCGGACTTGGCCGTCGACTGGTCCGCCTCGCGGAGCCGGATCTCTTCGGCCTTCGCCTCGATCTCGGCCCGCGTGGAAGCGACCTTGCGGTCGAGGTCCCGTAGGTCCTTCGTCGCCTTCTCGATCGCGACCTCGCGGCCCGTCGAGTCCGCGAGCTTTGCCTTCAGGTCCTTCGCCTGGTCCTCGAGCTCCGTCTGCAGGGCCTCCAGGTGGGCCTCGCGTCCGCGGAGGGCGCGCTCCTTGTAGTCGAGCGCCTCCCGCTTCTTCTGGTAGTCCTGCTGGAGCATCGCGACCTTCGTGTTGTCCGCCTTCAAGATCTCCCGCTGGTACACCGAGGTCGAGGAGGCGATGATGTGCAGGAGGGACCCGGAAATCTCCGTCGTGACGGCGCCGGTGAGGAAGACGATCATGAAGAGGAGCCGGCCGTCCACGGTCGTGATCGTGAATTGGCCGAGCACGAGGAGGATCATCAGGACCGGCAGGATGAGCGCGAGGCCGAGGCTGCCGAGCTTCCGGATCCCGAGGCCCTGCCACGTCATCCCCACGGAGATGATGGTGAGGGGGATGCCCGTGACCGCGAGCGGGTAGATCCACGGGACGAGCCAGCCCGGGAGGCTCCGTTGGATCAGCAGGATGATCGCCAACGCGACCACGAAGAACAGGACCATGCCCGCGGCCGAGGTTCCGAAGTGGGCCGACGCGTAGTGGCGGCGGTACGGTTCGCGCTTCAGACGGACCGCGTCCCAGGAGGCCAGGGCGCCCGCGACGGCGGGGAGGAGCCAGACGACGAAGTCGACTTGGACCCCAGGTGGGAGCGGGAGCTGTTGCTGCGACCCGAGCTGGAACAGCAGGATCGCGTTCAGGAGGAACGCGGCGGCGGCGAGGATCCCGTAGCCGTGCGCGTGCCGCGCGAAGGTCAGTTGGAGGAGGCCCTGTTGCGAGGCGGCGGCGGCCTCGGACGCCGGGGGGGCGCGCGGCGGCTTCGGCTTCTCGGACGATTTGGCGGCCGGCCTGGGAGCGCCCGCCGGCTTCCGAGAGGACGAGCTGCGAGCCATCTAGGTCCCTTTTCGCACCTGCGGCTAGGAGGGCTGACCAAAATGAACCGGGTACGTTTACATAAAGGATGCGCCGAGAAATACCAAGCTTGATACTATGCTGGTGAAACCCGTGCATTCGGCAGGCAGAACCCGCCCGAACCCGAATCGGTGGCGTTAAATCGCCCGGACGCCTGGACGGCCGCGAGGTGCCTCATGTTAGCGGTCGGGGACCGAGCGCCGGAGTTCCGATTGCCCGCGGATGACGGTCGTCCGGTCGCGTTGAAGGACTTCCGAGGGAGGAGGGTGGTCCTGTACTTCTATCCGAAGGACGACACGACCGGGTGCACGAAGGAAGCGTGTAGCTTCCGGGACAATCTCGCCCGCGTGACGACGAAGGGAGCCGTCATCCTCGGGGTCAGTCGCGACGACACGGACAGCCACGTGAAGTTCCGCGACAAGTATCACTTGAACTTCCCCCTCCTAAGCGACGATGACGGGACCGTCACGACAGCCTACGACGTCTGGAAGCTCAAGAACATGTACGGCCGCGAATACTTCGGGATCGAACGCTCGACGTTCCTGATCGACGAGAAGGGTTCGATCGCGAAGATCTGGCGGAAGGTCAAGGTCGAGGGCCACACGGACGAGGTCCTTGCGGCGCTCTGACGGAGAAAGGTTCATCCCCGTTCGTTGATTCGTGCGCGGCACTGCCATGATTCCGCCGAACGCCGCGCCGCCGAAGACGATCGTGATCTCGTATCCGGGCGCCGAAGATAAGCTGCGTAAACAGTACGTATATCAGACGTACCTCACGCCGCAGGAGCACGATCGGCTAAGTCTCGTCGCGGGCAACCGGTTGGTCGTGAAGTTCAAGGACGAGGTCGTCGGGGAAGGCCAGGCAATCCTCGTCGAGAAGACGGACATCGAACGACTGTCTCCCTACGACGCGATGTCCGCGGGATACGAGAGCGTCGAGACCCAGAAGAAAGACGTCCTCCGGACCGTTCTCGCGGGCGTCAAGAAGCCGGAGAAGTCCGAGTTCTGGAAGGTCCTCTTCCGTTGGCTCTGACTCCGCTCGGTCTTGACTACACCTTGCTTCGCAGGGTCGGCCGCCAAGATCCCGTTCCGTCCGGGAGCTCCTTCCGCTCGAAGTCTTGAAAGAGGAGCGGATAGTCTCGCTTGCAAATCTCGGCCACTCGGTCGAAGACCAGTCGGATCTCCGCCTCGGCCGACGGATCGGTTCGCATTTCGATCACCCAGCGGAGGGTCCGGAAGTTGGCGGTCCAAACCACATTCGTTGCAATGCCGTCGAACAGGATGCGTCGCAATGCCGACGTGAGCCGCTTCTTGCTGTCCATCGGGAGCTCGTTCCAGGGAACGCTCTTCTCGAGTTCGCGGTAGGCATCCTCCGTCCGTTCCGCGACCTTGATCATCGCGTCACGGAGCGCTGGATCCAGATCCTCGGGGAGCCACATCCGGATGTGCTTTGGCCGAACGTATCGCAGCGATTCCTGGCTGATCGCGATCCCGACCCGATGTCGCGCGAGTTCGTGTGTGAAGATCCTCGACACGCCGAGGAAGACGAAGCTGACCGACCCGTGCTCCGCGACACTCCCGTCACCTTTCTGGAGAAGATTCTTGAAATACTCCTTCGAGTCCTCGCGGATCTTCGTGACGTTCGGGTTGAGTCCGATCTCGAAAGACTCGTAGCACATCCGGCCGCTGAGCTCGCAGAGGGCCTCCCCGTTGTCCGGCATCCGCTCGAACCGTTCCTCGCCCTTCTCCGATACCCCGAGAGACTCGAGCATTTCGTGGACGCCGGCACGATCGAGCCGAGTCTCGGCGATCTTGATTACCTTCGGCTTCGCAAGCTCCATCGGATTCCCACCCATATGTGCCTTCGAGATAAGTTAATGTCTCGCGCCTCTCCCTGTGCCGAGACTCGGTGGATTGTCTTGTCCTAGCTTGAGACGACCTATGGAGAGATTCGCTCAGAGGCGTTGGACGATGAGGTCGAGGATCGTCCCGAAGTCCTTCTCCGAAACCTTCGGTGCCTCCCCGAGCATCGTCCGGATCGCAACGCTTCGGCTCACGCACCACGCGGACCCTTCGACTGCCGCTCGCGCGCCCAGAGATTGTTCCGCTTTTGAGGCCGAGCCGTCCCAGTCGGACCCGAATTCATGGACCGCGTTCAGCATCCGTTTGAACTGACCCGCCTGGAGGATGAGCTTCGTCTCGAGGACGTCCGCAAGCCGGCTGGTGTACGTCTCGAAATCGATCTTGTGGGCTTCCCACTCCTCGACAATCTCGAAGGAGCGCGCGGTCGAGCACACGCCGATGCTCGTGCTCTCGACGACACCTTGCGCCCGGACCGCGGCCTCCCGGAATTTCCCCTTCCGGACGAACTCCGTTGCCGCGGTCAAGCCGACGGCGTCGTCCAGCAGCTCGAACAGCGAGCTTCCCTGGTGCTCCTTGCTCCACGGCTTCGCGAGCGCCTCCACGTTCTTGCGAAGGAGGCCCTTCGCATGGAGGAAGGTGTCGAGCGGCTTCGCTCCGTTTACGAGACGCGTCCGCAACGAGGACTCATTCCCTTGCCATCCGGGAAGCCACAGGTAGTCGTGCAACGCGCGGATGTCGCGGGACAACCTCTGATCGAGTGCCGAGAACGAAACCGCCATTTTTCTCCCCTGGCGGCATTCGCGGAGGCGGGCAAAAAGATTCGGTCTAGGCGGTCAGGTCGCGGACGTCGTATTGCGTCACTTCGGGAGGTTGGGTCGTCAGGGAGAGCAGCGAGAAGAAGTCTCCCCCGCGGACGGGATCCGATCGCAGGCGGGCCTCGAGTCGCCGAAGGGAATCCTCGTCCTCGAACAACGCGATGACGATGCACTCCGTGGCGGGATGCTGTCCCTGTCCGAGCCACGCGTCGCGGCACCCGGGGGCCGCACGGATTGCGGCCGCGTGCTTCCGAAGGATGTCGAGACCGTCTGCCTCCTTCCCCTCCTTGAATCGGAACCGGGAGAAACGCAGGAACACAGACACCGGCACCGCCCCGCGTTCCCAAAGAGCTTGCGGGGACCGGCAGGTTTATCCCCGCCGGTCGGCTCGGACGCGGCGTGTTCAGCCGGAAGAACATCGGTGGAGAGCCGCAGAAGTGCGAGAAGTGCGGCACCGAGAAGATCTTCTTCGTCCAGCATTCCCACGGCAACTACCCGATCCTCGATTACGTCTGTCCGAAATGCGACCTCGGCGGCGACGAAGGCGTCCCGGACTGGTACGTCCATCCGACGGGCGAGGACGACGCCGGCGAGTGAGGCTCGCGGGGATCGTCCATGGGCGAGGTCGTCATCCGCGTGTTCCGGGTGAGCGGATACGTGACGGGCCCGTGCGCGAAGTGCGGCAAAGAAGAGCGCGGCCTCGTGATGTTCGAGGACTACGCGCTTGGCTGGGAATGCCTCGCGTGCGGCGAGATCGGCCGAGCGGACCGCGTCGAGTGGATCGAGGGCAAGGACCCCGCGATGGCGGACCTCGAAGACGAGGACGAGTAATTACAGGACGCCGCACGCCGGACATATGCCGCGGCCGTAGCACTTTTCGCACTTCGACTCCATCCGGAGGAAGGTTTTCGTCCCGCGGCCTTTGCAATACGGGCAGAATCCGGTGTCCCCGCATCTCGGGCATGGCCTCTCGATCTTGCGGATCGTGAAAGGCACCTGGCGGTTCGCCGGATCCGCCTCGGCGAGCTTGGCGAGGATCTCGAGCGCTTGCGGCCGTCCCGCGGTCCGATCCTTCCGGAAGAGGAGGCTCGCCTTCAGCAACAGCGCTTTCCAGTGTCCGGGTTGGACCCGCAGCACGTCCTCGATGACGGCGAGGGCCTCGTCGAACGCGCTCGTGACTTCCGGCGTGTCTTCGAACTCGACGTCGTACTCGATCGCGCGCCGGATCAATTCCTGGCGCCGCGCCTCTCGAGCGCGGTCAGAGAGTCGGATCGCTTTCGCGAGGTGCGTGACCGCGTAGAGCTCGCGTGCTTCCGAATCATCCGGTGTTTGCGCGACGGCCTCTTCGACGGCCCGGAACGCGCGCTCGAAGTCCCCCCGTTCCAGGGCCTCTTTCGCCTCCCCGAGCTTCGTCTCCGACACGGTCATTTCGAGTCAAGTCGCAGGCGGACTTAAGGGTGCCCGTCGTACGCGCCCCGAAGGCAACCTTCATCCCTGGCGGTCCCATCGCTCGCCCGATGCGCGAGGCGGACGCGTTCGAACAGACCGCGATGCTCGGCCTCGCGCGCGGCGCGAAGCGGGACCTCTATCGCCTTTCATTGTTCGGCCAGCACCTAGGCGACGACGAATGGCCCCTCGTGCTCCTAGCGATTCAGGGCGGCACGCTCCTGGTGACAGACCACCGTGTCCTCGAGTTCCGTGCGCATCTCGAAGTGCACGGTGCCTGGAACGTGAAAGAGTTCCAAGGCTACACGATTCAACGAGAAATGGAACGAAAGTCGGTGCGCGATGTTCTCCACGTCGTCGAGCCGGCGGACGTTTCCTCCGGTTCACGGGTCGTCGCGGATAAGCTGGTGCTCCTCTGCGAGCCAGGCAAGACAGAAATCCTCGTCTCGCGCGGTCCCGAGGCGACTCTCTCCCACCCGGAGTTCCTCGCCGTCCGGGACGCGATCCTCGCGCCTCACGCGTGATAGCCGCCGTGGCCCTCGATCCGCCGCAACAGCTCCTGCGCGGGCTCGTACTCCGGGTTCACCTGGAGCGCCTGGTGCAGGCACTTCCGTGCTTTCTCCCGCATTCCTTTCTGCAGGTACACGCGCGCGAGGTTCGTGTGCGCATAGAAGTAGCAGCAATACCGCGGCGCCGCGATCGCGCGCTCGAGCCAAGGAATCGCGTCGTCGAGGCGACCGAGCTCGATCAGGTACGCGCCGATGTCGTTGTACGGATTCCCGAACGTGGGATCGACCCCGACCGCATTCTTGCACGCGTCAATGGCATCCTCGTAGCGGCCCATGAAGCTCAGCGTCCATCCATGGAACGTATGCGCCTCGGCGGTCGGCGCCATGTGGATCGATCGCTCGTACGCGTCCGCGGCGCGATCCAGCTCGCCGGCGCTCTGCAGGATGTACGCGGCCTGGAACGAGCGTCGGGCCGCATCCTTGCACGGTTCCTCCTGCGCGTCGAACGCGCTCAGGTCGAGCGGGCCCCCTGCGAACGTCTCGTCGGCGATGTCCCGGAAGTGCTGGTCGTAATGGCCGGTGACGCGGCCCTCCCACGCGTGCACCAAGAGGTCTTCGACCGCAAACAGGCGCCCGAAGTCGACGGGCGTCCTTCCTTCGGAATCGTCCGTGCCTTCGATCACGGGAGACGGGGCCTCGTTGAAGGTCATCTGCATCGTCTCGCCCGCGTTGCGGATGATCTTCAGGAACGCGAGGTCATGCATCCCTCGGCCGCGAGCGATCAAGAATCCGGGGTCCGCGAGGCGCGAGACGAGCTGGCGCGGCGCCGTCGCGTCGAGTATGAGGATCCGATCGAACGCCTCATCGGGCACGGAGGGGAGGACCCGAACCTCGTCCGCACAAGTCCCGAGGTGTTGCTCCGCACGGGTGCGCCGAGCCGGATCCGGTTCGACAACAACGATCCGTTCTCCGCCGACGATTTCGGCGAGCAACGCCGCGACGTAGCCGCCACGGCATCCGGCGATCAAGACCCGCTGGCCCTCCGAGGCCTCGAGGAGATCGAGAGCCGCAATGAGACACCGCGCGGACGGCATCGTTGGCGGATTCGGGGCCGCGTGCACGGGCAGCGGCATGTCCGAGTATGCGAGGGGCCCGAAGACATCGGGGAGGAAGGACTCCTGGCGCACACGGAGGAACGAGCGTTCGAGGTCACGATTGCGGAGAAGGCCGAGTCCTTTCAACTCGGCGAGGAGGTCATTCCGGCCCCACATCCGCCCGCGCGCTCCCATGGAGGTCTAACCATCGGGTTGGCTAAAAGGTTTCAGAATCGTCTCAAAGGCCGAAATCCTTCGAGTAGGACTCGCGGGCCTTACGCACTTCGGCGTCGGTGAGGGGCGCCGCGTCCGCGGTGTTCTCGTCGACCTGCGCGACCGTCTTTGCTCCGGGAATCGCCACGGAGACCTCCGGGAACGCGAGGACGAATCGAAGCGCGGCCTGCGCCATCGTTCGATTCGGTCGCGACAGGAACGCGAGGTGCTCCGCGGCCAGCGCGCGCCCCGCGATCATCCCGGGAGGCCAATGGTGACGGATATCCCCGGCGGGGAATCGGGCGTCTCGTTGGATCCTCCCGCTGAGGAAGCCGTTTCCGAGCGGCTCCCGGGCAATGATCCCGACGTTCGCCTTGCGGGCCTCATCGAATAGGTCCGCGATCCACTCCTGCCGGAACAAGCTGAACGGTAGTTGGAGGACGTCCGGCTTCCCGGACTCGATACACAGCAGGCCTTCGGACGGCTCGTGAATCGAGACGCCATAGTGATCGAGCTTGTGCTCCGACTTCAGGTCCTCGAGGACCTCGTAGGTCCCGGGATCGCCCATCATCTCCGCGGGCGGATTGTGCAGCTGGTACAGGTCCACGCAATCGGTCCGCAGCCGCTTGAGAGAGCGCTCGAGCGCGAACGCGATGTACCCCGGATCGAAGTTCATCCGCACGCCGCCGTGGTAGAAGTCGCCGCCAACTTTCGTCGCGAGGAACACATCGTCCCGATGGGCCTCGAGCGCCCGGCCGAGGATTTCCTCGCTGTGGCCCCATCCGTAGACGTCCGCGGTGTCGAAGAACGTGACGCCCCGCTCGAGCGCACGACGGACCGTGGCGATCGATTCGTTGTCGTCCGTCGGCCCGTAGGAGTTGCCGTGCGCATTACCGCCGACCGCCCAGGCACCGAAGCCAATCTCGGAAACCTTTACTGCCGTGCGACCCAATGTCCTCTGTTGCACGGCCGCGCGAACGAATCGGCTTGTAAGAACCTTGCGACTCTCCCGATCGGTCCCCTGTCCTCCACGGGACTCGCGGACATCAGGTCGATTTTGTAAACGACCAGGTATATTATGTCGAAATGCCCTCTGCGGACGCATGGCGCCCCAGGATGAGGTTCGGGCCGGCGGCCTCGAGACGGGCTTCTCGTCCACGAAGAAGCAGATTCTGCTCACGCTCAAGCGACTCGGGACCGTCTCCCTGACGGACATGTCCGGTGAACTCCGGATCTCGAAGATGGCGACGCTGAAGCACTTGACCGCCCTCGAGACGAAAGGGCTCGTCGAGCGATCCTTCCGGTCCGGCGGTCGCGGTCGGCCGCAGGCGTTCTTCAACCTGAGCAAGGACTCCTCGACCCTCTTCCCCGAGGCGTATACGCACATGACGCTCTGCGCCCTCCGGTTCATCGAGGACCGACTGGGACACGAGGCCGTCGTCCGGCTCCTGAAGCAGCGCGCGCAGGAAGTGCTCGAGACGAACCGCGATCGAATGCCGGACGGCCCGTTGCGAGAGCGCGTCGACGAACTCGTGAAGATCCGCGACGAGGGCGGCTATATGGCCGAGCTGGGCCGAAGCGGCCGCATGTCCGTGGAGATGCTCGAGCACAACTGTCCGATCATGGCGGTGGCGGAGGAGTTCCCGGACGCGTGCGGCGTCGAGCGAGAGCTGTTCCAGAAACTCCTGCACGCGGACGTCGAGACCTCGCATCGCGTGGTGGCCGGCGACCCCGTGTGCCGGTTCATCATTCGGAACCGGGCCGAAAGCCGCGCTTGATCTGCCTTGAACGGTGACGCATGCGGCGCTTCACGAAACGAAATACGGCCGCGATAGGATCGTGACGACGAGCGCAATGAGGCCGATCAGGGACGCCTCGAAGTACACGATTCCCAGGGTGAAGAGCGAGAAGATCGCACAGACGAGCGTCAGTTTCCAGTTCATCCGCTGGAATGCCATGACGCCTCCAAGGACCGCCATCGCCTGGGACCAGATCGAGAGGAGGCCGCAGACCTGCAAGGTCGCGACGAGTTCCGGCGAGTTGTTGGTCACGAAGTCCCTGTATTCCGCGACGGACGGCAGGTTGATCGCGTTCAGGATCGCCCCCGCCATGCCGATGACGCCGGCCAGAAGGAGAAGGATGCCCGCGATCGTGGGGAGGTTCGACCGCCCGCGGGGCGCCATGGGCGGAGGCGTCCACCCTTGGGGCGGTCGGTAGTCCTCGGGCTGCGGCACCCAGGCCGCCGGCCGGTCCGAGGCGGGAGGCGAGGCCGCCTGTTGTTCACCCGGCCGCAGGAACTCGAGCGGCGGCGCGCTGTCGTACCGCTTCCGCTCCTCTTCGTCGGGATCGGAGGCCATTGTAACGTACTCGCAAAGAGGCCCTTCGTACTTAATAGTGCGGGTTTCGGTCGACGCGGACGGTATCTCTTTTATCGCGCGCTCCGTTGCTCGCCTCGGAGTTTTCATGGACGCGTTCGAGCTCGCCGAGATCGAGAGGGAGCGATCGCGAAGCGGTGAGGCGTATCGAGAGTTTCTTCGAATGCCATCGATGAGTTGCGGAATCTATGTGTTGGCCAAAGGCGCGCGGGATCCGCAGTTGCCGCACACGGAAGACGAAGTCTACTATGTCATCCACGGCCACGCACGAATCCGAGTGGGCCAGGAAGACCGCGCCGTGCAGCCGGGTTCGATTGTCTTCGTGCGGGCGCAGGTAGAGCATCGGTTTCTCGAGATCTCCGAAGAACTCGAACTCCTCGTCTTCTTCGCACCCGCGGAGGGCGCTCCGTCTCGATAGGAGGGAGGGCATGGTACGAACGTTCGGCTTGACGCACATCGGGCTCGCTGTACGAGATGTGGAACGCTCCGTGCGGTTCTACGAGACGCTCCTGGGGGCCAAGGTCACGTATCGCGACGCCAGCAGCGTCCAGGTCGAGACTCCAGGGGGTCATGATGTGATCGTGTTCGAGCAGGATTCGGCAAGGGCGGGGAGAGTCGGTGGCGTCAGCCATTTCGGTTTTCGGCTCCGGAGTCCTAAGGATATCGAGGTGGCACTTCGAGATGCGAAGGCCTCGGGCGGGCAGATCCTACGCCAAGGGGAGTTCGTCCCGGGCGAACCGTATCTCTTCGTCTCCGATCCCGATGGATACGAGGTCGAACTCTGGTACGAACGAGCGCGTCCAGAACAGAAGCGAAAGAAGTAGCAGGCGATCCGATTAAGCAGCGGCGCGTGGGATCAGCGAACGGACGCTCACTATATGCAGAACCCTCCGCATGGAGGCCCGTCATGGTCCAGGACGACCTACAGAAGGAAATCCGCGAGCTTCGGGCCCAGGTCGAGGCCCTCCGGACCGCGCTCTCCGACGTCACGAGGCCGTACGCGGAGTTGATGGAATATGTCGACCGACTGCAAGACGCGTCGCGCGGCTACTTCCGGATCCTGGACCTCTACGCGAAGTACGGCAAAGTGTCGCCCGACCTGGTGATTCCCGGACTGAAGGACGACATCTCGCGGCACATCGTCGTCGCGTTGTTCGATCGACCGGACCGCAACATCTCCCAGATCACGGAGGCCGTGAAGGGAAAGCGCGGGACCGCGTCGCGCCGAATCGTTCGGAGGCGGCTCGAGGACTTGCAGCGCGACGGCATCGTCGTTGCGACGCCGGGCTCTCGGACCCGGACCTTCCGGGTCGCGGGCGAGGTGGCCGAGAAGTGGTCACAAGTGCTCGGCGTGTCCAAGTACCGGGACCAGCCTCATGAGGACCCAGGACAAAACGCAGGTGAAGCGAATGACTGACAGAGAACATCAAATGGACCCGGAGGCGATGAAGGAGATGCTCGAGGCGTTCTCGGAGAAGATCCCCACGATCCTGAACGGCCTCACGAACGCGATCTACGGCAAGGACGCGTCCGCGAAGTTCGGGGCCGCGGTGGCGGACTTCTACAAGACGCTGAAGGGGAGCGGCATGACGGACGAGCAGGCGTTCAAGCTGACGGAGCAGTACATGTCCTCCCTCAACCTGGGCGGCATGTTCGCGAAGGCCTTCGGCAAGCACCGCGAAGGCGAGGACTGATGTCGGACCGCGGGGACCGGCTGCCCGTCGTCCTGCTTGAGACTCTCCCGGCTCTGGCCGCACGCTTCGGCTGGGGGTTCCTCCGGTACCAGGCGCTCCGCAAACGGGGGGTCCGTGTGTTCCGTGAAGCGCTCCTCCAAGGCGGCATGCCGAAGGATCGCGCGGAAATTCTGGCAGCGGCCTACCACAGCGCAGGGTCCGTTCGCCGCCTTTTCCGTAACGGGCTAACTTCGTTCCGGTGAAGAGGCGCAGCGGTTCCGCTCGGAGAGGGCTGGACCTTCGCGCCGATGTGTTCCTTATACCCGCCGGGAGTTGCGGCGTTCGACGGACGGAGACGAGGTGTGACGATCGGGGCGAGGGACGTCCAACGCTACGCAGGTGGCCCCGTGCCAACGATTGAGTTTGCGAACTCGAACCGATCTCTAGCGACCGTGCTGGGCGGGACCTGTTTGACGATCATGACCTTTTCCCTGTTCTTTCTCTACGATCGGGCGGTGAGTGGTGAGTTCGACCGCTTGTGTTCCGGCTCAACTCGCCGGAAAGGGTGCAGGATGTTTGTCTGAGGAGGGACGAACCTCCGAAATGGATCGTCCTGGAATCACCCGATTTTTGTCCCCGAGACACCGACGTCAGTGCCTCTGACGTCACCGAAAACAACCGAAAAGGTCAGCAGTCCCTCGGATGCAATCCAAGCCAGCAAGAGGAGGTCGTACGAAAGGGGGCGCGTGCCGTCGGGATTCCGGAAGACCATGTACACCGCAAAGAAGGCAATCGCCCCGAAGACCTCGTTAGAGTAGACTACCACCTTCCTACGTTTCGGAACTGCCTTCCATCGCTCCTTCGCCCGAGCGCTAAACCTAAACCATTCGTCTGCACGGTACGGGACGCCGAGCCAATAGATCAGAATTGCAACCGTGAGCAGGACCGCTGCGCCGCTGACGATGTTGACCCAGGACTCCACAGGGCGTCGGAACCCGTCTGTGTATAGCGCAAAGAAGGCGTCCGCGAGTGCGAGGACAATGAACAGTGCAACTGCCCTGGCCGCCCTGCCTGGCTTTTCGATCCGGCCATCATGCCGAGATCCCTGTTGTTCCGACTCGGGGGAGCCCTTCCTGCGTACGATCACCTGGTCTTCGACCGCTCCCGTCGCATCATCGCATAGGTGAAAATCTCCATCGTGGCGATGAAGAGGAGGATGCCCGAGGCGAGCCACCAAGCCGCCGCAGTCGGCGCTCCCATTAGGGTCGCGATGACTGCAAAGGCGGTATAGCCGGCGACGGTCAATCCGAAGGCGACCAAAACAAGGGGCCGGGGTCTCCCCTTGTCGTCGAGGGGGCGCAGCATGCCGAGACCTCTATCCCTCCATGTCGACATATCCCTGTCGCTCGGAGCCGAGGGGAACGATTACGAGTAGATGGTCGACATGAACCCCGAGATGGCGGGCTCGTCCCGCGTACAACCCTAGTGGGGAGCGATGGTCAGCGACGTGAAACCTGCTGTCCCTCCAAATCGGGTTGAGCTTGTCACCCGAAACGCGGAAGGGACGATTCCGGGCAGGCGGGCAACCTGTCCCGGCCTTGGCGTTCTAACGTCTCCGTGCGCCTCGCGGAAATGATTATTACAAGACTCTCCCGTTACGGCGGACGACTCGATGAACGGCCTAGACGTGAGCCCGGACCTGGTGGACCCTTGGACGAACTTGTCGCGGTCTCCCTTGTTCTGGATCTTCGTCCTGGGCGTCGTCATATCGATCCTCGCGAACCTTATCGTTTACTATCGCCGAGTTGAGGGACGGGGCCCTGTGGACATAGGCCTCGGAAGGCTGTTCGCATTTGCGGGGGGCTTCATCACACTCATCAGCACGCTCCTTCCCTGGTTCACGGGGGTCGTCGGGTTGGCGGTCTTTCCAATTTACGTAGTCGTCCTAGATGTGTTCGGCGTCTTGTGGCTCACCTGGATTGCGATTCCGAAAAAGGTCGCAGCAATCCTCGGCATCTTCTGGGGGGGCGTGACCCTCCTGCTCATAGTGCTCGCACTCGCAGGTGTCGCGTCAATAGTAGGTGGGGGAGCGTCGCCTGAATACGGTCTCTTTGTTGGCATCACGGGGTCGATAGTCCTATTCGCAGGTTCGGTCCTGGCGTACTTGCAGGCGGCACCTGCGAAGCAGCGGGAACCAATCAAGCTGGAGGACTATTCCTACGCCGCCTCCCTGAAGCCGTCCGACGTTTCGTCGACGGTCGATGAGACCCGTCGCTAGGACATTCAGGTTCCCCTCGTCTCTGTTCGGAACATGTCATCGAAGGCTCGCGTGCTGAGTCGGGAGTAGATTCGCGGCGGCCGACGGCCTCAGACTCAAGGCTCGTGACCAAGCGCTTCCAGGCTAGTCCAAGAGGCGCGAGCGCCATTGGAAATGCCGGTATACCGCCAATGGCTACGGTTGACGCCGTTCTTCTGCCTCCGACGTTCAAGGCGCGACCAGTGGAGCGACGTCCAGCAATGTGCCGACAATCACGCCTATCGCGAGATACGAAACAAGTGAGCCGGCCAAGTTGATCCCAAGGCCCTTGTCGAGAGACCTCTCGGAGATTGCACTGGAACCCACCGTCGTTGCAAGGGACGCGAACCAGATGATAACTCCGATGGTGGCGCCAGCTTCGGCTCCGCTGGGGAAATTGAAGAAGCTATTCTCGGCGATCCTCACGATGCCGAGCAAGACCGCGATTATGAACGCGGCGATCAGGTTCATGAAGAAGGCGGCCCCGAAATTTCTGATCACTCGAACGAAAAATCGGTTTGACGCCTCCCCTGGCACCGGGTTGTCCTCGGTCTCGTCCCGTGCAGCCTTCAAAGCCTTCCAGAGCGGAGCCCATGAGTACCAAATTCCGCCGATCAACGAGCCCACGACCGCGGCCACTAAGACAGCCAATGGCAGGGACTCTAGGTCGACTGCAACCCCGATCCAAGTGGTAATCGAATCTCCCTCCCGGCAAATGCGAGCGATGGTCCGAGAGCGGTGCCGACATGACGCCGTTCGTCCATCTTCGTTGCTCGGTCAGAAAAGGACCGCACACGCTTAAACGGCTCGCTCTCCAGCCGGAGTCTAACGCGAGAGGTCGCGGAAGGGAACGACAGGATAAAGGGCCAGGTGACTGCCGTACGCCTCTTTTACGTTCGGATTACATCGCTGATCCTCTTTCTCCAAGCAAGCCGGGCCTCGCGGTCCGGAACCGCAGACGAGCTGTAGGATCGCGAACGCGATGCGGAGGAGCTGCGTCTCATCAGCCGTCCCTCGGGGAGATCTTGCGCATCCGCAGGGTCAGCTCCTTCCTTCGACCGAGCGGGGCTCGAAGCCGCTCCTTCCCGTCAGCGCTGCTCGTCACGAGGACCCGGTGGAGCCGGGGCAGATACTTTCGTACGTACCACCGCAGCGGCATCTCCCAGTCGGTGAAGTCCTGGGCCTCGATTTGAAAGAACCGGCCGTTCTGCAGACCTTCGTTGTTTTCGGCGAACGCTCGCATCGTGCGGAGCGAGAAGGCGTGATAGTGTGACGCCTCGTACAGCCCGCGAAGGCCGAACGGCACCCGGGCGACGAGAAGCCCGTCCGACTTCAGGACTCGGTGGATCTCGCGGATCGCGAGGGGCAGGTCGAGGACGTGCTCGAGGACATGACTCGCGTACACTTCCTCGAACGTCCCGTCGTCGAACGGGAGCCGCTTCTGCACATCCGCGACGACGTCGACGCCGGGGCCTGGGAAAATGTCGACGTTCACGTATCCCGGGATGGGCCGACGGCCGCAACCCAGGTTCATGCGGGGAGGCGTCACGGCCGAGGCTCCGAAGGGCGCGGCTCGAACGTGATCGCGAATCCGAGGGCGCGGAGATTCCTCGCCGACTGCCCGGCGTTCCTCCAGCGCGGCCAGGCCTGCTGCGCGACGTGCGCTTCGGGCCCTCCGTTGGCCCGCGGTCGGACTGGTGCCCTGGCTGTTCGTGGCACGATTCAGAGAAGCGTACGCAGTCGGGATAATGGTTTCGTGGCGGAGGACGGCCCCAGAACCGATGGCTCGCGGCTGATTAGAGGGCGCGTTCTAACCGATTGGCGAGCGGATAAAGGGCCAGGTGACCGCCGTACGCCCCCTTCTGTTCTGACGGCATTGGACTAAGCGTCCTACCTGGCGCAATGCGCCTGCTTGGACTTGCTCCGGTGGGGTGTCGCCGTCTCACCAGGTCCCGCGCCAACGTCACCGCCGGGCGGATCATCCTCGACGCGGGCTGTGTCGTTTCTGCGCCCTTGCCGGCCCTCTCAGGCCCCCCGCTTGCGCGGGGCCACCGATCCGAGGGAGGGGGGACGTTCCTCAGCGATCCCGAAAGATCACCGTCGGCCGTCCGCGGTCTCCTGGCCGCGCGCGCCATCCGCGGGCCTCTATATGGATTTGCCGACCGGCGCCGAATCCGATCGGTGTTCGAGCTCTCTCCGAATTCTCTGATGGACGCGGCGTGCAGAGACCTAGGCCGGGACTAACCCTATAAGAGACGGCTCCATCGCTTTCGCGTGCCCGGCGACCGCCGCGTGCTGCTTGCGAACTCGATTTACCATCTGACCAACGACGGTGGCGTGACGATCCTCGCGGGGCAGATCGCAGTCTTGCAGACCGTGGCGGTCTTCGGGGGACTCGGACCTCTCGAGGTCGGGATCCTCGGCGGATCCGCGCTCGTCGTGACGGCCATCTTCCAGTTCATCTTCGGCGTCATGTCGGACCGCCGCGATCCGTCGCGGTTCCTGCCGATCGGGATCGTCATCCTGGGAATCGGCTCGTTCCTCGTCACGCTCGCCTCGAGCTTCTGGACCCTCCTCGCGTTCATCGCCCTGTCGCGGATCGGCGCGAGTTTCTACCATCCCGTCGGAATCTCGTGGATCGGACGGGAGTTCGAGGGTCCGGCGCTCGACCGGTCCATGGGATTCCAAAGCGCGTTCGGCGATGCGGGCGTCATCCTCGGGATGGCGAGCGGTGCGGTCCTCGCCGTCGCCTTCAGCTGGCAATCGCCGTTTCTTCTGTGGGGGGCAATCAACCTCGCCGCCGCGGCAATCGGGCTCACCATCGTACGCGGTCGTTCATCGGCGCCTCTCGCCGCCGCCTCGTCCGTCACAGAATACGCCCGCATCCTCCGCGACACGCGACTATGGCTCTTACCGCTCGCCCTCGGCGGGGCTGTCTTCAACATATTCAGCTACTTCGGCCCGTTGCTGCTGACGTCGAGGTTCTCGATCGCGAAGGACGTCGCGGGCGTCGCGGTCGCGCTGTGGATCCTCGCCGGCTCGATCGCCGCGTTCTTCTTCGGGCGGGTGAGCCGCCGCTTCGGTCGTTTCCGCGTCCTGGTCGCATCGTACGCCGCGATCGGAATCGCCGGCCTCGTGGGCGGTTTCGTCGAGAACCTGTGGGTGGTGCTCGTCGTGCTGTGGACCCTCGGCTCCGGCCTGTTCCTGACGTACCCCGCGATCTTCTCGTTCGTTTCGGAGTCGAGTCACCGACGGTTGCAAGGAGCCGCCTTTGGCCTCATCTTCGCATTCCAATTGCTCGGCGGCGCGATCGGCCTGTTCCTCGCGGGCGCGTTGGCGGATGTCTACGGTTCCTCTCCCGCAGCTCAGGCGTCGATCCCGTTCGTCCTTGGGGGCCTGTTCGGTGTTATGGGTTTCGTCGCGCTCTGGCTCACGCGGTCCCGGGTGGCGAACGCTCGGAAAGGATCATCCTCGCCGATTTCACCGTTGTGAGAGGTCACAGAATCGGTGCGGGTTTCGCCATAAGCGCGCGACAATTCCGAGGGACACGCCGGCGATTGCGGGGAGGACGCTTGCCAGGAGGGAGAACTCCTCTTGTCGCAAGTTGATCAGGACGAAGAGCAGGAGCGTGAAGAAGCCCGCTCCCGATCCGACGAGGATCAGCAAGCGGCCGGTCCGCACCGTTTCCTTCCAGATCAGATAGCCGCCCAGGATTACGGCGAAGCCGCCGAGCGACGCGATGCCGACGAAGACGTACGCGAGGACGATGAGGAACGGGCGCGTCCCGAAGAGACCCTCCAGGAGCGTGAAGAACCGATTCACCGGTCGTGCTCCCGTGTATCCACTCAGAATCAGCAAGGCTCCGGCAATCGCGGCGAGAAGCGCCGCCTCTTCGTTGCGGCGGATCGACTCACCCTTTCTGGAGGATCGCGTTGAGGGCCGCCAGGTTCTGGGGGTGGGACTCGAAGTACTTTCGCACCGGGCCAAGCTCTGCGTTGATGCCTGCCGCTACGCCGGCTTTCAGGTCCTTCGGGTGTAACTCGCCCGATTCGTAGGCCTTCGCGAGGGCGTCGAGCGTATCGTAGCGGACGTCCCCGCCGAACTTCCGGTCCCGCGGGATCTCGAGGCGGCCACGTCGAGGAAGTAGAATGAGCCGTGCAATCTCGAACACCGGATTGCCCTCGGCCTCTTTTGCGGGACAGAACGCTTTGCCGATCTTGCGGTCCACCTCCGCGGCGGAGTCGTTCAGGAGGACGCTTGCATCGGGCCTCGACTTCGACATTTTGCCCGCCACCGGGTCCATTCGGCCGCCACCGTCGAGGGCCGGGAGGAGTGGCGTGTGCAACGCCACGACCTGCTTCCACCCGAGTTTCGGTGCGACGTCGCGGTAGAGCATGTGCGCGTGCCGCTGGTCCATCCCGCCAAGGGCGAGGTCCAGGTCCATCCAGTGGATGTCGGCGACCTGCATCGCAGGGTAGATGAGCTTCGATGCATCGAGGTCCGCCTCCTCCTCCTTGCGGCCCATGATCGTCAGGGCCCGCCGAATCCGCGCGACCGTCGAGGCCTTCGAGGCCCGAATCACTTGCTGCCAGTACTCAGGATGCTTGACGAATTCGTTCGCGTAGAGGTACTCAACCCCGTCTGGCACCCCGACGGCGCGGAATCCGTCCTTGAAGTACTCCGCGCAGACGCGCAGGTTCTCGAGGTTCCCGCCGAGCTTGTCGTTAATGTATGCGTGCCAGTCCGCAAGCAGCACGATCGTATGGAAGCCCGCGCGTACGAGGTCCGCAAGCTTCGAGCCGATCACAAACGAGGTGCCGATATGCATCAGCCCCGAGGGCTCGAGGCCGACATATGCCCGCGGCGCGCTGCCGCGGGACAGGAGGACGCGCAGCTCGTCCCGCGTTACGACCTCCTCGGTGCCGCGGAGCACAGCCTCGGCGCGTTCCTCCTCACGCACGGGATGACGGAAGTTGCGGAGCGGGGATAAACCTTTCAATCCTTCCCGAAGAATCGTGCGGGATTCCGACCATGAGGTTAAGAAAGGGAGCCGCCATGCCACGGGGGAGGGGTCCGATGTTGGGGGTCCTAAGTCCGTGGCTCGTGGGTCCGTCGTTGGCGTTCCAAGCCGAGACGACGGGGGCGGCGGTGGGCGCGTTCATCTTCGTGATATTTGTGCTCATCTTCCTCTTCGCGAGCATCAAGGTCGTCAAGGAGTACGAGCGCATCGTGAACTTCCGCCTTGGAAAGGCCCAGGCGGAGAAGGGCCCAGGGATCGTCATCGTCATCCCCGGGATTGACAAGCCGGTTCGGGTGGATCTGCGGGAGCGGTTCCTCATGATTCCCCACCAGACGTGCATCACGAAAGACAATGCCCCCGTTGACGTCGACTTCATCGTCTATATGAAGGTCGCGAGCGCCCAGGACTCCGTCATCCGCGTGAACAACTTCGAAGGGGCAGCCATGGGCATCGCGACGACGACGCTCCGTGCGGTGATTGGTGATATCATCCTCGACGAAGTGCTATCGAAGCGGGAGGAGATTAACGCAGTCCTTCGGACGAAGCTCGACGAGGTCACGACCCGATGGGGCGTCAAGGTCACGAATGTCGAGATCCGGGAGATCCTCCCTCCCAAGAACGTCACGGACGCAATGATCCTCCAGATGTCCGCGGAGCGGAGCCGGCGTGCCGTCGTCATCGAATCCGACGGAAGGAAGACGGCCACCGTCACGATCGCGGAAGGCGACAAGCAGTCTGCGATTCTCCGCGCCGAGGGGCAGAGGCAGGCCGCGATCCTAAGCGCGGAAGGCTACGCCCAAGCGCTGACCACCGTGTTCGGGGCGGCGAGGGGGATCGACGAGAAGACCCTCATGATCCAGTATCTGGACACCCTCAAGACCCTCGGCACGAGCGCGTCGACGAAATTCATCCTTCCCATGGAGTTCACGGAGCTCATCAGGCCGTTCCGCAACGTGATCTCGACTGCGGAAGGCGGAAGTGCGACGGATGGGGACAAGTAGGGACCCCGCGGCGGCCGACGCGACCACGAAACGGCCGAGTCTGCTCGACCGTTTCTACCTCTTCGGCGGGATTCGCGCCGCCCTCGTCATCCTTGCCATCGCCGCGCTTGGGGTCTACCTCATCGTCCACGGATCCTTCGCGGGCCGCCTCGACTACATCGCTTCGGGGACGATCATCGTCATCATCGGATTGGTCGTAGGGATTGCAGCCCTGCGAACGGAGTACACGATGATCACGAAGAAATACTTCGAGCCCGGGACGGTGATCGGCAAGACGGGCCGGGCCCAGGCACATATCCGAGAGCGGGCGAAGGGGGCCGTTCTCATCGAACATGAGACGTGGAGCGCGGTGGCCGAAGAGGATATCCAGAAAGGGGACTCCGTCGTCGCGACCGCCGTCGACCCGGACAAGATCACCTTGCGGGTGCGCAAGCACCGGCCCTGAATTGCGGCAGTCGGGCTCGCTCACGCGCTCTTGCTCGACTCGGGGGAGTCCCTCGGTTCCACGCTCGGCGCCGGCACCCTCTGGACATGGACCTTTCCTTCCGCATAGGATGTGACGAGAACCCATGCACCCTTCTCGATCGGCTCGTCGGAGACGGCGGTCCAGTCTTCCGCGCCCACGTTCGCGACGCCTTCCTGGCCCGGCCCGATGTCGGTGGCGGCACGGCCCGTCTTGTTCACGATGAGCCCGGGTTCAATCAGTTTCGGCTGCCGCATCAAGATACTGCGGATCCGGGAGAGGTAAATGAAGGCCACGGCCGTGACTCCGGCGACGATCCCGAGGAGCGCATACTGGGCCCCGCCGAACGGCGACGGGGAATACGGAACGCCTGATGCCAGCAGAAAGGTGCCTCCGAGCCCCAGAAGAATCCCGCCGAGCGCGAAGAACCCGTGGCCCGCCTTGATTTCCAGGAATACGAGTCCCGCAGCGATGAGCAGCACGAGCAGGCCCACCGGGGCGGCCCCAATGAGCTGGGCTCCGAGGAGGCCTAGGGCAATCATGATCACTGCGACAATCGTTAGGAAGAGCGTCCGATGGAAGAGGTCGAGGACGATGGCAATTATCCCGACGAGGATGAACAGCCCGTCGACCGTTGGGTCCGAGAGGAAACTCAGGAACTGGTCGTAAATCGGTTCGTCGTAGGAGGCCCGGGGCAGGCTCGAGAGACCGAGGGCCGCGAGCATCCCGTCCACTGTCTCCGCTCGGCCCGTGATCAATCCGACGGATGCGGCCTCCACCACCGTGTAGGCCGTGTTGTTCTCCGCCATGTCGACCGCCGCGGTCGTGTTGTACCCGTTCTTCTCCGCGAGCGATAGAATGAGCGAGGTCGCAAAGTTCTGAACGTGCTCGACTTGGCTCGGATCGCCACCGATGATGTACGGTTTCGACGGCCCAATCACCGACCCGCTCCCCATGTAGATCGCGTTCGAGGCGAGGGCGATGTAGCTCCCGGCGGAGGCCGCGAAGCCGACCGGTGGGACATAGGTATAGACCGATAAGGTATGCGACTGCACATCGGCGATGGAGGCCACGATCTCTGTCATGCTCTCGAGCAGGCCGCCTGGCGTGTTCATCACGATGACGAGATCCTGGTTGCCTGCGATTGCGGCTTGGGCGGCGCGGTGGACGTAGTCCGCCGACCCCGGATCGACTTGGACATTGAAGGCGACGATCAGGATCCCGGAGGGACCGGCTGCGGGTGCTCCTCGCACGATGGCCCCTTCCGCCGCCAGCGCCGAAAGGGAGAGAACCCCCAGCATCAGGAGCAACAACGCCGCGGCGTGGGCATGTTGATTCACGCATCTCCATGAGCGCCTTCGGTAGAAGAGGGTTTGGATGGAACCCCGCCGCAGCTGTGCGATGGCCTACTGCTTCCGGGCTCTCGCCGAGACTTTCCGCGCGGCACGCTGGGTCGCGTCCGCGGCCTTGACGGCGGCTGCTTTCGTCTTGCGGACGGCTTTCTCCGCCACCGGACCGACGGCATTTGCGACTTCCTTCGTCGCCGAGGCCACGTCGCGCGCCACCGGCTCGAGGGCCTTTGCGGTCGCATCGACGGCCGGCCGGATCGCCTGCACCGCCTTGTTGACGGTGGGCTGGATCGCTACTGCAGCTCGGTCCAGCGCGCTGACGCCGGCGTCGACCGCCCGGTTCGCCACGCGAGCCGCATCGAGGAAGAGGCGTTCGATCTCGCTTCTCGGGGTGCCGCAGCTCGGGCAGTACGCCGCGGAGGCGGGCCATTCCGTGCCGCATCGGGGACAGTTCATCATCTTCACCGCCACTCTCCACCGGGTCATCCTAGATGGTTCTTTCGGTGGCGTGCCGCCAAATCCGGTCACCGGTGGCGCATTGTCGGCTCCACGCGCGCGTGGATGACCACGTGGACGATCCCGGGTGCGTAGGACTTCACGATCCGGTGTTCGATCCCGACGACCCGCATCCAGTTCGATGGCGCGGCCGCGGCGATGCGCCGGATCGGTTCCTCGGGAACATGTTCCTTCGGGCAGACGTCGTGATAGACAATCGTCCCCCGGCCGCGAAGGCACCGGAAGCCGACGTCGAGATAATCGCGCGCGTCGAAGTGGCCCATGAGGACCCAATCGGCAACTCCTTTCGGAGCCGTTTCGCGACAGTCTCCGAGGAGCGGGACCACGTGGTCCGCGCGGTTGAGACGGATGTTCTCGACCAGATAACGGAAGGCCACGGGATTCAGCTCGCACGCGTAGACCATGGACGGCTTTGAGCGCAGCGCGATGGGCAACGTGAAGTATCCAATGCCCGCAAACAAATCGACGACGACGTCCCCCGGACGCACGCGCTGGGCGATTCCGATGCGCTCGGCGGTGTTGCCGGGGGAGAACATGACTCGGGAGACATCGAGGCGGTATCGGATGCCTGCCTCCACATGGACGGTTTCCGTCTCGTCTCCCCAGAGGAGGCGGACATCGGGTGTCCGCAGGGGTCCGTGGATGCCCGATCGATCCTCGACGATGGTCCTTGCGGCGAGTGCCTCCGCGAAGATCCGGCCGACCGCTTCGCCGTTCTTCCGCGCCTCCGGAGGAAGTCGAAAAATCACAACGTCGCCGAGCCGCCTCCACTTTCGGGGAATTGCCGATTTCGGTATCCGCTCTTTTGCGAACTCGACCTCCAATCGCGCCGCCGGATCCGTTCGCGCGAGGCGAGGAGGCAGGTCGACCTCTCGGAGCAACTCGGCGCCATACGTTGCCACGTCGAATTCAGGCGAGGACGTAAGGGGAATGACGACCGATCCATCGCGCTTCGAAATCTTGCGAGACTCGTCGAGGATCCCGGCCGACAACATCGCACGCAACAACTTCTCCGCGGTCCGTTTGGGGACCTTGACCGCAGTTCGTCGCTCGGACACCGGGCTCTTCCTCGCTGACTCTTGTCGTCGATATATTTCGCGATATCTATATGAGGAGCCACCCGCTTCGGCGCGCATCATGCGGGCCCCGGCCTTGGCCCTCGCGGCCGTCCTCGTGGCCTCGCTTCTCATTCCCACATCGACGGCGGAGGATTTCGGCGCGGTGGGCAGCGTCAACAAGCTGATCGACATTGTACAAACCCCAGAGCTTGCGCCCGGCGACAGCGGCCAGTTCCTCTTCAACTTCCATTCGGCATACACGGATCCGATCTCCGACGTCCGGCTGAACGTGAGCATCTACCGGTACGCGACCATCGACGAGAGCGTCCCCGTGGACAATGCGTGGCCGTATCCGTACCCGAAAATCGCGGAGAGCGGCATGCGGGAATGGCTTTGGACCAGTCCGCAGGTCGCAGGCGGGTCGACGGTCTCGCTGAACTTCACGATCCTGACCGCCGCAAGCAGCGACGACATGCCGCATGGGACGGTCTTCTCCCAGTCGAGTTACTTCGTTCGCTTCTGGCTCGAGTTCAAGGGGAACGTCAGCGGGAACCTCACCCAGTTCCGCATGGCGTCCCTGGGGTACTTCACGACCGCACAGTGGGACCTCGCGCGGAATTCGACGTACACGAATCCGTGCACGCCGCCGTGGTGTCGAGGTAGCGTCAACTTGACGAAGCTCGGGGTCGACGGGGTCCTGCCGGATTCGGCGTTCGGTGTCAAGGAGCCGATCCCGCGGTGGCCGTTCTACCTCCTGATCGTTCTCGCGGTGTTCTTCCTCGTCCTCGCATTCTTGTTCTGGGTCGAGGAGAACCCCGGCTCGTATCCGAAGGTCGAAGCCTGGTGGGCCCGGACCCGCGGTCGGCTCAACCGGACCGTCGCGCCCCTCCGGCGCAAACGGCCGCCGAAGACGTGAGGCGGAAAGGTTTTTAGTCGCCCTCCCCTTCGACGCGTCGTGGCGGACATCCCCTTCCCGCGGAGCGTCGCGTTTTGGTTCTACGCGTTGACGTTCCTAGCGGGAATCATGTTCTACGTGATCTGGGGGCTCTCCTACGGCTCCTGGAACCTCCTCCGCCCCGAATGGGTCGGTGCATACGCGGTGACGGTCGTTCTGGTCGGGTTCGGGATCGTCGGGATGATCCTCTACCGCCAGACGCCCACCCTGCCGCCCCAATGAATCGGCCGACATTCCGAAAATTGATAGCCAGGGACGAGGCATTAAGCCCGAACTCGGGACATCTTCGCATCCGCCCAAGGCGCCCCATGAAAACCCTTCGTCGGCTCGATGAACGTGCGGTCTCGCCTGTGATCGCGACGATCCTCCTCGTGGCCATCACGGTCATCCTCGCCGGGGTCCTCTACCTGATGCTCTCGGGCATCTTGATCCCCGGCGGCAACGGTCCGCGGGCGATGGGCGTCACCCTCACGAAATCCGGTGACGGCTTGAACTGGAGCCTCACGATCGTCTCGACCCCGTCAGGCTTGCCCCTCTCGGAAGTGCGCCTCACGATCTTCACGCCGAGCGGCCTGGTAAACCTCTCGAAGACTTTCATCCAGTTGAGCTACTCGACCGACGGGGCCGTATTCATCGGGACCGGTGGCACGGTCTCTCCCGGCGATCGGCTGCTCATCAACGACGGCCGCTACCCGTCCCGTTACGAAGTCCAGATCAACGACATGACGTCGGTCTTGTACCACGCGGCGTTTCCCTAGTCAGTAGGCCTTCGCCGCGTAGACGACCTGTTTCGTCGGCTCGCCGCAGACGATGCACTTGCCTTGGAATGTCTCCGGGTAGAACGGCGTCCCCAAGACGCTCATCGCGGTCTTCTCCGTGATCGCCTTGCCGCAGGACTCCTTCCCGCACCATCCCATCCGATTGAAGCCGTCCTTCGCGTCGTCCAGGGACGTGATCGTGAACGTGTTCGCCTCGATCATCTTCTCCGCGCGGTCCCACATCGCGACCTGCATGAGCTCGAGGACGGAGCGCAGCCGCTCCGGCAACGCGTCCCGCGGCAGCTCGCGCTTGTCCCCCGTGTCGCGTCGCACGACCGTGACGGAGTTCTTCTGAATCTCGCGGGGTCCGAGCTCGACGCGCAGCGGGACGCCGCGCGCCTCCCAGTAATAGTACTTCTCGCCGGGCCGGACGTCGCGGTCGTCGAGCCTCACCCGCATCCGTTCGCGCAGTTCGAGGAAGAGCCGCTGGGCTTCGAGGAGCATCTCTTCCTGCTTGCCCTTCTCAAGGACGGGCACGATGACCGCTTGGACCGGAGCGGCGGCCGGAGGCAAGACGAGTCCCTTCTCGTCGCCGTGGATCGCCAGCAACGCGCCGAGGATCCGTTCGCTCATCCCATCCGTCGTCTGGTACACGTGCTTGTGCTCGCCCGACTCCGTCTCGTACGTGACGTCGTAGACCTTCGCGAAGTTGTCGCGGTACTGGTGGAAGGTCGCGAGCTGCAATGAGCGTCCCGAGGGCAACAGGGTGTCCGATCCGAGGCTGTAGTAGGCCCCCGGGAACTTGTCCCAATCCGGCCGCTTCGAGACGAGGTACGGCAGCGCGAGGAGCCGCATCAGGCGCTCGTTTGTCTGAAGGTCCTCCCGGATCTGCTGCTCGGCGTCCTCGAACGTCGCGTGGGCCGTGTGCGCCTCGAAGAAGTGAATCTCCCGGACCCGCATGAAGGAACGCGTCATCTTCGTCTCGTATCGGAACACGGGGACGATCTGGTACACTTTCAGCGGCAGGTCCGCGTGGCTCCGGATCCAGAGCTTGAACATGGGATACATCGCGGTCTCGGACGTCGGGCGGAGGACGAGCTTCACGTCGAGCTCGTTGAAGCCTCCGCGGGTGACCCAGAACACGTCGCCCTCGAAGCCCTTGACGTGGTCGGCCTCCTTCTGGAACTCCGTCTCCGGGATGAGGACAGGAAAGTTCACCTCCCCGTGGCCGGTCGAATCGAACTCCTCCCGCATCGCCTGGTCAATCAGCTTCATGATCGCGAGGCCGTACGGCCGCCAGACGTTCATTCCTTTGATCGGGTAGCGCTTGTCGCTGAGCTCCGCGCGGTCGATAATTCCGTTGTACCACTCGCTGAATTCCTCATCTTTCCGCATGGGACGCGACCCCCAAGATGGGGGCTCGTTAAGATGGTTGCGGTGAGCATCGAACGTCGCAGGAACACACCTCGCGGGCCGTCGCCGGATTCATCGGGTCGCTCGCGGTGCCGCGGCGGGTCGGAACCTTCATGACCATCGCAAATCCCTTCGGAGGATCGTGACTGCGGCGAAGGCCGAGCGATTCGAAGATTGCCCGACCTGCGGCGCTCACCGAGTGGAGCGGATTGCGGGCCTTGGAATCTGCCGCCAATGCGGTTCCGAGATCCGGACCTCGCCCTCGCAAAGTCTCGCCCGAACGCTTCGTGGCATCTTGCTCCTCGCGGCGCTATTCATGGGGATCCTTGCTTCCGAAGCGCTCGTCGCGTTCGTTGTTTCCTCGCGACCCATGTCCCTGCTCTCCGGTCTCCTCCTCGCGACGGGCATCCTTCTCGTCTTGGCGATGAGCATCATCGCGGTTGGAATGGGCGACATCCGGGCGGGTGCGGTGATCACCACTTCCGGATACGAATCGTTTCTTGTCTGGCGTCGGATCCGGAAGGAAGTGGGCACGTGGCCGATCATCGCGACCGGACTCGCCTTCGGCCTCGGATTGATCGGGCTCGCGGTCCTCCTTGGGGCGGCCTGAGGAGAGGCAGCGAATCCTTTCGGTCCGTTGGTCGCGCGGGGCACTTCCGCGATCCGGCTTGCGGCCGAAGAAAGGTTTTAAGGAATCCGCACGTTCGTCACGCTCTCCGGGAGTCCGCAATGGCCGAGGTCGTCGAGTGCGTTCCGAATTTCTCCGAGGGCCGCCGGCCGGACATCGTGAAAGAAATCGCCGCGGCAATCGCCTCCGCCTCCGGAGTCCGCGTGTTCGACATGGAGATGGACACGGATCACAACCGTTCGGTGATCACGTTTGTTGGCGACCGGAAAGCGGTTGCCGAGGCGGCGTTTCGAGGGGCCTCGGTCGCGGTCCAGCGGATTGACATGAACACGCACCGCGGGGAACATCCTCGAGTCGGAGCGCTCGATGTCCTTCCGTTCGTCCCGATCGCGGGCGTCACGATGGACGATTGCGTCGAGCTCGCGCGCTCCGTGGGCAAGCGGATCGCCGACGAGCTCCATGTTCCCGTGTATCTCTATGAGGCTGCCGCGGCACGACCCGATCGGCGGGCGCTGCCCGATGTCCGGCGCGGCGAGTACGAGGGCCTCAAGGCCGAGATCGAGACGAATCCGGATCGGAAGCCGGACTTCGGTCCAGCGAAGCTGCATCCGACCGCCGGGGCGTGCATCGTGGGCGCGCGACCGGTCCTGATCGCCTGGAACGTGAATCTGAAGACCACGGACGTCGCCGTGGCGAAGCGCATCGCGAAGACGATCCGGGAGAGCGACGGCGGCCTGCCCGCCGTGAGGGCGAAGGGCTTCGAGCTCGCAGACCGCGGTCTCGTGCAGGTGTCCATGAACATGGTTGACTACCGCAAGACGTCCCTTTCGAAGGCGTTCCAAGCGATTCGCGCGCTCGCCGAAAAGGAAGGCGTCCAAATCGCGGAGAGCGAGATCATCGGCCTGGTGCCGCTCGATGCGCTCGCCGACGGCGCGACCCAATACTTCAAGCTCGTTTGCTTCCATCGAGCCCAAATCCTGGAGGCGCGGCTGTGGGAGTGAAGGACCAGACGGTCGAGGAATTCCTCGCGTCGGTCGCCGCCGCGACCCCGACCCCGGGAGGCGGCAGCGTTTCCGCGCTCGCCGCCGCCCTCTCCGTCGCGCTGAGCCGGATGGTCGCCGGACTCGCCCGCGGGAAGAAAGGATACGAGGCCGTCGATCAGGAACTTGTTCAGATCGAAGCGAAGGCGCGTGGGACGCAAGCGAAACTCGAACAGCTCGTCGACGAAGACGCCCGTGCGTACGAGGCCGTCCTGGCCGCGATGCGACTGCCCAAGGCCACGGACCCCGAGAAGACCGCGCGCGTCGCCGCGATGCAAAGCGCCTATCGCAAGGCGACGGAAATCCCGCTGGAGACGATGCGGCGATGCATCGAAGCGCTCGAGATCGCGGAGGCCGCGGTGAAGAAGGGGAACCGCGGTGCGACCACGGACGGCGGCGTGGCGATCCTCATGGCGCAGGCCGCGATCCGCGGAGCGAGCCTGAATTGCTACGTGAACCTCGCGGCGATCCGCGACGAGGCGTTCCGGCGCGAGACGGAGGAGGAAGCCGAGCGGCTCTTGAAGCGAGCCGACGCGATCGGCCACGAGGCCATGGCGATCGTGTCGGAACGGCTCTAGTCTCGGACGTCCGGCGCTCACTCGAGCTTGAACGGCGCGATGAGATGCTGGGTGCTGCAGCCGCTGCCCGACGCGTTGCATTCGATCATCACCGCCAAATCGATGCGGTACGATCCGGGCACCACGGGCGCGAGGTCCGCATGGTCCGGTTGCGTCTGACTCAGCCAGGTCCAGTTCACCGTGCCGCCGGCTTCGACGGGGACCAGGAAGAGAGGGCAGATGTGGGTCTCGACCGCATGCCAGCTTCCGTTCACCTGCCGCTGGACTTGCCACGGCGCGGGACACGACAGGTAGACTCGATCGCTCCGGCCGTTGTGCAGGGAGAACTGCACCATCTCTCCGACTTGGTATGTCGTGCGGTCCACGTGGAGCACGACATCCGGGATGGCCAACGTCGCGACGACCACGGCCGCAAGGACGACCACGAACGGCGCCGAGAGGATCGCGAGCAACCGCGGCGTCGTGACTTTCATGGCTCCTCGGTAATCCGCCCATCCCCGATGTAACTTCCGACCCCGGTCGGATTTCGCCGAGGCGGCGCGGCCGGGAAAAGGCTATACGCCCCGCGCCGCGTATGGTGGATTCCGATGGAGCGGATCCGGGCGGCCCGCGGCCCCGCGCTTCGATGCAAGGGGTGGCGCCAGGAGGCGATCCTCCGGATGCTCGAGAACAACCTCGAGAATGCGGAGAAGCCGGACGAGCTCATCATCTACGGCGGCACCGGCAAGGCGGCGCGGAACTGGGACGCGTTCCATCGGATCGTCGAGACGCTCACGATCCTCCGCGACGACGAGACGCTCGTCGTCCAGAGCGGCAAACCAGTGGCGGTGTTTCGCACCCACCGCGACGCGCCGCGCGTCCTCATCGCGAACGCGCATCTCGTGCCGAAGTGGTCGAACTGGGAGACGTTCCACGAGCTCGAGGCGCTCGGCCTGACGATGTACGGACAGATGACGGCGGGCGGCTGGTCATACATCGGATCGCAGGGCATCGTCCAGGGGACCTACGAGACGTTCGCCGCGTGCGCGCGGCAGCACTTTGGCGGCTCGCTTCGCGGGCGACTCGTGCTCACGGGCGGCATGGGAGGCATGGGCGGCGCGCAGCCGCTCGCGATCAAGATGAACGAAGGCGTGTGCCTCGACGTCGACGTCGACGAGGCGCGCATCCGACGGCGGGTCGGGAACAAGTACTGCGACCGCTTGGTGCTCGACCTCGACGAGGCACTCGATATGGCCCTCGACGCGAAGGCGTCCGGGACGCCGCTCTCGATCGGGCTCGTCGGGAACTGCGCGGACGTGCATCCGGAGCTCGTCAAGCGAGGGATCCGTCCGGACGTCGTGACGGACCAGACGAGCGCCCACGATCCGCTTGGCGGATACATCCCCCGAGGTCTTTCGGTCGAAGAAGCCGCACAGCTTCGCGTTTCGAACCCGGACGAATACGTTCGGCGGTCGCGCGAATCGATCGCGATCCACGTCCGCGCCATGCTCGACTTCCTCCGGAGCGGCAGCGTCGTCTTTGATTACGGGAACAACATCCGCGGACAGGCGAAGGAAGCCGGGGTCGCGGACGCGTTCGCGTTCCAAGGATTTGTGCCGCTGTTCATCCGGCCGCTGTTCGCGGAAGGCCGCGGGCCGTTCCGGTGGGTTGCCGTGACGGGCAACGCGGACGACATCACGAAGACGGACAGCGTCGTGCTGCGCGAGTTCCCGGAGGACCGGACGCTTGCGCGCTGGATCCAGCTTGCGGAGAAGTTCCTCCCCTGGGAAGGCCTCCCGGCGCGCGTGTGCTGGCTCGCGTACGGGGAGCGCGCGCGGTTTGGGCGCGCGATCAACCGCATGGTCGCTTCCGGCGAGCTCAGCGGGCCGATCGTGATCACGCGGGACCACCTCGACGCCGGGTCGGTCGCGTCGCCGTATCGGGAGACGGAGGGCATGCGCGACAAGTCCGATGCGATCGCGGACTGGCCGATCCTCAACGCGCTCCTGAACACGGCCGCGGGCGCGGACCTCGTGGCGGTGCACAATGGTGGCGGGGTCGGGGTCGGCTACTCGACCCATGCCGGGGCGCTCGTCGTCTGCGACGGCACGGAGGATGCGGAACGCCGGATCGAGCGCGTCCTCACGACGGATCCCGGGATGGGCGTCGTCCGTCACGCGGACGCCGGGTACGAGGACGCGATCCGGTTCGCGAAGGACCACGACATCCGGATGCCTTCGCTCGAGTGATCCCATGCCGCAAACCGGCCATCCTCGGGTTGCGGTAGACGGTTTCGTCCTGCACGAGGGCAAGCTCGTTGCGGTCCGTCGGCGAAACGATCCATTCCGCGGAATGCCCGCGCTCCCGGGCGGCTTCATCGAACTCGGAGAACGGGCCGAGGACGCGGTGGTCCGTGAGGTCCTGGAAGAAACGGGGCTCCAGACACGCGTCGTGCGACTCGTCGGCGTTTTCTCCGATCCCGCTCGAGACCCGAGGGGCCACGTCGTCTCGATCGCCTACGCACTCGAGGAGATTGGCGGTGGTCTCAAGGCGGGGAGCGACGCGGCGGATGTCATGCTCGTGGATCCGTTCCACCTCCCGAAGATGGCTTTCGACCACGGCGAGATCGTTCGGCGATGGCGTGGCGACTAGAGCTCCGCTTTCGGCCCGGACCACGTTTGCTTCGCGGTCCCCGGCAACCATCCAAGGAGCACCATGGCCACCGACGCGGCGAGGAGGAATTCGATTCCTTCGGCCGTCACGACGGCACCCGGCTGAGTCGAAGCCGCGATGGCAAAGGCGAGGACGCGGCCGGCGAACGCCGCGATGCCGGCCATCAAGCCGGCGCGCGATCCCGCCGCGACGCTGACCCACACCACCCATGCGGCGACGATAATCAGGAAGACGATCGATAGACCGTACGGGAAGATTCGCTCGTTCCCGGCGGCCAGGACCGGAATCGAGGGGACCGCCAGGAGGAACGCGATGAACGCGAAGAGCGCCCGATAGAGACGACTGTATCCGTAGATTGCACGATAGTGACGCCCCACTTCCTGGGGCGAGCCGAGGCCGGAAAACGCGGCGGTGGGATTGCCGCCGTTCGCGGCCATCGATTCCGCGACGTGGCTGCGGAGTTCCCGCAAGATGTCGTCCCGCACCGCGGGCTCCATCCCGGCCATCGCGCGTCGCACCTGGTTCAGGTACTCGTCTTGCGGCGTCATCGAGCGTCCTCCAGGACGCGCGCCGCGCCCGCCGCCATCGCGTCCCAGACCTCGAGGGCCTCCGAGAGCGCGGTCCGCCCGCGGTCCGTGAGCCGGTAGTACTTCCGCGGCACGCCGGTCTCCGGCTCTTGCCAGCGGCTCTCGACGAATCCCCGTTCCTCCAGACGCCGCAACGCCGGATACAGCGTCCCCTCCTTGAGATCGAAGAACCCGTTCGACTTCTCGCGGAGTTCGTGCAGGATCTGGAACCCGTACTTGTCCTCTTTCGCGAGCAGCGCGAGGAGGCAGAGCTGGATCGAGCCCTTCTTCAGTTCGGCCGTCCACTCCGGCGAGACTTCGGGCATCCGCGGCGCCTCGTATCCGGGCCTCGCTATTTCGGCTTTCGGGGCCGGTTTCGTCGGGCGCGCGTCGATCCGTCATCGGATTGCATCCCTCCGAGGATTTCGTTCATCGCCCTGCGAACGCATGAGAAAAAGGGGGAGGGGAGGCGCTAATTCGGGCGCCTCGCCTTCACTCGCAGGTACAGGGCGGGACCCATGGCAATCGCCACCACCGCCAGCTGCGCTGCGAGGATCGTCAGGGGAGTCAGGTTCACCGCGGACGGCAGGTTGACGAGGGCTTCCGTCGAGAGGACGGGGTCATGCTCGATCGTCGCGCCCTGCGGATACACGAACGCGCCTCGGAGCCAGAAGCCCACGAAGTACGCGCCCGCGTGCTCGAGGAAGAGATGCCCGCCGCCCTGGAGGTTGAACGTCATCGTGGACGGCCGTCCGTCCACCGTGACGCTCGTCGCCCACTCGAACCGCCCGATCCGCGTGTAGTTGTCGTCGAAGTACACGCTGTCGCGCGTGTACAGGCGCGGCCGGGTCCGGAGGGTGTCGTTCAGGGTGCGCGCATCGCCGACGGTGCTGTTCCCATCATCCGCGCGCTCGCGCAGGAGGGCGTGGAGGAAGTCCGCCGTTCGCTCCGGGATGTAGTTCCCGAAGATCAGGTGGGTCTCGAGGGCGAGGCGGCTGTCCGGGTACGCGAAGTCCCAGCCTTCGATGAGGTGGTCGTACTTCGCGCCCATCGCGACGGTCGGCCCGGTGACATTCTTGTAGCCCAGGAAGTCAATATCCGTGATGTCGTAGCGGGTGCCGTCGTCCACAGTCACCTTGAACCAGGGGATCTGGGCGCTCTTGTCGCGCGTGTCCACGGTCAGGTGGAACGTGAACGCGACGTAGTTGAGCATCCCGTCCCCGAGGCTCGTGTTGTCGAGGACGCGGGTGTAGGGCAGGTCGGGCGCTCCGACGGTGAAGTTGACGTACGTCACGCCATCGACCGTTTCGTTCGTCAGGCCGCTCAGCGTCCACGCCGTCACGAGGCTGCGCGCTTTGATCGGGACGTTCTGGGTGAGCGGGATGCCAAGCGGGGTGTCGACGCTCATCAGGTCGAACCCGTCGCTCGCGTTTACGGTCCGGAATTCGATGAACCGGCTCAGGCTCTGGGCCAGGACCGTGTAGACGGGCACGCCGCGCGTCGCGATGTAGTTGCCCTGCTCGTCGACGATCTCCGCGCCGCCCAAGAACCGCTTGTACTCCGCGAAGATCGCGACATCGTTCACATGACCGCTCGTTCCATACCGGACGCCGAAGAGCGAGTCCCCGGCTTTCACCGCGACGAGATCGCCGCCGCCGAACCGGTCCGTCGAGATGGGACCGATCACGACCGGCGTGAGGTCGCGCGATGGGGCCGCCGCGCTCGCTGATCCCATGAAGCCGAGGGGGATCGCGAGCAGGGCCGCCACGACCAATGCCGCCACCATCGTGCGCATGCGTTCACCGTCCCCGTGAGACGACATATCGCCTCACTATGGACATAGTGTCGCTATGATGCTATCTGTACTTAAGCCCATCGGGCCGATTCTCAGCGCACGCCCATATAGCTCGGCATCGCTGCACGAAAACGGTGTCTCGACTCGTCCTGCTCGACGCGAACGCGCTGCTGATGCCGTTTCAGTTCCAGGTACATCTCGACGCGGAGCTTCGACGGGTCGTGGGGGACGCGGACGTCGCCGTGCCGACGCCGGTCCTCGCTGAGCTCTCGATCCTCGCGAAGACCGATCGCGATGCGCGCTCAGCGCGGCGGCTCGCCGACAAGTATCGGGCGATCGAGGGTCACGGTTCCGCCGACGACGCGCTCCTGGACCTCGCGACGGCCGAGCGCGCGATCGTCGTCACGAACGACCAACCGCTCCTCGAGAGGCTCCGCACCGCCGGCATTCCGCGGGTCTTCCTCCGCTCCCGCAACCACCTCGTCGCGGAAGGCCTCTGACTGCGCAAGGCATAAGCCCGGGGCGGTCCTCTCCGCCGCCGCTGAAGCCGTACCACGTCGAGACGCTCAAGGCGATCGCACTCTCGGGCGGGCTCAAGGACTACGTGAACCTGTCGTCCCGGGAGCTCGGGAAACTCGTCGGGGTCAGCCAACAGAGCGCCTCGCAACGGATCCTGGAGCTGATCCGGGACGGCCTCGTCGCACGCGACCTCGCAACACGGCGTCAACGCATCCGGCTCGCGCCGAAAGGCGCGGAGGTCCTGCGGAAGGAATACGCGGACTATCAGAGGATCTTCGAGGTCCGGGAGACGCTCACGATTTCTGGCACCGTCGCCAGCGGCTTGGGCGAAGGCGCCTTCTACATGCGGCAGAAAGGATACAAGGACCAGTTCCGGAAGAAGCTCTGGTTCGAGCCGTACGAGGGCACGTTGAATCTGAAGATCGCGGGGCCCGACCTGGCGAAGCTCCGCATCCTCCAGGAAAATCCGGGGATCGAGATCGCCGGCTTCGAGGCCGGGGGCCGCACGTTCGGCGGCGCGAAGTGCTTCCTCGCGACGATGGGCCACGTCGAGTGCGCAGTGATCGTGCCGATCCGCACGCATTACTCGGACGTCCTCGAGGTCATCTCGAAGCACTATCTGCGCAGCGCCGCGGGACTCAAGGACGGCGACCTCGTCGAACTGGTCGTGCGACTCTGAATTACGAAGGGGCTAAACGACGAAACCGCATCGGTAGCGTGATGCGCGGAGCGGCCCTGTTGATGCCGTTGCTGGTCGCGGGGGCGATCGTCCTGGTCGGTTTGGCGGCGGCGTTCTATCCGCGTCAAAGCCTGGTCCTATCCACGCAAACCGATCGTCAATCGTACGCCGCGGGCACTCTGGTTAATGTATCGGTCGTCCTCGACGTCCGCGGGAGTGCTGCGGTCTCGATTGCGTCCCTCTGCGGCCGCTACGAGATTGGGTTCGTGGTCGTGGCACAGAATGGCTCGACCATCTACAACTCGTTCACGTCGACCTTCCCTCGGTTCTGCCCTCAGCTCGGGGACACGACAACCCTCGCCCCCGGTTGGAGGGAGTCGCGGTCGCTGACTTGGAACCAGACCGATGACTTGGGTCGCCCCGCCGTCCTCGGCGAATCGTACTCCATCTCGCCGTATCTCCTGGGGGATCCCTCGATCGAGCCTGTCCTATTGTCATCCAGAATCTACCTCGGCTAGCTGACGGGCTCAGGGACGCCCTGCGACTCGGTCGGCCCCGCGCCTGCGCAGTCCCAATCCCGGCTGAACCCAAGGGCTGGGCGTTACTCGCTCCCGGGGGATGGCGCGCACGCGGCCGCGCGCGAAGAAAACGACGGACAAGATCGCCGCGAGACCGATCGCGGCGCCGGGTATCAGACCTGCGGCGATGGCGAGGGTCGCATATTGGATTTCGGAGGCGAGGAGCATCGCCGGGAGAAGAGCCATGGTGACTCGCGACGCGTTTCTCGGTGCCCGGAGGTCTCGGCTCCACGCCACGCGGACGACCAACGACAGGACGGTGACCACGATGAACCAGCCGAGAAAATTCGACCATGGGACTCCATCGAAGGGACCGGCCGGAATCCAGGCCCAGAATCCGGAACGGACCGCGAGCGGGTCCACCGTCATGTCCCACGCGACGGCGATCAGTCCGTCCACCGGGGCGAGCCAGACACTCGAACGACCGAGAACCACCGTGGTCGTTGCGATGGAAAGGTAGGCGATGTTAATCCAAGCGATCAGGATGAATGCAGGAACCATTCCGAAAATCAGAGGCCCAGGTGTCGCGACGTATTCATACCGGCCGTACGGGATGCCCGTCAGGACTCCGAGGAACTCGGAGCCGAGCGGAATCGCAACAACGAGGCCGATGAACGTGAGGCTTCCCCGCAGACCATGGATTCGGAGCATGCACGCCAGGATCAACGCGGTCGAGAGGACCGTCGGCACGACCACTGGTTCCCCCGTCGCGATCTGTACGACGACCGCGACGACTTGCGTTGCCGCAACGACCGCGAAGCCCACGACGTAGGCTCGATCGAGCGCGGAGCGTGGGGCGGCGGATCCCTCCATCCGGCGGCGAATCGAGTCTCCATCCGTAAGAGGTTATGTCAAAGGGCTCGGTCTTGACACCGCGAGGATCGCGCCGCCTGGGTCCGGATCATCCAGGGATTTCAGAACCGCTTCTCGACGTATCGAAGGGCGCTCTCGAAGATCGCTTTCCCGTCGCCGTACGGCCCGTCGGAGGGAGTGCGCGTCCAGTCGGGATGCAGGTAGCGGAAGAAGCACCGCTCCGGATGTGGCTGGACCCCAAACACATTCCCGTCGCGGTTGCAGAGGGCCGCGATCCCGTCCGTCGTGCCGCTCGGATTCCAGGGATACTTGGCCTTTCGGCCTTGGTCATCGACGAACCGGAACACGATCTGGTCGTTCTCGATGAGCTGCCGGAGCACGCCCTTCCTCCGGCCGTCGGGAAACAGGAGCTTTCCTTCGGCGTGCGCGGAGATGAACGTGACGACGTCGCCTCTCTTCAGTTCACCCGTGAAGGCGCACGAGCCCCCGTTGTCGAGTCGCAGGCGACTGGGCCGGCACTCGTAGTGGCCCGAGTCGTTCGTCGCGAGGACGGCCTCCGGGGTCTCCGTCATCGTCCCCCCGAGCGCGGGCAAGAGCCCCGCCTCGACGAGGACCTGGAATCCGTTACAGGCGCCGAACACGGGCTTGCCCGACTCGACGAACTCCGTCAGGTCCGGAGTGAGCTTGCTCCGCAATCGAGCGGCGAAGATCGCCCCGGCGCGAACGTAGTCCCCCGCCGCGAACCCGCCGGGGATCATGAGGAGGTCGAAGTCCTCGAGTTTTCGCTGCATTTCGGGCGGCGTGTCTCCAGTCAATTGTTTCAGGTGAACCTTCTCGGCCTGGGCCCCGAGATGGCGGAAGAAGGCGACGGACTCGTCCTCGCAGTTCGTGCCTTCGATCAACAGGACGGCCACCCGAATGTCCGAGCGCTTCACGCAACCACGACCTGATTGGGGATCGATTCGCCCCAGGCCTTCCGCATCACCGGCAGTCCGAGGGAGGTCCACTTCCGTCCGAGGCCGAGATGCAGCGAGCGGCCTCCGGTCGTGCCGACGAACGTGGCCGGGGTCCCTTCCAAGAGATGCGTGAACTCGTCGTAGCGGTCCTTCGTCACCTCAACGAGCCACCGTCCGTTCGATTCGGAGAACAGCTGAACGTCCCAGCGCAACGGGTCCATCGCCGTCGTCTTGATGTCGGCCCCGATGTCCCCTCCGAGGCACATCTCCGCGGCGGCGACGACGAGCCCGCCGTGGCTCAGGTCGTGAGACGCCGCCACGGTCCCGGCGCGAATCGCCCGAAGGAGATGGTCCATGTTCGTGCGGAGTCCGGGAGCGTCGACCGGGGGCACGCGGCCACCCTTCACGCCGCGGAGCCGGACGTACTCCGAGCCGCCGAGTTCGGCTCCGGTCGGGCCGACGAGTACGATCGGATTTCCCGCGCGCTTGAAGTCCGAGGTCACACACCGCCCGAAGTCCTCCACCATCCCGACGCCGAGGACGACCGGGGTCGGAGGGCACGGGCCCAGCGACGATTCGTTGTAGAACGACACGTTCCCCGAAGGGATCGGAAGCCCGAGGGCTTTCGCGGTCGTCCCGAGTCCACGGACCGCCTCCCGGAATTGCCACAGGCGATCCGGTTTCTCGGGGTTCCCGAAGTTCAGGCAATTCGTGAGGGAGTGGGGCGTCGCTCCGACGGCGACCAGGTTGCGGCACACTTCGTCCACCGCGCTCGCGCCGCCAACGAACGGATCGATCGCCGTGATGCCCGGCGTGGATGCGACCGCGATCGCGAGGGCGCGACGCGAATCGACGAGCGGGCGGATGACCGATGCATCGCCGTGCGCGGCCTTGCCGAGGACGCCCTGCATCGGCTTGAGGACCGTGGAGGCGCGCACTTCGTGATCGTACTGTCGGATCACGTACTCCTTCGACGCGATGTTCGGCGATGCGAGGAGCTGAAGGATGGTCGTCCGGTAGTCCTTCGGTTCCGGCGGCAGTTGCGCGGGTGCGGCATCCGACGTCCTCGGAGGCTTGTGGTCTCGCGTGTACTCCGGACCCGCGGTGTAGAACTCGAGATCCATCTCGAGGACCGTGGTGCCATCGTACCGGACGCGGCCGAGTTTCTGTGGGATCACGCGTCCGATGACGGTCGCCGGCACATCGTACAATTCGAAGATGCGGAGGATCTTGTCCACGTTCTCCGGCAGCGCGGCGAGCATCATCCGCTCCTGGCTCTCGGACACCCAGATCTCCCATGGTGCGAGGCCCTCGTCTTTGAGAGGCACCCGTTCCAAGTCGACCTCCGCGCCGAATCCGCCGGCAAGGGCCATCTCCCCGACGACGCATGACAGTCCTCCGCCGCCGAGATCCTTCATCCCTTGGAGGAGCCCGGCTTGCGCGGCCTCGATGCACGCGTGGATGAGCGGCTCCTTCAGGATCGGGTCGCCGAGTTGGACGGCTCCGGCTTCCCACCCTTCGACCGCTTTCGCGGTGAGATCGACGCTCGCATACGTCACGCCGTGGATCCCGTCGCGGCCCGTCTTCCCACCGCAGAGGATGAACACGTCCCGAGTGGACTTCACCCGATTCCGCACGATCTGGGATTTCTTCGCGAAGCCGACGCACGCGACGTTCACGATGATGTTCCCGAGATATCCCTCGTCGAAGACGATGCAGCCCGCGACGGTCGGGATCCCGACGCGGTTTCCGTAGTCGCGGATCCCCGCGACGACGCCGCCGAAGAGGTACTTCGGGTGCTTCGCGCCTTTCGGCAACTTGGCGGTCGGATAATCGAGCGGTCCGAAATGGAGCGGGTCCGCGAGGGCAATCGGCTGGGCTCCCATCGCGAGCACGTCGCGGAGGATCCCTCCGATGCCCGTGTTCGCGCCGCCGTAGGGCTCGATCGCCGAGGGATGGTTGTGGCTCTCGATGCGTAACGCATACGCATGGTCCGCGTCGAACTCGACGACGCCGGCGTCGCCCCGATCGATCACATACGGCGCCTGGACGGGGAAGATGAACTCCTTGAGGAAGACTTTCGAGGACTTGTAGCAACAGTGTTCGGACCACGCCTGGCCGAGGCTCTGCAGTTCGACCTCCGTGGGCTCGCGACCGGCGAGGCGGAAGTACTCTTGGATACGCCGCATCTCGTCGACGCTGAGGGCAAGCCCCATCCGCTCGCTGATCGCGGCGAGGTCCTTCGACGAGGCGTCCCGAAGGAGGACATCATGCAAGGAGAAGGGGAGGGACCGCTTCCGGAACCGCTCGCCCAACCCCTCGCCTCGATGACGACAATCGTGCGCCCTACATTATGCTTGTCCCCGCGCGGCGCAAGGCGAACGTTTCAAGTAGCACGAATACGCCATCGCGCCTTGCATGGCGGCGTTCCGCGAACGGCTTCACTCCTCGCCGGTCGTCCTCGAGGTCGTCCCGCCCTCCCGTCGCGCGAGCGAGAAGTCGATCGCGACCTTCGTGCAGCGGGTTCGCGATGCCGCGCGCTCGTTGCCGCACCTCGACGGCGTGAACGTGCCCGAAGTGCTGGACGAGAACCACGCCGGGCAGCCGTTCTACCGCAATCTGGATCCACGCGACTTCATCGCGCGACTCGGCGACGATCTCGGCGTGGAGACGATCGCGAACAAAGTCGTCGCGCACATGCCCGGCGCCGCGTTGCGTCGATGGATTCGGGAGTCGGTCGCCGACCATCGGCTCCGGAACTTCGTGCTCGTCGGCGGGACGAGCGGGCGGATCCGCTACGCGGGCCCGTCGGTCGCGGAAGCGAATCGGCTTCTCCGCCAGGTGACGCGGGAGCGAGGCGATGTGACGCTCGGCAACATCACGATCCCCGAGCGGGAGTCGGAGATCGACCGGCTCGTCGAGAAGACGCAAGCCGGCTGCGACTTCTTCACGTCTCAGGTCCTCTTCGAGGCGGAACCGATGGCGACCGTGCTCCGGGCCTATGGGAAGCGGTGTGCGGCGCAGGGACTTGAGCCCGCCACGGTCCTCCTGAGCTTTGCGCCCATTTCGGACTACCAGGACATCGAGTTCCTCGTCTGGCTCGGAGCAACCGTGACCGCTCGCACCGAAGAGACGCTCTTTGCGACTCTCGAGGAGAGTTCGGCCCAAGCCTCGTTCGATCGCGCGCGGACCTTGTCGTCGCAATTGCGGGCGGCTGCGGCTCTGTCGCGGCCTCCGGTGCCGGTAGGCACGAATGTCGAGATGATCTCCGCACACAACTTCGATCTCGCCGTCCGGATGGCCCGCGAATTCTGTGACGCCCGGCCCATGTTTAAATAGGCCGCCGAACGTTTTCGCCGGACGGACGGAGCGGCAATCGCCGCGCGTTCCTCGGGGGATTTCATATGGCCAAGGAGGACAAGGACCAGTGGATCGTCAAATGCCCGAAGTGCGGCCGCATCGCCGAATCGTGCAAGCACGTCACACGGGACGACGTCCAGCGCATCGTGCGCCTCCTGGACGCCGGCGTCGAGGTCTACCAGGCGGAGGACGAACACGAGGCGCCCGAGCCCCACGTCCACGAGCCGCCGCGGCCGATCGCTCAGATCGTCCAGCCCAAATTCACGATGGCCGATCTCGTCCTCGCGGAATCCACCCGGGAAGGATTGCAGGACGCGCTGACGGAATTGCGGAACAAGGGCCTCATGTACCGCCGCTGGGGCCTCCGGAAGGTCATGAAGAAGACGAAGGGCCTCAGCCTCCTGTTCGCCGGCCCGCCCGGGACGGGCAAGACGATGGCGGCCGAGGCGATCGCGAGCGAGCTCGGTCGACCCCTGCATCTCGTCAACTACGCGCAGTTGGAGAACATGTGGGTCGGGGAGACGGAGAAGAACATCGAGCATGTCTTCAAGGGAGCCCTCGAGAAGGGTGCGGTCCTCTTCTTCGACGAGGCGGATGCGGTCTTCCAGCGGCGCGGATTCATGGCCACCCCGTGGATGAACCGCGACGTGAACGTCCTTTTGTCGCAGATGGAGAACTATCCCGGCGTCGTCGTCCTCGCGACGAACCTCGCGCGCGTGATGGACAAGGCCCTTGACCGCCGTGTCGACATCGCGGTCGAATTCCCGATCCCGGACGCGGACTTGCGCCGCAAGATCTTCGAGCGACTCGTCCCGAAGGAAGCCCCGTTGGGGAAAGGCGTCGACTTCGATGCGCTAGCGCGCAAGTATCCACTCAGCGGCGGCTCGATCCTGAACGTCGTGCGACAAGCCATGCGAAACGCCTTGCGACGGGGCAAGCGGCACCGCATCACGATGGACGACTTCGTCCGCGCGGCGGAGCGGGAAACGAGGAAGTCCGCCATCATGTCCATGGACCATCTCCAGGAACCGCCGCGGCGCGAACGGATCCGGGGCTACGCCTGAGTCGGCTCGCCGATGGCTCACGTCTGCGTCGTGATCTCGTACTCGTGGATCACAGGATTCGCGAGGAGGCGGCGGCACATTTCCTCGACCTGCTTCCGCGCGGCCTTCGCGTCCTTGCCCGCGAGGTCGATCTCGAAGAGTTTTGAACTGTGGACGGCTTGGACCCCCTCGAATCCGAGGAGTTTCAGGGCCTTGTGGACATTGTCCCCTTCCGGATCCGTGACGCCTTTGCGGAGGTGCACCTCGACCCGGACGCGGACCATCTCTCTCCTCGGGCTCCGGATGGCCTCCGCCTTCTTAGGCCTTTCTCGGAGGGGCGGCGACATGGGGGCGGAAGAGGGCGAACCGGTCGGAAGGCCGGACGAACGATCGGCCGGACCGCACCTCGATCTCCAGCAGTCCCTTTGCGACCAGGGAGCGAATCGCGGCGAGCGCCGTGCGGCGGGACATGCCCCGCAAGCCTGCCGTTGAGACGAGTCGCTCGATGGAAACCGGTCCTCGAATGAGACCGACCATCGTCCGCTCGGAGGGAGAGAACACCTCGGTCAGGCGGAGTCCATGCAGAACCGGCAGCCGGATCGGCTCGGGGGCGCAATACCACGCCTCCACTCCCTCGAGGAACGCGGCAAGGATGGCCGCGCTCGTCAGTATTTTTGTCCCACCGGCCACGCTCAGCCGGACCGGTCCCTTGGCCGCCGAGTCGAGGATGGTGCGCCGCACGGTGGCGAGAGAATCGAGCAGGTCGAACGCCCGCACAGGTACCGGTCTGAGGGACGGTTCCAAGCCCTTGAGTCGGCGGAAGCCGCCGGAACGAAAGGTCTCCGGACCTGCCACGACGACCAGGCGGTCGTACGGCATGAGCCGCAACGCCGGGAGGACGTGCCGTTCGTCGAATCCCATCGTCGCGATGAGGGTTCGATGCGGCAAGGGAATCACCCGACGAGCAGGTCCATGCCCGCCGATGGACGCACGATGAGCCGGCGTGCGTCCGCCGTATCCTGGATTCGCTCGATCGCGCCTTTCGCCTCGAGCTCGCGCAGGTGGTGATTCATCGTCGCCTTGTGGACGCCGAGCGCCCGGGCGAGCGCGGTTTCGGTGAACTCCTTCTCCTGATTCTTGACGAGGAACGTCAGGACCTCTCGCTGCTTCTTCGTGAGGCCTTCCCCGTACGAGATGTGGAGGAGCGGCAGCGAGATCTCCTCGTACGTCTCATCATGAACATAGGTGGCGGGGACGCCCTCGAGGATGCACACGAGCAGGGCCGCGCTGCTCATGAGGCGCGTGCCGCCCGCGATGTTGAAGCGCAACGCCGCGCCGCTCGCGCGCTCCTTGCGGATGTCGGCGCGAATCTGTCCGGCGACGTGGAGGAGATCGTACGCATCGCTCACCTCGTTCGCGGACGCTGCGACGCCCAGCGAGCGGCAGAACTCCATGACCTTCGTGCGCGCATCGCGGCTCTTCGCGTGGTCGCTGTGGTAGAACACGACGCGCTCGAGTCCCTCCGACGACCGAATCGAAGGGATCAGGCTCTGGGGCCGCCACCCGAGCGTGCCGAAGAGGACCGTCATCGTGGCCCGGAGACAGGCGGGTCTGACGATAAGAACTTCCTTCGTTCGAATGCATGGCGAGTTCATCACCGAAACGCCGGCGTCGAAAGCATTTTATCGAGGCCCCGGGTTGGACGCGGGCGACGGGTGGCCTCATGTACCAGGGCGAGAAGACGTTGCTTGTCACGCGGCCGACACGTCTGATGGCCCTCCGCTTCTACGCGATCATGGTCCTCGCCTTGATCCTCGCGGGGATCCTGTACTTCCAACTCATCCAACGTTTCTCTCCGTCGGTCCCGAATCCGGGCCTCGCCGGCGTGCCCCTCAGCGCGATCCTTGCGGGGTTCTTCCTCTTCATCGCCCTCGTCGCCTTCCTCACGGCCGAACTGAAACGGAAGACGACGCGGTACGTTATCACGGATAACAAGATCATCCGCGAAGACGGGATCCTGAGCAAGAACACGGTCATGATCCCGTACACGCAGCTCGAGCGGGTGGACCTCCGTCAGAGCTTCTCCCAACGCATCCTGAAGATCGGCACGATCGTGGTCGACACGGGCGATGACACGATGGACATCGACATGATCCCGCATCCGGCGCACGTCCAGGAACTGCTGAGCTCGCGCCTCGGGCGTCGCGCTTGGACGGGACAACAGCCGCCCCAGGGCCGACAGCAATAGGCTATCCGGTCCACGGGAGCAGCAGACGGGCTTCCCGCGTCTTGCCGATGTCCCAGGCGCCCGGCACCCCATCCGGCTCGCCCTCTATCCAGTAGCCGCCGAGCGTCGTGTCGTATCCGTGGGTCGGATCGATCGCGACCGTGCAGCCGATCTTCCGGCGATACTTTCGGGTCGTCCATCCGGCCTCGTGGCTCCGGGACCATTCGCGCGGCTTGACCGCGACCACGACCTCCAACCACTCCGCCCGGTCCACCGAGCCGGATCGGGAGAGCCGCCGGAGTTCGTCCGCGACGTAGTCGAGATCGGTCGCAGAGAGGCTCGCCGCTCCATCGGCCCCGGTGTGGCTGTGGAAGCCCCCCAGGACCGCGTACCCGACGTCCGCGTTCTCCATCGCGCGGCGCGCGCGTCGGAACGCCTTCTCGTTCCCATGGCTCACCCAGTTCGGCTTGCGGTCTTCCGTCTGGATCGGATACGCCGCGCGCAAGACCGTGACCTCCGTCGGCCGTCGCCGCACGACGCGGGTGCCGCGGTTCCCGACGAGGAATCCGTTCGTCTCGCGGTTGTACGCCTCGACGGCCGAGGTGACGAGGCCGAGGAACGCGCCGCGGTCAATCACGATGTCGTCCATGGGAGACCTCCGGACAAGGGGCTCGAGACACGCGTCCCGCGCTATAAGAAAGTGACGTCCCGATGCCCCCGCCGTTCGTTTGAATTTCCTTCTGACCGTCGGACCGCGCCTTCATAGGCCCGGAGGCCCATAAGGAAAAATAAGGTACCGCGGATACGCGCACGGCGCCCGGATGAAGCGGTTCGTGACGGAGTTGTCGGGGAAGACGGTCATGACGGAGGACGGGCAAATCCTGGGTGTCTTGGAGGACCTCATGGTCGAGACGAAGACGGGCCGGATCCAGGCCCTCCTCGTCGCTCCGCCGGAGGGCCTCGAGACGCGGCTCTTCAAGACGGACCCGCAAGGCCGCCTGATCCTGAACTTCCGCTCGATGAAGGCCGTGCGCGACGTCATCGTGACGCAGCTCGCGGACTGACGGGGCCGGCCGTGACGAAGCTCACCTTTTACGGCGGGGTCGCGGAGATCGGCGGCAACAAGATCCTGCTCGATGACCGGGACGCGCGGATCTGGCTCGACATGGGGGCGCCCTTCGACCTCGGCGATGACTATTTCGTCGAATTCCTGGGACCGCGGGACCGCTTCGGACTCCGCGACTACTTCGCGTTGGACTTGATGTCCCGCATCCCCGGGCTCTATTCGGCCGAGGCGCTCGAGCCGACCGACATGAACTGGCAGCCGCCCGCGTTCTCGGGCGTCTTCATCACGCACGTTCACTACGACCACACCCAGCACCTGCGGTTCGTGGATCCAAACATCCCAGTGCACCTGGGCGAGGGCGCTCGGACGATCTTGGAGTCGCTCGACACGACCGCTCGGGCGCCGAACCTGCGGCTCGGGATGCACGCGTACGCGACGTTCCGCTCCGGGCAATCGAAGACGGTGGACGGCGTCGAGGTCGAGCCGGTCCACGTCGACCACAGCGCTCCCGCGGCCTACGGATACCTCGTGCACACGAGTGAGGGCACGGTCGCCTACACCGGCGACCTCCGCCACCACGGGCCCATGAAGCAGCTCACGGACGACTTCATCGAGGCGGCGCGCGCCGCGAAGCCCATCGCCCTGATCACGGAAGGTACGCGCGTCATGCCGGACGATGCGCGCGGGAGCCTCACGGAGGCGGACGTGAAGGCCCACGCGGTTCCACTGCTCCAGAAGTTCAAGGACAAACTCGCCTTGGTGACGTTCCCGCCGCGGGACGTCGACCGAATCCGCACGTTCGTCGAAACGGCGCAGGCCCTCGGCCGGAAGTTCGTCGCGAACGCCAAGACCGCACATCTCCTCCTGACCCTCCGGAAGGACACGCACATCCAGGTGCCCGACATCGGGAAGCAGGACGACCTGCTCCTGTACGACCGCCAACTGCGCAAGACGGATCCTTGGGAGAGGGAGCTCCAGGAGAAGCTGAAAGGCCGCGTCGTGACGGCCCAAGAGATTGCGAAGCATCCCGCGGACTACCTCCTCCAGCTCGACTTCTGGCATCTTCCGGAACTCGTGGACCTCACCCCGCCCCCCGGCTCCCCATTCATCCACTCGAAGAGCGAGCCCTTCGAGGAAGACGACGCGAACGATGTCGTCTTGCAGAACTGGCTCGACCGGTTCGGGCTCGTGCGGCACCAGTTGCACGCATCGGGCCACCTGAGCGAGCGCGAGGTCGGCGAGATGATCGAGCGGATCGCGCCGCGAACCGTGATCCCCGTCCACACGGAACATCCCGAGCGTTTCCTTCGCCTCGCGCGGCAGGTGACGCAGCCCGAACGGCTCCGGCCGATGACGCTCGGCTGAGCTCACAGGATCGGCTTGAAGTACTCCAGGTACGCGCCCTGGACGCCGAGGATGATGAACTGCACCGCGATCGCGGCGAGGATGAGGCCCATGATCCGCGAGATCGCGTACGCACCCATGCGGCCGATCCGATGGAAGATGGCGTCCGAGTACGCCAACATAATCCAAGCGATCACCATCGTCGCGCCGATCGACGCGAGGATGATCAGGATCCGCGCCATGTCGAGCGCGGGCGATGAGGCTTCGGCCATGAGGACCATCACGGTCGTGATCGCGCCGGGTCCCGCGAGCATGGGAAGGCCGAGGGGCACCACCCCGACGGCCTCGCGTTCGAGCGCTTCCTGACGGTCTCGTGCGGTGAGCTGTGTGCCCGACCGCTCCCCCTGCATCATCGCAAACGCGATCGTGAAGAGCAAGGCCCCGCCCGCGATGCGGAACGCGGGGATGGACGTGCCGAACACCAGGAAGATGTAGTTGCCGACGAACGCGAACACCAGCAGGGTGATCGTCGCCGCCAGGATGGCCTTCTGGATGACGCGCTTCTTCATCGCCTTGGGATACGCGCGGGTGAGGACGACGAAGAACGTCATGGCGCCGACCGGGTTCACGATCGCGAAGATCGCGACGAACGTCGTGATCCCGAAAGACGTCAGGTCGCCGGCCATGGCTCGCTGCCACGAGTCGGGCCGGTATTAGAAAGTGTCGAGCACTTTTCGCGCGAACGTAAGGTAGCCCGTGTGGCCGAGCGGCGCGAAGGACGGACGCACGCCGACGTCGCGGACCTCCATCTCCCGCTCGATCAGCTCGATCGTGCGCACGTCGACGAAAGGGCGCCCCCGCATCGCCGCCACCGTTTCTTTCACTTGCTCCATGTTCGGCGAGAAAGTCGCGAGACTGCCTGACGGACGCAGGGCCTCCCAAGCAGACGAAACCGCCATCCAAGGATCGACGATGTCGAGGATGACCGCATCAAGATCCCGATCGGCCACTCCCTGTCGAACATCGCCGATTCGAAACTCGATGTTCGATTCGACGCCCGCGGCCATCGCGTTCGATCGGGCGAGCTGGATCGCGGCCTCCTCGAGATCGATCGAGATCACATGTCCCTGCGGGCCCACCGCCCGCGCGAGCGCGACCGTGAGACCTCCGGACCCCGCACCGGCCTCGAGCACGCGGGCTCCCGCCACGACGCCGGTCTCGTAGAGGATGGCGGCGAGATCTTTTGACGCGAGGGTCTGAGGTCCCCGCGCCATGCTTTCCCGCCAGTCCCGCGCAGACGGTTCGAGGACGATGAACCGGCGTCCGCCGATTTCGATTCTGCGGCCGATCGACGCGCGCAGTTTCTCCGTCTTGACCGTGCCGAGTTCCGCCACACGGGCCATCGGCTCGTCGACGGGCACGGCGTGTTTGCGGCCTCGCTCGTCGAGGAGGATGAGTACGCGCATTGTTGGGACCGCATTCGGGGCACGCGCTATAGGCTTTCGCGGCCACTCCGTGGCGGCAAAGGAGGGCTTATATCGATACAAGCGATGGCCGAGCGGATGGCGGGGAGGAACGACGCCGACGGCGCCGCCGAGCCCCCCGGAATGGCGTGGAACCTGCTCGCGGCGGTCCCGCGATGGGCCTATGCGATCTTCGTTTTGGCCGCGGCGATTGCGTTGCTCTGGGCCCTCCTCGGCAAGCCGATCCTCCAGGCGGCCGTCACGGGCCTGGCGGTCGGGAGCAT
>DASPYU010000014.1:0-122037 GCA_035636595.1 Thermoplasmata archaeon
CGACGACAGCTGCCCGATTGTAATCGATGATGAAAAAGTATCGATACATTTGGAGCGCGAGTACATCCGCGGAACCGCCCACACCGCCCTGCGAATTCGTCGCACCGATGACGATGTCGAACAGCTTGAGTTCCCAGAGAAGCGTCATTGTGACGATGACGAGCGTGACCGGACGGAGCAAGGGCCACGTGATCTTTCGGAAGATTTGCCACTCCGACGCGCCATCGACCCGGGCGGCCTCGAAGTAGTCTTTCGGGATCGTCGTGAGGCCCGCCGAGTAGACAATCATGCTGAAGCCCGTCCACGACCACACGGTACCGAATATCAGTCCCAGGAGCAGAGTGCTGGGTGTAACGAGCCAATTGACGTCGAGCGACTTGATCCCGAGCCACCCGAAGAAAGCTGGGACGAGACCGATCGGGTACTCTAGGATGAATCGAAGGACGACCCCGACGACGATGAGCGGCGTGACCATCCCAAGAAAGATGAGTGACTTGACGAACGAGGCCCCGCGGACGTTCTGCAGGAGGACCGCAAGGAACAAGCCTATGAACAGGGTCAGTGGGAGGTGGAGGCCAATCCAAATCAGGTTGTTGAGAAGCGTACCGCAAGGCGGACCGCGCGGAGGCCAGCTCGCTCCCGGTGGCGGCTGAAGGCAAGTACGATTTTGAATCAGATTGACGGTGTCCGGCGAGCCGATCACAGATTCGTAATTGTTTAGACCGGCGTAACTGCCATCCGGAGCCAGGAAACTTAGGGTCAGCGTTGCGATGATCGGATAGATCACGAGGATGATGAGCAGAATCGCCGCAGGGAGGAAAAAGGAAAGAAACTTCGCTTGCGACCGAGCCCAACGACCGATCGGTACGCGGCCACGATGCCGGGGAACGAGGCGGGAAAAAAACCCGCCTCCCGGCACTTTCATGGTTGCGCTTGTGCGGCCGCCTGGATGTTGGCTAGGACAGTCTGCCAATTGGCAGGGTTGGCCCATAGGCTCTGAAGCTCGCTCCAGAGGTGACCCTGGAACGGATTGCCGATCGTGTCGTCCAGGTCCGTCAGCACTGCCTTTCCTTGCATCAGAGACGCGACCTGAGCGTCGAGCGCAGGATAGGCGGACGCCGGGACCCCCGCCGCGGTGGCGATGTGTCCGCCGACGCCAACCTGGATCGTCTGGGCGTCTTTCGATGCCAGCCACTGGGCGAGCCGTTTCCCGAGATCGGCGTGCGCGGCGTATTTCGGGACGAAGAAGTAGTCGGCCGCAAACACGATTCCCTGGTTCGACCCACCGCCCGGCAGCGAGAACACCTTCAGGTTAGCCGGGTTCGGCACGAAGCCCGACGTGATCCAGCTCCCCATGAAATACAGGGGATAGGCGCCGTTCCACCACGAGCTAATGACCGCCGGATCGTTCCATGTCTGCGGGGCGCTCCAGAAACCGTTCTCCAGGGTCGGCACGAGGTAGTTCTGGAAGACGGCCTCGACGCTCGGGTCGGTCCACGAGAGAGTCCGATTCGACAGGGCCCGGTGCATTGCCGCGCCGCCGTACGTCTCGATGAACCCCTCGGTCACGTCGGAGAGTGGCCAGCCAACGCCGTCTCCACTCAGAATCGGTGCGCTGACGCCCGACGTGTTCTTAATGTCCCACAGGAGTTGGGCGAACCCAGCCCAGGTCGTCGGGACGTTGAAGTTGTGGCTCGTGAAGAACGAGGAGTTGTACCAGAAGCCCGGTTTGACCTTGCCCGTGTACGCGCCGCCCCAGACCTTGCCGCTCACCGTCAGCGGGTCGAGCGCTCCCGGCTGATAGCTGGAGGTGCTCAATGTACCCGTTAGTTCCGTCACCCAGCCTCTTCCGGCGTACTGTTTGATCGTCGCGCTCGGCATGAAGATCAGGTCGGCCGGAGACTGTTGCGCCTGGAAGTTAATCGGGAGTGTCGGCGAGAGGTCTTCCTGCCGCGAGGTCGTATATTGATACGCGATCCCCGTGGCATTCTTGAACGCGTCGAGGACCGGCTTGAAGTTCGCCCACTCTCCCCCGGCCCAAGGGCCGATGACCTGGACCGCGCCCGCCCCGGGTGCCGGCACCGCGAGGTAATAGACCGCGAGACCCGTGATCACGTTCGACACCACGAGGAGAGCGACGATGATTGCCACCATTCTCCCCATCGACCGGGCCGGGACATACGGCGCGGATTGACCACTCGGCATTCCTGCATCTGCTGATGAAGACAAAATCCTCCGCTCCCGGCCCCGGAAAGGTTCCACCCCCCATTACCCTTTCGTACACCCGTCCGCATGCGGGCTGCCGCCGCGCAATCCTCAATAGCACCAAGTGCGGGTACCTGCGCGGCACCATGCCGGAGATCCGCAAGGACTACGCGACGGACACCTGGGTCCTCTTCTCCGCGGCGAGGTCCCGCCGGCCCGGTGCGTTCCGCAACGCGAAGTCCTCGACGCCGAAGGAGGAGTGCCCGTTCTGCGTCGGCCACGAGTCAATGACCCCGCCCGAGGTCTTGGCGTACCGGGAGGGAGGATCAAGGGACGGTCCCGGCTGGCGGATCCGATGCGTCCCGAACCTGTTCCCCGCGATCGCCTCGACGGGAGAGGTTCACCATCACGCCGAGGGACTCTTCGTCCGCGTCGACGGCGTCGGAGCGCACGAGATCATCGTCGAGACCCCGGAGCACGACGCGCGACTGGCGAGCCTCGCGGAGACGCAGATCGCGGAAGTGCTACGATCGTACCGCGACCGGTATCGCGCGCTTGCGGCCGACCCTCGGATCAAGTATGTCCTGGTCTTCAAGAATCATGGGGAGCGAGCCGGTGCGTCGCTCTCCCATCCGCATTCGCAGCTCATCGCGACGCCGATCGTCCCGCTGCGGATCCTCGACGAGCTCGAGGGCGTCCGAACGCATCGCGCGACCGCGGCCGCTTCGTGCCTCTATTGTGACGTCGTCGCGAGCGAACGGAAGGCCGGCCAACGCCTCGTCGCCGAGAACGAGCGGTTCATCGCGCTCGCTCCGTACGCCGCCCGGTTCCCGTTCGAGACGTGGATCCTGCCGAAGGACCACGCGGGCGCGTTCGACTCAATCCGCGATTCGGATCGGGGCCTGCTCGCCCAACTCCTGAAGGACATCCTCGGCCGGCTGGACCGGATCCTCGACGATCCGTCGTTCAACTACTACATCCACACCGCGCCGAGCGACAACAATCAGGCGCCGTTTCACTGGCACCTCGAGATCACGCCACACCTCACGGAGACCGCGGGCTTCGAACGCGGGAGCGGTTTCTACATCAACCCCGTCGTACCGGAGGACGCCGCCGCCATCCTGCGGGGTGAGGTGCGGTGGAGCGACCGAGCGCATTGAGCCCGGCCCGACAACACTTAACCAAAGGGTTAAATATCGACCGTGCATTTCCCTTAACCAGATGGTTAAACGAGCGACGGCCGCCCTGGATCTCGATGCCGTCTTCGCGGCGCTGGCCCATCCGATCCGACGGGCCATCATCGAGCAACTCTCGGCTGGCGCCGCGACCGTAGGCGAGCTCGCAAAGCCGCACGACGTCAGCCTGCCGGCGATCTCGAGGCACCTGCGGGTCCTCGAGGACGCAGGGCTCATCGAGGTCGAGCCGGAGGGCCGCGTGCACCGATGCCAGCTCGATGCGGCGCCGCTGAGCGCGGCGTTCGGTTGGCTCACGCAGTATCGGGTCCTCTGGGAGGACCGATTCGCTCGCTTGGCCAAACACGTGGAGAAGAAATCATGACACGGATCGAGACCCAACCAGAGAACATTCGAGTGCAGACCTGCGAAGAGGAGGAGTGACAATGCCAACGAAGAAGACCACAACCAAACCAACGAGAGCGCCGCAGAAACGAGACGTCGTCATTGAACGCGTCCTCAACGCGCCACGAGAGCGCGTGTGGAAAGCGTGGACCGATCCGACCGAGATGCGACGATGGTGGGGCCCGCGGGGCTTCACGACCCCGACCTGCAAGGTCGATCTCCGGGTGGGTGGGGCCTACATCTACTGCATGCGGTCCCCGGAGGGAAAGGACTACTGGGCCACCGGCACGTATCGGGAGATTGTCCCGCTGCGAAAGCTCGTCATGACGGACAGCTTTGCCGACGAAAAGGGCAACGTGGTCCCCGCCACGTACTACGGCATGAGCGCGGAAACCCCGCTCGAGATGCTCGTGACGGTCACGTTCGAAGACGCGAAGGGCAAGACGAAGCTCACCCTGAGGCACGCAGGCTTCCCCGTCGGCCCGGACAGCGAAGGCGCCGAGCAAGGCTGGAGCGAATCGTTCGACAAGCTCGCCGAGGTCCTGGGGAAGCCGACGATGTTCGGCACGCTCTCCGATCGGGAAATCCGGATGGAGCGCGTGTTCGACGCCCCGCGCGAGCGCGTCTTCGAGGCCTACACGGACCCGAAACTCGTCCCGCTCTGGTGGGGGCCGAGACGGTACGCGACCATCGTGGACAAGATGGACGTGCGACCCGGCGGCGCGTGGCGGTACATCAATCGCGCCGCGGACGGGACCGAGTTCGCGTTCAAGGGCGTGTACCGGGAAGTCGTGCGGCCCCGGAGGTTGGTGAGCACCTTCGAGTTCGAAGGAATGCCCGGCCACATCGTCGTCGACACCGCGACGTTCGAAGACCTAGGGGGCAAGACGAAGGTAACGGTTATATCCCGGTTCGAGACGGCCGAAGACCTTGCTCAGATGCTCCAGTCCAGGATGGAAGAAGGCGCGACCGAGTCGTGGGACCGGCTCGAGGAGCTTGTGACGAAAACCTGAGATCGCAATCGAGTCACGAACTGCTCCGGAAATCGGTCGGTGGCCGCCGATGCCAATCGCCCACCGGAGCACGAACTTTATTCGGATTCGAGCGGTCGGGTATCGGCCCCGAGGAGGACCGCCCGCATGTGCCGCAACATCAAGACCCTGTTCAACTTCGACCCTCCTGCGAACGATGACGAAATCCGGCAAGCGTCGGTCCAGTTCGTGCGAAAACTCTCCGGGTTCGCCAAGCCTTCGAAGGACAACGAGGCCGCGTTCAACCGGGCCGTCGAGACGATGGCCGCGGCGGCCCATGAGCTGCTCGATTCTCTCGTGACGTCTGCCAAACCGCGCAATCGCGCGGTGGAGGCCGCGCGGGCCCGCGCCCGAGCCGCGCAGCGATTCGGGACGGCCTGAGGGCACACGAACCTCGAAGGCGTCCGCCAGGTCTCGATCGACGAGGTCTGGGGCGCGCGCTGCTTCCGGCCTGGGAAGTGACGCGCGTTCGATTGCTGCTCAATAGATTCGGGTATCGTCGTCCGGAGGATCCTGCCCACCCTCGGGCGCGGCAGGCAATGGATCGAACACCGGATCGTGCGCCGGGTCGAGTGGAGGATCGGGGGCATCGACGGACGGCTTTGGGGCCGCCGGCGCGCGGCGCCACGCCCAGACGCTCAGCATCAGGGACGCGGCAAGGAGCGCCATGCCGCCGACGAGGACGATGAGGGCGAGGATCGTTCCTTCCGCCTTCAGGCCCACGACGACCAGGTCGACATGGAGTTGGAGCACCTGTCCCGTAGGCGAGTCGACGGCGACGATGTGATACTCTCCCGAGCCGGGCAGGTTCATGTCGAAGGCAACGGTCGTGCCCCGTTGCTCGTATAGTGGAGCCACGTTGTTGGAGCCGCTGCGGAACGATGCGAATCCCGCGTCGTCGAAGACATAGAGGTAGAAGGCCCGACTCTGCAGTTCGGTGAGGTTCACGCTCAACCGTGCGGTACCCAGGATGCCGAACTCGTAGTGGTAGTACGTCCCGCTCTGGACGAGGACGTACTCAGACGTCCGCAAGGGCTGCGCGGCCCCCAGGATCGTGAGCGAGCCGACCAGGATCTGCAGGGCGGCGATGGCGGCGAGGAACGTGATGCGCTTCACGGGTCCGGCTCCCTTACACGCACTCCCCGGGCGAGTCGACCGCCCGCCCCGGTCTCATTCCGCGTCTCCATCGTTCGCTCACCTCACGAAGGAATGTCGGGAGGTCGCGCGATGATCACGGAGATGTTGTCCGTGCCGCCGCCTTTGTTCGCGAGCGACACCAGGATGTCGCATGCGGTCTGCGGGTCGCTCGCCTGCACCACGACGCGCTGGATGTCCTCGTCTTCGACGTGATTGATGAGGCCGTCGCAGCACAGCAGCACGTTGTCGCCCGGCTCCATCGTGAGCAATCCGATGTCCGGCGTCACCTCATCGTAGACGCCGAGGGCCATCGTGATCACGTTCTTCCGCGGATGGTGCCGGGCCTCCTCGGGTCCGAGTTCGCCGCGATCGACCATCTCCTGCACGACGGAATGGTCCCGGGTCACCTGGCAGATCTCTCGCGCATTCACAATGTAGATTCGCGAATCGCCCGCGTTGGCGACGTGGAGGTTGCGGCCGTCCGCGATGGCCAGGCTCATGGTCGTCCCCATCCCCTCCATCTCGGGGTGCGCCTGCGACTCGGCGATGATCGCTTGATTGGCGAGGCCAATCGCGGTCTGGATCGCGTGATGGTACGAGGCCCGGGGGATGTCGATTTCGCTGGTCAGGAGGGGCAAGAGGGTTCGGGCGACGGTCTGCACGGCGATCCGGCTCGCCACGTCCCCGCGCCGGTGGCCTCCCATCCCGTCGGCGACGATCAACAGAAGTCGGTGCCGCGGTTGCGAGAGGAATGCGGTCCGGATCTCGATCGCCAGGATGCTGTCCTCGTCGACGGGCCGAACCCTCCCAACGTTGGTCGCAAATCCGAGTTTTCCGCGCGTGGTTCGAATGACCGTGTCCGAAGTCGTCGCCGACGCGCCCTTCCCATCCGCTGTCCGCTTCATGATCATCGTCTCCCGGTCCCGCCGCCTTTGAACGCGATCGTCATGTAGGGGCCTCGGCCCGGTTTGTACACGAGCGCGACGACGTCTCCATCCTTGAGCCGTTGTCGCTTGAATCCTGGGATCGGCTTGTAGGTCCGCCCTCCGTCGTGGGACATGGCGGTGCCGTTCAAGCTGCCCAGGTCCTCGATCCAGCAGGTCCCTTTCGGGTCTCGCAGGATCCTCGCATGGTGCTTCGACAGGTACCGTTCCGAATCCAGGATCCCAATCTCGGGCGGACGTCCGAATCCCCGTTTCGCGCAACTCTGGTCGCACGACTTGTGGTCCCGGCCGATCTCCATCTCCTTCTTCACAGGGCATTTCTTCCCGAGCACGACGAGGTGGGGGAACCTGGGCGACTCCGCGGACCCACCCGTGATCGCCCCGGCCATGTCCTGGGCCGTCGGAAACCGCCGCTTCGGATCGAATGCCATCGCCCGCGTCACGACGTCGGAGAGGTCCTCCGAGACGCTGGGCACGAGATCGTGGGGGGACCGGAACAGTTCCACGCCCTCGCCGACGGTTTGCCTCATCGAGCCCTGCGGGTCCTGCGCCGTCAGGAGGAAGAACAGCACCGCGCCCACGCTGTACAAGTCGCTCGCGGGCGTCGCCTCTCCGAGGTTCTGTTCCGGCGCGCCCCAGCCCGGGGTGTAGATGACCGTGCCGGATCCCGTGAACTGGTGGAACTCCTTCTTCGCCGCTCCGAAGTCGATCAGGACGACCTCACGGTGCGCGTCGAGGATGATGTTCTTGGGCTTGACGTCCCGGTGGATGACGTTCCTCGCGTGCAGATACGAGAGGGCCTCGAGGAGCTGAAGGACGCATCGGGTCGCCGTCGCCGCATCGGCCGGCGAATCCCGGAACCGTTCCGCGAGCGTGTCGCCTTCGAGGTGTTCCTCGACGAGGCAGAACGGCCCCAGGTTCGCGCCCTCGTCGATGTACCGCACGACCCGGGGATGGCCGGGACGACCCAGGGTCCGCAGGATCTCCGCTTCAATCCGAAGCCGTTCCTCGGACTGAGCCAGATCCACCCCGCTCGCTTCCTTCACGATGACCGGTTGCCCGCGTTGGGATTTCCCGTTGTAAATGGTGGACATCCCGCCGTCGGTGAGCTTGCTGACGACCTGATAGCGCCCCTTCCGGCCTTTCAGCGTGCACGGAAGAGTTAGCGTCATACGCTCGCAGGCTTATTTTTTCACGAACTGCAGCTTCACCAATTCGGCGACGTCGATCTCATCGGCATCCTGCAGCTCGTTCCGGCCCGTGCCGGTGACGAGGGTTCGGGAGCTGCCTCGGACCAGCCACGTCCTGTTCGTGCTGGACTTGCGCTGCACCATCGTCCTTCCGTCTTCCACGAAGAACTTGTCGCCCTCTTGGAAGACGGTGAGGTGGCCTCGAGAGATCTCGTTCGCTTTCTCCGGATCCGACAGGAACTTCTCCAAGTCCGCCCGGCCGATCAGCCACTGCGACTCGGGAATCGGCTGCTCCGTGCTGTCCGGGAAGATCAGGTATCCGGCCTTCGGCTCTGGGGCGGGCGGCTCCTCTTCGGTCTCCGTGGGCTCCGCAAGGCCCTCGCCTTCCGATTCCGACGGCTCCGCGGAGCCCGCCTGATCGGTATCCCACGAGTCGGTCCCGAGCGCCGGTTCATCCGAGGGGTCCGGGCCGCCCGCGTCCGGGTCGGAGGTCGGCTCGAGACCCGGTTCGTCCTCGCCCATCGACGGGGCAGCGCTCTCGTCCTCCGTCGGCAACGAGGCAATCTGCGGTCCCGATTGGACGGCCTCGAGCTCGATCTTGGCCCCGCACCCATCGCAGAACCGCGCACCTTCGCGATTCTCGCTTCCGCAGTCCCAACACTTCGTCACAGTCATCACCGCTTCGGTTTCTTCTTGCCGATGATCGTCGTCGCCTGAAGGAAGTCCTTCTTGGCGGACTCGCTCAGCTGGAGGCCGCTACGCGCCACGGTCGCCTGCGCGTCACGCATCGTCGTCACGACCTCGCTCAGGGCCGCGTTCGAGCGGATGGCCGTTGCCGCGCCGGCATCCGCCTGCAAGCTCCGCATGATCGTCTCGGCCTTCTGGAGGGCCGATGCCTCTTTCGTCTGCACGGCCCTTTGGAGCAGGACCGTCGCTTCGGCCGAACTCAAGAGCGTGCGCGGGTACGGGTTCGTTTCCGCGTTCCAGAGCCGCGCGTCGTCGGTGAAGGCCACCTCGACGTCCTGGGTGACTTCGACCAGGGAGAATCGCAGGAGGGTGGCTTTCCCGGCGGGCCGAGAGGGGAGGCCCATTCGGAACACGAGCGTCTGCTCCTCGCCGGCGATCAGGTCCCTCAAGGGGACCGTGAAGGCGGTCCCGTCGAACCGGGGTCGCGGGAGTCGATTCAGGACCGGCCGGACACTGTACGCGTCGCCGAGCTCGGAGCCGGGCATGATCGAGACCTTCAGTTCCGGGTTCGCCACGACGGTACCGGCCATCTGGGCGGCCTGATCCTGGAAGACCTGCGGGAGGTTGCCTCCCGATTCATCGATGTGGTGCCACAACCCGCCGGCCGCCTCGGCGACCTTTTCGAGAAGGGTCTCGTTGTAGTCGTTCCCGATCCCGATCGCGGTGATCGTGATGCCCGCCTCTCGCATGTTTTGCGCGAGGGTGATGAACTCCTTGGTGTCCGTCCGGCCGACCGTCGGATTGCCGTCCGTGAGGAGGATGACCCGTTTCACGGTCCCGCCTTCGAGCGAGGTTTGCCGCGCCTGCGTGAAAGCCGCTTCCAGCGCGGCGTACATCGCGGTGAGGCCGCTGACCGAAATCCCCTTCACCGCCGCAGCCAGCTCGCGAGAGTTTCCGACCCGCGTCATCGGAAGGTCGACCGAGGCCTTGTCCGAGAACGAGATGATGGAGATCTGGTCCGTGGGACGGAGTTGCTTGAGGAGGCCGATCGCGGCCGTCTTGGCCTGTTCAATCTTCTCGCCGTCCATCGACCCGCTCGAGTCAATTGCGAGGACGATGCCGCGGTTGCGTGCCGCCACGACGGCGGCCGACGGCGTCAGGTCGAGGGCAACGTACACGAATGTACCCGTGTTGGGCTTCAGGTTGGCACGGTTGACCGTGCACTTCATCGCGAACGGCGATCGCTTCTGAGGACCCTTCGGAGTCTCCATTGCTTGTCGCATGTTCCCACCCTAGGGCCGGGCGATGGCGGGGAGCCTTTCTTATCTCTTGCGACCCCGTTTTCACATATTGATTTTCACGCGACCGAGAGGCAATTCCCGGTCGGGTGAGGGGCGGATTCAGGGGCGAACTCGAGAAACGGCTGCTTTCGGTTTCGGCGCGGGTCCGAACCTCTCGAACCCATACCCAATTTTCGGACCGCGTTCGCTTTGGTAGGCGATCAGTGCGACGACCAGCGCGAGCCGCTCGCCCGAACCCAGGATCCCAGCGTGTTTGCTACCCCTCCGGGCTTGATCGTACAAAGACCTGATACATGACGGCGTCCCACGCATTGTGGATGCCCGTGAAGAGGAAGAGGAGCGCCGCGGCGGCGACGAGGAACAGGGCGGGGCCTGCGTCGTACGGAGCCACGAAGGCCGAGATCGCCAGGACCGTGTACGCCGCAAGCGGAAGCAGAACATGAAACAACCAGTCTTCGAACACAGGCCGGTAGGCGTCTTGCGTGCGCATCCGCCGGGCCACGATGACGATGTACACCACCCCGCAAAGACCGACCAAACCCCAAAGGACTGCAACAATGGTGATTCCATCCCATGGCGCGCTTCCGAGCGCCGACAGCAACAGCACGACGGCGAAATGGACGACGCTCGGCGTCGCGAACGCGCCGCCGGCTTGCGCTGCGCCTTTGCGGATTGGCCTTCCGGCAATGAGCGTGACGACGACGAACTGCAGTCCGATGAGCGCGCCGGCCGACGAGCCGACAATGACGTAGAAGTTTTCCCATCCGTCGAGTACCGTCATGATCGACCGACCTCCTTCGCGCTCGCAGCCCGGCGGTATTGTTCGTCGCTGACCTTCTCCATCCAGTTGACGACCTTCCCGTCGAGTTCCTCCTGGATAGCGATGTGCGTCATCGCGCTGTCGGGCGCGGCGCCGTGCCAGTGCTTCTCCTGGGGCGGACACGAGACCACGTCGCCGGGTTGGATCCGTTGGACAGGACCTCCCCAGCTCTGCACGAAGCCGCGGCCCGCTGTCACGATAAGGGTCTGGCCCAGAGGATGGGTATGCCAAGCCGCGTGTGCGCCGGGCTCGAAGGTGACGCTGGCGCCGTGCACTCGTCCGGGAGCGCGTGCTTGGAACAGAGGCTCGATCCTCACCTTGCCAGTGAACCATTCTGCCGGTCCCTCGTTCGAGGAGCGCGAACCGCCTCGCTTGATGTCCATGTCCTTCACCGGTTCCTCTTGGATGACCCAGGCCCGAAGCGGCGCCCCGCTTTCATAAACGTTGCACTGCCCCGACAAAGCCGATGCGTGGGCCAAGTCGACCATACTTGCAGGCGAGCTCGCTCCAGTGAATCCACCAAACCTCCATGGACCTATCCAGGGTTGGCCCGTTTCCACTTCGTCAGACCCTTTGAGACAACGCCCATTGGAGGAGACAAGCGACTCCTTTGAGTGGCTCGCCGAAAGCCTGAAATCAGGACCACGCGCTCGGAGAGCCCCCGGGGGGGCACTTGATGACCGACGTGGCGGCGTCGACTGGCCGACCAGCGGAGATGTTTGATCGCTCGAGCGTTGGGGTTCGTCTGGACCAGGAGCGTCGAAGGGCGAGCCTCCTGGGCGACATGCGCGAAACGATCTTCGGGGCGCAGGACGGATTGGTGAGCACGCTCGCCGTCGTGAGCACGGTGAGCGGCGCTACAGGGAGTCGCTTCGTGGTCCTCATCGCCGGCATTGCGACCGCGCTGGCCGGGATCTTCAGCATGGCGGCCGGCGAGTACCTGTCGAGCAAGAGTCAGCGGGAGATTGCCCTTGCACAGATCGCGGACGAGCGGGAGAAGTGCGCCATGCGACCTCGAGAGGTGCAGGCCGAACTCGCCTACATGCTCGAGGAAGACGGCCTGCCGAGCAACGAGGCCGGGATCGTGGCGGACGTGATGGCCCGCCATCCGGAAGTCCTCCTCAACGTGAAGGTCGAGAAAGAGTTCGGAATCGCAATCGAGGAGACCCATGGCACTCCCCTCCAGGGCGCCGCCTTCATGGGGATAGCCTTCGGTCTCGGTGCGCTCGCGCCGATCGTCCCATACCTCCTGTTGCCCGTCAGCGTGGCGGTCTACGGGTCGATCATCGCGACGGCCGCGGTGCTCTTCGGTATCGGCGTGGTGAAGACCCGCTGGACCCATCGCAATCCGGTCGGGTCTGGGCTCGAGATTCTCGTCATCGGGGCGTTCGCGGGCATCGCGGGCTTCTTCTTCGGGAACGTGCTTCCCGCGCTTCTTGGCGTACCCGCGGCCGGGGGCTAGAGCCGGGAGGCTGGGCGGGCTCGATGCGATTCGAAAACGCCGTCGTGGTCAGTCGTCCAATCGACGAGGTCTTCGCGTTCTTGTCGAACCCGTTCAGCAGCCCGCGCCGGGGTGGCGGCTCCCTCGGATTTCGTGTGACCCCGCCCGGGCCCATCGCGCTCGGTTCGACGATACGGATGCGATCGGTAGCCTTCGGCCTAGAAAGGACGATCAGCGGCGCAGTCACGGAGTGGGACCCGCCCCGCGCCGTGACGATCTCGCTGGCGACCGAGGGACCCGTGAGGTCGGGAACCATCCGCACCACATTGGAGGCAACAACAGAGGGGACGAAGGCCCTAACCGTGATGGAAATCAAGCCGCGAGGGATTTGGAAGCTCTTCTCGCCGCTCGTCGGGCCCTACCTGAGGCGCCAGATGATCACCCGAAATCAGAACATGAAGCGGCTTCTGGAATCTGGGCGAGGTTAGACCCCGGGGCATGAGACCGTTTGGCGGGGGTTCGGACAATCTCCTCCGGTTTCATTCAAATGAGCCTCAAGGCACGACAAATCGGAGGAAGGTCGTGATCAGATGCGAAATCCAGCAGCGATCGGCAGTCGAGTCCGCCCCGGTGAATCGCGGCACCTCCCGTCAGGCGCGCCGTTGGAACGTCGCTCCGAATCAAACGGCGTATGGGGCAGGTTGCCGGTGGCCAGCGGCCTACGAGATTGATCGTCGCACGACTAGGACGATGACTTGGTGAGCGGGTTGAGCCCCAAGGAATCGCGGGCGGCATGCCGAGGTGTGAGTCCGACTTTACCGGTAATAAGATGCGTGGGCCAGGATTCGAACCTGGGAACCCCTTCGGGAAGGGATCTTGAGTCCCTCGCCTTTGACCGGGCTTGGCTACCCACGCGCGGCCCGCGGAGATGTCGGGCTCCGTAAAATCCTTCGCGTGGCGGCGCGGCGGGGGCGGACGAGCCTTTTTCTCGTCCGGGCGACTTCCGCGTCCGAGAGCCCATGGTTCAGTACTTCACGAAGGCGTTCTTCGACGAGGTCTCGAGCCGACTCAATTCGGATCCGGAGTGGACGAAGAAGTCGGCGAGCGTGACGGCGAAGGTCATGTTGACGTGCGCCGATCGGAACGCATCGTTCCTCCTGGAAGTCGTCGAGGGGAAGATTACCGTTCACGACACCGCGGCGGACGCGCCCGCGGATTTCAAATTCGAGGGCAACTACGACGCTTGGACGCAGCTCGGGAGAGGCGAGAAAGATTTCCAGAGCCTGGTCCTCGGCGGCAAGATCCGCTTCCGCGGGTCCATGCCCAAGATCATGGGGCTGACGGCTCAACTGAGCCGGATCACGCAAGTGGCTCAGCAGGTCCCGAAGGAATTCTGAGCTCGAATCGCAGGGCGACGAGGGCGAGTCCCGCCGCGAGGACCTCGAGTACCCCGAGCGAGGCGCCGGTCAAGATGAAGGCCGCGGTCCACGGCTCGGACGCGACGTACGCAACGTTGTCTCGCCCCGTCACGACGAAGTGGTTGTAGAAGCCGTACACGAACGAGGCGTCCATGAGAAGCGCGAGGAGGCCGAGACCGATCGGCCGGCGGAACCGAACGGTCACGAGGGCCGCGGGCGGGCCGAGGATGATCACGACGAGGATGAAGGCGAGGTCGAATCCGGTGGGAAGAATCTGGAGGGCCGCGTGGGCCGCGGCATGCACGAAGGTGACCGCGAGATGCACGATGACGACGATGAGCAGATATCGATCAAGTCGCCCTGCGATGGACGTCCGCATCGGGAAACCCCTCCTTCCTCCATGTCTCAACCACCTCGTCCAAGCCCTCCCGATACGTCGGAAAGGCGGGGCGCCAACCGAAGTCGCGGGAGAACCGCACGTTCGAGGTCACGAATGAGGTCTGGAGCAGCCCGGTCGTGTAAGGCCCGAGCGCGAGCCGAGCAATCCACGGCGCGATCGAACGCGGCGGAGGTGCGCCGAGTCGCTCCGCCATGGCTCCGAGGAACTCGGCGAGCGCCACGGGGCGGTCGTCGACCACGTGCCACACGCCGCTGCGAGGACTCTCTGCGGCAGCGACGAATGCGCTCGCGACATCGTCCGCGTGAATCATGGACCACACCGCCGAGCCGCCTCCGACCATCGCGGGCCGTCGGCGAACCAGGACCTCGCCCATCACTCGCGTGTGCCAGCCGTCCGCGCAATAGAATCCGCCGCATCGAAGCGTCGCGGCTTCGAACCGGTGGCGGCCGCCGGCGTCCCGTGCAATTCGTTCGGCTTCGAGGGCGGACGCGAGGATTGGATCTCTGACCGGGGGCGCATCTTCGTCGTACGTCGAGCCCGCGGGACCTCGAACCGCCCAGACGATGCTCTCCTGCAGGTAGGCCTTGGCGCCGACCCGCGCGGTCGCCTCGGTCAGGGCCCGTGTTCCATCGATCCGGATTCGATCGTTCTCGGCCCAATCCTTCGGGGACGCCCGTAGTTTCGCCGGGATCTTCGTCGCCGCGCGGATGACGACGTCGGCACCCTCGGCCGCCGTCGCCAACGAATCTACGTCGAACAGATTGGCGCGACGCGGCTCGGCCCCGAGCGCGCGGACCGTCCGCTCTCCAGGTTCGTCACGCACGAGGCCCACGACGGCATGCCCACGATTCCGGAAATCGCGGACGAGTCGGCGGCCAAGCACGCCGGTCGCTCCCGCAACGAAGACCCTCACGGCCCGTTCCGCCCGGGGACCATCGCGGATCCTCGCCGCGGTATGGACCTCCGCCTTGTGAATGTGGCGACTCCGGCCGCCGCAACAATCCAACCATTAAATACCGAAGGCTCCTTCGTCTCACCCAGGCGGATCCGGGGGACGCGTCGTGGTCGATTTTGGGCTGACGGAGGAGCAGCGCCTCCTGCAGAAGACGGCCCGCGAGTTCGCCGCGAAGGAGATGCGGCCGGTCGCCCTCGAGTACGACAAGAAGGGCGAGGTGCCCTGGGACATCATCCGCAAGGCACACGCGCTCGGCCTGGACACCGCGTTCATCCCCGAGGCCTACGGTGGCGGCGGGATCGATTCGACGCTCACCCATGTCATCGTCATGGAGGAACTGAACTGGGGCTGCGCCGGGATGTCGACGGGCTTGATCGGCGCGGGCCTCGCGTACCTGCCGATCATCCACATGGGCACGGACGACCAGAAGAAGCGCTTCCTCACGCGATTCACCGGGCCCGAAGCGCGGCTCGGGGCCCTGTGCCTCACGGAGCCGGACGCGGGCAGCGACGTCGCGAACATCTCGACGACCGCGGTCAAGAAGGGCAAGGAATGGGTCCTGAACGGGGTGAAGCGCTTCATCACGAACGGAGGGATCGCGGACCTGCACATCGTCTTCGCGACGATCGACAAGAGCCTCGGGCACTTCGGCATCCGCGCCTTCGTCGTGGAGCACGACACCCCGGGACTCAAGGTCGGCAAGGTGGAGGACAAGATGGGCGTCCGCGCGAGCCATACCGCGGAGGTCATCCTCGATGATTGCCGCATCCCCGCGGACAACATGCTTGGCTCCGACGAGGGCACGGCCTTCTACGGCGCGATGAAGACGCTCGAATCCTCGCGACCGCTCGTCGCCGCCGGCGCGGTGGGGATCGCACGGGCGGCGTACGAGTACGCGCTCGACTACTCCCGCAAACGGAAGGCGTTCGGCTCGCCGATCGCGAAGAAGCAGGCGATCGCGTTCATGCTGGCGGACATGAAGACCAAGGTCGACGGCGCGCGGCTCCTGGTTTGGCGCGCGGCCTGGATGCTCGACGAAGGCATGCCGATGAACATGGAGGCGAGCATCGCCAAGCTCTACGCCGCGGACATGGCGATGGAGGTCACGACGGACGCCGTCCAGATCCTCGGCGGCGCGGGCTACATGAAGGACGAACCGGTCGAGAAGTGGATGCGGGACGCGAAGATCTTCCAGATCTGGGAGGGCACGTCGCAGATCCAGAGGCTCGTCATCTCGCGCGAGGAGATCGGCGAGCTTTAGTGCTCCGGGCCGCCCGCCTCGACGGTCGGCGTCTCGACCACGGACTGCAAGAGTTTTCGGTGCTCCCGGACGAGGTTGAGGTACTCGACGAACTCCGTGTCGCTCATCGACAGGAGCTGCGCAAGGTGCCCGACTTCCTGTTTCACGAAGAAGTCGACGTCCTCGAGGCCGGCGATCGAATCGGACCATTCGCTCTTCTCGCCGATCTGCCCCATCCGGTTCATGAGGTCCACGAGCCGCGTTACGACCTGCGGATCCGAGCGGACGTGGATCCCGATCTTCGAGAGCGCCTGAAGCGCCTCCGCGGTCTTCGCCTCATGGTAGCCGGACGATGACCCTTCGCCGTGGGACATGTTGAAAATCTCGGCCGTCGCACGGTAGTACGTCTCGATGAAGTGGTCTACGCGTTCCTCGCGCGCGACCTCGACCATGTCCGCGTCCCGCAGCTTGCGGATGTGATGGTAGATCGCTTGCGGGGTCAGGTTCAGCTCCCCCGCGATCTGGCTCACGGTCATTTCTTTCGCTCGCAAAAGATAGATCACGCGCCGCCGGGTCTCGTCCCCGAGCAGCTGGAACGCTTCCGGGTCTTTGATCAGCTTGAAGGCCTTCATGGTCGCCTCGGAACAATGGATGTTTGTCGAGGTTTATAACCGTTTCTGTAATTAAAACGCAGGCTTTATTAACTACCGTTTCTATTAGCCAAATATGCATTGGAACAAGCGAAACGGGCGATTTAGTAAGAACGCGGAGAACGAAGACGAGACCGCCGCGAGGGGCCGCGCCGCCATCCGAGAGAGCGTCCTCGCCGGAGCGGATCCCTGGGCCCGGCGGTGGCTGATCTGATCGGGATCAGCTCGCTGGACTGGACGGCCACCTCGAGCCTGCGGGTGGCGGGATGGGACCACGAGCGGCACCTCCGGGACGAGCTCGGAGACGATTTCGTCGCGCGGCTGTTCCCCGTCCACTGCGCCGAAGTCGACGTGGCCGAGGCGTGCGAGCACATGGAGCAGTGGGGCCTCCTGCAGCGGTTCGTCCGCGCGGTCGCCGCCGTCTTCTGATTTTGCGTCGCTATCCTTAAGCCGCGCCGCTTCCGTGGCGCGTCCGTGGCGGCTGTACCGCCAACCCAACTTCCCGAACCGCTCCGGCTCCCCCATGGGAGCGTCCGTGGCGGCATCGCGGTCGTCATCACCCTCACGTACGGATACCTGATCCTCGCGGGCTCGGCGGTCCCTCAGGTCGTCGTGAACGCGGTCGTCGTCGTGATCGCGTTCTACTTCGGAAGCCACGCGATGTCGACGGCGGCTCCGAAGCCGGGAGAACCCGGGCAACCTCCACCGCCCCCCAAACCCCGACTCGTGCGCGTGTTGCTCCTCCTCGGGTTCCTCGGACTGACGCTGTGGTTGCTGCGACAGCATGGATTGTCCCTGAGCGCGATTCCGACCGAGCTGCAGGCCGTCCTCGAGGTGCTCGGTGGATACGTGGCCGGGGCCGTGGTCTCGTGGCTCGTCCACCGGCGGGCGCACACGACGATGGTGCGGCATCGGCTCGCGATGTTCTTCCGGGATGCGACTGCGCTGGCGGCGATCGGCCTCACCCTCTACCTCTGCTACGCCCTCGTCGTGCCGCAAGCGAACGTGTTCGGGAGCCGCGTGGGGGACGCGCTGTCCCTCGTCCTCACGTTCTATTTCGGGTCCCGCGTCATCGGCCATTGAATCCGACGCATTTCGTTTCGGATACGAGGCCGTGAATCTATTTATTCCGGTCGGGCAACGAGCGGCACGATTCGGAGATGGACGCGCCGATTGCTGGCAGTGCGCCCGCGTCCGCACGCCTAGTGCAGGTCCGGCGCCTCTTCCAGGAAATCGCGCTCCCGCATCTCGCGGCGCTTCCACCCCTCGAGCTCTCCGACGAAATACGGGAGCAGGCGCATCGAGACGTAGGAATTCATGAGCGGGATTCCAAGCTGCTCCGAGAACACGAGCAGGTTGACCGCGTCGTTGTACCGGAGCCGCATCTTCATCGACTCCGTGTACAGGTCGAACATGAAGAGGCCCCAGAGAATCTCCTTCAGGATCTTCCACGCGCGACCGATGCGGCCCACGCCGTCCCCCGGACCGAGCGGATGGGGTCGTGCGGCTAAGTGTTTTTCTCAAGCGGAACCCGAGGGCTTTAGGGAAACCCCGCGCATCCGCCCGCCGTGGTGGACGTCGACCCCGGCCTCGTCGCGGTCCTCGTCGTCGCGGTCTTCTTCCTCGGTTGGTACTACGCCGCGTACATCTTTTCTCGGCGGCTGGCGGGCCGGGTCGCCAAGGAACTGAAGGAGGCGGTACTCGCTCTGGGTGGGAAAGCGCGGATCCAGTGGTTCGGGACAACGGCGTTCCGGATGACGACGGAGGGCGCGGACCCGCCGTTCCGGGAGTTCTCTGTTACCGTCACATTGCGGCCCCGCGAGATGCCGATCAACTGGGCCCTCGGCACCGCGCAGGGAAGGCGCGACGCGGCCCTCGTCGAGGCATCCCTCCGGAAGACGCCGCGGACGGGATTCGAGCTAGTCGACCCGGAGACGCGGATTGGTCGGCGCCGGGAGAGGGCCAAAACGGGCTGGGTGAGGATCTCATTTGCCGGACGCGAGTACGCGGTTGATGCCGAGGACTACGCGGAGGCCCAACGGACCTTGGGGGCCCTCGGAGCCGAGGCCATCACGCCGATCATGGCGTTGCATGTGACGGCCGGCAGCGAACCGGGCATCGCCGCGTCCATCTCCGTGGAACCCGGCCACGCCGCGCGCGGCCTGGCGACGATTCGGACGCTCGCGGAGCGCCTGGTCGGCTAGTGGCAGCGTGCTCGTTCGAGCGGCGGCAACAGGCTCTCGAGCATCTCCTGACTGCCCTTGTGCATGAACCGAATGTCGATCGACCGCTCCGTGTCGTCGCACCGGTACGTGATGTCGAGGACGGCGTATCGCTTCGTCCGGAACAGACCGAGGTTCTCCGACCCGACCACATAGGCGGCTTCGTGGCCTCCGACCCGACACCCGCCCGAGCGAGAATCGAGGAGCTTCGGAGGCGGGATCGAGCCGCGCGCCGTGCGGACGGCCAACTCGATCGCACGTTTCGCCCGAAGGTCGACGAGGAGCGCGGAGGCGCGCCCCTCCTGGGCCCACCGCACCCCGTCCCATGGGATCGTGTAATCAATGTCCATCGGAGCGCGCCCGAGCCGCAGGTCCCAGTTCTCCGGCAATCGGAGCACGATGAAGTTCGACGGACCGAGGACGAAGTGCGTGGCCGCGACCACGTGGTCCCGCGTCGTCGCCTTCATGCGGGGCCCGCCAACTCGGCGGCGAAGGACGGGGTATAGGACATCATATCCTCGGAGACGCGGCGGACCATGTCGACGCCCGTGACCTCGGAGGGATACAGCGGGATGTATCCGCGGACGAGCGGCCCGAGATCGCGGTACAGGATTTTCATGTATGCCGTCTGCTCATGGTACTTGTTCGCAAGGTACTCCCCCGCGCCGGGTTGGAGCGCCACCTCGGGTCGCAGGACTTCGTTGACGATCACGCCACCGATGGGGATCGCGAATTTCTGCACCATGCCGATGAAACGGCGGACGACCGCGATCGGCAGGGCGAGCGGGAGCGTGACGAAGAAGAACGCGGTCCGCTCCGGATCGATGAGGATGCCCTTCGCCTGCTCGAACCGTTCGTTCATGGATAGCAGATCGGCCATGAGCGGGTCCTTGCGGACCTCCTCCATCATCTTCTCCTTTCGGAAGGAGAGCTGGACCCGCATGCTCAGGGCTTCCTTGCGCGACTCGATCATGCGGCTCAGCCAGAGCCCGTAGATCTTGCTCAACCCGATCAGCCGGACGGCGTTCGCGACCGCGGCGGTGTCGAAGATCACGCGGTCGTACGCCTCGCCCTCCTTGAGGATGTAGTCGACCATGCGGTCGAACATCGCGCTCTCCTCGAACGCGGGGTTCGTCGCGGCGATCTCGATGAACGGCTTCGCGTCGAGGGGAATGTCCGCCCACTTGAGGAATTCCTTGACGCGCCCGCGGACCGAGTCCCGGTACCGTTGCACGACCTCCGCCGTTTCGACTTCGACGGCGTGGACGTTCTTCGCGCCCTGCACGGCGACGACCTTGCCGCCGGAGAGACGCTGACCGAACAAGCTCGACAGCGAGTGGACCGGGTTGAGGGAGGCGACGAGGACGCGCTCGCCTTGGGACGCGTAGTGGTACGCGAGTCCGGCGGCCGCGACCGTCTTGCCGACGCCGCCTTTCCCGCCTGTGAAGATGTACCGCATCTTCGGACGTTCCACAAGCAGTTGCGGGAGCGTCGTCACGGAATCCCCTCACAGTCCCGGGGCGAAGAGGAGATCCTGCGAGACCTTCTCGATCATGTCCAGGCCGCGCGGTTCTCGCGGATACATCGGCAGCACGGCCACGACCTTGCCGGCGAACTTCGACTTGATCTCGTCCAGGTACTTCCGCTGCATCATCGTGCGGTTCCGCAGGAATTCGGCAGCCTCGCCCCCTTTCGCGTCGGCGAGTTCCGCGGGGTAGACCTGGTTGACGATCAGGCCTGCCATCTGCAGCCCGAGGGAATCGAACATTTCCAGGGCGCGTTCCGTGTCGAGGATCGCCATCCGCTCCGGGATCAGGACCATGAAGAACGACGTCCGGCGCTGGTCGACCATGAGGTCCGTGAAGCGCGTGATCTTGCTCTGAATCTCCTGCAATTCTTTGAGGACCTCGTCCTCCGAGACCTTCCCGCCCTTCAGGGTCGCGGCGACCGCCTCGTACTCCTGGGCCTTCTCCCGGGCCTCCGTGATCTTCCCGACCCATTTGCTCAGGATCCCGGCCATCGCGATCATTCGGACCCCGTGACCGAACGGCGGCATGTCGAAGACGTAGAGGTCGTGGCCGCTCGTCGAGACGAGGTCCGCCATCGCGTCGTACGTCGCGGACTCGTACATCGCCGGCTCCGCGGACGTCGAGTCGATGTACTCCTCGATCTCCGCCGGAAGTTCGGACAAGCCATACATCGTCAGGATCTTCTGCTTGACCTCCGCCTGGTAATCGGCGACGCGTTTGTCCGCGTCGATCTCGACGACGTCCAGGTTCGGGATCACCGGGACCTGGCCCTTCCCGAAGATGTCTCGGTCGAAGATGTCGCTCAGGCTCGCCTGCGGATCCGTCGAGAAGCAGAGGACCCTGCGGTTCCGCTTCGAGGCCATGTAGTGGCTCAGGCCGGCGCTGCACGTCGTCTTGCCGAGGCCGCCCTTCCCCGCGAAAATCACGATCCCCGCGTCGCCTTTCTTCTCGAAGTACGAGGCGAGGCCCATGGCGTCCCTCAGAAGACCTGGTCCGTGAAGTCTCGCTCGCGGAACACCCGCTGCTTCCAGCTCTTGATGTTCGGGACCGCATACGGGAGGATCTTCAGGGCGTAGTACGGCGGGATGACGGGCACGCCGAGCATGTCCCCGAGCGTGATGAACATGAACAGATGCTCGAGGTACATCCGCGTGCGAAGCGCGGCGGTCACGTGGCCGTGGGCGGCCATGCCGTAAAGGACGCCTTTCGCCGCGTCCTTGACCTTCCGGCTGCGTGACTTCGGGGTCGCCGGTGGGTTCGAATCGGCCATCGATGCTATGCTCCTACACGTACGGATGCGCCGCGGTCCTTTTAGCTTGATGTTTCGTGCCGGCTACTTCTCCCGCTTGCCGCCGTCGGCCGCTGCCGGGGCCCTCGTCCGGGCCTCCGCGAGGCTCTTGAAGTAGCTGCGGAACAACCGGATGGCCATCGACAGGCCGATGGTAAAGAGGATCGCACCGATGATCACGAAGACGGCGTTGATCGCGATCGCGGCCCACAGGAGAGTCGGATCCGTCTGGATCGGCGCCCGGACGTTCCGGAGAATCCAGGTCTTGTCGCCCTGGAGATACGTCCAGACCGAGTACGCGAACGTCGACGTCTGCCAAGCGAGCGCGGCCAAGGTCGTGATGACCATGAAGATGGCGGGCACGAGCGAGTATCGGGACCGGGCGCGGACGCGCGTGAGATGGATCGTGATCAGCATGATCGCGAGCCCGGCCAGGAGCTGGTTGGCTCCTCCGAAATAAAGCCACAAGGCCCACCAGCTGCCGGTGACCGCGAAGACCCAGGGGACGGCGAGACCCACCACGGTGGAGACGTGCTTGTTTCCGAGCGCGTGGAACCGACCCTCTCCCCAGGTCTCGCCGGCGACCAGCCGGAAGAACCGAGTTACCAGGGCCTGGACCGTGAGGGCGTAGATCACCAACACGAGGCCGAAGAAGGTCGTCAAGATCGTGGTGGTGGCTTGGATGCCTAGGAGGGGTGCGACGAGGGCGGCCGCCCCGCTCGGCCACGAGGCGATGTTTCCATGGGCGGGGTTCGCCGCCGTGCCATCTCCAAACACGAACAGCGGAGTCAACACCATGTATGCGATGAGGGAGGCCAGCGCGAGCAGTCCCTCCGACAGCATGGCCCCGCCGCCGACCGGCAGAGCATCCGTTTCGATGTCCAGTTGCTTGGAAGACGACGAGCTGCTCACGAGGCTGTGCCATCCGGAGATGGCCCCGCACGCGATCGCGACGAACAAGATCGGCCAGATCGGGCCGAGGATCCCTTGCGGGTCGTTCAGGAACGGACCCGCGGGCAGCTGGATCGTGACGCCCGTGAAAGGCGTCGCCAACGCGCCGACGAGGATCAGGATGACCGCGGCGTAGGCCGGGTAGAAGGCCAAGTAGTTCGTCGGTTGAATGAAGGTGGGAGTGGGGAGGATGGCGGCGATGTATAGGATGAGCACGCAGATGCCCGCCCACACCGCGACGTTGTAGTTTCCCCAAGGAAGCTTCACCGGGAGAATCGTGCCGAGATACAGGCTCAATACGACGAGGGCCAGGCCGATCCCCGTCACCGCGAAGACGTTCATCTTGACGCGATACAGGAGCTGGCCGCAGAGCAACCCGGCGAGGAGGATGCCGATCGTGGGGACGAACGTCGTGCCATTGAACGAGTTCCAGAAGACTGCGATGAGGGCGATGAACGCAGCCGAGATGATGATGAGGTAGAACAAGACGAAGGCGAGCAGATTCGAGCGGCCTTTGGCGCCGGTGAATTCGTAGGTGATTGGCCCGAACGACCGGCCTTCCTTCCGGACCGAGAGCATCATCGAGCCGTAGTCTTGCAACCAGCCGATGAAGAAGTTCCCGCCGATAATCCACAACAGCGCGGGCAGCCATCCGTAGGTCACGCCGATGAACGGACCGAGGATCGGCCCGAGTGCGGCGACGCTTTTGAACTGATAGCCCCAGAGGACGTACCGACTCACGGGGAAGTACTCGACCCCGTCCATGTACATGTGCGCCGGCGTCGTCTTCTTGGCGTCCGACCGCCAAACCTTCCGGTCGATCCACTTGCCGTACCCGTAGTACGCAACTCCGTAGAGCAGGATCGTGGCGACGACCCACAGGAACGGAGTCTGCAGAAAGTCCACGGCCATGGTCCTTCCTCCCGCTACCCCAGCCCGTGCGACGGGCTGCCACGGAGAAACGTGTCAGGCATCTTAAAAGTCACGTTTCACGGGCCTCGTCATCGCGTCCCGAAACGAGCTGACCCGCAAGGGAGATAGCCCCACGCGGCGATTCGTCCGCATGGCCGACCGCCCCCTTCAGATCCAGCTCCTCGGCCTCCTCCCGGCAATCCTGAAGCCGTGCGGCCCCGCCTGCGCACAGCCGTTCATGAATCGGACCGTCGAGGAGCTTCGGCGGGAGGAGATCCGAGAGACGCCACCGTTTGTCCTGAAGAACGCGGAGCGCGCCCACGCGATCGCAGAAGAACTCATCCGCGATTTTGGGGACCGGGTGCGGATTGAGGTCGTGGGCATGGACTCGCCACGGGGCGTGTGGCTCGGCCTGCGTCATAGAGTCGGCCGCGGCTTCGCGGTCATCGTCGACAAACGCCGCGTCCTCCGAGACCCGGGCGACTACGAGGCCGTGAAGGGCGCTGTCACCCACGCATTGACCACTCGCCCGTCGACGTAGGGCGAGTCCGAGAGCCTCATCAGGTTCGGATGGGGAAGGTCATCGAAGGATGAGCATCGCTTCTTCGATCTCTTCGCCCCTCGCATTGGCGAAGCCCTTGTCATACCCGGTGATCGTGAACCCGCACTTTTCGAGCACGCGAAGGGAGCCGATATTGTCCCTCGCGGCCCGGCCGTAGATTGGGCGCTGCGTCACCTCGCTCAAGAGTCTTGAAAGGGCGAGTGTCGCGATCCCTTTGCCCCACTCCTCGCGAGCGATCCAGTACGTCACCTCCGGATTTCCGAATTCGTTCACCCACTTCGCGATATTCCCGACCACGCGACCGTCCACCAGAATCGTGCGGATCCGGATATTCGGGTCGTTGCGGATCTTCACCCAGTGGGCCATGAACGCGTCGCCGTCCGACGGGTCCTTGGCGGTGAAGGCCGCCATCTGGCTGGCGACGGGGTCCCGTTGGTGCTCGAAGAAGATCGCGAGGTCCGCTTCCCGCACGTCGCGGAGGACCAGATTGGCGGTAATCAAATTTCTCCCCATGAGGCCCGCACCACGCATCTCGAGGTCGTCCTCGTAGATTACGTTGACGCCAGGTGCGGTGTTGAATCCTGACTACGAAACACGAACGGGAGGGCGCCGAGCCAGAGGATCTCGAAGACGAGCGAGACGATCGATGGCAGCGTGGCGGTCTGACCGAAGATCGCGAACGCCAACACGACCGTGAGACCCAGATTCTTGAACGAGCCGAACGTCGTCACCGCGAGACGCCGCTCCCTCGGAAGGCGAAGCACCCGGGCAACGAGGAGGACGGCACACCCGAGGCCGAATGTCCGAAGGACGGCAAATGCGGACAAGGGCACGAGGAGGTCGGGCCGGGCGAGCAACGGCGCTCGCGTCGAGCCCGCAATGGCCGTGACGAGGAAGAAGAACGATACGCTGACGCCGGTCCCGCGCATCGCCCGGATTCGGTCGGGCCTTCCGAGGATGCGCGAGGCGACGAGCGGCACGCCAATGAGCAGGAAGGTCTGAACCAGCAGGTCGGAGATCGGCACGGTTTGGTTCGTGAACGCCAGTGTGATCAGCGGCACGAGGCCCAGGCCGAGGATGTAGAGCAGTGCGAGGGCAATCACCGCACGGCGCGTGTCTCCTTTCAGATACGCCGTGATCGGCACGACCGCGATCGCCGGCGGCACGGCGGCCATGAGCACCCATCCGTCGTGGATGGCGGGGTCCGGGCTCGCGAACGCGAAGACGAGGAGCAAGCCGCTGAGGACCACGTAGCTCATGCCGAAGGCCAGGAGAAACGCTCCCGCCTCCGCCCGCGGCGCGATCCCGGCGAACTTGATCTCGGTCAGGGAGAATGTCATGCCGATGATCAGCGCGAGCTGCGAAATCTCACGCGAGTATGCGGGGAAGCCGCCGGTCGCGAAGCCGACGACGAGGCCGGAGGCGACCATCGTCGGGAAGCTCCGCCACGGTCGGAACACGCAGGGCCGAGACGGCCCCGCGTTGAAAAGGTTGACGCCGGGCGCGTCAGATCGCAGCCAGGACCGCGCCCAACATCGCAAGGCCGATCGCAAACTTCTGCGGGAACGTCATGCGCTCGTCCATCCAGAATCGGCGGACGAGGATCGCGACGACCGGGTACGCGGTCGTGAGGGGCACGACGATCGCGACGGGGCCAAGGCCGACCGCCAGGAAGATCGTGATTCCGGCGAATGCGAACAGGCCGAGGGACGGGAGGGCCTCGCGCACGCCGACGCGGTCCCAGGCATCCTTGCGGGACAGGCCCTTCCGCGCGAGGATCAGGTAGATGGGCGTCGACACGAGCACGTAGATCCCGGCGTTGCCCGCGAAGCCGAGCGCTTCGATCGACAGCTTCTCTGCAATTCCCCAGGCGCCCCACATCACCACGGCGCCGAGCATCGGGGCGAGCCACGCCCGTCCGACCGCCAAGTGGCCGGGGTGATCATAGACGCCCAGCAACACGGCGCCGACGAGCAGGAACAGGATCGCGACAACCTGCAGCGGCACGAGGGAGACACCGAGGATCACGACCGCGGCGGCGACCGTGATCACGGGATACGCGGCGGTGAAGCCGCTCACGACGGACGCGGTGCCGGATTCCATCGCGCGGAACCAGAACCACGTTCCGAGGCAACCGCACACGCCGCTCGCGATGCCGAGGAGAATGCCACTCGGGGTGAGAGCGGTCCATCCGGACCCGAGGAAGAACCAGGCCGCGTAGATCGGAGAACTACCGAGGGCATACAGGACGAGCATCCGGGCTGAACCGAGCCGGACTGTCGGCTCCTTTGACAGGCCCTCGCCCACGCCGTAGCAGACGACCGTGAGGAGGGCGCAGGTGAGCCAGAGCTCCATCTTGCGCCTCGCTTCGTTGACTGCCGGGTTCTTCGTCTTCGTCCATTGGTTTCGCAGACTCCTTCGGGCCCGAGCCCACGTCCGCGTGCGGGAAGCCTAGGCTCAGGTTTTATAAAACGATTCCGGGCTGAGCGGTCTCACTCGACGCGGAACAATTGCGCGCAACGTGCAATTTGCGACGAACGGAAGGCCGCGATGTCCGATCCGGAAATTCTTTCTCTCAAATGATGGACAATAAGCGGCAATCGAACGAACGCTGCTCTCCATGGATTGCGCGACTCTGGCAATCTATTTAACGCATGCTCGGCATCTCTTCTATGGAGTGGGCCACGGGTTTCTTGCGGCCCGCCAAACTGCGGGAGGAGTTCCGACGAAGTCTGGCATTGTCGCCTTGATCAGTGGCTTGATCGTTTTCGTGATGGCTGCCCAGATGGTTGGAGCGGCGCCGACGACTCCTGCGCCCGCCAACATCGCGCCCGCGCCGAAGGCGACGCACGACCTTCGCATCGGGTTCCTCGAGGCGGTCGACTTCCTCAATCCGTTCCGAGGCCTCAACGATCCGTCGTACGAATTGTACGGCATGATCTACGACTACCTGTTTTCCTTCGACCAGGACGGAAATTTCGTTCCGAACATCGCGACCGACGCTTCCTGCGACACGACCTGCCGGAATTGGACCTACACGATCCGCCAGGGAGTCACGTGGCACGACGGCACGGCGCTCACGGCGGAAGACGTGAACTACTCGATCAACCTGAACATCAAAAATCTGGCTCACCTCTGGGCGTTCGAGCCCTACGTCAACCGGATCGTCCAATGCAGCCCGCCCCAGATTGTCTCGAATTGCGGCGCGTCCATCAATACGCCGTGGAACGTAACGGTCTACTTCGATCGCCCGTTCGTCCCGGGGAAATCCCTCTTCATCCCGATCATCCAGAAAGCCCAATGGGTCGCGGATACGAACAGCAATCCGCAGTTCATCCAGGGGCAGTACCAGAACCTCAACCCGATCGGCACCGGGCCCTTCTATGCGGACGCGAACATCGGGACGGCGTGGTCGTGCCAATGCCAGCCGCTGATCCTTCACAAGTACGCGAACTACCATCCCGTGGGGAGCCACACCGGCCCCGCCATCGTCGACAACATCTACTTCGAGCAGTTCTCCGACGAAGGCACGATGGTCGCGGCGCTCGAGGCCGGTGCGATCGACTTGGCGAAGACGACCCCGAACGGATACATCGCCTTGAGCGGGGCCTCGAACATCGAGCGGCAGTCGGGCCTCTTGAGCACGCAATACTGGACCGAAATCGGAATCACGCAGATCCCGAGCAACCACATCCGCGGGAACGCCCGCTTCGACGAGAACGTGCGCCGCGCGCTTGCGATGGCGACGAACAAGGACTTCATCGTGCAGAACAAGTACCTCGGCTTCGGGGTTCGCGGCGACTCTCTGATGTCGCCGATCACGCCCGAATGGTGGTACGATCCCACGACGGATCCGGGCGCGAACCTCACGTTCGACATCGCCGCCGCGAACGCCTTGCTGAACCAGTCGGGCTACGACTCCTGGTCGGGCGGTTCCTTCGGGGTCGGCACCCGGATGGCGTCCCGCGATATCACGTTCAATAGCACGAACGGGATCATCACGACCGTGCGGGCCGGGGAAACGCTCGCCTGGACGATGGCGGTCCGAAACGAGTTCCAGAACGAGATCGACACGGGGGACTACCTCGCGACGGAGTGGGCGAAGGTCGGCATGCAGCTGACCGTCAAGCCGGAATCCGAATCCGCCTTGTCCGCCGACGTGTACGGCGGCTTCGTGGAGACGTACATCTGGTACTGGTCCGGCGACCCGGATCCGAACTATCTGTTGTCGATCGAGAGCGGCTTCACCCTCGACGGCTGGAACGACAACTACTGGGACAACACGACGTACAACCAGCTGTACGTGGACCATCTCGCGGCGACCGACCCCACCCAGCGCCAGCAAATCGTCCGCGCGGCGGAGAAGCTCAACTACCAGAGCGCGGTGTATATCATCTTCATCTACAACGACGGGACCTGGGGCTACCGGACCGACACCTTCACGGGATGGGGAGACTGGAACCAGCACCCGTACCGCCAGATGGACGCGTTCTGGGGCGCGAACCCGTTGTTCCTGGAACTCCAACCGATCGGAGCGCCGTCGAACAACTGTCCCACGACGCCGATCGTGAGCCCGCAGGGACCGATCACGACGTTCGTCAACACGACGCAGTCCTTCACCGGCAGCTCGACGGACACGGACCAGGGCCAGAACCTCACGTGGATCTGGGGTTGGGGTGACATGCAGCAGACGCTCCACACGACGACGACCGCGGTCACATCCGACAGCGCGTCCCACAGCTGGTCTCCGAACGGGACGTACAGCGTGGCCCTCTCCGTCTCCGACGGCCAGTGCACGCGCACCTCGGCCGTCGTCCAGGTGACCGTCAACCTCGCGCCGCCGTCCACCGGATGGATCAATGGCACCGTGACGAGCTCCGCGGGCGGCGCGGCCTTGGCCGGCATCCAAGTCTCCGCGACGGGCGGATACCAGCAGACGACGGACGCACAGGGCAAGTACAGCATCGTCGTGCCGCCGAACACGTACACGGTCGACGCGACGGACCCGCTTGGCCTCTACTTCAGCGGGCAGAGGACGGGCGTCGTCGTGGCGGGTGACCAGACCGCGGTCGTGGACTTCGCGCTCGTCCCGAACCAGGGTTGGATCACGGGGACCGTGAAGACCGCCGCGGGCGCGGCAATCGTCGGCGCGTCGCTCCACATCTTCGGGAACAATCGAGAGCTCGCAACGACCTCGGACGCCGCGGGCGGATTCAACAAGTCGGTCGCGCCCGGAACGTATTCCGTGGCGGTGTCCGCAACCGGGTACATCCCCGAGAACCGGACGGGCGTCGCCGTGGCCATCGGGGCCGCGACCGTCGTGACCTTCGTGTTGAACCCGGTCCCGGAGGCGCCGACGGGACTGCCGCCACTCGCCTACGTGGGACTGGGGATCGTCATCCTGATCGCAGCGATCGCCGTCGGAGCGTTTTTCCTGTCGCGGCGGAAGCGGAAGAAAGAGGAGGAAACAGGGATCAACGTACCGGCAAGATAGGGGGCCTCGAGTGCTGCCTCGGGCACGCACTGGGAGGCCTCGGCATTGAACCTTCGGAGGTTTCTGCTCCGCAAGGCGATCTACGTCATCCTCACCGTCTACTTCATTGCGTCCCTGAACTTCGTCATCTTCCAGGTACTGCCCGGCGACCCGACGCGGGTGCTCTTGCCGCGCGGGGGCTCGTCGAACGTCACGGCCAGCGAGAACCTGCGGCAGCAGCTCCTCCATGAATGGGGCCTCGACCTCCCGGTGGCCGCGCGGTACGTGATCTACTTCAAGAATCTCCTCTTAGGAAATCTCGGCACCACGATCACCTACCTCGGGGGCGGACGTCCGGTCCTCGACGTCATCCTGCCGAGGCTCGTCACGACCCTCGTCTTGGTCGGCGTCGCGACGGCCATCACGCTGTGGCTCGGAATGGTCCTCGGCCGCGTATCGGGTTGGCGGCGCGGTCGTTTCGCGGACGTCGTCATCACGATCACAAGCCTCTTCGGCTACTCGATGCCATCGTTCTGGGTCTCGCTCGTCCTGATCTTCTTCCTGGCGGTCGAAGTCCCGCTCTTCCCCGTCCACGGCGAGACGTCGTCGTTCTATCCCACCCTCGATCCGCTCGGACAGCTCGTCGATCGCATCTACCACCTCATCCTGCCCGTCGTCACGTTCGTCATCACAAACGTCGCGTGGTTCTCCCTCACGTTGCGGAATTCCCTCTCGGACGTCCTGCCGGAAGACTACATGACGACCGCGATGGCAAAAGGGCTGACGGAGAGCCAGCAACTGCGTCGACACGCGCTGCCGAACGCGCGGCTCCCGGTCGTGACAGCGGCGGCGCTGTACTTCGGATGGGTGGTGAGCGGCGCGATCGTCATCGAGATCGTGTTCGACTTCCAGGGACTCGGGAAGCTGACCTGGGACGCGACGCTCGCGCTGGACTACCCGCTCATGTCCGGGATCTTCCTCGTGGCGACGTTCGGCGTCGTCATCGCGAACGCGATCGCGGACGTCCTCTACCTGTTCCTCGATCCGCGCGTGCGGGAGGCGTGAGCGGTGGCCGCGGAGGTGGTCCTCCCCACCGAGGTCTCGCTCTTGCGGGAGCGACTGCGCTGGGATCTCCGCCGGGCCGCCGCGTTCGCGCTTCTCCTCATCAAGAACCGCCTCGCGTTCGCGGGCCTCATCATCATCCTGTTCTTCCTCGCCATCTCGCTCCTGGCGCCGGTCCTCGTCGGCCCGTATCCGGCCCCGAACCAGGGGACCACGCCGTATCTGCCGCCCTCGAACGGCCATCCGCTCGGCACCGACTACCAGGGCCGCGACATCTGGACGCTCCTCCTGTACGGAGGCCAGATCTCCCTGCTCATCGGCTTCACCTCGTCCGCCGTCGCCATGCTCCTCGGGACCGCGGTCGGTCTCGCCGCCGGCTATTACGGCGGACTCACCGACACGACGCTCGCCCGCGCGACGGACTTCTTCCTCGTCATCCCGTGGCTCCCGTTCGTCATCGTCCTCAGCGCGGTCCTCGGTCCGAGCCTCGAGACGACGATCGTCGCCATCGCCGTCGTGAGTTGGCCGACGACCGCGCGCGTCATCCGGAGCCAGGTCCTCACGCTGAAGGAACGCCTCTTCATCGAGCGGGCGCGGGCGTTCGGGTCCCCGAACGGCTACATCATCCGCCGCCACATCCTCCCGAACGCGATGCCCCTCGTCTGGGCCGAGGCCGTCCTCACGATCTCGAATGCGGTCTTCACCGAGGCGTTCCTGTCCTTCTTCGGCCTCGGGCCGCGCGGCACCGGAGTCATCCTGAGCTGGGGGACGATGGTCAACCAGTCGTACACACATCTCGCGTTGATCACGAACCCCCCGATGTGGTGGTACTTCCTGCCGCCGGGGGTCGCGATCACGTTGGTCGTCCTCGGGTTCGCGATGCTGGGATACGGGCTCGAGGAAGTGTTCAATCCGCGGTACCGGAAGCGCTAGTGGAAACCGCAAATAGGCCCCCGGCGGTCCCGTCGAATGTCCATGGCCGCCGAGCGGGACGTCGTCGTCATCGGGGCGGGCCACAACGGCCTCGTCGCGGCGAATTATCTCGCGAAGGCGGGCCTCCGCGTCCTGGTCGTCGAGCGCGCCGACCGTGTCGGCGGCGCGTGCGTCACGGACGAGATCGCTCCCGGGTTCAAGGTGAGCGCCGCGGCGTACGTGACCGGCCTCTTCCGTCCGCAGATCATCGAGGACCTCGAGCTGAAGAAGTTCGGCCTGGGGCAAGTCGCCTTCGATCCGCAGGCCTTCTGCCCGTTCCCGGACGGCCGCGCGTTGCGGCTGTGGTACGACGGCGAGAAGACCGCCGCCGAAATCGCGAAATTCTCCAAGAAGGACGCGAAGGCCTACGCGGCGTACGAGGCAATGTGGTCCGAGGTGCAGGAACTCACCGAACCGATGATGCTCGCGCCGCCCGTGCCGCTCAGCGAGCTGGCGTCCCTGCTCCGGGATCCGGATACGGAGGAGTTGTTCCGGCGGCTCATCTTCTTCAGTGCGGAGGAACTCTTACGCGACTACTTCGAGTCCGACGAGGTCATCGGGGCGCTCGCGAACCAGAGCGTGATCGGACATTTCGCCGGACCGACGTCTCCGGGGACGGCCTTCACCCTGAGCCACAACCTGCTCGGCAACATCGACGGGGCCGTCGGCGGATGGGGATTCGTCGTCGGCGGGATGGGGGCGCTGCCGGATGCCCTCGCCGCCGCAGCCCGATCGCGCGGCGTCGAGATCCTGTTGAACGCGCCGGTCGAACGGATCCTCGTGCGGGATGGGCGCGCGACCGGAGTCCGTCTCAACGACGGCCGGGAGATTCGCGCGAAGGCCGTGGTCTCGACCGCGGATCCGAAGCGGACGTTCCTCGGGATGATGGACGCGGATCACCTGCCGTCGGAATTCCTCGCCGCGGTCCGGCGGATCAAGATGCACGGCGCGGCGATGAAGGTGAACTGCGCCCTCTCGGAACTGCCGCGGTGGACCGCCGCGCCGGAGACCCCGGGACCGCACCACCGCGGCTCCACCTACGTCGGCTCATCGATCGAATACGTCGAGGACGCATTCTCGGACGCGAAGTACGGCAAGCCCTCGGAACATCCGTGGCTCGAAGTCGTGACCCAGAGCGTCCTCGATCCGTCCGTCGCTCCTCCGGGCAAGCACACGCTCTCGATCTACGTTCAGTACAGCCCGTACCGCCTCGCCTCCGGGACGTGGGACGACAACAAGGAATCGTACGGCGACCGGATCGTCGAGACGCTCGCGGAATACGCGCCGAACGTGCCGAAGGCGATCCTCGCTCGCGAGGTGATCACGCCCCTGGACCTCGAGCGGCGCTTCGGGCTCACGGAGGCGCACCAGTCGCATGGAGAAATGGGAGCGGACCAATTCTTCTCCTTCCGACCTGTGCCCGGGTGGGCCCACTACCGCATGCCCGTGAAAGGGCTGTATCTGGCTGGCGCCGGGACGCATCCGGGTGGCGGCGTCAGCGGGGCGCCCGGATACAACGGGGCCCACGCGGTCCTCGAGGACTGGCCCTCGCTCCGGGCCGACTGAGGGACGGATTCACGTCGTCCGCTCGATGATCGTCGCGACGCCCATCCCGAAGCCGATACAAAGAGTCGCGAGTCCGTAGCGGAGGTCCTGCCGCTCCATTTCATGGAGCATTGTCGTGATGAGACGCGCCCCGCTCATCCCGAGCGGATGGCCGAGCCCGATCGCGCCGCCGTTCACGTTCAGCTTCGCGTCGTCGAAGCCGATCGTGTCGCGCGTGGCGAGCGGCACCGAGGCGAACGCCTCGTTCACTTCCCAGATGTCGATGTCCTCGGGCTTGAGATCGGTTCGGGCCAGCGCCTTCCGGATCGCCGGAATTGTGCCGTCGAGCATGATCGTCGGGTTCGTGCCGGCGACGCCCGTCGCCACGAGTCGCGCGCGGGGCTCGAGCTTCAGTTCCTTCGCCTCGTCCGGATTCGTGATGAGGATGGCGCAGGCCCCGTCGTTGATGCCGCTCGCGTTGCCCGCGGTGATCCGGCCGTCCGGCTTGAACGCGGGAGGCAGCGACGCGAGTTTCTCCAGGGACGTGTTGCGTCGCGGGTGCTCGTCCGTGTCGAACATGCGCTTGGCACCGGTTTCGTCGAAGACCGGAACGGGGACGATCTCCCGCTTGAAGCGTCCCTCGTCGATCGCGCGGACCGCCTTGCGGTGGGACCAGAGGGAGAACTCGTCGAGTTGTTCGCGCGTCAGGTGATACTTGTCTGCGACGAGATCGGCGGAGATGCCTTGCTGAACGATTTCGTATTTCTCCAACAGTTTCGGACTCAGCGCGCCCGCGTCGGATCCGAGCGGCACGCGGGACATTGATTCGACCCCACCCGCGACGACGACGTCCGCCTGGCCCGTCATGACTTCCATCGCGGCGAAGTTGAACGCCTGCAGACCGGACGCGCACATTCGGTTCACGCTCGTCCCCGGCACGTTCTCCGGGAATCCGGCGATGAGCGGCGCGAGCCGGCCGATGTTCATCCCCTGCTCGTCGACCTGCGTGACGCATCCAAGGACGACGTCCTCGACGATTTTCGGCTCGATCCCGCTTCGGTCTGCGAGCGCACGCAACGCGAACGCGGCGAGGTCGTCCGGCCGCCAGTCCTTGAGGGCGCCGCCTCGCTTCCCGATGGGCGTGCGGACCGCTTCGACGATCACGGCGTCGGGCATGATGTTCCCATCCGACATCAAGGGACGCGTGAGATAAGAACGTTCGCCACTCGGCGCGAAGATTGATACCGGGACCGCGACTTCCACGGCCGATGCCGGCGGCCCTCGACGGGATTGTCGTCCTCGATTTCACGCGACTGCTCCCGGGGCCGTTCTGCACGCAGCTCTTGGCGAACCTCGGCGCGGACGTGATCAAGATCGAGGACCCGGACCTCGGCGATTACATGCGGGCGGTCCCGCCGATCGTCGACGGGATGTCGTATCCGTTCCTGATGGTGAACCGCGGCAAGCGGTCGCTTGCGGTGGACCTCAAGACGCCGGAGGGGCAAGAGATCCTCAAGAAGCTCGCGCGGCGCGCCGACGTCGTCGTGGAGCAGTTCCGGCCCGGAGTCATGGCGCGCCTCGGGGCCGATTACGATGGACTCGCGATGATGAACCCGAAGCTCGTCTACTGCTCGTTCTCCGGGTACGGACAGACGGGACCGTACAAGGACTTCCCCGGCCACGACATCAACTTCGAGGCGCTCGCGGGGATCCTCAGCGTGACGCGGAGCAAGGACGACCGACGTCCCGCGGTGCCCGGCGTCCCGGTCGCCGACCTTGCGAGCGGTTTCAACGCGGCGCTCGCAATCCTCGCCTCGCTCCGGACCCGGGACCGCACCGGCCGCGGCGAGTACATCGACGTCTCGATTCACGACACTGCGGTGACCTTGATGGTCCTGGGGCTCGCGCGATACCTCGCGACGGGAGAAGAGCCGGTCGCCGGCGAGACGCTACTCACCGGGACGTTCGCCTTCTACAATCTGTATGAGACGAAGGATGGACGCTGGATCTCCGTTGCCGCGGTGGAGCCGAAGTTCTGGGCGCGGATGTGCGAGCTGATCGGGGCACCGGAGTTATCGGACCGCCAATTCGTCGAGGGCGCCGAACGCGCTGGGGTCGGGGAGGCGCTCGCGGAGAAATTCCGCGCGAAGTCCCTCGAGGACTGGGAGAAGCTGTTCGCGGACGAACGACTCCCGATTGCCGGCGTGAAGCGCGTGCCCGAGGTCGTGCAGGACCCGCATGTCAAGGCGCGCGGCCTCCTCCCGACCGTCGATGTCCCGGGGCTTCGCAAGGTGCAGGTCATCGCGCACCCGGCCAAACACACCGCAACCCTGACGCGCAATCCGTCCCGCGTGCCGACAAAAGGCCAGGACACGGAGGAAATTCTCCGGTCGGTCGGCTACACTCCGAAACAGATTTCCGTTTTGGCGAAGAAAGGCGTCATCGCGACGTGAGCCCGCCGATTATGCCCAATTGAGCATGATTCGCTCATTCGCCTTTGAACTTGGGCTCGCGTTTCTCCATGAACGCCTGGAGGCCTTCGTAGATGTCCTCCGTCGAGGTGACGAGGCCGAACGCCATCGCCTCCATCTCGAGTGCCGCGTCGATCGGGATGTCGCCGCTCCGATTCAGGAGGACCTTCGCGAGTCGGATCGCGACGGGCGCCTGCTTCGCGAGCTTCTCGGCGAACGAACGGACCTCGGATTCGAATGACTCATTGTCGACCGCTTTCGTGATGAGGCCGATCGCAGCCGCTTCCTCGGCCGAGAGGCGCGAGCCCAAGAACACAAGCTCCTTCGCTTTCGTGTGTCCGACGATGCGGACCAGCCGCTGACTCCCGCCGGCTCCGGGTACGAGGCCCAGGTTCACCTCCGTCTGTCCGAGCTTCGCGCGTTTCGCGGCGATTCGGAAGTCGCACGCGATCGCCACCTCGAGGCCGCCGCCGAAGCAGTGGCCGTTGATCGCCGCCACGGTGGGCTTCGGGAAGTTTGCGAGGCGGCTCATGACCTCCTCCGCGCGCCGTGAGAACCGCCACACCTTGAACGCCTTCGAGATGTCGCTGAAGGACGTGAGGTCGGCGCCCGCACTGAACGAACGGTCGCCCGCACCGGTGACCACGACGCACCGCACGTCCTCGTCCCGCTCGAGCTCGACGAGAGCGCGGTCGAGTTCCTCGAAGACCTGCGGGCTAAGCGTGTTCAAGCGGTCCGGCCGATTCAAGGTCACAGTCGCGACCCGGCTCGCTGCATCCTTTGAAACGAGGATCGTTTCGTACGTCGTCATCCCGCCTCCCTTCCCATGTTCGTAGAACCCCTTGCCTGACTTCACGCCGAGTTCCCCGCGGGCGACCATGTCCTCTAGGAGCTTTGTGGGCTTGGTCTTTCCAGACGCCGTCAAGGCCGCGACGACGGAATCGATCCCGAGGTCATCGGCGGTCGCGAGCGGACCCTTCGGGAACGCGGTGCCGAGGCGCATCGCCTCATCAATCTCCGGCGGGCTCGCCACGCCCATCGCCACGAGTTCGGCGGCCTCGTTGATCATCGGCGCGAGGATCCGGATCGGATCGAACGACGCGCCCATTTCGGGAGTGAGTTTCGGACGTCCCTTCGCATAGGCGTAGAATCCTTCCCCGACCTTGCGGCCGACCTTCTTGGTATCCACGAGCGACTGAACGGACTTCGGCATCGGCCGGCCCGCGTTCTCGATCAGATGATGCAGCACGTCGACGCCGACCTGATCCGCAAGCTCGAACGGCCCCATCGGGAATCCCGCGCGGAAACGCATCGCCGCGTCGAGGGTCTCGATCGGGATGCCTTCGTCTTCGTGAATGCGCACGGCCTCTTCGAAGAACGGCCCTAGGACCCGCGTCGTGATGAAGCCCGGCACGTCCTTGCGCACGACAATCGGAGTCTTGCCCAGAGATTTCGTCAAGTCGACAGCGGTCTCAAGGGTAGCGTCGCTCGTCGTATCGGCGCGGATGACCTCGACGAGTTGCATCAGCATCGGCGGATTGAAGAAGTGCATGCCGACGACCTTCTGCGGCCTCTTTGTCGCGAGGGCCATGTTCGTGATCGGCAGCGCGGATGTGTTCGACGCCAGGATCGTCTTCACCGGAGCGGCCTCGTCGAGTTCGCGGAAGACTTTCTTCTTCAGCTCGACGTCTTCGAACACCGCCTCGATGGCGATGTCGGCGTCGTGGCACGCCTCCCGCATGTCGAGAGTCGAATGGATGCGGGCCACCGCGGCGTCCGCCTCGGCCTGCTTGATCTGGCTCTTCTCGACGAGCTTCCCCAGAGACCAGCGGATCCGCTCCATCCCGCGGTCGAGGTACTCCTGCTTGATGTCCCGCATCCGGACCTCGTGCCCGCGGAGGGCGGCGAGCTCCGCGATGCCGTGACCCATCTCCCCCGCGCCGATCACCGCGATCTTCATCGAGACGCGTCCGTCGCGTGGATGGTCCATGCGGAGTTAAAGGTGTGGCCCGCGCTCTTGCGAACCCTTCTATCCTCGCGCGACTTCTCAGCATCGCATGGTGGATGTCCTCCAGGCAGCGGGGATCGTCACCGCGACCGTCGCCGCAATTGTCGTACCTTTCGTCATGGTCCCGGAGATCCTCGAACGAAGAGGCGGCTACAATCCTCGGAGCGCGTTCGTTCGGGGCGTGGTGTGGGTCTCCTTCTTCGCGATTCTGTTGATCCCCGCGGCAGCGAGCGGGTTCCTGTTCTCGGTCACGAACCCGGTCGATTGGCTCCTCTTCTTCGTAGCGGTGGTGGTGGCCATCCTCTACGATTACTACCGCCTGAATCCCGACAAAGGTCCATGGGCCAAGGCGAAGACACAGCCGTGACAGGCTTGCGGCGGGGCTCACCGTTTTTCAGCGTCTGGGGTCTCCGCCGAATAACTCGCAAACGCTTTTGCTAACGCGGCCTATTGACTCTCGGTGGAGTTCGCGGACGCACGTATTACCGCCACTTTCTCATTGATTGTTTTCTTCGTCGCTTTGGCCCCCATTGGAATGGGCGCGGCGTCGCACTCCACGCTAACCGCGACACTTTCACCAGAGATGATCGACCACAACATGTGGCGAAATTTCACTGCGACTGTACGAAATCAGGGTCCAGAACCGGTGAACATCACCCAAGTTGGCGTCGAGTTCAGCTGGAGCCGCCTGAGCTACGTGGTGAATTATGACTACGGTACCCCGGACCCGATTCCTGTCGACGGTACGCGGACCTACCGACTCGGGGATTTGGATGTGACCCCCGTCCCAACCAACGGTATTGGACTGGTGAACTTCTGGCTCGAGGGACGACATTGGAACTTCAGCTTCGAGGTTGGGTTCGACGAACCGAAGACGGTCCGGCCCTTCATGTCGCTCGAGCTGGCAGCCACCGTTGCCATCGTCGCGGCTGTCGTCGCCGTCCCAATCATGTTCGTCCTTCTCCGCAGACGACACCGCCGCCCGCATTGACGAGGGTTTCCGGGCGAGACTAGAACCGTATCGTTCGCGTGAGAAGAGAAGCGAATCGTCCAAGCCAAGTCGTCCTCGTCAGATCAAGTTCCAGTCCCGCAGGACGTCCTCGAGGTTCGGGTGCCCGATCTCGTCCAACTCATACCGGACATGGATGACCGGCTTCTTCGTCTTCAGGACGCGGCTCAGGTCGATCGGGGTGCCGCTCAACACGAGGTCGCACGGCGTCGCGTCGATCGTCTGCTCGAGCTCCTTGATCTGCTTCGGGCCGTAGCCCATCGCGGGCAGCACCTTCCGGGAGTTCGGGTACTTCTTGTACGTGTCCTTGATCGAGCCGACCGCATGGTTGACGGCGCTCACGATCTCGGAGGCGCCGAATCGCTGCGCCGCGAGGTACGCGGCGCCGTACTCCATGCCGCCATGCGTCAGCGTCGGACCGTCCTCGATTGCGAGGACCTTCTTGCCGCGGATTTGCACGGTGTCGTCCGGCGTGATCGGAGACGCGGCTTCGACCATGACAACGTCGGGATTGAGGGAGCGGACGTTCTGCTTCACCGTCTCGATGTTCTCCGGCGTCGCGCTGTCGACCTTGTTGATCACGACGACATCCGCCATGCGCACGTTCGTCTCGCCCGGGTAATAGGACAGCTCGTGACCGGGCCGAAGTGGGTCCGCGACGACGATGTGAAGGTCCGGCTTGAAGAACGGCGTATCGTTGTTGCCGCCGTCCCACAGGAGGATCTCCGCCTCCCGTTCCGCCTGCCGCAAGATCCGTTCGTAGTCCACGCCCGCGTACACGACCGTCCCCTTGTCGATGTGCGGCTCGTACTCCTCGCGTTCCTCGATCGTCGTCTCGTACTTGTCCAGGTCTTCGTACGTCGCGAAGCGCTCGACCGCCTGGGTCGCGAGGTCGCCGTACGGCATCGGGTGGCGCACGACGACGACCTTCTTCCCGTGGGCCCGCAGGATCCCCGCGACGCGCCGCGAGGTCTGGCTCTTCCCGCTCCCCGTGCGCACGGCGCAGATCGCGACGACGGGCACCGCGGCCTTGAGCATCGTCGCCTGCGCGCCGAGCAAGAGGAAGTCCGCACCGTGCGCGTTCGCGAGCGCGATCCGATGCCCGATGTACGCATAGTCGACGTCGGAGTACGAGAACACGAGGATCTGCGCGTGGAACCGCTCGATCAGTTTCGGGAGATCGTCCTCGGGGAAAATCGGGATGCCTTCGGGATAGCGCTTGCCCGCGAGCGAGGCGGGATACTTCCGCGTCTCGATGCCGGGGATCTGTGTGGCGGTGAAGGCCACGACATCGTACGCCGGGTTGTCGCGGAAATACACGTTGAAGTTATGGAAATCGCGGCCCGCGGCCCCGAGGATGATGGCCCTCCGCGGCTCCGCCATGCGTACGGCAGCCGGCCGAAATGTAAAGCCTTTTTGGGCGAATCTTATCCTTGGAAGGAAGTTAACCTTAAACAAGGTTAACGGATTCGGGACGGTCTCGAGACCTGGGTGGCCGTCGAGAGGGGCGTTCGCGCGGCGTCGAAGATTCGATCGAACATGGCCTCGGTCAACAGGCCCGTCTGCGTGTTCCTCTGGCTCGGATGGTACGAGGCGATGAGCGTGATCGGAAGAAGGGACCACGTTCCCGCGTGCCGGAACCGCGGCTTCGGCGAGCCGACCTCATGCCCAAGGACGTGCCACGCCCGCAGGAAGGAGTTCATTGCCACCGCGCCGAGCGCGACGACGATGCGAAGATTCGGAAGCAGCGCAATCGTCCGTTCGAGGTACGGCTGACACCGCACGAACTCCGATACGGTCGGCTTGTTCTGCGGCGGCGCGCACCGCACGGCGGCCGCGATGTAGCAATCGTGCAACGCGAGCCCGTCGTCCCTCGACTCCGACGTCGGTTGGTTCGCGAAACCCGCGCGATGGAGGGCTCGGTACAACCACTCCCCGCTGCGATCGCCGGTGAAGACCCGGCCCGTGCGGTTGCCTCCATGGGCCGCCGGGGCGAGTCCGAGGACGAGCATCCTCGCGCGCGGATCCCCGAAGCCCGGCACCGGACGTCCCCAGTACGTCCAATCTCGGAAGGACGCCCGCTTCGTCCGCGCGACCGCTTCGCGATACCGGACGAGCCGCGGGCACTTGCGGCACGCGATGATGTCCGAGGTCAACCGCTCGAACGTGTCGGGTGCCATCCGGTTCCGTGAGTCGCGTCGAGCCCAAAAGCATCACGGGTTCGAAACGGATCAACGGCTCGCCGATCCGACTGGTCGCCCTCGTCTAAGTGCGATAGACCACAAAGCACCAGTACGCGTGGCGTCGTTCGTGGCCCGTGCGGGTCCGGGTCAAGGCCCTCCTTCTCATCGCGATCCTCGTCATCGCTGCCCTCTTTTCGATCGGGCTCGTCCTCCTTCTTCGACAGTCGCCGACCGGACCTCCCGGCCCGAACCCGTCGGTCCAGCTCTCGCCGTACAAGACCGGCCTCGCGTGGCCGATCGCCCTCGCCTTCGCCTCCGACGGACGCGTCTTCTACGCGGAGCGGAACACCGGGAACATCCGGATCATCAAAGACGGCGCGGTCCTGCCGACTCCGTTCTACACGCTCACGAACACGAACATCGTCGGCGAGCGCGGGCTCCTCGGCCTCGCCCTCGATCCCGGATTCCCCGCGACCCCGTACGTGTACGCATACCAGACCTACGATGACGCCGCGAACAGCTCAACGTACAACCGGATCGTACGGATCCAGGCGAGCGGCGACACGGGGGTGTCGCACACCGTGATCCTGCGGATGCCTCCGCTCAGCGGCGCAAGCAACCACAACGGAGGCGTCATCGCATTTGGGCCGGATGGCAAGCTCTACGCGGTCGTCGGCGAGAACGCAAACCCGTCGTACTCGCAGAGCGGCATGACGCCGCTCGGCAAAGTCCTGCGCATGAACGGCGATGGGAGCCCGCCTTCCGACAATCCGTACTACGGGAGTTTGTCCTGGGACAACCTCATCTACACGTACGGCCACCGCAACATGTTCGGCATCGCGTTTCATCCCGTGAGCGGCGACGCGTACATCACGGAGAACGGTCCCAACTGCAACGATGAGGTGAACCTCCTCATCCCGGCGCACAACTACGGCTGGGGACCGAACGCGACGTGCAGTACGCCACCGTCTCCGCCGACCAACACGAACCGCGACGGCCCGAGTCCGACGATGCCGCTCGATTGGTGGACGCCGACGATCGCGCCGACGAACGCGGCGTTCTTCACCGGGTTGCTCTTGCCGCAATCGCGGAACCATCTGATGTTCGGCGCATTCAACGACCATCGCTTGCGGGAGCTGACCTTGAATGCGGCGGGCACGGCGGTCGTGAACCAGTCCTACCTCCTAACAGCTCCGGCCGCCATCCTCGACGTCGAGATGGGCCGCGATGGATTCCTGTGGGTCACGACGCCGGACACAATCTACCGGCTCGTGGCGGTCCCACCGACCATCATGGGACTCGGGACGGAATCCGCAGCCGCGTTTCCCTCGGCGACCTGGGTCGCCGCGGAACGCGCTCCCCTCCAGAAACCTTAGTAGGACCGGGACCTTTCCGCAGCCCCGATGCCGTCGTACCGCATCCCGACCGATGATCGCGTCCGGGCGAGCCTCACGCGGGTCTTCAGCACGCGGCAGATCGTCGACAGCCAGCGGCGGCTCAAGGCCCTCGTCGAGAAGGACATGAAAGGCGACGACCGGTATCGGGTCGGCGAGCCGCGCTTGCGGCTCCTCGCGATCGACTCGGGCCTCGTCGACCTGGAGATCCTCTGCCGCGACACGGACGAGATGCGATCCTTGATCAAGTGCCCCGTGTGCGGGAACCGCCTCAAGAAGGTCCGCAACATGACGGTCTTCGGCGGGACGGTGACCTTGGGCTATCGATGCGAACGTTGCAAATACTGGACGGGCCTCAAGCGCCGCGTGCCGACGCGGTACGTGTTCACCAGGCGGTCCTGATGCGCGTGCGTTACGAAGGCGGCATCCTCGTCCAGGAGGCGCTGAAGGAAGTGATCCTGGACCCCGTGCGGAAGACGCCGGGCAGCATCGTGAGCCACGGGCACATGGACCACCTGACGTCCGGCGGCGTGATGACGCCGGAGACGCTCGCGGTCCTCCGTGTGCGCCGAGGCTCCGGGACCGGGATCGAACTTGCGTACGGCAAGGAGCTCGAGGTGAACGGATTCCACGTGCGCATGCGGGACGCGGGCCACGTCTTCGGCTCCGCGATGATCCGCGTGGACGATCTCCTCTACACCGGGGACTTCAATCCGGAAGGCGGCGCGACGTGCGGCAAGGCGCATCCGGAGCGCGTGCAGACGCTGATCGTCGATGCGACATACGGCCGTCCGGGGTTCAGCTTCCCGCCGAAGCACGACGTCGAGTCGGACCTCCTGAACTGGCTCGAGATGGAACTGGCCAACGGACCCGTGGCCCTCGGCGGCTATGTATTCGGCAAGAGCCAGGAGCTCATCGCCCTCGCGAACCGCCTTGGGGTCGAGGTCGCCGTCTCCGACAAGATCGCGGACCTCGCGGACATTTACGTGCGGTACGGCATCCCGCTGCAATATCGGCGGATCTCCGATCTCGCGGAATCGGAGCGGAAGGATCCGCGCGTGTACGTCCTGCCGCCCGGTTGGCTGCGGCCCCCGCTCGACGACAGCGTGTCCTGGCTCGGGTCGATCGGCCTGCGGTCCGCGTACGTGAGCGGCTGGTGCGCGTTCTACGACTACACGCGCCGCTACGGCCTCGACGCGCAGTTCCCGCTGAGCGATCACGCGGACTTCGACGGCGTCATGGACTTCATCGTCGCCTGCGCGCCGCGCAAGGTGTACACGGCATTCAGCAGCGCGAAGGACCTCGCGAAGGCGGTCGAGCGCCGCCTGAAGATCAAGTCGGAAGCCCTCCTCACGCGGTGATCCGATGGAGGCCCGCCAGGAAGCGAACACGGTGCTCCTCAAGCTTGCGGAAGGCGACGATCTGTTCCCGAGCCTCGAGGCCACGGCCGCGGCGCACAAGGTCGAGAACGGCACGGTCCTCTGGGGAATCGGCATGCTGCAGGACTTCGAGATCGGGTTCTTCGGGGCGAACGGATACGAAAAGGCCGCCGTGCACGATCGGCACGAACTCCTCAGCCTGCACGGCAGCATCGCGATGCGCGCGGATCCGAAGCTGCATCTGCACGCCGCGCTCGGACGGCCGGACCACACGGTCATCGGAGGCCACCTGTTCCGCGCGAAGACCGCGGTCGTGAACGAAATCCAGATCGAGCGGTTCGACTCGATCCGACTGAGTCGGCGGTTCAACGAGAAGACCGGATTGCGGGAACTAATCTTCGAGTAGGCGTCTCGAAGGATCCATCCGAATCTTGTGGACTCCCGGAATCGAAAGCGGCGCTTAACGCATCGACATCCTCGGCGGCCGCCCTCGAAGGCGGCATGAACCGCACATCTCGCCGCGGAACGAATCGGCGTGTGTTGAGTGTACTGGGAATGCTTTTGCCGCTCGTGTTGCTCCTGCCGGCCGCGGGCGCGACGCCGCCATCCGACGCGAGCGGGACGATCGTCGTCGGGAGTCCGGGCTTCGCCCTGATCCGCGTCGCGGGCGACGTGACGATCTACACCGTGACGGAACACGACACATATGCGGGGACCCTCGTGGGCCTCACCGACGGAGAGTCGACCCTGCGCCTCGAGGCATCGGGGAACTTCACCCTCGAAGGCCAGCACGTGTTCACGGGCACGATCGATGGGCGCTCTGGCACGTTGGTCCTGCGCATCGAGGCCCATGGGATCTTCCCGACATCGTTCGTCGGGCAGCTCGTGATCCTGAGCGGAACGGACGGACTCGCGAACCTACGCGGCTCGTGGACCGTCCAGGGGATCCCCGGCTACGCCGGAACCTACTCGGGTCAAGTCCACTTCGAACCCGACTAAGGCACGAGAAAGCCTGACGAGCGAGTCAGGCCTCTCCCTTTTTTCACGGCGCGAAGTGCGTGAATCACTGCCACGTCGCGCGGTCGAGCTCGCGCTCTTCCTTCGTCTTCTTGCGAAACTGCCGATAGTGATCGCGGCACAGATGGATCCGCCGCGGCTCGCCGATCAACTTGAGCTCGGGGAGGGCCTGCTTCACCTTCTGGGTCGAGAGAGATCGCTTCGCTTCCTTGCCGCATGCCACGACCCCGCAGATCTCTTCGGCGGGCATGGAGGCGCCGATGGCGCGCCGATATAAGTAGGTGTGCGGCCGGCGAGTCCTCGCCGTCGCCCGACCCTGGAGGCCGCCCCCCAATTGGATGACCTACGTCTCTCGCCGACGGAACATGAGCGACGCCGCGCCGGCGACGATGATCACGGCGAGGCTCAGCGCAAGGATGGAATCCGCTTCGAACGCGATCGGCGGTGCCGGCGTCACCGCGCTCTCGACCTCGATGGACGTCGACGCGAGGCTCGGCAGGTACACCGCGATGACCGTCCCCGGGAGCGGGAGGACCGTGTACGAGGTCTCGCTCGCCCGCGACTCCGGGGAATAGAAGAGGCCGAGCGCATCGGCCGTGACGTTCACGTCGGCGCCGTTCGCCCGCACGCGGATCTCGCGCGTCGCGTCCGCCGGCATTGTCGCGGGATCGAACGCAAGGAGGAGCACCGCACCGACGGGCGCGGTCGAGTTGACGTGGACGGACGCCTTCCCCGGGGCGACTTGCTGCGGCCAACCGGCGAGGTCGATGCGGTAGCGCGCCGAGTTCTCGACCCATGCGCCGCCGGACGTGGCCACGAGATCGAACTCCGCAACGACCTGGCCCGCAGCGATCGCGTCGAGCACGGCCCGCCACTCCGCCTTGTACGGAGACGCGGCCGGGACCGCCTTGAACACGAGGAGATCGGACTGCCCCATGTGCGCGACGACCTGCGTGCCCGTCACGGTGAAGGAGCCGGCCCCGAGGACGAGCCGCGCGTGATCCTCGCCGACGGTATACGAGACCGATGAAGCGGGCCAGGATCCCGGACCCGTGACCTCCGTCGCGTGCTGCGAGATGTTCGTTGCGGAGGCGGGTAGCTCGATCGTCACCTCGCGCGAGCTCATGGTGCGGATCTCGAGGAGGCCCGTCGGATCGTCGTGCGCGCGGATCTCGACGTCGTATCCTTGCACGAAGAACGTGGGTCCGCTGACCTTCGGATCCCGCAGCGGGAGGAACGGCCCGACATCGATCGAGCCGATGTAGAGCACGGGGGAGAGGGCGCCGGTGGCGAGGTACGAGCGGATCGGGCCCATCGGCGCGATGTACGAGAACTTCACGTAGCTCCCGAGGACCTGGCCCTGCGGCTCGTCGTAGGCGAAGGATCCGAAGAGGAACGAGGAATACGGCGTGTCACCGGTCGCCGATCCGGGCGTCGACATGGAATAAATAGGGAGGAGGCCGGCCGACGCATGAGAGGGGGCAGATCCGACAAAAGCGACCGGCAGCAGTGAAAGCACCGTGAGTGCCGCCGCCGCTTTCGCGAGATTTGCGCACGCGCCTTGGCCGTCCTCCATCTACCGAATACTGTCCGTTCGACGATATCCCGGTTTTGGTCCGAGGGGGCAACTCCTTGGGACGGTGTTCGAACCCTCATCCCGGGACGCGATTCGGACGCCCTTCGACCGCTGTACACAAAGTATCTTTACTCTGTATCGGCATCGTCGGGAGGACATGGGCCCCTGGGATGTATTCCTCAGGGTTTCGTTCGCCGGGTTCGCGGCGATCCTCGCGACGGTGTCCGCGAAGTCGTATGTGCGGCATCGCGAGCGCCGGTTCCTCCTGCTGACGGGCGCGTTCGGTCTCTTCCTCGCGCAGGGTGTGTACCTGCTCGTCGAGATCGCGACGCAGCCGGTCTCGTCCGTCGCGACGACGTGGCTCGCGCTGAACCTCGCGGTGCTCGTGTCCCTGTATCTCGCGCTGCTGAGGTGATCAACATGTCCGAAGGGCTAGAACTGGAGAGCCGCCGACGAATCTACGATTTCCTGACCGCGAACCCGGGCGTGCACCTGCGTCGCATCGGGCAGGCGCTCGGCATGTCGACGGGCATGCTCTCGTACCATCTCGGCTACCTGGAGCGGAACGGCGTCCTCAAGGCGGAGGAAGATGGACACCGCAAGCGGTACTTCATCGCGCGTGCCTTCGTCGAGGCGCAGCGGCGCATCCTCGCGGTGTTGCGGCAGGATGTCCCGCGGAAGATCGTCCTCGAACTCCTGACGTACGGCGACCGCACGTTCGCGGAACTCCAGATGTCGGTCGGGGTGTCGAAGTCGACGCTCTCGTACCATCTGCAGAAGCTGATGAGCCGCGACTTGCTCGTCCGCACGAAGCGGGAGCGGGAGAGCGTCTTCACGATCAAGGACCTCGAGGAAGTGCGGAAGCTCCTCCTGGCGAACCGCGTGAGTTTCCAAGACGATGCGGTCGACCGGTTCGCGGACCTCTGGTCGAAGATGCGCTCGTGAGCGAGCGGCTCATCCCGCCTTCGTGAATTCTCGAACGAGACACGTCGCATAACATCCGCGCGTGAGCTCGAACGCGAGTCGCAGCTCGTTTCCCTCCGTGCGTGCATCGATCGCGGCGAGCGGTGCGAGGATCTCGCGTCGCGTGCCTTTCGACGACAGCCGCGGGAGGTCCGGGATGATGAAGTCCTCCGGTCGAAGCCCCTCGGATGCGATGACCTGCTTCTCGATCTGTCCGGGCTCGCCACCGGCGAACTCGGATTCGGACCCATACAGGAGCCCGCCGACCCAGGCCTTGCCGGCGCGGCATCGCTCCGCGACGCGATCCAGATTGTCGCACGTCACATCGATCCGTCGATCGCGGTCCGGCAATCCCAGTTTGTCCGCGGGCAGCACGAGATCGCCCGCGACGGGCTCGTGGATCGGCAGTCCGCGGCACATGCGCTCCGAGAGCATCCGGTTGTAGAGGAACGACTGGTAGCCGTGGACGAACATGAGGAGTAGGTTGAATGGCAGCGCCCGCAGCGCACCCACGAAGTCCTCGGGATGCGTGTTGAGATGATTCAGGATCGCCTTCTCGAACCCGTACGACCGTGGATACGTGCGGAGTGCGGTGCGCACGTCCCCCGTGTCACGCAACGCGGCGCGGACCTCGTACGATTCCTCTCCCTCTCCTTCGATCGGATTCGCGACGTAGGCATCGACCGCTTCCCTGAATTCCCCGCGGACGATGTGTCGGCCGACGACATGCGTGATCGGTCGCACGGACCCGAACCGCTGCTCCCCGAAGAAGTTCGGGAAGCCGCCATGGAGGCGGAGCTGGCGCGCGGTCTCCTCGACCGTAGGGGCCGCCTTCTCCGGCGCGATGGCGATGTCCCGCACGACGATGCGGAAGCCGTTGCCGCGGAGATCTCCGATTTCAAGCCCCGCCTCGGCCCGATAGACATCGACGACCTCGAGGTCCTTCATGTGAAGCGCCCGAATCCCCTCGAGTGGGACATCCTCGAACGAGACCAGCTGCGTCGTGATGGCGCGCTTGTCCTTTGTACCCGCGAAGCCGATGCGGCGGCGGCTCACGTGCAACCCCCGCGCGAGTTGCCGGACGAGCCGGTTCGTCTCCCAATTCCGAACCCGCACCGTCGCGATGGCGTAGCGGCCCTCCGCGGACGGCGGTGGCGGGGACGAGACCTCCTCGACGACGAAATCCTCCGCGCTGGCCTTGAGAATCCCGCCGACGCCCGGGGTCGACGTCAGGTAGCCTTCGATCCCGACGTCTCGCTCCATGGGCCTATGCGAGCTCCTTCTCCAGGAGTTGTCGGGCGCCACCGAACTCCGCCGCGAGGCCTTCCGCGACGCGCTTCAGCGCGGCCTGCGGGCTGCCCTTCTTCACCTTGACCGTGAGGACGGGCTTGTCGAGCTGGGGATGGCCCGTGTAGTAGAGGGCGTCCTCGACGTCCGGGTCCTTCAGGAGGGCCGTGATCAGGGGGTAGATTACCGTGTCGTCCGCGTTAAGGATCTCGAGCCGGACCGAGTCCTTCTGTTTCTCCAGAAGCCGCATCTGCATGGAAGGCTGCGGAGCGGCTCCGTCGATTTAAGGTTTTGCGGACCCGGGCTCCCGGGGTGTCTCCTCAGGACCGCGAATCAATTCGAGGCTTCCTGATGTGGACACGAATGGACACTCGCCGCGACTGGCTCGATATCAGCGCTGGGAACCAACATGCCTCCGTCGGCGACATGGTGGCTTTGGGGTACACCCCGGCACAGCTGACGGCGTGTCCCTTTTGAGCCTCGCGGACCATCGAATCCGCTACCATGAACGCACCCACCCGTATATCGAACAGGGCGAAAGGGATCGTCGCTGCGGTCTCAATCTTCCTGTTTGCGTTTGTGGTGATCGCACCGGGCGCCTTCGGATGGGAATCGCCTCCGACGGGCGACTACAGCGGAAGGGCCTACGGTCTGTGGGTCCACACGCCGCCGCCGGCCGGCAGCGACACCACATTCGCGGACACCGGCGATCTTCCGTCGGATGGAGGAGCCTTGACGGCGACCCTGGCAGATGTGAACACCCCCGCGGCCGAAGCGAGTACCTTCGTGTCGTGGACGATCGGCTTGAACGGAGTCGCGGAGAGCTTCGCGTCCACCGCCGACGTCACCTTGATTCCCGGGAATCCCCCGCTTGTCACGACGACCTTCGTATCGGCGGGTTCCCGAACGACCTGTGACGCGGGCGCGTCGGGTTCGAGCGATATCGCCGATCTGATGGTCATGGGCAATCCCGTCATCGTGACGGGCGAGCCGAATCAGATCGTCGCCGTGCCGAACGTCTTCACGCTCGTCATCAACGAGCAGAACGTCTTCAGCGACCCGACCGGCTACTCGATCACGGTGAACGCGCTGCACCTCTGGGCTCAGGGCGTGGAGATCGTCGTCTCGAGTGCCCACAGCGACATCTCGTGCCCCAGCGGAGGGGGGACGCCACTCCCGCCACCGCCCGTGCATGACTTCGTCACCGGAGGCGGCTGGATCTGGTCCAATGGCTTCCACGCGAACTTCGGCTTCGAAGCGGGATACAAGCCCAACCAACCCCTCCGAGGCGGGTTGAACTGGGTGGATCACGGGACCGACTACCACATCAAGGCCACGACGGTCGACACCTATGACGTGGGAGCTGGGCCCGGAGACGGCCCGGCCCGCACGTTCAGCGGCGAAGCGACGGTCAACGGTGGCTCCGGCTACCACTACACCATCACGGTGCAGGACAACGGAGAGCCCGGACACGGCACCGACTGGATCGACTTCGTCGTGACGAACGACTCTGGGTTCTACTACCACCCCACGACCGACGCAGGAGCGTACCTCGCCGGAGGAAACATCCAGGTGCACACGAACCCCTAATCCCCAACCGCGCGGCCTGGTCTCCCCCGGGCCACGCCCCCTTTTCTCCTTGGCCCGCGCGGAATCCACGGTCCGGGCGTCGTCCGAAAGGAATCTAAATAGCGTGGGGTCCATCGCGGACCTTCGATGCCCTCCTCCGACGCGCCGTCCCCGGAGACGTTCGAGGCGGAGGCGGAGGAACTCCTCGAGTCGATCGAGAAGGCGCGGGACCGCGTCCATGGGATCCCGGGCCTCGTCGACGGCACGCTCGACCGATTCCGGGAACGCGTGGACCGGCTGATCCGGGAGAGCGAGGTCGACAACTGGCGGCAGGTCCGGATCTTCACGCGGGACGTGGACACGATCGCGGCGGACCTTGCAAAGGCCTTGAAGGAGAAGCGGATCGCCCCGAGGCTCGTCGCCGGCCTCGACGCCTCCCTCCGGAAGGCGCGGAAGCGCGACTTCTACGGAGCGCGCAAGGCGTGGCGGAAGCTCGACCGGATGGCGGAGCAAGGCGCGGAGGTCCGCCGGCTCCAGGGCGCGTACCGCGAGTCGTACAAAGCGGTCGAGGCGCGCATCCGCCAGCTGAAGACGCAGGTCGAGCGACTCGAGAAGATCCCGAAGCCGCCGACGTCCCCGGAGGACGCGCGCACCTTCAACGAGGAAGTGGACGCCTTCAACGACCGGGCGGCGGCCGCGTACCTCGACTTCCTCGCGCGCAGCCGCGCGGACCAGGCGATCCCGCTGCTCCTCGAAGCCGCGCAAGGGCGAGGCATCGGCGTCCCCGCGCCGTCGCCGAACTCCGATCCGGAACCGCTCTTGCGGCTCCTCAACAACGCGAGCCCCCAAGGTGAGGCGTTCCGGAGCCGCTCCTTCTACGGCCTGCTCGAGCTACCGGGATACTCGGACGCGAAGCTCACCCATGTCTTCGGCGATTCGCGTCTCATTCGTAGCGCGCTCGATGCCGCCTGGTCGTGGCTCAAGGCCGTGCGGGACGACGAAAAGCGGTCCCTCCAGATCCAGTGGAGCGAGGATGCGACGATGCTGCGCCGACGCGTGCCCGCCATCGTCGAGTTCCTCGAGCGCATCGGGCGCGTGAACGATGCGGCGGAACGCGGGCACGCTCTGGTGACGTCGCTGAAAGAAGGGCGCTTCGAAGCGCTGCAGTCCGCGGCTCGCCTGTACGCGACCCACGGGGATGCGGCAGCGCGGAAGTGGCGCGCACTCCTGGAGAAGGACATCGAGGGGATGCGGAAAGAGGCCGCGACCCTCAGCGCGGTCCTGAAGAAGTTCCCGGATCCCTCGAAAGTCGAGGCGGGTTAGGCCGTCGTTCGAGCCCGTCTCGCGGTGCCGAAGCGAACAAATGGCCGCACCGCCATCGCCCCTCGGGGAAGGACATGGTCCAGAAGATTATCGACATCGTGGGGACGTCGCCGAAGAGCTTCGCGGATGCGGCCCAGAACGCGGTCCGCGAGGCCGCGAAGACGGTCCGGGGGATTCGATGGGCGCGGGTCGGAGAACTCGAGATGGAGCTCGACGGCGCGAAGGTGAAGTCGTACCGTGCGACCGTGCGCATCTACTTCGACATCGAGCGGTGAACGACGCGAGGCCCGAACCGCGCGCGACGACAACTGCCTCGAGGCCGAATCCTCGGCGCCCATTTCGGCGCAGTTTTATCGGCTAGGAGCCGCATCGGCGGCCGAGGCCGTCGCCTGATCCGGATGGGAAGGTGGGCAGTCGTCAGCGGCGCCGCAATCGTCTTGACGGTCCTCCTTTCCACATCGGTCTTCGCAAACGTCCAGACCCGAGAAAACGTGCGCGCGCTGGCGCCCCATGCCGATGCACTTGTGGGCCCGAAGATTCTCGCTCCAATCGGTGCCGCACCGCCGGTCCAACCCGCGCAGGGCTGGAACGTGACGATCACAAACAAGGCGAGCCTCATCGACTACCCCGTGTCCGTCATGGGAGGCGAGGTCTACACGGCGGGCATCCAGATGCTTCTCGAAGTCCCATCCGGCCACCACGGCCAAGTCCGGATCGAGCTGGATGTCACCGGCGGGTTCGATCCCTCCGAGGCGGCCCGCTGGGTCTTCTTCCAGCCACTTTATTTCGTGACGTTCAACTTGGGCGAGGGCACCTGGGGGGCGCGATATTTCATGCAAGCCGCGACGCCGGTCGTCTATCGTGACTCGGAGACCACCCTGACGGCGACGGTACGGCTCTTTGAAAACGGAGTCCTGCTCGCACAGGACCAGCAACCTTCGTACTTCATCCGCGTCGAACCTCTGGTCCGCGCCGCGGATGTCGCGTTCCGAGGGACGGTGACCGACGCCGATTTGCCCGCCATGGGACACATCGACCTCGTTCGGATCGCCATCGATCAGGTGATCGCCGATCCCACGGGAGAACTTCGTCCGGGAAAACTCGTGTACGTCCGCTCGGACGATCTGATTCGCGAGGACGTCGTCGTCCGCGATATCGTCGAGGTGCGCGGGGACTACCACCCCGCGGAAGACCCCAAGGTCGTCGCGTGGAAGGTGTCTCATTCGATTACGCGTGTCGGCACGAGGAACCAAGCGCCCTTTCTGACGGAGCCCGCGATCTCGCCGTCAGGCGGCGACGACATCACGGAGTTCGTGTTCGCGGTCCAATACGCGGACCTCGACGGAGACCCTCCACAGGTCTCGATTGTCCTCGACGGCGCCCGCATGCCGATGGAGTTCTCCCGGGGTCTCGTCACGATGGACGCCGCCTTCCGGTTCGCCGCGCATCTCGCGCCGGGCATCCATACGTACCGATTCGTGGCGGACGATCAAGCCGGCGCTCCGAACTCGGAGGTGGGCACCGGCGAGTTCGTCGTCGTGGTCGGATCCTCCGGGATCGCGTCGGGAATCATCGCCCTCGACATCGGAGCAGCGATTGCGGGGCTGGCAGTCTGGAAATATCGATCGCGGCGACCCGGCGAGTCTGGATGAGTGAGAGCGTCGCGACGACTAGCCGCGTTCGGATACGATCTTCTGGATCTTCTCGCGCAGCTGAACCACGAGCTTCCGCAGCTCCTCCGCCTGGGCCGGCGTGACGTCCTGCAGGGTCGGGCCCAGGAGCTTCATCGTGCCACGGAACTCGCGGAACAACGCGGCGCGCTCCGGGCCGATCGATGCCTCGAAGGCGTGGAACCGCCCCTCGATCTCCTTACGGCGGCTCCGCAAATAGGCCTTTCCTTTCGCGGTGATCCGGTACGTCTTGCGGCGCTCCTCCCCGCTCACTGAGACGAGTCCTTGGCGCAGCAACGTCCGGAGTGCCGGGTAGATCGCGCCCGCACTCGGCTTGTAGAAGCCGCGGGACCGCTCCTCGAGCGCCTTGATGATCTCGTATCCGTGCATCGGGCGATCTTCGAGCAAGTGGAGAACCAGGCCCTTAAAGTCCCCTTTGAAGAAGAACGGAAGCGATCCGCGGAACGGCCCCGACGTGCTCATGACGAGAGCTCCTTCCGCCGGAACAGGACGATCGCGAGGACGACTCCGATGACCGCGTACGCCAGGAACACCGCGACCGATGTCGCGGGGTCCGGCACGAACTCCGCGGACCCGCCTCCGGGTCGGGGGCCCCCGGAGGATGCACCGAGGACGTTCCCGATGATGCTGGAGGCCGATGTCGGGACGAACCACGGGCTGACGTGCGCCGCGCCCAAGATCGCTCCGATCAACACCGAGATCAACGTGAACAGAAAGAACGTGAGGACGGTCGCGGCGACCGTGCTCTTCAGCGAGGCGGAAAGCAGGTATGCGATTCCGACGATGCACGTCATGTACGCGAGGGCATACAGGTAGGAGAGGCCGACGGCCTCCGTCAGCGACCCCGTGACGACCAGCGCGGCAATCGCCGCGATCCCGTAGTACACGGAGATGACGGCCGCGGAGACGAGGAGGCTCGCCTCGATCTTCCCCACGACGAGGACCTCCCGGCGGACGGGGTTCGGGAAGAGGAAGTAGCCCGTGCGCTTCTCGTGCTCCGAGACGAGGGCGTCCGCGGCGAACAAGACGCCACTCAGGACCGCGAGGAGACCCGCGAACGTGGCGAACGACGATACGAAGGCGTCCGGGGTCGACGCGTACGCCGACCCGAGGGCCGGTGGCAGGCCGAGGATCAGGCCGGCGATCAAGGCCACGAGAATCAGGACGCCGATGAGCCTGCGGCTCCGCAGGTACTTCCGGATCTCGTAGCTCGCGACGGTAACGACTTGGGAGAGCGGGCTCGCGGTCATAGGCGATCCGACTCCTGGATCCGTTCGAGATACAGCTGCTCAAGGGAGGACCCGAGCGGACGATAGCTCGTGACCTTCAGGCCGCGCGCGATCAACGCCTCGAGGACTTGCGCCTGCGCCTCTTCGCCGCCGGCGATCCTCAGGTCGACCGACGAGTCGTGCGCGTCCCGCACCTCCTCGATGTGGGGGATCGAGGCGAGCGCTTCGAGATCGCTCGCGGCGGGAGGATGAAGGAATGTCGCCTGGAACGTCGACGTGCCGGACCCGCGAGCTAGGTCCCGAACGGATCCCTTGATCAGGAGCTGGCCCTGGTTCAGGAGGGCGACCTCGTCGCAGACCTCCTCGACCTCGCCGAGCAAGTGGGAACTCATGAAGATCGTGCGGCCTTCCCCTTTGAGCGTCTTGATCACGTCCCGGACTTCCGCCATGCCACGCGGATCCAGACCCGACGTCGGCTCATCGAGGATCAGCAGGTCCGGCTCGCTCAGCAATGCCTGCGCAATCGCGACGCGCTGCTTCATTCCCTTCGAGAACTCCGAGATGCGGTGGTCCGCCCAGTCGGAGAGTTTGACCTCGCGCAGCACGGCGTCACTTCGGGCCTCGATGTCGTGGGAGGTCATGCCCCGGAGGCGTCCCGCGTAGGCGAGCGTCTCGAGCGGCGAGAGATATCCGTAGAACTCGGGAGTCTCGATCACCGTGCCGACTCGGCTCAGAGCCCGCGGGGGATCCTCTCGTACGTCAATCCCGAACAGTGTCGCGCGGCCGCGGGACGGACGGATCAGGTTCGTCATGATCTTGATCGTCGTCGACTTCCCCGCGCCGTTCGGGCCGAGGAAGCCGAGACAGGTCCCCGCTGGAACGTCCAGGTTGAGGGACTTTAGTGCGGTGAAGTGTCCGTACTCCTTGCCGAGGCTCTCTAGGTGCACAGGCAGTTCACGCGAGACCGGGTCGAGGCGCGCCGTTTCCATGATCTATCGCGATATATCGCGATATATTTCAATCTTCGCACGCTTTTCTTACGACATTAGTACTCCGGTCTCCCCACGGTCTGACACATCGACGGGTTCTTAGGGAACCGCCGCTTGCCCGGAACGACTCGATGGTCGACCCCGTTCGCATTGTCTGGTACACGGATCCCCACAACATCTGGTGCTGGGGCTGCGAGCCGATGATGCGCCGCCTCGAGGTCGTCTATCCGGGCGCGGTCGAGCTCGAGATTCGCATGGGCGGCCTGTTCGAGGACTTCTCTCCGGTCCGGGAACAGTGGGCGCGGATGTCCGGTGGTCGCTGGACCGCTTCCGTCCTCGCGTTCTTCGAGGCCGTGGCGGAGCAACATCGAATGCCGATGGCGTCCGAGAAGATGATCGACAGTGTCGACGACTTCAATTCGACGTGGCCTGCGTGCATTGCGGTGAAAGCGGCAGAGCTTCAGAGTGGCGAGGCCGGTCGGCGGTATCTGAGAGCGCTGCGCGAGGCGTGGTGCCTCGACGGTCGACCGATCCACCGACGCGGGGTGCAGATGGACGTGGCGGGTGAGACGCACTTGGACGTCGACGCATTCGAGAAGGCCCTCGACGATGGAACAGCCGAGGCGGCGTTCCGCAATGATCGGGAAGAGTGCGAGCGACTCGAGGTCACCGGATTCCCGACGTTCACGCTGACCCGCGGCGACGTGTCCGCGCGACTCAACGGATGGCAACCCTGGGAGGTCTTCGAGGACGTCATCCGCAAAGTCGAGCCGGACATCGTCCCGAAGGTCGTCGATCCCGTCGAGGGCTCCGTGGCGGGGCTGATTCGGCGGTACGACCGCTGTGCGACGCGCGAGGTCGCCGCGATGCTCGGGGTGACGGATGACGACGCAGAGATCCTCCTCGAGGAACTCGAGGGTCAGGGCAAGATCATGCGGCGGAGCGTCGGCAACGGGATCGTCTGGGAGCGGCCCGCGTGAGGCTCACGCCTTCTGCCGGAACTCCATCTGTTGGAACACCGCCAGCGAGAGGACGATCATCGCGGCGGTGAAGGCGATCAGGATTCCCGCCGCCAAGCCGGCGGAGATGTCCGTCGTGTAGCTGTTGAGCGGCCCGACGGCGATCATCCCTTTCAGGATCGAGCGCAGGTAATGAATCACACTGATCTTCGGCACGTCGCCCGGGAGCGAGCCGACGATCGACTCCCATACGAAGCCGATGAGGAGGCCGATCGCGAGGGGCTTGCGCACGAGGACGGACAGGAAGAGGAAGAGCGCGCCGTATGCCGCGGATCCGAGCACCGTCGTGACGAGGAATCCGGCCAAGACGTCCGAGTCCGCGGAGAACGAATCGCCGGAGTAGCCGATCGTCACCGCATACGCGAGGACGAGCGGCGGGACCAGCAGCACGAGGACCGAGATCAGATACCCCAGGTACTTGTACAGCACAATCGCCGGCTTCGAGATGGGGCGCGTGAGGAGGTAGGGCATCGTCTGGTCCTCGATCTCTTCGCGAATCAGCGTCGTGGCGCCGACGAGCGTCACGAAGATGAGGACCACCGAGAGGAAAAGCGGGATTATCAGCGTCTGGAACAGGAGGATGAAATTGAACGACGGAACCCTTGCGGCCGCGAGGGACACCATGATCAGGAAAGGGACGGCGGCGAGGAGACCCGTCGTGATCACGCGTCGAGTCGTCAAGAAGTAGCGGACCGTCAGCCCGATGACGACGACGCCCCGGCGGAACGATTCGATGAATTCCGTCCGATCACCCCACGAGGTATTCGAACACGGCTTCGAGGCTGTCGTCCGGACTCTCGAGCCCGCGGACCTCGAGATTCCGGTCGACGATGATTGCCGGGAGCTCCTTGTAGAACGCGTCCGGCTTCTTCGTGCGGACGAGGAGCGAGTCCGCCGCGGGGAATTCGAACGACACCACGTGCTCCATGCCGGCGAGGGCCTGCGCGAGTTCCCGCGGTCGCGGCGTCGCGAGGCGCACCGCGTGCGGGTGCTCGTCAATCAACGCGCGGATTGCGTGGATGTCGCCGGACGCGATCGCCTTGCCGTTGTGGATGAGGACGATGTTGTGCGTGACGCGTTCGATCTCATACAATACATGGGTCGACATCAGGACGTGACCGCCTTTCTTTGCGAACTCCGCGATCGTCCGGAGGATGTGGACGCGCGCGAGGGGATCGGCGCCGGACAAGGGTTCGTCTAGGATCAGGATGTCGGGATCGTGGGCGAGGGCCTGCGCGAGCTTGGCGCGCTGACGCATCCCGCGGCTGTACGTCCGCGTGGGACGGTGCGCCGCGTCGGAGAGTCCGACGAGGTCCAGGCCGGCCGCCGCTTTCGTTACAGCTTCTCCCTTCGGCATCCCGTCCAACCGGAGGAGCGTCTCGACGAACTGCTGACCGCTGAGCCATCCGTAGAGCTGGTTGTGCTCCGGACAGTAGCCGATGCGGCGCTTCAGCGGGACGTTGTTCCAAGGGTTCTCCCCGAGCAACCGGACCTGGCCTTGGTCCGTCCGCAATTGGCCGATCAGGAGTTTGAAGAGCGTGCTCTTCCCCGCTCCGTTCGGCCCGACGAGGCCCGTGATGCCGCTGCCGAAGGACGCGGTGAAGGAGTTGAGGCCGAGGACCTCGCCGTACCACTTCGAGACGGCCGCCGCATCGACGACCCCGCTCATCCGGAGACCACCTCGACCGCCTTCATGCGGAGGTACGTGACGAGGGACGCGACCACCGTGGCCCCGAGGAGGATCGCCAACGCTCCCGGCCAATCGATCACCCCGCCCGTCGCGCCGAACGCCGCGCGTGCGACTTGGAGGAAGTCCTCCCACGGCGAGAGGTAGAGGAGCGAGGGTGTGTTCGTCGCTCCGGCGAGGATCTCCGCGGGGATCGTCAGGCCGAACGTCACCGCGAACACGCCGGCCGCGGCGTAGCTCCGGCGGCGCGTGAGGCTCGACAGGAACAGGCTCACGGAAGTGTAGAAGGCGGTGAACAGGACGCCGATCAGGAGGGAGAGGCCCATCGCCTCGAGCGCGATGTCCCACGGGAAGTATCCGAGCAACGCCGTGACGAACGGCGTGAGTACGAGCGGCAGGACCGCCACCATCGCGACCAGGGGAGCGAGGATGCCGGCCTTCGCGACGAGGTAATCCGCCTGCGTGATCGGGCGGCTCAGATACAAGGTGAGGGCCATCGAATTCAGGTCGTCCGCGATGAGCCCGGAACCGACCACGGACGCCATCAGCGTGACGAAGAACAGGATCGCATTGTTCGATGCGGGGATGAAGAAGAAGCTGAGGTCGCGCGCCTGGCCGGGCACGATGAGCGAGATGAAGAGGACAATGACGATCGAGCTGATCGTCGTGATCGCGACGCCGAGGCCCGTGACGACGATCGCGGCGGGGCGCTTGAACTCCCGCCGCAGGCCGGTCGTGATGATCGTGCGAACCCGATCGCGGCGGCGCAGGAGCGGCATCTCCCGCCGCGTGTAGGTTGGAAGGGAGATCGACATCTAGCGGCCTCCCTTCGCGGTGCGTTCGACGAGTTCGAGGAACAACTCCTCCAAGCTTCGAATCTCCCCGCCGAGGTAGCGGACCTCCGCACCGACTGCCTTCGCGGCCCGGAAGACCTCCGTCTCCACGCCCGCCTTCCGCGTCACGTGGATTGCGGCCGCGCTGACATCTGCCTCGACGCCCGCCTGTTGCAGCTGCCGCACGAACCCGCCCGCATCGCCCCGCAAATCGACGCGCATCCGATCCTCCCCGCCGCTCAGGAGCTGCGACAGCGTCCCGGCTCCGATCTGGTGCCCGCCATCGAGGATGACGACGTACTTGCAGATGCGCTCGACGTCGGGGAGAAGATGGCTTGAGAGGATCACGTTCCGACCGGCGGATTCGGCAATCGTGTGGACGAGGTCGAGCATCTCCGTCCGGCCGCGGGGATCCAAGCCGGTCGTCGGCTCATCGAAGATGTAGAGCCGCGGGTCGTGGACCATCGCCTGCGCGAGCTTCACCTTCTGCTTCATGCCCGTCGAGTACTCCGCCACCTTGCGGTACCGCTCCTCGTCCACGCCGACGAACTGCAACACATCGTGGCCGCGGCTCATGGCAGTGTCCGGATCGAGGCCGCTGATGCGACCCATGTACGTGACGAGCCCGATGCCCGTCATCTCCGGCAGCAGGCAGTCGTGCTCCGGCATGTATCCGATCTGCTCGCGCACGGGCACTCCGTCCTCGATGCCGTAGCCGAGGACCCGCCCCGACCCAGACGTCGGCCTCAGGAGGCCGAGGAGCAGCCGGAGGAACGTCGTCTTGCCGGCGCCGTTCGGCCCGACCAGCCCGATGGCCCCTTCGGGGATCGAGACGCTGAGGTCGTCGACCGCGCGGACCTCGCCGAAGACTTTCGTCAGGCCATTCGTCTCAACGAGCAGGCGGACCCTCTCCCGTTCCGGGGGATGGCGGTTCCGGTTTTCGAGCTTTCCGGCGACGCCAGATCAAGAAAACGACGACGGCAGCCAGGACAATCGGGAGGACGACGAAGAGCGCAATGTCGTAGACGCTCAGCCCGGTCGCATGCGCGCCGTAGGAGTAGGATTTGAGGGACATCTCCGCGGCCCGCGTGCCGTTCGCGTACGCCTCGCGCTTCGCGTAGTACCCGGCATCGTTCGAGAAGTACGCGGTCTCGTTGCCTTCGAGGGCACCGGGGATGCCCGGGAAGCTGCCGAGCGTCTGGTTGAGCTTGTAGGTGAGGAAGGTCCCCGCGCCGACGGTGATGTTCTGCTGCGAGAGGACCTCGCGGTGCCACGTCGTGTTAATCGTGGTCTCGTTGTCCATCTGGGATGTCTGGCCGGCGAAGGTGAACGTGGAGTTCACGCGGACGTCGGTCGTGAGAGGCGCACTCGCATTCTCCCCGACGTCGAGGCCGAACGGCGGGACGGACCCGAGCGTTGTCGTGGCGTTGACCTTGACCTGGACATCCAAGTGTAACGTGACGATGTAGGTGACGTCGGCGGCGTACGAGGAGCTCCCGGTCGAGCGCACGGGCAGGTAGGCCCCCTCCTCCCAGAACTCCGTGCTCGACGTCGTGAAGGATCCGTGAATCGCGGCGGACGGGCCACCAGGAATCGTGAACGTCCCGTTCAAGAACCCGGATGCGCTTGTTGCGACCTGCACCGATCGGATCGAGGTGTTCCCGATCGTTACGGACGCGGGACCCACCACAGCCACCTCGACCCGGCCGACCATGTCGAAGCTGAACGGGCCGAACTGGCTCGCGTTGAGTCCCGGGAACGTCGCGAGCGATCCGTCGAGGTCGTAGACCCAACGGTCCCCCGCCGCGTACGACGGCTTGACGAGGGCGCCATGGGCCGGACGCGGAACGAAGGCGATCGCCGCGGACACGAGGAAGACGGCCACTATCCACGGAAGGCAACGAGAACGTCGCATCGCGGCTCGTCGCCCACCAAGAAGTGGTCCTCTAAAATGGTTTCTCCGGGAAACCGCTCAGGCGATGAGCTCGGGCTCCGTCCGCGGAGGCGACCGGAGTTCCCGGCGGGGCATCTCCCATTCCATCTGGAGGAAGTATTGCAGCGGCTCGATCGCGTCGACGTCGCCGTTCCACGTCTCGATCACGGGCGCGAAGCGCGACTCGATCACATGGACGAGATGGATCACGCGCCGTTCGAGATGGTTCGACTCCCGCCCGCTGTAGACGATGTACAGGAGGACGCGCGGGCCGCGGCCGAACGCGACATGATGCCGGTCCGACATCTCGATGCTGCGCACGTCGCCGATGCCCATGCTGTGGAAGCTGTCGTCCATGAAGTTCTGGATCGCGGTGAACATCGAGGCGACGAGGTCCGGGTCCTTGTCCGAGGGGATTCGCCGAGACAGATGGACGAGGGGTGTGCCGCCGATGTCCGTCAGATACACGTGCTCGACGGTGCGACGGACGAGGTTGTGGAAGTCGGCCAACGCGTCTTAGCCGTCGTCTCGGGATTAAGTCCTTCGCGGGCGATTATCCGCTTCGATTTCTGAATCCATCTCCGCGCGTGGAAAAGAGAAGGAGGCCGGGGGATCGACCTCCGACCCGTCTCAGAAGGCGCGGGGCAGGATCGGCGCGGCGAGCCGTTGCAGGTACCCCGCGACCGCCGCCGCGAAGACGGCGAGCCGCCAGAGGATCGTGGGGATCACCTCCCGGCCGTTGGGTACTTGGTACGCGCCCCTCCTCGGCGCCCGCTCGCAGGCCTCACCTCGCTGGGCTTGCGGCCTTCGCCTTTCCGTTCCCGGGCACTAACGCCCGCATCGCCTTCGCCAAGGTGCGGATCACCGCGCGGGACGTGGTCCACTGCTTCCGCGGCTTCCCCGCTGCGCCGCCGTTCGCCATGTCCGCGAACAGGAACGCCGGCCCGATACGGGGTCCGTACTCGTTCCGGACGTAGGTGGCGATCTCAGCGAACTTCCGCGGCCGCAGCCGCTCTTCGACGATTGCCCTTCCGTACATTTCCATCATGGTTGTCTTTCTCCCAGGCACCCTTGTCCAGGCACCTAGGTGGCCGATGCCGGCGGAGGGACTAGTCCGACGCTCAGTGGGTACACTGTGAATAACCAAACTCATGGGAACGGCGGCGGACCCGGCGACCATACGTTCTTACGCGTGCATCCGATGGACGGCCGCGGCCGGTGCCCGTCGTGCGCTTGACGGCCAAGGAACGAATCCTGATTCATCTCGGCGATTTTGCGAAGTACGCCGACGTGGTGGAAGTCCCTCCGGAGATGGGCCAAGAAGGGATCGCGAAGGCCGCCGACATCTACGTGCAGCACGTGCGGCAGTTCATCGACCCGTTGCTCGAGGAAGGACTCGTGCGGGAGCGCGTCGCCCACGTCAAGGGCCACCGGCGCCGGCTGAAGGTGTACGACCTGACGGATACGGGCCGCCTCGCGGCCTCCCGTCTGCGCGAGCAAGTCCGAGCCGAAGCGGTCCGCGTGCGCGACGCCGGCGGGGTCCGTACGACGACGGTCGGGGAAGCGCTCACCGCGACCAAAGGCAAGCTTTCCCTGGGAGGATTTGTGCGCGCGGCGATCGCAGGAGAAACGGTCGACCTCGTCGCTCCCGAGACCACAGCACCCTCGGGATTCATCGAGCGGCTCCTGGAGGTGCCTCGGGTCGACGCGTTCGTCGGCCGCCGGCTAGAGCTCGACGCCTTGACCGCTCCGGGTCCCGGCCCCCGCTTCTTCGTCGTCCGCGGCATGGCGGGCATCGGCAAGTCCAGCCTCGCGGCGAAGGTGTGCGAGCGGCTCCACGGGACGAAGAACCTCTTCTGGCACCGGGTCCGGCCGTGGGACACCCGGGAGACGATCCTCGCGGACCTCGGCGGCTTCCTCGCGCAATTCGGTCGGCCGGGATTGAAGGCCGTCATGGCCCGCGGCGAGGCCGACCAGGCGGACCAAGCGCTCCGGGAGGATCTGGCCGACACGGCGTCCTTCCTCGTGTTCGACGATGCGCACGAGGGCATCCCGGAGGTCCACGCGTTCCTCCGATTCCTGAAGGACATGCTCGTTGCCGCGCCCGAGGTACGCATCCTCGTCCTCACGCGGATCGCGTTGCCGGTGTACGACCGCCGGGACGTCGCCGTCCAGGGCCAAGTGCGGGAAATCGACCTCGAAGGCCTGGATTCGAAGGAGATCGGCGAGCTCCTCGCGTCCGACCCGGACGCGCCACGGCTCCTGCCGCTCGCCGCCACGCTCGGTGGCCACCCGCTGTTCCTCGAACTCCTCCGGTCCGCCGGGGCGGGCGGAGTCCGGAAGGGCGCGCTGCGGGACGTCCGACGATTCATCGAGGAGGAGATCTACGCGCGCCTCCCGACGGCCGAGCGGAAGATGATGAAGGTCGCCTCGCTCTACGAGGTCCCCGTCCCACGCGAGGCCCTGTTTCTCGACGAGACGCTGTCGCACGACGTCCTGATGTCGCTCGTGAACCGCGCGCTCCTGCAGCCGATGGGAGACGATGCCTTCGGGGCGCACGACATGATCCGGGATTTCTTCGCCTCCGTGCTGACGCCGTCCGAGCTGCAAGGCCTTCGGAAATTCGCGGTCGGGCAGCTCCGCCAGCTCGCCGCGCGCGAAGGTGAGGCAGGGAACGTCGTCGCATGCGTCGACTCCCTGTCGAACGCCCTGCGACTGTCGGTCGACGAACCGGAACGGGCGGTCCTTTGGGAAGCCCTGGGCGACGCGAACGAGCGGATCGGCGACCTCCCCGGCTCCTTGACCGCATTCAAGTCCGCGATGCGCGACCGGCCCGAAGCGGAGGCCCAGGCCCGCCTCCACCGCAAGCTCGCGACCGCCTTCCAGAACCGAGGCGAGACGTCCCTGGCCCTCGCGGAGATCGAACTCGGCCTTGCGGCGCTGGACGGCCGACCCAGCGTGGAGCAAGCCTGGCTGGACCTCGTGCGGTGCCGGGTCGCCACGAAACTCGAAGACGACGCGGAAGCGGTGGAACACGGCCGACGCGCGCTCGAGACGTTCTCGACCTTGCATGAGCGGGGCGGGATGACCCAGGCCCTCCTGGAACTCGGTCGGATCGAAATCGACCGCGACGGAGGACGCCCGGAGAAAGCGCTCGAGTACCTGGAGCAGGCCCTGAGCCAGGCGCCCGCCGGGGCCGGAGACGCGTTCGCGGCGCGGGCACACATGGAGATGGCCCGCAATCTCGCGTGGCGGCTCCTCGATGTGGAAAAAGCGCTCGAGCACATCGAGAGCGCGGAATGGCTCCTGGAGCGGTCGCCCGATCCGCATCTCGATCGGTTCCTCTTGCTGTTGAAGGGACGCGTCGACCTGGACCTGCTGGCCGATTTCGCGGCGGCTCAGAAGCACTTCGCGGAAGCGATCGATCTCGCGCGGCGGGTCCACTCCCGCGAGACCATCGCATTCGCCCAATTCCGGCTGGCGCACATTCCCTTCTTCGAGGGCCGCGCGGAGGAAGCCCGGACCGTATTCGAGACCCTCGCCGTCGAGATGGAGGGACTCGGATACCCGAACCTCGCGTTCGATTGCACGTGGATGGCCCTTCAATCCCAGCTATGGCTCGGGGACCGGAGCGGCGTCGTCGGCACGATCGCTCGCCTCCGGAATCCGAAGTTCGAGCGGGCCTTCGAATCGCGTCCGCAGCACGTCCAGATCCTAGGAGGGCTCGAGCGGTGGCTCGATGGGGAGACCCAGGGGTCCATCGCGGCATTCCGGGAGGCCGTCAAAAGCGCCGAGGCGACGTTCGCGGCCGAGGTGACCTCGCCGGTTTACCTGCCCGAGATGTACCTCTCCGCCGGCCTTGCGGCGTTGGGCGAGAAGGCCGAAGCTCGAGACCACTTGAGCAAATGCGAGGCGTTCCTCGCCGATCACAGTCTGAAAGCCTGGCTGTCCATTGCGCCAGAGGCGACTCAGCGGTTCTCGGAGTTCCTGCGTCGCGCCGCTACTTCTCGCGGTCCTCTAAACTAAGCGGCCATTCTCCGGCCCCGATCTCGGCCTTCATCAAGTTGAGCCGGGCAACCAGGTAATCGATTGCAACCTGACGGGTCTTGTTGTCCTTCAGCCCATTGAGCTTTTTGGCGACGGATCGCAGAATCGTAGTCCAGTGTCGGTGATACACCGGTCCTCCCCCGGAGGCGACATCCCGGTCAGGACCAAAAGACTTTCGGAGATCCTAACGCGGACTGAATGCCCGCCGGCTGCCGGACCTTCGGCCGCTCATTTCGCGGACATCGGAGGGGACGGCGACTCAACGAGAAGGTAACCGCCAAACGCCAACCCCCACACTAGGACCGGCCAGACGATCATCCGCTCCATGCCGCCCGGTCCGAGACCGAGATAGGTTCCGGACACGTACAGTCCGAGGGCCGCTAAGGAGAATATGCCGAGGAGGACCGAGATGTACTGGAGGGGTGGCCGGATGACGCGGAACCCGTAGATTGCCGCGAGCGCGCTGAAGAGGAAGGTGATGAGAGAAAAGAGGCTGTGCAGTCCGTCCGGCGAATACTCCGTGAAGACGCCCACGCCGACCGCCCCGATCCCCGCGAGCGCCACGAGGATCATGAGAATCCGATCGTGGAAGGTGCGAAAGAGGAACCACGACGTGTTGAGGACCGCCAGGCCGACGAGGATGATGGCCGTGTTGAAGACCGGCGCTGCGGCGGACACTCCGAGATCGCTGATGTAATTCGTCGACACGCTGTACGTCGGATCGATCGCCTCCGCGACCGTGAGGAAGATCGCGAACTGGCCGATGCCGCTGAACAGGAAGAAGCCCGCCCACTGACGGTCGGTGAGGTTGATGCGCATGGACAGGCGAGTCCCTCGCGCCGCGATAATGCTTTCGGGCCTCTCGGAACCCACAGACCGAATCCTGATGTAGCGGCGATTCGATGCCGCTCGGGGGCAGGGCGTGTCGTACCTCGCAATTGTCGGCGGGTTGTTGATCACCGTGCAGGGTGTCCTGGATATTCTGAACGTGACTCCGGTGCCTGCTCCCGATCTCGTCCGGCCGTACTTGGCGATCGCGGGCGTGGCCTCCGTCATCGGCGGACTGCTCACCATCGTGGGCGGATGGCTCATCCGGCAGCGGAAGAAGTCGCTCGGCAGTCCGATCGCGATTGTCTTCTCGCTCGTTGGATTCGCGGGCGGTGGCGGGTTCATCGTCGGGACGGTCCTTGGGCTGATCGGAGGCGTCACGAACTTCCGCCGCGGCGATTAGGCATCAACGCGGATCGTGGCAAGCATATTCAAATCGGAACGACGTGTCACAGGCCGCATCCGGATGCTTGGTCGCGAAGCCTCTGACGAGAAGGAGACCGCGCGGACAGAGGCGTTCAGCGACGGCATCTTCACGATCGCGATCACGCTGCTTGTCCTGAACCTCCGAGACCCGATCCTGGGTGGCGGCAGCTCGCTGGCGCAGGGCCTGATCGACCAATGGGCTTCCTTCTTCGCACTCATCACGAGTTTCGTCACGATCCTGATCATGTGGATGAACCATCACAACATGTTCAACTACATCCATCGGGTCGATCGGCGCCTCATGCTGATGAACGGATTGCTCATGCTTTTCGTGGTCCTGACTCCGTTCACCACGTCCCTCGTCGCGAGCCACATCTCGACCGGGGATTCGGAGGTCGCGGCGGGCGTGTACTCGGGGACCTTCCTCCTGCTTGCGTTCGTGTGGAACGGACTCTGGCGGTACGCGGCGGCCGGCCATCGTCTCTTGGGCAAGGACGTCACGGATGAACAGGTGGAGACGATCAAGCGCCAGTACCTGGTCGCTCCGGTGTTCTACGGAGCCGCGTTCGTGATCTCGTTTTTCAGCGGACTGGCGAGCGTCGTCGTCATCCTCGCCGTGGCGGGGTTCTTCGCCGTAACCGCGACGCTCGGCAAGTGAGGAGGCATCACAACGCGGTTCAATCCGCGTACTTTGCGACGACCTTCTCGGACTCTTTGACGATCCGTGCGGTTCGTGGCGGCGCTGGGCCATAGGCGGCAGCCTCTCGAAGGAACGGCATCGGCGGAAACGCTTTCTCCGGGGACAGCACGCCTGGACTGGGAACTTCCCCGCGAAGGACGCGAAGGGCGGCCACGGTCAGCGGGCCCACGGTCGACTCCCACGGACCCGAAGGCCAACAGGCGTGACGAATGCGGGCACCCGCCTTCGGTCCCGCCGCGAAGGCGACCATGCCAAACGTCGACGGGACTCGAGTCCGACTTCGCAGCCACTTTCGGGGATTCCACGCGAGCTCCTCCAGGAAGCCGAGGGTCCCCGCCGCATGATCCACCGCACCCTCCGCTATCCGCGCCGCATGCGTTTGCAGAAGCTCCCAGAGTTGCGGCGGGTGCAATCCCATGAAGATCGAAGCGGACCGGAGTCCGAGCAACTGACGAGGCAAGGTGATTGGCTCCGTGCTCCCGATCGGGACCGCGGTCACGACCTGGCCGGTCGGAAGCGTGACGAGCCGCATCTCTTCGAATGGGTTGATGTGGACGAGACGGCCTCTCCGGTACCAGCGGACCTTGCTCGTGACCCACGCGAAGATCTGCTGCCACGACGCGCTGATGCGGCCGGACTTCCGCATCTCGGCCAGGTTGCCGAAGAGGCCCGCCTCGCGGCTCAGGTCCCACCAGACGCAGGCGCGCAGGTCCATGGTCCGATCGAGGTTCCTCGCCGCGTACCCCATCATGAGGTTCGTGAGGCCGGGCGTGTGGCCAATGCCCGTTATGAGGGTGACGCCGGACCGCTTCGCTCGATTGTCGAGGGCGAGCAACTTCTCGACGGTCCCGCCGTCCGCGCTGATGTCGACGCAATCCACGCCCGCCTCGATCGCCGCACGCGCGACGGGCAGGGCGACACGGAAATCCGGTCCGGCGGAGTTCACGATCAAGTCGACGCGATTCGCGAGGGTCGCGAGACGTCCTTCGTCCGCCGCATCGACTCGGACCGCCGTGGCCTTCCTCCCGACGTCCTTCGCAACCTTGCGGGCGAGGCCGAGATTCCGGGCCCCGAGGATGAGTTCGGAGACGAGTTTGTCCCGAGCGAGAAGCGACGCACAGGCGGCTCCGATTCGACCCGATCCACCGACGATGAGCACCTTCGTCGCAGGGCCCCGCCGCACATCCGGCCGAATCAGGAAATAGTTTCGCTCACGCGGCGCTTCTTCGTTGCCGCGGAGACCATCTCTCGGACCTTCGTCTCGTCAATCGCTCGAATCGCCTCATCGAACCAAGCGACCGCCTCGCGATGTTTGGCGGCGAGGCCCTTGGCATCTTTGACGAAAGCCAGCCGCTCGAGCCTGCGAACGACGTCCTTCGGCAACTCTCGATAGACGTACCGCATTCGGAAGTCGTAGTGCAGCGGTCCGTATCGCATCCGGAGCGCTTCGACCAGTGATTGCAAGACGAGGGCGCGGTAGAATTCGAGAGCCTCGAGCCAGTTGCCACGATGAATCTCCTTCGGGACGAACGGCCCGAACAACTCCATCCGCTCGATGACCCGCTTCCGTCGATCGAGCAGAGCCCGCACGAATCCCTCCATGTCCAGCGGTGGGATCTCCACCGCATTTCGCTTGTTGAACAGGAACACCGCGTCGCCGTGGATCTCGCGTGCTAGGAACTTGTCCGGGGCCGAGAGCTTCATGATCGCGAGGTCGACGAGGAGATATTCGTCCGTCTTCGCGAGGCGATAGAACGCTTGCTCGATGCCGGACGTCGAGGGCCACGCTTCTACATGCTTCAGCTGGATCGGCGAGAGTGCGGTCAGTGTCTTCTCGACGGCCGCGAAGGTCTCGGGGATCTTGTCGTCGTCGACGACGATGTACAGATCGATGTCGGACCACGGATCGGTCCGATCGAAAGCGGCGGCCCCGGCTTCCCAGAACGCATGGACGTACGGCAAAGGGCGAAGGTCATCGGCCAGCCGCTCGATGATCGTCCCGCGCGACACCGTCCGTCGTCGGGCCATTCGGATGCCGGCAAGCCTCCCGCGGAGATAAAGCCGCCCGGGAGGAAACCAATCCAATCGTGTTGACGATTTACTCGTCCGGATCTCCAACCGGGACAATCGAGCTCTCGGCCATGTCGTTCGCGAGAGCCGCCTCGACTTCGGAAGGCGCGACCGCGTGCGCCGCGCTCGTGACGCGGACCGCGAGAGCCAGGGCGGCCAGCATCAAGACGGAGGCGACGAAGAACGCCATGCCAGGAATGCCCACCGAGGCGAAGGGACCGATGAACTGTGCGAACACCAGCGTGAACAGGATGGGCCCGAGGATGCCTGTGAGGCCCGCAATGCTCGCGTTCGCCCCTTGCAGCTGCCCTTGCTCGGACGGACGGACCCGCCGCGTCATGAGGCTCTGCAGCGCCGGTTGAACGAATCCGATCGGGGCGAAGACCACGATCGCGAGGATGAAGATGAGCGGCGTCCACGCGGCGCCCCACACGATGAAGGCCCCGATGCCGGCGGTCAGGCCGGTAATCAGCGCGACCCGCTCGCCGAAACGACTGATGAAGCGCTTCACCAAGCCGCCCTGGACGGCGATGTTGAACGCGCCGACGACCGTGAGGGAGATGCCGACCTCGATCGGACCCCATCCGAAGCGATAGCCGGAGTAGATGACGAACACGCTCGGGAGGACTTGGAAGGCGAGGAACTGAAGGAAGTTGACCGCGGCGAGGCCGAACAGGTCCCGGTGGGATCGGAGCAGCGTGAGGGATCCGATCGGATTCGCGCGGTGCCAAGCGAACGATATGCGGTTTTCGAGCTTGTGGGATTCCGGGAGGACGAACAGACCGTACGCGGCACTCGTGAGAGAGAACGCGGCCGCCGCCCAGAACGGAACGCGGAGCCCGATCCCGCCCATGAGGCCGCCGATCGCGGGCCCGAGGATGAACCCGACGCCCCACGCGGCCCCGACCATGCCGAACGCCGCGGCGCGCCGCTCCACCGGTGTGACGTCGGCGACGTAGGCCGCCGCGGTCGCGTAGCTCGAGGCCGTGATGCCGCTGAGAATCCGACCGAGCAGCAGCCATGCGAGGTTCGGCGCGAGGGCCATAATCATGTAGTCCACGCCGAGGCCGAAGCTCGACAGGATCAGCACGGGCCGGCGGCCGAAGCGGTCCGAGAGCGCGCCGATGAGGGGGGAGAAGAGGAACTGCATCAGGCTCCACACCATCACGAAGAGGCCGAAGACTTCCGCGCCCTGCGCGGTGTTCGGTAAGAAGCTCACGATCAGCGGCGGCAGGACCGGGATCGTGATGCCGAATCCGAGGGTGTCGAGGACGATGGTCACGTAGATGAAGGCCATCGCGGCCTTACGATCCGCGCGCCCACCGACGCCGCTCCAGAGGCCCAAGGGCCGCGCGATACCGGGCGGTGTTTATGAAACTTGAGGGGAGAGATGGCCGAACGCGCATCTTCAGCCGCGACGTTTGTTCGGACCACGCCGCTTGGCGGCATGCTTGAGGAACGACTCCATGATTTCGATGAATCGATCGGGCTCGTCCGCGAACATCATGTGGCCGCTATGCTCGAAGACGACAACCCGGGCGTCGGGCAACTTCTTCGCCAGGCGGTCGGCCTCGTCCGTCGTCCACATGCCGTAGCGAGACACGAGCAGAAGGACCGGCACCGCGAGCGGCGGGATGCGCGACATCCCGTCCCATCCGGCGAGGGTCCCGGTGAGCCGGAACTCGCCGTCGCGGCCCCACATCGCGAAGTACACGTCCCAGGCGAGGCCTCGGATTGCCTCGACGAAGCTCGGCGGCGTGTAGCCCGGCTTCCGCTCCGGGTTTCGCGGATAGATCTTTTCCACGGCGTCGTCGTACTCCGCATGATATCGATCGTCCGGGGTGAACAACCCGGTCCGCTCGTAGCGCTCGACGACTGCGCGGGTCTCCGCCGGCGCATTCGCGAGCCACGACTGGAGGCGCGCGTTGAGGGCGTCCGTGCTCACAAAGCCCTCCGCGATCGTCAGGCTCCGCAGCGATTCCGGGTGGCGGATCGCGACTTCGAGGGCGAGGGCGCCGCCCCAGGAGAACCCGAAGAGATGGACCTTCCCGAGACGCAACGATTTGCGCAACGCCTCCACGTCGTCCGCGATTCGGCCGACGCTGTAGTCCCGGTCGCGGGGTTTCCCGGATCGACCGACGCCGCGTTGGTCGAAGAACACGAGGCGATGGGACCGCGCGAGGGGCTCCATCCACGGGAGGAGATATCCGTGGGGCAGGGCCGGACCGCCGTGCAGGAAGAGAATCGGCTCTCCGCGACCCATCGTACGATAGTACAGACGGACCCCCGGAAGGGACACATAGCCTTCACTTAGCCGTGGCGGAGACCGATTTTGCCTGGGGCCTGGCTCCACTTCGTTTGGCCGTCTTTGCGCGTTTCTTCGGATGGCGTTTCACTTCCTCGCCTTGGCTTTCTTGGCCGCCTTCTTGGGCAGCGAGGACGCATACGCGGTCCCCCGGCCGACCCATGTGCGGAGCGCTGCGTCGCTCTTGTAGCCCTCCGGGCCGACGAGGAGCCATCCGGCGGGAGGCCCGCGGCTGCCGCTCAGATCGAAGGGCTTCGCGGCGGGCTCTCGGAGGAGCGCGGCCGTCTGGTCTGGTTGGACGCGCACGATGAGATCGTCCCCGTGGACGCCGACGGCCATGTTGCCGCCCAGGAGGAACGCGATGCCGCCGAACATTTCTTTCTCAATGACGCCCGACCGCGAAGCAAGCTCCTTCCGGACACGTTGGGCCTGGGCTTCCGAATACGTCATCGCGCCCGCGAGCGCTCAAGGACCTCATGAAGCTTGGTGAACCGGACAGCAAGACGCGATTTTCTACGCTTTCGGGCGACCCCGGATATAAGCTTCTATGACTCAATTATCGCGAACCTTATTCAGACGTGGTGCCGCGACTCAAATCCGCCTGCGCCGTTCGGAGGCCGCCCGTGGGGGCTACGAAGATGACGGACGGCCCGACAGACTGGACGGATCGCGCGTGGGTACGAATTGCCTCCGGGAGGCGAAGGATCCGATTTGGACGAGCCGCTCGGGACGAGGATGCTTGCCGCCAGTGCGGCTTCCCCTGGCTGATGCACCCCGAGCGATACGACCCCGAAGGCAACGAGATCGTGCGGTACTGCTCGGAATATCCCGTCGAGCCGATGCTCGCCATCGAGGCATGCATCGCGCCGTGACCACTCAATTTGCGATGGCGGGCATCTTTCGCACGAATGCGTCACTCGTCAGTTGTTGGATCATGAAGTCGGCGACGTCCGCCCGCGAGATCCGGTATCCACCCCGAGGAATGCCCGCGGCCACGACGCGATAACGGCCGGTACGAAGCCCGTTGGTCAGGATGACCGGTCGGACCGCGATCCAGTCGAGATGCCGCGTCCGGACTTCCTCGAGCATCCCGCGATGTTCACGGTACACGCGCGGGATGACGGCGCGTGCGAGGGCGAGGCCCAGGCCGCCGACGATGGTTCCCGCCGGTTCACGAAGGGCTCCGGCGGCGGAGAGGACGACGACCCGCGTCACGCGATGCTTCTCCATGGCGTCGAGGATGTGGCGAGTTCCAAGCGGGAGAACGGGCGGGTTTCCGCGGGTCGCGGTCCCCAATGCGACGAGGACGGCTCCCTGGCCTGCGACCGCGCGATCCACCGCGGCGGAATCGAGGACGTCGCCCTGCACGATCTTGACAGGGCGGCCGGAGTGGCTCATGCGAGACGGATCGCGAACGAAGGCGGTTACTTCGTGACCGGCGGAGAGGGCTCTTTCCGTTAGCAGGCGACCGGTCTGGCCTGTCGCTCCGAAGATGACGACCTTCATTCCGATCCCGGCTCCATGGGACGTCCCCGGGAAGAAGCTTGCCCGCCGGAGGGCCGACGAAATGGCGGCTTCACCAGGCGATTTTCTTCCCGTCTCGGAAGAAACCGCCCGTCGCATCGCCGATCCCCGTGGCGCCGAGGACGATCGACCGCGCGCCCACCTGCACGCTGCGCGGCGCATTGCGGCCTCCCATGTCCGTGCGGACCCACCCCGGACACACGGAGTTGATGCGGATGCCGCGAGGCTCGAGCTCGCGCGCGAGGATCCGCGTCAGCGCGTTCATGGCGATTTTCGAGACCGAGTAGGCGGTCGGCCAGCCTTCCTTGCGGGGGTTGCCCTCTTCCAGGCCTCGGAGGTATGACGCGACGAGCGCTTCGAGGCCGGGACGGGCCAAGGCCGGATCCGCGAACTTCGACTGGAGCTCACGGCTGAGATACGAGAGCTCGCCCATCCCGCTCGACACCATCACGATTCGGCCGCCCCGCGGGACGAACGGAAGTAGCGCGTCCGTGACATCGCGCGATCCGTAATAGTTCACCGCGATCGTGTGGGCGGACGCCGCCCGGTCCGCTCCCCACGAACCGACGCCCGCGTTGTTCACGAGCACGTCGATACGTGGAGCAAGGCGAGGCAGCTCTCCCACCAACGCGGAGATGCTCTTCCGGTCCGTGACGTCCAACTGATGGTAGATGACCTCCTCGCCCTCGGGGTCGAGCTTCTTGGTTGCCGCCATTCCCGCGCTTTCCTTGCGGCTCGTGAGGACAACGCGGAATCCCTGCGCGTGCAGCTGGTTCGAGGTCTCGAGGCCAAGGCCACGGTTCGCGCCAGTGACGAGGCCGGTTGGGCGATCGGACTCTTCGTTTCCCATAGCCCCGTGGCTATCCCGGCGGTTGCCTATGGCGGTTTGCGCCGGCCCGTGCTACTTTGATTTGAAGAAATCGGTGAAGCGCTGGAAGGCCGACTTCGGTTCCGGCCGCCGGAACCCGAGGAATTCCGCGAATCGCTGGAGACGCGTCTTCGGCTTCGGCCGCCGCTTCTCGAAGACCCACTTGAGCCCTGCCGTCAGGATCGCCGCGAGTGCGAGGTTCAAGATGCTCGCCGGCAACGGCGGCAGGGATCCTCCGGTGAAGATCAGCCCGGCGGCCAGCGCAAAGCCGAGCAAGATCGTCGCGACGACGTTCAGGGTGACGGACACCTTGCTGTCGGGCGCTCGCTCGAACAGCGCCACGCACGCGGCGGCGAGGGTGAGGAGGAACGTCCAGCCGAACGTGAACCCCCATCGTCCCAGGATCGTCGCCGTGCCGTATTGCGTCCCGAGGTCCAGCATCGCCGGCCCCAGGAGCCCGCCGATCGCGACCCCGCTGACGAGGAACGTGAGGACCGCGGACGTCCCGTGGTACTTCCGACCGCGGCGGAGATAGAAGACGTAGTTCGCGAGCAGGAGGGCCAAGGTGAGGACGAAGAGGACGACGAACACGAGAAAGTCGAGAGGGACCGGCATCGATCGTCGACGCTCGCGGCGGACAGGGCTGGAGGCGCGAAAAGGCTTTCGAGACGGCCGGTTATGCCCCTTCAGAGACCCGGAAACCTTAATGGCGGCCCCAAGGAATGTCCTGGGTTGCGGCGGTGGTTCTTGGCGCGCCGTGGTGGAGCGATGCCCGCACGAGTGCCTGGATTCCTGGCCCTCGCCCTCCTTGTATCGATTCTCGCCTTCTCCGCGGCTGCCGGACCGTTCGCGGGCCGCGTGGGACTTCCGGGCGCCTCGCCTCCCACGCCGGCCGTCCACGCTTCGCACGCGATGCATCCCGGGGGACCGATGGGTTCTAGCGGGGACGCATCCGTGCTATTGGGTTGGATCAACCACACGACCGGCGGCACCGGCATCGGAAATTTCAGCGCTATCGAGAACCGATTCGTGATGAGCGATGCGCCAATGCCGTCGAACGGACAGCAATGGGACATCGGAGAAGGCCTCCCTCACTCCGAGCCTGGCGTAACGAACTTCACCCGAGGCAGCGACCCCGACATCCCCGGGATCGTGACGCGCTTGACGGACGGGGTCAACGAATGGATCGAGCTCGACGATTTCTACTATCCGACCGGAGGTGGGGGCGGATACGGCAGCAGCGAATCGTACCTCTTCGGGAAAACGCCGGACTTCGTCGGATTCGAGGTCGACCTGATTCGGTTGAACATCACGAACCTCGCGATCTCGTACTCCGGTGGGTACACCACATTCTCGGAGGCCTATTCGTGGGAGATCTGGGGCCACCCGCTCTTCGTCTACTTCGTGCCTCCGACGGACCCAGATGGCACGTACCTCCTCGACCGCGCGACCACGGACGTCAACGTGGGCCTCGCCGGTTCCGGCAATGCGTCGCTGGAATGGGACGGCACGAACCGATCGATGATGCCGAGCGGATCGAACCGGTCGGCGACGGTGAGCGGCATCGCGAACGGCGTGCACGCATATCGTGTCTGGGCGACGAATGCGACCGGGACCGTCTTCGTCACGCCGCTCCGGCACCTGACCGTCGGGATCGGGATCTGGCGCATCGAGCACGCGGGAGTTGGCTATTGGCCGTCCATCGCTCGGAATGCGACGGGTGTCCTGGCGATGTGCTACTATACGGGATCCGGCCTCGTGTACGCCGAGCGCGGATCGGCCGGATGGACGAACTCGACGATTGCCGGCGGGGGCGCCTTGTGCTCCCTCGCCTTCGACGCGAACGGTGCGCCGCACATCAGCTATCTCGCCGGGCCCTCGTACGACGGAAACTACGACATCAGCGTCGCCGATCAGAGCGGGAGCGGCTGGACGGTCTCCGTGATCCAGCACGGCTTCTACACACCGACCTCGATCGCGATAAATCCGGTGACCGACGAACCGATGGTCAGTTACTCCCAGGCGACCGGCGAGGGCCTCAAGCTCGCGACGCGATCCGGTGGCGCGTGGACCACGCAGGTCGTCGATCCGACGTTTTACGGGCAGGCGAACTCTCTCGCGGTCGACGACTCCGGGCGTCCGATGATCGCGTACCCGGACTACACCGCGGGAATCCTGCGGGTCGCCCGCTGGACCGGGAGCACCTGGACGACTTCCCGGCTCGATGCGAACGTGACGGATGCCTCGATCCGCTTCGACGCGAACGGGACGGCGCACGTCGCCTACGCATCGCGCACGGGCTTGCAATACGCCACATGGAACGGCACGGGATGGTCGATCGAGCGCGTCGATGAGGGTCGGTATTACGGGGTGTCGCTCGCATTCGACTCCTTCGGGCGGGCCCATATCGCGAGTGCGATGGGCTGGGGCGGCGACGTGCGGGAGGCCGTGCACGACGGCGCGTGGAAGATCTCGGTCATCACCCACGCGAATGGGAACGGCAAAGCCTCGCTCGCCCCGCTCCCGTCGGGCCACGCGGCCGCCGCGTTTTCCTTGAACGACACGAACGGAGACCTCGTGATCGCGTCCGACGAGATCGACACGCTCGCCCCAAGGACCCACGTCGTTGTAAGCGGCGCGGCCGGGTCGGCCGGTTGGTATCGATCCGCGGTACGCGTCAGCCTCGTCGCGGAGGACGACTGGTCGGGGGTCGCTTCCGTCGCGTACCGCCTCGACGGCGGTCCGTGGACTCCCTACAACGGTAGCTTCGTCATTTCCTTCGAAGGCGGGCACACCCTTGAGTATCGAGCGACCGATTTCGCAGGAAACGTCGAGTCCGCAGAGACGATGCCGTTCGGTATTGATGCGACGCCGCCCACTCTGACCGTGCTCATCCCGACGGGGACCGTGACCACCTCGGATGTCGTCATCCGATGGAGCGGCGAAGATACGCTCTCGGGAATCGCCGGGTACACGGTATCCGTCGACGGAGGGCCACCCGCCGCGGAGAGCCTCCGGACGACCACCACGGTGACCCTCGCGCTCGGAACCCACACCGTCCGACTCGATTGCACGGATCTCGCGGGTAACGTGGCAACCTCCGAAATCCACTTCGTCGTCGACACGAACCCCATGAGTCTGACCGGTCCGTACCACGGCGCTCCAGCGTTCGCGATCGTCCTCGCACCGCCGGCGGTGGCGGCCGTGATGATCTGGCTTGAGCGACGCAAAGGGAAGAAGGGTCTCCCCGAACGGCCGGAGGCGAAATGATGCTAATCGTATCCGCGGAACGCTTCGACCTCGAGGCGCGAGTCCGGAACCTCCAGGTGCCGGAGTAGGCGCAGGGTCCCAACGACCATGCCCGGTGTCCCGCTGACGTAGTAGATCGGGTCCGTGAGTCCGCCGGCGACCCTTTGGAGAAGGGCCCGATCAATCCGTCCGGTCGCGCCCTTCCATGTTGGGCCGGAGGAGCGCGTTAGGGTGTGAATGACTTGGAAGCGTGGGTTCTGCTTTTCCAACGCATCGAGTTCGCCTCGATACACGATCTCGTCCTCGCTCCGGTTGCTGTAGACGAGCCGGACCGGGATGGGCAACGCCTTGTCGGCGGCGTATTCGGCCATGCCCTTGAGGGGCGTGACCCCGATGCCGCCTGCCAGGAGGACCGCAGGCCGGGTTTCGTGCAGCACGAAGTCGCCGATTGGGCCGAAGACGCGGACCTCGTCGTTGGGCTGGAGGGCCGCGAAAGCGCGCTTGTACGACGAGTCGGAGAGTCGGACCGCGTATTCCAGCTGGGGCCGCGTGGGACTCGTCGCGAGCGACATGGGGCGCGCGTCCATACCGTCCTCGGTCTGCAGCTGGAGGAAGGTGAACTGCGTGGGACCGAAGGAGAAAGCCCTCGGTTTCTCCACTTCAATGGCATGGGTGGTCAGCGTGAGCGGCCTCGACGAGACCACTCGGGTTCGGAAGCCGCGCGGGGGCCCATCCAATGCCAGGACCTCGACTCGATTGGAGCCCCGAACACGACCGCCGTATTTCGTGACTCGGGCCCGGTCGAAGGCCTCACGCAAGACATGGAGCGTTCGTGGAACCCCTCGCAAGGTATCGGGCGCAAAGGAAGATATGGCCGAGCCCGACTGCAAACGATCTGTATGGATTGTTGCGCACAGCGTCGGCGGGATCGGGGCGGGCGAAGCCTCATCGGGGACTAGCGACTAAGCCCCGAAGGCATGGAGCCGATCATCGCGGGCCGGGACCTCCGGAAATCCTGGGGCGCCACGCTCGTCCTCGAGCACGCGGACTTCCTCCTCCACGCGGGGGACAAGGTCGCCCTCGTCGGCCCGAACGGCTCCGGGAAGAGCACCCTGTTCCGGCTCCTGGCGGGCGAGACGGCGCCGGACCTAGGGGACCTCGTGCTCAAGCCCGGCCTCCGGTACGGCTACCTCCCGCAGGTCCCGAACGTGCCGCCGGAGACGGTCGTGCGGGACGTCCTCTCCGCCCCGAGCCCGGAGGCGCAGCGGATCGAAGCGGACCTCGCCGGCCTCGAGGCGTGGATGGCCCGCCCGGACGCCTGGGACGCCGCGGACGCGAGCGCGCGGATGGCCCGCTACGAATCCCTCCACGTCGCCCTCGGAGCCGCCCGCAGCCGCAGCATCATCGTCAACGACCCGATCCTCAATGACCTGGGCGTCGGCGAGGAGCTCCTCGACCAGCGGTTCGGCTCCCTCTCCGGCGGCGAGAAGTCCAAGGTCCTCACCGCGCGCGCCCTCGCGAACGCGAAGGAGAAGGACGTCCTCCTGCTCGACGAGCCGACGAACCACATGGACATCGACACGATCGAGACGATCGAGGCGTTCCTCCGGGACATCGACGCGGCCGTCCTCCTGGCGAGCCACGACCGGTTCCTCCTCGACGCGATCGCGCACAAGGTCCTGGAGGTCGACCGCTTCCGCATCGTCGCGTACGACGGCAACTACACGGACTACCGCGTCCAGCGGGACGCGCTCGCGCGGGCGCGGGAGGCGCAGCGGGCCCGCCACCTCAAGGAGATGCGGCGGCAGCTCGCGATCATCGAGGCATTCAAGGCGCGGAAGGTGTATGAACAGGTGCTCTCGCGGAAGCTCCGCGTCGAGAAGATGCAACGCGAGACGCCGGAGGCGCCGAGCGCGGGCCGCGCGTTCCGCCTCGCCTTCCGCACGGGCGGGTCCGGGCACGGGATCGTGCGCCTCGAGGGCGTCGCGAAGTCCCACGGCGGACGCCTCCTGTTCTCGGACGTCGACCTCGAGCTCGGGAAGGGCGACAAGGTCGGCCTCGTCGGGCCGAACGGCGCCGGCAAGACGACGCTCCTCGAGGTCCTGATCGGACGCCAGGAGGCGGACGCGGGATCCGTGTTCCGCGGCAAGAACCTGAACATCGGGTACTTCGCCCAGGAGGCGGAGGAGCTCGACTTCTCCCGCACGCTCCTCGAGGAGATCCGCAGCGTGCGGCGACCGCCGCCGTCGGAGGCGTGGGCGAGGGGCCTCCTCGGCCGTTTCTGGTTCCGGGGGGACACGGTCCACGGCCGCGTCGGGCAGCTGAGCGGCGGCGAGCGAGCGCGCCTGGCCCTCGCGAAGTTCATCGCGCAGGAATACGACCTCCTCGTCCTCGACGAGCCGACGAACCACCTGGACATCGAGAGCCAGGAGATCGTGGCGTCCGCTCTGAAGACGTATCCGGGCATGCTGCTCGTCGTGAGCCACAACCGCAGCTTCCTGAACGAAGTGTGCGGCGAGATCGCGATCATCGCGCACCAGCGCCTCGCGGTGTTCCAAGGGACCTTCAAGGACTCGTGGGCCGCCGCGAAGATGGCGGAGTTCATGGCGGTGAAGGCGAAGCCCCGGTACCGCGTCCTGCGCGTGGTCAAGGACTGGGAGACCGGGACCGCGTATCGTGGCGGGGATGTGATCACGCTCACGGGAGCGGAGACCCAGGCGTTCTTGCGCCTGCTCCGATGGGCGGAGGCGAACGGCCGCGTGGAGCGCATCGGGACGTAAGGCGTTCGCGAGGATCCCTCGATTCGGCGGCCCACCTACCGTGGCCGAGGTCCGCTCAGGTCTCTCGGAGACATCACATTCGCGACCCCTCGGGCAAGCTTCATGTATAACTAGCCGTATAACGCAATTCCATGATCACGCGCGTCAAGAGATGGGGAAACTCCCTTGGCCTAATCGTCCCCGCCGAGGTGGCGCGACGTCAGAACATTCGAGACGGCGACTACCTCGAGGTCGAGATTCGACGGAGGGTCCCGACGCCCAGCGAACTCAGTGGAACGTGGAAGTTCCGCCGGAATCTCCCGGAACTCATCCGCGAGATGAAGGAAGGCTGGGACGATCTCTAAGTACTTCTACGACTCGTCGGCGATCCTGGCCAACCTGTCGGATCCGAAGATCCGTCCGTATTTCGAATCGGGGAGAGGGAGGACGAGCTGTCTCAATTTGATGGAAGTGTACTATGCGCTTCTCCGAGACGGCGGGCCTCGGCAAAAGGCGGTCAAGATTGTCGCATCGTTCGAACCGATCCTGGTCGACTTTTCCCTCGCAGAGATTCTCGGCGCCATGGACATGAGGGTGCGGTGGCCTCGTGGAAGGGCACGGATCTCTTACGTCGACGCCGTGAGCTACCATCTGGCTCAACGGAGGCGGCTTCGGTTCCTGACCGGGGATCCTGCGTTCAAAGGGCTGCCCGGCGTTGCTTTCATCCGCATCTCAGGAGGCCGGTCCGGCGGCCACCCGTCAACGAGCACGCCGCCCTGAATCGAGAACGCCACCGCGGGTGCGACGTCCCCTCCCCTACCGATAGCCCCGTCCGCGGACGAAGATTTCAACTACCTTCCGTCGCGCTCAACGACCGCGTAGATCGCCCGATAATCACCAAATCGGATCCGATACTTCCTTGGATTCGTCCCTTCGATGCCCCGAATGTCGGCCTTCGGACGAGGTCGAAACGGGTCTTCCTCGAGTACACGCAAACCCTTTACGATGCGGGTTCGCGTTCCGCAGGCAATTTGCGCAGCTGTCGGGCCGCTGTCTCCGACAGCGTGACCCGGAACGTCATGCCTCATCCAATGGGATGAACTCCTCTTCCTCGAGGATGCGGTTCCACCGTGCGTCGAGTTCTTTGATGGATACTCTTTCGATCAGCTCGCGGATGACGTCGTCGTACGTCTGGCCCTTCGAGCCCATCTTGCGGAGCATTTCTTTCGTTTCCTTCCGCAGAGAAATCGTTGTCGAGCCGGCCATGTCATGGCCACCATGGCATCCATGGTGCTTACGCATGACCATGTGACGTCATGTATGGAGTCCAACTCCCACCTGGCGTCGATCGATCACTCGCCGGGTTCTTCCTGCCGAACCTCGTCCACGACAGCCGAGATGGTGGGTTGGCCCTCAACGCGGCCGAGGAGTTCGATTGCGTCTCCCGCCGCGACATCGCCCGGCTCGACGACCGCAAGGTAGAATCCCGACCGGCCGCTCGCGAGGAACCGCCGGACCATGTCGAGGCGTTCGAAGCGGACCCCGAGCTTGTAACACGGCAAGCGGGGCTGCGTGATTGTCAAGATGGCCGAACCGACTCGAAGGCGGTCTCCGATGCGAATCGTCTCCTCTGAAAGACCGTCCGTCGTGAGATTCTCTCCAAACGATCCCCAGGGAAGGTCGGTCCGTCCGAGTTCGCGCCGCCAGAACGGATAGTGTTCGCTCGGATACGCGTAGACGGCCTTCAGCGGCCCTCCGTGGACGGACGGGTCCGCCTGGCGGTCCCCGACAAGACCGGTTCGGCGGATTCGGATGCGGCCCTCCAGGGGCTCCTTGAAGATCGCGGTCGTCACGCGGCGGCCTTGCCATTCGACGGTCTTCGGCAACGACACGTTCACGGAGACGACGCGCATCGAGACACCTCAACGGACAACGTCAGCTCGTCCGAGCTTCATATCGTCTCTTTCAGCGAGCTCTCTGCTGAGGCTATGGGTATCTTTCTAGGCGAATCTCCGTTGAGAGGTCTCGGAATCTTCGGTCCGCGGTCAGCAAGATCTGCTCTCTAGCCTTGGCCATGCCCGCGACCTGCGTGTCGATCGTCCCCATCATCCGTCCGCCTCGAGACAAGCGCCCGGAGAGCAGCCCCGCCTCCCGCGCGTCCGCGTCGTTGAAAGGAAGGATCTCGTGACCCGATACGAAGTTCTGGATCTTGGTCGCCTCTTGACGTGGACGCTGTGAGCGGGAGACTCCCTCCCAGAGTTCGTACAAGACAGGCGTGGGAATATAGATCGGCTCTCTACGGGCATCGATTTCGCCAGCCTTCCGGACGGCCTCCGGCGTCCCATCCCAGAGGTCAAGGATGAAACTCGTCTCGAGAATCATGTCCGGACATCCAATGCCCGTCGGTCTTTCCGTGCTTGCTCGATCGCCTTGCGCATCGCCTTCACGGATGTCTTGTTGAGCATCCCCGCATATTCTGCGAGAGGTCGTCGTTCAGTCAGCCGCAGGACGACGTCGCTGAAGCTATCCTCCGGACCCTTGCGGGCCCTCAGGCGGTCGTAGGCCTCCCTCGTGATGGAAATCGTCTTTGTGGCCATGTATGTGTACACATGTGTGTACATGGCTTAACCCTTTCCTAGGGGGAGCGGAATCAAATCCTTGGCCGCTTCGTCCCTGTGAATCGTCAACACGGAGCAGGCGCTCCTTCGTTGACCAGTTCCGGCCTATTCGCCGCCGGACCGACCACTTGTGGTTCATGTCCACTGCGCGCCCCGTACGCACCCTTAAGTGCGAGGCCCTCGTCGGGAGGGACGCAAGGTGTTTTGAATGCCAAGCGAACTATTCGGAACGAGCGTCATCTTTGTCAAAGTGGCGCCAGGTTATGTAGAGAGAACGTTGACGACCCTCCGCGCCAAGCCCAACGTGGCGAAGGCCGAGGCCGTCTTTGGGCGTCACGACATCGCCATCGCAGGCGGCTTCCGCGACACGGACGAACTTCGCAAGTTCGCGTCCGAGGTCCAGCTGATGGACCACGTCTGGGGCTTCCGGAGCTATCCGGCGCTCGAGAACTGGACCCAGAAGGGGACCGACGGTCACGCAAGCAACGCGTACCTCCTCATCCGCTCAACGGACACGCAGAAGACCATGAGCGCATTGAAGAACGTGCCCGAGATCCGAGAGATTATCGGCACGACCGGTGACTCGGACATCGTGGCCCGCATCAGCGCGGACCCCCGCGAGAACCTCGTCCAATCCGTCGTGACGAAGGTCCAGAGCATGCCCGGCGTGCTCTCGACTGAGACCCTCCCGGCGTTCTCCTATTAAGCATCGACTCCAGGACGGGCCGCAATCCGGTTCGTCCACTTTTCACCGTCATAACGGAATTTTCGTCGCGAAGGCTCGGGTCGCGCGCGCAAGCATATGTACGCCGAACGCATCCGAGGACGGATGGGCGAGAAGCGGAGACGATCCTCCAAGCCGACTCGAAAGGCGATCGACGCGCGGGTGGAAGACCTCCGCAAGAAGATCCTTTATCTCGATCCCTATTCCGGATGGTTCCCGGCGGGAGCGTCGAAGCGCATCATGAACATCGTGGACCGAGATCTCGAGCCGGTTGGCGAGCTCGAGACCGGCAGCGACGGGTTCGCCCAACTCGCGGTCCTGGTCGGCCGTCGATTCGTGCGGATCTCGTACTACCCCGGCCAGCCCCACGCGACCCTCACCTGGATCACGCTTGACAAGCCGTCGGGGACGCCCGCACCGCGCGGATCTCGCTGAGTGGTCAGACGGGGCGACGATAGCGGGACGGCCTCCCTGCGGCTCTGAAGAATCTAACGGTCCGGGCCGCCGGCGCGCAAACCCTGATACGGTGTGTCACGTATGGCTCATCGTATGGGTGAGGGATGCCCGACAGCTGGACTCATTGTCCTCGCCGCCGTCTTGGCGGTGACCAGCCTCATACCGATGACTGTTGCGGCATCCCAAACGACGCCGGTTCACCCTACGTGGTTCCCAGAAATCAACCACGGTCCGATTCTCATCGATGGAGACACGAACTTCACCCAAGAGAACGGAGTACGCAACGGTTCCGGGACCGCCGACGATCCGTTCGTGATTCGCGACTGGGGAATCTGGAGCTCGTACTACCCGCCGGCCATCGAGGTACGGAACACGCGGGCGTTCGTCGTCATCTTCAACGTGACTGCGGGCGACGGAGGTCTCTACGGGGTCGTGGTCCTGACGAACGTATCCAACGTCCGGATGGAGGCGGTGAGCATCTACGGGGTGGGTGCGCCCATCCTCCGGATCGACTCCTCCTGGAACGTCACGGTGACGGGATCCGAGCTGGGCCGCTGGACCGCATGGGGGCCTGGTCAAGGCCCGGCCATTGTGCACTCGGACCGGATTGCGCTCACGAACGACACGATTCTCTCGGGAGTCGACCTCGACGCCTCGACGAACGTGGTGTTCGAGGCAGATACGTTCGTGTACGGCGGGATCACGTGGCAAGGAATCGAGCCCACCCAGTTCACGTCCCACGTGATTGGCCCGGACAACCTCGCGCAAGGAAAACCGATCCGGTACGTCGCGCGTTGCGCGGACCAGGTCATCGACGCGTCCGATGCAGGGCAGGTCCTCGTCGCAGACTGCGACCGGGTCCAGGTGTCGAACCTGACCCTGGATGATCCCAACGCATGGATCACGACGGCGATTCAGCTCGCCTTCGTCCGCCACGCGAACGTCAGCTCGAACCGGGCTCGTTACGTCCACGCCGGCATCGTCCTGGATCGGGTGACGGACTCCGTCGTCTTCGGGAACATGGTCCGGCAGGCGGGGCTCGGCATCGTCCTCCGCGAATCCTCCGGGATCGCGGTGTCACACAACGACTTGATCGGGATGGATCCCACGAGCTACATCCTGGCCCAGGACGATCGTGGCTCGGAGAACGACTGGTCGGCGCCCTATCCGACGGGAGGAAACTACTGGTCGACGTGGACGGGACCCGACCGCTGTTCGGGCCCGAGCCAGAACGATTGCACGGGCCCGGATGGAATCGTGGATGCCGGCTTCGCGGTAGACGACAACACCACGGATCCCTATCCCCTCACCCTCCCGGTCACGTTCGTCGATGCGCCGCCGGTCCTCGTGCTGACGGTCCAGCCGCCTCCCACGCACGCCCTGGATCTCATTTGGATCGACACGGCCGGATCCTACGATCCGGACGGCAACTTCTGGCCCGTATCCTGGGACGTCGACGGTCCGGTCACCATCTCGCCCGGCTCTGGCACGTTAACGTACTTTGTCTTCAGGAGCGTCCGCGTCTACAACGTGACGTTGACGGGCCAGGATGACGTCGGAGTGCGGAACAGCACCACCGTGACGGTCGACGTGACCACGCCGCACTCGACCCCGAGCGTGGGCTTCACAATGACGGTCAATTCAACGACCGCGACCGCGGCATTCGCCGGAGACACGGTGGCATTCGACGGGTCGGGGTCGTCCGACCCCTACGGCCCTCTGACGTCCATCTATTGGCTGTTCGGCGATGGCGAGAGTGCGGAGGGGTCTCTCGTCGTGGCTCACACGTATCCCGCTCCGGGACAGTTTACCGTTTGGCTTTCGGTCGCGAATGACCGAGGGGACGGCGCGTCGGCGCAGGCGACCCTGACGGTGTTCGCTCGCCCCGCGTTCACGGATTATGCGAACAGCGCGGGCTTCCATCTGCCGATCCCCGTGGACTGGGCGCGGCAGGAAAACGTGGACGTCGGCGGGCTCAACTATCAACTCCTGCTGACGGGACCGAGCGCGAACGGGCGCACCACCCGGATCGCCGCCGCGACGGACCGGGATCCGACGGTTCGCGAGACCTCGGCGTACTTGGACGGGATCGTCCAGGAGGTGCTCTTGGACGTCCAGAAGGATCGTCCCGATGCATACCTCAATGGGTCCCCGACGTATCGGACGATCTCCGGTCACGCATCGATTACCTTCGTGATCCGGTACCCAAGCGACAATTTCGTCCAAGAGGGGACCGTGGTGGTGAGCGAAGCCCACGAGCGGTTCTGGCTCTTGCTCTTGACCGTCGACCGCTCGCTCTTCGCGCTCGGCCATTTCGTGATCGACACGATGGCGACCGGACTCGTGATCACGCTCGCCGCGGATCAATCACCGATCGCCGGCGTGCCGCTGTTCGCCTTCGGGATCATCCTGACGGCCGTATCCGGTGTGATTGGAGCCGTGTTCTTCGTTAGAGCCCTCTCGAGACCGGCGCGCCGCACCAGCTCCGGAATGCTAACCGCACCTACATCCTCCGGATACGTTGCGAAGAAGTCGGGACAGATGAGGACGGTCTGCCGCGTGTGCTCGTTCTCCGCTTTGCCAGGCTCTTACTTTTGCCCACGCTGCGGCTCTGAACTTAAGTAACGGTTTGGGCATCGTCGACCCATGCCTGGGAAACCAAACATCGCGACGGGAGCCGTCCCGAAGGACCGCCGCGGCTCGGGACCCGAAACTCCGGTCGTCCGGGGGAATCCGAGCGGTGAGAAGCCCGAGACCACCGCAATTGTCCTCCGGGTCGCAGCCGACCGGGCGGCGCATTTCGAAGCGATATTCGGAGAGGCGGAGATCCCGATCTGGGAGGACTTCGCGAACCGCGGTCGGTTTCTCGAGGCCCGCCTCGTCCGCGCGAACGGCGGAAGCGAACAACGCACCGGCATCCAGGATTACGTCCTCTTCGTCGTCGCGGCGGATCACGAGGCCCACGAGGAGCACGACCGAGACCCCCGGTTCCGCGCATTCCTCGAGAAGGCGGAACGCCTCCAGCCCGAGCCGCCACTCGTCTGGTACGGCGACACGATCGTCGAACGCCGGAGTTGAGCCGAACCAGGCGACGGTGACACGATGTCGGTTCCTCGACCTACACTCTATCGGGACGCCGCCCTCGCCGACGCGAGCGCGACCGCGCTTCGGAAGGGCGTGAGCCTCCTCGTGGACCAAGGCCGCGTCCTCTGGATTCGGTCCGCCTCCGACGAAGGAGAGCTCCCGGGCGACGTCCGCGTCATCGACGCGGGCGGCTCAACGATCGTCCCGGGAATGGTCGACGCCCATAGCCACCTCACCCTCCCCGGAGGCTCGCACTGGATCGATCGCGGCTTCGATTCCGCCGAGGAGCTGCTCGAGGTCGCGGAGCACAACGGAGATCTACTCGGGCGAGCGGGGGTCCGCTGGGCGCGGGACGTCGGCTCGCCCCAACGAGAGGATCCGCGGGACGGACGGAAGCGAGCTCTCGCGCTCCGCGTGCGCGAGCGATGGCGGGCGGCCGCCAGCCGGCCGCGGGTCCGCGTCGCTGGGACCTGGATCGCGCGCAGTGGCCTGCTCCCTTCGGGACTTGACATCGAAGCGGATGACGGACCGGCGCTCCTCGCCGCCGCATCGGCGCAGCTCGATGATGGCGTCGATCTCCTGAAGCTCTACCTCGACGGGCCGGACAAGGAGAAAGCGCCTTGGTCCGCGGAAGATGTCCGGGCGGTGGTCGAACTCGCGCACGGTCGCGGTGCGAAGGTCACCGCCCATTCCGGAATCCTCGTCGGCGCACGGGTCGGCGTCGATGCCGGGGTCGACGCCCTCGAGCACGGATTCGAGCTCGACTCCGATGCGGTCGCACAGATGGCCCGCCAGGGGACGTTCCTCGTGAGCACGTTGGCGGTCTTCCGCTCGTGGGCGACGTTCGCGCAGACGACGACCCTGCCCCGATTCGCCGGAGACGAGGGACGGGAGCGCATCGCGCGTCGGCGGGAGCGGGCGATCGAGTCCGTCCAACTCGCGCACAACGCTGGAGTCCGAATTGCTGCCGGCACGGACTTCGGCGGCGGATCGCTGCGGGCGAATCATCTCGCGTGGGAAGTCGAGTCGCTCGTCGAAGCAGGGCTCAAACCCTGGGAAGCGCTTGCTGCCGCCACCGTGCGGGGAGGCGAGCTGCTTGGAGAGCCCCAGGCAGGGCGGATCGTCGAAGGAGGACCCGCCGACTTCTTCCTCGTCCACGGCGATCCGCTTACCGACCCCTCCGCCCTTTGGAGGGTCTGGCGCGTCGCGTGGCTCGAAGATGCCTCATCAACGGGAGGCAGACCGGCATGATCACCGAATACGGAGACTCGTCCCGTCCGAACTCGATCCCGTGGCCTCACGGCACGAGATCGTCTTTGATCGACCACTCCCAATCGGCTTTGTCAGAAGGCCTTCGGACATCCACGCGTTTCTTCCGCCACCGGTAGTACGCTTCGATCTCGCGCTGATTGACCGCTTTCAGCCGCTTCTCTTCGCCGCCGCCCTGGATCGCCTCGGGCATCTGACCGAGCTCTCGGAGGACGTGCTGGAGGTCCTGCATCACCACCGCGAGGCGAGAAGGCACCTCGCTCAGCCAGGACTCGAGGCGTTTGTCGCTCGCTCGCACCGATTTGAAGATCCCCGTCGTCGCCGGGCCGGTCACGCTGAAGAGCCGCTCGAGCATCCGATCACGGAGGGCGGCCTCCGTGTTGAACGTCCGGACTCCGTCATAATAGCGGTAGAGGTTCCCTGCCACTTGGTCCGGTGCGGCGTCGAGGAGCCGATGCAGCCCGCCGACCGTGAGGAACCGATCCCATGCATCGTCGGGGAACGCGTCCACGGACGAGGCCCACGTGCGCAGCCCGTCCGGACTTGGCTCCCCTCGGACTCCCTGGCGGACCAGTTCGAGCCGGCGGTCGAGGGTCTCCCGATGATGGGACATCTCCTGATGGAGCTCCCAGAGGGCATAGCCGAAATGCCGGCGGACCTCCGCGCGGCGCAACGCTTGCTGGACCGTCTGCGTAAGGAAGACGACCTCCATCGCCACGGCCGTCGGGAGGATCAGTTCCACGGGGACGGCGGCGGCCCTCGAGAGCGAGTATGCGATTGGCGGGACCGCGCACACGACCACGATGAGCCATAACGGTAGGCCGAGTACGCTCCCCCTCATGCCGCGGACCGATTCGTTGATGGACCATGAACCTTCCGAGCGCGTCGGGTCTTGGCGCCGACAAAAACGGACGATTGCGGCCGCGGGTGTTCCATTTCGTTCTCACATCCGAGAACGAATCGATCGCGTCGATCGAACGCGGCGTCCTCCATCGCCCGAGTTCCCTCTCGTCGCATGTTGAAAATTGTGTCGAGAGTGAATCTCCCGATCGGCGGCGTGGGAACCCTTAAGCCGACGAACTCGTAGGGCGCCCGATGCAAACGACGACGCATACGAAGAATCCGTTCGACTCGCTTGGCCTCGATCCGATCCTGCTCCGAGCGGTGTACGGCCTCGGCTATGAAGCCCCGACGCCGATCCAGAAAGAGGCGATCCCGGCAATCCTCTCCGGCCGCGACGTCATCGGCACGGCGCAGACCGGTTCCGGCAAGACGGCGGCGTTCCTCCTCCCGATCCTCCAGCGACTTCTGAGAGCGCAGCCCGGCCACACGCGAGCGCTCGTCCTCTCCCCGACCCGGGAGCTCGCGGCCCAGATCGAGGTCGCCCTCCGCGGCCTCGCGAAAGGCACGAAGATCCGCGGACATGCGGTATACGGCGGCGTCGGCATGACGCCGCAAGAGCATGCCCTCCGCTCCGGCGTCGACGTCGTCGTCGCGACCCCGGGCCGCCTCCTCGACCACATGGCCCGCCGCAACGTCGACTTCCGCGGCCTCCAAGTGCTCGTCCTCGACGAAGCGGACCGGATGCTCGACATGGGCTTCCTCCCTGACGTCCGGAGGATCATCGACGCCCTTCCGCGGGAGCGGCAGACCCTCCTGTTTTCCGCGACGATGCCGCCCGAGATCGAGTCGCTGTCGCGGACGATCATGCGCAATCCCGCGCGGATCTCCGTCTCGCCGCCGCATCGGCCGCCGTCGACGATCCGCCACGAGGTGTACCCGGTCCCGCAGCACCTCAAGACGTCCCTGCTGGTCCGCCTCCTCGGCCGCGAGGACATGCTGTCCGTCCTCGTCTTCGTGCGCACGAAGCGGCGCGCGGACCGCGTCGCCCGACAGGTCGAACAGGCGGGCTTCGACGTCGCGCGAATCCACGGGGACCGCAGCCAGAGCCAGCGGGAGACGGCCCTCGCGGGCTTCCGAAGCGGGCGGCACCAGATCCTCATCGCCACGGACGTCGCGGCCCGCGGAATTGACGTCGAAGGCATCTCCCACGTGATCAACTACGACGTGCCGATGGTCCCCACGGACTACGTGCACCGTGTCGGTCGGACCGCGCGCATGGAGGCGACCGGCGAGGCGATCACGTTCGTCACGCCCGAGGACGAGGGCGACCTGCGGGGGATCGAACGGGCCCTCGGGAAGACAATCCCTCGTGTGACGTTGCCCGATTTCGACTATCGCGCGCCACCGCCTCCGAAGGTGCGAGGGCATGAGGGCGGGCGACCACGAGGGCCTTCGCACGGCGGACGCCGGGACGACCGCAGACGATACCGGCCCTCCCATCGCTGACCGGTTCTCTGGCCGAGCCGTTGCTCCCAGAGCTCAGCGCGTCTCTTTGCGTTCGCTCACGAGGAGCACTTCCCGGACGTGCTGCGAATCCTCCGCAAGATCTACCAGGGTCGCCGCGAGGTCCGCGCGGGAGATGTGGTACGGACCGTGACGAAGGTCTTTGCCTCCGACTTGGGTCCGAACCCGGCCCGTCTTGGGCCCGTTCGAGAGATACGGAGGTCGGACAATGGTCCAATCCATCGAGCTGGACGTAATCAAGCGCTCCATCCTGCCGAAGTCGGCGTACGGCTTCCGCAGGATCCATCGGACGAGGTTGATCAGGATCCAAGGCCGCCGTCCCTCGATCGCGGACACACTGACGGTGACGAGGCGACGGACTCCCGCCTCGCGCATCGCCTCGAGTTCCGCGCGGGTGACATCGCTCATGACCGTCGTCGGGCCGCGGCCCTCGGAGACGACGATCGAGATGACCGCATCCTGTCCGGCGACGGCGCGACGCATATTCTCGAGATTTCGGCCGTCTCCGCGCACGACCGCCTTCAGTCCGCGAATCCCCGCGAGCGAATCGGGCCGGCGGGTGAAGGCCGTCATCGAGTGCCCCCGGCGTAGTCCCTCATCGAGGACGAGTCGGCCGGTCCGGCCGGTCGAGCCGATCACGACGATGTTCCGGTTCGACGCGCCGCCATTCGATTCCGCTCCACGTGACAGGGTCATGGTCGTCGCATGTCGGGACGAGGATTTGGGCTCCCGGAAGGCGGGACTTTCGATTCCGGGAACGCCGCATCGGATTGGCGCCGGATCACGTCGGGCCCGAGGTCGCGGTTGCGAAGCGTTAAAGACCCTCGGCCGATAGGGGGCCGTCCCGCTGAGGGGGAGGGTTCCGAATATGATTCACGAGAAAGTAGCGACGGAGCTGAAGGCAGCAGTCCGCGGGGATGTCATCCTGCCGGACGACGCCCGATATGAAGACGCGCGCAAAGTGTACAACGCGATGATCGACAAGCGGCCTGCCGTGGTCGTCCGATGCACGGGCGTCGCGGACGTGATCGCCGCGGTGAAAGCGGCGGGCGCGGAAGGTTTGGCGGTCGCGATCCGTGGTGGCGGGCACAGCGTTCCCGGCTTCGGCACCGCCGATGAGGCGGTCGTGGTCGACCTCTCGCGGATGCGGGGAATCCGCGTGGACCCGGAGACGAAGACGGTCCGTGCCGAGGGCGGCGCGACCTGGGGCGACTTCAACCACGCGACGCATGCGTTTGGCCTTGCGACGACGGGCGGCATCATCTCGACGACGGGCATCGCGGGACTCACCCTGGGCGGCGGGATCGGATATCTCACGCGAGGCGCGGGACTCTCGCTGGACAACCTCATCTCGGCGGACGTCGTGATGGCGGACGGCTCGTTCGTCACCGCGAGCGCGGACGAGAATGCGGATCTCTTCTGGGCGCTGCGGGGCGGAGGCGGCAATTTCGGCGTCGTGACGAACTTCGAGTACAAGCTCCAGCCGCTCAAGAACATCTACGGGGGCCCGATGTTCTTCGAGGTGGAGGACGCGGAGAAGGTGATGCGCGCCTACGACGAGTACATCACGAATGCTCCGAGGGAACTCGGCGCGTTCTTCGCATGGCAGATCGCCCCGCCGCTTCCCTTCATCCCTCAAAACCGGCACGGCGACACGTTCTGCGCCATGGTCACCTGTTGGACCGGCCCCGCCTCCGAGGGGGAGGCGGCGATCGCGCCCTTCCGGAAGGCCGCGAAGGTCGTCGCGGAGCACGTCGGCTCGATGCCCTATCCCGCGCTGAACGCCGCGTTCGACGGACTCGTGCCGCCCGGCATCCAGCATTACTGGAAGGCCGTCTTCGCGAAGAACCTCTCCGACGGAGCGATCGAGGCGCACCTCGCGCACGGTCCCAAGGTCCCCGCCGTCAACTCGACGATGCACATCTATCCGATCAACGGCGCGGTCCACGACGTCGCTCCGGACGCCACCGCGTTCGGGCACCGCGACGCGAAGTACGCGATGGTCATCGCGGGCATGTGGCCGGACCCGACGCACAACGGGCACAACATCGCGTGGGTCAAGGACTACTACAAGGCGCTCGCGCCGCACGCGGAGGAAGGCGGGTACATCAACTTCGCCGCGGGCGACGACATGAACCGCGTCCGCGCGAACTTCGGACGGGGCTACGATCGCCTCGCCAAGGTCAAGTCGAAGTACGATCCGGGCAACACGTTCCGGCACAACCAGAACATCACGCCCGCGTAGGCCAACGGAGGCCTCCCCCGCGGTTCGAGGGTACATGTCGGATCCGGTAGCGCGTCCGGGGACTCGCCCTCTCATCAAGCCGATGCGCTGGCTGCTCTATGCGGCGAGCTCGCTCGTGTTCCTCGCGGGCCTCCAGCTCACGGTCTTCTCGGAGGACACGGCGACGTACTTCGCCTGGACGATCTCCCCGTTCCTCACCGCCGCGTTCCTCGGCGCCGCGTACTGGGCCGCGGTCCCGGTCGAGGTGATCGCCGCGCGGCAGTCGTCCTGGGCGAACGCTCGCCTCGCGGTCCCGGCGATCTGGCTGTTCACGACCCTCACTCTCGTCGTGACGCTCGTCCACTTCGACAAGTTCCATTTCTCGAGCCCGATCGCCAGCGCGCAGGCCGCGGCGTGGTTCTGGCTCGCGATCTACGCCGGGGTGCCGGTCGCGATGCTCCTCGTCGCCTGGTTGCAACTGCGCGCGCCCGGAGGCGATCCACCTCCGGGACCGAAGGCCCCCACGTGGATGCGAGTGGCGGTCCTCATCCAAGGCGGCGGAATGCTCGTGGTCGGCGTCGCGCTCCTCGTCGCACCGATGGCGGTGGGATCCGTGTGGCCGTGGACGCTGACGGCCCTGACGGGTCGGGCGATCGGCGCCTGGTTCGTCGGCATCGGCTTTGCGGCGTTCCACGGTTGGAGGGAGAACGACTTCCTCCGAATCCGGCCGCTGGGTGGAGGATACATCGCGTTCTCCGTCCTGGAGCTCATCGCGCTCGGGCGGTACGCGGGCCAGGTGAACTGGGGCCCGTCCGCGTGGGTCTACCTCGCGTTCCTTCTCAGCATCCTGCCGGTCGGCCTGTACGGATGGTTCGGCCACCGCAGTCCCGCATCGGCGTAGGCGGATTTCCCGCCGATCGCGTCACGCCTTGATCGCGCGCGTCTGCAGGAAGTCCTGGTGCACGACGTTGCGGTCGAAGTATGAAGCGACGATCGTTTCGTACTCCCGGCGGAATGCGGCGAGCCGCGCCGGATCATCCTGGAGGGCCCTGACCACGCGGGCCATGGGGCCGTGCGCTTCCATCAGATGTCGATAGTGCTGGGGACTGAGGGCGGGCGCGGTCTGAGTCCCGCGATCGAAGGTCACATCGCGAACGGCATTCCCCAGCCGCTGAAGGACGATATTCGGGTCACCCCATTGCCCCGGCGGCGCGGGCTTCGAATCCGCGGGAGGCGGCATGTACCGCGAGATCAGAGCGAACGTCCGGCCGAACATGAGTTCCGGGGGCCACGTGTGGAGCGCAATCGTCCCGCCCGACTTCAGGACGCGGAGCAATTCCTTCGCCGCGACCTCGGGACGCGGCGCGAACATGTGCGCGAATTGGCTCAGCACGACATCGAACTCGGCGTCGCGAAACGGCAGGTTCTCGACGTCGCCTTCCTTCCACGTGATGTCGTCCAAGTCCGCGATTGCGGCGCTCTCCTTCGCGACCGCGACCAGCTCCGGCGTGAGGTCGATTCCCGTGACGATCGCGCCGAGGCGCCGCGCGGTGATGGCGACCACGCCCGTGCCGCACCCCGCGTCGAGGACTCTCTGTCCCGGTCGAACGCCGGCAAATTGGACGAGTTTCGCCGCGGTCGGCGTGGTGATCTGCGCGATCGGCGCGAAGGATTTCCACGCCTCGCGTTGGGACGATTTGAAGGCCTCGAACGGGCCCGAAGGCATGGTGTCACCTCGATGCTCGTTCACTCAGTGGCCCCGGGACCGATCGTAGTCCCGCTCGAGCGCCGCGGCGAACAGTTTCCACGCATGCGTCGCGGAGGCCTCGCGTTCCGCCTTCGTTTTTTGCTTCAGTCCGGCCATCCTCGGCTGCCGCTTCCACGTCAAGTCGAGTCGCGTGCGGCCGTCAGGGAGCTTCGTGAGGAGATAGTCCGCGACGACGTCGACTCGGTTCCCGACGCCATCCATGTGCCACCGGCTCGGCGGACGCAACGAGACGACGGCGCGGCTCCAGTCCCAACCCGTGTCCGTCTCCTCGAGATCCTCGAACACGACGCGTCGCGGCGTGCGTTCGATGACCTTCCTTGTGTAGGATTCGTCCTCGAGACTCGCATCCTCGGGAGTGTAGTCCGTGCACCACGCGAACACGAAGTCGAGTGGCGCCTGGAAGGAAACCGTCACATGGTATTCGGGACCCCGCTTCGTCGACCGAGCTCTTCTGGACTTCATTCGATCGGGTCGGGAACAGACCTCGTCATTCAAGAACCCATGGGGTCGGAGCTCTCACCCGTTCGGGATGGCTTACGACTTCCACCGCTCGCGCTCCGAGATCTTGGAAGACGCGAACGGGTCCACGGGCATCAACCCCCGGAGTTCGCAGACCCAGATACGCCTTCGTCCCTTCCCAACATCCTCAAGCGAGGAGCCGCCATGCTGCATGCGTGCGACGCGGCGTCACGGTCGGGCTCACCCTGTTGATGATGACGGGCCTCTGGGTCCTCCTCGCTCCCGCTCCGCCGGTCGCGGCCGCCGGCCAGGTGGAGACCTACATGACCGGGTTGAGCTTCCCGACCGCCCTCGCCTTCTCCTCGGACGGCCGGCTCTTCTTCACCGAGAAGAACACGGGGAACATCCGGATCATCGATCTCGCGAACCGCACGCTGTTACCGACGCCGTTCTACGCGCTCCCGAACACGGACGGATCGGGCGAGCGGGGCCTCCTCGGGCTCGCGCTGGATCCGGGATTCCCGTCGACGCCGTTCGTGTACGCGTACCAGACGTATGCCGATAGCGCGAACGGGACGACGTACAACCGCATCGTGAAGCTCCGGGCGAACGGCGATGCCGGAGCATTCGACTCGGTCATCCTCCGGATGCCGCCCCTCAGTGGGGCGACGAACCACAACGGAGGCGTGATCGAGTTCGGACCGGACGAGAAACTGTACGCGGTCGTCGGCGAGAACGCGAACCCCGGTCTCTCGCAGAACTCGACGAGCCCGCTGGGGAAGGTCCTCCGCATGGAGACGGACGGGAGCGCGCCGATCGACAACCCGTTCTACGGCAATCCGTCCTGGTTCAACCTCACCTACACGTACGGCCATCGGAACATGTTCGGACTCGCATTCCATCCGATGACGGGCCGCGCGTTCGTCACGGAGAACGGGCCGAACTGCAACGACGAGATCAACCTCCTCACGCCGGGCGACAACTACGGCTGGGGGCCGAGCGCGACGTGCGCGACGCCGCCTCCGCCGCCCAACAACACGAACCGCGACGGCCCGAGTCCGGTCCTCCCGATCTGGTGGTGGGGGACCACGATCTGCCCGACGAACGCCGCGATCTACCGCGGGCCCTACTTTCCGACGTGGCAAGGCGACCTGTTCATGGGCGACTGCAACACGGGTCGGTTCCACCGCCTCCACCTGGTTCCGCCGAGCTACGACACGATCGCCTCGGACAACATCCTGTGGACCGCGCCGTCCTCGCTCATCGCCCTCGCGGTGGGACCGGACGCGGCCTTCTGGCTGACGACCCCGACGGCGATGTATCGCTATTGGGACTCCGGCAAGCCTCCGGTGGCATCGTTCACGGCGACGCCAAGTCCCGCCCTGGTCGGATCCCCCGTTAGGTTCAACGGCTCCGGTTCGTCCGACCCGGACGGAAGGATCGTTTCGTACAGCTGGGACTTCGGCGATTCGACCGGAGCGACAGGGGCCAACGTGTCCCATACCTACCTGACGTACGGCACGTTCAACGCGACGCTCACGGTGACGGACAATGAATCCTTCACCGACACGACCTACCGGAACCTCACCGTTCGAGCCCCGCCGATTGCAACGTTTACGGCCGCGCCGAATCCCGCGACCGTCGGCGCGAACGTCAGCTTCGACGCGTCCGCTTCCGAGGATCTGGACGGGACGATCGTCGCGTACCGTTGGGACTTCGGAGACTCGACGATGGGGACCGGCGTCATCACAACCCACCCGTATCCGGCGCCCGGGACGTACAACGTCACGCTCAATGTCACGGACAACGACGGGTTGACCGGAACCAAGTATCGCGACCTCGTGGTCCAACCGGCGTCGCCTGGGCCGCAGCCGCCGGTCGCCGACTTTGTCGTGAATCCTGCGGCAACCAAACCCGGTTCCCCCGTGACGTTCAACGCCTCCGCCTCGTATGACACGGACGGCACCATCGTTTCGTACGCGTGGGAGTTCGGGGATTCGACGGTCGGGAACGGCATCGTTGCGGCGCATGCGTATGCGAACCCCGGCGTCTACACGGTGAACCTGACCGTCACGGACAACCAGAGCCTCACCTCGAGCGCCGCACATCCGGTGACCATCGTCGGAAACCGGGCGCCCCGGATCGTCTCGAGTACTCCCATGCTGGGCCCCGTGACCGTTGACGCGGGTGCGACCGTGGCGTTCACCGTCATCGCGACGGACCCGGATGGCGATGCCCTTACGTACACGTGGAGAGTCGACGGCACCGTCGCCGGCGGGGACTCGAACATGTTGAACTTCACCTCGACTGCGCCAGGCGCTCACACCGTGAACGTCACGGTATCGGACGGCTCGTTGGTCACCTGGCGGGAATGGCCCGTGACGGTCATGGCGAGCGGACTTCAGGCGGTCCTGACATCCGGGTGGTTCATCGGGTCCGCCATTGCCGCAATCGCGGTGGTGGCTCTCGTGGTGTGGCTACGGCGGCGGCGCAAGACAGAAGCGCCTCCTCCGCCGCCTCAAGGGAATCCTTGATGCGTCGCGCCTCCGTTTCTTCCCTTCAAAGGTGCCCGACGATTCGGCCCGAGCGGTACGCTTGGGACAACACCCTTAGGTACCGGCGGCGAATGGCGGGCCCATGACGACCGTCCTGCTCCAGACGACGATGGGCGATGTGAAGATCGAGCTCTTCGACGAGACGATGCCGATCACCGCAGGGAACTTCCGCAAGCTCGTCGAGAAAGGATTCTACAACGGGACGACCTTCCATCGCGTGATCCCGAATTTCATGATCCAAGGCGGGGACCCGCAAGGGACCGGAATGGGCGGGCCGGGGTATGCGATCAAGGACGAATTCGCGAAGGAGAACCGCAACGCCCGAGGGACGATCTCGATGGCGAACGCGGGCCCAAACACCGGCGGGAGTCAGTTCTTCGTCAACACCGTGGACAACACCCGGCTCGACACGAAGCATCCCGTCTTTGGCCGCGTCGTGAGCGGCATGGAGGTCGTCGATGCGATCAGCCGCACGCCGCGGGATGGGCGGGACAGGCCGAACAAGACCGTCACGATCCAGAAAGCCACGATTGCCAAGTGAGATTCTCGCTGCGCTTGCGGCGGGCTAGAGCTGCCAAAACTCTCCGCTCAACCCGAGGTCGCGGAAGTGGGCGACGAGTTGATCTTTCCCCGGCCGCGTGTAGTCCAGTTTCATCTTGTCGCGGTAGATTGGGAACCCGAGCGCGTGCGTCTGGTCGACCGTTAGCGTCGCGCCGGGCGCGGACTCTGGGTTTGACGCGCGCCACTCGTCCAAGTGCGACAAATAGGCGAAGAATACCATGTGGTTTGAACACGTGTTGACGATGTCATTCCACCATTGCGACCCAGGCAGTGAGAGATAGATCAGCGGCTCCATCGCGGGCACGTTCGAGCGGCCTCCGGAGAGTTCGACGGCGATGGACTTGGCGCAGTGGTGGCATCGTCCCTCGATCCGGATGTCCTCATCGAGCATCGCGTGGAACGCGACGGCGTCCCAGGCGCAGTTCGCGTAATACTCGCGTCCGTTCCTCCGGCGGACACGGAACGGCGTCGCGACGGCCGAGAATGGGAAGGCCATCAGGATCCGTTGCGTGCCGGGGACGAGCTTGAGATGGCGGGAGCTCTCGAGCGATTGCAGGACCTGAACGGCCTCGGGGCGGCGGAGCCGGAAGTGCTCCATGATCCCTTCGACCACGGGCGGGACGGCATGCTCCAAGAAGTGGTCAAAGACGTATTTCCTCACATCCCGCGCCAACGTGTCGGAGGCTGGGGCTGCCATCGTCGCACCCAAGCGGGATGGCATCGAGCGGAACGATGAACCTTGCGGCCTTTGCCGAGGAGGCCGCACGGGCCTCTATTTCGTCCCGACCACGAAGTATCCGCTAACACCTCGGCGAGTCGCAGCATCGCGAAATCCAGCGGCTCGCACTTGCTCCAGCAGGTCGTCCGGCCCGTGGAACGCCATGTATCCTCCGTGCCGATATCCGGCGATCCACTGCATGAGGGGTCCCGGAGCCCGGGACGGCGGCAACTCGAACAGCACGAGACGACCCGAACCCTTCAGGACGCGCCGAATCTCGGCGAGGGCCTGCTTTTGATCCGCCATGTGATGGAACGAGACGACCGCCGTGACGCGATCGAAGGAATCGTCGGGAAACGGAATGGACTCCGCATGGCCTTCCTGGAACCGGATCGAGGGCCGTCGGCGGCGACCTTGCGCAACCTTCCGACGATTCGGCTCGAGGACCACGACCTCGCGAAAACCCGGGGAGAACCGTTCCGTCGCGGCCCCGGACCCACCGCCAAGATCGAGGAGGCGAAGCCCCTCCGAGGGGACCAACAGGGTCCTCATCGTCTCGAGATCCCGGGCGCGGGCCCGGACGCTGAGCGCTTCGCCGAATCCGACGATCATCGGCATGACCCCACGTGCGAAACGGAGACGCGGACTTGAACTCTTTCGAAGAGGGAGCCGCGCTCCCACGAGACTTAATCCACGCGAGCGGACTTTGCCCCGCGTGAAGCGAATCGACGTGGCTCGGGGAGACGAACTTCGGCCGGGAAACTCGACGCGAGGCATTGTTCGCGACACGGCCTTCGATCGGAGCGGCGCCGCATTCGCCCGATCGCGGATTGGCGCGAGTGTGTCGTCCGGCTGGCATCATCACGGGGACCGCGATCTGTTCGGATACCTCGTCTCCGGCCTGCTCCGGTTCGACTATGGGCCCAAGGGAGCGCTCGCGGTGGAGATCCGGCCCGGAGACTTCTTCCACATCCCGCCGCGCCTCATTCACCGCGATGTGAATCCGAGGACCGACGCAGAGGCGGTCGTCGTCAACCTCCTCATGGGCGAGGGAGACGCTGTAGTCAACGTCAGCGGTCCAAGTGACTAGGCGGTTGGAATGGCTCGGTCCCGTGGCAGGAACCGGCAACAATCGCGAGGCAAAGGAACGTTTGTGGCTTTTCAAGCCGTTCCCCTAATCAGTTGCCGAATGGCGAATAAGCGGGCACTCGAATACCTCGACCACTGAGGACGTCGAAGTCCGCAGGGGGGTTTCCATGAGCGGGGTCAGAGGAAGGAGTGTGTGGGCTTGAAACCAGGAGTTGCGACCGCGATCGCGGCAATTGTCTTCGCCGTGGCGATTGTTCCCGGCATGACATCCGCAGCACCGGCGATGAAGTGGACGTTCCATGCGGGAGACGCCTTTCTGGCTTCGCTCGACCCGAGTTTCTCGCCGGACGTGGCGAGGGCCGAGAACGGTGACACGCTAGCGCTGGCCGGCATGGGGACGTACAACCCCGGCGGGGCGGTCAACGGTGGCGGGCTGTTCTGGCACAACGACTCGAGCGGGAATCCGGTCCATCACGGCACGTGGGCGGCGGTGGCCGTCGTGAGCTACGATGACTTCGGCAATGGCGTCGTGGACGGCCTCCCCCGTACCTTCCACGGCGGGGTGCTCGTCTTGGCGGTGACTATCACTCCGACTGACATCAGCGGTGTGACGCTTGATGGGACGCTCGTTGTAACGTGCGCGCTCGGCAGTGACGTCCCGGCCGGCGCCGAGGAAGGAATCACGGCGGAGGTTTCCGGCGTGATCAGCTTCGATGAGTCGGTGAGCGGCAACACGCTCTTCGTCTTGACACCCTAGCCGTCGAGCGTCAGGTAAGCCCGCCCCGAAGCGGCGGGCACCTTTCCATTCCTTGTCCGAGTCGAGGGCCGCTGTCGAGCCTCGGAATGTGGCGGGACTCGGGCTGAATTGTGGCAAACGCGGATGGCTGTTCCTCGCACTGCTTCGTCGTGGAGGAAGCCATGTCGCTGAAGTTCGTAGGAATCTTCGCGTTCGTGCTAGTGACCGTCGTGGCGATCGTGCCACCCGCACAGGCAGCCCGTCCGGGGTTCGTGTTCCCGGACATCTGCTGCTACTACAACGGAGGACTGGTCCGCACCGTCGTCCCGCCGGCCGCCTTCCCGAATGAGGGTGTGGACAACTTCTACGTCGTGCAAGGCCAGGAGATATACGGAGTCGTGGGGGTGGCGCCCGGAGCGGTGGGATACCACGGGGGCCACTGGAAGTTTCATCTTGTGACATGGAACGTCGCGCCGTACGCCTTGACGTCCGAGTCCGCCGTGCTCGTAGCGCAGAGTGCGGGCGACGTCACCGTGACGCGCGTCCCCGAGAATGACTTCTTGTGCCCGATTCAGTTCTAGATTCGTCTCCATCCTGAGGGGACCGCACTCCCCTCCATCTCCTTTCATTTCGGAGTAAGTCGCTGGGATCCGTCACTCTTTTTATCTCATCCTTCCCGTATGCACAACCGAATTCCGTGAGCGCGGCGCTGCGACAACTCTTATGGTATCTCATCGCGGGAACCCGAGGCGGCCCGAACCGCGCACGGATCATCGAGGCTTTGCATGCGCGTCCGTACAACGCACACCAACTCAGCGAGGCACTGGGACTCGACTACCGGACCACCCGACACCATCTCGATCTCTTGCGTAAGAATGGGTTGCTGGCCCGGCCGGTCGGTGACGCCTACGCCACGCCGTACATCCTCTCGACGTACCTCGAGAGCAACTACGCCATCTTCCTCGAGATTCGCCAGAGATCGCAATCGAAGGAGCGTTGATTCGGGTGGAAATGTGGGATACGGCCATGCGCTCAGAGACCATACGGACCGGGTGAGCGAATGAGCCTCTTGATGATGGCCACGATCCTCGTCGGCGGAGTGAACGTCCTCCTCGCATCCCTGCTCCTGGTCGCCTACCGCGGGGTGTATTCGCGGACGAAGGCGCCGTTCACCCTCGCCCTCTTCCTGTTCGCCCTCGCGTTCCTCGCGCAGAACCTTCTCGTCGTCTACGCCTTCGTCTCGATGATGGCCATCGTGCCGAGTGCGTTAGACCCCTACCTGCTTGGGATCGGGGTCTTCGAAGCTCTGGGACTCGGAGCGATGCTCTGGACCGCCACGCGATAGGTGGCGGGTGGAGGCCCCGGGCGGGCAACCGCGCGGGTTCATGAGGTCCGGCCCGATGCCGTACCGGTTACCGTGGCCGCAGAAGAGATGGCTCTCTCACTGCCGAAGGCGCGTCTTGAGACCCTGGCCGATGGCGTGTTCGCAATCTCGATGACCTTATTGACGATCGAGCTCTTCATTGGCGATGTGCCCGACAACGAAGTCTGGGCGACGTTGGCGAATTTGCGCACCCGCCTCATCGTGTACGCGGCGAGTTTCATCCTCCTCGGGATCGCTTGGCTGGGCCATCACTACATTTTCCGCGTCATCGAAAGGGCGAATTTCCATCTGCTGTGGCTCAACATCCTCTTCCTGATGTGCGTCGCCCTCGTCCCGTTCGTCGCGGACATCCTCGGCCGCCACCCGCTCGAGTCCGCGGCGCTCTTCACGTACGGCCTCGTCATCTCGCTCGTCGGGGCTTTCGCTTGGGGGCTCTGGGAATACGCGACGCGTGGCGACCGACTCGTCCGCCGGGGACTGGATCCGGAGCTGCGCGCCTTCATGTTCCGACGCCTCGCGCCCGGGCCGATCATTGGATTGTTCGCTATGGCCATGGCGTTCTTCGTTCCGGCGATCAGCCTCGTCATCTACATCGGGCTGCCGCCATTCTACATCCTGCAGTCCAACATCGACCGGCACTTCGGCGGGATGGCGCGACGGCGCGATTGAAACGACTCAATGATGGCGGTAGAGGGCGATGCCCACCAGGATGCCCGTCCTTTTTTCGCCGCGATCGGGCGGGAGGCTAGCCCGCGATTTCCTTGACGGCCTTGCCCGATTTCCAGATGCCCACGATGTTCTCAGGAGACGTCAGCACGGAGATTTTCTGGAGCGGGTCCCCGCGAATCGCGAGGACATCCGCGTCGTACCCGGCCTTGAGCTGTCCCGATTTCGGCGCTTGGGGGCCAAGGGCCATCGGTCCGTTCGCCGTCGCCGCCTCGATCGCCCGAACCGGCGAGAGGCCCGCCTCGGTCAAGTGGACGAGTTCCTGCGCGTTCTGGCCCCACGCCGCGATCGTCCCTTCGCCGGTACTCCAGATGTCCGTACCGAGCGCGATGCGCACGCCTTTCTTGATCGCGAGGCGCATCGACTTCTTGTGCTGGTCCCCGAGGGCGACGACCTTCCGATACGCATAGTCGGGCACGTTCATCTTCGGGCCGAAGTCGATCAGCCGCTCGAGGATGTACCGCGTCGGAACGAGGATCGCCTCCTTCTTGATCATGAGGTCGGCTGCCTCCTCGTCGAGATACGAGCCGTGCTCGATCGTCTTGCAGCCGGCCTCGAGTGCCGCCATGATGCCGGGCTTGCCGTGGCAGTGCGCCGAAACGATGCGCTCCGCGCGTCCCGCCTCGCTGACGATCGTGCGCAGTTCGTCGTCGGAGAATTGCTGGTGCATCGGATGGTCGACCTCGCTCATCACGCCGCCGGAGGCGCAGAGCTTGATCACGCGCGCGCCGAGCCGCAGCTGATTCCGCACGCCGCGGAGGCATTCATCGACGCCGTCGCACACCTGGAAGTAGTATCCGGCCGCGCCGAGCGCGTGCATGTACGAGGTCGGGAACATGTGCAAGTCGCCATGGCCCGCGGTGGGGCTCAGCATGGAGCCGCCTCCATAGATATGCGGCCCCAGGAGCGTCCCCTCGTCGACGACCCGGGCGAGGTGCACGCCCAGCCCGACGAGATCGCGCACGCTCGTGAAGCCCGCCATCAGCCCGGCCTGCATCTGTTGCACGGCACGCGCCGCCATCACGGGCAACGAGGTCTTCGCGGTCTCCTCGACGTTCGCCGAAAGGAGGCCCATCAGATGGCCGTGGCAGTCCCACATCCCCGGCATGAGCGTGGGCACGCGGTGGACGCGCGCGTCCGTGGGGGCCTTCGGGGATCCCTCGATCGGCCCGGCGTAGGCAATGATCGGCCCGTCGATCACGACACACCCCTTCTTGATCGGCTCGCCGCGGCCGGGAATCAGGAGATCCGCTTCAATGCGTTCCATGGTCGCCACATCGCATCGTGACGAATGAGGATTCCCTCACGAATACGCGGATCGACGATTTGGGCATATGCATATCTACCACGCTGCCGCCATCCCGCGCCTCAAGGGGCGGGGCACAATGGGGCGAGCTTCTGCATTCAAAAGTCTGAGGAAAGTCGGTGTGCTTGTCTTTGCGTTGGTGGCGGTTGCGGTCCTTGCGACTCCTCCCGCTGCAGCGGTGGGTTCGAATCGCTACACGATGACGCCGCTTGTTTCGAACAATGATGTGCCAGGCACGACCCACGACGTCAATCTCACGAATGCTTGGGGACTCGTCGCTGGTCCCGCGACGCCGTGGTGGGTCTCCGACAACGGAGCCGACGTCTCGACGCTGTACAACGCGACGGGCGTGAAGCGCAATCTGAACGTCACCGTCGCCGGCGCGCCCACGGGTATCGTCTTCAACGGGAACGCGGGCAGCTTCCCTGTCGGCCCGAGCGGTGCCTCGGCCCTATTCATCTTCGCGACGGAGGGTGGAACGATTGCCGGGTGGCATCCGTCCGTCGGTACGACCGCACAAGTGAAGGTCGACTCGTCCGGGGCGGGCGCGATCTACAAAGGCCTCGCGATCGCGACGACGGACTCCGGTCCGATGCTCTTCGCGACCGACTTCGCCAACGCCCACGTCGATGTGATCAACGCCACCTGGGCTGTGCAGGCCTCCGGTGGGTTCGTCGATCCGACGCTGCCCTCCGGCTACGCGCCGTTTGGGATTCAGACGATCGGCTCTCGCGTCTTCGTGACGTACGCAAAGCAAAGCGGTGGCGCGGATGAGCTCCACGGTCAGAGCCTGGGCTTCGTCGATGCATACGACACTGGAGGCAATTTCCTCGTGCGTGTCGCGCAACGCGGTCAGCTGAACGCTCCATGGGGACTCGCGATGGCCCCCGCGAACTTTGGATCCTTCGGCGGGGACCTGCTCGTCGGCAACTTCGGCGACGGTCACATCAACGCCTACGCCGAGCAACCCGACGGAACGTTCGCCCTCGTGGGTGCCCTGAAGGGCGTGGACGGACGCAAGCTCGCAATCGACGGCCTCTGGGCGCTGGAGTTCGGACACGGCACGGTGAACAACGGACCGACGGACACGCTGTTCTTCACGGCGGGCCCGAACGACGAGGCGGACGGCCTCTTCGGGGCGATACGAGCCGGTTAGGCACAAGCGCGTCGAATTCAACTTCGAGAATGAGGCGGCAATCGTTAAGCCGTCCGGCGTCGAACGCCCCCGGTCGCAGGAGCGACGATGTCGGAACCGCTGCAGCTCAAGTCGAAAATCTGCCTCGTCGGCGAGGCGGCCGTTGGAAAGACATCCCTGATCCGCCGGTACGTTCTGGACCAGTTCGACGACGCGTACATCCGGACGCTCGGGGCGAAGGTCTCGAAGAAGACGATGCGCATCGAGGTGCCGGACCGCAAGGTCGAGGTCGACATCACGATGGCCATCTGGGACGTGATCGGCCATGTCGGATTCCGACAGCTCCTCGGGGACGCCTTCTTCGACGGCGCCCAGGGGGTCATCGCGGTCGCGGACCTGACGCGGCCGGAGACGTTGCCCGTCCTCGCGCAATGGGTCGAGGCGGTGCAGAAGGTCTCGGGCAAGGTGCCGGTCCTCCTGGCGGCGAACAAGATCGACTTGACCCCCGAAGTGCGATATGGCCAGCCCGAGGTCGCGCGCATGGCAACCGTCCTCGGATGCGAATACTTCCTGACGTCCGCGAAGACCGGGAGGAACGTGGAAGAGTCGTTCCATCAGATCGGCACGCAGATCGCGAACGCCCAGCTGGGCGGCGGCCGCGGCACGGCGCGCTGATAATCTTTCCGCGACGGTTGAAGACAAACCGTTAAGCCGGATGCCCGGCCATGAGCGCGCCCATGCCGAAACGACCCTTCCATGGCACCGAGCCCCGAGGGCTCAACATCGTCCTCCGATCGCCCATGTTCGAGGGCCGGTTCGGACGGATGTTCCGGAACCTCCCGCCGTTCCTTCCGGACGATCGCGACCTCGAGGCGCTCGCGAAGCAGATGGTCGAGCCCGAGCCCAAGCCCGGCGAGGACGACACCGCGGGCGACAACCCGGACATCCCCGCGGGCTTCACGTACCTCGGGCAGTTCGTCGATCACGACCTCACGTTCGACCCGACGTCCCGGCTCCAGCGGGACAACGACCCGGACGCTCTGGTGGACTTCCGCACTCCGCGGTTCGACCTCGATTCGGTGTACGGCCGCGGACCGGACGACCAGCCGTTCATCTACGAGGAGGACGGCGTCCACCTCCTGATTGGCCAGAACAAAGCGGGCGAGGAAGACCTCCCGCGCAATTCGAAAGGCCGAGCGTTGCTCGGCGACGCCCGCAATGACGAGAACCTGATCGTGTCGGGGCTTGCGCTCGGATTCCTGAAGTACCACAACCGGGTCGTCGATACGCCGCCGATCTCGAGCCTCGACCCCGAGAATCGGTTCGACGAGGGACGTCGGATCACCCGTTGGCACTACCAGTGGGCGGTGATCCACGACTTCCTGGCGCGGCTCGTCGGGGACGAGGTGATCGAGGACATCCTCAGGACCGTCTCGCTCAAGGTCCCCGCGGGCGCCGGGGCGAAGGCGCTGAAGACGCCGAGCGTCCTGTTGCGGTTCTTCCGTTGGCACACGCGGCCGTTCATGCCCGTCGAGTTCTCCGTCGCGGCCTACCGCTTCGGACACTCGATGGTCCGCGGCGAGTACGAGTTCAACGAGGATGTGCAGGACATCCCGATCTTCGCGAAGCCCCCGGAAGAGGACCTTCGCGGCTTCCGAGAGCGGCCGGCGGGACACGTGATCGAGTGGGCGCGGTTCTTCGAGTTCCCGGAGAGCAAGCTCGATATCCAGCCGAGTCGGAAGATCGACACGAAGCTCGCGTTCGGGCTGAGCATCCTCCCGGAGGCGGTAGCGAAGGCGATCCACGCGCTCGCGGAGCGGGACCTCAAGCGCGGCAAGGCGCTCGGCCTACCCTCGGGGCAAGATGTCGCGCGGGCCGTGGGCATCCCGGAGGACCTCATCCTGCACGCGCGCGATCTCAAGGCGCTCCCGAAGAATCTCGTGAAGGCGTTCGGCGAAGACACGCCCCTGTTCTTCTACATCCTCAAGGAAGCCGAGCTGTTCAGCCGAGGTCGGCGACTCGGACCCGTCGGAGGGCGGATCGTCGCAGAGGTGTTCATCGGGCTGCTCCAGGGCGACCCGTTCTCGTACCTCAGCATGCAGCCCACCTGGCGTCCGAAGGCCGGCGAATTCGGCGCGCGCAAGGACGGCGAGTTCACGGTCGCGGACCTGTTGCAGTTCGCGCAAGTGACGATCGGCTAGGTCGGATGCGACCTTTATCCGGTCAGACCGCCTCCTTGCGTCGGAGGCGGAGGGGTGCGGCGAGAGCCCGCACGAGGCGGCCGACACGTTGCCATCTTCGCGATCGCCATCCCGGCGCTACTGCTCCTCGCGGGAACGTCCGCGGTCATCTCGGGTTCAATTGGGCTGCCGTCGCGGAGACTCACGAATCCTGATTCGAACCCGGACTCGCGGCCGGCGGGATCCTTTGCGTCGCGAGCGGCCGGGGCGAGCGGTCCAGGGGTCGCTGGTGCCTCTCCTGTCCTCGGCACGGGGTGGGACGCCCTCGAGTACTCGGCCAGCGACCTCACGCCACCGGATGTCCATCTGGCGGTCGGACCGAACCACGCCGTCGAGGTGGTGAACCTCGCCTCCGGGATTTTCACGAAGGCAGGCACCCTGATCGCAAGTCATCCCCTCGCGACGTTCTTCGGCATCGGGCTCGACTACATCACCGACCCGCAGGTGCAATACGACGCGCGCGCGGACCGCTGGTTCCTGAGCGCCTCGGACATTTCGCAAGGCCAGGTCCTGCTCGCGGTATCGCGCACGCCGGATCCCTCGGGGATGTGGGCGTTCAACCGGGTCCCCTCCTTCCCGTCGTCGAGTTGCCCGGACCAACCCATCCTTGGCGTCGGCTCGCTCAATGTCATCCTTTCGATCAACGTCTACTCGGCGTGCAGCTCGTCGGGGAGGTTCCAAGGGGCACAGTACTTTGTCCTCAACAAGACCCAGCTCGTGTCAGGTACCCCGAGCCCAGCAATCTGGTCCTCGATCCGGGACCCCGCCGAGTTCTCCGTTCATCCGGTTAAGATGCAAGGCGACAGCCCGGTCCAGTACATGGTCTCGGCGCGGTACAACCTCGACGACACCTCGGACGTAATCGAGCTCTTCACGGTCTCAGGCTCGCCGGCGGGGACCGTGGGCGTCACTCAGACGAACAATCTGATGCGGCTCGCGGGACTGCCGCCTCCTGCGACCCAACTCGGCTCGACGTTGCCCCTGAACCCGAATGACTTCCGGGTCGCGGATGCGGCGTGGGCGGGTGGCGCGCTGTGGGTCGGGTTCAATCAGCGGTGCGCCCATCCGTTCCTGCCGGCGACGGCGTGCATCCGGCTCCTGGAACTCGACCCGGCCTCCGGTCGACTCGTCCAGGACTTCGACCTGTCGTCGACGGCGAAGCACTACTTCTACCCCGCGATGGCCCTCGACGCTCGCGGAAACCTCGGGATCGTCTTCGGATATTCATCGGGGTCGGATTACCCGGGGCTCATGGCGACGGGACGGCTGCCCGGGGATGCGCCGGAACTGCTGCAACCTCTCGTCCTCGTGAAGACGGGCTCGGGCCCGGAGACAACGTGGTGCCCGTTGAACGTATGTCGGTACGGCGATTACTTCGGGGCGAGCACGGACCCGTCGGACCCCACGCGGATTTGGCTCGCGGGCGAGGTCGGACGCGGGAGCTTCGGGTGGGGGACCCGCATTTCGGCCGCCCGCGTCAAGGCGATGCTCACGCTGAACTACAGCGTGCAATCGGACAGCGTGCCGCCGACCGCCCCTATGGTGCACTACGTCGCCGACGGGAGTACGGCCTCCGCGGCGATTGGGACCACCCCGACCACCTTCCTCGCGGACCCTGGCACCGCGTGGAGCGTCGACGCGACGTTCACCGCACCGTCGGGGAAGGCGCGGTACATCGCCCTGCTCAACGAAACCACGAAGCTCAACGGAACCGCGGACCGTTCGGTGTCGGAGACGCTTCCATACCGATTGCAATATGGCCTCGCCATCGACGTAGGCCTCGGCGGCACGGTCGCCTATGAGGCAAACGCCACGACCGGTACCGTGGCCTCCGGTACGATCGGTACCGTCTACGTCTTTCCGACGGGTGTCGTCCGCTTGACCGCCGCGCCTTCGTCGGGATTGTGGGTGTTCTCCGGATGGGACGGCGACATCAGCGGCCCGTCCCCTTCGATGTCGATTACGGTCGATGGCCCTCGGTCGGTCCGCGCGTACTTCTCGCTGAGCTGGACGTTCCTCGCCTTGCTCGCCTCCGTCATCGTCGCCGCCACCGTGGCGGTCGTCGTCCTACGCCGACGCGAACAGAAGAAGCCAGAGCAACCGGCGCCGATCCCCCCGACGTTTTCGCCCGAGGCACCGCCGAAAGCCCCGCCTCCGTAGCGCCGCGAGGGTCAAGGCGGCTCTGAAATATCTGTGGCCCCTTACGCCGAACCCGAGGTCGACGATGACAGCGGTGAGTTCGCGAACACCCTCCTTGGACGTGTCCCTCCAGGACATCGAGGCGGCGCGCGGTCGACTCAAGGACCTCGTCCTCCGAAGCCCTCTGATCCGTCTCAACGCCGACTCCCCCGGATCGGAAATCTACCTGAAGCTGGAGAACCTTCAGCCCACGGGCTCGTTCAAGGTTCGCGGCGCCGGGAATGCGATTTCGTTGCTCTCACCCGCGGAGCGCAAACGGGGCGTGTACACCTGCAGTGCGGGCAACATGGCGCAGGCCCTCGCGTGGCATGCGCAGCGCCTCGGCATTCCGTGCACTGTCATTATGCCCGACACCGCTCCGGAGACGAAGATCGCGGGCGTTAAGCGATTCGGTGCCGCGATCGTCCAGCTCCCGTGGGACGAGGTGTGGAACATCGGGATCACGCGGACATACGAGCCCCTTAAGGATCGCGTCTTCGTGCATCCCTTCAGCGAATTCGGGATGATTGCCGGGAACGGGACGATCGGCCTCGAGATTGTCGAGGACCTGCCATCTGTCGAAGCCGTGATCGTCCCGTACGGCGGGGGCGGGCTTATCAGCGGTATCGCCACCGTGATCAAGGCGAAGAAACCCAACGCGAAGGTCTACGCATGCGAACCCGAGACCGCGGCCCCGCTCGCGGCCACGTTCGCCGCCGGGTCTCCGCAAGAATTCCGCCGCATCCCGACGTTCGTCGACGGCTCCGGGTCGAGCAGCGTCCTCCCGGAGATGTGGGAGATCGTCCGGAAGATCGTCTCCGGTTCCATCGTCGTCTCCCTCCGCGAAATCGCTTCCGCAATCCGGCTCCTCGCGGAACGACATCGGGTCATCGCGGAGGGTGCCGGTGGGAGCTCGCTAGCCGCCGGGCTGACGGGGAAGGCGGGGAAAGGCCCTGCCGTGTGCGTGGTGTCCGGCGGCAACATCGACATCGCCAAGCTCGAGAAGATTCTCAACGGCCAGGTCCCTTGAACGTCCGTGTGACAGGTACCGGCCATCGCCGGCCCAAGCTCCATGGGCCCGAAATGCCTCTCCCGGACGATGACGCGACACGAAGCAAAGACTAAGGGCTGCGGGCGGCATGGAGCGGCAATCGGTTCGGGGGAGGAACGACTGTGACGCTCCAGGTGACCTTCGCAACGAAGACGCCCGGCCTGCTCCAATCGCTCACGGAGCGGCGGGAGCGGCTCACGATCGAGGCGTACCCGATGGGCCGTTTCCTCCTGTTGCGCGGACTCGGCGACATCGAGGGGCTCCAGGACGCACCAGAAATCGCCGCCTCCGGGCGGAAGGTTCTGCACACCGCTCGGACGAACGGGGATCTCACGTTGCTCCTCGACGGGCACGCGGACGACGAACGAGTGATCGCTCGTCTCGCGGAGCAAGACGCTCATGTCCTCCCGCCAATCACCTGGCGTCGTGGAGAGGCGCAAGTCTCGCTGCTGGTTGACGACTCCATCGACCTCGCGGACCTTCAGGCGCAGTTTCCGGAGGCCCGCCTCCTCTCGAAGCGCGCGACGAAGAACCGCAGCCGTGTGGCGCTCGCGTCTCCGCTCTTCCTACCGGATATAACGGAGAAGCAGGCGCGGGCCCTCTTGGCCGCATACGGCAAAGGCTACTACGATTTCCCGCGGAACGCGACGACGGAAGAGGTGAGCTCGACGCTCGGCGTCGCACGCAGCACGTTCGAGCAGCATCTGAATCGTGCGGAGCACCACGTCGTCAAGGCGATGCTCCCGATTGTGCGGATGCGGGCCGGGCAGCCTCCGGATGAAGCGCTCGAGGTCTACTCGCGGTTCAGCCGCGAGCTCGGCCTGTATGTACGGCTCGAGGTCCTCGGAGAACGCGTCGCGGGCGTGAAGTTTACCCGGGAGCCGGCGGTGGGCTCGGCTGGTGCGGACCATCCATACCTCACGCGGATCCTCGAGCACATTCACACGGGCGATGGAGACCTACGCGACATCCCGCTGCATCTCGAGGTCGGGCCGTTCGAGCGCGAGGTCCTCGAGCTCTTGCGGACGATCCCTCCCGGGGCGACGATCACATACGGGGAGCTCGCGAAGAAGCTCGGCCATCCGAAGGCCGCGCGAGCCGTCGGGAACGCGGTGGCGCGGAACCCCGCGATCATCGTCATCCCGTGTCACCGCGTCGTCCCGGCTTCGGGGGGAATCGGGAACTACTCGAGCGAAGGCGGCTCGGAGACGAAGCGCCGGCTCCTCGAGCGGGAGGGCGCCCTCGAGAAGACGTCGGGGCTCCCGCAAACGACGTCGAAAGCAGCGACGCGTCCCCAGCGCCTACCCCGGTCCGGAAGCTAATCGGTCTCAGCCGACGCTCCCGCGGACGCCGCCGGACACGTCGAAGCGGTGTCCTTTCAGCGCCTTCTGACTCTCCGTCGATCGCTCGAGCTGGATGACGAAGACTCGAAGGAGCGACGGAAGCTTCGGCAGCTTCCTCGATGCTCCATTCTCCCGGCACCTGACGAGGTCCAAGATCATCGCAAACATCCAGAGAAAAAGTCGAAAGGGGGTTGGAGCCCGACTTCCGTCGTGCTCACAGGGACTTGACGAAGCCCCAGAGCGCCCCCGCGAGGACGAGCAGGCCCGTCAGGAGGCCCGTCGTTCCGCCGGCCACGGCGATCAACGCCAGGCCCGCGATCCCCGCCACGATCGCCCCGTTCCGCATGTTCGCCTTCGACACGCCGTAGCCCACGAGGGCCAGGGCACCGAAGGCCACGAGGAACACGGCGCGCGCCCACGTGACGCCGAACAGCCGTTCCTGCACCAGGTCGAGGCCCAAGCCCACGACGCCCACGAGGGCCGCGAGGGCCCCACCGAAGACGATCGGCACCTGGTAGACCGGCATCCGTTCGAGGACGCGCCATTTCGACGCGGCCCGCTCGGACCACGTTTGGGTGGTGGTTGCCATGTGTCGTTCACCTCGGCCGACCCGCTCGCCCGTCGCTACTTAAGCGTGATTGGACGTCGGTCGAACGGCCGTGTAGTACAGTAAGAAGATGATGTCGCGCGAGAGGACCGGAAAGGAGGACCCACCGGGAGAAAGAGTCGTTGCCAGCCGAACCGTTCAAGAGCCTTTCGGTCCTAATCGTCGCCGGTCTGGCGAAGGGCTTGAGGCGATTCGTGGCCGCGGAACGTTGAAGTCGCGTGGGCCTTTCGGCGGAGGGGGCGGCGATGAGGACAATCGAGATGGAGGGCGAAATCGATCTCCCCCTCGATGTGACCTGGAGGCTCCTCCATGCTCACCTCGATGAAGCGACGGTTCGAGAGATTCATCCATGGATTCTCCGGGGTGACGTGGAAAGCGAGGGAGACCGGGTCGAATTCAACGGCCTCAGTTTTCCCCGCGAGCGCACCGTGAATCGGGAGATGCGGATCGCGGGACGGCGTTCTCGGACGATGTGGCATTACCGCATCGAGCCGCCGACCCGCTACGAATACACGATCCGCTTCGAGAACGGCTCGGAGGCGTCATTCGAAAACCTGTACTCCCCGATTCCCGGCGGGACACACATCGAGACCCACGGACAAATTACGATGAAAGGGATCCCCACGTTCCTCGCGATGGTCGCCGCCCGACGGCTCATGAACCGCGCGGAGAAGGAAGATCTCGCATATTTCCAGCGGGCGAACCCCAAGACACGATAGGCCGCCGGACACCCATCGAACCGAGCACTTCCTTCATGGAGGCCTTTCATCGCCCTCGCTTGATGATAGTCGCATCACAAAGGCTAAGTCGTCGCCGCCGGTTCACAGGCGGGTCAAATGACTCAGCGCTGCGCGGTTTGCGGCACGACCAACAGCGACGATCTGCGCTTCTGCGTATACTGTGGCGCTTCGTTGCCGGGCGTGCCGATGGACGTTTCGGAGCCCGGAATCGCCGCGCCCGTCGCCGAGCCCGAGCCGGAGATCGAGGCCCCGCGCGTCACGATGAACGAACCACGCCCGCCGAGACGGCAGCGCCGCGACTTCGTCGGCCTCGTCGGCCTTGGATTCTTCCTGCTCATTCTCGGCGTCCTGTTCTACATGAACCAAAATCTCGTCACGGACCTTCGCGTCTGGTGGGACCAGCTCGTCGCGGGCCAGATCCTCGTCCGACCGCCGGAAGGCGTGATCACGAGCGGGGTCGTGTTCTGGGGACTCATCGGCGTGACGAAAATCATCCTCGCCCCGGCCCGGTGGGTTGTCCGTCGGACGAAAATTCACACGCTCGGCGCGGTCCTTGGAGGCATCGGGACAATCGCCTTCGCCTACTTGCTCACCCGTTACGCCGCCCGCGACTTCACCGGGTGGCAGGTCGCGGGGTACGAGGCGGGCGTAATCGCCTTCCTGTTGGTCATCTACGTCGGCCTCGGACTCCACTGGAGCTCCACGCGCCGTCGCATGCTCGCGCTGGCGGCCGCTCGCCGCTCGCCGCGATTCTGATTCGCCCGCCGCACCAATCAGGGCCGAACGAGATTGAACGACTCGGACCCGCCCGGCGGGATGAACTCGCTCCCGCACTCGCACGTCCAGACGAGTCCCGTCTTGCCGCTGATCGCGAGGCGCGTCACGGTGTAGTCGAACCCGCACGACGAACACGCGAGCACGACCGATGGCGCGACGGCTTGTCTCGTCACGATCGCTGGAGCTTCCTTCCGATGGCTTCGATGCCGCAGTCGCTCGAGGCGCTCCGCGATCGCGCGGACCAGGTTCGGCCGCACATCCTGCGTGAGCGCAGGAGCCTTTCCTCCGTTAATGCTTGGACCTTCGCCCGCGGTCCTCCACTCCCCGCATACGATATCGCGTCGCGCCAAATAAAGGTCAACGCCGTTTCCCGAGGTCGATAATGAGAACACGATCGGAGGGGCGGTCGCGATCGGACGTCAGACCCTCGGCGCATCCAGCGGCGCGTAAAGTCCGGCCGGCTCCGGGTCGAGGCGAGATAGCGTATCCCGGAGGATTTCGATCACCCGTCCCGTCTCTGACGGCTGCTCGGGATACTCGCAACTCCAACGGCGCCAGTGGGGCCGCTTGTGGGCGACCTTGTACTTCAGGCCGGACATGAACGTCGTGTAGCTGTCCTCGTCGATCTTCCGCACGCGCTGGTCCGCGAGGAGGTACCAGTGGTATAGCGTGTCCGGCGGCGCACCGGAACCGGGACGCGCGTGCTGGTCCCGCCGCTTGATGCTCTTGAGCGAGAACTCCCAGCGGTCCGGCGCGACCTTGCGTTCCCGCCAGATCGCATCGGTGTAGTGCCATGTGTGGCCCCCGCCGACCGGCATGCCGCTGTAGGCGTGGCCGTCGAATTCCTTCAGGTCGTCGAAGCGCATGGAGCGGAATCCACCGCCGGTCGAGTACTAGGCGCTGCGCCGGAGGGGGGTCGGTGAAAGTAAACCGCAGCTCACCAGGGGAGCCCGATCGCCTTCGCGAGGAACGCGTTCAACGGGTCCATCGCCTCCGCCGTGCCCACGAACGTGTCGAGGAAGTCCGGGCTCGTGACCTCGTTGTCGCGGAACGAGCGCGTGCCCACGAAGTCCTTGCGGCGCAGGTCCTGGATCATCGGGTGGTTCGGGTCGATCCCCGGCGGCGGGCGCTTCATGGACTCGCCTTCGAGCCGCACGTTCGAATGCAGGACCTTCTTCCAGGCGGCGGGCTCGTCCATGATGAGCTTCCGGATCTTCGTGAGGCCCGGGGCCTCTGGATGCCAGACGCCGGAATGCGCGCCGCTCTCCCCCGATTGGAGATGGAGGAAAATGCCCGGCGACATGTGCTCCGGCCCGACGGCCTTCGCGTGCCAGAAATGGATCCCGATGTGGTCCTTGTACGGGCTCTTGTCCGGCGAGAAGCGGATGTCTCGATAGATCCGCGAGATCGATCCACCGAACGGCTTCGCGTCCCCGACGAGATACGGGCTGAGCTTCTTGAGCCGTGCGCCCGCGTCGCGGACGAACCGGACCGCGGGCTCCTGGACGGCCTTCTCGTACCGCTCCTTGTTCGACGTGAACCATTCCTTGTTGTTGTTCTTGCCGAGCTCCTTGAAGAACCCGAAGAATTCGGGCGTGAAGTACCGCGTAGTCTCCGACATCGTCGACGGCCTCCCCTTGCCCTGGATCCGGAAATGCGCCTCAGCGGTTGAACATTGGTGCGAACGGCCGGGCGTCGAACAGGGCCCGGATCGACGCGATCTTGTCCCCTCGCACGCGATACCATTCGCAGATGAACGCAGTCCCGGCCGGGGTGTTTGTGACCATATCGTACAGGATGCAGACGTCGTCTCCTTCCACGAACATCCTCTTGGGCTCGACCCGCACGACGATGTGGTGGAGCTTGTCGAGCGCCTCAAGGTACGGTTCGGGTCGGTGGAACGTGTCGAACGGCCCCTCGAACGAGAGGTCGTCGTGGAGGAACGATCGTGCGGCGGTCATGTCGCCCGAGCCCAGGGCCTTCTGGTATCCGAGCACGATCTCTTTCGCCTTCGACATTCAGTCGCCTCCTTGCGGCCGCGTGGGCGCATCCTCCCAGCACGCCATCATCGGCCCTCCGGGGATCCGGAACCAGAAGAAGCTGCCCATGTCCGGGACGTCGACCCGCGGTAGGACGATCTCTCCGCCGGCCCGCCTGATTCTCGTCAGCGCGGCATCGAGGTCCTCGACGCGGACGTAGTTCATGCTCTGCGGCATCTCTTTCGCCTGGGTCGAACGAATTCCGCCACGGCCGCCTCCCGGGGTCTGGTACGACAGATAGTCGCCCATCGGCATCCGAACCGACTCGAAGTCCCAATCGAAGATCTTCTCGAGAAAAGCCCGCGTGGCCGCGGGATTCGTGCTCGCCAGTTCCGTGAACGCGACCGCGCCGTCGTCGCCCGTCGCATTCGTCCCCTTGCGTTTCGCCATCGTGTTGTCCTTCGACCCGCCTTCGGGCGGTGAGAAAGTGATATCTATTGGATACTAGATATAGGGACTAGGGGCTGACGGGATAGCGGTGCGCCGAGGAAAGCCGAAGGAGACGGCCAAGGGGATCTATCCGCTTCTCGCGTACCAGGCGGACCCGATCCGTGAAAGCGTCCGTCGGCTGGGACGGAAGTGGACTTTGCTGATCCTGCGGGACCTGGCGTTCCTCAAGTTGAATCGGTTCGGGCAGATCCTCCGCAACAATCCCGGGCTGACGCCCCGCGTCTTGTCGAGACGACTGCGGCAGATGGAAGAGGAGGGCCTCGTGGAGCGGCTCGCAAAGGACGAACGCGTCATATATCGGCTCACGAAACGCGGCGAGGATGCCGTCTTCATCTTGCTCGCATTCTTGCGGTATGGAATTCGTCATCATGCGACACGGCGCGAGTGAGCTCCGAATCGAGTCTCACGCCACGGGCTGGAACTTGTACCCGTAATGGATGACGCCCGCCTCGCCGTCTTGACCGAGCTTCCGGAAGGCCGCTTGGACTTTCATCCCGATCTTCACGTCGTCCGCCTTGACGTTGATCAGCTGAGACGTGAGGCGGACACCCTCGTCCATCTCGATGATCGCCATGACGTAGGGCTTCTGCATCTCGAACTGCGCCGGCGCGTCGTGGATCACGGTGTACGTGACGACGGTGCCCTTGCCCGCAAGCTTGAGGCGCTGCATCTTTCCGACGGACTTGCGGCCGCAGTCCGGGCAGACGGCCCGCGGCGGGAAGTCGACCTTGCCGCAGTTGCCGCACTTCGTGCCGATGAGATTGTAACGGCTCGCGATCTCGCGCCAGAACCGGGGGACCGCCACCTCAGTCCCCCCGCTCGAAGATGTGCACGACGGCGGTCGCGCCCGTGCCGCCCAGGGTGTGCGTGAGCCCGCGCCGCGCGCCGACGACCTGCCGCTTCCCCGCCTCGCCGCGGAGCTGGTGCACGACCTCGACCGCCTGCGCGACGCCGGTCGCACCGACGGGCTGCCCGCGCGCCTTGAGTCCACCGGACGTGTTCACGGAGATCTTTCCGTTCAGTGCCGTGATGCCGTCCGCGGTCGCGGGGCCGCCTTTCCCTTTCTCGACGAAGCGTAGGTCCTCGATCGCGAGGATCTCCGTGATCGTGAAGTTGTCATGGACCTCCGCGACTTGGATGGCCTTCGGCTCGAGCCTCGCTTCCGCGAAGGCCCGCTTCCCCGCCACGACGCTGGCGTCCATCGTCGTCAGCTCGCGTCGGTCGTGCACGGCGAGGAAATCGCTCGCCTGTCCGGATCCCTTCAGCAGGATCGGGGTGTCCGTGAACTTGCGGGCCTTTTCGGCCGCGCATAGGACGACCGCCGCCGCGCCGTCGCTCAGGGGCGCGCAGTCGAAGAGGGTGAGCGGCTCCGCGACCCACGGACTCTGGAGGACGGTCTCGAGCTTGATCTCCTTCTGGAACTGTGCCTCCGGGTTCAGCGAGCCGTTCTTGTGGTTCTTCACCGCCACGGAGGCCATCTGCTCACGCGTCGTGCCGAACTCGTACATGTGGCGGCGCGCCATCATCGCGTACAGGCCCGCGAACGTCGCGCCGAATACGGTCTCCCATTCCTGGTCCGCGGTGGACGAAAGGATCTCCGCGGCCTGGACGTCCCCGACGTCCGTCATCTTCTCCGCGCCGCCAACGACCACGATGTCGTACATGCCCGAGGCGATCGCGAGGCGAGCCTGCAGAAGGGCGATCGCGCCGCACGCCCCGCCGCCTTCCACGCGCACGGTCGGCAGGTGCATGTCCGCCAGGCCCGAATAGTCCGCGACCAGAGCGGACACGTGCTCCTGATCGATGAATTTTCCCGCGGACATGTTGCCGATGTACACGGCGTCGATTTCTTCCGAGCGGAGCCGGGCATCCTGGATCGCCTTGAGCCCGGCCTCGATCCCCAAGTCGCGGAAGGAGCGATCCCACAGTTCGCCGAATTCCGTCTCGCCGACCCCGATCACCGCGACGTCCCGCACGGTTCAGGCCTCCCGCATCAAGATCTTCCCGCGGTACTTTGCGTACGTCGCGTAGTCGATGAACACCTGGTCCTCGATCTGCTCCTTGATCGTCGGCGTCGCGTCCCGACGGAGCTTTGTGATTTCGTCCGTCACGGTGATGTCGAAGCCGTCGGAACCCGCGCCGCTGCCGTATCCCACCGCAAAGATCCTATCGCCCGCCTCGGCCTCGTCGAGGATCGCGCAGAGCCCGACCATGATCGCGCCGCTGTACGTGTTCCCGATGTCCCGCACGCACAGGCCCGCGTCGATCTGCGCATCCGTGAATCCGAGCTGCTTCGCCGCGCGGACCGGAAACTTCCCGTTCGGCTGGTGGAACACCGCGTAGTCGTAATCCTCGGCCTTCGTTGAGGCGCGCTTGAAGAGGAGCTGCGCGCAGGCGATCACGTGCTTGAAGTACGCGGGTTCGCCGGTGAATCGGCCGCCGTGGCTCGGGTACCGCTGGCCCTCCCGCCGCCAGAAATCCGGGGTGTCCGTCGTGTACGAGACGGTGTGGTCGATCACGGCCGTCACCCGGTCCGTGCCGATCAGGAGCGCGGCACCGCCCGCGGAGGCGCTGTACTCGAGCGCATCGCCCGGTGCGCCCTGGCTCGTGTCGGAGCCGACTGCGAGGCCGTAGCGCATCATCTTCGAGAGGGTGAGGCCCATCGTCGTCTGCATCGCCGCGGTGCCGGCCTTGCACGCGAACTCGAAGTCCGCGGCGGTCATCACGGGTGCGGAGCCAATCGCCTCCGCGACGATTGTGGCGGTCGGCTTGACCGCGTACGGATGGGACTCGGAGCCGACGTAGATCGCGCCAATCTCCGTCGGGTCGACGTCCACCTTGGCCATGCACGCCCGCGCGGCCTCAACGGAGATTGTAATGACGTCCTCGTCGGGACCCGGGACGCTCTTCGCGCGGATGTTCAGCCCGCGGCCCATCGCCTCGCCGTCGGAGCCCCACACGATCCCGATGTCCTTCGGTCGAATCCGGTAGCGCGGGATGTACCCGCCGTAGCTCACGATGCCGGCCTTCATGCGATTGCCTCCAGTCGCGAGATCAGGTCGGGCTGCTCGAGGTCCGTCCGCGCGAGGATAATGTTCTCCAGCTCCGCCAGCTTGACCGCGAGTTCGTCGATGTTCTCCGGCTGCACGTAGACGACCATCGCGGGCTTGAGCGGATGGGCCTTGATCGCGATCATTGGCGAGCGGCCGTACTTCACCTCGGTGAAGAGCAGGGCGCGCTCGCTCGAGGTGCCGTAGATGCGGAGGTAATCGGACGCGTCGAGCGTCGTGATCGCCTTGATTGAATGGATGACCGTGTAGCCATTTACGAGGCGTCGGGTGTTCAGCTTCTGCGTGAGCAGTTTGCCCTCGATCTTCCGCAGGAAGTCCGCCGCGCGGACGCCGACGGACCAGTCGCGCATCGACGGGATGACGTCGGAATACTCTTGGAACCGCTTCGAGAGCCGCTGCCCGGACCTCTGGTCGATGTCCAAGAGGGCATCCACGAGCCGGTGAATTGTGCGGATGCCCGGTGACGTCCGCCGGCCCGCTTCGTAGTCGCTGATGACGCTCGGCGAGACGCGCATATGGTTCGCGAGGTCCGTCTGCGAGATCCGCAGTTCCTCCCGCCACTTCCGCATCGTCTTGCCCGGCTGGTCGGACAGGGCGATCTCTCCGGCGATTTTCTCCCGGAGCGGGAACTCCATCGGGCGAGCGAGAACTGGAGGCGTATATAAGCGTGTCGAAGAGAGTTTCGGCGCGTGTCGATTGACGAATCTCTCGGAATCGCGGCAATAACACGTGACGGCGGAACGATTTGTCAAGCCGGGCGCTTCGCGTTGACAAAGCCTATTTCGACTTCCCGGCCCCGATTCATCCTCGCCCACCGCTGTGACCGAAGGCCATTCGAGCCGTGAATCGAAACGTCCGCGGAGGGCCGCGAGCCGTACGTTCTACCTTGTCCTCTGGTGGATGTCGAAGAACCCATACGCCGCGATCTTCGAGAGCCGCATCGCCGCCGAAGCGGCCGCCAATGTGAGGAACGGAATCCTCATCACGGTCCACGGTCGGGACACGGAGATCGCGGACATCGTCGATTGGTATCGCCGCGATGCGGAGGGAAATCCGATGCCTGCGGAATGGCGGGATCTCGCCGGCCAGATTCGTGTGCCGTGGACGCTCCGTATGACTCCGCAGGCGGAAGCCGAAGAGGCAGCGTAGAATCGCGTGCGTGCTCCGTCGACGACGTTCTCATAACGCTTATCCGGAACTCGTTCTTACCACGGCTGCGTTGGGTCCGTGGGGTAGCTTGGTCTATCCTTGGTGGTTCGGGACCACTAGACTCCGGTTCAAATCCGGACGGACCCACTGACAATCCGGTTCGGAACCCATATCTACCCTCCCGGAGAATCCCTTCCGCATGGTTCGGGTCTCTCGGGGGAGCCGTTCGAGCTTGGGGTATGCCGCCCTCCGGGAGGATCCGACGATCGACCGCTGGTACCGAAATGTTGCGCGGGGTTCCGCCGTCACCGCGGACGTCTACCTTCGCCGCCTCGGGAACGTATGCCGAGCGGACGACAAGCGGCCCGCGGACCTCATCGGCATGAAGAGCGAGGATCGGCGCGATTTCCTGACGGACCTGGTCTCGTCGATGGAGTCGAAGGGCCTCTCGGGCGGGTACATCGAGTCGACCCTGAAGGCGTTGCGTTCGTGGCTCTCCTTCAACAACGTGCCGTGGGAGCACCGGATCAAGGTCCGCGGGACCCAGATGACGCCGACCTTGACGAAGGAGCGGGTGCCGACCCAAGACGAGCTCCGCCGGATCTTCCTCGCCGCGTCGTCGCGGGAACGCGTCGCGGCGGCGCTCATGGCCCACGCCGGCCTGCGTCCGGAGACGCTCGGGAACTACCGCGGGACGGACGGCTTGCGCCTCTCGGACCTGCCGGACGTCGTCATGAAAGGGAAGACGGTGACGTTCCGGAAACTGCCCGCGATCGTCGTCGTCCGACCGGAGCTGAGCAAGTCAGGTCGCCAGTACCTCAGTTTCATCGGAGGGGAGGCGGCCGACTATCTCAAGGCGTACCTCGAGGAACGCCTCCGGGAGGGCGAGCGAATCGGCGAGGACAGCGACGTCGTCGCACCGGCGTGGTCGAAGAAGGCGTTCCTCACGTCGATCAACGTCGGCGACGCGATTCGAAAGGCGATCCGGGCGGCCGGCTTCGTGTGGCGTCCGTACGTTTTGCGAGCGTACTTTGACACGCAGCTCCTCCTCGCCGAGAGCCGGGGCAAGATGACCCACGCGTACCGGGCGTTCCACATGGGGCACGTGGGGGACATCGAGGCCCGATACACGACGAACAAAAGCCGCTTGCCGCCCGATCTGATCGAGGACATGCGGGACGCGTACCGCCGGAGCCTGTCGTTCCTCGAGACGACGAAACCCGCGGACCATGAAGCGGAGTTGAAGGCCTCCTTCCGGAAGCAGATGCTCCTCGTCGCGGGGTTGAGCGAGAAGGAGATCGGCAAGATGGACCTGGACGCCATGGCGGACGCGGAGCTGCAGCGAATCGTCCGTGAGAAGCTCGT
>DASPYU010000015.1:0-64631 GCA_035636595.1 Thermoplasmata archaeon
TCCTCTCCGCGGGTGCGATCTTGACCATGTCCGTCCCCGTGGCTCTCTACGCGATTCTCCAGCGCTTCTACATTCGGGGCCTCGTCGGTTGGACGATCAAGGGCTGACGCCGGCGTCCCGAGATATCATGTCGAGCAGGCCCGCGCTCGCCCACGCCTGAAGAGGGTTCGCCTTCGCCGCGGCCGTCGACTCCGCCACGGAGAGATCGACGAGCCGGTCGTCCACGACTGCGTAGAGCTCGGGAATCTTCCCGAGTTCGCCGAATGCGCGGAGGAGTGCCTCTCGAATTCGGTTCGCCTCGCTTCGCCGATTGACGGCGAGCAACCCTCGAAAGAGGAACCAGTTGTCGTGTGGCCACACGCTCCCGGTGTGGTAGGACGTCGGATCGAAATCCGGTTCCAATGTCGAATGGGTTCGCACGCCGTACGGCGTCCAGAGATCGTCGCGGAATAGGCGGGCGACCATCGACGGGAGTCGGCCGGACGCCACGGAACCGCAGAGCAACAGGTGGCCGGGGTTCGAGGTCACCGCGCGCCGCATCCGTTTCGACCCGTCCAAGGCCAATGCGAAGAATTCGCGGTCTTCCATCCAGAAGTCCTCGTTCAGTCGACGCTTGAGGTGGTCTGCGGACGTGCGGGCGGAGGCTGCCACATCCGTCTCGCCGCGGGCCTGAGCCAAGGAGGCGAACGCGCGATGAGCCGCATAGGCGTATCCCTGCACCTCGACCATGGCGACCGGAGGACCGATCCGCAGGTGGTCGTCAGAACCATCTTTCCAGGCCTGATGGAAGAGCCCGCGCGGATTCTTCCTCTCGTATTCGACGAAACCGTCGCCGTCGACATCGCCGTACTCGCCGATCCATCGATGCGCAGCAACCAGCGCGGGCCACAGGTCCGAAACGAGACGGAGATCACCCGTTTCCTGCGCATATTCCGACGCAACGATGAGGAAGAGGAGGGTCGAGTCAACGCTCCCGTAATATGGAAACTTCCAATCGGCCAACTCGGCTCTCGCGGCTGCGCTGAAGCGGTGCTCGTGCAGGATTTTTCCGGGCTGTTCCTCCGACTTCGGATCTTCGGTCCGTCCTTGAAACGAGGCGAGGACGCGGAGGGTCGACGCGGCGATTGACGGGTCGAGCCGGAGGGCCTGCCACGCCGAAATCAAGGAATCGCGGCCAAATAGGGTCGCATAGCGGGGCGCCCCGGCCCGGAGGTAGCCGTCCGGCGTCCTCAATCGATCCAAATCCTCTTGCAATCGCGGACGAACGGGGTTCGCGTCCACCGGACCGCCGACCGACCTAACGAATCGCGCGTCCCGAACCGCGGTCGAACAAATGAATCCGATCAGGAGGGAAGTGCAACTCGACCTTCGCACCGGTGTCACCCGCAAAGGTCGCGCCGACGACGGCTTTCAGGATTTTCTCCCCGACTTTCAGGTCGAGGATCGTCGAGTCCCCGAGGGGTTCGGTCGTGTAAATCTCCGCGGGGACGGACGTCGACGGGAACCGGTAGACCACTATCCCATCCGCTTCGGTCGGCGGCGTCGGATTCACTTTGAGGTCTTGAGGACGGATTCCCAGGACGAGCTTCTCCGATGCCGCCTGTTTGAGCGGTTCTACGAATTGGTCTGGAACCGGGATGCGGAAGCTCCCCGCATCGAGGACGTTTCCGTCGGCCAGGTCGCAGTCAACCAGGTCGATCGGCGGGCTCCCGACGAAGCTCGCGGTGAACGAGTTCGCGGGGCGATTGTACAGCGTCTGCGGGGCGTCGTACTGCTGCAGGACCCCTTTGTGCAGGAGGGCGACCCGGTCCGCCATGGTCATCGCTTCGACCTGGTCGTGCGTCACATAGATTGTCGTCACCCCGAGGACTTCCTGGAGTTTTTTCAACTCGGCTCGCATGTGGACTCGGAGTTGCGCGTCGAGGTTGCTGAGCGGTTCATCCATGAGGAAGACCTGTGGCTCGCGGACGATCGCCCGTCCGACGGCGACCCGTTGACGTTGGCCTCCGCTCAGTTGGCTCGGTTTTCGCCCCAGTAGACCCTCGATTTGCAGGAGCTTCGCGACTCGGTTCACGGAGGCGATAATCTCTCGCTCCGCGACCTTAGCGTTCTCGAGGGGAAACGCCATGTTCTTGTACACGGTCATGTGCGGGTAGAGCGCGTAACTCTGGAACACCATCGCAACGTTGCGATCCTTTGGATCGAGGTCGTTCACGAGGCGATCGCCGATGTAGATTTCGCCTTCATCGGCGGATTCGAGCCCCGCGACGCAACGCAAGGTCGTGGTCTTGCCGCACCCGCTCGGGCCAAGGAGCACGACGAACTCCCGGTCCTTGACCTCGAGGTTCAGCTCTTTCACCGCGGGCATGTCGTCGTAGGACTTCGTGAGCCCCCGCAACTCGACACGCGCCAAGGCGAGTTCGGACGGGGAAGAACGGATAAATAATCTTCGCCTTCCTCCCGACGTCGCGAGGTGCGTCCAATGGAGGAAGTCCGGGTTGCGGAGAAACGGCTCTCGGACTATCGCGCAATCATTGGCGCGTCTGCGTTCTCCCAGATCCTCGCGCTCGCGAGCAAGCTCAAGGGCAAGCGCATCGCGCACATCAACGCAACGGCCTACGGGGGCGGGGTCGCCGAGCTGCTCCAGAGCCTCGTGGCGCTGCAGCGAGACGTCGGCCTCGACGCCCACTGGTTCGTGCTGTCGGGCTCGAACGCGTTCTTCACCGCGACGAAGGCGATGCACAATGGGCTCCAGGGGTCCGAGGCCCCGCTCACGCCCGACATGCTGTCGGCGTATCAACACTTCAACGAACTGAATGCGGCGACGTTCAAAGACGAGTACGACTACGTGATCATCCATGACCCGCAGCCCGCGCCGTTCGTGTCCCTCTGCGAGAGGAAGGGCGCGTGGCTCTGGCGGTGTCACATCGACCTGACATCTCCGAATCCGTCCGTCCTCCGCGTCCTCGAGCCGTTTCTGAAGGAGTACGACGCGGCGGTCTTCAGTGCGCGGGAGTACGCCCCGCGGGACATCCCGTTCAAGCGGATTTATGTGAATCCGCCGGCGATTGATCCGGTCAGCCCGAAGAACCGCCACGTGTACGACGAGGAGAGAGAGACGATCTTGTCCCGGTTCGACGTCGACTTCGACCGCCCGGTCATCAGCCAGGTCGGGCGGTTCGATCCGTGGAAGGATCCGCTCGGCGTCATCGACGCGTACCGCCTCGTCAAAAAGAAGATCCCGAAGGTCCAGCTGCTGATGGTCGCGTCGATGGCCCGCGATGATCCGGAGGGGTGGCTCGTCTTCGAGCAATCCGCGCGACACGCAGGCCAGGACCCAGACATCCATTTCCTCACGGATCTCCGTGGGGTAGGGGCGCTCGAGGTGAACGTCCTGCAACGGGAGACGGACGTCTCGCTCGCGAAATCGCTCCGCGAGGGTTTCGGCCTCATCGTGAGCGAGTCCCTCTGGAAGCGCGTCCCCGTCGTCGGCGGGGACGTCGGCGGCATCCGCCTCCAGATCCGCGACGGGCGGCACGGCTATCTCGTCTCGAGCGTCAAGGAGGCCGCGAACCGGACCGTGCAGCTGCTCCGAGACGAGGCCCGAAGGAAGGCGATGGGGCGGGCCGGGCGCGAGCAGGTTCGGCGGCACTTCCTCATCACTCGCTACCTGCGCGAGTATCTGCGGATCTTTGCGGAGCTCAAGCCGGCCGCCTGAGCCCTCGCGGACGGAATCCTTATTTCCTCCGGAGTGCGTGCGCCGACGAGGTTGTACATGGAGCAGGGCTCTCCGATGCCGCACTGGCGCGATGATCGATGGTCGATGATGCAAGGGCTGCGGGTCCGCATCGCCGTCTCGATCATGACCGGCGTCGGTTGGCTCTCGTTCGTGCTGCTCTACGCCGCGTTCTGGACGTCGGGCTTCTCGCTCTTCCAGAGCATCGTGATTGTCCTCGTCTCGGCTCTGATCGCCGCGGGAATTATGGGCGCCATGTGGGCGTCCTGGGGAATGCGGTTCGCCCGTTGAGCCGCCACGGACGGCATCACGACAGCGAATCTCGAAGGAGCCGGCGGATGCCGCGCCGGAGATGCTGACTGACGGTATTCCGACTTAGCCCGGTCAGCTCGGACAACTTCGTGAGTCCGACTCTCGCAGGAATCTCGAAGTATCCCAGGTTCCACGCGAGACTGAGAATCTCCCGCTGCCTCCCGGTGAGCGCGTCCTCGAATCCGCCGGCGCCGTGGCGGATCTCCCTTCGGCTGCGGAGGCGCCATCCGACCCCGAGGGAGTCGAGCAGGCCGAAGACCGCCTTCGATGTGACCTCGTCCGCGAGGAACGAGAGGGTCGCGGCCTCTTCGCGGATGATGGTGGGCGTCGTCGGCGTGACGCCGGCGCCGAGATCCTCGAGCAGGGCCTCGAGCACCGCGGGATTGTGCTGCCGCAAGAGGGCGACGTACGCCCGCCCGCCGTCCTCGACCCGAAGGATCTCGAAATCCCGAAGATGGTACTTCTTCCGCAACCGCTCGCGGGACCGCATGATGTCGTCGATCGATCGCGATGGGCCGGACCGCACGACGCGCACGAGCAGGACGCGCTCCCGCGGTTGGAACGCGTACACATGCAGGATCTCAACGGACTCGTTGTGGCGGAAGAAGCTGGAGGGGACGATGCCTTCCCGGACGAGCAGGTCGACCGGCACGCTGATGGTGACGCGCCGCAGCGGCATGGTTACCGGTAATCACTCGGCTAGATATAGGCCGCCCGTGTCCTCGTCCTCGGGGAGACGATGGACCCGGTCGTGGGCGGCAAAGGCGCGGTCGTGCGGAACCTCCCGGAGGAGCCGTGGGAGAAAGGGATCGGCCCGGGGATCGTGGACAAGAAGATCATGGGGCCCGGGGACAGCAATTTCATGCTGATGGGCATCGCCCGCATGGACCCTGGCGTGAAGTCGCCGCCGCACCGCCACCGGTACACGCAGATCTTCTACATCATGGAGGGCCGAGGCGAGATCATCGCCGACGGCACCTCGTACGAAATCGGCGCAGGGTCCGTCGCGCGTTTCCTCAAGGGGGAGACGCACACGGTCATCAACCCGGGCCCGGGTCCGCTGACGCTCATCGAGGTCCGCGTCCTCCCGAGGGACCAGACGGTCTGGGAATAGGATGGCCACGTGGCGGACGTGGTTCAAGGCGACGCAGCCGCAGAGCTTCGTCGCGTCCCTGGTCGGCGTCGCGCTCGGGACCGCGATCGCGTGGCGTCGCGCGGGGACGTTCGACACCGCAGGCTTGGCGCTGACCGCGATCGGGGTCGTGTTCCTCCATGCCGCGACGAACATGAGTAACGACTCGATCGATTTCAAGCGGGGCGTCGACAACTTGCCACCGCATCTCGTCAGCCCCTTCACCGGCGGAGCTCGCGTCCTCCCAGATGCTGCGGTGTCTTTCGAGGCACATCGTCGGGCCTGGATGGCGTTCTTCGTGGCGGGAGGACTCATCGGTCTCTTGCTCGCGTTCACCCGACCGAACGGGTGGATCGTCCTCGTCCTCGGAGGAATCGGCGGTGCAATCGGCATCTTCTACACGTTGCCACCGCTCGCGCTGCAGTACCACGGCATCGGCGAGATCGCGGTGGCGGTGATCTTCGGGCCGATCGTCGTCCTCGGATCCTACGCGGTCCAGACGGGCGCGGTGGCGTGGGAACCGATCCTCGCGTCGATCCCGCTCGGACTCCTTGTGGCGGCATTCCTCCTCGTGAACGAGATGCCGGAGCACGAGACGGATCCGCGGGGCGGCAAGCGTACGATTCCCGCGAGGATCGGACTCGAGAAGTCTCTGCGCCTTTACGAGATGCTCGTGATTCTCGCGCTCGTCCTCCTGATTGTCTTCGCAATCCCGGGCCTCATCGCGCGAACCGCATTGCTCGGAATCATCGCCATCCTTCCTCTTACGAAGGCGCGTCCGGTTCTGCGGGCACACTTCCGGGAGTATCCGGCACACATCCCGGCGAATGCCGGGACGATTCAGGCCGTCCTCCTACTCGGAGTGGGGATGACGGTCGGATACGTCGTCGCGGGCATCGCAGGACTATAGGCCGTAAAGGAAACCCAGGACCATCGAGATGCCAACGAGCACGTGGGTGACGATCGTCGCCGCGATGGCAAACTCGAATTTCTCCCGCGGAGGCGATCGGCGCAAGAAGGGAGCCGCCATCGAGATGAGCGCAACGATGGCGACACTCGTCCCGGACGCCACCGCACCCGTGCCCTCCCGGACGAACCAAAGAATCCCGATCGGGATCGGCGCCGAGAATAGTCCGAAGAAAATCCCCGAGGCCCGCCGGACTCCGAGGATCGTCACCGGGGTTCGCTTGCCCTTCGCACGATCTTCGTCCGCGTTCGAAAAGTATCGAGCAAAAGAAATCGCCGCAGCCAGGAACCCGAGCATCAGTGACGCGAAGAAGCTCGATTCGATGCCGACACCGCCAAACGCCACCGTCGCTCCAATCGTCATGATCGGCCCGAAAGCAAGGAACGTCGAGAGTTCCCCGATGCCGCGGTAGCTCAACTTCAGCGGGGGCGAGCTGTAGCTCCACGCGAGAGCCGCTCCCGCGAGGCCCAAGAGGAACAGAATCACGTTCGCGGTGATGGCCACGAGGCCGAGCCCGGCGATGACGCCGAGAGCAAAGAATGCCGCACCGACGTCACGGACTTTCCGCGGATCCTTCGCGAGGCCAATCGCTGCACCGCTGTCGAACGCGAGCCAGGAACCCGCGGAGGAGGGAGGCGCGGTCCGGTCGAGGCCTTCGTAGTACCCTTTGAAGAGATTCGCGCCGGCCTGGATGCCGATCAGGGAGAGGAGGATCAGGGCCAAGTACTCCGGACGAAACGACGCGCCCGCGGCGAGCGCCGCCGACGTCCCGACGAGCGCCGGGACGATCGACGCTTCGAACAGGATCGCCTGCGACGCGCGGATCCATTCGAGGGCCTTCATCGGTCTCGCCCAGCGACGTTCCGAGAAAAAGGGTTCCGGCCGTACGCGGTCGAATGGGTCTCGCAACTGAGAATACATCCTGCCGCGAAATGTTCCGTCTTGGTCAGTCTTAAATGGAGATGGCTCGTTGCCGGCGCGTGGCGCGGGGGTATCGGCGGAAGCGGTTCTACCCGACCCCGATGCGCATCCTGGCCCACCTGTCGTCGACCGCCGCGCACGAGCCCGCGACCCTCTCGGCCCTGACGCAGGAAGGCATCGCCGCCGCGACCCACTCGGGCCGCACGACCGCGACGAAGTGGCTCATGCGGATGGAAGCCTCCGGCCTCGTGGCGGGGGAGCGCGCGCACGTCCCCGGGCATCGCGTCCGCAAGACCGTCTATCGGCTCAGCCACGAGGGCTGGGTCGAGGCGATGAACCTCCGCAAGCGGCTGCGATCCGACATCGTCGAGGTCGTCGCGCCGAATCTCGATCCGACGCCGATGCGCGTCGCCGACATCCCGGACATCTTTCCCGCGTACGTCAACTTGACCGCGGCCGTCTCCCTGATCAAGGGAGGCCGACTCGACTTCACCCGACTCCATGGGATCGGCTCGGGGTCCGTTGCCCCGATCCTCTGGGGCGACACGTTGCGCCGCCTGGGGCGGTTGTTCGGCCGATCGGAGGAGTTCCGGGTCATGGACGCGTGGGTTTCGTCGTCCTCCGCAGTCCTCGTCGTCACCGGCATCGCCGGGATCGGGAAGAGCACCGTGGTCGCGAGCTGGCTCGTCCGGCAGCGTCCCCGGCCCTACATCTACTGGTTCGAAATCCACGACGGCACGACGCGGTCCGTGTTCCTCCGGGACCTTGCCGCGTTCCTGGCCCGGCTCGGCCATCGCGGGCTGACGAACCTCCTCGCGGAAGGCGGCGCGGAAGACCGACAGGTGACCGCGCGCGTCTTGGCCCACGACCTCGAGGACTTACCGATCCTGCTCGTCCTCGATAACCTCCATCGTGCGAACCCGGATCTCTCACGTTTCATCGCCGGCCCGATCCTCGAGATCTGCCTGTCGACGCCGACGAAAGCGATCCTGATTTCACGCACCCTGCCCGCGAGTTTGACGCGACGCAAACCCACCAACGGATCGCGGGTCGACGTGCTGCGGATGGGCGGCCTCGACATCGATGCCTCGCTCTCGCTGCTCCGGGCGAAGGGCTTCGCGGGCGATGAGCTGGCATTGAAACGGGCCGCGGATTCCGCGCGCGGCCATCCGATCCTCCTCTCCTTCGCCGCGCAGACCGGATCGACGGTCAGCGGCGAGATGACCCGCTACCTCGAGCGCGAGATCTGGCGCACACTCTCGAAGGACGAACGGATCCTCCTGGAGGCCGCATCCCTGTTCCGGGGCCTCGTCCCGATCGACGCGCTCCACTGCTTCACGTCGGAGTGGCAGGCGGCCGTCCACACGCTGCAGACGAAAAACCTCCTCGCTCCGACCATCTCCGGCGGCCTCGTCGTACACGACTCGATCCGCGAATACATCCGAGATCGGCTCCCGGACCCGCGCCGGCGTTCGTTCCACTCCCAGGCGTCGGGGTACTTCCTCGACGGATCGGAGATGCACGACCGCCTCGAGGGGATGTATCACCTCGTCGAAGGAGGCGACCGCTCCGCCTTCGGCGTGTACCTGACGTCGCACGGCGCGGGGCTGCTCGACTCCGTCCCGGCGTCGGAACTCCTCACGGTCCTGCGAGGGATCGACGGCGGGGACCTGGAGGCGCTGCCGGCGTGCGTGCTCCCGGAGGTCCTCGGCGATGCGCTGCGGGCCGTCGGGGACATGCAGCCCGCGCTCCTGGAATACCGCCACGCGGTGCAGCGATGCGAGACGACGGCGCGCCCGGAGCGAATCCCGCGGCTCCTACGGAAGATCGCGTCGATCGAACGGTGCCGCAACGAGCCCGCGAAGGCGCTCGGCCACCTGATCGAGGCGCAGGCCCGCCTCGAGGCGAACCCCGACATGTCGGAACAAGCCGACGTGTTTCGCGAGACCGCGCTCCTCGAACAATCCGCGGGCAAGCTCTCGGACGCGGCGGCCCACATGAACCAGTCGGTCGACCTCGCGACCGAGGTCTCGGAGCCCGGCGCACTCGCCCGAAGCTTGGCGGCACTTGGAATGATCGAGGCGGAGCGGGGGAACCGCGACCGCGGCCTCGACTACAAGCTCGAAAGCCTCCGGATCGCGGAACGGGGCGGGAACCTCACGGAGACCGCGCGGGCGTGCATCTCCGTCGGCGTCTCGCTGCACGACCTGGGGCGGCACGAGGAGAGCCTGAAATATTACGACCGCGCCCTCCAATTGGCCCGGCTCGTCGGGAACATCCGCCTTCAGGCGTACGCGATGATGGATCGAGCGGCCGCGATGATGGACCTCGGACTCTTCCAAGAGGCCGGTCCGATCCTCGAGGAGTCGAAGCGCCTCGTGCAGGTCCTCGAGGAACGCGACACCTTATTTTTGATCGACATCACCGACGGCCAGCGAGAGATGGGACTGGGCCGATGGAACCGCGCGACGCGCCTCTTCGATCGCGGGCTCCGCGGGCTAAAAGAAATCGGCGGCTTGTCCGACTACGCCCGGGCCCTCATCTACGTCGGGCGCTTCTACCTGGAACGGGGGGAGCGCGAGCCGAGTCTGAAGATCCTCCAGGAGGCCCGCGCCGTCGCCCGGCGTCTCGGGAGTCCGTTGCTCTCCGCGCAGGTCGATGAGCTCGTCGAGCGCGTGGGGTCCTCGAAGGTCCCGGCCTCGGCGGGCAGGACTCCGCCCGACGCTCAGTGAGGCTCTTTCGGCGGCCCGTCCACGAACGTCACCTCTCCGGGTCTCGGGACCGCCGTATTTTCGCATTTAAGAATGACGCGACTTGTTACGTTTTCCCCGGTCCGGCGGGCGTCCCTTCGGATTTATCGTGCGCGGTGCGATGCGAGGCCATGGTCCGTTTCCCGAACCCGAGGTCCGCCCATCCGTTCCACATGCACGACATGATCCTCGGCGAGCCCGCGTTCGTCGCGGAGACGCTCGAGCATACGAAGCGCGCAAACCTCGATCACTTCCTCGGCAGAGCGAGGGAACTCATCATCACGGGCTGCGGCACGTCGTTTCACGCGGCGATGTACGGCGCCGAGGTGCTTCAGGAGGCCGCTGGGTCGGCCCGCGTGGTACGGGCAGTGCACGCATATGACCTCGCGTTCGGAGTGCCGCCACGGCGAGGCTCGACCGTCTTAGGCGTGAGCCACAGCGGATCAACCCCCACGACGAACCGGGCCCTTCGACGCGCGCGTCGTGCGGGGTGTCGCACGATCGGGATGTGCGGTCTACCGGACTCCGACATGGAGGGGGAGACGACTCAGACATGGGTCATCGGATCCGTCCATGACCACTCGTGGGCGAACACGATGAGCTACACGACCCAGCTCACCGCATTCGCGTCCATCGCTGCGAACGTCGCCGGCCCTCGATGGGCGGGGGTGCAACCCGGTCTTCGCCAACTCCCTCGCACACTTCGGACGGCTCTTCGATCCGAGAAGGTCGTGCGTCGGCTCGCCAAGCGCGCGGCCGAGCGGGATCGTGTGACGTTCCTCGGGAGCGACTTGGATGCTGTCACGGCCCTCGAGGCGGCGTTGAAGATTCGGGAAACGTGCAGCCTTCCCGCGAGCGGATACCATACGGAGCAGTTCCTCCACGGCCCCTGCCTCTCGATCGATCGCCGCGAATCCGTCGTCATGCTGCGTTCGCGGGTTGACGGGCCGCGGTGCGAGGCGATTCGGAGATCGATGTCCCGGATGGGAGCACCGGTCACGACGATCGGCGATGCAGCAGGCGCGGACATTCGACTGCCCGCCGTCCCACGCATCCTTCGACCGATCGTGAGCGTCGTGCCGTTGCAGTTCCTCGCATACTACGCCGCGCTGGAGCGCCACGCGAATCCGGACATCATGCGGACGGATATTCCCCGATATCGTGCGGGGCTGGAGCCGCTGTTCCGCTGACGAGGTCCGGCGGGACGCCGACGACCGTGGCGACGTCGGTGCCGTTCCGTAGAATGAGATGCAGGTGCATCTTCCCGCTCCCGTAGGTGATCTGGAATCGGTCCACCTCGGACTTGTACAAGCGTGCGGGGCGTCGACGGCCCTCCGTCAGGAAACCGGCTTCGGAAATGAGGCCGAGGGACGCGAGCCGTCGCACCCGACGGTAGCACGCCGCGATCGGCACGCGGTACCGGTTCGCGATCTCCTGCGCGGTCAGTTTCTCCTGATGCAGCGCGATGAGGATCCGGAGCGCGTGATCGTCGAGGAGGGACTGGCCGTCTTTGTCGTACAGCAGCAGTTCTTCCGCGAGCAACTTCGGTCGAGCCGGCGAGCTGCCGTTCTCGGGCGGTCCAAGGAACGCCACGCGGCCGATTCGTGCTCGCGCCATTAAAAGGCGTAGGCTCCCGTTATCACCATTGAGCCGTACCTACGCGCGGCGCGCATGGAGAAAATCGCTGCTCAGGTTTCGAGCGCTTTCTTCACGTTCGACGCGAACTCGTCCGTCTGCGACTTCAACTTCGATCGAAGGAAGTTGTCCATGATCCGCGCGAGCGGTCCCTTCGCCTGTACGGCCATCGTGTACGTGACCTTCGTCGCGTCCCCATTCGGCGCGAGATCGATTGTCCCCGTCATGTCCATGTTGTCCGCTTGGCCGCGGAACTTTCCGTGGCGAAGCGGGACCTGCTCGAGCGTCTCCGTGAGAACCACGATATCCTGGGACAGCGGGCCGATCTTCACCTTGAGGTTCCAGCGCGTTCGCTTATCATCGAGGACTGCGACCGACTGCACGCCTGGGACGCAGCCGCCGACTTTCCGCATGTCGGAGAGGAACGACCAGACGCGTTCGACGGGTGCGGCGACTTCGAACGCGACGGTTCCTTCGGGCATATTGCCTCGGGCAACACGGCTCCGGTCAAATACTTTCCACGGAGATCGTGGCCCTGCCTCCGGGGACTCTGTCGCGGCGGAGATCCGAATCCCGGGCCATTTGGCAGGAATCCAGGAGCCGGATGCTCCGCTCTCGCGGGAGAATCCTCCGGAGAGGCAGGGCCTTAACGATGCCTTCGTCCACGAATGGATTCGGACGTGTTGCGATGTACAGAGAACGCGGCGGTTGCGGCGCGCGGTGAATCGCCGGACGCGCGCAATCGAATCGGTCTGTCAGAACCTCGAGTCCACTGGTGATCGAATAAGGAAAAGGGCCGAGGGCCTCCCCCACTTTGCCTCGGCTACGGGGTCGCGAGACTTGGACTCAACCTTTCCGGAGAAACGGAAGGCCCGTGCGTTTGTTCACGCCGACTTTCCGGTTCTTCGGCATCTCGTCCATCGGCTTGCCGCTCTTCGGTTTCCGCTTACTGAAGAAGTAGATCGTCACTTTCGGTCCCTTCTTCAGTTTCACGTCTCGCGAGTACAGCGTCCATCCCTGGTACGTGTACGGCATGTTTGACCTCGTTCCTCCATACACTAGGGTGTCAAAAGCGTTTCCCTCCCATAGAGCCTCCCGACGGGACGGGCCATGCAGTTACTTTATGATTATAATGAAGCGCATCTGGGCGCTATGGAGGGCGGGTCGTTGGCATTCGAAACGTCGCGAGGAGCGCGTGCTCCGCCGCTCGCGCGGGCCCGCGCGTTTCGCGGTCGCGGCCGTCCCCTGGAATCATGGCCGAGAACGGACCCGAAAGCGCTTTGACACCATCCGGGAACGATGGGACGAAATCCATGAAGGCGAAGCTCCAGCGCGTCGAGTGCGACGAGGAAGACCTGATCGAACTCCCGGAGTCGTGGATCCCGGTCCGCCTCGAGCACAACTCCTACGCGACGACCGCGCGCAAGGCGTACACGCTCTACTACCTCCAGCGCGCGTGACGCATCGCGCGGGTTCAATATCCCCTCCGCGATGCCCGCGCGATGGCGGTCCTCCCGGAGGAGCTGGCCCACCGGCTCCGCGCCGACCGCGTGGCGACGGGCCCCGAGATTCCGCCCCGCTACCGGCTTGACGCGTTCCGCGCCCACCGGGGCTCGCGCCTCCCCGAAGCGGGGGTGTCTCCCGCGGCGGTGGTCTGGCCTCGCTCCACCGAGGACGTCGCGGAGGTCGTCCGCTTCGCGCGGGAGGCGGGCCTTGCGGTGGTCGCCTGGGGCGGAGGCACCGGCCTCATGGGAGGCGCGCGCCCCTCGACGCAATCGATCATCGTGGACTTCCGGCGGATGCGCCGGGTTCGTGCAATCGACGTCGAATCGCGCACCGTGACCGCGGAAGCGGGCATCGTCCTCGAGGCCCTCGACCGCCGCCTCCGGAGGCGACGCCTCACGTTGGGCCACGATCCCTGGTCCCGGCCGCGTGCGACACTCGGCGGCGCGATCGGGACGAACGGCATCGGGTATGCCGGATATCTCCGGGGGACGATGGGCGATCAGGTCCTCGGCCTGGAGGCCGTCCTCGCGGACGGGACGGTCGTGCAGACGCGCGCGGTCGCTCGCAGCACGACGGGACTCGATTTGAAGCGGCTGTTCATCGGGACGGAAGGGACGTTGGGTCTCGTCACCGCCGCCACCCTGCGCGTATCGCGCGTGCCGGCGAAGGAGGAAATCCGCGCGTTCGTCCTCCGCGATTTTGCATCCGGCTTGCGATGCCTCTCCCGGATCTACGACGATGGACTCGTGCCGAGCGTGATGGATTTCGAGGAGACGTTCCCGGCCGCCGCGCTGCCGTGGTCCTCCGAGCCGGGGCCGCCGCCGTTGTATCTCGGATTCGCCGGTTCGCGGGAGATCGTCGCGGCTTCCTGGCGGCTCGCGCGCAAGCATCTCCGGGGCGCGGCCGCCCGCGCCTTGCCGGATCGAGAGGCACGGGAGTACTGGCGCACGCGGCACGATATCATCTACGCGCACGACGAGGTCTCTCCCGGGGTCACGCGGGCGGACGTGTTCCTGAAGGACATCATCTTCGACTACGTCCATGTCGCGCTTCCGCGATCGAAGGTCATGCCGTTTCGCCGCGCCGCGATGGCGATCCTTCGACGACGGGGTGTGAAGCCGATCGGCTTTGGCATCTGGACGCAGCCGGAGCTCGTATCCCTGGAGATCGTGCGCGGAATCGGGAGCGACCGGGAGGCCGCGGGTCGCGGTGGCCCATGTGGTCGATGATCTCATCCGTCGCGCCCAAGCGCTCGGCGGTTCCATGGAGTATGTCCACGGCGTCGGTGCGAAGCTCGCGCACCTCATGGGAGAGGAGCTCGGCACGGGGTTGTCGGTATACCGGAAGGTCAAGGAGGCACTCGATCCGGAGGCCGTCCTCAATCCTGGGAAACTGGGATTGTGAGCCGCGCGTGGCGACGGCCGGTGGGTCCTTCGGGCGTGGCGCCACCCGCCTCCCTTGCGAAATATATATTAGACACCTATTCAGCGGAATATATATAAATCAGAACATAACTTCGGCCACCACAGGTTGGGATTGGATGCAAGCACCTCCGCCCCCGATGATGAGTGCGCCAATGATGATGGATCGAAGGAAAATGGGAGTCGGCCTCCTGATCGTCTTCGGCCTGCTGTTCCTCGCAGCCGGAGCGATTTTGGTCGACGCGAGCAACCAGCAGCTGATCAATCCGACGCCGGAGCAGGTGGCCGCCCAGAATAACCTGGGCCTGTTCATCGGCCCCGCGGTCGCGCATTTCGGGATGTTCCTGCTCCTGGCGGGACTCCTCGGGGCCGCCGTGTTCCTCGAGGACATGGACGTGTTCGTGCGCCTGTTCCTGCTGATCCTCGCGTTCGTCGCCCTCCTGCTGGTCCTTGCGAGCTCCCCGACGATCTTCGGGTGAGGTGGCACCGATGGCGGGAATCGGCGAGAAACTCTGGGAGATCGGCAGGTCGCCGCCGCAACACCTCTCACTGCTCGTCTTCGGACTCGTCGCCCTCCTGACCGGCCTGATCAGCGTGTCGATGCTGGCCGTGGTCGGAGGCGGGCCCACGGTGGCCGCGATCTCGATGGTCGCCCTGGCCCTGATCGGCGTGGGCGGATTCTTCGTGACCCTCGCGCTGTTCCTCGGAGCCTACTCGGCGACGGGGGACTCGTGGACGACGACCGTGTGGCGGATCGCGCAGCTCATCGCAGCGGTTTTGGTCCTGATCTTCGTCTTCTGAGATTCGGGGACCCAAACCCATCGGGGCGGCATTCCGCCGCCCCGCTTCCTTCTTCGATTGTTCAGCGGGCTTCCGCCACGCTCACCGAAAAGACCGGCGGAAGGAAGTCGCTGATCATCTTCCACGACACGCCTTCGTCGCGGCTCGCGAAGATCTGGCCCGTGTTCGTGCCGACGTAGACGCCGAGCGGGTCGCGCGAGTCGACGGCCATCCCCTCCCGGAGGACGCCCATGTACGCGGCGGGCCCGGGCAGGCCCTTCGTCGATCGCCCCCAGGTCTTTCCCGCGTTCGACGTCTTCCAGACGGCCATCTGGCCTTTCGGGAACACGCGGTTCTCCGCGCCGATGAGCGGCACGACGAACCCCGTCCGCTTCGCGTGCGGATGGGCCGCGATCGGGAATCCGAAATCCGAGGGCAGGCCCTTCGAGACCTCGGTCCACGCGCCTCCGTCGGCGCCGCGGTGGTACATGCCGCAATGGTTTTGCTGGAAGATCGCGCCATCCCCCGCGCCGTCCCACGCGAGCTTGTGGACGCACTGACCCCACTCCGGGTACTTGTTCGGCTGGAACTCCGCGCGCACGCCCTTGTTCTCCGTGGTCCAGGAGGCGCCGCCGTTCTTCGTCTCGAACGCGCCGACCGCGCTGATGCCGATCATCAGGTGTCGCTTGTTCTTCGGATCCACGAGGATCGAGTGCAGGCAGAGACCGCCGCCCCCGGCCTGCCAGTCCTTCCGCGTCGGGTGGTAGTTGAGGGACTCGATGTCCTCCCAGCGGTCGCCGCGATCGTCGCTGCGGAACAGGGAAGCGGGCTCCGCGCCCGCATAGATGGTCTCCGGGGAATCCGCGGTCCCGGGCTCGATGTGCCAGAGCCGCGTCACCGCGAGTCCGGAGCCCTCCTTGAACTTCGGCGAGGATTCCGTCGGCTTCAGCGACTCGCCCGCGCGGCCGCGATAGACCGTCGGCCCCCACGGTTCGGCCACGTGCGGCGAGGCGGCGTACACCGTGCGACCGTCCCGCGGGTCGAGCATCATGTGATAGACCGCGGCGCCGGCAATGTACGGTCCCTCGACGGACCATTTCCGCCGGTCCGCGGAATGGAAGAGGAATCCGCCTTTCTTCGTTCCCACCGAGACGACCACGCTGCCCTTCTTGATCCGGACCATGTCAACCACCTGCGACGCTGGGGAGGATGTGCACCACGTCTCCGCGTTTCAACCTTGCCTCCGGGAGCGGGGACCCCAGGAGGTCCTCGTTCACGAAGATGTTCACGTACGGTCGGCGGTGTCCCGCCTCGTCGACGACGCGATCCCGGATCCCCGGGAACGTGCGGTCCAAACCGCGGAGGAGCGACGCGACGTCGTCCGCCTCGAGGACGACCTCGTCCTGGCCGTCCGTGTATGAGCGGAGCGCGGGCGGAATCCGGACGAGGACTCCGGAGCGCGCGAGTTCCTCGGACGAAACGCGGGCCACGAACCTTCCCCCCTTCCGCAACGCCGAACGGGTGAAAAGGTTTTGGCCGGCCTCGGCGAATCGGGAGACGAGCAAGGGTTATCCATCCGGCCCCTTTCCCGGGGTCGCCATGGACACGCAGGACATCCTCGATCTGGCGCTCGTCCTGGCGAAACAGACCGAGGTGCCCGCAGACACGACGATCAACGTGCCCGTGAAGGCGGTCCGGAAGGCGCTCTTCGGCATCGACGTCGAGGCGGCGGACCTCGTCCTCGCGAAGGACAAGGGCTACGACCTCGTGATCGCGCACCATCCGACGGGCGGCTCCGCGATCCTCGAGTTCCCGAAGGTCCTCACGAAGCACGCGGACATCCTCGTTCATCACGGCGTGCCGAAGGCCGATGCGGACGCGGCGGTCCGCGAGATGCAGGAGGAACGCGAGCCCGCGGTGCACGCGGAGAACTACGACCGCCTGCCGTCGATCGCGCGCCTCCTGGGGATCGGTCTCATGTGCATCCACAATCCGTGCGACGAGATCGGGCGGCGCGTGATGGACGAGACGCTCCGCGCGCACCTCCCTCCGAATCCGCGCGTGCGCGACGCGATCGACACGCTCTATGCGATCCCGGAATTCCAGGCGGCGAAGACGCGAATCGTCGTCCGCATGGGGGACGTGGCGCATCCGCTCGGAAAGTGGGCGGTCCACCACGGCGCAGGCACGAACGGCGGTGTGCCCGTGGCCCGCGCGGCCTTCGAGCATGGAATCGACACGGTTTTCTACATCCACATCAATGCGGGGGCCCTTCAGCGGTTGTGGGAGCGCTACGGTCGCGGGGGCTCCAAGAACCTCGTGGTCACGGGACACGTGGCCTCGGACAGCATCGGCATCAACGCGCTCGTCCGAGAGTTGCGCGCGCGGGGACTGCGCGTCGACACGTACAGCGGAATTGTCGACGTCTAAGCTCTATTATTATCATTCTATCCGATAAAATTCAATGGCAAACCTTAACTAGCCCTCGTTAGTTCCGGACGGAAGGGTTTCCGTTTGCCGTTTGAGATCGCGGTCGTGAGCAACACCCCGCTCACCCCGCTGAAGGATATCGACGACGTAGCCCTCCTGTTCCTCACGCAGATCGGATACATCCCGAAAGGGTACGACCCGAAGACGGACGCCTCGAGCGTCCGCGAGTCCGTCCCCTACCGGCTCTTCGTCGAATGCCTGATGGGCCGCCTCGACAAGGGCTGGACCGTCGAGCAGCTCGCGGCGAAGCTCAAGACGACGAAGGCGACGATCTATCGTCACATCAACAAGCTCAAGGAGATGGACCTCCTGGACGAGGTGAACGTGAGCGAGCGCGGAGCCGTCCGCAAGGGCTATCGGATCCGATACGGCAACCTGTCGAAGGCGTGGAATTTCGTCGAATCGAACGTCGAGATCGCGATGGAAAACTACCGCAAGACCGTCGATCATCTGGGGAAACTCGCGGAACAGAGGAGGTAGTCCATGCCGGATGAGGTCGTCTCTCTGACAAAAGGTTCCCGCTACCGCATCGAGTCGATGGAGACGCGCGAGAGGACGAAGGTCACGAAAGGCATCTTCCGCGGGTACGCGACGATCGGCACGGACGACGCGATCCTGATCGAGCTGGACGAGAGCCACCAGGAGATGAAGGGCAAGTTGCGGCTCATCCCGCTCCACGTGATCCTGGCCGTCGACATCATGGAGCAGGTGCCCGGCGAAGCGCCGAAGGTCGCGAAGTCCGGCACGATGTACGGCTGACCGCGGGCGCGGGGCCAAGATTCTTCCGGACACGCGGGATACGAGCGACACGTCGTCGCGATCGAGCGCAGAGGCATTCGTCGACGCGTTGGTCGACGAGCTACGCGAGCGAGCCCCGGAAACGAAGGAGGAGCTGCAGCGGCTGAAGCTCCGCGTCGCGCGCGAGCATGGCCTCGGAGGCCTTCCGAACGATCCGTCGATTCTGAAGGCGCTCCCCCCCGAGATGCGCGATGGGCTTCTCGATGTCCTCCGCGTCAAGCCGGCGCGGACCGCGAGCGGTGTCGCCGTCGTGACGGTCATGACCGCGCCGCATGCGTGCCCCCACGGCGTGTGCACGTTCTGCCCGGGCGGGCCTCGGTTCGGGACGCCGCAGTCCTACCTCGGGACCGAGCCCGCGGCGCGGCGTGCGGCGGAGTATCGATACGATCCGTCCGCGCAGACGTCGGCCCGGATCCGCGCCCTCCAGAACATCGGTCACGCGACCGACAAAGTCGACCTGATCGTGATTGGCGGCACCTTCACCGCGCTCGAGGTGGGATACCAAGAGTGGTTCGTGAAGGGCTGCCTCGAGGGCATGAACGGATTTCCCGCCACGTCCCTGGAAGACGCTCAGGCCGCGAACGAGACCGCGGAGACTCGTTGCATCGGACTCACGATCGAGACGAAGCCGGACTGCTTCCTCGGCCCGGAGGTGGAAGTGTCCCTCCGCGTCGGGACGACCCGTGTCGAGCTCGGGATCCAGTCGACGTACGACGAGGTCCTCGAGCTCGCGCACCGCGGCCACACGGACGCGCAGAGCCGGGCCGCGATGGGTCGCGCGAAGGACGCGGGCCTGAAGGTTGGCGCGCACATGATGCCGGGTCTCCCCGGATCCGATGTCGATCGGGATCTCGATTCGTTCCGGACGCTGTTCGAGGACCCGGACTATCGACCGGACTTCCTGAAAATCTACCCGACCCTCGTGGTCCCAGGGACCGCGCTGCACGGCCTTTGGAAATCCGGTCGCTACACGCCGATGGAGACAGACGAGGCCGTCGAGCTCGTCGCCCGAATCAAGGCGATCGTACCGCGATGGTGCCGCATCCAGCGCGTGCAGCGGGAGATCGGCGCCGCCGACATCGAGGGCGGCCCGAGGAAAGGGGATTTGCGCGTCCTCGCGAAAGCGCATCTGGAGGCGCTCGGTGGTCGCTGCCGATGCATCCGGTGCCGCGAGATCGGTTTCCGCGGGATCCCTCCGCGACCGGAGGCCGTCACCCTTCTCCAAGAGGAGTACGAATCTTCAGGGGGAACCGAGATTTTCATGAGCTTCGAAGATCCGGGTCGCGAAGTCCTCGTCGCATATGCGCGGTTGCGGATCGACGCGGCGGGAGCGACCGTGCGCGAGCTGAAGGTGTTCGGTCCGCTCGTCCCCATCCGAGAGGAGCCGCACGGACGATGGCAGCACCGCGGATTCGGGAAGCGGTTGATGGACGAATGCGAGCGGATCGCTCGGGAGGAGTTCTTTCTTCCCAAGGTGCGCGTCACCGCAGGAGTCGGCGTCCGCGGATACTACCGCAAGCTTGGATACACACTGGAACGGCCATACATGGCCAAGCCGCTGTGATCACGACGCTTCTTTGATCCAGCCGAGTCGCTTCGCCTTGCTCGCTTCGACGTCGGCCGCGTTGCGGAAATCGGACTCGGCCTCGGCCAAGTATTCGACCGCGAGCCGCAATCCCTCTCGGGTCGGGGCCTTCACGTCGACACCGGCGCGGGTGAGTTGCTGCCGCACGATCGGCATCGCAGCCTCCTGGCCTCCCATGAAGTCGCAGAAATCCATGATGATCGCGTCCGTCACGAGGATGAATTCGTTCGCGACATCGTCGATGACCGTCCCCTTCGCAAGCTTCGCGTCGACTTCGCCGATGACGGCCTTCGCGAGGCCGAAGAAACCCGCCTCGACGTTTTCGCCGGTCTTCGCGGAACTCAGGAATCCGTTGACGTCGAGCATCTCCTTCAGCTCATCCAACGCATCCTGCGCTTCCCGGCGCGAGGTCGCGAGGTCCACTTTGTTGCCCACCACGACGATCGGGATCATGTCCGTCACCGCGAGCAGATGCGGGATCCAGTAATCCTGGAGGCTCTCCGCCGTCTCCGGCCGGCTCACGTCGTACACGAGGAGCGCGCCTTTCGCTCCCTGGAACGAGCTGTCCTGGATTCCCTTGTAGCCCTTCTGCCCGAGGACGTCCCAGATCATGAACGTCAGGTTCGTCGCGTGGCTCGGCGTCTCGATCCGCAGGTCCTTCTTCGTGACCTTCGTCCCGATCGTCGTGATGTACTCGTCGGAAAACTTGTCGACCACGAAGCGGCGGATGAGGCTCGTTTTCCCCACGGCGCCGTCGCCGAGGAGGAGAACCTTTCGCTTGATATGGTCATCAACCATGGCGACGCCGTCCCATGCGGACCCCGCGCTTATAACGCTTGCTGGCTCAATGTCACTCGTGCGAATACGCGGGCCTAGTTCGGATGGAACCGGAGGCGCGGACGCATGAACCGGTGGGCGATCGCGTCGGCCTGCGGCAGGAGCGCGAGGTTCCCGTCCCACTTCGACAGGATGTCCCAGTGGGATCGCTCGAACTCCCACACCGCGATCTGCAACTTGCGCGGCAGTCCGTTCACATAGCGCCCCAGGATCACCGCGGCGAGGACCGTGTGCGATCCGCGGACCATGAGCACCTGGCGTTGGCCGAAGCGCAGCTGCTCGAGGGACCCGCGGCGATCGTCGAAGGAATCACGCACGAATTCCTGGAGCACGATCAGCATCCCGCTGATGATGTCGCTGTCGTGGACCATCCCGGTCTTGCGCGACCAGTGGCGGATCAGCATGCCGCTGTCGTGCATCAGATAGAGTTCCTCGAGGCGCGCGCGTCGGATCGCATACAGCCCGAGGCCGAGGACTCCTGCGCTCCCAAGTCCCGCTGCCGCCGCGGCGGCGAGATTGACGGGAACGGGAGGCGCAACGTAGTTCAGCGCGAACGTGAGCGAGCGATAGATCGTACGGGGCCGGGCGCCGTCCAAGTCGGTGTACACGACCGTCACGTTTACGGTCGTGAAGATCGGCTTCGTGGAGGTCCGCGTCATCATCGTCGAGATGTTGAACCACTGGTCTCCGCGGACATCGTCCGCATGACCAATAAACTCCGACGTCCCCTGATACGTGAGCTCGGGCCCGAACATCGCGGTGATGTCGACCGTTTTGGCCATCGTCTCATTCAGCGTCGCCTGGTCGCTCGATGAGTACGGAGAGTCGAGCCAGAAATTGAAGTCGACGCGCGGCGCACTGCGGTCGATGATGATGACGGCGAGTTGGAAATACGAGCGGGGCATCGCAGCGTTGGCGAGGCTTGTGACGAGAAGGCTCGCGAGGAGGGCCAAGGCCGCACCCAAGATGATTCGCGAGATTCGTAGTTGGCCCGTTCGCACCGGTTGGCGCCCCCCCAACCTGAGTCGCTCGAAGATCGCGACGGCGGTGAACATTCGTGAAGGGTCTATTTAATGTTCCTGTCGTCGTCTCGGGACTCGAAAAAATATTCGCCATTCTGATTATCACGAACCCGGGACGGCCTGTGACGCTATCGTTAGGGCGAATCGCGCATTGCGAGGAACTCCGCGATGCCCGCGCCGGCGATCGGGGTCCGATGTCGCACCCGCGCCCACGTTTCTGGGAGGCCGAGGGCCATTGCCGCCTCCTGAAGGGTCCCCCGCGGGGCGTGCTTGCCGCGGAGTGAGTAGAGTGGGACCTGGACCTGGTCCCGTTCAATCGCCGCCACGAACGCCGGGTTCGACGGAAGGCTCGCGAACCCCGCCAGGATCGGTCGATCTCTTGTCCGCCCTAGGACTGCCCGGATCGGCAGGAGTCCTTGGTGCTCCTTCGCACTCCAGGCGGGATGGTCCTGGCGTAGCTCCGCGTCCAATCGCCGCGCCTCCTGTCGGTCCAGCGCAATGACCTCGATTCGGTAGTCGAAGTGGGCCTTGGCCCTCCGGGCGGCAAGGACATCGGGCGCCCCCTCGGCGCCGGCCACGACGCACAGCAGATCGCACCGCTTCCGTGCCACCATGCCAACGAGCATGCTCCCCAAGCCTCCCGAGAACGCGAGGACGACGCGGTCGTGGCGCTCGACCGTCGATTCGATCTCGGCCTCGAGCGCCGCGAGGAACGGTGCGACGGGCCGCCGCCCCGTCATACGATCACGCGAAGGGCGCCGCGCCGGAGAGGAGCGCCGCGAGCATTTCCGGCAGCTTCGTGTCCGGGATCCGGATCTGTTTCTGGGAGTCTCGCTCGCGGATCGTGACGCCCCTCCCCGCCAGGGTCTCGTGATCGACGGTCACGGAGTACGGTGTGCCGATCTCGTCCATGCGCGCGTACCGCCGTCCGATCGAACCGGAGTCGTCGTAGAACGCGGTGAAGCGTTTCCGCAGGTCCGCGAAGAGCGCCTCGGCCCGCTCCGGGAGGCCGTCCTTGCTGACGAGGGGGAAGACCGCGACCGCGACGGGGGCGAGTCGCGGCGGGAGCCGGAGGACGAGCCGTTCCCCTTTCGCATACGCCAGATCGAGGACGGCCCACGCATTGCGGTCGACGCCGAAGGACAGTTCGAGGACGTGCGGCACTAGCTTTGAGGTGCCGAACGTCACCGACTGCTTCTGGTGCGACCCGGCCTCGTGGCCCTTCAGGTCGTGGTCGGTCCGATAGTGGACCCCGCCGACTTCCTTGAAGCCGCCGAGGCTCTCCTGCCGAACCTGCACGTCGAAGTGGATCTTGTTGTAGAAGGCCCGCTCCTTTTCGTCGAGCTCCGCGAACCGGAACGCATCGCGCGGGACGCGCAGCGCGTCCAGAAAGAATCGCTGGACCATCACGAGATGATAGACGTACCACGGCGGCAAGTCGCGAGCCACGAGTTCCTTCGCGGGGATGTCGTGGGCCGAGGCGGCGTTCTTCTCCGCACTCCACGCGATCCGCACGCGATCGGCCGCAACCGCGTCGAACGGCAGCTGGTCCGCGAAGGTCTCGGGGTCGAAGAAGATCTGGAGTTCCGCCTGGAGGAACTCCCGCATCCGGTACGTGCCTTGCCGCGGGCTGATCTCATTCCGGTATGCGCGGCCGACAATCGCGAGGCCCATCGGAAGCTTCCGCCGCAGCGCCTCGAACTCGCGCTTGAAGTTCAGGAAGACGCCCTGCGCGGTCTCCGGCCGCAGGTAGGCGCGGTCCTTCCCGGTCGGCCCGATCCCCAGGGGGAACATCATGTTGAACTCGCGCGCTGGGCCGAGTTGGCCTTTGCAGTTGGGGCATCGGATCTTGAGGTCGCGGATCTGCGCATCGATCTCCGCCGGCGTGAGGCCTTCGCGCTCTTCATGCGTCGCCGCCTCGAGGAGATGGTCGCCGCGGTAGGATTCACCGCAGCGGGTGCACGTCACGAGGATGTCCGTGAAGTGGTCCACGTGGCCCGAGGCCTTGAGCGCGGCCTCCGGCAGGATCGTCGTCGTGTCGATTAGATAGTAATTGTCGGAGAGGCCGAGGAAGGTCTCGATCCACAGGTCCTCCCATCGTCGACGCAGCAGGACGCCGTTGTGGCCGTAGTCATAGAAGCCCGCGAACCCTCCATACAAGTCGACGGCGGGCCAGAGGAAGCCGCGGCGGACCGACAGCGACATCACGTCGTCGTAGGAGGCCATCGTCGCCGGAAAGCGAGCGGGCGGGATAAAAGGATGCGGTGGCGGCCTCCGGTGAGGCAAGAAATCTCTGCGACTTGGAGGACTCACCGGTGGCGAGCTCGTTGTCCGCGTTGCTTCGTAGCCGGACCATCGCCGGGCCAAGTGCGTCCGCCCGTCACGACGAGTCGGGTGTCGCTCGCGGTCGCGCGCATGAGCGAGGCGAATCCGCTCGGGCCCCCGGGCAAGTCGAAGACGATGAGATCGGCGCGTTCACCGACCCGGATCGAACACGAGGATTCCGGGTCCGCGAGCCGGCGACCTCGCAAGGCCATCCCGAAGATCTCACGCGCCGGCACGTCGCCCTTCATGCGGGCGATACGGTAGGCGAATTCGATCTCGCGGATCATGGAGGGGACGTTGATCATCGCGTTGTCCGTTCCGAGTCGCACGTCGACGCCCGTGCGGGCCATCCGCGGAATGTCCGGCGTCATTCCGAAGAATGCGTTCGAGCGAGGGCACACGACGATGGGTACGCGCGCGTCCGCGCATCGCTCCAGATCCGACTCCGTCGCCTGCACCATGTGCACGAGGAACGCCGGCTTGAGGTCGAGGACTCGGTCGATGTCCTCCCGGATTCGTTCCGAGCAATGGATCGCGAAGAGTTTCTTTGCACGTCGAACGTCGGCAGCGATTTTTTCGATTTGTCCCGCCGGCCAATCGACATACGAGCTGAGGGCAATGCCATCGGATGCGCGCAAGATCGCTCCGACTTCCCGTGGATCGTAGGTCAAAGCGCTCGGGCGAGCAAGGGCGATTCCCTGGAGCGGCAATGCGGAAACGGCCGCATAGAGCAACTTGAGGCCCTTGAGCCCGCCCTCCCGAAAATCGCTGAAGCCGGTCGTGCCGGTGCGGAGCATCGTCGCCATGGCCCGGCGCATCGCGGCGATCACGGCCTCGTCCTTCGCACGGGCGAGGACCCGGTGCTTGAGTCCGTGCGGCGGAGCGACGAGCTCTTCAATCGTGCCCTTCAACTCCTGCGTCACGACCGCATCCCCGAGGTGCGTGTGTGCGTTCCAAAGACCGGGAACGATTAGGCCCTCCGCGATCGGCTGTCCGACGCGGCCGGCCCGAGTCTCGACGATGACGCCGTCTTCCCATCCGACGGTCCCTTGACGAAAGCGTCGTCCGTCGTAGAAGGAGCCCGCGACCCGTTCCACAATCGCGCGAAGGGGCGGCCTTCGCTTAACTTTGGCGGCCTCTGGCGAGTCGTCTCGGAATCTTTATGGCGTAGGACATTTTCCTCGCGACCGCGCCGCCATAGCTCAGCCCGGCAGAGCGGCAGTTTCGTAAACTGCAGGTCGGGGGATCGAAGCCCCCTGGCGGCTCCCTACATTCGGTGAAAACCGCAGTCTCAATTCCGATAACGCCACGAGTCGCGCCGGGTTTCGGGCCAAAGGTATTTGCGGGGCACCGCCTTCGCGGCGGCCAGCCCGGAGGAGGGCGTTCGAATGCGTCATGCATTGATCCTGATGTTGGTGGTGGCAGTCTCGTTCTCGATGCTCGCGTCCGCGGTCAGCGCCGGCAGACCTGGCCCCTCGAGCTCGGGGACGACTTCGTTTACGACGAGCGAACTCTTGAGAGACAACGGGAGCAGCGAGCCGGCCGTAACAATCGGCGCGGACGGAACGGTCGTGTACACAGCCCTGTCATGGCAACTGTTCCAGACGAATACCTGGAAGTCACCGTTTGGGAGTACTCCCGTTTTCCAGGGAGCTCCCGACGCGCACATCGACGGCGCGATTGGCGGCGAAGACGCGGACGTCGATCTCGGGTCCACGGGGACACTTCATTTCGCGACTCTGATGGCGATTCCCAACAACCCATTCACCGCCGCACGGTTCGGCATCTCGTCGATCACGTGCCCGAACGCCGACACGTCGAACAACTTCGCGAACTGCAAGGCGCAGCTCATCGACACGACCCAGGCGGACCGGCAATGGATCACATCCGACGGCCCCACCGTCTACATCTCGTACCACGACAGCGGCTCGAGCACGCTGATCCACGTCCAGCGTTCCGATGACGACGGCTTCACGTGGTTCCGAGTCGGGGACCCGATCCCCGGCCAGGGCGGATCGACGGGCATGTCAACGTTCAACAACGATCAGGGCCCGATCGTGGCGGACCCGACGACCCACTCCGTCTTCGACATCTACGCAGCCGGTCAGGGCGGACTCCAAAAGGGGACGAACGCGAACTTCAATAACATCTTCGTATCGCGCAGCACGGACAAGGGCCTGACCTGGACCCCCACGCTCGTCTACCACGCGCCGGTGAACACGGCACTGAACAACGTCTTCCCCGCGCTCGCGGTGGACCCGACGAACGGGAAGCTGTACGCCTCTTGGTCGGACGCCCACACAGTCTGGTTCTCCGCCTCCAATGACCACGGTGCAACATGGACGGCCGCCGTCGGCGTGAACACGGGAGACGCGCACACGGCCGTGTTCCCCTGGGTGGCGGCGTACGCCGGGACCGTCGACGTCGTGTACTACGGCACGACCGCCGCGAGCAAGGACGATCCGACGGCCGTGTGGAACACGTACCTCGCGAAGACGACGGACGACGGCGCGACGTTCACGCAGGTCGCGGTGTCGGCTCACCCGAACCACGTCGGCGTGGTGTGCACGTTCGGCACGGGCTGCGCGCGTGGGACGCGGAACCTTCTCGACCTGTTCGAGGTCGCGATCAATCCGCAGAACGGCAAGGCGGCCGTCATCTTCACGGACGACACGCTGACGACGTACACCCGGTCGGACGGGACCGTCGCACCGCTGCCGCAGGTCATCGTGGCCCAGGAGATCTAAGGATCGCCCGCCGTCGCGGGCGACCGTCGCGCGAGCGAGTGCTCGACCCTCGAGAGGGTCACATGGAGCCCCGCCGCGAGCGCGAACGACGGCAACGTCGCTCCAATCGGTAGCCCGAAGAGGACGATCACGAAGTACAACGCCGCTCCGGGGATCCAGGAGGCGAACGCGGGCCATCGCCACCGAGGCGCCGCCTCGAAGAAGTCTCCCTTCGAGTAATGGTTCCTGCGCACGATGAACGAGTCCGCGATCACGACGCCGAGGAGCGGGACGAACAAGCCTCCAACCAGGAGGAGAAATCCCTCGTAGCTGCCGCCGATCCCTTCGCCACGCGCCCAAAGGAGGCCGGCGCCGGCCATGGCGATGCCCGTGGCGGCGAGGATGAACGCGAGCTGGCGTCGTCGCGGCGTGAGGTTCTGGATTGAGACGGCGGTCGAGTAGACGTTCGCGAATGCGTTGTCCGTCTCGTCCACGAGGATGATGAGCAGCGGGAATGCGCCGAGGCCCAGGAGGCCGATCACCGCCAGGAAGTTCGTCTCGCCCTGGGAGAGCCCGAGGGCCACCAAGCCCGCGCCGAGGACGTAGAACACGGTGTTCGCGATCGTGTATCCCGCGGTCGTGCCGAGGACGGAATCCCGGCCGGATCGCTCGAAGCGGTTGTAGTCCGAGACCAGCGGCCACCAGGAGACGGGCATCGCGATGACCAGATCGAGCCCGAGGAGCAGCGAGGTTGTGCCCGAGAACAGAGCGGGTTGGAACCGGATCCCCGGATCGGGTCCTCGAAGCAGGAGCGCGATCGCGATGGCGGCGGTCGACGCGTACACGAGCCAGATCGCGAAGCGTTCGAGCCATCCGCGGACGACCGCGAGCGGGCCGCCAATCGCGAGGCCCGCCACGATCGCACCGAAGATTGGGACGAAGAGGGCGGCGGTCCACGGTCCAAACACATCCCCGAGTAGCGTTGCGGCGGCAATTCCCATGACGAGCAGTTCGAACGCCGCCCATCCGAGCAACTGGAACACGTTCAGAACGGTCGGCACGTACGAGCCCCGCTTCCCGAGGATCGGCCGTAGGCTCACCATCGTGGGTACGCCCGCACGGCTCCCGTGATGCGCGGCGGCCGCGAGCATGCAACTCCCGATGACGGAGCCGACCACGGCGACCGCGGCGGACTCCCACACGGTGAGCCCGAGCCCGACTCCGACGACGAGGAGCGTGCCCGCGGCGAGGACGAGGAGGCCGACGCCCAGGCTCGACCACAGGACGAAGAGGTCGAACGTCCGCAGGATGCGAAGCGACTCAGGAACGGGCTCGACGCCCCACTCCGGCGGCCGGCGAAAGCGCGCCATCCCGTGCTCAAAGACTTACGATATATAACGTATTGGCGGCCGGCGCGCTCACGTCGCGCCCTTCCCGAACTTCGCGTACGAACGGCGGAGCGCGGTGACCAAGGGGAGTTCCTTCCCGGCGAGGAAGTTGATCAGCGCGCCGCCCCCCGTGCTCACGTGATCGATCTGATCTCGGAGGCCGAACTGCTCGACCGCCGCGACCGTGTGGCCTCCGCCGACAATCGAGAATCCGTCCGCCTCCGCGACCGCGGTCAGGAGTTCCCTCGTGCCCACGGAGAACGGCTCGAGTTCGAACACGCCCGCGGGACCGTTGAAGAAGATCGTCTTGGCGCGGCGGATCTCGTCGACGAAGTGCGCGATGGTGTCGAGGCCGATGTCGTAGATCGGCAACTTCGCCGGGAGCGACCGCAACGAGACGGGCTTCCGCTCGCCGTGATCGTTCAGGACCGCATCGGTCGGGAGCACGATGCGCCCCGGGTACTTCGCGAGCATGCGCTTCCCCTCCGCGACGCGGGCGTCGTAGTCGTCGATCTCCTTCCGCATGAACTCCGTCGTCGGCGAGCCGGGATCGATCCCCGATGCATCGAGGAGGAGGTTCGCGACCCCGCCGGATGCCAGGACCTTGTCCGCGATCCCTTTCTCGAGCATGTGCTTCGCGACCGCGATCGAGTCATCCGCCTTCACGCCGCCGAGGTGCGCCACCTTCGGATGGGCGGGATCCTGGACCGCTTTCGCGAGCATCGTGAGTTCCTTCTCCATGACGCGTCCCGCGAGGGACGGGAGGACCTCGCAGAATCCGACGAGGCTCGGCTGCGCGCGATGCGCCGCGGCGAAGGCGTCGAGGACGAAGTAGTCCGCGAGGGGCGCGAGCTTCTGGACGATGTGCGTCTTCGCCATCTTCTCGAGCTTCGCGTCCGCGAGGGCTTCTTCCTCGGAGTAGAAGCGCGTGTTCTCGAGGACGACGACGTCCCCCGGGTGCATCGATTGGACCGCCTCGAGGGCCGGCCGTCCGAACAGGCTCGGCACGAACCGCACGGGCCTCCCGAGGAGCGACGCGATCCGTTCCGCGTGGACCTCGAGGCTCGTGAAGTCGTCCTTGCCGGGCCGCGACTGGTGCGCGAGGAGCGCGACCTTCGCATGGCGGAGTTCGCGGATCGTCGTGAGGTGTTCGCGGATGCGTGCGTCGTTCAGGAGTTGGCCCGTCCCGGGATCGATGGGCGAATTGATGTCGACCCGGAGAAGGACCGTGCGACCCTCGAGGTCGAAGTCGTCCATCGTGAAGAAATCGCGAGCCATCCGGACGCGGCAAAATCCCGGCGCATAATAGTCTTTTGCAGGCTCCGTGGAGATGTATAGTGATTCAGAGGCTTCTCAAATACCCCACGCGCTCGCGCCCGCGTGAATCCAAGTCTCTTGAGAGGCTCGCTGCCACATAAATCTTCGAAGGACACCGGGAAGGAGCCCGGTCCGCAAGGGCCGGGCCTGGTTAGACCTCCTCACTTGGCCTTTACCTTGGTTGGAGGTCCTGCGAATGAAAAGCGTGTGGTGGGGACAAAGGTATTCCGGAACTCGAAAGGCGAGACAGCAAACTTCTTAATGGCAAAAATACTCGGCGCTATCTGTCCAGGGCAAGCATGAACGGTGACGTCAATGTGTCAGTCCGACCGTATGCTGAAGGAGATCTCTGGCTGTTGGAGAGGACGCTCGGAGACCCAAGTCAAATGGTGCACTTGAACGGGCCGGAAAGTAATGAAAACATCCGGAAGCGTCACAACAGATTTCTTGCGATGTCTGCTGACCCGCACGCCGGATGCCAGTTCACGATTTTGGCAGGCCCTCTTCATGCTCTAGCCGGTAATGTCGGATACTGGGAAAGTGAATGGAAGGGAGAGATCGGATGGGAGATGGGATGGTTCGTGCTACCAGAATTTCAGGGACGCGGAGTCGCAACTGCGGCGACCAGACTGGTTATAGACCTGATTACTAGGCTTCAGAGTCACAAATTCATCTCTGCATTTCCTTCGGTGAACAATCACCCATCGAATGCCATCTGCAAAAAGCTCGGATTCACCCTAACCGAGCAAGCAAGTTCCGAGTATCCACCCGGCAGCAAACGCGTACTGCACGTCAATATTTGGATGCTGACTCTCCCGGGTAGCGGAGTGGATACCTCGGCACAGAGCTAGGTCTGAGGGTTGGCGCAGGTGAGGTCAACCGACGCCTCGGGAAACGTCTTCGCCATTCGCTGCAGGCGGTACCCGCAAGTCGGATCGAGCGCGAACGACAGACGCCTCCATCGCAAAGCGTACGTTTCACAGACGGGGGCTTCTGTCGGAATGGGGACCCTCCATCTGTGTGTCTTCGATCGTCTCGGTGACAGTCGGCGGATCGGCTGACCCCGCGATGGGATCTCGAAAAGGTGAAAGGGCCGGCCCGGCAACGGGCCGGCATGCTGGGGACGGCGGCGAATGCGCTCATCGCGGCGCTTCGAGTGATGGCACGATTCCAAATGTTTGGGACCCCACTTCCGGGGTGCCAAAAGGCTTTGGACTCCGGATATCGCGGCGAAAGGGTCACGGCTTGAGTCGATCGCACTCATGCCGTAACCTGGCCCCATCTTCACAGGCGATTCAACTCAGCCTTCCACGAATCTCCGCGAAGTAAGTCGCCCGATTCTTGTCGTATCTCCAAAGGCCGAGAACCGAACCCATGAGACAGCTGATTCCGAGGGCCCACAGGAAAAGGTAAGCGATAACGTCGCCGGCTCCGAGATACGCATACGCTACGCCGTCGGCACCGAGGAATCCTGTCCCAACATAGAAGAGCCGCTCCGCAGTCGCAGGCCTTGGCCATGCTTCAATGATCTTGGCCTGCAAGTCCATGTACGACTTCCGAGCTTCAAGTTCTTCCTTCGTCCTCGTCCAACCTCGGGTTGACTCATCAGTGTCCTTGTAGAGCATCAGCGTGACTTGCCGGAAATGCTCGGCTCGCTCCTTGTGGTCGTCGAACTTTCAACACTGTCGGAGCGCTGTCCGTGCCTCCCTGTTCTCAAACAGGGAAACCGGGTTGCAACCTTTTTAGAGGAGACGGGGAGATGGGACGAGGCCATCGAGGTAACGTTACGCCGCAGGACCTCCTGCTCCCAGAGGGAAAACTCATCCGCACCACACGGGGCGGTCCGAACGCGCTCAAGCAGTTGCTCCTCGACCTGAAGAAATATTCGTTCTCGGGGTACGTCCGCACCGTCCGTTCCTCGGACGGTCGCCGATCGGAAGGCATCGTCTTGCTCCGTGGCGGCAATCCGGAGGCGAGCCTCTACCAGCGCGCCGACTCTCGCGATCGCGGCAGGGCGGCGCTGAAGAAGGTCTGGCAGGACTCGTACGACGAGGCCTGCGTCCTCGAGTTGCACGCGCGGGTCGACATGGCCGGACTCGTCCACGAGTACGCGGACGCGGTCCTGGAGCGGCCTTCGAAGGTCGTCAAGAAGACGAAAGTCCCGCACACCATGGGTCGGACCGAGATCGAGAAGCAGCTCCGTGGGTGGCGGGACCGAGGCTACGACGTCTCGTCCGTTGAAGCCCACTTGGATTCGGACCCCGCGGTCTTGACCGCCTCCGTCCTCGCGATGCGCGAGGCCGTGAAGAAGGCGGAGGCCGTCGAAACGATCCTGGATACGATCGACGTCACCGGGTTCGAGTCGCGCGCCGCGCTCCTCCGCGAGCGCCTGCGAAATCCCTTGAGGCATCCGGACATCGATGCGGAAGTCGAGAGTCTGCGCGACGCGATCGAGAGCATGCGGCGCGTCGAGGCGCGACGACAAATCGAGGTGACCCGCGAACGGGACTCGGAGGAACGCAGCCGGAAGGTCGTCGAGTTCGTCATGCGGCAGACGGAAAACCTCCGACCCGAATCGGCCCCGACCCCGGAAGAGGTGGCGCGGGTCCTCCGAGAGCCGACGCCCCTGAAGGACGAGGCCACGGGGCTCGCGCCGTCGTCGACGTTCGAGGACTTCGTCGAGGGGGAGAGCAACCGCTTCGCCCACGGAGCCGCGGTGGCGGTCGCGAAATCCCCCGCGAAAGCCTACAATCCCCTTCTGATCACCTCGGGTCCCGGACTTGGCAAGACCCATCTCCTCCATGCGATCGGGAACTACATCGAGTCGCACTCGAAGGATGCGAAGGTCCGGTACATGACGTGCGAAGGGTTCGCGACGAGCCTCGAAGAAGCGCGGGCCCAGGGGACGATCGCCTCGTTCCGCGAACGGGTGCGGAGCGTCGACTGCCTGCTCCTCGACGACATCCAGTTCCTCAGCAGCATGCCGGAGATCCACGAGGAGATTTTCTACACGTTCAACGACCTCCATGATGGGGATCGTCAGATCGTCCTAGCGAGCGACCGCGCGCCGAAGGCAATCCCGAATCTGGACGAACGCCTTGTGTCGCGGTTCGAATCCGGCCTCGTCGCAGGGATCGAACCCCCGGAGCTGGCGACCCGGATCGCCATCTTGGAGCGGCGGGCTCGCGATGCGAAAGTCACGATCGATCGGGAAGTCCTGAGTTTCATCGCGACGACCGTGGAGGACAACGTCCGCGAGCTCGGCGGCGCGTTCAATCGAGTCGTCGCCTTCTCGTCGCTCATGGATCGTCCGATTTCTTCGGAGCTCGCGCGCGAGGTGCTCTCGGGACCGAAGGAGGACACGGCGTCCCCGAAAGCCGCGTCGGCGCCCTCCGTGGTCGATGAGAATCGCGATCTCCAACCAGGCCGCAGCTACCTAATCGAAGAGGACCGCCCCGCGGTGGCATTCCGCCTCTTTGCGAGGTTCCTCGGTGGCAGGAGCAGCGGCCTGGTCATTACCCGGACCAATCCGAAGCGCGTCCGGGAGACCGTCGACGTGTCCGCCGGTCGGATCCTGTGGTTGACGGACCGCGAAGGCTCGGCCGAAGAGACGATCGCGCCGGCCCTGGAGCGCATCGTGTACGAGATCGAGGACTTCATGTCGAAGCACCCGCGCGGCGCCGTCCTCCTGGACGGCATCGAGTACCTCGTCTCGAACAATTCCTTCGACGCGGTCTTGAAGTTCGTCCGCCGGCTCCTCGACGCGGTCTCGGAGAGCCACTACGCGTTCATCATCTCCCTCGGGGCCGCGACCCTGAAGGAGCAAGAGCTGAAGACGCTGGAGCGGGAGATGGACGTGATTCGGGCGGCGGAACCCGCCTGAGGCTCACTCGAGCGACTCGATCTCCTTGTAGAAATCCCGGATCTGTCGGAGGGCCTCCCCCCAGGACTCCTGTTTGACGAGCGTGCTCGCCTCCTTCAGGATCCCGATCGGCTTGCCGAGCTCGTTGCCCTTCATCTTGAGGTCGAGGAGCGCGTTCCGGGCCTTCCGCATTTCCTCCTGGACGTACGACGGCACGTCGCGCTTCAGCCGTTCGTTCGCCTGTCTCCCGAGCCGGGTCGCGCCCGCGATGTCCTTGCGGTCCATGGCGTCCCTCGCCTGTCGGAGGAGTCGCTCCGCATCGCGCAGGTCCATGCCCGAGGGCCGCATGTCGCGCACGAGGCGCTCGCCTCCGTCGATCGCGCGACGGGCGTCGTGGAAGTCCTTCGCCTCCGATTCGAAGGTGCCCATCGTGGCTTCGTATTCGTCCCATGCGCCGTCGTAGTCGCCGGCCTCGAGGCGCCCGACGGCTTCCTGGAGCTTCGGCAGCGACGCCTTGAGGCCCGCCTCGCCTTTCGCCGCCTGGATTTCTTGGATGAACGTGTCGATCCGGCCGCCGATGAATTCGACGAACGCAATGTCGAGGGCCCTTCGGGCGTCCGCGATCAGGGTCACGGCCCGCTCGATGTCGCGACCCTTCCCCGCCTGGATCGCCTCGTTGATGATCCGCTTCCCATCGTCGATCTCGAGTCCGATCCGCTTCGCGGACACGAGGAGCGGCTTCACCTCGTTGACGAGCTTCGGCAGCTCGCGATACAGGAGTTTGCGGTCGCCGGCGGGGATCTTCCGCTCGGCTTCCTGTCGGGCGCGGCGGAGTTTGTCGAGCCGGTTCTGGAGGGGGATCCGGCTGGCGCGGACGGGAGGCGGCGGCGCAGCCGCCCGGGCCGCGAGGGGAGGAGGCCGGGCCGATTCGATCGCGAGCGGAGGCGCTCGGACGATTTCCGCCAGGGGTTCGGCGTCCACGGGTTCCGTCCCCGGTTCCTCCGCGAAGCGCACGCCGCAACTCGGGCATTGGTCCGCATCCGCCGGCACAGCGGCCTTGCACACCGGGCACTCGTATTCCGTCGCCGCGCCTTCCGAGAACTCGGCGCCGCACCCCGGGCAGACGGTCGCGTCCGCGGACACGAGGGTCTCGCAGACGGGACAGAGAAACTGCTCGCCGAGGTCCTTCGCCGGCTCCGCGGCGGCGTGGCTCTCGGACTCCACGACGACCTCGTCCGAATCGGGCGTCTCGCGGGCGACGTTCTTCAGGGTCTCGAAGATCTCCCTGTGGTCTTCCTTGCCTTCCATGATCGAGGCGAGGATCTCGTCGATGCTCCGCCCGTCCTTTTCCGGCACGTTGACGGTCTCGTGGGAACCGTCGCCGCTGAGGTCGAACAACGTGAGGTCGGTCTGGCACGAAGGACACACCCGCGCGTCTGCGTCGATGGAAGAATCACAGACGGGACAGACCTTCGTTTCCTTCGCTGGCGTAAGCCGACACCTCGAAATCGTCGACGCGTTTTCTATCCTTGAGCGCGGTACTAAGACTTTCCGGACTCAGTTTAGAGAATGATAAGTGCTCAAGGTGGATAATCAGCGCAAAACGATTAAGTGAGCCCGCGGCCCGTGCGATGGAACATCGACGGCGGGGCCATGGGCTTTCGGAATTCAATCGAGGGACTCGACAAGGTGATTCGGTCCGAGATCAACCCGCCCAAGGTCATCCTGGTCACCGGACCGCCCGGTTCGATGAAGACGTCGTTCTGCTACTCGCTCATGTCGCGGTATCTCAAGGACACGGGCGAGTTCGGGCTGTATACGACCCTCGAAGAGACGGTCCAGTCGCACCTGCGCAACATGGAATCGCTCGGGGTCGAGCTCTCGATGAACATGCAGATCAGCGACTTCACGGACCTTCGGGAGATCGACGCGGTCGTGGGGCCGGAGGACCAGACGGATTACCTCGCGTTCATCGAACGCATGATCGGCCATTACCGCAAAGTTCATGGCCACAAGTTCAAGCTCTTCGCCCTCGACTCGCTCGGCGCGCTCTATTCGCTCATGGAGCACACGACGAACATGCGGAAGCGGATGTTCTACTTCTTCAAGATGCTCCGGGACAACGAGCTCACGTCCCTCGTCGTGATGGAGCGGGCCGCGGACGGCGAGAGCCAGCTCCTCGGCAACGAGGGGTTCCTGGTAGACGGGATTGTGTTGCTCGGGCTCGACCGGTCCCACGGCAAGCTCGTGCGGTATCTGCAAGTCGAAAAAATGCGGTCCACGGACCACTCGATGGAGAAACATGCCGTCGAGGTGCGCAAGGGCGGGCTCACCGTCCTCGGTCCGATCTTCGAGACCGGGGGCTGATGACGACGATTCCCATTCACCCGCCGATGCCTGGGAGGCTCGGCGCGCATCGTGCACTCTTCCGGAGGGTGCTGTAAATGGCCGAAGCAACCATCAAAGACGCACTCGACGCGCTGAAAGGAATCGAAGAAAGCCTGAAATCCCGCGACTCCGAGTTCAAGGAGCGCGAGGCCGCCCTCCAGGATGGGGCCGCGAAGATCGAGGAAGACCGCCGCGTCCTCGAAGGGGAGCGGACGTCCCTCGCCGACGAACGCGACTCGATCGTCGGCCGCGAGAAGGGCCTTCGCGCCCGCGAGAAGGAGCTCGAGGTGAAGGAGCGGTCGATCGATCAGCGCGAACAGGAATTCGAGTCGGCGCGCCAGGGTGTCCTCGCGAAGGAGAACCAACTCGTCTCCCGAGAGCAGGAGCTCGCGAAGCGCCTCGAGACGCTCATGCGACGCGAAGAGGACACCGCCCGTCGCGATGCGGAAACGACGGCGCATTCGCGTGACATCGCCGCGCGGAAGAACGAGATCGCCGCGCGACAGGAGCAGATCATCAAGCTCCTCGAGGAGCAGAAGGCGGCGCTCGACGGCCAGATCGGGCGGAACCGCGAGCTGATCGAACGCGAGAAGAAGCTCGCGACGGAAGAGGAGAGCATCGCCTCGGCGCGCGCCAAGGTCGCCGAAGAGGCGAAGCGGCTGATCGAGAAGGAGAAGCAACTCCTGGTGCACGAACAGAACGTCAGCCGAGCTGCGGCCGCTGCGCCTGCGATGGCCACGCCCGCCGCGGGACCCCGACCCATCCCGTCCCCGGCCGCTTCACAGCCCATGCCCGGACCTGGGCCGCGCCCTCAACCCGTGCCCGCGACGCCGAGCCCCCCGCCCGCCGCAAAGCCCGCGACGCCCGTCGTCACAGCGGCCCCTCCCGCGGCGAAGCCCGTCACGAAGCCCCTGGCGGCGGAAGCCGAGGGCGAGTCGGAGATCCCCTGTCCGGCCTGTGGGACGATGATCTCCTCCGACGCGATCATGTGCTACGCCTGCGGCCATCGCCTCCAAGAAGAATCCGCCGTCGAGGAGACCGTGGAAACGGAAGGCGAGTCGGAGGTCCCGTGTCCCGCTTGTGGCACGATGATCTCCTCCGACGCGATCATGTGCTACGCCTGCGGCCACCGCATGGCCGCGGACGACGACAAGGGCGCCAAGAGGGCGCCGGTGAGCGTCAAGAAGGTCCTCAAGAAGAAGGTCATCTGAGTGCGAAGCCGAGCCGGCCGCGAGGCCCCTCTGCGGTCGGCGACCTCTCATTTTTCGTCGATTTTCCCGCCAAAAGTGCCACTTTCATACAGAAAGTTGTATAAAATAAGTCTCTCCATAGAATTTGCCTGTTCTTCGCGGTGAGAACAGGTGCGTATCGCGATAGATAATCGCTCGGTAACCTATTTATAAAGCGGGCCAGGATGGCCGGGAACAATGCCCACCGGCCGTGCACTCCGGATGCGTTCCGAAGGCTCGACCTCAGGAGGTCTTGCGTTGACCAGCGGCGAACGGAATGCCAAAGCCCTCAGCCTATTGATCGTCTGGACCCTCGCCCTCGGCGGGTTGTTCGCGGCCGTTGTCGCGATGACCCCGTCCGCGCGCGCAGGGACCTGCGACCAGGTCGGCGGGGTCATCACGGGAGACTGGACGATCACGACGACCCAGGTGTGTACCGGGATCCGGTACACGGTCGACGGGTCGATCAACGTCAACGCGGGAGGCAGCCTCACGCTGGTCAACGGCGGCCTCAGCTTCTCCAAAGACACGTCCCACGAGGGCTACGCCCTGAACGTGAATGCGGGCGGCGAACTCGTCCTCGACAATTCGATTGTGACGACGCAGACGGATGCGATCCATCCGTTCATCAAGCTCGCCCTGACCGTGTCGGGCGCGAACAGCCGGTTGTCGATGAAGAACGGAGCCGTCTTGCAATTCCCGGGATGGTTCAACGCGACCGGAGCGAACCTCAACGTCACGAGCTCGACGATCACGGGCTTCACCGCCGGGGATCTCTCGGGCCTCGGCCTGTACACCGATGACAACGACGACGCGCCGCTGATGTCGTGGGCCTCGTCGACCGTCGGCCTGTTCGCATCGCGCATCGAGCGGATCTACGAGAACCAGACCGCGAGCGGCGGAAACGCGACCGGGCCGATCAGCGGCAACGTCGCCCTGACCGCCTCGAGCAACTTGTATGCGTACGACACGTACGTCGGCGTCGATTTCTCGAACGTCGTCGGCCTGCACAACATGCTGACGGTGGACGGGACGTCCAACGCGTACCTGTACAACGTCACGGTCGACCGTACACAGGATCCCATCCTCAAATCCAACTGGCAATCCGCGTTCGTCCCCACCGCCGCCACGGGGAGCATCTACCTCTTCCGCTGGCTGTGGGCGACCGCGGTCGACTCGACGTCGTTCCCCGTGAGCGGGGCGACGATCTGGTCGGTCCAGAGCCCCGGAAGCGGGACCGCATCGTTCCCGGACAACGGCCCCTCGACGACCCCGAGCGCGCGGACCCTCTGGTATCTCGGCCGCGCCGCGAGCGGGGCCAACGCTTGGAACCGCACCGGCGCGACGGGCCTCGCGGTGATCCCTCTCTACACGGACACGATCACGCAAGCGAGCCTGCCGAACGCCGAATCCTTCGGGAACTACCAGGAGACCGTGGCGTATGCCGCCTCAACCGTGACGGGAGGGGCGTATTTCGATCCCTATCCGGCCATCAACGCACCGGACAACAACAAGGCGGTCACCTACGGACTGCCAATCCAGGTGCGATCGGGTCCGGACCTCACGCTGCGGCAGACGGACTACAGCGGCACGATGAACGTCCTCCAGAACCAGGCCTTCACGGTCAACGCCCTGATCTATAACCAGGGACAGACGACCGCGAACAACGTCGATGTCGCTGCGTACCTGAACGGCAACCGTGCGAACGAAGTGGGCCGGGTCAACGGCCTCACGATCGTCGCGTTCGTGAACCAGTCCGTGAGCATCACGGGCCTCGCGACCCTCGGGACGCAGACCCTGGAACTCATCGTCGACCCGGACAACACGATCAACGAGGGCGGCGTCGCGCAGGAGAGCAACAACTTCGTCAACATCACCCTGAACGTGCAGCCCCCGCCGTCGGGATTCGTCGCGATCGTGTCGCCGACGTCGAACCAGAAGGTCGAACCCGGGAGCACGCTCAGCGTGACGGGCTATGTCCGTGACGTGAGCTCGAACGGCATCTCCGGCCTCGGCCTGACGGTCGAACTGCGATCCGGAGCCGCGGTCCTCGCCTCGAACACCACGATGTCCGGAACGGACGGCTTCTTCATCGCGGGCATCAACGTGCCGGCTGGCCTCCAGGACGGCTCGTACAACGTCGTCGTGACGCCGTCGACCGGCCTCGTGTCGCCCGACACGCGGACGATCGCGGTCCAGAAGAGCGTGTCCTTCTTCCTGACGAACGTGCCGTTCCTCAACATCCCATACTGGCTCTTCCTCATCATCGTCGCGGCCGCGGTCGCGGTCGTGATCGGTGTGACGGCCTACTGGAAGGTCTACGGCCTCGGGAAGATGGTCGAGTGCGGCGAGTGCGGCGCCTTCATCCCCGAAGACGCGACGACGTGCCCGAAGTGCGGCGTCGAGTTCGAGAAGGACATGGCGAAGTGCTCGAACTGCCAGGCCTGGATCCCCGTCGACGTGAAGCAATGCCCCGAATGTGGCGTCGAGTTCGCCACGGGCCAGCTCGAGATGGCCGACTACCAGGAGAAGATGAAGCTCCAGTACGACGAGGTCGTCGCGAAGTTCAAGCAGGAAGCGGGCCGCCAATTGGGCCGCAGCCTGTCGGATGCCGAGTTCCAGGAGTGGTGGCGCAAGCAGCCCACGTTCCTGACCTTCGAGGACTGGCTCCGCGAGGAAGAGGAGATGCGCAAGATGGGCTCGAAGCCGTGCCCGACGTGCGGCACCCTCAACTCCGTGACGGCGACCGTGTGCCACAAGTGCGGCTCCCTGATGCGCGAGACGCGCCCGCCGGGAGGCGGTGGCGCGGTCGTCGCGGGCGCCCCGACGCGGAGGGGCATCGGCCGAGGATCGGACGACAGCTCGGGCGGCGGCTCGCAGGCGGCTCCCTACGGAACCCCTGGCACAGCCACCCCGGGCACGGAGTCGATCCCGCGCCGCGTGATCCAGAAGCCGGGCGGCCCCGGACCCGTCGTCCAGAAGCGCGTCATCAAGAAGCCGATGGAAGGCCAGGAAGGCGAGGCCTCGGACGACTCGTCGAGTGGCAACCAGTCGGAAGACGATCTGTGAGATCGCCTTCCCCTACCCCCTTTTCCACCAACCTTGTTCTTCTCCAAGGGCCGATCACTTTCAGTACGCTGGCTTGGCCTCAATCCATAGGACTATGAATGAACGGTCCTCGCGAGCGCGAGGACACTCTGTACGCTTCTCGGCCCGCGGAAAACCGTCAGCTCGTCCAAGCCTAATTTCGGATGAGGCGCCGCTCCCTCTCCCGACCTGCGCGATCGCCACTCGCGAATCGGGTCGGCGCACGACCCCGCCTATCACCCCAATCTGATGCCCACCCTCGCCTCGGGATCGGCGGCCCTCGCGGCCCTAATCGTTGCATCCCGGGTATCGATTACGGAGAAGAACGTGAAGATTGCCGTGATCGCGGCGGCCCAATCCAGCAGGTATATGCGCCGAGGAATCAGCCAGACGAGGACTCCGATCGCACCCGTGAGGCCCGTGAAGACTGCCGTGCACAGAACGAACACTTTCGCAGCTGCGAGGGGGCGGTGCCATGTGGTCCCGCCCGACTTGTGGGAGACCTGCAGAAGCAGAGACACGGTGTGCACCGCGGCTGTCAATGCGAGGAGTCCAAGCGCCATTGCGAGCAACGAGATCCCTGGGATCGCTGGCTGGCTGAAGGCGGTAAGGAAGTAGGCGACGCTCGTAAGAATTGCCGGTCCTGCTGCCGCGATTAGTCCCACACGCAACGACCGAAGGACGGACGTCACCGATGAACCGAGTTCGCCCCGCACGAGGAGGGATTGGAAGGATGAGGACGAGGTTGTCCGTCCAATCAGTGCGTCGAGCCGCGGCATGAGCAAGAACGACACAACAAGACCGAGAAAGGCCGCGACCGTTGACAGTCCAATCGCCAAGGGTCCGGACCCGAAGAGGAGTACGGTGACGGCAACTGTGACGAAGAACGTAAATGCCGCGCAGATTGTCGAGAGTTGAAACCTGTAGCTAGCCATGCGATCTCTGGGAGGATGCGCTTGGGGGCTCCGAAAGATGCCGATCCTATTGAGGCTGTCCACGCTCGGCATCAGGCCGGCTCGGTGCCATCGCCATCCCTTGACGGATGCAACCATCTCGGGCCCGATGGCCTCTTCTCTGACAGCGATCTATTGAGACACCTCACGGGGGGCGTCAATCGTGCGAGCTTCATAGCATCCTCTCTGGACTCGTCTCCCGCCTGGACTCGCGCAGCGCCTCAAAACAGCAACGACTCAACCAGGGGGCCCGGCGCGCTACGTCGCGCTGACAGACGTCGCTCAATGAGGCAGTGCCCGGCGATCTACGAACGTGGTCATCGCTCCAATCCTGGGCAGCCGCTATGCTCCGCGCGTCCGCGACGACTTTGGAGGATCCCTTCTGACAAGGCTAGGCTAGTAGACGACCATCCCGATGAACGGGATCACCTGGGCGTACCACGTCGTCCGGCAGACCACGATCGGATCGGTCAGGTGCAGGATCGGGTTGTACGTGGCCCCGAGGCCGCTGCAACCGTACGGGTTCGGTCCGACCCCCGCGAGCTGTGCGTACGTGTAGTTCGACGGCCCCGCCATCCCGGACACGAGGATGCTCATGAAGAACGTCGCCGAGCCCCACGTGTTGGGAGAGCCGGTCGAGAATGGCGTCTTCGCGTAGGCGAGCATCACATACGGCGTGCCGCCGGTGTCCTGGTTGAACACGTTGATATCGAAAACCCCGGTGGGACTCGTCGCCGCACACCCCGCGGGCAGGCCGCTGCGCGCGTACTGGAAGTCATTGATGTTTCCTGGAGTCCCCGGATACGCGGCGACGCCGCCCGCGTTCGCGTTGATTGCCGTACTGCACGGCGCCACGATGAACGCCACCGCCCCGGCCGAGGACTGCGTGTTCTGGAAGAACGCCTCACTCCAGCCATCGATGAAGATTGTCGTGTTCCCGTGGTTCACCATCTTGAAGTGGAAGAGCGCTCCGCCGTTCCCATTCAGCATGGCGCGCGTGACCCGATAGGGCTGGTAGGTGCTTGCGCTGTTGTACGGAGCGCTGAGGTTCGACACCCAGACTTCCCCCGTTCGGATTTGCACGTACCCGATGTATTGCCACAACTGGCTCGGGATCGTGCCGCCGCCTCCGCCGCCACCCCCGGTCTGCTGGACGACGTTCAGGACGAACCGGGTCGTCGTCTGGTGGCCCTTCAGGTCCGTCGCGTTAAGCAGGATGATCGATCCCGCCCAGCTCAGAGGCGGGTAGGGGGGGCTCGTGCAGGCGTTCCCGCCGAGCGTGAAGATGTTGTCGCCCGCGACTTTGTCCGGCGGGACGCCGTCATCGCGCATCTTGAGCGGGCTCGCGCACGACGTGCCGGAACCGTACCAAGCGGTGATCGTGGCGTACACCGAGTTCGGGTTCAGGTCCCCATCAGGGTCCGAGACTTTCGCGAACATGTAGAATCCGAGCTGGGTCTGCACCGGGTCGATCGCGTCCGTCGCGTAGACGCCGTCCGTCCACTTGTCGGTGAACACCGGCGGCCGCACGCCCTGGGGCGCGCTCATGGCGCCGGTCCAGATGATCGTGCTCTTCAGCACGTCGACGATGGTGATCGTGATGGCATCCGAGGACCGGAGGTTGAAGTTCTTGTACTCCCAGCGCTCCCCGATGTCCCAGACGCTGTCGATGCCGTCGAGAATCCCGCTCGGGGTCGCGAGCAGGCCGTTGAAGCGATGGAGGGTGACGACGTCCGTCTGCGGCGGGTTCGTGCCCCGCTGCGACGTCACGTAGATGAGGCTGGGCACCGGCTGGAGCGCTTCTCCGCCCTGGTGGAAGAGCGTGATGTTCACGCCGATCTCGAGGCCGAGCGCGTTGTAGATCGGCGTCATCTCGGAGCGGACGTCCGTCCGGGTCTGCGCGACCGGCGTGGGGATGCTCGAGACCCAGATGATGATCGTCGAGAACAGGACGACGGTCATGGCCAGGATGAGGATCGTGCCGATGACCTCGGACACACCCGACCTGTCTTCGCGCAGGATGACTTTCATGAGAGTGGCCTCCCGGTGGGCTTTGGGAGAATGACCTCGCAGCCGAGCCGACGATATATAAATTGTTCGTGGTAGTTACCATTCACTGATAGCGTGAGAATCACGGGCCGCATGGGGACGGGGCTCGAACTCGCCTGGAACCGACGGGCAAACGGACCGGGGATCGAACGACGACGTCCGAGGGACGACTGGTTTCGGTCCATGTTTGGGACGGAGGCCGGATTTCCATTCTATCCGGTTAATAAAAACCCCGCCCAGAAGGAAACCCGCGTGTTTCCGGGGATGAGAACAATTGCGTATCGCGCCGGATAATCATCCGCCAACCTATTTATCGAGCGCCCCAGGATGGGCGCATACTCATGCCCACCGGTCGGTGCCCTCCGGACGCGCTCGAGGACTCGACGCTCGGAGGTCATCGGATGCCCACGCGTTCGGGACGGGATTCGAAGTCGCTCAGCCTCTTGATCGTCTGGACGCTCGCGCTCGGCGGGGTGTTCGCGGCGATCGTCGCGGTGAGCCCGTCCGCCCGGGCCGGGACGTGCGACCAGGTCGGCGGCGTGATCTCGGGCGACTGGACGATCACCACGGTCCAAGTCTGCAGCGGCATCCTCTACACGGTCGACGGCACGATCAACATCAACGCCGGCGGCAGCCTCACGCTCATCGACGGCGGCCTGAGTTTTGCGAAGGACCAGTCCCATGAGAACTACGCCCTGAACGTCAACGCGGGCGGAGAACTCGTCCTCGACAACGCGACCGTCACGACCCAGACGCAGTCCCTCTCGCCGTTCCTCAAGCTCGCCTTCTCCGTGAACGGCGCCAACAGCAAGTTCACGATGAAGGACGGCGCGATGCTCAAGTTCCCGGGTTGGTTCAACGCGACCAGCGCGACGATCAACATCACGGCCTCGAAGATCACCGGCTTCACGGACTCCGAGATCTCGGACCTCGGCCTCGACACGGACGACAACAACGACGGGCCGCTCCTCGCGTGGTCGGCCACCGCCGCGAGCGTGTACGGGTCCACGATCGACCGCATCTACGAATACGACGGCGGAGCCACCGGGAATCTCGTCCTCACGGCCACGAGCAATCTCTACGCCTACGACTCATACATCGGCGTGGACTACGCCTCGGAAGCCCTGACCCCGGGCCACCACAACGAGCTGCGCGTCGACGGCACGTCGAACGGGTACCTGTACAACGTCACGATCGACCGCACCCAGGACCCCGCCTCCCTCTCGGACTGGCAGCCCGCCTTCCGGCCCACGGCCGCGGGCGGCACGGTCAACTTCCTGCGGTGGCTCCACGCCACCGTCGTGGACTCCAGCGGCATCCCGATCGCTGGCGCGACGATCTGGTCGTCCCTGAGCCCGAGCAGCACGACCGCCCAGTATCCGGACAACGGCCTCACGACGACGCCGACCGCGCGAACCCTGTGGTACCTCAGCCGCCAAGCGAGTGGCGCGAACGCGTGGAACCGCACAAATTCCGACGGGATGGCGACGATCCCCCTGTATACGGACCAGATCACGACTGCGAGCCTCCCGAACGCGGAGTCGTTCGGGAACTACCGCGAGGTTGCCGCATACTCGGCGTCGACGAGCGCGGGCGACGTCGCGTTCAATCCCTATCCTGCGGTGAGCGAGGCGGACAACCACGCCTGGCTGACCCTCTCCTTCGCGAACCTCCAGGTGTGCCCGACCGGCGTCACGACCTGGTCGTTTGACCGCCAGATCACCGGGAACGTGTCCGTGGCGACCTGCCTGGAAATCTCGGGCCACATCACGATCACCTCCGGCGGCTTGTACGTCGACCAGGGGTCGGACGGGAAGAGCCGCGCGTACGTCAAGATCCTCTCCGGCGGCTCACTGGACCTCGTCGGCTCGACGGTGTGGAGCAACTTCTTCCTTCCGTTCTACGTCGCGAATGGCGGGACCCTCGTCACGAGCGCCGCGAGCGCCTTGAACCTCACCGCGCGCGGGATCCCCGGCCTCCTCCGGGAGGACGGCGCGACCTCGAGCGTCTCGATCGCGGACAGCTCCGTCGACGGCAACGTCACGCTGTACGGCGGCAGCGCGGCCCTGAATCGCGTGCACCTGAGCGGCCCCGGTCTCTGGATCGACACGGTCCAGCGGACGAACCTCTGGGACGCGACCTTGACCGGGGTCACGAGCCTCGCGATCTCGACCGACGACGGCAACGCCAACACGGTCGACGTGGACATCCGGAACACGACGTTCGACCAACTGCAGACATCCCAGCTCGTCTTCGGCGGACTGCAGAACGTCCAACTCACTTCCGTGCAGACGTACGACCCGGACGGCACGTGGTGGCAGACGATGATCACCGGCGGCTCGGTCGTGAGCCGGTACTGGTGGGTTACGGTGGACGCCGTCGACGGCACCGGCACGCTGCTGGCCGACGCAAACGTCGGGATTACGGTGCAGCGGATGGACCCGAACACGCTCACGGCCTTCACGGTCCCGGACCCCGCGCCGGGAGACATCTACTACACGACCTCGACGACGTGGCCGGTCAGCGCGCCCCTCGGGTTCGTCGTGTACCGCGGGTTCTCCGAGATGCGCACGACCTCGACCCGAAGCGTGAACGACTCCTACCTCGCAAACGGGACCGCGGTCATCGAGAGCACGACGTACAACCCCGACTCGACGGGGAGCGCGCTCGTGACCGCCGACACCGTGATGCAGCTCACCTTCTCCAGCTTGACGCCGGATCTCAGCATCACGTCCCTCACGATCGCCGGCGGCAACGGGGCCTCCCTTCTTCAGCCGATCAACACGGACCTCACGGTCACGGCGACGATCCGCAACGTCGGGCAGATCAACGTGCGGAACGTCACAGTGAGTTTCTTCGAGGACAACGTCGACCGCAATCTGGATGGCCTCATGGACTTCACCCCGCTCGACTACCGGGCGACGGGCCTGTGGATCGGCGACACCCTCCTCCCGCTCGTCCCGAAGAACGGGACCGCGGCGGCGGTTCTCGTGTGGCACCCAGTCGGGGCGCTCGAATCCAGCCGGACCGTCTCGGCGGTCGTGGACCCGCCCGTGTCCTCCGTGGACGATGGCGGCCTCGTGCGGGAGACGAACGAGCGGAACAACATCCTTCCGCGGACCTTCACGCTCTACACCTGGCCGGACCTCGCGATCTCCACCGCCGATATCCAGTTCATCACGGACCCGGTCGTGAACAACGATGTCTCCGTGCGCGTCACGGTCCACAACCTCGGGACGAACCGCGCGACCGGGGCGACCCTCGAGATCTGGGAGGGCGCCGTCCGCGTCGGCGGGCCCGCGACGTTCGACATCACGCAAGGCGTCGACGTCGTGCTCACGGTGAGCTGGAGGCCCGCCACGGTCGGTGGGCATGTCCTCACGTTCGCGACGAAGACCAACGGCGGTACGGACATCCGGAACAAGGACTACGTGCTCGGGAACAACAACGCCACCCTGACGGTGAGCGCGCAGACCCCGCCCGACCTCGTGCTGCGGCAATCGGACTACTCGACGATCGCCAACGTGACCCAGAACCAGGGATTCACGATCACGGTCATCATCTACAACGTCGGTCAGACGACCGCCGTCAACGTCTCCGTGGCGGCGTTCATGGGCAGCGTCGAAGTCGGCCGCGTCAACGGCCTGACGATCGGCGCGTCGCTCACGACGCCCCTGAACGTGAGCGGCATCGGCCTCACGGGCCAGCAGACGGTCCAGCTCCGGGTCGATCCGGACAACCGGATCAACGAAGGCGGCCCGGCGAACGAGTCGAACAACGCGGCGACCGTGACGGTGAACGTCCAGCCGCCGCAAGGGATGGTCGTCCTGGTCGCACCGACCTCCGGGCAGACCGTCGAACCGGGTCGGGACCTCGTCGTCACGGGCTATGTGTGGGACCAGGGCTCGAACGGGATCCCGAACGTCGGCCTGACGATCGATCTGCGCTCCGGGACCGGCACGCTTGCGACGAACACGACAATGTCCCAGGATGGCGGCTTCTTCCTCGGGACCGTCCACGTGCCGAGCGGCCTCCAGGACGGAGGGTACGACATCGTGATCACACCGTCGACCGGCATCATCCAGTCGTACACGCAATCGATCAATGTCAAGACGACCGTGCCGTTCCTGAATCAGCCCGTGCCGATCCTCGGCCTCCCGTACTGGCTGTTCTTCGTGATCCTCGCGGCCGCCGCGGCGATCGTCGTCGGCGTCACGCTCTACTGGAAGGTCTACGGCCTCGGGAAGATGGTCGAGTGCGGCGAGTGCGGCGCCTTCATTCCGGAGGATGCCACGAGCTGCCCGAAGTGCGGCGTCGAGTTCGAGAAGGACATGGCGAAGTGCTCGAACTGCCAGGCCTGGATCCCCGTCGACGTGAAGCAGTGTCCGGAGTGCGGGGTCGAGTTCGCGACCGGCGAGGTCGCCATGGCCGACTACCAGGAGAAGATGAAGCTCCAATACGACGAGGTCGTCTCGAAGTTCAAGGAGGAAGCATCCCGGCAGCTCGGCCGATCCCTCTCCGACCGCGAGTTCCAGGAGTGGTGGCGCAAGCAGCCCACGTTCCTGACGTTCGAGGACTGGCTCCGCGAGGAAGAGGAGATGCGCAAGATGGGCTCCAAGCCGTGCCCGACGTGCGGCACCCTCAACTCCGTGACGGCGACCGTGTGCCACAAGTGCGGCTCCCTGATGCGCCCGCCGGGCGGCGGGAGCGGTGGAGGTGCGGTGCCGGTGGCACCCGAGAAGCCTGCGGCCGCCACGCCGTCCCGACCGGAGACGCCCTCGGCGCCACGAGCGGCCCCCACGACGGTCATCCCCGCCGCAACGCCCCCGACAGGGACGGAGGGCGTACCGCGTCGCGTGATCCGACGGCCCGTCGCCCCGCAGCCGGTGATCCAGCGGAAGATCATCAAGAAGCCCGTCGAGACGCAGGAGAGCCAGACGTCGGAGAGCGATTCGAGCGACGAGAAGAAGTCCGAAGACGACATCTGAGGTCGCTCATCGATCGGCTCGGTCCGTTCGGCATCCCATGAGACGCGCGGTTCGGAGGCTCCCGAACGATTCCGGCAGGACCATCCGCCATCGCCGCCCTCCTTACTGCGTGAATCGATCGCACCTGGCCATCTTCGCCTGGTTCCTCGTCGTAACGTTGGTGTTGGAGCTCCCTGGCGCGATCGGTGCGATCGTCCGCGCGTAATCCGCGCGAAATCCGCGCGAAGACCTTATCCACCCCGCGCGATGCCTCGCGGATGCGCCCGGAGGACCGGCGGGTCGTGGCCTTGCTCGGATTCCTCCATGGGACGGTCCACGCGAACATCCTCTCGATCCCGGTCTTTCTGCTCGCCTGGCGCTCGGAGTTCGCCGCGGACGACGTGACCCTCGGACTTCTTGCGGCGGTGACGTACGGCGCTTATGGCCTGGGCGCCGTTCCGTTCGGGTATCTGGCGGATCGGCGCTCCCCGAGCCGCCTCTTGCTTCTGTGTGGCATGGGCATCGCGGCATCGGTTGCGGCGGTTGCGGCAAGTCCCTCGATCCCGCTTCTCGCGGCGTCGCTCGTCGCCCTCGGCCTGTTTTCCGGGATCTACCATCCGACCGGGCTGTCCGTCATCTCGAGGACCGTGCGCGAGCAGGGACGCGGGATGGGATGGCACGGGATGGGTGGCAGCCTCGGGATCGCGTCCGGTCCGGCGTACGTGACTGCCGCGGTCGCCTTGGGATGGTCCTGGCGTCTCGCCGCCGGGCTCCTCGTCGGTCCACCGCTCCTGGCCGCGGCCCTCCTGATGGCCGTCGGTCTTCCGCCCGCGCCCCCGGAGCCTGCGGAGGATCGGCCTACCGCCGTCCGTGCCTTGTTCACGCGGCCCTTCGTCCGGATCCTCCTCGTCTATATGTTCGCCGGGTTCGCGTACCAAGGCGGCCTGACGTTCCTCCCGCGCTTCGTCGGCTCCGCCCCGTTCGCGGCGGCCCTCGGCCTCGGGGCCATCGGACAAGTGCTGTCGGGCACCCTCGCGGACCGCCGCCATCCGGATCGACTGTTGTTCGTCCTGAGCCTCGTTGCGGCGGCGATCCTGCTCTTTCTCGCGTTGGGCCCTCCGTATGCCGTGTTCGTGGTTGCCGGGCTCGGCTTCGGGTTCGTCCTGTTCTCGCTGGAGCCGTTACAGAACACGCTCGTCACGGGCGAGGCCCCGCGGGCGCGGCGCGGGCTGGCCTTCGGGTTCACGTTCCTCAGCGTCTTCGGGATCGGATCGATCGGAGCCGCGCTCGCCGGGTGGCTCATCGCACAGAATGCCGCCGCGGCCCTGTTCGCGATCCTCGCCGCGTGCCTCGCGGCGTCGGGCGGCTTCGCCCTCGGAGTGCAATCGAGGCGAGCCGCGTCGGGTCGCTGATCAGCTCGCGGGCACCGGGACGCCTTGCGCCTGGAGTGTGTCGCGGACGACCTTGATCATCCCGTCCGGGTCCTTGTAGTACGAGGAGACGATCTTCGCGACGTCGCGGTAGTTCTTGATCTCCATCCGCTTCATGTACTCGAAGATGTCCAGGCGGCGCTTGACCTCCTGTTCCATCCTCCGCTGGTTCCAGTTCCGCGCGAGGGAGATCTTCTCGTAGACGTACGAGTGACCGGAATAGTTGAACGTGTCATCCGCCGGGTTCCAGGTGTACGCGGAGTTCGTGATCAGCTCGTTGCTCTCCGGATCCGTGCCGACGACCTCGACGATCGCCTTCACGCGCCGGGTCATGTCCGTCCCGACCTTGACCTGCGCCTGGAGGAGCACGATGTCGAGCGCCGCGACCAGGGCGCGCGGCAGGTTGATCGGGTCGTTCTCGAGCCGGTGGACCATCGCCTGGACATCGTCCGCGTGGAACGTCGTGTACGCGGATTTGCCCGTCGCCATGGCCTGGAACACGACGAACGCCTCGGGTCCACGGACCTCACCGATCATCATGTACTGCGGGCGTTGCCGCAGCGCCGCTGTGAGGAGGTCGAACATGTCGATCTCGCCGGCCGGCTTGCCGGTGATGTTCGACTTGCCGCCGAATCCGGCGCGCGTCAGGAGCGGCACCCAGTTCTCGTGCGGCAGGTTCAGCTCGCGGGTGTCTTCGATGGAGACGATCTTCATCTGGGGCGGGATGAACAGCAGGATCGCGTTCAGCGTCGTCGTCTTGCCGGACGCTGTGCCGCCGCAGATCAACATCGACTGCCCATTCTCGATCGCGAGCCAGAGGTAGCCCATCATCTCCGGGGACATCGTCTTGAAGCGGACGAGGTCGAGCGGGGTGAAGGGGTTCTCTCGGAACCGCCGGATCGTGAACGAGGACCCGCGCTTCGTGACGTGCATCCCGAGCGTCGCCTGGAGACGCGAGCCGTCCGGGATCGTCGCGTCGAGCATGGGCTTCGCGACGGAGATGTGCTTGCCGGACCGCTGCGCGAGCCAGATGACGAACGAGTCGAGCTCCTCCGCGTTGTCGAACTTCAGGTTCGAGGGGATGGACCCGTACTTGCGGTGGTAGATGTACAGCGGCACGTTGACGCCGTCACAGGAGACGTCTTCGACCTGGACGTCCGTCATCACGACGTCGATCGCTCCGTACCGGATGAAGTCCCGGAACACATAGTACATGATCCGTTCCTTCGACACGGGGTGGAGGTCCACGCCGAGTTCTCGCAGGAGGCCGTCGACGATCCGCCGGAGGTAGTTCTGCTTTTGCTCTTTGTCCGCGTCGTCGAGGAGCTCGAGGTTCTCCACGAGGATCTCCTTCAGGACGTCGAGCAGTTCCGACTCCTCCTCGAGGAGCTTCGGCTCGATCGCCTCGTAGAAGTACTCGTTCGCCATCGTGTCGTACAGGATCCGCGTATAGGAGTAGTTCTTCAGGATCGGCTGGATCTCGATCTCGTTCATGCCGCGCCGGACGATCTTCGGGATCGTGGTGATCTTGCCGAGGGTGGTCTCCTCGATGCTGCTGACCTTGGGCGCCTTGACCTTGACGCCCTTCTCTCCGAGGAGGCGGCTGAAGTAGCGGTGCTTGATTGAGTCGAGCGCCTTGAACGTCGTCGCCTTGCGCTTCTCGTCGAGGTCGTTGAGCATGCGCTTGGCCTCGTCGCGCTCCATGTCGAGGGACCGGACCTTCGACCGAGTCGCGGCCTTCTTCCGATCGATCGCGTCGAGTTCCTGCGCGTAATTTCCTTCCTGGGATTGCGCCATCGGGTCACCTCAGATGATCAGGAACGCGAAGAACGCGATCAGCAGCATGACGAAGCTGTGCCGCAGGCCGTTCGGAATGCGCCCCGTGTCCAGTACGCCGGCGAGGATGCCGTCGCCCAGGCCGTGGACGATCGTCGCGATGAAGAACGCGAGGCGGATGCTCTTGACGACGCCCGGCAGGTCCGTCGCCAGAGGACTGGCCCCGCCCAGGGCGCCGCCGTTCACGCCGCCCGAAAGGGCGCCGCTCGCCTCGAGCATCTTCGGCAGGAATGTGACGTTCAGGATCCAGATCGTCACCAGGAACACCATGAACGAGATGTAAATCACCGCGATGTACGTCGACATCGCGATCCGCCGCTCATCCTCCGTGAGTTGGTTCTCCTTCGTGTCGTGGCTGACCATCGTCAGGACGTCAGCGACGTCGCCACCCGCGTCCGAGGACTTCACGATGATCGCGACGATCCGCCCGACCATCGGCGTCTTCACGCGCTCCGCGAACAGCTGCAACGCCTCCGTCGCGGGGACGCCCCAGGTGATCTGGGCCGCCATCTTCTTGATCTCCGGCGTGAGCTTGCCGTAGCGCCCGGAGGACGACACGACGATCGCATCCGCGAGGGTCATGCCGAACCGGCCGGCTTCGGCGACGTCGCGCAGGAAGTCGGGGAGTCGGCGCTCGATGAGCTTGATCTCCCGCGCTTTCTTCGCCATGAAGAAACCGTAGGGTCCGATGAAGCCCAGGATTGCGATGACCATCCAGTAGAGGCCCCGCTCCGCGGCTCCCTGGTCCCCGCGGAATCCAAGGCTGACGGAGTTGATCACGTTCAGGAAAGCAACGAAGCTAAAGACCACGAGTAGGACGCAGCTCACGGCGACGACCGCCTTCTGGCGATCCGCCTTCTGGTAGAGCCGCACCCGGGCCTTCTCGAGTTCGGGGTTCGCCATGTCAGCCCTCCTGCTCCATGTTCCAGATCACGAAGATGAACCCGAACTGGCTCATCGGGATCATCAGGCCGACGACGACGTACAGCAAGGTGACGACGAAGCTCCCGGACGTCCCCTTGCTGATCAAGGCCATGATTGCCATGATCACGACGAGGAAGAGGGGGAACGCCACGACGACCGTGACGAAGGACTCCGCGAGCATCCCGAGCGTCTCCATCTTCTTCCGCATCTCGAGGCGGTCTTCCTTCTCGAACTGCTCCGCCTTCACGAGGAAGTACGGCTTCAGTTGGCCACCGCTCGTGGACGTCGTGACGACGCCCTGAAGGAAGTCCTGGAATTTCGAGGACGGGGACCGCTGCGCAGCCTTGCGGATCGCGGTGAGGATGTCCAAACCGAGGAGTTCCGTGTCGCGGGTGATCCACTCCGCCTCGCGCGCGACCTCGCCGTACACGGTCTGCTTCGATAGCTCCTTGAAGATCACGTCGACGGGGACGTTCGCGGATGCCATGGCGGAGATGAACGACATCGCGCCGGAGATCCGCTTGTCGATCTTGTGGCCGCGCTTCTTCGCCATGGACGCCGGCCTGCCATGGTAGCCGACGGGGAGGCCGAAGAAATACATGTAGGAGAAGAAGATCGGCAACGCCGCGACGAGGCCGAGGATGATCAGCAGCGTGACGATGTCGATCCGCAAGATGAAGAGGAAGATCGACGCGATGAACGCGGCGACGACGGCCCCCACCGCGGCGAAGGTCGTGTTCATCCAGGCGACCGCAAGGTACTCCTCGGGCCGCAGCTTGATGTGTGCCTTCAGGAGGTTGTCCTCGAGCTCCGGGTTGTCCCGTTCGCGGCTCTGGACGAACTTCCCGAACATGCGCCAGGCGACCTGCTCCTTCGGCGACAGGCTCACGTTGACGGGCTTCGCGCCCTTCGGGAGCTTGACGAGGTGAGCGCCCTGTTCGGCCTCTTCCTCGCGGCGGGTGCGCTTCGTCTTGGTGAGCGTGCCGCGGGTCTGCAGCTTCTCGAACGCGGAGCTACCCAACCGTCTCACCCCCGGCCTCGACGGGCTTCAGGACCCCGTGGTCGGCCCATCCCATCTCCTCGCGGATCCGCTTCGCGGTCTCGTCCGGGTACTGATAATACTGGACGACGATCTTCGCGATCTCGCGGAAGTCCGTCATCCCTTTTTGAACCATGTAGTTGACCACGTCGATCCGCCGCGCGAATTCGGCTTCCATCTCCTCGTGGGTCATGTTCTTCATTTCCATGATCTCGTCGAACAGGAACGAGTGCCCCTTGTAAACGAAGGTGTCCGTGGCGGCGTCCCACTCGTACACGGTGTTCGTGATCAGCTCGTTCGTCTCCGGCTCGAACCCGACGAGCTCCACGACCTGCTTGATGCGCCGGACGATCGAGTCGCCGATGCGGGCGTGCGTCTGGATGATCACGAAGTTGAGGGCCGTGAGCAGGATTCTCGGCGTGTTGATCGGCGGGTTCTCGAGGCGGTTGACCATCGACTTGACCGAGTCCGCGTGCATCGTCGACATCGTCGGGTGGCCCGTCGCCATCGCCTGGAACATCGTGTACGTCTCCGCGCCTCGGACTTCCCCTACGATGATGTAGTTCGGCCGCTGCCGCAGTGCCGCGCGCACGAGGTCGTACATGTCGATCTCGCCGCCGGCCTTCCCGTCGGGCCCGCGCTCGCCGACGCCGGACCGCGTTGTGCCGGGGATCCAGTTCTCATGGGGCAGGTTGATCTCCCGCGTGTCTTCGATCGAGACGATCTTCGCGCCCGGCCGGATGAAGAGGCCCGCGCTGTTCAGCGTCGCGGTCTTCCCGCTCGCGGTGCCGCCGCAGACCATCATCGACTTGCCGTTCTCGACGGCGACCCAGAGGTACGCGACCATCTCGGCGCTTGCCGTGCCGAACTTCACGAGTTCCGTCGGGGTGAAAGGCTTCTCCTTGTACCGCCGGATCGTGAACGAGGAGCCGCGGGTCGTGACCTCTCGGCTGTACGTCGCTTGGACGCGGTGGCCTTCGGTGGACGTGCCGTCGAGGATCGGGTTCGCGACGGAGAGTTGCTTCCCGCACCGCTGCCCGAGCATGACGGCGAACGAGTTCAGGGCGTCGTCATCGTCGAAGATGACGTTCGTCTTGATTGACTCGTACTTCTGGTGGAACACGAACAGGGGGATCGCTTCGCCGTCGCAGGAGACGTCCTCGATCCGGAGGTCCGCCATGAGCACGTCGACGGGACCGTATCCGACGAAGTCCCGGATGATGTAGTAGACGATCTTGTCCTTCGAGGCGGGTTCGAGCCGCAGGCCGCGGGACTTGATGAACGAGTCGACGGCTTCCTGCAGGTACTCCTTCTTGTCTTTCTCCGCCATCTTGTCCCATTCGTACTCGAGCGTGCGGTTCAGGGAGTCCTTGATCATGTCGAGGAACTCCTTCTCGCGTTCGTCGAGCTGGGGTTCCCAGACCTCGTAGACGTATTCGGAGCGCTCGTGGTCGTAGACGATGCGCGCGTAGGTGAAAGGCTCGCGGATCGGCACGACCTCGATCTCTTCAAGGCTATCGCGAGTGAGGTCGGGGATCCGCGTGAGGTAGGAACCGCGCGTCCCGGACCACTCCGCCTTCTGCTGGATTGCGCCCCGCGGCATCATCACCTTGCGTTGCTTCGGCATGTGTGGTCCCTCAGAACTGGACGTTCTCCGCCGCCTCGCCGACGCCCACTTGGACCTGCGCGTGCTGCAGGCGGAAGACGCTCAGGGGCAGGATCCCGACGTTGTTGTGAATCTCGAGCCGCATCGTGTACATCCCGCTCGTCGGGTTGAGGCTCGCGCTGATCTTATAGACGGTCAACAGCCCGATCTTCGCGGTGAAGGAGACGTCCAGCGGTGTCGAGGTGAACGTGCCTCCGAGTTTCAGGGCGCCGGAGAGGGTCTGGTTCAGGAACGAGTACCATGCGAGGCCATAGCGGGACGTGTGGTTGATCCAGACGACCGCGTTGCTCGCGAAACCCCGGTAATCCTGCCGGTCGAACGCGAATACCTGCGTATTCACGATTTCCGTGCTCGTCCCCGCGATCGCGCCGGTTCCGTACAGGCTGACGAGCCCGAAGGAGACATCCAGGGAATTGTTTGTCTTCCCGACGGCGAAGGTGGGTTGTGCCCGGACGACTTGGCCGTCGCCCTGGTACCGGATGACCGCGCCGTTCTCGTACGCGATCGTCTGGGCCGTGTAGTAGCGGTTCGCCACTTGGAGTTCGATGGAGCCGTTCGATTGTTCCGCGACATGCGTGCGGACGTTGTTGATGAGATAGTCGAAGGTGACGGTGAAGGAGCCTGCATCCGGGAACGATCGCAAGGTGCCGATCGTCGACGCGGAGAAGATGGGAACTCCGTCGACGCCGAGGCCGACCGCGGACGAGGCCGTCACGGGGATGTAGAACGTGCCCGCGTTCTGCGCCGATTGCGCGGCGAGCTCCTGGAGGTCGATCGCGCCCTTGAGGCCTCCGAACTGGCCGAGGGCGCTGTTCATGTGGGCCGCCTCGGAGTCCTTCATCCAGACGGGGACGTATTGGTTGACAATCAAACTCAGGAATGTGAGGAAGACCAGGAGGGCCATGATCGTGCCGACCGTCGAGGCGACACCCCTCTTATCCGACCGAAGCTCGTGGATCACGACACGCATGGATTCACCCGAGGAGAATCCTCCGTAGACATTCTACGCGGCCCATCCTGGATGACGCTATTTATAGGTGTCGCGCTGAAAATCTACCCTTGAGAATGAGTCGATTTTCTCCATGTAACGCAGGTTCGATTCGACGCCGATTTTCCGCGCCGGTTTTTCGCCCTTCTTTCGGCCTTCAGCGGCCCGATTTCGGCCCGCGCTTCGCGGCGGCGTAGACGAGGGATGCCTCGCCCGCCATGAACCGCTTCATCCCCTCGATCGACGCGTACTCGTTCGGCGCGTGGGCCCGGGAACCGTGGCCGAGTCCCGTCGAGACCCACGGCAGCTTGAGGTATTCGTCGAAGGCGAATGCGGGCATCGTGCCCCCGCTCGACGGCCAGACCTCCGGCTCCTTCCCGTGCGACTCGACCGCCTCGATCGCGGCCTTCGCGATCCACGATGCCGGGTCCGTCTTCGCAGGGCCGTACGGTCCGTGCACCTCGATCCGGAGGTCCCCGAAGCCGCGCTTCTTGAGATGCGCGCGGAGTTTTCGGAGGGTGCCCTCGACGGTCATATCCTTCACGAGGCGGATGTCAATCTTCGCGTAGGCCTCATGCGGCAGGACGGTCTTCGTGCCGCCATGGTCGATGTATCCCGCATAGATCCCACAGAGGTTCACCGTCGGCTCGAACAGGTACGTGCGGAGGAGCTGGTCTTTCGGGAGATCGTACTTGAATTTGGCCGTCCTCTCTTCCTTCAGCCAGGCGTCCGGGTCGAAACGTTTCGCGAGGACGGAGACCATCGCGAGGTCTTTCTTCGTCGGCGGCAGGACGTCGTCCCATAGGCCATCGATGGTCGGCCGCTGATCTTTGTCGACCAGGGTGTTGAGGGCTTGCAACAGCCGCCATACGGGAGATCCGATCCAGACGGCGTTCGAGCTGTGGATCTCGCTGTCCATCGGCCCTCCGGCCTGCGGATTTCCGCGGGACCAGATCGTCAGGTAGAGGCAGCCCTTGACGCCGAGGTAGATCGTCGGCACGCCCCGAAGGTCCTCCGAGTAGTCGTTCGCGATCGCTCCGTCGGCTCGGAGTTCGCGGCGGTGCGTGCGGATGTATTCGATGAAGTTCGCGCTGCTGATCTCCTCCTCGCCCTCCGCGAGGATCTTCAGGTTGACGGGCATCTCGTCGACGTCGCGGATCGTCTTCCACGTGAAGAAGTGATTCGCGAGCGCGCCCTTCGAGTTCGTGGAGCCGCGGGCGATGATCGATTGACCGACGCCGGGGACGTCCTGGATCTCCGCGGCGAACGGCGGCGCCTGCCAAGCGCGCAGGTCCCCGATCGGCTGGACGTCATACATCTCGTATTCGACGAGGGTTACCGGCGCGCCGACGTCGAGGGTCCCGACGACAAGGGGGTGGCCGCCTTTCGACCACATCTCGGTCTTGCAGCCGATGTCCGCCATCATCTGCCGGACCATCTCCGCGCATTCCTGGACCCCTTCGCCCGTCGCACTGACGGACGGTTGCCGGAGGAGCGTGCGCGCGTCCTCGAGGGCCTGGGGGAATCGCGCGTCGAGGGCTCGATAGACCTCCGGCGGCGCGAACGGCTTCATCGAGCGGCGGCAACGAGCGCGCGCGGATAAGGTTCGCGTCCTCCCGCATTCGATTCCGTCCTCCAGTGAGAGGGACCGGCGGGGATGTGCGGAAACTATTTCTCTCTCAGTTTCATGGTCCGCGCGAGCCGCGGTAACTCAGTTTGGGAGAGTGCGAGACTGAAGATCTCGAAGTCGCCGGTTCGAGCCCGGCCCGCGGCATGATCTCCCGCCGGTTGCGAACGAGCGTCACCGGCCCGCTCTCTGCAGGACGGTCAAGGCCGTGGTGGTAATCCAGCGGCTCGGGCGGCCGGGGACCTCCAATCCGAGCGGATAGAAGGGCCCACGGACCTGGTAGTTCGGATCTTCCGTATCCGGATGAAGTGCATCGAGATTCCAGCTCCCGTCCCGGTTGCGCATCGCCTCGAGGCGGTCGAGGGCGGGGCGCATCCGGCGGTCGTCCCCGTATCCGAGGGACGTGAGCACATCGAGCCCGACGAGGAGATCGTAGTAATAGTGGACCGGATAGTGGAGCCGGAACCATGGACGATACGGGGTGGCCCCTTCGCGAAACAGGGCTCGACTCAAGTAGAACTCCGCGCCCCGTTCGATCGAACGGTGGACTTCCGGGCTGCGGGAGGCCGGGGGGAGCGCCGCAAAGGCGGCGAGCGCCTCCCAGCAGTCGAGGGTCCCGGTCGAGGATCGGAAGCAGTGCCAGCCGCCGTCCTTCTTCTGGTAACGGACGAGCCAGTCGATCGCCGGCCGCAGATGCGGGTGCTTCGTGTACCCGAAGCGGAGGAGCATCCGCACCGCGTTTCCGGTGATACACACTTCGCTCCCGATGCGGCCGAGTTCGCCGGCGGGCAGGAACCGGCGGCGAACCAAGAGATTCATCCCCTTCGCGATTCGCGGATGCTTCTTGGTGAGCCCGAGGTCGGACAGGACGAGGAGCCGCCAGTTCGTCGCGACGTACTTCGGGCGGTACAGCTCGGCTGCCGACGTGCCCGACGTCGCCCACTGTCCGTGCGGATGCTGCTCGCGGAGGATCTTCGCGGCCCACCCTTTCCGTCCGATTTGCTGTTGCGCGCGGACGAGCTCGGCATCGTCCTCGGGCCGCTCGAGGAGGTCTCGTAGCACGCGGACACGAACGCTCGGATCCGCATCCTTGGCGAGGAGCCAGTTCCGGAGGCCGCGGCGGAGCGCCATGATCCGCAGGAATCGCTGGTACGTATTTAGTCTCGGGGCCGGCGATCGGATTCGGCGCCATATTCGATAGAATCTTATGGCCCGAGCCGTTTCGACGCCCGTCCCGCCTTAGCTCAGCCTGGTCAGAGCGGGTGACTGTAGAGTGCTCCCGTGCATGGCTCATGCGCGGTGCCCGCTGCCATCATCAGGCCCCCGGTTCAAATCCGGGAGGCGGGACTACCTTATTGTGAGCTCGGGCGCCCGCACCGGAGGCATCCGCTCCGATTGGACCACGGAGTCGAACGTTCGCCTCCTAGAACTTCATTACCCGCGGACGCGATGCGGCGCGCGGTGGGGCGATGGACAAGAAGGCGAAGAAGAAGGTCTTGCAGATGATCCCGTACGGGGCGTACGTCGTCGGCACGAAGACGCCGGAGGGAGGCGATCATCTCATGTTCGGCACATGGCTCATGCAAACGTCGTTCAAGCCGGTGCTCGTCGCGTTCGCGCTCTCGGAGGACAGCCGCACCCTCGTTCACGTGCGCGATTCAAAACAGTTCGCCGTGTCCTTTCTCACGGACGGAATGAACGGGGTCGCCGAGAGCATCGTCGATGGGTCCTTCGCCAAGGTCAAGACCGAGCACACGCCCTCCGGGCTGCCCCTCGTCGCAGGCGCGGCGGGTTGGCTCGAGTGCCACGTGATCGAGCTCTCGGAGAAAGGGGACCACCGCATCGCGCTGGCCGAGCTCGTCGATGTCGGCGTAGGTTCGGGCAAGCTCATGCCACTCGAGGCGCTGAAGTGGCACTATGGCGGATAGTCCGGATTTCCCGCCATCCGCGGTCGTGCGGGTTCCCCTCCGCATGACGTCATTAGCTTGATGAGCGGGCGCTCATTCCTCGGGACATGACCGGATTTCCCGAGATCATCCGCAACCTCCCGGAGGCGGATGCCTCGTTCCCTGGGATCAGCCTGCGGCTGTTGCGTGGCCCGACCGCCTGTGCGACCTTCGTCGAGGCCTCCCGAGAATCCACGGTCCCCGAACACTCCCATGGCGCGCAGTGGGGGATCGTGGTCGCGGGCGAACTCGTCCTGACGATCGAGGGCAAGACCCGCGTCCTTCGTCCCGGCGACGAATACTTCGTGCCCGCCGGCGTCGCGCACTCCGCGAAACTCAAAGCCGGCGTCCGGGTCATCGATTTCTTTGACGATCCGAACCGCTATCGGCCGCGCGCGTAGCGATTTCGGGTGCTCGGTCGAGACGTCGACTCGTCACCCCACGATGGCTCCTACGGTTTGTCAAATCTCCTGCACGACCAAATCTATTAATATCGTCGCGAGCCCTCGACGGATGTCAGACAAAGGTCCGACTGGACCTCGCTGGGATGGGCATGGGTTTGCTTCGTTGGCTCCTCTGGCCGCTCCGGTCCGACAAGGTCAAGGAGGAGGACGAGTCGCCTCGGAGGAGGCGCAAGTCGGGGGCGCCGAAGCACTCGAGCCATCCCGGCGTCTACCGGATCGAGGTGGACGGCGAAGCGGGCCGATTCCACGGCGACGGACCGCCGTTCTCGTTCTGGTCTTCGTCCCGCATCATCCTCATCCTGTCGTTCCTGCTGTGGTGGATCCAACCCGCCGGGCCGATGATCGCCGGGTTCGTGGGCGGGCGGCGTGCGGGGTCGCCGATGAAAGCGGTCGCGGCGGCGACGTTGCCCGTCGTCACGATCTTCGTCGCGAACGCCGCGTACGCGCACAACTTCGCGACGGGCCAGATCGACTTCGTAGCATCCCTCCCGAACGTCCTGAGCGACGCGGTCTCCAGCATTCTGCCGTTCCTCGTGCCGTACAAGGAGTTCATGATCGCCTACATGCGAGGGTTCGCGGAGGCCCTCACGACCACGTTCGGCATGGGGACGAACGGATACCTGATGGTCATCATCTTCTCGTATATCGGCGGCTTGATCGCCGAGCAGACCCGCCGCGAGCTCACGTTCCGGTCGGGCTCCGGGTCGTCCCTCGGCGTGAATCTCGTGCAGCCGATTATCGGTGGCCGGCCGTACATCGACGACGAGGAAGACGCGTACGAAGAGGACGAGGAGATCGTCCGCACCCGCAGGCCCGTGCGCGCCCATGCGCGCGGCCGGGCGCGTCCGATCGTCGTGCCGGAAGCCCGTCGGCGGCACCGACGCGGTCCCTCGGATCGGTTCGATGAGTATCGCCAGGTTCCCGCGGAAGTCTACGATGCGGAGGGCAGCCGGCATCGCGTCCGCCTGCGCCGCCATCCCGACGACGAGGAGGAAGCGGAGGACGAAGAGGACGAGGGCGAAGCCGTCCAGGTCCGCCTGCATCACACCGGCCGCGGCCGCGAGGACCACCACGAACACCACCGCGCCTCGCATTCCCACGCCGTCGTCGAAGAGGACGATGACGAGGAGGAGCCCTCGGCGCGACCGAAGACCCTCCACGTCCGCACGCAAGCCGAGGAGCGCGCGATCCAGCGGTTCGTCGAGCGCGCCCTGAAGAATTACGATCACTCGAAACTGTGACCGACAACCTTTTTATCGCACGTCCCTCTGTAGAACGTCCAGTTTCTCATGTTCTGTCCGAAATGCGGCTCGCTCATGTTCCCCGCGAAGGGAAAAGTGCATTGCAACTCGTGCGGGTACGAACGATCGTTGTCCGGCAAGGATTCGAGCGTCACGAAGGTGGCCCGGACCGGGAAGGAGAAGCCGTCGGAGACCCTTGTCCTCGACGAGATCACGGAGACGCTGCCGAAGACGCGCGTCGAGTGTCCGAAGTGCGGCCACTATGAGGCGTTCTGGGTGATGCGCCAGACGCGCGCGGCGGACGAGCCGACGACGCGGATCTATCGATGCGTGAAATGTCAGAACACCTGGCGTGAGTACTAAGCGCATTCCCGGGAACCTTTATTATCGCCCATCGGATGTCCGAGCGAAATTCATGGGGGAGCGCGATTTGTTCGAGGCCAAAGTCAAGGCGGACGTTCTCAAGGAGGTCGTCGACGTCGTGTCGACCCTCGTCGATGAGGCGAAGTTCAACATTGGCAAGGATTCGGTCACGGTCAAGGCCGTCGACCCGGCGCACGTCGCGATGGTCGACCTGACGCTGGATCGCGGCGCGTTCGAGGCCTACAAGGCCGACGAGGGCGAGCTCGGCATCGACATGGACAAGATGAAGGAGATCCTGCGGCTCGCGAAGGCGGGCGAGACGATCTCGCTGAGCCACGACGAGGACAAGAACCGGCTCATCGTCACGGTGGGCAATACGACGCGCCGGATGGCGCTCGTCGACACCGCCGGGATGAGTGATCCGAAGGTGCCGAGCCTGAACCTCCCCGCAAAGGTCGTCGTCCGCACGGACGAACTGCGGCAGGCCATCCGCGCCTCGGAGAGCATCAGCGATCACATCGCCCTCAAGGCATCCGCCGACGGCTTCGAAGTCGTGTCCGAAGGCGACACGGACAACGTCACGCACACGGTCCCGAAGGACATGCTCGAGGAGATCCTCGCGAAGGACGCGGTGCGCTCCCTGTTCCCGCTCGACTACTTCTCGAACATGGTGAAGGCGATCAGTTTCGCGCCGAACGTGTCGCTCTTCCTGGGTTCCGACTACCCGGTGAAGATGGAGTTCAAGATCGCCGGCGGCAAGGGCGACGTGCGCTATCTCCTGGCGCCGAGAATCGAATCCGGGGACTAGTGGTTCGTCTCAGAGGCCGAAGCCCAGTCGCATGATGGCGTAGGCGGCCATCCCGGCACCGGCGGAGGCGGGGATCGTGATGATCCATGCCCAGAAGATGCGACGGGCGACTCCCCACCGAACCGCGGACAACCGTCTCGTCGCGCCGACTCCCATGATCGCGGAGGCGATCACATGGGTCGTGCTCACCGGGATCCCCGCCAGCGCGCTGCTCGCGAGCGCGATGCCTCCCCCGGTCTCGGCGGAGAAGCCTTGCCAGGGCCGTAGGTGCGTCACCCGCTGCGACATCGTACGGACGATGCGCCAGCCGCCGAAGAATGTCCCGAGCGAGATGGATGCATGGGCCCCAACGATGACCCAGAACGGGACCGCGAACTGGCCCGACGGGGGACCCCAGGGAGGTCCGATCGTCGCGACGACGAGGATGAGGGTGATGATCCCCATCCCCTTCTGAGCGTCGTTCGTCCCGTGCGTTACGCTGTAGAAGAAGCTCGAGACGAGTTGAAGGCGCTTGAACTCGTGGTTCACCCTCGTCGGGGTGTGTCGGCGGAACAGGCGGATGACCACGAGGGCGAGGCCGAACGCGAACGTGAGTCCTACGAGCGGCGCGGCGACCATGTACACCACGATTTGGACGAGCCCTTTCAGCAGGATCTTTCCGAGGATGACCGCCGGCAGGAGACCCACGAGCAGACCGGCAAGGATCGTCGTCCCGAGCGTCGGCCGGTGCCTTCGGATGATGACGTCATAGGCAAAGAACGAGGCAGCGCCGAGCACGAACGCCATCCCCGTCACGAAGACGAAGAGGAGCATGTTCGTCGTGCTCGGGAGGAGGACCGCTCCGGGTCCCACCGCGAGCACCGTCGAGCCGATGATGCCGCCGATGAGCGCATGGCTGCTCGACGTCGGGAGACCCCACAGCCACGTGACCAGGTCCCACACGATCGCGCCGACGACACCCCCCATGATGATGGCCATCGAATGGTGGAACGCGGCCTCGCTCAGCGGCAGGGCATTCACCCCGAGGACGTTCGTGTCGATGATCCCCTTGCCGATCGTTTCCGCGATTGCGTTCGTGATGAAGACCATCCCGACGAAGTTGCCGGCCGCGGCCATGGCGACCGCCTTCGTCGGCGTGAGGACTTTCGTCGCGACAATCGTCGCGATCGCGTTCGCGGCATCATGGAACCCGTTGAAGAAATCGAACAGGAAGACGACGAGGATCGCGACGATCAGGATCGTGAAGAGATCCGCCATTTCCCAGTGCGTGCCTCCGCGCGCCCTCCATCCCGCCGCGAGAGACCTCCGACGACTCACTGATTCTTCGCCACGATGTCGCTCAGCACATTGGCGACGTCCTCGCAGTGGTCCGTGGCCTGCTCGAGGACCTCCGTGATCTCCTTGAACTTAATGATCGTCACGGGATCCTCCTGATGGAAGAGCGCCGCGACGGCGTTGTTCATGAGGTCGTCTGCCACGTTCTCGAGGCGGTGGACCTCGATGGCGATCCGCTCGACCCCGTTGGCCTGTTTCATGTTGCGGATCATCCCGACGGCCTCCCTCAGGAGCCGAGTCCCGTCCTTGATCACATTTCCGAGCTGCACCATCGCCTCGGTCGGACGATTAATTTCATAGAGGCCGATCCGGCTCGAGGCCGCCTCGATCATGTCGAGGACATTGTCGAGCTCGGTGGCGAGGGCCTGGATGTCTTCCCGGTCGATTGGCGTGATGAACGTCTTGTTCAATTCCTCGTAGACCCGATGGACGATCTCGTCGCCGTGATGCTCCACGTCTTTGATCCGCCGGCACTTCATCGGCACGTCGCGGAAGTCGTGTAGCAGGTCCGCCAAGGCGATCGCACCCTCGTCGACCGTCGCGGCGAGCTTCTCGAGGAGGTCGAAAAACTGACGCTCCTGCGGGATAATCCATCCTTTCAAACCCATGGCCCTCGCTCCCCGCTAATGCGGTAGTCCTGGGATTACATTAAGGTGTCGCATCGGACCGGCGTGTCAGCCCTCGTCGAGGTTCACGCCGGAGGCCTCGAGCTGCGCCATGAGCTGCTTGCGCATCTTGCGGTTCCCCGCGAAGCCCTTGATCGCCTTGCGGGACATCTCGT
>DASPYU010000016.1:0-527957 GCA_035636595.1 Thermoplasmata archaeon
CTCGCGGATACGTCAAAGTGGATCGCCAGCTCCGCACCTCGAACCCGCACGTCTTCGCGATCGGGGATGTGATCGGCCCGCCGTTCCTGGCGCACAAGGCCACCAAGGAAGGCGTCACCGCCGCCGAGGTGATCGCGGGTCATCCCGTCGAGCTCGACGTGCACGCGATGCCCGCCGCGATCTTCACGGACCCGGAGATCGCCACGGTCGGCTTGCAGGAACCGGAGGCGATCGCGCAGGGCCGGCGCACCCGGGTCGGGAAGGTCCCGTTCGCGGCGATCGGCCGGGCGCTGACGACGGGCGAGTCCGATGGCTTTGTGAAACTCATTGCCGACGCCGACTCGAAAGTCCTCCTCGGCGCGACGATCGTCGGTCCGGATGCGAGCGACCTGATCAGCGAGCTCACCCTGGCGATCGAGATGGGTGCGACGCTCGCGGACATCGCCCTCACCGTCCATCCCCACCCGACGTTGCCGGAGGCGGTCATGGAGAGCGCGGAGGCCGCCCTCGGCCAGGCGATCCACGTGCTGAACCGCTGATCCCATGCTCACGACGACGGAAGGGGAGTCAACGCCGATCCTCATCGTCCGGGATGCGTGGCTCCTGGACCTCGGCCGCAAGCCGTACCGGGAGGTGTGGGAGCTCCAGAAGGCGCTCGTCGACCGCCGGGCGGAGGACAAGATCCCGGACGGCCTTATCCTCGTCGAGCACGATCCGGTCGCGACGCTTGGCCGACGCGGGAGCCGCGAGGACGTCCTCGACCCCGGGCTCGAGATCTTCGAGGTCGAACGGGGCGGCGAGGCGACGTATCACGGACCCGGCCAGCTCGTCGGCTATCCGATCCTCAAGCTCCCCGACCGCCTCGAGGTGAAGCGGCTCGTGACGGACCTCGAGGAGGTCCTCCTCCGAACGTGTGCGGACTTCGGGATCGACGCGACCCGGGAGGGACCGGAGCGCGGCGTCTGGATCGGCGGCAAGAAGATCGCGTCGATCGGGCTCGCGGTCCACCGCAACGTGACTTTGCACGGCTTCGCCCTCAACGTGACGACGGATCTGCGGGAGTTCCTCAAGATCCGGCCGTGCGGCCACGACGGGGGAATCATGACCTCGATGGAGAAGTCCCTCGGGCATGCCGTCGACCTGGAGGACGTCAAGGCCTCCGTGATCGCCCACTTCCAGGCGGTCTTCGGGGTGACGTTTCGCCGGGTCAACCTCAACGAGCTCTTGCCGGAACCGCCGTCCGGGCGTCGACCACGCCGCCCTTGAGCGCTTTCAACTGGCGGACCATCTCAGGGACGACCTCGAACAGATCGCCGACGATCCCGTAGTCCGCGATCTCGAACAGCGGCGCTTTCGGATCGATATTGATGACGACGATCTTCTTCGACTCTTGCATTCCCGCGAGATGCTGGACGGCGCCGCTGATCCCGACGGCCAGGTAGAGCTTCGGCCGGACCGTCATCCCCGTCTGGCCGACCTGCAGCATTTTCGGAACCCAGCCGCTGTCGACGGCCTTGCGCGACGCCGCGATCGCGCCGCCGAGCAGGTCCGCGAGCTCTTGGAGCATCGCGAAGTGCTCCGGGTCCCCGAGGCCGTAGCCACCGCTCACGACGACGTCGGCTTCCTCAGGTCGAAGGCCGCCCTCTTTCGTGAACTCCTGAAACTCCTGTAGCGTCGCGTCGACGTCCGAGGGCCCGAGCTCGACCGTCTCCCGGACGACTTCGCCCGTCCGCTTCGGATCGTGAGGTGGCGCGACGAAGACGTTCCGCCGTACCGAAGCCATCTGCGGACGGTGCTTCTTGCACAGGATGTGGGCGAGGCTCTTCCCGCCGAAGCTCGGCCGAATCATGTCGAGGTTGCCCTCTGCGTCGATGTCGAACTTGACGCAGTCGGCCGCCAGGCCGGTCTCGAGGATCGCGTGAAGGCGGCCTCCGAGGTCCCGTCCGTTCTTCGACGCGCCATAGAGGACGATCTCCGGTTTGTGGCGTCGGATCAGCTGGGCCATGACCTGGGCGTACGGCCGCGAACGGTAAATCTCGAGGATCGGATCGTTGATGACAATCACGCGGTCCAAGCCATATCCGATCGCGTGCTTCGCGAGGTCGTCGACGCCGTTTCCTAGCAGGACCCCGGTCAGGGTTGCCGCCCGCAGGTCCGCGAGGCGCCGACCTTCGCCGATGAGCTGCACGCTCACGTCTCGCAGTCCTTGCTTGCGGTGCTCGAGGAACACCCACACCCCGCGGAAATGGGACTTGTCCTCGAGGACGTGGCCGTCCGTCATCCGGGGATCACTCCGTCTGCGCGCAGTGCCGCCAATAACTGCCGCACGGCGTCGCTCGGATCCCCGGTGAACATCCTTCCGGCGCGGGGCGGCAATTTCACGGTGTCGACTTTCGCGACGATGGTCGGCGAGTTGAGGAGCCCCACCTTCTTCGGATCGATCCCGACCTCCGCGCAGGACCAGTGGGCGACCACGCCGCCGCGCTTCACCCGGATCTTCCCGGTGAGCGAAGGCTCGCGCGGCCGGTTGCATCCGAAGTTCACGGTGACCAAACACGGGGTGGTCGTCTCCCACCACTCCGTCCCGTCCTCCGCGGTGCGTCGCGCGCGGATCTTGCCGTCGACGACCCGGACCTCGGACGCGTACGTGACCTGGGGCAACTCGAGATGGCCGGCGATCCCCGGGCCCACATGACCGGTCGACGCGTCCGTCGTCTCCTCGCCGCACAGGATCAGATCGTAGCCGCCGATCTTCTGGATGGTCTCGCTCAGCGCGTACGCCGTCGGCACGGTATCCGATCCGCCAAGGATGCGGTCCGTCAGCAAGACGGAGCGGTCCGCGCCCATCGCGACCGCGCGTTCGAGGCTCTCGTCGAACGAGGTCGGCCCCATGGAGAGGACGACGACTTCCGCGCCGTGGCGGTCCTTGAGCTGCAGCGCAATCTCGAGCGCGTTCGCATCGGGGGGATTGATCTCGCTCGGCACGCCGACCCGCTTCAGCGTCTGCGTGACGGGGTCCACCTGGAGTTCCTGCGCCTTCGGAACCTGCTTGATGCATACGACGATCCTCACATCGATCGCGCTCCCTGCAAGAGGTCCAGCAGCAGTTTGAGCTTCGAGACGCCGGACGACGAGGCCTCATCCATCACGACGTCGAAGAGGCGTTCCTTCCCTTGTCCATCGACCGTGTATGCGCGTTCCGCGATCTCGAGCAGCAACCTCGGATACAGGCCGAAGAGCCGCTCGTTCTTCATGTACACGGGCGCACGGCGGAACCGCTCGAGGTCCGTCAGGACGTTGCGCGCACGGAGGAATTTCTCATACGCGGCGAGGTTCGCCGCACTCATCCCGCCGGCCGCTCGCGCGGCCTCGGCGGCCTCCCCGACCGCGACGCCGGATGCGATCGCGAGATCGACCCCGCGGAACGTGTAGCCATTGTTGATGAGGAAACCGGCCGCGTCCCCGGCGACGACCACGCCATCCGAGACGAGGCGGGGCATCATCCCGGCCCCGAGCTCCGGGACGAGATGGGCGCTGTACTCCGCGACCTTGCCTCCTCGGATGAGCCGCTGGACGGCGGGATGCATCCGGAACTTCGTCTGCAGCTCCTGGATTTCGACCTTCTTGCGCGCTAAGTCCTCCGAGGAGACGACGAGGCCCAGCGAGACGGACGCCTTGTTCGTGTACAGGAATCCGCCTCCTCGGAGGCCCATCGATGCCTCTCCCGCGAACACATACGCGGCGCCGTCCTTCTCGCCGAGTCCGAAGCGCTCCTGGATCGTCTCCGGTGACAACTCGATCGTCTCCTTCACACCGACGGAGACTTCGCTCGGTTCGAGGTCGGCCTTGAGGCCCGCCTTGCGGACGAGGACCGACGCCGCGCCTTCGGCGATCACAACGAGGTCCGCGCCGACGCGATCCTCGGGCGCGACGAGGACACCTTTCACGCGACCGCCCTCGCGCCACAGATCGTCGACGCGGATTCCCGTGACGAGTGTCGCGCCCGACTCCTCCGCCTTCTTTGCGAGCCACGAATCGAACTTCGCCCGGACCGCGGTGAAGCTCGTGGACCGTCCTTCCCGGAGCCGCGGGGAGTTGTACGCGACCGTGAGAGAGGCATCGCCGGATAGGAGGGCCATGTTCTCCTGGACGACGAATCGCTCGATGGGGCAGTCCTTCATCCAATCCGGGATCAGGTCGGCGAGGGACCACGCGTAAATCCGGCCGCCAAACATCCCTTTCGCGCCCGGTGAACGGCCCCGTTCCACGAGAAGGGTCGAGAATCCCTTCCGGGCGAGGGTCAGCGCCGCGGCGGAGCCGGCGGGGCCAGCGCCGACGACGATTGCGTCAAAATGCTCCGCCATCTCCCGCGTCCGTCGTCGGAAAAGCAGGAGGGACTAAAGCCTTTCGTCCCCGCGTCAACGAGGCATCGGCCGGAGCTCGAACTCGCAACGCGGCCGGCCTTGTGCGACGCACGCAATCTCCTCGCATAGCAGTTCCTTCCCAAGGAGGAGTTGACCGATCCCCGCCATCCAACCGGCGAGGAAGTGGCAGACGGGCTTCGTCGACGGACCGTATGCGAGGGCCAGAGGGCTGTTGTCTCGCGCGACCGAAAGCAAGCCCGCCTCCGGTTTGAACCGAAGGATCTCCGTGCGACCCCATCCGAGGAGCGCCGATGCGTCGCTGATCCGCTTCGCGCCTTCCAATGTGAGGGGTTGCGAAATCCCTTTCGCGAGCGCTCGGTAGAATTCGAGGCCCGATGCGGCGCTCCGCTCGCCGGCCAGGTACAAGATGCCCTTGGCCGACCCACCGATGGTCTGCTCGAGCTGTTTCTGAATGCTCACGATGAGTTCGGGCCGAATCAGGATACACGGTTGGTCGGCGAGGCGTAGGATTCCCGTCTCGGGATCCGGCGAGAGGACCGAAGCGAGCGGCTCAAGCGACTCGTCGGGGCCCGCTGGGCTCGCCTCGGACTGAGAATGAACCGCGGAAGCCTTGCGGTCGCGAGAGGGCATACCGGGAATCCCTGGGTCGGGCCTGCGGCTGTCCGACGCATTCGAATCCCGGTGAGTCCCTTTAGAAGGTTTGTTCCTGAATCCCTCCTCTGATAACGTTTCGATTCCGGCAGTCGCCAATCCTTAACTATCCCACTCCGTTCTCACCGTCGTACCGATGCCGGAACCCGCGAAGCCGGACGCTTCGAAGCTCCTGTCCGTGGATGATCGAATCGGCCTCGACAAGTTCGAATTCGACGAGGAGCCGTTCATCACGGTGGACACGGACGTCTGCCGGATGTGCGACACGAAGCCCTGCCTCTACGTCTGCCCGTCGAAGGTCTACCGCGTCGAGAAAGGCGAGCTCGTCTACAACACGGAAGGATGCATCGAACTCGGCGCTTGCGCGATCGTCTGCAAGCACCTCGGGAAGAACGCGATCCACTGGAACTATCCGCGCGGTTCCTACGGCGTCGAATTCCGTTTCGGCTGATCCTGGGCCCAGGCCGTCGTCGTGACGGCGGAGGCGAGCCACCGCGCAAGCCGCTTGTTCGAGAGGGCGGCCTCGCTCAGGAACGCTGCGTCAATCTTAATAACGCCTTTTTCTTGCGCGGCCTTCTCCGCCAGGGCGATTACCGGTCCGCGGAACTGCCACTGTTCTACCTGCCGAGCAAGATCCAGATCCCAGTCCACGGATTGATGAGCGCCGTGTTCTCTCACTCCCCTCAAGACGAGGCTTTCCACTTCATCAAATGCCGAGGTCTTGAGCACAACGTTTTTCGTCCGGGGTCCACCGATGACCGCTATCGTTCCGCTGACTAGGGTGAGCATCAAGAACTTGCCGCGTCGTCGGCCCTCGAGCCTCTGTGCATCACGAATCTCGGAGTACCGGATGAAGCGACCGACGGAAGGCTCCAGGCCGTTGAGGAACAATCGGAAGCGCCGTTGCCGGACCGCAACGTATCCGAGAAACAGCGCGAAGGCCATAATCCCCAGCGGGAGTGCGTACGTAAGGACGTTCCGGTTTGTGGGCCCAAGGGCGACCAAGAGGGCTACGCATGCCATCGCGGCAGCCAGACCATAGCCGAGTGCCTTCTGTCTGATGTATTCCCAGCGCGGCTGCTCGAATAGGGGATCGCCGCCACTTCCTTCGGTCGCCACGTCCTCGAACCGGCTTGACTTCATATTTAGATCCCGTGGGAATCCCTTTTGGGCCTTGAGGTCAAAATACATAAGCGCAAGGAGATATTGAAGCCGGCACGATGCTCGCCGAACGGAAGCCCGAGTGGCTTCGGGTCCGCCCACCAGCTGGTGAGAACTACGGCCACCTGAAGTCCCTGTTCCGCTCGCTCGACCTGCACACCGTGTGCGAGGAGGCCCATTGCCCGAACGTCGGGGAGTGCTGGGGCGGCGGCACCGCGACGATCATGTTGATGGGCGACACGTGCACCCGCGGCTGCCGGTTCTGCGCCGTGACGTCGGGCAATCCCCACGGCGTCCTCGACCTCGACGAGCCGCGGAAGGTCGCGATGGCCCTCGCCGAGATGGACCTCTCCTACGTGGTCCTGACGTCCGTCGACCGGGACGACCTCCCGGATGGCGGCGCGGGACACTTCGCGAAGACGGTCCGAGAGATCAAGGCGCGCCGCCCGGACATGCTCGTCGAGGCCCTCATCCCGGATTTCCAGGGAGACCTCGGCGCCGTGCGTCAGGTCGTCGACTCCGGCGTCGATGTCCTCGACCACAACCTCGAGACGGTCGAGCGGCTCCAGGCCACGGTCCGCGACCGCCGAGCGAGCTACGAGCAGAGCCTGTCCGTCCTGCGCGGCGCGAAGGGGATGCGCGGCGACCTGTTCACGAAGTCCTCGATCATGCTCGGCCTCGGCGAGCGCCACGAGGAAGTCCTCGAGGCGATGCGGGACCTCCGGGCGAACGGCGTCGACATCCTCACCCTCGGTCAGTACCTCCGGCCGAGCTCGTGGCACCTCGCGGTCGAGGAATACATTCCTCCGGAGACCTTCGACGGGCTACGGGAAGAGGGCGAGCGGTTGGGCTTCGCCCACGTTGCCGCCGGCCCGCTCGTCCGATCGTCCTACCGGGCCGGTGAATTCTTCCTCGAAAAGGTAATTCGGGACCGGCGCAGGGAACGGGCGGGGTGAGCGGATGGCGGAAGAGGCGCTTCTGCGGATCATCGATCCCGACGGCACCTACAATTCGAAGCTCGAGCCGAAGCTCTCGGCGGACATGCTGAAGGCGGGCTACCGCCACCTCGTCCTCGTCCGGTTGCTCGACGCCCGCATGCTCTCCTTGCAGCGCCAGGGGCGAATCGGGTTCTACGTGCCGAGCACCGGCGAGGAGGCGTGCCAGGTCGGGAGCGCGATGGCGCTCGAGAAGCGCGACTGGGCGTTCCCGGCGTATCGGGAGCCCGGCTGCGCGTTGTGGCGCGGCTTCCCGGTCGAACTGCTGATCGCGCAGGCGTACGGCAACGCGAAGGATGCACAGCGGGGCCGCCAGATGCCGAGCCACTACGGCGCGCGGGATCTCAACCTCGTGACGGTCTCAAGCCCCGTGGGCACACAAATCACGCAGGCGGTCGGCGCGGCGTGGGCGGCGAAGCTGCGCAAGGACGACGTCGTCTCGCTGACGTACTTCGGCGACGGCGCGACGAGCGAAGGCGATTTCCACGCGGGCATGAACTTCGCGGGCGTGTTCAAGGCGCCGACGATCTTCTTCTGCAAGAACAACCAGTGGGCGATCTCGGTCCCGGTCGCGAAGCAGACCGCCGCCGCGACGATCGCACAGAAGGCCCAAGCCTACGGGTTCGACGGCGTCCGGGTGGACGGGAACGATCTCCTGGCGGTGTATGCGGCCACGAAAGCGGCCGTCGACAAGGCGCGCGCGGGAGGCGGCCCCACGTTGATCGAGGGTGTCACGTACCGGATGGGCCCGCATTCCTCCAGCGACGATCCGACCCGCTATCGGTCGAAGGAAGAGGTCGACCTGTGGGCCCAGAGGGACCCGATCGACCGCATGCGGAAGTACCTCGAGCTGAAGGGCCTCTGGTCGAAGCCGGACGAGGAGCGACTCCGGACGGAGATCGACGACATGATTCAGAACACGGTCAAGGAGGTGGAACGGAATCCGCCCCCGCCGATCGAGAGCCTCTTCGAGGACGTCTACGCGGAGATGACGCCGCAACTCAAGGAGCAGATGGAGGCGTACCTCGCCTCCGGAGAACGCCGCAGGCCCGAGATGCTCGACAAGTTCCCGCTGTGAGGCCGATGGCGGACCCGATGCGGGCGGAGGAGGTCCGACTCCGCGACGGACGCCAGGTCGTCATTCGACCCGTTCGGATGGACGACGCCGAATCGACGCTGCGGAACGTGAACCGTATCGGGGCCGAGGAGGTGTACATCATGATCGAAGAAGGGCCGGACCTGGAGAACGAGAAGGATTGGCTCTCCCACTTCGATGGGGTCCGGAACGTGCTCTTCGTGGCCGTCGCCGACGGCGAGGTCATTGGAGCCGCGGATTGCCACGCTGGCTCGTATCCGAAGGACCGCCACGTCGGCGGGCTCGGCATCGCGATCCAGGACGGGTGGCGCGAGGCGGGGCTGGGCCGCCGGATGATGGAGCGCGTCCTCGAATGGATGCGACGCCGCGGGTTCGCGAAGGCCGAGTTGGCGGTGTTCGCGACGAACGGCCGCGCCCGACGGCTGTACGAGTCCCTCGGGTTCGTCGAGGAAGGCAATCGCCGTCGTCACGTGCGGATTCGCGGCGAGTACGTCGACGAGGTCCTCATGGGACTCTGGCTCGCTGATCGAATTCGGACGTGAGGACCGCCAAGGGTCATCCTTAAGTCCCGTCTAGTTTCTGCCATCGCGGGGGAACATCCATGGCCCGCAAGACGAAGCGAACGGCGACGCGAACGAAGAAGACCGCGCGAAAATCGCGCGCGACACAGACGGCCCCGATCCCGCCGGGGATGCGGACGGTCACGCCGTACCTGGTGATTAGCGGGGCCGCGAAGGCGATCGAGTTCTACAAGAAGGCGTTCGGCGCGAAGGAGATCAGCCGGCAGCCGATGGAGAACGGGATGCTGATGCACGCGATGATCAAGGTCGGCGACTCGCTGATCATGATGTCGGACGAGTTCCCGGGGAGCGATTCGAAGTCTCCGACGTCGGCGGGCGCGACGACGTTCAACCTGCACATCTACACGAAGGACGTCGACAAGCTCTGGAACCAGGCGGTCAAGGCCGGCGCAACGCCGACGATGCCGCTCGAGAACCAGTTCTGGGGCGAGCGGTACGGGAAGCTCCAAGATCCATTCGGCCACATCTGGTCCGTCGCGATGGTCGTCAAGATGAGCGAGGCCGAGAAGGAAGCGAAGCGGCAGGCCGCGTTCGCGGCGTTCGAAAAAGGCGAGCATCCCGGATCCGAATCAGGATCGATGTGAGCCCCGAATCTAGCTTTATACGGGGCCTCGTCTTGCTCCGGCCGTGTCCCAGGAGGCCCTCCGCGCGCACGACGTGCGCAAGGTGTACCGTGTTCGGGGCAGCCCAGAGATCGACGCGCTTCGGGGCGTGTCCCTCGCGTTCGGCCAGGGCGAACGCATCGCCCTCCTCGGCCGGAACGGCGCTGGGAAGACGACGTTCTTGCGGATCGCGTCGACGCTGCTCATCCCGACGTCCGGGACGGTCGACGTGCTCGGATTCGACGTCGTCGATGCACCGGAGAAAGTCCGGCCGCTGATCGCGGTCGTGCCGCAAGAGGGCAAGCCGTTCTTCCATCTCACGCCCCGGGAGCAGGTGTACTGCTATCTCCGAGCCCGCGGCTTCTCCCGCGAGGTGGCGAAGGCCCGGACGGAAGAGTCGCTCACAAAGATGGGGCTCCAAGAAGTCGCGGACCGCCTGAGCGTCACGTTGAGCGGCGGACAGAAACAACGGGCGATGGTCGCGACCGTCATGGCGACGGAGGCGCCCCTGCTGTTCCTCGATGAGCCGACGATCGGCCTCGACCCGTTCGCGCGACGCGCGGTCTGGGGCGTGCTGCGGGAGCTGACGCGCAAAGGCTCGACGGTCCTCCTGACGACGCACTACCTCGACGAGGCGGAAGCCCTCTCGGAACGGCTGTATATCGTCGAGGAAGGACGAATCCTGTTCGAGGGCACCGCGGAGGAGGCCAAGCGACAGATCGGCGGCACCCTGCGCGTGTCGATCGAAAACGGCGGGAACCACCGCGAGTTGTTCACCTCCTTCGGGCAGCAGACCGTCGCGGAAGGCGGATCGCTCTACGTCATCACGGAGCCGGCGCGAATCCACGAGGTGATGGACGTGGCCCTCCGGAACCGCCTGTCGGCGACCGTCGGACCGGTAACGCTCGAAGAAGCGTTCCTCACGATTGTGGGACGATCAATCGACGCGGAGTGATCGGATGGCCTTCGGACTGAAGTGGGCGGGTTCCGGGGTGTTCCTCGCCACGGAGATCCGCGTTCAGCTCCACGAGTGGTTGGCAATCGTCACCGGGACGCTGACGCCCGGCGCGCTGCTCGTGTTCGTCGCAATCCTCGCGCCGGAACTCCTCCCGGTGACCGTCATCGGTGCCCTCGTCTATTCGATGTTCCTCATCGGACAGCGGGTGCTCAATGAGGCCGCGTACATCCGGATCGATCACAAACTGAACGAACTCTACCATGCGAGTCCGCTGTCGCCCGAGGGGTATTTTGTCGGCATCGCGGGCGGCATGCTCGTCGCGTATCTGCCACCGAGCCTCGTCCTCGTCGTGATCCTGGAGATCCTCCACCCCGTCGGCCTCATCGCGGGTCTCGCCCTGGTCGCAGCGCTCCTTGGCGTCTGGGCGGTGTCCGCGACCATCGGCTACGTGGTGTCGACCCTGTTCAAGGACATGAAGACGATTTGGCCGTATTCCGCCCTCTTGACGAATCTCTTCGGGATTGTGCCGCCGGTTTTCTATCCGCTGAGCCGCGTCCCGCTCGAGTGGCGGACCATCGTGCTGATTATCCCGACGAGTGCGGCCGCTATCCTCGTCGACGCGGCCGCGGGACTTGAATCGATCTCGACGAACGAGGCGATCCTCGCGGCGGGCGCACTGTTGGTCGAGGCTGCGACGTTGTTCGCGTTTGGAATCTACTGGGCCCGGAGGACGGCCCGGGAGAAGTGACGATGGCGACCGACGTCGGCGCGTCGAAGATGCCGCTCCGAGGCCGTGTGTTACCCGCTTGGGCTTGGATCGGTTGGCGGTGGGTGTGGCGGAGTCCCGCCGCCGCCATCGTGCCGCTCCTTCAGCCGTTCTTCTTCCTGTACTTCCTGCGACTCATCGCACCGGCGAGCTACTTCCCCCTCCAGGTCGCGGGCGCGATGCTGTTCTCGACGCAGAACATCGGCAGCTGGTGCCTCTCCGATTCGGCGGTATTCCGGATCGAGCTACGGCTCCAGGATATTTTCGTCGCGTCGCCGCACGACAAACTCCATTACCTGTTCGGCGTGGCGTTCTCGAACCTCATCCCCGCCATACCCGCGCTCATCGCGCTCGGCCTGATCCTCGCGACGGTCACTCACGTTACACTTGTGGGATGGCTGGTCCTAGTCGGCTGCATCATGACGATTTGGGTTCTGTATTCGGCGATCGGCATCGCCGTATCGAGCCGGTTACGAAGTCAGCGGGAGGTCTGGCCCGTGGGGAACCTGATCTTCACGCTGCTCGGGATCTTGTCGCCGCTCTACTATCCGCTCTCGATCCTTCCGCCGGTGTGGCGGGAGCTGGCGCAACTCCTCCCGGCCACGTACGCGGCGCTGCTCGTGCAGGGGGCGCTCGGGTTCGAGCCGGCGAGCTCGACCGATCTCGTCCTTGACGCCGCGCTGCTCGTGCTCTCAACCGCGATCGGGCTTGCCGTAGCCTGGCGGTTGTACCAGTGGCGAGAGAGATAACGCACGGAAACGGACCGAATCGCCGTGGGGATCCGGTACCTGGGACTACTTGGCGAGCTTGGTAACCGCCGTCGCGATCGCCGTTCCAACGGCGCTGCACTTCGCGCTCCCGCCGAGATCGTACGTGAGCGTCTTCCCTTCTTTGAGGACGGCCTCGACGGCCTTCTCGACCGCCACGGAGGCTTCGCGCATCGCCTTGTCCTTCTTTCGTCGCCCGAGCCAGTCGAGCATCATGTGGACCGCGAGGATCATGGCGATCGGGTTGACCTCGTCCTTCCCCGCGTGCTTCGGTGCACTCCCGTGAATCGGCTCAAACATCGCGTGCGCGTCGCCGATGTTCCCGCCCGCGGCCATCCCCATGCCGCCCTGCAGGACCGCCGCGAGGTCCGTCGCGATGTCGCCGAACAGGTTCGACGTGACCGCGACATCGTATGACTCGGGTGAGCGGATGAGCCACTGCTGGAACGCGTCGATGTAGGCGTAGTCCTTCTGGATGCTCGGATGCGCCGCCGCGATTTCGTCGTAGATCTTGCGGAACAGCTTGCATCCCGCGGTCACGTTCGACTTGTCGACGCAGGTCACGCGGCGCTTCTTGTCTCCGGCTGCGCCGTTCCGCTGTTTCGAGAGTTCGAATGCGAAGCGGATGACCCGCTCCGCGCCTTTCCGCGTGATGATGCGACTGTCGACCGCGAGCTCCTTCGTGCCGCCCCGCTCCAGGTAGCCGCGCGCCGGGGTGTAGAGCCCCTCCGTGTTCTCGCGCACGATGACGAAGTCGACCTTGCCGGGATCCCAGACCTGCTTGAATCCGTCGTGGATCTTGTGCCGCACGTTCGGATACAGTTTCGTCGGACGTACGTTCGCGTACAGGTCCAACCCGAAACGCAAACCGAAGACGACTCCGACGCCCGCAATCTCGCCGTTCGGGAGAATCGCCTCGGGCATGCCGACGGCTCCGAGCACGATCGCGTCCGCGGCTTTGCAGGCGTCGAAGGCGCCGTCCGGCCACTCTTCGCCCGTCTCCAGGTAATGCTGCCCGCCGCACGGATAGGGGACGAGGTCGAAGGAGAGACCGTACGCCATCTCGACGGCCTTCAGGACCTTCACGCCCTCCCGCATCACCTCGGGTCCCACTCCGTCTCCGGGGAGAAGGACGACCTTGAGGGCCATCGGGCCGACGGATGGAGGCGGCGGGCATAAGGGTTCGGAGGCCGAGGGACGGACGGAGAAGAAACCACCGTTAACCTTGTTTAAGGTTAATCTGACCGGGAGGGCCTACGTCGACTTCGAAGCCAGTTCCTTCTTGAGCTTTGGGACGAGTCCGCCTGCTTCGAGGATTTCGAGGACGTTCGGCGGGAGTGCGGTGAATCGCATGATCCCTCCCGCCGGAAGGCGGACTTCCCCGCCCGCGAGGTCGAGCTCAATCGCTTCGCCCGGCTTCACCCGGTCCCGCAACCCCGGGCACTCGATCACGGGGAAGCCCAGGTTGATGGCGTTCCGGAAGAAAATCCGGGCGAAGGAGTTCGCCAAGATCGCGGAAATCCCGAGTGCCCGGAGCGCAATCGGCGCTTGCTCGCGGCTCGATCCGCAGCCGAAGTTCGCTCCCGCCACGATGATGTCGCCGGCCTGCACTTTCTTCGCCCACGTCGGGTCGATCGCTTCGAACGCGTGCTCGGCGAACACGTTCGGGTCCGTAGTGCCCAGGTACTTGCCCGCGATGATGTGGTCGGTCGAGATATCGTCCCCGAACGTCCATACGCGGCCCCGGAAGCGCGTCTGCATCGCTTACGCCTTCCGAGGGTCGGTGATCTCTCCATGGATCGCCGAGGCGGTCACGGTCCAGGGACTCGCGAGGTAGACCTGGGCCTGCGGCGAACCCATTCGCCCCGGGTAATTTCGATTCGTCGACGAGATGCAGACCTCGTCGCCCGCGAGGGTCCCGAGGTGGCCCCCGAAGCACGGTCCGCACGTGGAGGACGTGAACGTCGCGCCGGCGTCCATGAAAATCTCGACGAGGCCCTCTCTCAGCGCCTGGCGGTAGATGATCTGCGAAGCGGGCGTGATCTGGAACCGGACCCCGGGTGCGACATGCTCGCCGCGCAACATCTCGGCCGCGATGCGCAGGTCTTCGATGCGGGCGTTCGTGCAGGAGCCCAGGAACGCGACGTCGATCTTCGTCCCCGCGACCTCTTCGACGGGCTTCAGGTTCGCCGGATTCGAGGGGCACGCGACCTGAGGCCCCATGCCGTCGACGTCGAACGTGAACGTCTTCGCGTACGTCGCGTCCTCGTCGGACCGGATGGGCCGGAACGGGTGCCCCGAGTGCGCGAGGTACTCCCTCGTCGTCTCGTCGGCTTCGATCATCCCGACTTTCGCGCCCATCTCCGTCGTCATGTTGCACAGGACGAACCGCTCGTTCATCGGGAACGCCCGTACGGTCGGGCCGGTGAACTCGACCGCCGCGTAGCGAGCGCCGTCGTCCCCCGTCGTGCCGATCACCTTGAGGATCACGTCCTTCGCGCCCGTCCGGTCTCCGAGGGTTCCGTGGATGTCGACCCGCATCGTCTCCGGGACCCGGAGCCAGAGGCGCCCGGTCGCCATCACCGCGGCGGTGTCCGTCGCGCCGATCCCCGCGGCGAATGCGCCGACGGCCCCGACCATGTTCGTGTGGCTGTCGCTCCCGATCACGAGTTCCCAGGGATGCGCGTATCCCCGCTCCGCGATCAGTTGGTGGACGATGCCGTGGTCTCCCACGTCGTGGAAGCGTCGGATCCCTTGTTTGCGGCAGAACTCGCGAATCGTCTGATGCATCTTCGCGATCTCCGGCGTCGGTGGCGGGACCCAGTGATCCAACGTGACGACGATCTTCTCCGGGTCCCAGACCTTCATCGTGCCGATCTGGTTGAAGGGGAGCAACGCCATCGCGAGCATCTCGTGCATGTAGAGCAAGTCGACGTACCCGTCGACGATTTGCCCCGGCGCGACCGACTCGTTATGACTGGCACGTGCGAGGATCTTCTCGGACATCGTAAGGGAAGGCATGGCGCGCATACCTCATCCCCGGCGCGACTCATAAAACTGGCCCATCCGGAATCGAATATGAACTGGCTTGGGAGCGGCCAAGGGCGCGAGTCGAAAACGCCGCCCGCCCGCGGCTCGGCGGTACAAAGGCTAAATGGAGCGGAAGGCTAGGCGGGCCGTGGCGACGCGATTCGTCCGCGGCGCGGCATTCGCGATGCTCTGCGGGATCTGGGGCTCCACGTGGCTCGCGATCCGCATCGGGCTCGAAGGCGCACCGCCGTTCCTCGCGGCGGCGCTCCGATTCCTCGTCGCGTCCCTGACCCTCGTCCTCTTGGCGGCGGTCTTCCGCTCAAAGTGGCCGGCGACCCGCACCGAGTGGGCGCTCGTGGCGTTCGTGGGGATTGTCCTGTTCACGGCCGACTACGGCCTGATCTACTGGGGCGAAAACAACGGCGTAGAGAGCGGCCTTTCCGCGGTGTTGTTCGCGACGTTCCCCTTCCAAACCGCCCTCGTCGCGAATGCATTCCTCCGAGCGGAGCGGCTCACGGTGCAGAAGCTCGGAGGGATTAGCCTGGGCTTCGGCGGCGTCCTGGTCATCTTCCGCGTCCAGGTCGGGGCGGCCGGGCTTCAGAAAGCCTTCCCGATGGTCGCGATCGTCTTGGGGGCAACCTGCGCGGCCTTCGCGACGGTGGCGATCAAACGGTGGGGTCACGACACCGATCCGGTGACATTCAACGCGACCTCGATGGCCGTCGGGGCGGCCGCCCTGGCCGCCGTCTCCTTAGTCGTCCGAGAGCCGTGGGGCGTGCCGTCGTGGCCCGCAGGGATCGGGGCGATCCTCTACCTCGCCCTCGCCGGCTCCGTCGCCACGTTCGTCGTGTGGCAGTGGCTCCTCAAGACCTCGGAGGCCACGCATCTGTCGTTCATCGCCCTCGTCATCCCGATCGTCGCAATCCTGCTAGGGACCACTGTCGGGAGCGAGAAGTTCGATATCGTGGATCTCCTCGGAGCCGCAATCGTGATCCTCGGAATCTACGTCTCCATCTCCCGACGAATCGCCGCGCTCGGTCGGGCCGCAATGGGGCGGCAGGCCGGAGTCCCGAACCCGCTCGATCCGCCCGAGCGCGAGGGATGACGGCCTATCGTCCCCGATCCTTCGGGAGGGCGATCCCGGCGTTCGTCGCAAGGGCCCAGAATTCTTCGTCGGTCACGCCTCGGTGACGCTCGGTCCGTTCGTGGACGGCGGCGACGAACGCCTGCTGGTCTCCCTTCGACCGCGCCTCGGCGAAGTCCTTGATGCCCTGGACGAGTTCGGCGATCTGCTCGGGCGACGCATCGACCCCGCGGGCCCGCAACTTCTCCGCGACCGCCAGCGATCCCGTGTGCTTCCCGAAGACGAAGGTCCGCTGCCGACCGATCCGCTCCGGCTGGATCGGCTCGTACGTCGCGGTGTGCTTGATCACCCCGTGCGCATGGATCCCGGACTCGTGGGCGAAGGCGTTCGGCCCGACGAGCGGTTTCGACACCCCCACGGGGATGCCGCTCAATCGCTCGACGAGCCGGGAGAGCTCGTAGATTCGGGAGACGTCGATCCCGGTGTCGTAGCCGTACAGGGCCTCGAGGGCGAGGACGAATTCCTCGAAGCTCGCGTTGCCGGAGCGCTCCCCGAGGCCATTCACGCACGTGTGGGGGACCTGCACCCCTTCCTCGACCGCCGCCAAGCTGTTCGCCACCGCCAGTCCGAAGTCGTTGTGCCCGTGGAACGAGAGCTCCTTCGTCCGGAGGCGGGGCCGGAGCTGCGCGAAGAACCAGCGGACTCCCGGGGGCGTCATCACACCGACCGTGTCGCAGATGACGGCCCGATGGGCCCCTGCGTCCGTGCACGCGTTGTACAGGTCCGCGACGAAACCCAGATCCGCGCGGAACGTGTCTTCCGTCACGAACGAGACTTCGACGCCGTGCGCGACCGCGTACTCCGTCTCGCGGACCGCCGCCTCCTTCACCTGCTCGCGGGTCATCGACAGCTTGTGCTTGATGTGCAGGTCGGACCCGGCCGTGAAGAGCGCGATCTCGTCGACGCCGCAGTCGATGCACGCGTCGACGTCCTTCCGCACCGTGCGCGCCGCTGCCATCACGGTCGCGTCGAGACCCGCGTTCGCGATCCCCCGCACGCCCCGGGCCTCCTCCTTCGAGACGACGGGGATCCCGACGTCCATGATCGGGACGCGGATGTCGTCCAGCAGACGCGCGATCGTGAGCTTCTCTTCCGGCGTGTACGCGACGCCCGGCGTCTGCTCGCCATCGCGGAGCGTCTCCTCCCAGATGCGGATTCCCTTCGGGATCTTGGCGCCAAGGCCCGCCTCGAGGAGATAGTTGTGGACGAGAAGTTCCTCCGGGATGACCGCTCCCCCGCGTTCGCTCGCGTAAGGCCCCGCCACGGCTTGAACCTCACGCGTGGTCGGGTTTATCGTCACGCCGGCACTTTGGCCGCCCGTGCCGCGTCCGATCAAATCCGGACTCGAGTTCGAAGCCGCGTTCCCGGTGAAAGGTCGGATCTTGCAGGCAATCATGTGCGAGTGCGAAGAGGAGGGCGAAATCCGAATCCGCGTCGCGCGCGATCCGAAGAAAGGCTGGTCGTACGATCCGAAGGATCCGGCGAGCTACCTGGACATCCACGCCTACGATCCGAGGGACGCGTACGCCAAGGTGCGGCCCGGCGAGTGGGCCGACGCCCGCGTCATCTGCTACGGCTACCTGAAACGGGTGCGCGCCCGGCGAATCGAAATGGCGGGGTCAATGCTCGCGAGCGGGACCCGACTCACGGGGGCCGTCCACGTGGACGGCACGGTGGAAATCGACTTCGGATTCTTCCAGACGATCCTCGGGTTCGAGGACGAAGGGCAGCGACGGAAGATCCTCAAGGAGGCCGGCGTGCGGGACGGATCGTTCGTCGCGACCGACGTCGGCGTGGATATCGAACTGAAGCGGTGGGGATCGAAGGAGACGGTGCTCCGACGGACGTAGCGCCCGCGTCACGCCTTCGGCGTCTTGCCGCTCCCTCGGATCTTCTCCATCCCGGCCTTGTATTCCTCCGTCCACAGGAGCTGGACCGCATGCTGCGACTCGAGGAGGAATCGGTTCCGGTACGGCTTCTCGTCGCCCTCCGTCAGGGCGCGTTTGATCGCGCGCACGGCCGACCGCGGCTTCGCGGCGAACGCCGCGGCGAGCGCCTTCGACTGATCGAACGCACCGCCCGGGGAGGCGAGGTGGTTGATGAGGCCGATGCGGAGGGCGTCCAGGGCCTTCACCTCTTTCCCGGTGACCAGGATCTCGAGGGCCCTGGACCGTCCGAGGACTTTCGAGAGACGCGCGGTCCCGCCGTGACTCGGCATCCAGCCGAGGTCGACCTCGGGATGCGAGAACACCGCCGTCTCATCGCCGATTCGCAGGTCGCACGCGAGGGCGAGCTCCGCTCCGGCGCCTCGAGCCGCGCCGGCGATCGATGCGATCGTCGGCTTCGTCACGTGTTCGAGGGCCCAGAAGGCATCCTGGCCCCGGCCGATCGCATCCTGCGAATCCTTCGAGGTGAGCTTGGCCCATTCCGCCATGTCGAGGCCGGAACAGAAGTTCGCGTGTTCCGCGCCGGCGACGACGACCGCCCGCACGGCCTCGTCCTTCTCCAGGGACTCGACGAGCCCGGCGAGCTCGGAGATCATCGAGAGGCGCAGGAGATTTCGCGGCGGGTTGTCGATCCAGAGGACCGCGACGCCATCGCGCGCCTCCGTGCGGAACCGCGAACCGGACGGCATAGCCACCTCGCATGGGGACCCGCGACGGATAATCATTACGGACTCCTCGCCGGCGTGGACACCCTTTTAGGCGTTCGCCGCGATACCGCATCGGTGCATGGGGAGACGGCCGTCGGTAAGCCGTGGTACGGTCGGTGGCCGGCCGGCGTGCCCCGGTCCATCGACTACCCCGACATCCCGGTGCATGAACTGCTGCGGCGGGCCGCGAAGGAATACCCGGATCGCCCCGCGTTGAGGTTCTACGGAAAGACGACCACCTATCGCAACCTCGACGCGGCGGCCGACCGATTCGCCGCCGGACTTCGAGGAATCGGCGTCCGTCCGGGAGACCGGGTTTCGCTCGTCCTCCCGAACACGCCGCACTTCGTCGTCGCGTTCTTCGGCGTCCTCCGTGCGGGAGGGATCGTGGTGCAGACGAATCCGCTCTACACGCCGAGAGAGCTCGAGGAGCTGTGGGCGGACGCCGGCGTGGAGACCGTGGTCGCGCTCGACTTGTTCTGGCACAATGTCGCCCCGGCCAAGGCAAGCACCTCCGTGCGGCGCGTGGTCGTCTGCGACGTCGCGGAATTCCTTCGGACGCCGCTCCGTCAGCTCTACCCGATCAAGAAACGACGCGATCTGAAGAAAGCCGGACACTGGCCCCTCACGATTCCGTCGGAGCCGTGGATCCATCGGTTCGCGGACCTTGCGGCTACGCCGTCGGACCGATCGGCCGAACCGGGCGCCCAGCCGGACGATGTCGCCGTCCTGCAATACACCGGCGGGACCACCGGGACGCCGAAAGGCGCGATGCTCACCCACCGCAACCTGGTGGCGAACGGGCTCCAGACGGCCGCCTGGTTCCCCGCCGGACCCGAGGCGGGCCCGGAGCGGGTCATGGGCGCGATCCCGCTGTTCCACGTGTACGGGCTCACGGCGGTCATGCTCTTCTCGATCGTCCGGGGAAACGAAGTCATCCTCTATCCGAATCCGCGGGAGATCGAGGCGATCCTGAAGCTGGTCGACAAGACGAAGCCCAGCCTCTTCCCCGGCGTCCCGACGATGTACATCGCGATCCTCCGCCACCCGAAGCTCGCGAAATACGACCTCCGGTCGATCCGCGCATGCATCTCAGGCGCCGCGCCGCTGCCGAACGAGGTGCGCCGGCAGTTCGAGGCCGCGACGGGCGGGCGGCTCGTCGAAGGATATGGCCTCACAGAGGCGTCCCCGGTCACCCACTGCAATCCGCTCAACGGCGTGGTGAAGGAGTGCATCGGGATCCCGTTCCCCGACACGGATGCGAAGATCGTCGACGCGGACGATGCCACGAAGGAAGTGTCCCAGGGCGAGTCCGGCGAACTCGCGGTCCGAGGGCCTCAGGTGATGAAAGGCTATTGGAACAAACCCTCCGAGACCGCCGCGGTCCTCCGGGACGGCTGGCTCTTGACCGGCGACATCGCGAAGATGGATTCCGACGGGTACTTCGCGATCGTCGACCGCAAGAAGGACATGATCCTCTGTTCCGGTTACAACGTATATCCTCGGGAGGTGGAGGAGGTCCTCTTCATGCATCCCGCGGTCGCGGAGGCGGCGGCGATCGGGATCCCGGATCCGTACCGCGGCGAGACCGTGAAGGCCTTCGTGGTCCTCAAGACCGGAGCGGCCGCGACGGCCGATGAGATCATCGCGTTCTGCAAGGAGCGGCTCGCGCCGTTCAAGGTCCCGAAGGCGATCGAGTTCGCCAAGGACCTCCCGAAGTCGCTCGTCGGCAAAGTGTTGCGGCGGGAACTCCGAGCACGCGAACTCGCGAAGGCCTCCCCGAGCGCGGCGTAGGACGCACGAGTACCCGCTACCGCGGTCGTCGGAACGTCGTCACGACCTCGGACATATCGAGGAATCGCCCCAAGTCCTCCGCTTCTTCCTTCACTCGAGATCGCACCGCCGCCGGGAAATCTCGGAACGGCTCGACGCGCATCGCGAGGCGGCGGCTCTTACGTTCGAGCGCCCAGACCGCGGCCGCACGGCCGTTGACGAGGACGATGGGAGAAATCCAGCCTTGCGGTCGATACACCCGTTTGTAGTGAGTCGCGTCGACGATGTGCCCCTTGTCCTTGTGGCCCAACAAGAACGAATCGAAGAACGGCAAGAGCTGCACGGAGGGCCGGTCGAATGACGCCCGCTCGAGGGCCGGGACGTCAGTGCGGACCACCCACGTGGTCCGACCATTGACGCGGACCGGGGCAAGTTCGTTTTCCACCCGAGCCCAAACCTCGCGGGCGTCGAGCGCCGTCATGTACGTCCAGACCGCGAAGTCCGAAACGGTGGACGGACCGAATGAGCGAAGATACCGACGGAGGAGTTCGTCTTCGGCGTCCTCGACAGGCATGTCCCGCCAGCGAGGAATCCATGCGTCCGGCCGCACGAAGGTCGCCTCGCTCCCACGATTCGGGCCGGAGCACGCGACGCCTCGCATGCACGCCATGAAGAGAATTCCTCCAAGGGAAACGACCGTGCCGTCGATCTCGAATCCCGTCGCATTGGCGGCGCCGCCCCAGCCTCGACCGCTCTTCGAGCTCGTCTTAAGCCCGAGCGATTTGCTCATGCGCACTGCGAGCTCCTTCTTCGTGAGGGGATGGGTGAGCACTCGCCCGATCGCGTCGATCACGCGTTCGACGGCGGCTGGCGGGATCTCTGCGCGCGCCATCCATGCGAGCGATCGGTTGGCCCGTCGTGTGCACCCGCGGACGAACAATGCGTGGTCCGCCGACGGGACGATGTGGACCGTCCCGCGCAGGCACCACATCTTCACGAGCGTGCGGTCCACCCAGAGCGCTTCCTCGACATCCGAGGCTCGGAGCCCGCGGGTACGCGCCCAAAGCGAGATTTGCGCGGCGGACATGATCTGGGCCTGCGCCCCGGCCATGTCGCCGGCGACCCGCGCGAGTTCCTTCGCCGGCGCTCGTTTCGAGAGGTGATGCCGCGAGAGTCGGAAAGCGGCCACTTGCTCGGCGGTCACCTCGAGGATGTCCGCGCGACCCGGGGCAGATTTCATACCGTGTCGGAATTGCAGGGGCGTCGCGATAATGCTTTCCGCGGGTGCGGCGAAAGGGGGCCGGGATGTGCCCTCCGAAACCTTAAGGCGGAGCGAGGGTTCCACAAATTCCGGTCCGCGGTGGAGACATGGGGACGATCGAGCGACCGAGCATCGAGAGCCTGATCATGGACTTCGCAATGTCGCTCACGCGCCGCGCGACGTGCAAGCGCGCGCAGTTCTCCTGCGTCATCACGTCGGAAGACATGACCCAAATCTACGGCTTCGGGTACAACGGCACCGCGAAGGGATTCCCGCACGATGACTGCAAGTTCGATCAACCGGGAAACTGCCAGTGCGTCCACGCGGAGCAGAATGCCCTGATCAAGGTCCGGGTCAACGATCCTCGGAAGGTCGTGTTCGTCACGGGGCAACCTTGCATCACCTGCGCGAAGCTCATCATCAACAGCGGGGCCTCGAAGGTCTACTACCGGAGCGCGTACCGGAGCGATGAAGGCCTCGACGCGATCAAACGAGCGGGGATCGAACTCGAACGCGTCTGATCGCCTCCGGGCTATCCTGACATTCCATCGGGAGAAACTCGGCGCAGTGCCTCGCGGGAGCGGGACCGGTGCCCGCCGGGGTTCAGAGCCAAATTCCGAGGATGAGGCCCATGACCAGGAACGAGACGAACGAATACCCCAGGTTGATCCCCAGGAGTTTCATCGATCGCCCTTCGAAGATCGCTCCCGATACCATGGTGGTCATCAGGAATCCGAACCAGACGAGGAGTCCAACGACGGCTCCACCGGCGACGCTCCCCGGCAGGCCCACACCGGCCAGGCGCCCGTAGTCGAGGAAGATTGCCAAGACGAACGAGGAGATGAGCGCCCCGATCAGCCCAGCGGCGAACCCTTTCGGCGCCTGCTTCCGCATCGCCTCCATATCCGCCTGGGTCTTCCCGAGCGCGGCCATCCACGCCTTCCCGAACACCGGGCGCGCGTACCAGATACCACCGATCACGAAACTCACAATCGCCGCCACGACGACGGCGATGTAGAAGTTCGCGTCCATCATCATTGCCATGTGAACTGCCTCCTCCGGCCGGCGGACCCCCATCGGGAGCCTTATAGCTTTCTCAGAATCCGCACGCAGTGTCGCACAAGAACGAACATTCTTTGATTCGAGAGGACCCCGCGCGTCAAGTCGGATCCGGGATCGAGTGCGGCGCAGGAGTGGGACGGGGAGCCGGCGCGGGCGCGGACGCCTCCGTGCTCGTCGGACCTCTCGGCGGTTTCAGGAGGTCTCGGATCACGGGGGTGAAGGGATCGATGAGCCCTCCCGCGAATCCGTGTTCCTTCAGTCCGGCGACATCCGTCTCTTGCAGCCCGCCACCGAGATACACGTCGAGGTCGAGTCCGTCGAGCATCGTGAGGAGCGTCGGGTCCGGTCCGAGTTCCGACCCGAGCCGTCGCAGGTCCATCACGCACACGGCGGGGAAGCCGATGGACTCGAGCCGCCGCGCGACGTCGCCGAGATCCACGCGCGTCTCCCGGGAGTCGCCCCAGACGACCCGCCCGTCCCAGTCGAGGCACGGGAGGACGTCGGTCGAGAGTCCGTATAGCTCTATGAACACGTCGAGCGATCGGAGGGTCTTCGTCCCCGCGACGACGCGCTCCACATCGAGCATGTAGCCGTCCATGATGTCGCCCGGCTCCCGACCTCCCGCTTCGAGCCAGACCTCGCATCGCTTCGCCAGATGCCGCGTCACGTTGAAGTTCGGGTTCGCCCGGTTCACGCCGCTGAGGTCGAGCAGGAAGACGCGCGCCGCATTGTACCGCGGCCCACCGATCACGTCCCAGTACTCCTGGAAGGGGACCCGGTACGCGGACGGCCCGAGCCGCTCGTCTTCCCATCGCACCCCCGTGACGGTCGCGACGCGCACCGGGACGCGGTCGAGGATGCGCATGTCGATGAGCGGGTCCGTCTGTATCGGCAGGATCGGGACGCTCAGGACCTGATCCTTCGGTGGGGCCGGCTCGGCCGGCCACATGCCTCTCTTCTCTCGCTCGAACTGGGCGCGGGTCTCCGCTGTGTCGAAGAAGATCGGCAGGCCCTCGTGGCCGCACGCGTGGCACACGTATGAACGGCTGTCGCTGTCGATCCCGGCGAGCGGGCCCATCGCGAGGAGCTTAGGATGCACCTGACCGCTGCCGCAGCGACCGCATGCGGCGAAGTCCTTCGGACCGAAACGCGAGACCATCCGGGGACCTCACTCGACGCGGATCACCTTCACGCGCTTCCCGATCCAGTTCGGCGGCAGGTACACGCGACCCGAGCTCCCGCTCTTCGCGACGACCTTCTCGAGCATCTCCTGGCCGAACACCTCGAACTTCGCTTCCTTCCGGACGCGTGCCAACTCCGCACCCCGATCCTGCCTAGGCGTCGCCGCGGGATAAGCTTTGCTCAGCGCGATTATGTTGTAGCTACGTCCGGAAGAGGCAAATCTCAAGACAACCGCGGCGCATGCCGCTTCAACCATGCCAGCTCACCAGACTCGGAAACGCGGGACGGTCTCCTCGTTCGAATTGTACGCGCAGGCGATGCTGGACCACTGGCTCGGCAAGAAGGTCGTCTTCGAATTCGAACGGGACGACGGATATCGAAGCCGCTCCCTCGTCGAGGCATACTTTACGCCTCCCGCGAAATGGCCGAAGATCGAGCGCGACGCGATGAAGGAGGTCCGCGGTCGCGTCCTGGACATCGGCTGCGGCCCGGGGCGCCATGCGGTCTACCTCCAGAGGAAAGGCCACGGGGTCGTCGGGATCGACGCCTCGCCCACGCAGGTCGCCTTGGCCCGCGTCCGCGGCCTCCAACAAGTCTACCAGGGCAGCGTCCGGCGCTTGCCGAAAGGCCTCGGGACCTTCGACACGATGATCCTGATGGGGAACAACCTCGGGCTCGCGGGAGACCTCCCGCGGATGCGCCGATTCTTCCGCGACGCCCGGGAGATCTCGAAGCCGCGCGGCCGGATCATCGGCAGCACCCGGATCCCCGGCACGTGGATTCCCGAGCACTTGGGCTATGTGAAACGGAACATCGCGCGGGGCCGGCCGCCGGGATTGCTCTCGTTACGAGGACACTACAAGGGCCGGGTGGGCGACTGGTTCGACTTGTTGTTGCTCTCACCGGACGACTTGGCGGAGCTCGCGCATTCGACCGGTTGGGACCTGGTCCGCGTGATCTACGAACCGCGGGACGATCCGACGAGTTATGTCGGCGTACTCCAACGCCGATGACGGGGACGCAAAAGGGAAGAGACGCCGTCGGGAAATCGCCCGGTTACGGCGTCGTGACCCACGTCGGCGAACCGCCGGACGTGTTCGTCCATTCGGGCGGTCCGTAGGGCGCGGTGTCGTTGAGCCACGTGGGGGGGCCCGGAGGGACACCATTAGTCTCGTTGCTCGGGTGGCCCGTCACGTCGGCGCCCGACGGCGTGTTCTGCGTCGCGTTGACGGCGTTCTGATTCGCCATCGACGGCAACGACACACCGAGAGCCACGGACGCGAAGAGCCCCAGCGTCATCGCGAGTGCGATCGCGGCGACGCCGAACGATCTCTTCATCGAGTCGACACCTCGGACGCATGCCACGTTCGGACCGGGGAAATATCTTATTGGACAGTCGCAAACGGGAGAACACGCACGACGCGCGGCCCGGGAACACGGGCCTCCCGAAAGGGTGCACGAAAAGGTTCATCCCTCTCCGCGCACATCGCTCGGGTTGGCATGCCCCTCCTCGACCAGTTCCGAATCGAGGCGCTCCCGAAAAAGTGGGCGGACGAAGGCCGACACTGGCAGGAGACGTACTTCCCCGAGATGCCCGAGGTCATGGACGCGCCGAACTGGTCGCGGTACTACCCGGAGACACCGATGCCGCGCCTCAACGTCATCATGGCGAAGCCGGACGGATTCGGCGGCTTCGCGCAGAAGGTCGTCGGAGCGACGCCGGCCACCGGAGATCTCTCGGGCCGCCTCTGGACCGCGGACCAGATGCCCGACGCGCAGTTCATGACGGCGCTCAAGATCATCCGCGCGCAGGCGTCGACGGAACTCGGATCAATCCAGCAGCACCGGATGGTGTACGAGCAGCTCGATGGCGGCTCGCTCACGGGGTTCGACAAGGAGATCGTCGAGGGCATCCACAGGACGGATCCGACGGGGCACCGGCTCGACGCGATCTCGTTCTCGAAGAAACGAGTCTGCGTCGAGGAACTCCGGCATCACATGCAGATGGCCGGCGTGCTCACGCTCGACGGGACATTTGACAAGGCGCGGTGGGGGCGCCACTGGGCGACGGAGACGATGGAGGAGCTCTTCGCGATGAAGCCGGGCGAGCACGTGCTCGACGCGTTCAACATCGAGTTCAAGAGCCTCATGGACTCCGCGACGTTCATGTCCTTCATCGACCGAGTCGGGAAGTTCCAGCTCGAGATGCAGCACCACTTCCTCTACGGCCCCATGGCCGTCTCGATGCCGTGGATGCGGTTCCTCGAGGAATCATACCACTTGGCCGCGGGCGAGACGCTCATGAAGGCCATCGCGGTCGCGGCGACCCTCGATGGCGGGAACTTCGGGATCGCGGATCTGCAAGCGACGCTGAACATGTGGTATCCGCGCGGCCTCGAGATGTTCGGATCGGAGCTTGGAGGGGACCTGGTGAAGGGGGTCTTCAAGACCCTCAAGAACGCCGAGGCCCAAGCGATCTACATCGACGAGGTCCTCGGCAAGGTGAAGGACGCGAACCTCGCAATCATCCAAGCGAAGGCCCGATGCACGCGCGAGGAAGCCGATGCGATCCTCCGCCGGATTCAGCAGAAGAGCGAGAACGTCCACGGCCTGACCAAGGACGATCTCCTCTTCCTCCCGGACCGTCGGTTCTTCCGAATCCGCGGACTCCGAGAGTTCGGGGATTACCGCTACGAGGACTCCGACACCGCGGGCGTCGGGTACGTCTATCTTCCGTACGATGTCCACGGCACACTGATGCAAAATGGCGGCAGGCCAATCGAGCGCGATGCGTTCGTGGACTATCTGAAAGGCGTGCTCCCGGCCCGCTACATGACGAGCCGCCACTGGGAGTTCGTAAAAGACGACTTCCTGTTCAACGAGAAGTGGGGTGCGCCCGAGCCGGTTTCGACGCGATGAATGGGCCAGCTTTTATAACGACTCGGCCCCTTGCAACAGTCCGGGGCAGAGAGAATGGACCTCACGTACATCTCGCTGGAGAAGAAAGACCGCGTCGCGATCGCTTGGCTGAACAAGCCGAAGGCGAACACGTACGACTCCGATCTCATGCAGGACCTGAGCGCCGTCGTCGACGACGTGCGCTTCGACGACAACGTGGACATCTGCGTCCTCGCGTCGAAACTCGACGGGATCTGGTCCGCGGGCGCGGACATCAACCTCCTCGCCAGCTCGACGCCGGACTTCAAGGCGATGTTCTGCCTCGACTGTCAGGAGACGCTGAACAAACTCGAGAGCACCCCGAAGCTGTTCATCGCCGCGATCGATGGACACTGCGTCGGCGGCGGCCTCGAGATCGCGATGTCGACGGACCTGCGCGTCGCCTCGGACGGCGCGTGGCGAATCGGCCTCCCCGAAGTGACGCTCGGCGTCTTACCGGGGACCGGCGGCACGCAGCGGCTGCCCCGCCTCATCGGGAAGAGCCGCGCGATCGACCTCATGGCGACCGGACGGATGCTCACGCCGAAAGAGGCGCTCGACTGGGGCCTCCTGAACCGCGTATTCCCACGGGAGAAGTTCTGGGAGGAGACGATGGCGTTCGCGAAAGGCCTCACGTATCCGCAGCACTCGGCGCGCGCGGTCGGCCTCATCAAGCGATCGGTGACCGAGGGAATCGAGATGCCGATGTACGAGGGTCTCGCGCTGGAGCGGGAGTTGCAGAACCGACTCTTCGCGATGGCGGACGCGAAAGAGGGATTTCGTGCTTTCTTGGAGAAACGCAAGCCGACGTTCCAAGGAAAGTGATCCTACCCCCGCAGTTCGGGGCCGTAGCGGCCTCACCCTTGCCGCAGGCGTGGTTAACCTTAAACAAGGTTAACTCGTATCCGAGGGCTCAAGTCGCGCGATGGCCTTCCGGCGCCGATCTCCATGGACTTCGAGACGATCCTCGTGGGACATCGCGAACCGACCGCGCTGATTACGCTGAACCGTCCGGACAAGCTGAACGCGATGTCGATGATGATGAAGGAGGAAGTGATCCGTGCCCTTCACGATCTCGACGCGGACCCGAAGACGCGCGCCATCGTCATCACGGGCGCGGGTCAGAAGGCCTTCACCGCGGGCGCGGACATCCACGAATTCCACGGACGCACTCCGATGGACCAATGGCACATGTACGAGCACGGCACCTTGTACGACGCGGTCGACCGAACTCGGAAGCCGGTCCTCGCGATGATCAATGGATACTGCTTCGGTGGAGGGCTCGAGCTCGCGATGGCCTGCGACATCCGGATCGCCTCCAACCGGGCGAGCCTCGGACAGACGGAGATCAACATCGGGATCATCCCGGGCGGCGGGGCGAGCCAACGCCTGCCGCGGCTCGTCGGCCTGGGCCACGCACTCCGGCTCACGCTGACGGGCGATCGGATCGACGCCGCGGAGGCATTGCGAATCGGGCTCGTGGACGAAGTCGTGCCGCACACGCGCCTCGAGCGACGGACGTTCGAGATTGCGACGAAGATTGGCGAGAAGAGTGCGGTCGCGGTCCGCCTCGCGAAGGCCGCCGTCCGCGCGTCGGCGCGGTTGGGGCTCGATCAAGGCCTCCGGTACGAGCAGAGCTTGTTCGCGCTCGCAATGGCCTCGGAGGACAAAGAGGAGGGCGTGCGCGCGTTCCTCGAGAAGCGGGATCCCGCATGGAAAGACCGCTGACGCGGGTTCTCAACCTTGATTCTTCGTGTCAGGGGCGATAACCACGCCATAGGGCTCTTAACGGGAGGGCCGCCTCGATTTTCGTACATGTCCGTATGGTCGGGCATCGCCGCGGCAGGTCTAGCCATCGCCCTCGCTTTCGTCGCGGTCGGCCAGCCGACGTGGGAGTGGCGGTTCGACACCGCCCAACTGACCGAGGTCTGGGCCTACGGTCCGCTCTCGGTGCATCACACGATCACCAACAAGACGTCCGGCGTGGTCGAGGTATCCCGCGACTATTCGTACGATCAGCTCGCGGCCTTGCAACCGCACATGGCCCAGGCCTTCGGCGAATTCGAAATGTTCTTCCTCCTCGGTTTGGTCGCTGCGTTCGCGGGCGTCGCGCTCTCCTTCGTGTCGTACTGGAAGAAGATCCGAGGGATCTTCGCCGGCGTCGCGTTCCTCGGAGGCTGCGCCGCGATCCTCTACGCGACGTTCGCGGTCGTCTTCACGATCCCGCCGGCCGCGACGGTCGACCTGACGAACATGGGGGGCGGCATCCCCGAGTTCCGCGGTCAAACTTACGACCCGGCAAGCGGCAATCTGCTTGCGTGGACGCCGCTCCTCGGATGGGGTCTTGCAATCGTCGCGGGCCTCGCGCTCGCGTGGGCGTCGTCGGACCTGTGGCACGTGGCGCCAGTCAAGAAGGGACACCCCTTGAAGGCGGTCGCAGTCCCCGCGACGCAAAAGCCAATGCACGAGGTGCGCCCGCTCCCGCCGCCGCCTCCGTCGGAGGTCGTCATCGACGTACCTCCGGAACCTGTGATCGAGGAAGTCTTCCTCATCGGGGCGAACGGGCTGCTCATCAAGCACATGTCCCGGAGCCTGATGTCGGACAAGGACCGCGACGTCGTCGGCAGCATGATCTCCGCGATCTCCTCGTTCGTCCGAGAGGCCTTCTCCGAACGCGACGGGGAGGTCCACGAAGTGAGCCTCGGGGACCACCGGTTCGTCATGTGCAACGAGAGCGGGACCGTCGTCGCGGTGCTCGTCACCGCCGGCCAGACGGAAGACATCGTCCATCGTCTGCGCCACCTCCTCGCGGTACTCCAAGACCGCTACGGCGACCGACTCTCGCAGTGGTCGGGCGAGGCGATCGAAGGGATCGAGGACGAGCTGTCCGTCCTCTGGGACCCGTATCACGTCCCGCCGCCTCCGGCTCCCTGGCTGAGCCGATAGGCCGTCCGCGTCCGTTTCTGGGACAGATATTTATGGCGCGGAAGGCTCCCCTTCGCGGGCTCCCGCGAGCGGAATCCCTCCTTAGGCGGCACATGCGATGGACCGCGCGATCGTCCTGCTGTCCGGCGGACTCGACTCCGCCGTCACCCTGTGGTGGGCGAAGTCCCGCGGCTGGGACCTGCGTCCGCTGACCTTCGACTATTTCGGACGGCCGAAGCGCGAGCACGAGGCGATTCGCGCGCTGACGGAACGCGTCGCCGTCGCGCCGATCCGCCACGTCGAGCTTCCGCTCCTCAAGGAAGTCGACGACCTCCGGAAGGAGGGGTTCGACAACCGCGTCCTCCTCGACTCTCCGGAAGGCTACATCCCGGGCCGCAACCTGATCTTCTACGCCCTCGCAGGGTACTACGCGGAGCTCGACGGCGTCCGGTACATCGTCGGCGGCCACAACGGGATCGATCCGGAGTCGTTTCCCGACTCGAGCCCGAAGTTCTTCAATTTCCTGAACAGCGTCTTCCACCTCAGCCTGTGGTCCTACGAGAAGGCGCCCGTGCAGATCCTCGTCCCGCTGAGCGGCAAGTCGAAAGAGGAGGTCGTCCGCATGGGCCTCGCGATGGGCGTCCCCTTCGAGGTGACGTGGTCCTGCTACTGGGACCGCGCCGTGCACTGCGGGACGTGCGCCTCCTGCCAGGAGCGCCGCGAGGCCTTCGCGAAAGTCGGGGTCGAGGATCCCGTCGCCTACGAGGCGTGAGCGTGGGCGCGCGACGCAAACGCTTATTCGGACGAGCGGATTCCGTCCGCGCACCATGTACACGACGACCGTTCGGTCGGTCGGGCCCGTGCGTTTCTTGGAAGACGGCAGCTACAACGTGAAGATGCGGCAGCTGATCGGCCGCGAGGACGGCGCGCGCAAGACGTCGATGCACGAGCTCATCTTGGGCAAAGGCGGCTACTCCGCGATGCACCGCCACGAATGGGACCACCAGCTTATCGTCACGGAAGGCCGCGGCGTCGCGATCATCGGCGCGCAGAAGCTCACGTTGCGCCCGGGCGTCGTCTTGCTCGTGCAATCGAACGAGGAACATCAGTTCCTCCAACGCGGCAAGGACCCGCTGAAGTTCCTGACCGTGACCCCGATCTGATGCGTCCGCGAGCCAAGCTTTATGGCCGGGCGGCTCTTCGTGCGGCGCGATGAAGCTCGGGGTGACGGAGTACATCGATTGCGCGCATCACCTCCCGGGCCACGCGCGATGCGGTTCCCTCCACGGGCACACCTATCAGGTCGACGTGTACATCGAGGGAGACCACAAGGGCGGGATGCTCCTCGACTTCGCGGAGATCAAGAAGGCCCTCCGTGCGATCCTGGCGGAGTACGATCACAAGGACTGGAACACGTTCCTCGAATACCCGACCGTCGAGAACATCTGCGAGCTAATCACGAAACGGGTGCAGGAGAAAATCAAATTCCCCGCGCACGTGCGCGTCTGGGAAGGGTATGGCAAGTGGGCCGAGCTCTAGGGCTTAGATCCCCTCGGTCGCGAGGACCATCAGCGCGACGATCACGAGGCCGAGTCCGAGCGAGACGAACTGGGCGGTGTTGAACCGCTTCTGCAGGGCGCCGACCTCGGCGCCGTGTGCGCACGACTCCTCCTTCAGGTGTCCGAGCATCTTCTTCGCGCTCCCGACTCCAAGCACCATCCCGATGGCGAAGGTCGCGAGCGCCAGCACGAGCGCGGCGATGAGGGTCCGCCCCCAATCGCTCCCGGTGAGGTAGGCGACATCGAACGAGCCGAGGTAGAGGTACAGGAGGAATCCGAAGAGGATGGTCATCACGGCGCTCCCCGGGAGGAACCGCGTGACGACGGGAATGAGCTGCTTCATGAACTCCTTTCGAGAGGCCGCGTCCACTCGAGGGAGCGCGCGCCGGAGGACTCCGACGCCGTACGCAAGTGCGCCGATCCACGCGATGCCGAACATGATGTGGAGAAACCGCAGGACCAGCGCGATGACGTCGACCATGCCGCCGCGAATAGCCCCGCGTCTTAAAGCTCTTCTCGGACCCCGAGCGCAGGGCTCTTATCCCGTGACCGAGTTCGCCACTCCATGTCCGACCTCATCGAGGCGATCGACGCGGAGGCACGCGGCGATTTCGCGAAAGCACTCCCGCACTATGCCAAGCTCACGGAGTCGGGCGGCTCGCTCGATCGGGTCGGGATCTTCCAAGCGCTCGCCCGTTGCGCCGAAAAGCTCGGACGCCTCTCCGAGGCCGGTGGATGGCGTCGGAAGGCCGGCCAGGGATACCTCGTCCTCGAGGACGGCGAGATGGCCCGAGACGAGCGGCAATACCTCGCGCTGGTCGAGTACCGAAACGCCGTGCAGGACCTGCACGGGGACCCGTCGCTGCCGGAGGTCGCCAAGGAATACGCGGCCGTCCTGAAGGACAATTTCTCCGGCGGAGCGGAGGGGCTGACGCACGAGGGCCTGTTCGCGGGTGCCTTCTTCCGCGCGCTCGGGGACCACCTCACGGCCGCGAAATATCTCTTCGACACGGCCGAGGTGATGAGCGAGCAGGCTGCGACGAGCGGGGACTCGGCGTTGCGCGCGGCGACGATTGTCGCGTACGAGCGGGCCATGGAGTCCGCGACGAAAGCGGGCCGTGCGGACGTGGCGCGGGTCGCCCAGATGCGCGCGTTTGATCTCAAGCAAGGCATGTGAGGCCCCTCGATGTGCACCCTTATCGCCCTCTGGCGGTCCGTCCCCGGGTACGACGTGGTCGTCGGGATGAACCGCGACGAATCGGCGGTGCGGCCCTCGGATCCGCCGGCCCTCCTCGAAACGGAACCGGTCATCGTGGCGCCGCGCGACCGCCAAGCCGGCGGGACGTGGATCGGGGCGAGCGCGTCGGGGCTCGTCGTCGCCCTCTCGAATCGGCGGGGTCGGACGTCGACGACCGCGCGATCTCGAGGCCAGCTGGTCCTCGAGGCATTGCGGCAGACCAGCGTCCCGGCGGTCGAGGTCTGGCTCCAGCGAGACGTGCGAGAGCATGAATACAATTTCTGGAATCTTTTCGTCGCATCGCGCCGCGAGCTTCGATTCTTCCGATACGACGGGGAGCTCTCGATGATGCGGGGGCACGAAGGGCTGAACATCCTCACGAACGCCGGCGGGAACGTGGTGACGGACCCGAAGGTCCCAGTGATCCAGGGCCTGCTCGCGAAAGCGTCCATCGGCTCGATCGACGACGCGGTGCGGGCGCTGCAGGCCACGCTCCGGACGCACGCCTCCGGTCCCGGAGGCGTCAGCATCTGCGTCCACGCGGCCGGCGGGGGGACCGTGTCCTCAACGATCCTCGCGATCAGCAACGCGGATCCCGGCGAGAACGTCCTCCTGTACGCGGACGGCCAACCCTGCACGACGCCGTTCCGCGACTACCGCGAGACGATTCGGCGGCTACCGAACCCGGACTGATGCGGCTGTGCGAAAAGGCTTTCTCGATTCCTAGGCTACCGCGACGCGTTGGCCGGCATCACGGACGTCCACGTCCACGTGGAGCCGCATCGCTCCTTCAAGCCGCCCGTCCTCGAGATCGTCTGGCGGGACATCCAAGACATTGAGCGCGTGGGGCGACTCATGGACGACCCGCGCGCGTTCCTGGACCACCTCGACCGGGTCGGCGTCGAGCGGGCCTGCATCATCAATTACATCGCGCCCGAGGTGATGGGCTTCCGAGAGGAGGTGAACGCACTTCTCTCGAAGTTCGCGAGCGCCGACCCGAAGCGCCTGTTGCCGTTTGGTTCCGTCCATCCCAAGCGGACGAAGAATCCGAAAAGGGATGTCGAGCGGCTCGCATCCAAGTTCGACATGAAGGGCCTGAAGATTCACCCGCCGCACCAGCTCTTCGCCGCGAACGCCTACGTCGACGGCAAGCTCCCGGCGCTGCGGACGATCTATCGGACCGCCGAACGCCTTCGAATCCCCGTGATGATTCATACGGGCACGTCGATCGTCCCCGGCGCTCGTTCGAGATTCGGGGATCCGATGGCCCTCGATGACGTCGCGCAAGATTTCCCCGACCTCACGATCCTCATGGCTCACGGCGGACGACCGTTGTGGTGCGACACGGCGTTCTATCTTCTTCGCCGCCATGCGAACGTGTACCTCGACATCTCGAGCATCCCTCCGAAGCGGCTCCTGGAGTGGTTCCCGCGGCTCGAGGAAATCTCGACCAAGGTTCTGTTCGGCTCGGACTGGCCGGGTCCGGGCATCCCCGGGATCCGCGAGGAAATCGACGGATTCCAAGGCCTGCCCCTCTCCGACGAGGCGAAGGAACGCATCCTTCGCGGAAACGCCGAGCGAATCCTTCCCTGACCGTTCCGCCGACGGGGGGCGCAACTTGGCAAAGCTTAATCCGCACGGGACCTTGCTGAAAACCCGAAGGCGACACGATGGAGACGGGCAAGCAAGTAATCACATTGGGTGGCGGCTGCTTCTGGTGTCTGCAGCCGGTCTTCCAAGAGCTTCGCGGCGTGGAGAAGGTCGAGGTCGGCTATGCGGGCGGCGACGTGCGCAATCCGTCCTACGAGATGGTGTGCACGGACACGACGGGACACGCGGAAGTCGTGCAGGTCACCTTCGATCCGACTGTCATCTCGCTCGCCGAGATCCTGAGAATCTTCTTCACCGTCCATGATCCGACCACGTTGAACCGCCAAGGCGCGGACTTCGGGACGCAGTACCGCTCCGTGGTCTTCTATCAGGACGCCGAACAGAAGGCCGTCGCGGAGAAGGTCGTGGCGGAACTCGAAGCGGCGAAGATGTGGGACGACGAATTCGTCACGGAACTGGCGCCGTTCCAGGCGTTCTACCGCGGCGAGGAGTACCACCAGGATTACTTCCGAAAGAATCCGACGGCGGGCTACTGCCGCGCGGTGATCGCTCCGAAGGTCACGAAATTCCGGAAGACGTTCGCCGCGAAACTGAAGGCTCCCGTCGCCGCACCCAAAGGCACTTAACCGGCCCGTGCCTCCGTCCGCTCCGATGGGGAAAAACCGCCTCGCCCAGGAGACATCGACATATCTCAAGGGCGCCGCCCACCAGCCCGTCGACTGGCTTCCTTGGGGGGACGAAGCGTTCCGGAAGGCGAAGGAACTCGACCGGCCGATCCTCCTGGACATCGGCGCGACGTGGTGCCACTGGTGCCACGTGATCGATCGCGAGTCGTATGAGGACGCCGAACTCGCGAAGGTCATCAACGAGAACTTCGTCGCGATCAAGGTCGATCGGGACGAGCGGCCGGACATCGACGCGCGGTACCAGCAGGCGGTCGGAGCGATCAGCGGATCCGGCGGATGGCCCCTCACCGCGTTCCTCACCCCCGATGGCAAGGTGTTCTACGGAGGCACGTACTTCCCTCCGAAGGACGCCTACGGCCGGCCGAGCTTCCGCCGCGTGTTGCTCGCCATGTCGGAATCCTACCGGACGAACAAGGCCGACACGATGCGGGAGGCCGACGCACTCCATCAGGCGCTCGTCGAAGGCCGCCCGGCCCTCGTCGAAGAGGGCGTCGTGAACGAGGCGATGCTGAAGGAGAGCCTGGACGGCCTGCGCGGTCAATTCGACCCTGTCAACGGCGGCATCTCGGGCACGCAGAAGTTCCCCCACGCCGGCACGATGGACTGGATCATGGCCCGATATCACCGCACGCGCGAATCGGGCCTCCGGACGATCTTCACGCGCACCCTCACGTCGATGGCCCGCGGGGGCGTCTACGATCAGGTGGGCGGCGGCTTCCACCGCTACTCGACGGACCCGCAATGGATCGTGCCGCATTTCGAGAAGATGCTGTACGACAACGCGGGCCTCCTGGCGAACAACGCGCGGGCGTGGCAGCTCACGAACGACCCGCTGTATCGGGAGACCGCCGAAGGCATCCTCGCGTGGACCGACGAGGTCCTCACGGACCGCTCCCGCGGCGGATACTACGCGAGTCAAGACGCGGACGTCGGCCTCGACGACGACGGAGATTACTTCACCTGGACGCTCGACGAGCTCAATGCCGCGGTGGGGAAGGACGAGGCTCGCGTCCTCGCTCTGCTCTACGAGGTCGGCGAGCGGGGCGAGATGCGTCACAATCCGCGAAAGAATGTCCTCTACCTCGATCAGGAGATCGAGGCGATCTCGAAATCGACGGGGATCCCGGCCGAGCGGGTCCGATTCCTCGTCGCGAGCGGCAAGCGCCAACTCAAAGCCGCACGGGACAAACGGTCCGCGCCCGCCGTCGATCCGACGATCTTCGCGTCGTGGAATGGAATGATGATCGCCGCCGCTCTGGAGGCGGCACTCGCCTTTGGACGCGAGGACATCAAATCGTTCGCCCTGAAGTCTCTCGGACGCATCATCGACGAGATGTGGTCGCCGGATCAGGGAATGTGGCACGCGCTTTCAGGCGACGAACGAAAAGTGCGCGGCCTCCTTGAGGACCACGTGTACATGACGGACGCTCTGCTCGCGGCGTATGCCGCCACCGCGGACCCGGCTCACCTCCGGAAGGCGGAGGACCTCATGGCTTTCACGCTGAAACATTTCTGGGATAAGGCGGGCGGATTCGTCGACGTCGCCTCGGATCTCCATGACGGCATCGGCCTGCCGCTGAAGGAACTCCGGCGCCGGCCCGTCGAGGACTCGCCGTACGCGGGCGCGAACGCGGTAGCGGCTCTTTGCCTTCAGCGGCTGCACGCCCTCACGGGCAACGACGACTACCGCCTGCACCACGATGAGTTGATGATCGCCTTCGCCGGCGAGGCGAGTCGATACGGCCCCGTCTTCACGGGAACCTATCATCTCGCCGCAGAACTCTGGATCCACCCGCCCGCGGAAATCGTCATCCTGGGCCCGCGCGACGATGCGCGCACCCGCGGCCTACAGACCGCCGCCACCGGAGCGTTCAGTCCCGGGAAGACGGTCCTGGTCGTCGAGAAGGAGGACGCCTACGTGCCGCCGCTCATCGAGCCGATGCGCGCGACTCGCGAAGCGAAGGCGGGCCCGGTGGCGTTCGTGTGTCAGGGGAACGCATGCTCGCGGCCGACGGCGGAACCCGGCCGCCTCCGCGAACTGCTCGCGGGACCCCCGGCGAAGACACCGTGATACGAACTGTCACGGGTAATCAATCCCGGCGTCAGGCTTATGTCCCCTCCGCCGCAAGGCTCATGGCCCTCCGCCTTCTCTGCGGATACGAGGTTCGACAGCATACCCTCCGGCCCACCGAACGTTCTCCTGATCGGGTGCGGAGCGGTCGGTTCCGTGGTCGCCCGCCACCTCGCCGCGAGCGACGCGATCGGGGACGTCATCGCGGCGGACGTCGACGGCGAGCTCGCGAAGCGCACCGCGTCCGCCTTGCGAAGCCCGAAAGTCCACGCGACGGCCCTCGACGCGGGCGATGGAGACGCGCTCCGCCGTGCGATGGACGGTTGCGGCATCGTGATCAATGTCGCCCTGCCGCGCTTCAACATCGGCATCCAGAAGGCGGCCCTCGAACGCGGGCTGCACTACCTCGACCCCGCGAGCGAGTCCGCCGACCCGTTCGTCGATTCCGACATCTGGAAGGAGGCGGGCCTCACCGCCCTCCTTGCGATGGGGGAGGACCCGGGTCTCAGCAACGTCTTCGTGCGTCACGCGGCCGACGGGATGGACCGCGTGGAATCCGTGAGGGTCCGCGACGGGGACACGGCGTCCAGCCCCGACTATCCGTTCGTCGCCCTCTTCAGTCCCGAGACGTTCGTCGAGGAGACCCTCACGCCGTCGCGCATCTATCGGGAGGGGAAGTACGAGACCGTGCCTCCGTTCGGGGAGCTCGAGACCTTCGACTTCCCTGCGCCGGTGGGCCCGCTGCCGGTGTACTCGGTGGACCACGAAGAGGTCGACACGCTGCCGCGATTCATCGGCAAGGGCGTTCGATATGTCGATTTCAAGCTGGCCCTCGACGCCGCGACCGTCCAGACGCTGAAGCTGTTCCGCGACCTCCACCTCCTCGAGCGGGGGCCTCCCGGCGGACCGAGTCCGCGAAAGGCGCTGTTCGCCGCGCTCCCGAAACCCGCGGACCTCGCGGGCCGCGTCGACGGGCATGCGGTGATCCTCGTCGAGGTCGCCGGAGCGAAGGACGGACAACCGATCGTCCACACGATCTACACGGTCCTTGGCCACCGCGAAGCATCCGAGAAATTCGGAGCGACCGCGACCGCCTATCTCACGGGATCGGGCGTCGCGGCGGGGGCGATCCTCCTCGCGGAGCGCACGATTCACACGAAAGGCAAACTGTCCCCGGAAAGCCTCGACCCGAAACCGTTCCTCCCCCTCCTCCGGAAGTTCGGGATCGAGGTCAAGGAACGGATCCGCTGGGAGCGGTCCTTGTCCTAGCGCGCGTGCGCCCGGAGGGCGTCCTCCATCACGTCGAGCGCCTTGTCCAGGAGAGATTCCTCGATCGTGAGCGGCGGCTGGATGCGCAGGACGTTCATCTCGTAGTCGTACAACGGGATGACGCCGTTCCGGACGCAGTCGAAGAACACGTCGCGGGCTGTGTCGTTGTCCCGTGCCTTCGTCCGCTTGTCGGAGACGATCTCGACGCCGATCGCGAGGCCGAGGCCGCGCGTGTCCCCGACGATGCGGAAGTCCTCCCACTCCTTGACGCGCTTGAGCGCGGTCCGCCCGATCCGTGCCGCCCGCTCGGGGATGTGCTCCCGCCGCATGATGTCGATCGTCACGGTCGCCGCCACGCACGCGGCCGGATGACCGCCGAACGTCGTGCCCGCGATCACGTCGTGCGTCCCCATCGAGCGCTCGTCGCCGAGGACCGCCCCGAGGGGCATGAGGCCGCCGCCGAGCGCCTTGCCGATCGACACGAGATCCGGGGCGACGTCGAAGTGCTCGATGCCCCACATCTTCCCCGTGCGGCCGAGGCCCGCCTCGACTTCGTCCGCGATGAAGAACCACCCGTGCTCGTCCGAGAGCTTGCGGAGCCCGTGGACGAAATTCGCGGGAGGTATCCAGACGCCCGCCTCGAGGGCGATCGGCTCGAAGATCGCGCCGGCGATGCGGTCCGGGTATGCGACGTGGCGGAGGATCTGGTCCTCCAGGAAGCCGAGGCACCAGTCGCCGAACTCCTCATCGGTCATGCCGCGCGGCTTGCGGTACGTCATCGGATACGGCGCGTGGACGGCGCCGCCGGAGAAGGCTTCCCAGTTCCGGCGCATCTTCGACACCAGCGAGCCGAACGCGGTCGCGCCGATGCTGAGGCCGTGATACTGGCCCATGAAGCTCAGGATGAGCGGGCGACCGCTCGCCTCGATCGCATGCTTCACGGCGCCCTCCGCGGCGCCGGTCCCGGACAGCTCGAGGAAGACGCGGGAGAGGTTCTTCGACGGCCGGATCTCGAGGAGCTTCTCCGCGAGGTCGATCATCGGCAGGTGGGGGTTCATGAAGAGGATCAGGAATCCGTAGCGTTCCATCGCATCCGAAGTCGCTTTCAGAATCTCCGGATGCACATTCCCCAGGTTGTTCGTCGCCCACTGGCTCGTGAGGTCGATGTATTCCTTGCCCTCGACGTCGAACAGCAGCGAGCCTTTCGCGGACGCCACGACGATGTCCGCGAGTTTCGTGTCGTCGGCCCAGAAGTACCTCGGATAGAGCTCAGTGTAGCGCTTCCAGTACCACTCCGCCGCGCCCTTCGTGCCGATCGGCGGCCGTGCGCCCTTCTTGGCCATTCCCCGGGGGCAACGCGGGTCCCATCATTGACCCTTTGGGCGGGCCTTTATGAATCGGCGGTCCCGAGCACGGCGGTTACGCCTCCAGGGCGGCCTCGAGCAGCTTCCGGAAGTCCCCCGGGATCGGCTTGGGCTTCTTCTTCTCGTAATCGTAGGAGACGAGGACGCTGTTCGCCCTTGCCAGGATGGGACCGCTACGCTTCTCGGAGATCTCGTAGTGGAGGGTGAAGGACGACGTCCCGATCTTCGACGGCCAGACCGTCACACGAATCTGGTCGCCCCATACCGCCTGGGACTCGAAGTCGATGTCCACGTGCGCGAGGATGAAGTCGATCTCGTCGAGCGTCTTCTTCCCCGCGAACTGCATGTAGAACTGCGTCCGCGCGAGTTCCGTGTACGAAAGGTAGACGGCGTTGTTCACGTGGCCCATCCCGTCGATGTCGCGGAAGCGCATCTGGACGTCGGTCGTGAAGCGCGTCATCGCGCGGCCGATGTCGCGAGGATTCAAAAAACGTTTGGGTGCCCTCATTCCTTGCGGATCAGCCGAGTGAACTCATCGGAGAGGTCCAGGACGACCTGTTTCGAGGCGTCCGCTCGGACCGCCGACCGGGGGGGCAGGCTCGCCTTCGCGAGTTCGCGGTAAATCGACCACGAGAGGTCGATCCGCCGTCGCAGCGTGTCGTCCACGGACCGGATCACCTTCGCGGGGACGCCGGCGATCACACTGCCTGGAGGGAATTCGGCTGATTCGACGACGACCGCGCCGCTCGCGACCAGGGATCCGTCGGGAATCACGGCCCCGCTGTTGACCGTCGCGCCCATGCCGATGAGGCAATCGTCCCCGACGGTGCATCCATGGACCACGGCGGCGTGTCCGACCGTCACCCGCGTCCCGAGCCTCGCCGGCATCCCTCGGTCCACGTGCATCACGACGTTGTCCTGGACGTTCGAGTCCTTGCCGATCGAAATCGAATCGAAATCGCCGCGCAGCACGGCGCCGTGCCACACGCTCGCGCCGTCCTCGAGGCTCACATCGCCGACGAGCACCGCGCTCGGGGCGACGTAGATCATCGTCTCACTCGAGGTTCACGAGCACATTCTTTGCATGGGTGTAGAAGAGGACCGCGTCGACGCCTTGTTCCTGCCCCAAGCCGGATTGCTTCCATCCGAGGAACGGCGTCTGCGGGAAGGTGATCGGGAATTCGTTCACCGACACCATGCCGGCCTTCAGGCGTCGCGCGACCGCGTGCGCCTTCCCGACGTCCTGCGTCCATAGGCCGGCCGCGAGGCCGTAGGGCGTGTCGTTCGCCCGTGCAATTGCATCGTCAACGTCGGCGTACGACCAAGCCGCGAGGACCGGCCCGAATACCTCGTCCCGCGTGACGCGAGCCGATGCCGGGGGATCCTCGAAGATCGTCGGCTGTACGAAGTTGCCGTCCGCCAGATCGGGGGCGCTCGGTCGACGGCCTCCCGTGAGCACCTTCGCGCCCTTCGATATCCCTTCGTCGATCGCCTTCGTGACGTTCGCCGCGTGCTCCCGCGAGACGAGCGGTCCCATCTGAACGTCTTCGCGGACTCCGGGGCCGAGACGCAGTTTCTCGGTCGCCTCCCGCAATTTCCCGAGGAACGCCGATGAGATGCTTTCGTGGACGAAGAGCTTCGAGCCGGCCCAGCACATCTGGCCCGCGTTCTGGAACGCTCCCCAGAGCGCGCCCTTGACCGCGCGATCGAGTTTGGCATCCGGCAGGACAATCTGCGGATTCTTCCCGCCGAGTTCGAGGGTCGTCGGCACAACGCGGTCCGCGACGATCCGAAGCAACTGCTTCCCCGTCTCCGTCGAGCCGGTGAAGGTCACGGAGTCCACGTCCGGATGATGGGCGAGCGCGTCCCCGACCTCACGACCGGGGCCCGGCACGACGTTCACGACGCCGGGTGGGAAGCCGCTGGCGGCCGCGAGCTCGCCGAGCTTCAGAGCGGTGAGCGGCGTGAGCGTCGCCGGCTTCAACACGACCGTGTTCCCGGCGGCGAGCGCGGGCGCAATGCCTCGCGACGCGAGGAGGAGCGGATAGTTCCACGGCGCAATGTGGGCCGTCACCCCGAGCGGTTCGCGCAGCGTGTAGTCGAACCGCGCGCCCGGCACCGGGATCGTCTCGCCCTGAATTTTATCGGCGAGGCCCGCATAATATTCGAACAACTTGTACACGTAGGCGATGTCGCCCTTCGCCTCGCGGATCGGCTTGCCGACGTTCATCGACTCGAGGCGCGCCAGCTCCTCGAAACGGTCGCGGACCTGTTGCCCGAGCAGCCAGAGGAGGCGTCCCCGTTTGCTCGGATCCATGTCCCGCCAATCCGGGGACTCGAACGCCCGCCGCGCGGCTTCGACCGCCGCGTCGACGTCGTCCTTCGTGCCGGCCGCGACGCGCGCGATCGGATGATTCGTCGCGGGGTCGAGGACCTCCGAGGCGGCCCCGGAGGACGCGGGCACCGACTTGGCCCCGATGTACAGCCCGTGATCCTGCACGTCCATCGTTCGGTCGTCCACCATCAAGCGGGCACCTATAAGCGTGTGGCTTTCGAGCGCTGCACCGATGGCCTCTTATCCCGCGCGCTCGATGCGCAACCTGGGGTCCCGTGCCGGAGGTCGTCCGCGTGAGCCGCACGCTTCCGTGGCGGGAGGCGGCCCGGGATGCGGACGCCCTGCGACCGATGCTCCTCGACCAGTTCCGGCATGAGGACCTCCGCGGTCGGGTCGTCCTCGACCTGGGGACCGGCGAAGGGCGCCTCGCATTCGTCTCGGCGGCCGCGGGCGCGCGCGTGATCGGCGTCGATCTCGACCGCGCGAAACTGCAACATGCGCGGGCCTACGCGGCGGTGCGGGACATCCGGAACGCCGACTTCGTCTGGGGCGACGTCGAGAAGACTCCGTATCACGAGTTCAGCCCGAATCCGATCGACGCGGTGACGAGCAACCTCTGCATGTCCCCGGAGATCGTGTGGCACGCGTCCCGCGCGCTCCGTCCGGAGGGGACGTTCATCTTCTGCTGCCACCACGGGGACCATTGGAAAGAGACGCGCCGCGGCTCTCGATGGGCGTTCTACGAGGACACGATGACGGACTTGCTCGAAGAGAACCGCCTCGCGCCCGAATTCGTCGGAGTCGACACGACGGTGGCGCGGTTCGACGAGCTGCGGGAGGTCGAGCTATTCCTTCCTGGCGAGACGGTTCGGCGGTGGGCCGAGGACGGCCGATGGGAGGAACTCGCGGACTCATTCGCCGGCGGGGACAAGGGACTCACCTTGTCCTACCTCGTGGTCAAGGCGCGGCGGACGCGCGCTCCCTACGCGGTCGAATGAACCCGACGCGAAGAGCGCCGGGCAAAGCTCATCCGGTCCCAGCGGTTCCGGTGGCGGGGGAGTCGCGTGTACCTCGGAGCCCACGTCTCCATCGCCGAGAGCATCGCCCTCGCGCCCGAGCGCGGCCGGTCCGTCGGCGCCGAGGCGATCCAGATTTTCTCTCGCAGCCCGCGGATGCTCCGGAAGACGAAGCCGCTCACGCCCGAAGAGACGCAAGGCTTCCGCGACGCGATGTCCGCGCAGGGGATCGTGCGCGCGGTGATCCACGCGAACTACCTGATCAATCTCGGCGCACCGGACGAGAACACGATCACGTACAGCCGCGTCGCATTCGTCGAGGAGATCGAGCGGGCCTACCAACTCGGAGTCCGAGACGTCATCTTCCACCCCGCGTCGCATGGAGGCGCCGGCGAGGCGAACTCCATCCGGGCGACGTCCGAGAGCCTCGACTGGTGCTTCGAGCACGCGAACGCGCCGGACGTCTTCGGGGTCCTCGAGAACACGGCGGGGCAGGGGACCGTCGTCGGCTCCTCGTTCGAGCAACTCGCGGAGATCATCAAAGGATCGTCGCACGCGGACCGCCTCGGCGTCTGCGTCGACACCTGTCACACGTTCGCCGCGGGATACGACTTCCGCGAGCGGCCCGGATACGACGACCTGGTTCGGAAGATCGGCGAAACGGTCGGGTTGGGAACGCTCCGCGCGTTCCACCTCAACGACTCACGGGGCGACCTCGGTTCCCACTGGGACCGCCACGAGGACATCGGGAAAGGCAAGCTCGGCAGGGAGGCGTTCCGGTTCCTCGTCAACGACGAACGGTTCCGCTCGCTTCCCGGCTGCCTGGAATTCCCGGGGCAGGACGCGGGCTACAAAAAGAACCTGAAGACGCTGCGATCCCTCGTCACGGGCCCGAACCCGCCGACGGCGCGCCAGGCACCAGGCGGCAAACGAGGCGGTCCCGGAAGCGCTTGAGGAACCGATAGGAGCCGTCGACGGCGGCCATCAGCGCGCGCGAGCCGCGTAGGATGTGCGCAAGGCCGACGCCCGCCGGAAGGGCTTCGACCAACGTGGGCACGGCCTCCCCGCCCGTTGTCGCGCGTCCGTCGGGTCCGACCATGTGGAAGTCCTCCAAGGCCCGATCCCGGGGGATCTCGGACAGCCACGCGCCCGCCGATTGGATGGCTTCGATTCGGATTCGGCGCGCGAGATCAATCGCGTGGACGAAGAGGCCGAACGCGCTGCACACGCCGCAATCGCGATCGTAGAGGAGGACGTAGGCCCGGTGTTCCATCGTCATTGATAGGAGCCGCCGGTCGGTCATAAACGCACCGCCCGTATCGAGAACCGTTTATCTCGGCCCCTCGTTCCACCTGTGGGATCCCATGATCGTCGACCCGTCGTCCCTCGTCGAGCGCGACGCCTATCGGCTGATGATTTCCGCGTTCGTGCCGCGACCGATCGCGTTCGTCTCGACGCGGAGCCGGGCCGGCGTCGACAATTGCGCGCCGTTCTCGTACAGCATGGGGGTCTCGAGCAGTCCGATGATCCTCGCGATCTCCGTGGGCGAGCGGGACGGCCGGCCGAAGGATACCGGACGGAACATCCTCGACACGCGGGAGTTCGTCGTGAACGTCGTCACGGAGGAGATCGCGTGGAGGATGAACCAGGCATCCGGCGACTATGCGGACGGCGTGAGCGAGTTCGACGAGGCGGGCCTGACTCGAGGACCGTCCGAGCGGGTTCGCGCTCCGCGAATCGCCGAGTCTCCGGTGAACTTCGAGTGCCGGCTGATCCGCGCGGTGCGGGTCGCGGACAACGTCGTGTTCTTCGGGCTGGCGTTGCGACTCCACATCCGTGACGACGTGCTGACGGAAGGGCTGGTCGACGTCCGCAAGCTTCGGGCCGTCGGCCGCCTCGGCGGTCCCCGCTACTGCCGAACGCAGGACGTCTTCGAGATGGCGCGTCCGAAGATCACGGGGGCCAAGAGCGCCCGGCCGACCGAGGCGCGATGAGTCGTCGACGCCGTCCGTATGCGGATGTGACACGAACCGTTAAGTAGCGTGAAATCCCCAACGGATGTGGGACGCATGCCGATGACCGTGCGGATCGGGCGGCTCGACGCGGGTCGATCTCCGTCCGCGTCGGTCTCGGCGGCGCATCTTCTGTGATCCCCCTCCGGAGGGGAGGGTCATGGGTGTCACCGGAGGAGCCCACGCTGGAGCAAGCAACGCACAACGACGCGAGAGCGGGAAGGAGCGGGAGCACGCATGATGAACGCACACGAACTCGAATCGAGCTGGAAGGAAGACGAGCGCTGGACCGGGATCGTCCGGCCATATCGGGCCGAGGACGTGGTCCGGCTGCGGGGCTCGGTGCCGATCGAGCACACCCTCGCGCGCCTCGGCGCGGAACGACTCTGGTCGCTCCTCCGCTCGGAGCCGTACGTGCCCGCGCTCGGAGCGCTCACCGGGAACCAGGCGATCCAGCAAGTCCAGGCGGGGTTGCCCGCGGTCTACATGAGCGGGTGGCAGGTCGCGGCGGACGCGAACGACGCGGGCCAGACGTACCCGGACCAGAGCCTGTACCCCGCGGACAGCGTCCCGAATCTCGTGCGGAGGATCAACAACGCCTTTCGCCGCGAGGACGAGAAACAGTCACTCGAAGGAAGCGGCTCGACGCACTGGTTCGCCCCAATCGTGGCGGACGCGGAAGCGGGATTCGGAGGACCACTGAACGCCTTCGAACTCATGCGGGCGATGATCGAGGCCGGCGCGGCCGGCGTGCACTTCGAAGACCAGCTGGCAAGTGCGAAGAAGTGCGGCCACCTCGGAGGCAAGGTCCTCGTCCCGACCAGCGTCTTCGTACAGAAACTCGTCGCTGCGCGGCTTGCGGCGGACATCTGCGGGGTCCCGATGATCCTAATCGCGCGGACGGATGCGAACTCGGCGCGACTCATCACCTCGGATGTGGATCCGCGCGATCGCGCCTTCGTCGCCGATGGCGAACGGACTCCCGAAGGATTCCACCCGTTCCGGGGTGGCCTCGACGCGTCGATCGCGCGCGGCGTGTCATACGCCCCGTACGCGGAGCTGCTGTGGTGCGAGACCGCCGGGCCGGACCTCGATGAGGCGCGGACCTTCGCGGACGCGATCCACGGCCGCTTCCCCGGCAAGATGCTCGCCTACAACTGCTCGTCGTCCTTCAACTGGCAGAAGAAGCTCGATGCCGCGACGATCCGAGGGTTCCGGGAGGAGCTCGCGGACATGGGGTACAAGTTCCAGTTCGTCACCTTGGCGGGGTTCCACAGCTTGAACCTCTCGATGTTCGAGCTGGCTCGGGCCTATCGGGAGACGGGCATGACCGCCTACTCGGAGTTGCAGCAGGACGAGTTCGCAGCGAAGGCCGATGGTTACCGCGCGGTCGAGCACCAGACCTTTGTCGGCACCGCCTACTTTGACGAGGTGACGCAGGTCGTTTCCGGCCGCGAGTCGTCGACGACCGCCATGGCCGATTCGACGGAACGCGCACAGTTCCAAGAGAAGACGGAGGCGCAACCGACGATCGCGAAGCGCGCGACGCCTTCCGCGATCTCCGAGACGAACTGAAGCGTCAGAAGGGCAGCTTGCTCAGCCCGATCGCGAGCGGGAGCAACGCCTCGTCCCGGCCGAGGAACTTCGCCGTCTGGAGGACCGCGTTCAGGCAGCTGACCGTGTGTTCCTTCTCGCCGACGGTCCAGTTGCCGTAGAAGTCCACGACCGTCGCGAGGAGGTCGTCGAGCGGCACGTCCGTCTCGAGGGCGCGGCGCACCGTCTCCTCGGCGGGAGGCGACTTGTAGCGGAGGCTCGCCTCGAACGCCGGGAGGATCGACTCCGACTCCGCCGAATTTCCAGGCACGAGGCGGAGGAACTCCGGATATCCGAAGCGGGCCGTGAGGGTGCGATAGAGCTTCCAGAGGAGCCAACTGTTCTCCGACGGCGTGAGATAGCGGGTCGCCATACGGGCCGCGTGGACTTCGCCGAGCGTGTGCCCGAGGAACCCGGGCTCGGCACTCGCGGCAATGAGCAAGGGCCGAAACGCGAGGTCCGCTTCGCCTTCGAACGCGAGCGCGCGCACGGTCCCCTCGACGCGATCGAATTCCCATTCCTCGAGGAGGCGACCGAGGAGTTCGACGTCCGCCTCGCCGTTCCCCGCGCCTCTCAGCACGGGAATCTCCACGGGCTGGACACCCTGGAGCGCGCTCGCCTGGACGTGTCCGAGGTTCGCGAGGGTCACAAGGCCTCGGGGCATCCCCAACGCCTCGGCGACGTCCGAGTAGGCGTGGGCCAGGACGAGGTTGTGGCCGAGCCGGCCGAGGTCATCGAGGGACGTCCGAATCGCGAGGTGCGCGGCCGCTTCGATCCCATGATCCAGCGCGATCCGGCCTAGGAGGGCTGCGGCCTTCGGACCCGCGCGCTCGAAGACGACTTTGCGGTACGCGGTCTCCATCTGCTCACGGCCTGCGGACGGGACGCCGCGCGCGTCCGCCTGCGCCTGCGCCAGCGTCAAGGGCCGCTTCGTGAGGCTGAAGTTGTAGAAGACGAGGAACCGCAGGAGCCCGAGGCCGCGGGGCGGCCGCGTGAGCCGCAACAGGTCCCGGCCCGCCTGCAACGTGAGCACGCCATGCGGCGTGTGAAGCTGAGGATCGTCGTGGTTCGAGACGACCGCGAGGAGTTCCTGGAGGATGGGCGCCGCGTTCGCGGGATCCCTCGCGACGTCATCGAAGAGCCGGATCCCCTTCTGGTGCTCGAACGTGGGGAGCAACGCAAACAGGCGTTCGAGATCCGTCGAGGTCAAGGGTCGAAGGAAAGGGCGGAATCCCTTTTAGGTTGCGCATTCGCGCGGGGCAACTCTTATGTCGGACCGGGCCCTTCGACGGGGTTGTGCCTCCCTATGACATCATCATCATCGGCTCCGGCCCCGCGGGCCTCACCGCCGCGATCTATGCGACGCGGGCGAACCTCCGGACGCTCGTGATCGCCGGCTCCGTCGCCGGCGGCCAGCTCATGATCACGACGGACGTCGAGAATTATCCCGGATTCCCGGTCGGCATCCAGGGCCCGGAACTCATGGAACTCTGGCGAAAACAAGCGGAACGCTTCAAAGCGGACTTCGTGGACGATGACGTGACGAAGGTGGACTTCCGCGCGCGACCGTTGAAAGTCTGGACGAGCGACGGTGTACACGAAGGCAGATCGATCGTCATCGCGACCGGTGCGAACGCGAAGTACATGGGCCTTCCCAACGAGCAGCGTCTCAAGGGCCGCGGAGTGAGCGCGTGCGCAACGTGTGACGGCTTCTTCTTCAAGAATCTGGACGTGGTCGTCGTGGGCGGCGGCGACACCGCGATGGAGGAGAGCCTCTACCTCTCGAAGCTCTGCAAGACCGTGACCGTGGTCCATCGACGGAACGCGTTCCGTGCGAGCAAGATTATGCAGGACCGGCTGTTCAAAGCGCCGAACGTCAAGATCCTTTGGGACTCCGAGGTCGTCGATGTCCTGGGCGAGCAGAAGGTCGAAGGCGTCCGGATCAAGAACGTGAAGTCGGGTACGACATCGGATGTCAAAGTCCAGGGACTGTTCCTCGCGATCGGCCACGAACCCGCGACGCAGGTGTTCCGCGAGCAAGTCCTCATGGAGAAGGGCTACCTCACGTTGCGGCCGCACGACGGTTTCTCAACCGCCACCTCGGTGGAGGGCGTCTTCGCGGCGGGCGACGTCCACGACTTCCGCTACCGCCAGGCCGTGACCGCCGCAGGCTTCGGGTGTATGGCGGCCCTCGATGCGGAACGATGGCTCTCGCAGCGAGCCGGATGAGCCTGCGACGAAATCTTGAAGCCCGTTCGCCACTTAGGCCCGGACGGATCGGCCCATGGTTCGCATCTTCCGGGGCGGTGTGCTTGACGAACGGTTCGAAGGCTCCGTCGTCGTGATCGGCCCGCGTTCGACGACGATGACCGGCCTCGTCCGCGGCGATTTGTTCGTCCGCGACAACAGCGTGTGCGACGTCACGGGGATGGTGTCCGGGAACCTCCTCGCGGAGCGCTCCGGCAAAGCCGTCCTCCATGGACTCGTCACGAAGGCCGCGAAGGCTGCGGGCGGCGACCTCGAGATTTACGGCATGGTCCAAGGCGACGTCGTGAACGAAGGCGGTCGCCTGTACGTGGACAAGGGCGCGGTCGTCCGGGGGAAGGTCATTGGAGCGACGCATACTGCGCCGCTGCCGCCACCGGAGAAAGTTCCCGCCACAACGCCCGCCGCTCCCGCGCCGGCATCGACGCCCGCGGCGACTCCGAAACCTCCCGCGCCGCCGACCGCGTGATCAAGCGTCGACGGTCGATTCGACCAGCGTCTGTTTCAGGGGCATCTTGTCCGCTTTCTTCTCGCCCACGGCGAAGAGCTGCAGGTACGGGATCAGGTTCCCCATGATCCGGTTCTCGGCCTTGCGGAGGTGCTCCTCGTACGTGGAGCGGCTCACGCCCAGGCTGCGGGCGATATTCTCCGTCGTGACGTCGCGCGGCGATGTGTAGTACCCGTAGCGGTGCGCCTTCAGGAGCGCGTCCATCTGCTTAGACGTCATGTCGCCGAACAGGCTGTTCACCCAAATGCTCGAGGGCAGGACGCTCAGCGGCAGTTCCCGCTTCCGGATCAGTTCCGTCGGGCCCCGCTTGTTGAAGTCCCGGAAGAGATCCTTCGTGTGGGACTCGTCGAAGGTCACGAGGCGGAAGTGGCCCCAGCCGTCCTGGAAGATCGCCGGCGGCGCGTCGACGGCCTCGTGGGCTTCCCAGATGTTCCATGGGCTGTCCAGGTTGCCGCACGTGCAGCGGAGCATGAAGATCCGCGAGTCGGCCGCCTCCACCCACTGGTCGATGCACTTACCCGCCTTGCGGATCTCCTTCTCGATGTCCGATAGGATCGCCTCGTCCAGGGTCGGCACCTGGACCAGCTCGCGGTTCCAGATGCACCACATGGAGATCGGGAGGCCCGGGTGGCGGCCGGATATCTTCATGAACGGGTAGTCGTACTGGGTCCGAAACGAGATCTCCCAGAGGCTCATGGGACCGCCATGACGGTTGCGGGGGATATAGGTGCTGCCGTCATTCGACGGCCGCCGATGGCGGGTCAATAACGTTCGTCTCAGGCGTCTTTTCCCGGTCTAAGGTGTAAGAAATGTACCTATACGGACCTGGAAACACGAAGATCTGGACGGACAGCAACCGCAACTTCAGCCTGCGACAATACGGACGCCTCGAGTACGGCTCGTCCGAGGTCGGCTGGATGACCGCGTCGATCGCGCGGAGTCGTCCAGCGAAGATCTCGAGGGCGAGTCGGTCGAGGCTCCCGCTGCGGGTGCGGATGCGGTACTTCCTGAACTCCTTCCGCGGCTTCGCCGCCTTCGACGTGCACGGTCACGACGAGACCGATCACGCGTGAGGCGGCGCAGCTTTTTATTCGACCGCGCCCCTCGTCCGATTCGATGCCGGAAGTCCTTATTCGCTACTGCGTCCCGTGCCGCTACCAGTTCAAGGCGATCGAGGACGCGGACGGGATCCTGAAGGAATTTGGCGAGGAGCTCTCCGACCTGCGGCTCGTCCCGGGCGCGCACGGCGTCTACGACGTCGAGGTCGACGGCGCCCTCGTCTTCTCGCTCGACAAGGCGATGCGGTTCCCGGAGACCCGGGAGCTGGTCCGAAAGATCCGCGCGAAAATCGGACCCGCGAAGCGCCACAAGAAAAAGACGTGAGAATCGGGACACCGGGCGAACATAGCCTTCGAGCCGTCAATGGACGGCCGTCCATGGCGGGTCAACCACGTTCGTCGAGGACGTCATTCTCCCTGGCATGTTCGGAACCACATACCCGATCTTCGGAATCGAGACGACACTCAGCGAACGACTTCGTGACCGCGGCCTGGCCGATTACGTGCGGTGGGAATTCGCTCCCGCGGACCGCGCGCACGTGCTCCTGTCCGCGCGCCGTGGCCGGCGACCTGGCGGCCCGCGACGCAGGCGGCGGCCCGGCATCGGACGGCGGCTGCGCGCGTGGATCGCGGCTCGCCAAGCACCAGCGATCCATCTCCCCGACGCCGAATCTTCCGGCGACGATGCGGGAGAGCCGGCCTAGTCGATGGCGAGAACGACCTTCCCGAATTGCTCGCCCTTCGCGAGGTACTCGTGCGCCTCGCGGGCCTGGGCGAGCGGGAAGATGCGATCGACGACGGGCTTGAGGCGGCCCATGAAGACGAGCTTCATGACCTCCTCGAACTCCCGCTGGTTCGCCATCGTCGAGCCCAAGACCGAGAGCTGCCGCCAGAACAGGTAGCGCGCATCGAGCTCGAGCATCGAGCCCGTGGTCGCGCCGGGCACGACGATCCGACCGCCCTTCCGAAGGGTGCGCACGGAGTCCTTGAACGTCGTTTGCCCGACATGATCCACGATTACATCGACGCCCCGCTTGCCGGTCAACTCCCAGATCGCCTTGGACCACGGCATCGAGCGGTAGTTCACGAGGACGTCCGCGCCGAGGGGCTTCGCCTTCTCCAGTTTCGCATCGCTCGAACTCGTCACGAATACCGTGCAGCCCGCGAGCTTCGCGACCTGGATCGCGGCGGTCGAGACGCCGGAGCCGGCGCCGAGGATGAGGACGTCCTCCCCCGGCCGCACGTGGGCGCGGGTCACGAGCATCCGCCACGCCGTCATGAAGGCCAGCGGCGCGGCTGCGGCGGGCGCGAACTCCATGTCCGTCGGGATCTTGAGGACGTTGCGCGCGGGGACCGCGACCTTTTCCGCGTACGCCCCGGGCAGGTGCTCCCCGAGGATCTTGTAGTCGACGCAGGACGAGTCCTCGCCCTTGAGGCAATATTCGCAGCGGCCGCAGGAGATGCCCGGGTTTACGACGACGCGGTCGCCGGCCTCGAGGTCCATCACGTCGGAGCCGACCTCCGCGATGTCCCCGGCCGCATCGCATCCGAGGATGTGCGGCAAGGTGAGCTTGAGGGTCGGGATGCCCTCGCGCACGAAGAGGTCGAGGTGGTTCAGAGACGTCGCGTGCACGCGAACGATCACCTGATCGGGACCCGGAACGGGGTCCGGATAATCCGGGACCAGCTCCAAGACCTCGGGCCCGCCGTAGTGGGGCACGACGACCGCCCTCATCGGACCGCCTGCGCGATGCCGACGAAAGTGTGCGGCCCTAGATAAGGGCCGCCGTCAGCGGACGTTGTACCCTTTCGACTGAAGGAGTCGCACGACGTCCTTGCGATGGTCGCCCTGGAGAACGATCACGCCGCCCTTCCCGGATCCGCCCGTCGCGAGTCCCTTCTTCAAATCCCGGGCGAGCTTCTCCGCTTCGTCCGGTTTCGACTCGAGGCCTCGCACGACGGTCACGGCTTTGCCGTAGCGGCGCGTATCCATCTCGACGGACAGCTGGGTCGTCTCCCGGCCCAGGTCCTCGCAGACACAGATCTCCTTAGGCAACCCACAAGTCGGGCAAATCCCCGCGATCAAGCTGCCTCCACTTGGTCTTCCGTCCCGGCCAGGAATTCCCGAAGTAGGCGATAGTGTTTTCGGATGGTGACCTCGCTCACGCCGGTCAGCCGGGCGATCTCCGCCTGGGTCAGGGGCACCTCGAGGTCCTCCGACGCGAGGTAGAGCGCGCCGGCCGCGATGCCGACGGGCGAGTTCGCCTCGAGGATCTTCGAGTCCTTTCCTTGGGCGACGAGGGCGAGCGCCCGCTCGCCGACCCGCGCGTCCAGGCCGAGTTGGGACGCGAACCGCGGCACGAAGTCCTCCGCGCGTGAGGCGCGGCTGAACACGCCGAGCTCGCGGGCGACGACCTTCGCGGTCAGGGAGATGCGATGGACCGTCACGCCCGTCTCCTGGGCGAGCTCATGAAGCCCGCGCGGAGCCCCGAGCTGCTTCGCGGCCAGGTACACGACCGCGGCGACGATCGCGTCCATCGACCGACCGCGGGAGAGCCCCGCTTCGATCGTGCGGCGCAACAGGATGGCGGCGCGCTCCCGGAAGGCCGGCGCGAGGCCCATCCGCGAGGACAGGCTCGAGAGCTGGGCCAGGCCCGGCGCGAGCGCCCGTTCCGTCCGGTCGTACCGCGTCCACTGGCTCACCCGGCGCAGGCGGTTCAACGCCGCCACGCTGCGGGCATCGATGGGATTCCCTTTCGCGTCTCGCAATCCGTTCCCCACCATGGATCCCAGGCCCTTGTCCGGCGCCATCACGGACGGCGGCGGACCCGCTCGGATCCGGTCGTCGCCCTCGAACGTCGTCCAGTCGGGTCCCTGGTCGACCATGCCCTCGTCGACGACGAAGCCGCAGTTGTCGCATACGCGCTCCCCGCGGACCGGGTCGACGTACAGGGCGAAGCTGCCGCAGTTCGGGCAACGCGAGGCGTCCGGCCCGGTCTCGCGCGCGACCTCTCGCTTGAACGTCAGATCTTTCTCCTGTGTGCTGGCAAATTGACTCATTGCGTCACCTCGCGGGCGCGATTGTCCATGACCCATCGGGCGGCCCATCGCTCCAGGTCCCGGATCGCCTCGAAGAGCCCCTGCCCCATCGGGGAGAGGCGGTACTCGACGGCCACGGGCCGGTCCAGGTGGACCTTCCGCTCCGCGATCCCCGCCTCCTCGAGCTCCTTCAAGGTCTTCGCGAGGGAGCTCTGGCACATCCCTGTTGAGACCCGCAGCTCGTTGAAGCGCTTCGGGCCCGAGAGGAGGCTGTGCAGGACCGTGAGCTTGAGCTCGGAGCCGATCACCGTGAAGGCGACCGCCGCGCCGCAGCCCGGGCCCTCGCAACGCCCTTCGTTGTCCTCGGCCATGGATTTCGTTATCCGCAATAGTATCTGCGCGCTCGTGCGTATAAATAGTTTCGTTTCCGTACCACGTTTTCAGTCAGAACCTAGTTTGACTTGAAAATCGGTTGCCCCGCCGACCCGGTCACGGCCACCGGGTGATGACGACCTTGCTCTCCGTAAAGAAGCGGATCGCGTCCCGGCCTTGAGGGTGTAGGTCCCCGAAGAACGAGTCCTTCATCCCGCCGAACGGGAAGTAGGCCACGGGGGCCGCGACGCCGACGTTGATGCCGATGTTCCCCGCCCGGACGCGGACCCGGAAGTCTCGGGCGGCCTTCCCGCTCGACGTGTAGATCGAGGCGGCGTTCCCGTAGGGGCTCCGGTTGATCGCCTCAATCGCCTCGTCAAGGCCGTCCGCCCCGAACAGGCCCACGACGGGCCCGAAGATCTCCTCCCGCGCGATCGCCATGTCGGGCCGCACGTCGCCGAGGACCGTCGGGCCAACGAAGTAGCCGGGGTAGCCGGGCACCGTGAGCCCGCGTCCGTCCAGCGCGACCTCGGCCCCCTCCGCTTCGCCGCGGTCGATGAACCCGAGCACCCGGTCCCGGTGGGCCGCCGAGATGACGGGACCCATCTCGACGCTTGGATCGAGGCCGTATCCGACCTTGAGCTCAGCCGCGGCCGCCGCGAACTTGCGGCGGAGATCCGCCTGGATGTCTCCCACGCCGACGACGATGGATCCGGCGAGGCACCGTTCCCCCGCGCAGCCGTAGCAGGAGGCCACCATGTTCGGGACGAGCCGGTCGAGCCGGGCGTCCGGCAGGACGACGAGGACGTTCTTCGCGCCGCCACCGCACTGGACGCGCTTTCCCGCGGCCGCCGCTTTGGCGTAGATCGCCTTCGCGACCGGACTGGAACCGACGAAGGAGACGCCGCGGACGTCCGGATCGTCCAGGATCGCGTTCGCGGTCTCCTTCGCGCCGTGGACGAGGTTCACCACACCCGGAGGGAAGCCGGCCCGGTGGATCAGGTCGAACACGAGCTGCGAGGCGAGCGGGTCCTGCTCCGACGGCTTCGCGATCCACGTGTTGCCCGTCGCGACCGCGTAGGGCCAGAACCAGAACTGCACCATGACCGGGAAGTTGAACGGACTGATGCCGGCGAACACGCCGAGTGGCTGGTACACGACCTCCTCGTCGATGCCCGCCGCGGCGCCGTCCTCGAGGCCGTAGCCCATCATGAGGCTCGGGATCCCGGAGGCGACCTCGACGTTCTCGATCGCCCGGCGCACCTCGCCCCGCGCCTCGTCGATGGTCTTGCCCATGTCCTGGACGACGATCCGGGAGAGGTCCTCGAACCGCTGCTCCATCAGATCCCGGAGAGTGAAGAAGAACCGCACGCGGGCGGCCGGGGGCGTCGCCCGCCAGGTCTCCCAGGCGCCGGCAGCCGCCTGGACGGCCTCGTCCACGTCGTCCTTCGTCGAAAGCGGCACGCGGGCGATCGTCTGCCCCGAGGCCGGGTTCGTGTCGTCGAGCCACTCCGTCGCGGCGGGATCGCGCCATTCCCCGCCGACGTAGTTCTTCAAATCCCCGTAGTGGGGCTTGACCTCGGAGAGCAGCGCGGAACGGACCATCGGTCGCCTCAGCCGGCCTTGCCCGCGAGGGCGAGATCGAGGCTGTCCTCGAGCAGGTCGAGGGCCTTCGCCATGAGCGGGAGCGGGATGTTGATCGGCGGCAGAAGCCGGATGCAATTGTTGTAGAACCCCGCAGTGAGGAGGATGAGCCCGTTCTTCAGACCCGCCATCTGGACGGCCCGCGCCAGCTCGACGTCCGGTTCCTTCGTCCGGCGGTCCTTCACGAACTCGAGCGCCCACATCGCCCCGATCCCGCGGACCTCGCCGACGCGTTCGTGGCCTTCGAAGATCTCCTCCAGCCGCTCCCCGATGAGCGCCTCGAGCTTCTTCGTCTTCGGGAGCGCCTTCTCGATCGTGTCGATCGCCTCGAGGGCCGCGGCGCAGACGACGGGGTTGCCGCCGAACGTGCCGCCGAGGCTCCCCGGTCCCGGACGGTCCATGACCTCCGGCCTCCCCGTGACGCCGCCGAACGGCAGGCCACCGCCGACCGCCTTCCCGCTCACGAGGACGTCCGGCACGGTGTTCCAGTTCTCGATCGCCCACATCGTCCCCGTGCGGCCCATCCCCGCCTGGACCTCGTCGTCCACGAGGACGATGCCATGCGCGTCGCAGAGGCGGCGGAGGAGGGGGAAGAATTCCTTCGGCGGAACGATCATCCCGCCTTCCCCTTGGACGGGTTCCGCGAGGATCGCGGCGACGCGGCCGGCGACCTCGGGTTGGTTGAGGAGGCGTTCGAGTTCCTCAACTCGCGCCTTCGCGCACTCCGCCGGGGGTCGCCCTTCCGGATCCCGGTAGGGGTACGCGTAATCTGCGAGGATCACTTCGCGCACGAGCGGACCGAACCCCTCGCGGTACGGTTTCTCCTTCCCGGTGAGGCTGATGTCGAGCAAGGTTCGACCGTGGAACGCGGTCTTGAAGGAGACGAGCCACGCCCGCTTCGTCGCCGATCGCGCGATCTTCACCGCGTTCTCGATCGCCTCGGATCCGGAGTTCAGGAAGATCGACTTCGTGAGGCCCGGGGGACAGATTTCCGCCATGCGCGCCGCGAGATCCGTGTACGGGCCGTACGTCGCCACCATGAACGAGATGTGGGTAAGCCGGTCGAGCTCCGCCTTCGCGGCGCGGATCACGGCGGGCGGACGATGCCCGGCGGTCTGGACGCCGATGCCGCCTCCCAGGTCGACATACACGTTGCCGTCCGCATCGCGGACGAACGGGCCTTCCGCCGAAGCGACGTCGATGGGTAGGGCGACCTTCACCGCATTCGTGACGAATTTCTCCTTTCGCGCCATCGCGACTTTCGACTTTGGCCCGGGCGGGAGCACGACGACGTGGGGCCCCCGGAGGGTTTTCGGCTTCCGCTTCACCATAGTATCGTAGCTCGGGCGACGCAGGAAGGCTCGCCCGAGGGCAAGGGATGGCGCGAAGGGAATATAGGCTTTCCAGCCCGGCGCGATGGCGCTTGCCTCGGGCGTTATCCAGAGCCGGACAGTTCGAGTGCTTGATTTGCCAAGTCCATCGCGCTCAGGAAATCTCCTCCCTCGAATGCGGCCCGTGCTCGTCGTAGCAGCTCGGTGCTCTGGTCGATGCTAAACCCTCGGCGCCTCCGTTTTTTCATCGCTCGGTGCGCTTCGTTGATTCGCCTCCGCACGACGGATCTTGGCGGGCCGCGCGCACTCGGAGCCGATTGGGCCCTGCAGATTTCGAGGATTTGATCGGCGACCCGCATAGCCGTTGTGTAATCGCCCGCCTCAAATGCAGATCGAGCCGTCTTCAGCATCGCTCGGAGTTGCTTGACATTGTTACCGGAGTCCCTCGATTGCTTGGAGGCCTCGAGGGCCTGGATCATCCGATCGAGCGTTTCGGCCTTCGATGGCTGTCCCGGGCTGCGTACCGGCAGCGCGCTGCAGATGTCGAGGACTTGATCGGCGACGCGCGTTGCCGTCGGGTAGTCGCCTGCCTGGAATGCGGATTGGGCCGCTCTCAGCATCTCGCGGACTTGATGGACGTCGTGTCCTGCGTCCCTTGCCCTCTTCGCCGCCTCGAGTGCCTCCCGCATCCGACCGAGCGCGCCGGAACGTTCGACGCCTGCCGGCGAGATGCTGGAGGACAACCGCTGGCTCCTCCACGAGTAGCGGTATGGGCCCTTATTACGGATGCGCTCCGCGATCTTTGAGTGCGGTCCGTCGGACCGTGGCGCTCATGCGAAACCGGAGGGTCCTTCGCGCGACCAGCCGGGGATGGCAGAACCGCGAATACCGGATCAACCGTTCGCCTCGATTAGCCGCGATTCCCGCAGCGTCCGGAGGTTTTTCTCCCAGGATGATCGGCCCCAAAAGTAGTACACAACGATCACGAAGGCGATCGTGGGCAGCGCTGCGGAAATCGTCTCGCGCAACGTCGGAAGGCCAAACGCAATGATCCAGTACAAGCAGGTCCCGGCTACGAGGGTGATGACCGCAGGCCAGTTCCATCCGCCGCGGTACCAGTAGCGGCCCCCTTCCTTCGCGAACAGATCGTCCGAGTAGCGGCGCGATTTCACAAGGAAGTAGTCGACGAGCGTGAGGGTCCAGAGGGGCACGACGATCGCGCCGAGGAAGTCGAGGAAGAAAATGTACGTGAAAACGAAATCCGTCTCCAGGAGCGGGAGGAGTGCGAGCGGCACGACAATGACGGCCGAGAGGAGGAGCAGCTTCCTCATGGAGGTTTTCCACCGCGTCGCGATGTTACTGATGCCGAGCGCGGATGCGTAGATGTTTCCGGCGTTCGTAGAAATCGTGGCGAAGAGGATGATCAGATACGCCCCCACGCCGAATCCCAGCTGGGTCGCCTTGAAGCTTGGGTCCGAGATCGCCGCAAAGTTGGGGGCCCCGGGAGGTGCGGTGACAAGGAACGCGACCGTCATCAACGCGCCGACGGAGAAGAACCAGTACTGGGCCAGGGAGGCACCTGCAAACGGTCCCCAAGTCCCCGCCTTTTTAGAGCGGGCGAAGCGGCTGAAATCGCCGATGAACTCCCATGTCCAGTTGTACGCGATCAGCAGGTCCAGTAGGAGGGGGAACGTCAGAGTGTACCGGAATACCGGTCCGAAATTCCCGCCCGAGAAGGTGAAGGACAGTGGCACCGTCGGCCGCCAGGACCAGAGCAGTCCGAAGTCGAAGTCCTTCAGGACGATGTACGAGGCGTAGGCGCCGAGTGCGACGAGTGCGACGGTCGACGCCCAGTTCAGGTAACGAATCGCTCGATGGCCTGCCGTGGCGAAGAACCCTTGCAGAAGGCAGATCAAGAGAATCGATGGGACGAGGTAGTAGTTGATCGGAGACCCCGCGGGCGCGTGGAAGGCGTCCGGCCAGCCGAGGGTGAGGTTGAAGACGAATGAGATGGAAATCGCGGCGATGAACACGTTCACGGCGGCCCATCCGTAGCCGAAGAAGAGATAGAATATGGAAGGCAGCTTGCTCCCGCGAAGCCCGAAAGCGGGTCGAAGCAGAGACACGGAGGATGCGCCCTTGTCTGCGGCGATATAGCCGATGAGGGCCCACGGGATGAACGTGATCGTGGAGACGAGGAAGATGAGGGCGAAGGCCCCCGGCAGCCCGTAGGCTCCGGTCATGTACCCGCCATACAGCCATGCCGCGGGCAGCGACGCGGCCGCAAACCAGAGGGCGAATTGATCCCACCCGGTGAAGGCGCGGGCCTCCGAAGGCACCTGGTCCGTTGCCTTATACTCGGCGGCGATGACGTCGAGGCCCTTGAAAACGGTCACGCGCGCGACGCATCCCGCGTGGCTATTTGAGGATTCTGACCGGAGGCTCAGGCCGCCGGGATCAGAGGGAATTCGATCGGCTCGGCACCCCGCGGATCCCGCCGCGGGAACTCCTTCACGTACGCGCCGTAATACGGCATGCGGTTCGCGACGACGCTACGGAATGCGTCTCGCAGCGCGTCGTCCTCGAGCCCGCGGGTCGGGATGAGATCATCGTTCCGGTTCAGGCATCCTTTCAGCTCGCCCGCATGGGTCACCCGGATCCGGTGGCAGTTCATGCAGAACTCCGTGTTGTACACGGGATCGACGACCTCGACCTCGGCGCCGTTGAACAGGTAGATCCGGCGGTGGTGCATCTCCCGCACAAGGACCTTGTCCGCGCGGGCCTCCAGCCATTTCTTCACCGCATCGATGTCGACCATCCACTCTTGCTGCCCAACCAGTTCGGGCATGAACTGAATCAGCTGCAGCTTGAGGCCGTCGCCGTCCGAGATGTATTCGATCATCCGCGGGATGTGAGGGAGCGTGTGCTTGAACACGACCATGTTCAGCTTCACGGGCTTCAGACCGACTCGAAGCGCTTCGCGGATCCCACGCAGCACCGGCGCGAGATCCCCCTTACGGATGTCGCGGAACGCCTGTGGATCGAGCGAGTCGATCGAGACATTCACCCGCTTCAGGCCGGCCGCGCGCAACGCCTCCGCTCGCTTCGCCAACATCGAGCCATTCGTCGTCATCGAGACGTCCGGCAGCTGCCGAACGGCGCGGTCGATGATCTGCTCCATGTCGAGCCGAACGAGCGGCTCTCCTCCGGTGAACTTCACAGAGCGGATGCCGAATTCGCGCGCGACGCGCAGGAGCCGCTCGATTTCGGGGACGGACATCTCGTCCTCGTGGGGCATGCGCGGCTTGAGGATCGGGCCCAGGCCCTCGTCGTGACAGTAGATGCATCCGAAGTTGCATCGCTTCGTGACGCTCACGCGGATGTCCGTGACCTCGCGTCCGAACGCGTCGACGAGCATGGGTAGGATGAGAACTCAAAGACGCGCTAAATACTTGGCGTCGCCAACGAACATGTATATGCCGTGACGAACCAGTGCCGGTCGAAGGAGGCGCGCGACGCCATGGCTGAGAGGAAACCGGCAAGGAAGGAAGAGCAGAAGTCCGCCAAGAGCACCGCCGTGATCGCCAAGAAGTTCAAGGGATTCACGGACGAGGAACGAGCCGCGATGAAGGAGTACCTCCAAGAGCGGAAGACGTCCGCGGCTCGCGACCCGCGCGCGGACAAGGCGGACGGGGAAAGCGCCGTGCTCGCGAAGATCGCCGAGATGCGGGAACCGGATCGCGCCATGGCCAAGCGGCTCCATGGGATCATCAAAGCCAGCGCGCCAGCCCTCTCGCCCAGAACCTGGTACGGGATGCCTGCGTACGCCAAGGACGGCGAGGTCGTCTGCTTCTTCCAACCCGCGCAGAAGTTCAAGACGAGGTACTCGACGTTCGGCTTCAGCGATGCGGCGAACCTCGACGACGGCGCCCTGTGGCCGGTCGCCTTCGCGCTGAAGGAGTTGACGGCCGCCGAAGAGGCACGGATCGGCGCGCTCGTGAAGAAAGCGGTGAGCTGAGGACTGAGGTCGCCACTGCGCCCCCCAAGCGAACTCGTTGTCCTGATCCGAAATCGTGGGGTTTAGGGTCAAAGCCGGCGGCCGTTGCACGGCCGCAGGTTCCGGTTGCACGGCCGGAGTTCAGTACGGAGGAAGTGGAACGCAGCCCCGCGTCTCCGAACATTTTTATAGCAGTGACCCGTAGACGAGAACCGGCCCACATCGTCTGAATTCGCCTGGTTTCGGTTTTTCCCGGCCATTTGCGACTCTGGCGTCTTGTGTCGGCAGAATGTGAGAACATGGACAAAGCAATGACGAAAGTCAAGGACCTGACCCCCGCGTCCAAGCAAGTGAATGTCTTGGTCAAGGTCGTCGGGTTGAGCGAAGAGAGAGAGATTACGTCGAAATTCGGCGAGGCACGCAAGCTCGTCGAAGCGACGGTCGGGGACGAGACCGCAACCGTCTTCCTGACCCTCTGGAACGACCAGATCGGCCAGGTGGCGAAGGACGAGACGCTCCTGATCGACAACGGCTACGTGACCCTCGTGCGCGGGCACATCCGACTGAACGTCGGAAAGTACGGCACGATGACGAAGTCGGAACAGGCGATCGAGAACGTGAACACGGCCCTCGACGTCAGCGCCGTCGAATACGAGCGCGAGCCCCGGTACCGCAGCGGCGGATACGGCGGCGAGCGACGCGGCGGCACCGGCGGCGACCGGCAGTTCGAGTTCGGCACCTTCGGCGGAAGCCGGAGCGGTGGCGGCAGCAGCGGCGGACGCGACCGGGACCGGAAGGACCGCGGTCGACGCCGATTCTGAATCGAGCGACTCTCACTATTCCTGGCCGCAAGGCCAGGTCCTTTTCATTTTTTTCATCCGTGAGCGAAAGCGCTGGCCCGAGATGACGATCGACGCTCACCGTCGTCGCGGAGGCCTTCGACCTTCGGGCCGCTCCGGCACTTGGTAGAGACGCTCGGGCTGTCGTACGGTGAGTCGGCCGTTCCAAAACGCCCGAGCGTTCTCTTCCGTGACCTCGACGTGCAAGAGGTCGAGTTTAGACTTCATCAAGTTCCGGAACTTCTGCCGCTTCGCCGTGTTCTCTTCGTTCCACATGCGGGTGAACTGCTGATCCTTGTCGTCGCCCATATGATCACCGCCTCAAACGCTCGATGAGAACGCGGGTCGGGCGCGAGCCGACGACTCGGTTCGTCACAGGATATGAGGACATCCATCCCGAGGAAGGCCGCGTTGATAAGGCTTTTCGTCCCGATTCGACGCGTGGGATTCAGTACGTGAACGTCACGATGAGATCGTCCCCGACCGCTTCGATGTGGTACGCGGTGAGCGGGAACTTCGCAGGCGCATCCCGCGGTTGGCCCGTGATGAGGTCCCACGAGCCGTTGCAATCCTTGCAGCGGATCGTCAGGGTGTCCGGATCCACGAGCCCATCCGTCAGCATCGCCCACTTGTACGTGCAGGCCTCGTCGACGCAGAAGAAACGGTCGCCAACGCGGACCACGAGGACGTCGTATCCCATGATCTCGAAGTGTTTCTTCTCGCCGTCCTGGACATCGTCGACCTTGCCGAGCGTGACGTCCGTGTCCATCGGTCGGGCGAACCTCCCTCGCACCTTAAGGTTTGGGGCGCGGCCCGAGAAGAGGACATCTGCCACGATTCGGGGTACCTCTACTCAGAGGTACTGTCACAGGGATGGGCCCACTTGTAATGTGTGCGCCCGGCGTCACATTCGCGCGAACATGGCGGCCATATGTTTCGCGCCGCCGATGAAATCCGGAATTCGGAAGTTCTCGTTCGGCGCGTGGTAGTTCGATCCGTCGTACGACACGCCGGGCCCAGAAATCGAGGGTGCGCCGACGACCTCGTTGAAGAACCCGTGCGCCGACGCGCCGGGGGACCACGGCCAGACCTCCGGCTCGCGGCCGTACGCGTCGACGGATCCTTTGATCGCCGCTTTCACGACCCGCGCGTTCAGCGAGATCGCCGCGGACTCGAGTTTCTCATCCGCGGGCCCCACCTCGATGTCGTCGAACCCCTTCGCGGCGAGATGGTCGCGGAGCTTCTGGAGCTGCTTCGCCTGTTTCATGTTCGGGACGAGGCGGAAGTCGATCTTCACCTTCGCGACGGCCGGGTTGACCGTCTTCGTGCCTTGCTCGATGTATCCGCTGACAAACCCGCAAATCGTGCACGTCGGCGAGTAAATCAGGCGGCGGAGGATCTCGAAATCGTTGTCGCCCCCGAGGAACTCGGACACGCCCCAGAATTCCTTCAGGGCCTGCGACTTGAACGCGCTCGCCCGCAAGTATCGCAACTCGCGCGCCGTCGGACGTCGTGCGTCTTCGTACCATCCGGGGATCTTGATCCGGCCGCTCGCGTCACGGAGCGTCGTGAGGCATTGGATCAGCCGCCACGCCGGATTCGGCGCGATCGCGGCATACGAGGAGTGCTGGTCCACCTTCGCCGTGCGACTCACGAGCTCGACGTAGAGGATGCCCTTGCAGCCGAGCTCGATCTTCGGCGTGCCTTCATGGAGATGGTCCCCGCCCTCGATCGTCGCGCCATCGGCCCGCAGGATCTCCTTGTTCGCATGGACGAACGACGGGAAGTGCGGGCTCCCGACCTCCTCCTCCCCTTCCACGACGAACTTCAGGTTGATCGGGGGTCGGCCTTCGACCGCCTGCCAGGCTTGGACCGCGAGGATCTGCATGATGAAATTCCCCTTCGTGTCCGCGCCGCCCCGGCCCCAGAACTTGTCGCCCTCGATCGTCGGGTCGAACGGGTCCCGTTTCCATTCGTTGAGCGGATCGACCGGCTGGACGTCGTAGTGCTCGTACATCAGGAGCGTGGGCTTGCGCTCGTCGACGACCATCTGACCGAAAACGACGTTCGGCCCGCCGTCCGTTGGGTACTCGCGCGCCTCGAAGCCGTTCTCCGCAAGGATGCGCCGCACGAACGCCGCGGTCTCGGGCTGGGCGCGCTTGTGTGCGGAGATCGTCGGGAAGCGGACGTACTCCTTGAGCAGCTCGAGCGCCTTGCCCGCGTCCGATTCGACCCGCCCGAGGACGTCCGTGAGGGCCATCCGCGCACCGCTCGCCGGGAAGACGACATCGGATAAATACCACACGAGTCGGAACGTGTTGCGTTGTGGCGGGGCGCCGCGCGAAAGGAATAAGGCGGCGTACCGATGTCGCGTCGCCGGGACCGACATGGAACTTCAGAAGGGCGTTCACGTCATCGAGACGTACGCGACGACCACGTTGATCGTCGACGGGCGGCTGGTCCTCATCGACACGTCCGCGGATGCGGATGCGGGCAAGATCCTGGACTACCTCGCAAAGATCAAGATGAAACCCTCGGACCTGTCGACCATCTTCATCACGCACACGCACGGAGACCACGTCAGCGGCCTTGCGGCCCTCAAGAAGAATTCGTCCGCCAAGGTCGCCACGCACAAGATCGAAGCGGAGTTCGTGTCCCGCCGGAAGGTCTACGACGGCCCGCCCGCGGTCCACAAGTATTCCGGGGTGCCGGTCGACGTGATGCTCGAGGACGGCCAGGCGTACGACGGGCTCCGCGTGATCTTCACACCCGGCCACACGCGCGGCCACATCTCCGTGCTCGACGAGAGCCGCGCCCTCCTCATCGCGGGCGACGCGATGAACAACGAATCCGGGTTGCGACCGATGGACGACCGATACAATGTCGACCCGAAGCAGCATCGCGAGTCGATCAAGAAGCTCGCGAAGTTCCACTTCGAGAATGCGATCTTCGGACACGGCGAGCCGATCAAGGGCAATGCGAGCGCGAAGATCGCGGACCTCGCGAAGCGCCTGTGACGTGGGGGCGGCGGTCGTCTCCTCCCGTCGAAGATGGTTCGAGATGTCAACGCGTGACAATCACGGGCGTAGGTTTATGCCGGGCCGTGATTCATATGCGCGGTTGAAACCCTCGGCCCCCCGGAGGATTCCCCCGTTGTCGGCTCTGTCGCGTCAACGCTCCCCCCTCCACCGCATCGCCGCCGTGTCGGCGATCCTGGCCATCCTGGTCTCGTTCCTCCCCGTTGTCACGGCAGCCCCCGCGAACCGGACCGTCACCGTCATCTCGGGCTTCCCGGTCCACGCGGAGTTCCGCCCGAACGATCCGTTCTACGTTGACCAGTGGGGCCTGACGAAAATCGGCGCGCCGCAGGCGTGGGACGTGACGCTCGGCTCGCGAAACGTCATCGTCGCGGTCGTCGACACGGGCGTCGTGTGGACCCATCCGGATCTCCTCGGCAACATGTGGTCGAACCCGACGGACGGCACGCACGGGTACGACTTCGTCGGTCAGGACACGAACCCGACCGAGGTCGACCCCTCCGGGGTGTACCATGGCACCGGCGTGTCGGGCGTCGTCGCGGCGATCACGGACAACGGCCAGTGGATCGCCGGCACGGCCCAGGTCAGCCTCATGGCGGTCCGGGCGCTCGGCTCGAACGGCGAGGGTTCGTCCCTCAATACGTCCCTGGCGATCCGGTGGGCCGCGGATCACGGGGCGAAGATCATCAACCTCTCCCTCGGGACGAACCAGACGTTCGGCGGCCCGACGGACATCGAACTCGCGATCAACTATGCGTGGTCGAAAGGCGCGCTCATCGTGGCGGCCGCGGGCAATTCGGGCACGGGGAGCCTCGATTATCCGGCACGGCTCCCGAATGTGGTGTCGGTGGCGGCGATTGATGAGACCGGCGGCCGGGCTTCCTTCTCCAATTACGGCCCCGGACTCAGCTTGTCCGGACCCGGGGACCGCATCCTCACCCTCGATGGCACGAACGACATCCACTATCTCCGCGGCACCTCGTTCTCCACGCCGTTCGTCTCGGCCGCGGCGGCCCTCCTCCTCTCCCTCGACGGCAACCTCACGAACGTGGAACTCTGGGACATCCTCAACCGCACGGCGGTGCAGCCGAGCGGGTCCGGTTACAACACGAACTACGGCTGGGGCGTCGTCAACGTATGGAACGCGATCAACGCATTGAGCCAGCCGTTCGTGTCCGTGACCTCGTACCCGGGCAGCGTCTCGCGCAGTTCGACGTTCGGGGTGACGTGGTCGGTGTTGGGCCCGGCGGGACTCTCGGTGACCGACACCCACGTGGTGTGGGGGACCGCGTCCGGGGCGCTCGCCAACGCGACGACCGCGCAAACGGGCATGACGCGGCAGGCGTACACCGCGGGCGGCTTCACGATCCCCGGCAACGCCGGTGCGCTGTACTTCAAGGTCGTCGCGACCGTCAATGGCACCGTCTACGAATCACCGGAGAAGATCGTCACGGTCTCCAACCTCCCGGACTTCCTGTTCGTCCTGTACCAGCTCCTCGCCTCGAATCTCTTGTATCTCGCCTTGTTCATCCTCGCCTTGGCCGGGGTCGTCGCGTTCCTGCCGCAGCGACGGGCCGCGAGGGCCCGCCGCGCCGCCTACCAGCCGCGCACGATGTACCCGCCCGCCTACTATGTGCAGGCGGCCCCTCCGCCGCAACCGCCTCCCGCCCAGCCGCCGCAGCGACCCTACGTCGAGCCGCGCGCGGCGAGTCCGCCGCCCATCGAGTTCGTCAAGCCCGCGAGCACGCCGGCCATCCCGGCGCCGACGATCCAAGCGGCACCGCAGAAGAAACGCTGCCCGCACTGCGGGACGATGGTGAACTCGGACAACCTGTTCTGCTTCTTCTGCGGAAACCCGTTCCGCTGATCGACGCAGAGGCCGTCTCTCGGATCGACCCTGTCCGAGTTCATACCTCTAAGTAGAGGTATATCGAGCGGACCGCCGGCTGAATCGGATGAGCGTCTCTCACTCCGGCCCGTGCTTGTAGAACTCGTACGCGGACATCGGCTTTCCGTAGTCGACCCGCCAGGAGCGGTCCGGCGGCGCCTTCCCGAGCGCCCTCGCCATCTCCCGGACATGGATGGGCATGGAGCCGCAGCACGAGCCCAGGTAGTTGACCCCCATCCCGTTCGCCTCGGCCGCGTACGCGCCCATCGCCCGCCGTGACAAGACGAGGGTCTCCGTTTCGTACGGGAACTCCTTCGTGGCGGTGAAGTCCGGGACGTCGGGCGGAGTCCGATAGGCGGTGGGCTGCATAGCGACGGGACCGGGCACGGCCTGCCGCATCTCTCGGGCGATCGGGAGCATGAGCATCGGGTTGCGGAGGCAATTCACCCCGACGATGTCGGCGCCGGCGTCGTGGAGCGCGCGGGCGCAGTCCGCCGGCGCGTGTCCGTCGTACGACATCGGGTTCTTGTCGAACGACATCGTGACCATCGCGGGCAGGTCCGTCTGCTTCTCGATCCGCTCCGTCGCGAGCAGCGCCTCCCCGAGCCACGAGAAGGTCTCCGCGATCACGAAATCCGGCCCCTCGCGGAGCTGGGCCTCGAGCTGCTCGTCGAAGAGACGACGCACGCGATCGGCCGAGCTCTTGTCCTTCGGGTCGTACATCCACGTGAGGCTCAGGTTCGCCGCGACGAGCACTTTGTCCCCGCCCACCTCGCGCGCCAGGCGGACCGCGGCGCGGTTGATGTCGCCGACCCGGTCCGCGTACCCGGTCGTCGCCAGCTTCTCCTTGCTCGCGTAGAATGCCAACGCCTGGAGGACCTCCGCACCCGCGTCGAGGAACTCCTGGTGCAGCTCGCGGACCGCGGCGGGATGCTCGAGGACGACTTCCGGCGTGAAGGGCCCCGGCTGCACGTACCCGCGCTTCTCGAGTTCCAGGAGATATCCGCCGTCGCCAAGGACGACACCCTTCGAAAGGCGCTCCAGGACCCCGCCGTCGTGGGACGACTTCCGGCGGCCTCCCCGCTTCCCCGCCATCGCCGCGGAGAAGCGAGGCCGCGGTTTATAGTTTGATGGCGCTCGACCATCAACGTGATACCGCTCCCGGCATTCCCCCGCCCGTGGAGCCTCGGTGGGACGCGGTCATCGTGGGCGGCGGGCACAACGGGCTCGTCGCCGCGGCGTACCTCGCGAAGGCCGGGATGAAGGTCCTCGTCCTCGAGCGCCGCGCAATCGTCGGCGGCGCAAGCGTGACGGAAGAGGTCTTCCCGGGGGTACGGTTCTCGCGCCTCGCATATTCCGCAGGCCTCCTGCGGCCGGAGATCATCCGCGACTTGGATCTCGCGCGCTTCGGGTACGAGGTCCGTCCGTTCGATCCACAGTTCTTCCTCCCGTTCCCGAACGGGGACTCGATTCTCCTGTGGAACGATGCTGATCGCAATCGCGAGGAACTCGCACGGTTCTCGAAGAAAGACGCGGACGCCTATCCGAAGTACGTGGCCTTCTGGACCGAGGTCATGGAGCTCATCGAGGCGATGGTCCTGGAGCCCCCGCCCCCATTGCCCGATCTCCTCGGGATGTTCCGCGGCGCGGAGGCGGAGGAACTCGCGAAGCGGATCCTGTTGTCGAGCGCCTCGGACCTCCTCGACGAATTCTTCGAGTCCGAAGAGGTGAAGGCGATGCTGGTCACCGGGACGACAATCGGTCTGCCGGCAGGTCCGGGGACGCCCGGCACCGCGCTCATGCTCGGTCACATGCTCCTCCATGAAATCAACGGCGTGAAGCAGACGTTCGGGTATGCGATCGGCGGCATGGGCGGCATCTCGGAAGCGATTGCAAAGTCCGCCATCCACTACGGCGCGACGATCCGCACGTCGGCATCGGTGCGGCGAATCCTGGCCGAGGACGGACGCGCCATCGGGGTAGAGCTTGCAACCGGGCGTCGCGAGATGGCGAGGGCGGTGCTCGCGAACGTCGACGTGAAAACGACGTTCGAGAAACTCGTTGCACCCGAAGCACTCGACCCCGAATTCCTCGCGAGGGTGCGCCGCATCCGGGCCACCGGAGTCGTGACGAAGGTGAACTGCCTCCTGTCCGAGCTCCCCGACTTCACGTCCCGGCCCGGGAAGACCGTCCACCCGCACCACCGCGGATACATCGACGTGTGCCCGTCCGTGGGCTACCTGGAGCGCGCGTGGGATGATGCGAAGTGGGGCGAGCCGTCGAAGGCGCCGTTTCTCGATTGCGTGTTGCACTCCGTGACGGACCCGAGTCTTGCTCCTCCGGGGAAATTCACGTTGTCGATCTACTCGCAATACTCGCCGTATCGCTTGCGGAATGGATCGTGGGACGACCGGAAGGAGGACGTCGGCGACACGATCCTCGAGACGCTTGCGTCGTTCGCGCCGAACCTCCGGACGGCCGTCGAGCGGAGGGAGGTCATCTCGCCACTCGACATGGAGCGAGAATGGGGGCTGCCCGGCGGGTGCATTTACCAGACGGACATGACACCGGACCAGCTGTTCTCGTTGCGCCCCATCCCGGGTTGGTCGGGCTACCGCACGCCGATCGACCGACTATACCTGTGCGGGAGCAGCGCGCATCCGGGTGGCGGCGTCACCGGCGCTCCCGGTCGAAATGCGGCGATGGTGGCCCTCGACGACTTGAGGACGACGAAGCCGTGACGCGGCAGCGCGGCGCACGCTTTTCTCGCCATCCGCCCATGACTGGAAAGGGAATGGACGAACCGTCGGAGGCAGCCACACGGGCGGACGCCCTCGACAGCAACCCGCTCTCCTGCGACGTCTGCGGCGGACCCACGCTTGAGGTTCGTTGCAAGGTCATCTGTCGACGCTGCGGCTACACAAGGGACTGTTCGGACCCATGAAATCGACAGGTGCCGAGAGTCTCGACATCTGACGTGATAATCTACGGCAAAAGCTTTAATGGACCGAGAATGTCGGCGGCCCAATTCCGGTGCAAGCCATGGAAGAAGTCACTCCCCGGACCGAATTCGTGCGGCGGACGATCTTCGAACGGCGCTACGAGCCGGACGCGACGTATGCTCGCGACCTCCTCGCTCTCGAGCGGATCCTAGACACCCGAGCGGTCGGGATGGCCGAGTCGATCGCGCTGTCGAATCTCGTGAGCCGCTACCCGCGCGAGGCTGACGCCATCGGGCGCGAACTCGGCGTACGGCCCTTCCTCGCGTTCGAGGACGACCGGCTGTCCGACTTGGTCGACGAGCGCCTTCGGCTCGCGCTGAGCCGCCATCCGCTGCGGCGCCTCCGGCCGGAAGAACCGCTCAACCCGTTTCAATTCTGAGCCTCGCAGGGCGTCGGACGGCGCCGCGTTCCACATTCATTTTTCCGGCCGCCATCCTGTTACATACGGATTCTTCATCCCGCGTGTCTGACGGGCCTTTCCGCGTGTATAACGCGCGCGCGCGAAAAGTCACGGTGGGACATCAACATAATTAAGTAGTAACAAGACAAATGAGCCTCGGGTTGAGGCGGCTCATCCTCGCCGAGAAATTCAGTGCCGCCCGACGATTGGCCCAAGTCCTGTCACAAGGGATGGCTGAGAAGGTCCGGGCAGACGGCTTCAGTTACTTCACGTTCTCGACCGCCGACGGGGACGCCGTCGTGTTCCCGCTCCGCGGACACGTCGTCGAAATCGACTACCCGGACGCGGACCGGGATTGGCGGCACACGGATCTCGAGACGCTCATCGATACGGAACCGGTCCGCCGCGAGTCGCCCGTCGCGCTCCACGACGCGTTGCGTCGGCTCGCGGAGAGCATCGATGAGGTCGTGCTCGCCACGGACTACGATCGGGAAGGCGAACTCATCGGGGTCGAAGCCCTCGAGACGATTCGGGCCCAGCGCCCGGACGTGCCCGCGCGCCGGGCGCGATTCAGTGCGATGGCGGCGGGCGAAATCCGGCGGGCGTTCGAACATCTCGTGGGGCCGGATTGGGCGCTGGCTCAGGCCGCGGCGGCCCGCCAGCGGATCGATCTCGCATGGGGCGCCGTGCTCACGCGTTTCCTGACCCTCGAATGCGGCTCGGATGGACAGCTCCTCTCCGCCGGCCGAGTCCAGACCCCGACCCTCCGGCTCGTCGCGGAGCGGGAGCGAGAACGGGAAGACTTCGTCCCGCGGCCATTCTGGAACGTGACCGCGACGTTGGGTGATCCATCGTTCGAGGGCACCGCGGTGGCCGGTCCTTTCTGGGACGTTGGCGGTGCAGACGCCGCGATCGCCCTGGCGAGCCTTGCGGATTCCGCGGTCGTCACGCGCGTGGAGCGTCACGAACGACGGGAGCCGCCGCCGCCGCCCTTCAATACGACCGGGTTCCTCGCGCAAGCCTCGCGGCAGGGAATGTCCGCATCGCGCGCCATGGTGGCGGCCCAAAGCCTGTACGTGCACGGGGAAATCAGCTACCCCCGGACCGACAACACCGTGTATCCGGGATCCCTCAATGTCCGGGAGATCCTCGAGCGGCTGAGGGAGTCGACCTTCCGGGCCGACGTGGAGCGGCTGGCGGCGACACCGGCGCTTGAGGCGAGCCGCGGCCCGATCCAGACGACGGACCATCCGCCGATCCATCCGACCGGGTCGCCGGCAAAGCGCCGCGCGGGCACGCGCCGCGAGGTGTCCGACCTCATCATCCGCCGATTCCTCGCCACGCTCTCGCCCCCGAGCGTGGTCGCAATCACGGAAGTCGAACTCCGCGTGGGCAGCGAGGACTTCCGCGCCGTCGGGAACGAGATCCTCGAACTGGGTTGGCGGCAGATCGTCCCAGACGACGCCGTGGGTCTCGCCCTGCCGCCGCTCCATGAGGGCGACGTCCTCCCGATCCGCGAGCTGCGCCTCTCCTCGGACGTCACCCGGCCCGTTCCCCTCCACACGCAGGGATCTCTCCTCCTCACGATGCAACGGCTCCACCTCGGTACGAAGTCGACCCGGCATGAAATCCTCGACCTGCTCTTCCGGCGACAATACGTCACCGGGCGCTCCCTGAGGACGACGACGTCGGGACGCGCGCTCGTCGACGCGCTCGCCCTGCATGGACCCGAAGTTACGAGCCCGACGATGACCGGGCACCTCGAGGACCGGATGACCGCCATCGCGGAGGGACGCGCGACCCTCGACGAGGTCGTCGCGGAATCGCGCGGCGCGCTTCGACTCGTGCTCGAGGAGCTGCGGAGTCACGAGGCCTCCATCGCGCACTGGCTGCGGGATGCGACGTACCTCGAGAAGGACTACGGGCCGTGCGACGCTTGCGGGGAAGGCCGGCTCATCCGCCGCCGCGCCAAGAACGGATGGTCGTTCCTCGGTTGCTCGGCGTTCCCGAAGTGCCGTCGGCGGATGCGGTTCGGACCCGCCGGCCAGCGGATCCCCTGGGACTCGGAGCCCCGCGCCGTCGTCGAGGCGAGTCCGTCCGAGGCGTAAGCCTTCAAATCACGCATCCCCTTCCGGTGCGAGGGGATCGACCTGGTCTTCGTGCGGGACGTGATGACGCGCCAGGTGATCACGATCGACCCGGACCGGACGATCCTCGACGCCGCGAAGCGCATGGCGACGAAGCAGATCGGCGGCCTCGTCGTCGTCGAACACGGCCGGCCGATCGGCCTGCTCTCGGACCGCGAGATCCTCTGGAACGTCACGGCGAAGGGACGCCACCCCGCGAAGGTCCGGGTCCGTGATGTCATGACGACGCCCGTCGCCACGGTCAGCCCCCTCACGACACTCCGCGCCGCCGCCCGGGTGATGCTCGACCAGAAGACGCGATGGCTCGTCGTCACGCGCCTCGACAACGTCGAGGGCATCATCACGGCGAGCGACCTGACCTGGGGTTTCCTGGAGGCCTTCGCGCGCGCCTCGAAGCGCGGGGTCCTCGCGAAGTGAGGTTCACATCGGGACGACGAAGGGTACGAGCAACAGGAAGAGGAGCGTCCGGATCACCCCGCCGATGAAGTTCGCCAGGACGAACGCCGAACGCCCAATCGCGTGGCCTTCTTCGTTCAACAGGGAGTAGAAGTAATTCACGGCGGTGTCGCTCATGAAGGGAATCGATAGCAGCGCCGTCAAGCCGATCCAGCCGGTCCGCCGGACGAACCTCTCGAGCGCCTTCAGGATTCGGGCCGCCAGCCGATGGCCTCCCATCCACCGCTCGATGTACGGGTTCACCTTGTTGCCGACGTAGAAGACGACGACGGCGCCGATCGCCTTGCCAAGACCCACGACGATCGCCTTGATCATCGGATGGATTTGCGGAAAGGCGGCGAGCAAGAGCTCGAGCGGGATCGGGAGGATCACGGCCGCTGCGACGACGTACAGGAAGAGACCAACCAGGTACTCCGGCGCCCCGGGCGATTCGAGGCCGAGCTGGAAGCCGAGGGCGGCGAATTCGATCCCGGACCTCCTCCCCGACCCGGATGGGCTCGGGTCCGCCTAAAGACTTCCGCGGGGGAGCCCCGGGGGATTCATGGAGCGCCTTTATTCCGGACCGTGGATTCAGGGAGCCCATGATGCGCCTATCCACGATCGCCCTCATCGTATCGGATGCGAAGAAGTCCGCCCGCTGGTATCAGGACAAGCTCGGGTTCGAGATCCGCGAGCACCAGGGCCACTGGCTCACCGTCGGCCCGAAGAACGAGAACCTCGCCTTCCACCTGTGCGAAGGGCTGTATCCGTTGGAACCGGGCAACTCGGGCATCTCGTTCCTCTCGAAGGACGTGAAGCGCGAGGAGGCCTCCCTCCGCAAGCTCGGCGTCGAATTCGCGACCCCGACGACGGCAGAGGACTGGGGCACATACGCGATGTTCAAGGATCCCGACGGGAACGAGTTCTACATTCTCGAGGAGTGAGGTCGCAAGTCATCCGCCGCGACCCAGCTGCGCGTGGATCAAGCCCGACGTCCGCGCAGCGAGCCCCATGATCGAGATCATCGGATTGACGCCGGGCGCCGTGGGCAGGAGACTGCCGTCGCCGATCCAGAGACCGCGGACCTCGTGGCATTCGCCGCGGGGATCCGCCGTCGATGTCCTCGGATCGAGGCCGGCCCGGGCCGAGCCCATCGGATGCGCGCTGAACAAGGAGACGCGGTTCTCCCGAATGCCGAACCGCTGAATCTGCTCGAGAAATTCGTCGAATTCGGGATTGCGAATCGGCGCGGCTCCGTCTCCGACCTCGCACGGTCGATGGTGAAGCGCGGCAATCCGGAGGGCGCCCGCGGCGCGCTGAATCTTTGCCGCCTCCTGCAGGCCCCGCACCAGATTTCGCCGATCCCGCGTCGTGAGTCGGTAGTCCAGCACGGGCTCCCCCTGGGCATCGACCGTCACGCGGCCCTCCGCGACATCGCGCACGAGGACGATGGTCGAGGATGCGTGTGCCAGCCGACGCATGGCGTCTTTGTGCGCGCGACCACCGGACCACCGCGCAGCGCTCGCCGCCAGCCCGGGATGCGCGGGCGCGCTTTCGAGCCACGGGCCATGGTGGCCTTCGTCGAGCGCTTGGAACCGCGTGACGACAATCGTCTGCATGGGGCCGCTCCACATTCGGATCGGCTGCGGAAACTCCGCAAGGAGGGCCGTCGTCGGGTCGAGCCGCAAGCCGCGCCCAATGCCCGGTGACCGGATCCCGGATCGCAACAAGAGGGCAGGCGTTTGCACCGCACTCCCGGCGGCGACGACGGCCCGGGCCCGCACGTGGACCGGAATCTCGCGCTTCCCGTCCCCATGCGTCGCCTCGACCCCCCGCACATGACCCGATTCTACCGCAATCGAGTTCGCCTTTGTGTCGAACAGAAACCGCGCACCCGCACGGACCGCGTCGGGCAGGTACGTCAGCAATGGAGACTGCTTCGCGTTATAGCTGCAACCGAAGAAACAGAAATCGCAACGGGCATCGCATCCGAGGGAGTTTCTCGGGATGACGTTGTAGTCCGCGCCGGCGCGATACCCCAGTGCCTCGCATCCGCGGCGCAGGGCGCCGTTGGACGGATTGACGACGCTTTCTTGCGTGTTCACGTGCAGCCGAGTTTCGACCTCGTCAAGGAGGGCATCGAACTCCGCGGTCGCGACGCCGGCCATGCCCGCATCGCGCCCCCATTCCTCCCGCGCCCAGGACGGCGGCCTCAGGCATGTCATCCAGTTGATCGTCGCGCCTCCGCCTACGGTCTGGCCCGCGAGGACGGAGAAGGCAAGGTCTCGCGTCGTGAGCACCCCGTGCTTCTGGAACATCGTGTCGTACGTCTCCGCTTCCCGCAGCGAGAAGTCGTTCGCGGTACGGTAGGGGCCCGCCTCCAGGACGATGACCCGGTCGCCGAGTGCCGCGAGTTTCGCGGCGATCACGGATCCACCCGCCCCGCTTCCGATCACGCACACATCGGCCTCGAGAGACAGCTCCGTCTCTGGGCGGATCGAGTCGATTCGCAATTCGGGCGGATGCGGGGGCACCGCGCGATCAGCGGTGCTGGGGCTGTACCCCACCGGTGGCCAATTCGGGTTGTCACCGCCATCGGGGGATTTCGCATACGTCAGGAAGAGGACGAGACGCTTCAGCGCGTGGAACCCTTGCCGCTTGATCGCGAGACGGCTCGTGGCCCATCCAAGCAGATACCGCTCCCGCTCCTCCATCGACATCGAAGAGAAGCGCCGTGGACGACCCGCGAGTACGAGATTCAGCCCGGGACTCTCGAAGGTCCGGAGGAGCCGATGGAAGTCGGCCCGCTCTTTCTCCGTGACGTACGAGTCAATAATCCGCGCGATGTCGGCATCGACGCCGAGGTCGCTCGCGGTGCGGCGGTAGAATCCGTCCGAGTCCCCTGGCACGTCCAGCGACGGGACGAACGTGTCGGCGACGAGTCGAAGGGTGGACCGCTCTTCCGCCGACAACCCGCCCGTGGGCCCCGCCTCCGAGACCATTGCGGCGAGGATGCGTGGGCCGTGCTATGGTCCTTCGCCCGCGGATGAGCGCACCTATTTATCCGCGGCCCGGCTTCGCGGCCCTCCGGGGGAAGACGCATGTCCGAATACGAGGCCCTTGCGAAGAACGTGATCCGGAAGACGCTCCAAATCAAGCCGAACGAAAGTGTGATCGTCGAATCGTGGAACCACGGAGCCGACGTCGCCAAAGAACTGGTCTACCAGCTGCGGGCCGTCGGCGCGCGGCCGATGTCCCTGTTCGAGGACGAGGAGACGTACTGGCGGTCCGTGGAGACCCTGCCGACGTCGAAGCTCGGCCACGTGTCCGCATCGGAGTGGGCGGCGCTCTCGAAGGCGGACGCCTACATCTTCCTCCCAGGGCCCGCGGACCTTCCACGCTACCGGAAGAATCTCCCGAAGTCCGCGGCTGCGACGGGATACAATTCGGACTGGTACCGACGCGCGGAGAAGCGAAAGCTGCGAGGCGCGCGCCTTGCCTTGGGGTACGCGAGCCGTGAGCGGGCGGAGGCGTACGGGTTCGACTTGAACGCATGGCGCTCGATGCTCGTGGACGCGAGCTCCACCGACTTCCTCCCGATTTCTCGGAAAGGAAAGAAAATCGCTGCGCTCCTGTCCAGCGCTGGGGACGTGGAGGTCAGCGCACCGAATGGCACCCGCCTCTCGTTCTCCCTCAAAGCGCGTAACGCGACTCTCGATGATGCGATTGTCGACGCGAAGGATGTCGGCGAGGGGGACGTCATGGCGAATGTACCGCCCGGTCAGGCGTACGTGGCACCGGAGGAGAACTCTGCGGAAGGCGTCCTCGTTGCCGACCTGCCCATCGCGTACCTCGGCTCGCTCATCAAAGGCGTCCGGATTTCGTTCAAGGACGGCAAGGCGACTTGGTCGGCGGAGGAAAATGACGCTGCCTTGCGACCCTCTTGGGACAAGGCGACGGGAGGAAAGGACAAGATCGCGGCACTGGGGATCGGTCTCAATCCCGCAGTCAAGACCGGGTTCCTCCAAGACGACCTCGCGGCCGGCGTCGTCGAAATCGCGATCGGCGACAACTCCGAATTTGGCGGTCGCAACAATACCAACTTCTATCTCGGACCGAAACTCGACAAGGCGACGGTCCGCATCGGGAAGAAGGTCGTCGTGAAGGACGGCCGCCTCGCCGTGTAGCGCGAGTCCGCGTTCATTCTCAGACGCGCGACGGACGACCCTTAGCCTTAAGCCGAACCGCCGCCGTGAGCGGTGCCACATGGTGCCGACGTCCGCGGATCCGTCCGCGCGCGAGACCATCGACGACCTCCGGGAGCACGATCGCGAGGTCCTCGAGTTCCTCTCGAAGGCGCCTGCGTCCCAGGTCGCGTTCCAGGGATTGCGTCGCCGTCTCGGAATCCATCCGGAGCAGCTTTCACGGGCGCTCCACCGCCTTGCGGACGACGAACTCGTCGAGCGGACGGACCTCGGTTACCGCGTGACGCCACGTGCGCTCGATGTCCTGAGCCCCGGAGCGCTGCGGTCGGAAGAGGCCGGCGTTACGATCTTGCAGACGTACCTCCCGGGCGATGTTGACCTCCGAACGCTCGTCCAATCCCTTCGAGGCACATGGATTGGTCCGCTGCGGTGGTACGGCCTCACGGAGTCTGCTGACGGCATGCGACTGGCGTGGGCCCTGGAGGATGACTCGATCCAGATCGAGACGCTCATCCGTCCCGGGCAGCTGATTGTCACCGCAAAAGTCCTGTCACACGATCTCATCGACGATGCGGCGCGGCTCGGTCACCAGCTCTTCCGGCATGTCGTGCGCGAGGTCTCTCGCGAATCCTATTCCGGGATTAGCGGCTAGGACTGCCCGCCTTCTTTCGCTCAACGAACTGGGAAGCCCCATCTATCGCTTGCGACAATTTTTATCGTAACTTCGTATGAACCCATTACGCAGGATTCCGCGTTGGCCGGTCGACTGTTGGGATTGGAGAGAGTGGTCGGCGGACCTTACGTAACCGGTTTTCTGAGAGCTCTATCGATCTGACTGTGAACGCTCTCGTAGTCCTCGGATCCGAAACGGGCATCGATAGGCTCAGTTTTCCCAGCCAACCCCACCAGACGGGTCTGAATCTCACTTGCCCGAGGATGAAGTAGAATGAGTCGGTGGTTGCGTTTCACGGACCGGACGAATATGTCACGGATTACTCGATCCGAAAACGAATAGCCGACAACGATGGACCGCCCTGCCTTGCTCAACTCGTCGCCCAGAATCTGGTACATCGTCATGTATGGATCCATGTAGAGCTCCTTATCTGCGATGGGGTATAGCATGAATTCGCCCAGAAACTTCTCACCGCCGTACCTTTTCATGTCCCGAGGTGGGGCACGCTGCTCAGTCAGACCCCACCGCTCGTCGACTAGCCAGGTGACGGAACCGTGTAGCTTGAAAAGCCGAAGACCGTCGTTCCGCAGACGTTGGGGTGTTGAGAGTTCCATCTTCGAAGCAGAATCATATTGAAACCCTGTATTCAGTTGAACTCCGCCCACGAGATCGGTCCAGTAGTACTCAAGGATGGCATCGTAGTTTGACGTGAACATTGGCCAGTCGTGATGCGGATGGCGGCCGTCCCGCCCGGATCGCAACTGCCCGGTGAGCCTGGTGACATTCTCGAATAAGCTCCGAAAGACAGAATCAATCCGATCTCGTTGCCCGTCGGGAATCTGACAAATTCTCTGAACGAAAAGTTCAAAATTGCGGCGCAAGGCGCCAGCGACTCGCGTTTCGTCCTCTGTTGGGGGGATGAATGTAAGCACCTTCTCGTTCTTTCCTGTTGGAAGAGCTTTCGAAGCATGATACAGCGCAGAGACACCAAGACGTTCGATATCCCAGTTGAGAATCGAATCTATGAGCGTGAAGACAGCCTCCAAGTCGATAGGGCGGCCGAGAGTCTTTGTCAAGAATTGGCAAACGTCATTGTAGAGGCGCCCCTCATCGGAAGTCCCCTCTCGCTCTAGGAACTTCTCGAACTCGGGGATCATCCCCTGCATTGTTGGAATCCCGAAGGGAGCAGAGGATCCAGCACCGAAGAAGAATAGGACCTGAGCCACGTGCGGTCACGGCCGTCAGTATTCTTGAACCTGACCATGGGAACGGTGAAGCCAACGAGCAAAGTACCTGGGTTCGCTCCTAACCGAGTGTTCGTCTTGCAGGTGAAAACGGGACCCTTTCCGTCAGCACAATTTCTGAGTCGTCTCCCTTAAACAAGAGACGCCGGAGAGACTCAACGGCTTTCTTGGCCGACTGCTGAGGATCTTCGAGAAGCCTTCATTTCCAATAGAGTGACTGCCCGTCAATGTCCATAAAGTGTGACTGACCCCCCGCCATTCGAGTCAACATACTCGACCCCCGACATAGGGTGTCCGAGGTTCGACATGACGACAACGGTCGGCATACGAAGCAAGGACGGCGTCGTCCTCGCGGCGGACAAGCGCGCGTCGAAGGGGTTCTTCGTCGGATCCAAGGTGGTCCAGAAGATCTTCTCGCTCGACGGCGCGACCGCGGTGGCGATCGCCGGTGCGATGTCGGACGCGGAGTACCTCGTGAACCTCGCGAAGGCCGAACGGCGGCTCCTCGCGTTGCGTCGCGGATATCCCGTGTCCGTCAAGGAGAGTGCGAAGCTGATCTCGAACATCGTCTACTCGAGCATGAAGTCCTACAACCCGTTCTACGTGGAACTCGTCGTGGCGGGCGTGGACCACGAAGGTCCGCACGTGTACACGAGCGACATGAGCGGCGCGATCACGTCGGAAGACTTCATGTCCTCGGGCAGCGGCTCGCCGATCGCCTACGGCGTCCTCGAGCAGGGCTTCCGCAAGGAATCGTCCCTGGACGAGGCGAAGAAGCTCGCCGAGGCGGCCGTGCGGGCGGCGATGGAACGCGATCCGGGCAGCGGGAACGGCGTGGACGTGCTCGCGATCCCGAACGGACACGCGCTGGGGGTGAACTGAGATGGCGGCGGACATGGGTCGGATGCCGTTCTTCTACAACCAGGAAGGCCGGCTCGTCCAAGTGGACTACGCCCTCCAAGCGGTCTCCCGCGGCTCGACGACGCTCGGGATGAAGACGAAGGACTTCGCCCTGCTATCCAGTCAAGTGAAGCCGACGCGGCCCCTCTTGGAGCCCGCGGAGAAGGTCTACGTCGTCGACGACCACGTCGGCGCGACGGGCAGCGGGTACATCGGGGACGTGACCACGCTCCTGGACCAGCTCCGGGTCGCGGCGCAGCGGCACCGCCTCGTGTACGATCTCCCGATCGACGTCGGGACGCTCTCGCGGAATCTCTCGGAGTACCTCCACGAGTTCACGATGTACGCGGTGCGGCCCTTCGGCGCGTCCGTGCTCTTGGCGGGGGTCGACGCCCTCGGCGTGCAGCTGATCCAGATCGATCCGAGCGGCACGACGTTCAAGGGATCCGCGTTCGCGATCGGCCAGGAGTCGGACGAGGCCCTCGAGACGATCGTCAAGGGATATCGCCCGGACCTGAAGGTCGAGGAGGCCGTCGCCCTCTCGACCCAGGCGATCGAAGGCGTCAATGGCGGCAAGTCGCAGATCGAGCACGGCATCGTGACGGCCGCCGGCAAGCGCTTCGAGCACCGCGCACCGAATACCGGGTAACCACCGGACCCTTCCCTTTCCATTCCGGTCGATCGCTTCGCGCGGTCGACTGGACCCCTTTCCCTGCGTGGTGATGCGTTCAGCTCGTGTGGATGCGTGAGCCCATCGCGGTTGACAACGCTTTTAGCGGCCCGCATCTATCCGCGCGTCCGCAATGCGTATTGTCTCGCTCCTGCCCGCCGCCACGGAGATCTGCTACGCGCTCGGTCTAGGGGACGACCTCGTCGGAGTCTCCCCGGAATGCGACTATCCTCCTGCCGCGGAAAGCAAGCGGATCGTGAGCCGCGCCCTCCTCGAGTTCGAAGCGGTCGGGAGCCGCGAAACGAGCCGCCTCGTCGGGGAACGCCTGGAGTCCGGCGGTGGATTGTATCAGGTTGATGAGGCCGCGTTGCGGGAGATAGCCCCCAATCTCATTCTGACCCAGGGCCTCTGCGACGTGTGCGCGCCCACCCTCGGTGACGTCGAGGACGTGGCACGGCGACTGCCGCGTAAGCCCGAGATTCTCTCCCTGGATCCGCATCGCCTTGAGGACGTCCTCGCGGACATTCGGCGAGTGGCGATCGCCTGCGGTGTCGACGATCGAGGGGTCGAAGTCACCGCGACGCTCCAGGAGAGGATTGATCGGATCGGGAACCGCGCGGCGAACATGTCCGAATACCCTCGAACGCTCTGTCTCGAATGGCTGGACCCGATGTTCCTCGCGGGACACTGGGTCCCTGAGATGGTCGAGCTCGCCGGCGGCACCGATGTGCTCGGCCACGCGGGAGAGAAGTCCCGCCGCGTCGAACCGAAGGAAGTCGTCCTCGCATCGCCGGATGTCGTCGTCCTGATGCCGTGCGGCTTCAACCTCGAGCGCACGCGCAAAGAGGCGGGAGCCGTGACCCAATTGCCTTGGTGGGCGGACCTCCCTGCTGCGCGAACCGACCGAGTGTGGGCCGTCGATGGCTCGAGCTTCTTCAACCGGCCGGGGCCGCGGCTCGTCGATGGACTCGAGATCCTCGCGCACATTCTCCAGCCACGTCTGTTCCCGAGGCCACCGCGCGCGAAGGACGCGGAGCGGGGCGTGCCGTGATGGCGAAGCTTTACACCCGGAAGGGCGACGCGGGCGAGACGGGCCTCCTCGGACCCGAGCGCGTGCCGAAGGACGACCCTCGGGTCGAGGCGATGGGCGCGGTCGACGAACTCAACGCGGTCATCGGCCTCACCCTTGCGGCGCAACGCGAGAAACGGATTCGCGAAGTGCTCGAGAAAATTCAGGATGACCTGTTCACGGTCGGCGCGGAGCTCGCAATGTCCCGCGGCCAGGAAACGTCGAAGGTGCCAAGGGTGACGCCCGATCACGTCGCGCGGCTCGAAGCGGCGATTGAGGCCTTCGACGCCGGGAACGTGACGGAGTTCATCGTCCCGCGCGGCCCGGAAGGTCTCGTCCGGATTCACTGGGCGCGGACCGTTGCGCGGCGCGCAGAGCGGCGAGTCGTCGCCCTTTCGAAACGCGAACCCGTGAGCCCGGATCTGATGCGGTACCTCAACCGGCTCTCATCCCTCCTGTACCAAATGGCGGTTTGGGTGCAGAAGAAAGGACGGAAGAAGCCGGAGCATCCGAGCTATTCGCGATGACGGAACGAAGCTTTCATCCGCTCACCCCTCCATCCCGTCGTTGGAGGGGGGCGCGGGCGCTTGATCGTCCGTCACGTGATCATCGGAGCCGTCTTCACGGTGGCCGGGCTCGTGAGTCTCCTGACCCCTGAAGTCCCGTTCATCTGCATCGGGGCGCTCGTGTTCGGGCCGATCGAGCTGCTCTTCGGGCTCTTCTCGCAGAACCCTCGCGACCGCGCGCGCGCCGCGTACATGCCGAGCGCGGTGCCAAGTCGACCGTGGCAGACCCCCGCGCCGCTGGCGGCCCCACGGCCGACGCCCGATGCCACAACCCTGAAATTTTGCCCGCATTGTGGCGCGGCGGCAATCCCAGGGATGGCCTATTGCGCGAACTGCGGCGCCCTCCTCCCGCAGCCGCCCGGGACGGGAACAAAGGGCTAAGCGCGCGGACCCCATCGCGGCCGCGTGGCGCTCGAGTTCACGAACCTCTCGGAGCTCGAGGAGACTGCGCGGACGAAAGTTCCGCGGGCGTCGTTCGACTACATCGCGGGTGGGGCCGAGGATGAGGTCTCCCTCCGGCGGAACCGCGAAGCGTTCGGCCGCTGGGCGCTGCGGCCTCGAGTCCTCGTGGATGTCTCGAAGCGGGACCTCGCCACGACGGTCCTCGGGCAACGGATCTCCATGCCCGTCATCGTTGCTCCCACCGCGTTCCACGGGCTCGTCCATCCGGACGGCGAGGTCGCGACCGCGACAGGCGCCGCGGCCGCGAGCACGTTGATGGTCGTCAGCACGATCGCGACGAAGACCCTCGAAGAAATCGCCGCCGCGATCGATGCACCCCGATGGTTCCAGCTCTACGTCTATCGAGACCGGAACGTGACGAAGGATCTGGTCGAGCGGGCCGTCCGCGCGGGATACAAGGCCCTCTGCCTGACGGTCGACACCCCGGTCCTCGGGCGCCGGGAACGGGACGAGCGCAATGCGTTCACGCTCCCTCAAGGACTCGGCATCGCGAACGTCCGCCCGGCCGGCCTGGACAAGATTCCGGAGGCGACTCGGGGTTCCGCCTTTGCGCGGTACGTCGCGGATCTCTTGGACCCGTCGCTCACGTGGAACGACATCGACTGGCTTCGCTCGATCAGCCCGCTGCCCGTCGTCCTGAAAGGGATCCTCACCGCGGAGGACGCGGCGCTCGCGGTCGAGCACGGGGTGGACGGCATCGTCGTCTCGAATCACGGAGGACGCCAACTCGATTCGACGTTGGGGACCCTCGACGCCTTGCCGGAAGTGGTTGGCGCCGTGCAGGGCCGCGCTGAAGTCTACATGGACGGCGGCGTACGCCGCGGCACGGACGTGCTCAAGGCGATCGCCCTCGGGGCACGGGCCGTCCTCGTCGGCCGACCGGTCCTCTGGGGCCTCGCGCTGGGCGGTGCGGATGGGGTTCGGGCGGTCCTCGAACACCTGCGGATGGAGTTCGATCACGCGATGGCCCTCGCCGGTCAATCGCGCCTCGCGGACATCGATGCGCGGCTCGTCCAACGCGTCTAGCGACGGGCCGCACCCTCGAGGAATTCGACCAGGTACTGGATCGCTTGCGCATTCCCCGTGGGTTGCGGCGGCAGGCGACCGTGGGCGAGCTGTTGCGGGATGAGCTCGCGGAGCCGGTGCACATCGTCGGGCCGGTACCCGAGGGCCGCGGCGTTTCGCTCCGCCTCGGCGTGGCCCTTCGGAGGGATTGCAATGACGGGTGTCCCCGCCGCGAGGGCTTCGTCCAACGTGCCCTTTCCGGCGGTCGTGATGAGGAGATCCGCGGCGAGGACGTAATCCTGGAGGTTCGGGAGGAATCCGTAGGTGTACACGCCGGGCGCCGGTTCCACTTTCAGTTTCGGTCCGCTCACGACGACCATCGACGCATCATCAAGATCGAGGGCATGGAACGCCTCCATGGCGGCGCGGATGAGGAAATCGCCGATGGCCGTTCCTCCGCCGGTGACGAGGATCGTCTTCTTGCGAAAGAAGAGGTCCTCCCGCAGCTTCTCACGCGAGGCGGTGAAGGGCCGCACGATCGGCCCGATGCGCTTCACGTTCGGCCACGGGGGCGCGGACTCCGCCACGAGGACGAGATCGATCTTTCGCGCGAGGCGGGAGAACCAGAAATTCCCGAAGCGCTCCGTGAGACGCGAGACCCCGTCCCGAGCGAAGTCCTGTCGTAGTCCATCGACGACGAGAGCGGTCGGCACCCGTCGACGCACGGCCTCCCGGACCGACGCGAGCTCGCTGTCCGAGATGAGGAAACGGAAGTAATCCCAGTCCCCCTCCTGGCGAAGGAACCGACGGCCGACCCGAAGGTAACGCGCGTAGTCCCGGTACCACCGCCACACAGGATCCAAGACTCCATCGTTCGCGGGCCAATCCGGAGCCGGGGGGGCGGTCATCGCATCGAAGCCGCTCGCGACGACGAGATCGAGCGCCGGGACTCCGGCGAGGAAGAGCAGGTCCACGTCGGGCTGTTGTTCGATCAAGCCGCGAGCGAGGGCCACGGCGCGGGTCGCATGGCCGAGTCCTTGGGAGTGGACCGCGAAGTATCCGTGGAGCGCCCCCATCGGCCGGGCCCATCGGCCGCCGGCGGAAAGACCTTCTGACCGCGCGGAGCCGATTTCCATCGGACGTCCCGCAGTCCTCCAGGATGGCACACGAATGCGGTTATATAGCAGGCGATGCCTAGAGGCTTCCAGAGGAGAGTACCATGGGAGTGGAGGAGAACAAAGCGACAGTGCGCATGTTTTACGACGAGGTCCTAAATCGAGGGAATCTCGGCGTGATTGACAAGATGACGGCCGAGAACTACGTAGATCACACGGCGCCGCCCGGGATGCCTCCGGGCCGAGAGGGCGAGAAGCAGTGGTTCTCGATGTTGCGTGCCGCGTTTCCTGACGGCCAGACGACGATCGACGACATCATCGCCGAGGGCGACAAGGTGGTCGTGCGCGGGACGATGACGGGGACGCACCAGGCGGAGTTCATGGGCATCCCTGCGACGGGGAAGGCCGTGTCGATCTCGGGCATCGACGTCACGCGATTCGAGGAAGGGCAGAGCGTCGAGCACTGGGGCCAGTGGGACGTCGCCGGGATGATGCAGCAGCTCGGCGTCATGCCGCCGCCATCGAGCGCGCCCAAGGCCGAGGAGCCTGGGCAACCCGAGGAAACGCTGGGCGAGTGAGGGCGCAAGTAAAGGCGGGATGAAGGCTCGCGCGCAACCCGCGTGAGCCACTTTCGCGACGCCCCGCCATCGCCTTTTATGGCTTCGCGGCGTTCCTGCGTGTGCGATGGAGCTGGCGACCCTCGCGAAGTATCCGTTCCTCCGGGAAGCGGGCGCGCTCATCCGATCGGAGAAGGTGAGCCTCGAGGAGATCCTCCTCGAACCCGCGTACGCCCGGGCGCGAGCGCTCGGCAAGGCGCGCGTGCTCGAGGCACTGGAGAAAGTCGCTCCGTCGGACCGCATCGCGATCGCACCGGCCGATCAGCTCGCGCAACTCCTGGCCTACCCGGTCGCGCGGATCTTTGTCTCCGCCCTCGAAGACACGTACCTGATCCGGCGATTCGCGCTCCGCGAGGCGATCGCGGCCGAGGGCCGCGCGGAGCATGAGTCGGACGATCTCATCCTGCACATAGCCGCCGAACTCGCCATGGACCTGCGGCGGGAGGACGGCGGATTCCGGTTGCACTTCACGGACTTCCTCCGATTCACGAACACGATGCGCGACGCGCCTTGGAAGTTGATCAACCAGCAAGTCGTGCGCGGGTACGTCCTCTTGCGGCGGGACAAGGCGGTCCGCGTGATGCGCAATGCGATTCAGCGGCACATCGAACAAGGCCTGCCGCTCCCCGTGAGTGACGACATCCTGAACGTGTTCCGCGCGGACCTGCGAGAGATTCGGGGCATCCTCGAGGCGAAGAAGGCGACGTTCAAGGCGGAGGACATCGGGAAGGTGAGCATCACGCGCTTCCCGCCCTGCATGTACAACTTGCTCGCGCAGATCCAGAACCACGAGAACGTCCCGCACATGGGGCGATTCGCGATCGTCGCGTTCCTGCATCACATCGGACTGAGCAACGAGGAGATCTTCCGCGTGTTCGGGGACGTCCCGGACTTCGCCGCGGACGTCACGCGGTATCAGATCGAGCATATCACGGGCACCTCGAGCCCGACGGAGTACACGCCGCCGGAATGCTCGACGATGAAGTCGTACGGCATCTGCCCCGGGCCGGATCGGATCTGCCTGACGATCAAGCACCCGCTCTCCTACTATCGGATCAAGGGTCGGGAACGCCGTCCGCGCGGCGAGAGCGCGTCGACGGCCGCCTAGGCGGAGAAGCCCCGCCACGTCGACACGGCGCGTTGCACCGCGGTCGCATGGCCGAGGACCGCGAACGCGACGAGGAACCATTCGAGCGGCTGGAACGCGACCGGCGCGACACCCCAGAGCACGCGACCGCTCGGCGACACGATCAACTGGAGGAGACCGCCGATGAACAGGAGCACGAGACGGTCCGCTCGACCGAGGATGCCCGCGTACCGTCGGCCCTGACCCACCGCCTGGGCCTGCGTCCCCATGTACGAGGTCAGGAGGACGCCGAGGAGCGCGAGCGTCCCGACCCAGAGTCGGCAGTAAATCGAGAACGCGATGCCGCCGATCATGAACACGTCCGCGTACCGGTCCAAGACGTGATCGAGGAAGTCGCCGCGGGCGGACGCCTTGCCTGCGAGCTTCGCGATCTTCCCGTCGAGCGCGTCGAAATACGAATTGGCGAGAAGCAAGACAAGCGCGAGGGCCAGAAACCACGCTCCCCCGACGAAGAACGAGATCCCCGCCCCCGCAGCGGCAAAGAGTCCGAACCACGAGACGACGTCCGGGTTCACGTGGATGAGACGCCTCGCGACCGGGGTGAAGAGTCGGTCCGCGACCGCGCGATACCGATCAAGGACCACGGCCCCCAATCGCGGTATCGTACTTCAACGTCATCGGGCCATGAGCCGCCAGAGCAAGTGTCAAGATTTAGACGGGCCGAACACACCGGGTCTATGCCCGGGGCCCATCAACACGGTTCTCCAACGAGTTGCTACGCACGGACGAGGTTGCCACGAGTGCCAGTATCAGAAATCCAATCCAGAAGCCGAGGAATACCAAGGTCCGGAGGTCCAAAGCAACGACGAGTCGATACGACCAAAGTGCTACTTCCAAGAATCCTAGACCAACAGCCCAAGCTAAACGCGTAGGATGCCTGCCGATCGTTGCGCCAATCCACAGGAGAAACGCGCCACCGACCATGATTCCAAGGAGAAGCCACGGGTCGGTTGCACGCTCTGTGAAGAGCGCTAATGCCCCGACGGCAAGCGAAGCAAGTCCCAGAATAGCCATGAAGGCTCGAATGAATCCAATAACTACACTCTTTACAGATGGCGGTCGCTTAGGGTCTAGTACCACGAGAGCACCTCGTTGCTCCAGTCCACGGATCCGGCCCCGTGACCCGCGACGCGGCCTTGGAGGATCTCCAACACCGTGTCCGCGCTCTTCTCGGGCGTGGCCTCGGTCGTATCGACCTCGTAGACGAACGGCAGGCCGGCTGCCGCCTCCTGCGTGATGACGTCAATCGCCTCGGCCTCGACGTTCTCGCGAATCTTCGCATCGGGCCAACCGCGGGCGCGCAGGCGATCCGCAAGGATCCGGGGATGACACCGGAGGACAATCGCGAGGTTCACGCTCATCCGATGCGCATAGTGCGCGACCAGGAATCCGAGCTTGACGGGCACATGGATCTCCGCGTCGAGGCGGTCCACGTCGACTTCCCGCACGCCTCGGGCCGAATCGAAGCCCGTGATGAGACCGCGCTCCTCGGCGAGACGATCGAGATACAGCACGTAGTATCCCCGGCGACCGAGAATTTCCGCGACCGAACTCTTCCCCGTCCCGGGGGTCCCGGTGAGCGCGACGAGCACAGGGTGCGCTATTCGAGCAGACTATATTAGGGTTCAGCGGGACGCGGAATCCTCCATGCGGAGCCGCTCGGCGAGCCCCGCAAAGAACGACACGCCGCGGAGGTGGTCGGCGAGGATCCGTTGCACGCGATCATGCGTCGTCGGATCGACCACCCGCTCGAACTCGATGTCATACGCGACGTCCACAAGGAGGAGCGGCTCCGGCGGCGCGAGGCCGAAATCGGCTTTCGCGCGGGATCCCAGCGCCCGTTCGACGTCCTCCATCGGGACGCTCCCGGACTCGACGAGGAGCGCCGCGGCCACGAGCCGGCGGACCAGGTTCCATGCAAATCGATGCGCGCGGAAGTCGAGGAAGATGGAGTCGCCTTCGCGCCTTGCGTGCGCCGCGTCGATGCGGAGGACGGTCCGCTCGCGGTCCCGTGTGAAATTGCGAAAGTCGTGCTCGCCGATGAAAATCCCCAACGCGGCATCGAGCGCCCGCTCGTCGTGTCGGCCGGGCAAGACGTGCTCATACCGGCGCTCCCGCGCACGCCGGGCGCTGAAATCCGGAGGTACGCTCGCGACAGCCCACGCCCAGACGCCGCGGGCTTTCGCATTGAAGGATCGGACGGTCGGCTTCGGCGACAGCAGGCTGTCGAACGCGACGACGTTCCCGAGGGCGCTCACACCGCGGTCCGTCCGGCTCGCGCTCTGGAACCGCGAGGTGCGGATGTCTCGGATCGCGCGCGCCCGGGTGAGTGCTTGGACGACCTCGCCTTCGACGGTCCGGAGGCCGGGCTGCCGCGCTTGGCCGTGGAATGCGCTGCCGTCATAGGCAATCTTCATCGCGAGCCGAGTCAAGGCGGGGCGGATTCGAGTCGTTATATACAAGCCTCGCCCTCCGACGTGACCCCATGCTCGAGACACGGGTCGTGCTCGTCGCCCCCAAGGAAGAAGGCAACGTCGGCGCGGTCGCCCGCGCGATGAAGAACTTCGGCGTCTCTCAGCTGGTCCTGGTCGACCCGTGCCCGATCGGCGACGAGGCGTTCAAGCGCGCGATGCACGGGGCCGACGTGCTCGCGAAAGCCCACGTCGTCGCCTCCCTCGATGACGCGGTGCAGGACGTGGACCTCGTCGTCGGAACGACGGGGATTGTGACGAAGAGCGAGAAGCGGTTCGCGCGCATCGCGATCACCCCGCGGGACTTCGCCCGACGCATTGCGGCGATGGACGGGACCGTTGCGCTCCTCCTGGGTCGTGAGGACTTCGGCCTCCTTGACGCCGAGCTCGCGCGGTGCGACCTCCTCGTCTCGATCCCGGCCGCCGACGGATATCCGATCCTCAATCTCTCGCACGCGGCCGCGATCGTCCTCTACGAGCTCTTCGCCTCGGATGGCCGGCGTCCGCTGCGGCAGGCATCCGGCGAGGAGAAGGAACACCTGTTCGCAGCGTTCCACGAGATGCTCGACACGACGAACTACCCCCGGAACAAGCGCGGTCGGACGGAAATCATGTTCCGCCGGATGATCGGACGGGCCGTGCCGTCGAAGTGGGAATTCCACGCGCTGATGGGAGTCCTCACGCGCGCGACGAAGACGATCCGTCCGGGGAGGAGGCGTCGGTCGTAGGGGTCCGACCGATTCCGAAAGATTCAACCGAGCCGGCACCCTCGGCGGCGCGAATGAAGATCGAGCTGCCCGAATTCCTCGAGCGGCTGAAGCGTCGGCTCCAGAAGCTCCCGACCGCGTACACGATCGGGCCCGTCCTCTTCGTGATCGCCTTCACGTTCCTGATCATCTCCCTCGACATCGAAGTGGGAATCGTCGACATGGCCGTCGCCGCGGGCGACGCGGGCCCGGGCCTCGCCGATCGGACGGTGCCGTTCAACGTGACGTCGCTGTTCCAAGCGGTCCTCACGGTGGACGCCTGCGGGATCCAGTTCTATCTCCTCACGGCCTCCGCGTATCAAGCCTACAAGTCCGGCGGACCGTTGCCGCCCGCGACTCTCGACTGCAACCGCACGCGGGCCCTCGTCCAGGACTCGATCGATTATCTCGTCACGAACTCTTCGGCCCCGGTGGGCTCGGCGAACGTGACGTACGTCATCGACGTCTCGTTCCTCGGTCCGCGGTCGCCGTACGCGGTCCTCTCCATACCCGGGGCGACGATCGCGCTCGGCGTCACCATCTGGGTCTCGATAACGGCCCTCGCGCGCGGCACCGACAAATTGATCGATCAAGCTCGCTCGAAGATCGAGAAACAAAAGGACAAACAAAAGAAGAAATAGGGAAAGTCGGGCGCGCGGGTGCGCGCCCGATTCGGTCGGGCCTAAATTTCCTCTTCCGCCGGCGGCTTGCCCATGCCTTCCTTGGGCTTGCGCGGCATCGCCCGCACGACGACGACCGCCGCGACGACGATCGCGATGATCGCGAGCGCCATCGAGGCGATGACCAGGGTTTGCAGGCTTGCGACCTGCGCCTGGGCCGCCTTCGTCAGGTTCTGCTGCTCCAAAATCTGCTGGTTGAAGTTGTTCTGCAGGCTCTGGATTTCACCGCGCAGTTCCGCGACGATCGACTCGACGTCCGGGATCGCGATGAACGATTGCGCCGCGATCACAGGGATCGCCGCCTCATCGCCCACGGTGATGGTCCGGAGGTCGTACGCGCCCGGCTGGAACGTGGTCGTCTGGGTCCCCGTGAGCGTGATCACGTAGGATCCTGCCGCCACCTTCGTCGGCGTGCCCTGGAACAAGACCGCGCCCGTGGCCGGGTTGACGACCAGCCACGTCGTGTTGATCTTGTCGTAGGCGCCGCCGCCCAACAGCCGGGAGCTCAGGGTGAACTGAGCGGGCCGGCCGATCAGGACGGTCGGAGCGGGTGCGAACGAGACCTGCGGGATCCGCGGCGTCAGGTACGCGTCGTACGAGTCCGCCTGGAGCGGGTAGTTCGGGTCGCGCGTCATCGTGGTCTGCTTCGTGGTCTCGTCGACCTTCGTCAGCACGAACGGACCGTTGCTGGAGAAGAAGTGCCCGGTCGTGTTGTAGAAGTTCTCGAGATCCACCCACTTCACGACGGCTTCGGCCGGCGTGATGTACGTGTCCAGACCCGGAGGCCGGTGCGTCCCGAAGTACGAGGGCAGGTTCGTCGCCATCGCTGCGAGGCACGGACCCTTCGTCATGTCGAGCGCGTCCTTCCCGTCCGTTTCGGCGGTGACTTCGCTGATCCGGCACGGCGTCGCGCCACCCGGAATCACGGTGCTCAAGGCGAGCTCGCTCGCGGTCCACGGGGTGACGGGCCACGCGGGGATGATGTTCGACGCGATCGTCGTGGGATCGACGTGCCAGTAGTCGTACCAGACTTGGAGCTGGTTACCGCTCAGCACCTTGAATCCCTTGAGGATGTTCGTCAGCAGAATCGACGAGAACGTCGCCGAATCTGCGTCGGCCGCGTGAACATCGCCCGAGACTCGGCGGTACACGAGCGCGAGTTCGTACAGCACGTCATTCATCGTGAAGTCCGAACCGTCGTGCCACTTGCCGAACGTCATCGTGTACGTCACCGAAGACTTGGCCGTCGTGCCGCTCGCCACGGTCGTGAATCCCGAGGTCGTCGAGTCCCAGACGAGCGCATCCGTCGGGACCGGCATCGAGGCGGTCGGACTGGGTGCGTCGACGGAGAACGTCGAGCGAATCGGCATGTACAGGCCCGTGTGCGGATGCGGCCACACCGGTACGTCTGCGAAGGCGTACAGTTGGAGCGCGTCGTACAGCCATCCGAAGCCCTGCCATGGGTTCCACGGGGACAGATACTGCAGCCGCTGACCGACTTGCAGGTTACCGCCGACCGTCGCGAATCGCGCGGTGCGCGTCGCAAGCAGGCCCCACGGACCTCCGGCGAGATCGTACACCATGCCCGTCACGCGCTTGCTGATCGCGAACGTTCCGCCCGAAGTGACCCAGACCCGAACGCCGTCCTGGAGGGACAGGTCCGTAGCGGTCTCGAACAGGGTCTCGCGCTCGGCGAGGCTCGTGTACTGCGCGTTCAGCAGCTTGTTGCACACGTCGACGAGGGCTGCCGGCGGGGTGTAGAATCCCCAGACCGCGCTGCCTTCGCCACCGCACGAGTAGAAGTTCGGGTCGCTGTCCGACCACGCGGTGAGCGCGGTCGCGGCCCAGCCTTCCGTGTACAGTTGCCAAGCACCGGTGTCCGATGGGCTGTTGTAGACCTTCGCAAACGCGCCCGAACCGGGTTGGTAGTCACGAGTGACGCCGAACCCGAGGTTCTCGAGCTGGTCTGCAACGTAGTCGCCGATGTTCCGCCGGATGTCTTCAATCCGGATGACGAAGTCCAGAGCAATCGGGTTGCCCTTGAACAGCCACTTGCCCGTCGCTGTGTTGAAGCTGTAGTCTGCGTCGCCACTGAGTGCCTGGGCGATCATCTGCGAGCCGAGGGCCGGGTTGAACGCGTACTTCCGCTCGAGTTCCGACATGAACACGGGGTCGCGCCCATACTCGGGGTTCAGCCGGTTCTCCAGCGTGATGTGCGGGAACTGGCTGCCTCCGGCGATCTCATTCGCGATGAAGTCCCGATCGATGATGTAGTTGAGAGCCTCCCGGGCTTCGCGGTGGGAGAAGGGGTTTCCGACTCCCGGCGCGATTGCCTGGTTCACAGGCACCGGGTTAACGAACAAGTTGTTCAGGCTCCCGCCCACATCGATCGTCCAAAGGTCGGGATTCGCCCTGGCGCTCGCAATGTCGGCCGCGGTCCTCAGCGGGAACATATACACATCCATCGTGCCACCGTTTTGAACGGTCCCGAGATCGAGCAGCGCCTGCGCCTGGTTCGGTTGCTGGAACCAAGTCGCGCTGTCCACCTCCGTGCCGACGCGCTGAGCCCGCGCGCCTGGCATGGCCACGATGAAGCCCGCCAAAACCATGACGGCCACCATCGCTACTGCCAAGAGATGTTTCATTTTCTGCCTCCAAATTGGTGAGGAGAAAAACGAGCTTGACTCCCCCTCGCTCTCCCCACCATTCCGCGGAGCGGATACCCCGGACGATATTTAGCACTTTTCCCATGAAGAAAATGGAGACGATTCGAACGGTGTCCGAGTCCACCTCCATGGGGCGAGTCGACTTCGAACCGTGTCCTATTCCAGCGCCACGTTGATGAGGAACGCGACCATGCTGCGCGCGTTGTCGTGATGCCGGGGGAGTTCCGCGCCCGAATCGTCATCGCAGGCGTCGCGATTGCCGCGATGCTGTCGATCGCCTTTGCACCGCCGACGAGCGGGGTGGGCCTCACATGGCGCGTCGAGATCCTCGACGACACGGGCGGCGCCGGGCACCACTCGAGCCTCGCGATTGCGGCCAACGGGACGACGTACGTCCTGTATCAGGACGACGGCGGCGGGACTCTGCGCCTTGGGACCTTCTACGCGGGCGCTTGGAGCTTCGAGCAGGTGGCGGGCCGCGGGTACTTCGTTGGCGACACGAGCCTCGTGTTGGACTTTTCGGGAGACTTGCACATCTCGTATTTCGACGGGGTCGCGGGCGTCGTCCGCTACGGCACGCGACCGGCCGCGGGCGGACCGTGGAACCTCTCGGATGTCGATTTCGGCTACGTCGACGGCTACAACCGACTCGCGCTCGATCGGTTCGGTGGCCCGGCGATTGCGTACTCGATGAACAACGGCAGCCTGCGGTTCGCGCGTCTCTCGGGTTCGACCTGGTTCACGGAATACGTTGACACGTCGACGATCGTCGCGCGGTACGAGTCCCTCGTGCTGGACAGCGGTGGACGTCCGCATATCGCGTACTATGGCAACGGACAGCTGCGGTACGCGTCCAAGCCGGGCCTGACGTGGACCATCGAGGTCGTCGACCCGCGAGATTACGTCGGGTGGTTTTCGCAGGTCGGCATGGACAGCCGAGGCCGCCCGGAGATCGCCTACTACGACAGCACGGAACACAGCTTGCGGTACGCGATCGAGTCATTAACGGGCCGTTGGACGCTCTCCGTCATCGATGATGTCGGGGACCCCGGGTTGGGCATCAGCCTCTTTGTCGGTCGCGACGATCAACCGCGCGTCGCATACTACGCGCGCATCGCGAGTGAACTCCGATACGGAGAGCTCGTGAACGGATCCTGGGAGACGCAATCCGTCGACGACGAGGACGTCGTCGGCTGGGAGCCGAGCCTCGCGCTCGACTCGGCCGGGACGCCGCATGTGTCATATTATGACTGGACGCGCGACGCTCTGCGGTACGCGGTCGGCCTGCCCATCCTAGGCGCGCGGACCATCGCCGCGGCGAGCGTGCAGACGGCGAGCGCGATCCTCCGGGGGCAGGTGACCTCCCTCGACGGATACGCCGCCGCGAACGTGTCGTTCAATTGGCGTCCGCTCGGCGACCCGGTCTGGAGGAACACGAGCCGGACGTCCCTCTCCGCGGCCGGACCGTTCGACGTTGCAATCGGAGGGCTGACCTCCGGAGAGACGTACGAATTCCAGGCGATCGTCGAGGCGGGCGGGAAGACGGAGATGGGCCGCATCCTCACTTTCACGACACGGGTCCCCGCGGCCTCGGATCCGCTCCTGGTTGTCCTGGCATCGATCGGCACCGGGGTCGCGATCGTCGGATTCTCGCTCGCGGCCTACACGTGGATCCGCGGACCGATCTCGTTCAGGAAGCGAGATGGCACGCGACGAGATGGCCAGGCCTGAGTTCCCGAAGCGGCGGCTCCACGACATCGCAGAGGCCGGCCCTCGCGATCGGGCACCGCGGGTGGAAGTGGCAGCCGGGCGGCGGCGCGGTCAACACGGGCGGCTCGCCGGGCAACGCCGGCCGGTCGCGCGTCCGGTTCTCGGGGTCGGGATCCGGAATCGCCTCGATGAGCGCCTGCGTGTACGGGTGCAACGGCTCGCCGAGGACCTCGCTCACCGGTCCCGTTTCCACGATCTTCCCCGCGTACATGATTCCGACCCGGTCGGAGAAATGGCGAGCCGTCGCAAGGTCGTGCGTGATGTAGAGGAACGTGATCCCGAATTTTCCTTGGAGCTGCCGCAACAGCCGCAAAATCGAAATGCGCACGGAGGCATCGAGCATCGAAACGGGCTCGTCCGCGACGATGAATTCCGGGTCGAGGATCATCGCGCGCGCGACGGCGACCCGCTGCCGCTGGCCCCCGCTGAGCTGGTGCGGATACTTCGCTTGGAACAGCTCGGGCGGATTGAGCTTCACGTTCTCGAGGGCCTTGTGGATCCGCTCGGAACGTTCCTCGGGATCGCCGAGGTGGTGGACGGCGAGGGGCTCCTCGAGGATCCGGTAGATCGAGAAGGTCGGGTTCACGGAGGAGTACGGATCCTGAGGGATGATCCCCGCCTTCCGACGTAACCACATCAGGTCCCGCTGCCACGCATGGGTGATGTCCATCCCTGCGTAGAGGAGCCGTCCGTCCGTCGGCTCGAGGAGGCGGAGCACGACCCGGCCCAGCGTGGTCTTTCCGGACCCGCTCTCTCCGACGATCGCGACCGTCTCGCCTTGCCAGAGTGCGAGGGAGACGTCGTCCACGGCCTTCACGGCGAGCGGCTTGCGAAACAGGCCGCTGCCGACCATGAACCACATGCGGAGATTGTCGAGCTGAAGGTGCGGGTACCCGTTGCCGGCCCCCGGCGGCGGCAGTTCCATCGGCACGGTTTCAGGCGGCTGCATACGACTTCCCCTCGTCGGTCAGCAGCCAGCACGCCGCCTTCTGGCCGTCTTCCCCGAGGAGCTCGGGGCTCCGGGCTTCGAAGAGCTTGATGACGGCGCGGCCCGACTTCTCCTGGACGTCGTCAATCGCCCGGAGGACCGCGCTCCGTGGACCCTCGGAGTCAATGAGCGCCCGGATCTGCCGCACGACCTCGGAGGCCGCGCCGCTCTTCGCCGGCGTGATCACAAGCTTCCACGAATCCCGCGGCTCGAACTTCGCGCCGCGCAGCGGCTTGCCGTCGCCTTCACCGAGCGTCCGGAGGTACGTCTCGAAGTACGTCTGGAGGTCCGCCGCGGACCAGCCGCAGAGCTTGAACGAGACGGGACACCGCGGATGGAAGCGGCAGCCGAGCGGTGGGCTCGTGAGGTCCGGCGGCGCGCCCGGGATGAAGTCCGGGGCCGACTCGCCCCGCAAGAGCGGCACGCTGTGGATGAGCTTCTGGGTATACGGGTGCTGCGGCGCCGGATACACGCGCGCGGCGGATCCGATCTCGACAATCTTGCCCGCGTACATGATCGCGACGTCGTCCGCGAGCTCGCTCGCCAGGCCGAGATCGTGCGTGATGAAGATGTACGCGAGGCGGACCTCCCGTTGGAGATTCTTCAAGAGGTTGATGATGTTCGCTTGTGTCATGACGTCGAGTGCGGACGTGGGTTCGTCGAGGATCACGACCTTCGGCTTCATCACGAGCGCCATCGCGATCACGACGCGCTGTTTCATCCCGCCGCTGAGCTCGTGCGGATAGCGGTTCGCGATCTCCTCCGACAACCCGACGTTCCGCAGGCCTTCGCGGGCCGCAGCGAGCGCCTCTTCCTTCTCGAGATCGTAGTGGACGATGAGGGGCTCCGCGACCTGGTACCCGCATCGCGTCGTCGGGCTCAACGAGTTCATCGCGCCTTGGAAGACCATCGAGATTCCTCGCCAGCGGACCTTCTGGCGGAACTCCTCGTTCGAGTAGGCCATGATGTCCTGGCCGTCGAGGAACACGTGTCCGTCGTACGTCTCGACGTTCCGCGGCAAGAGCCGGAGGACGGCGTTCGCCGTCGAGGTCTTGCCGCAGCCGCTCTCCCCGACGATCGCCGTGGTCTTGCCGGGTTCAATCGAGAACGAGATATCGTCGACGGCCTTCACGGGCCCGCGGCGCGTCCGGTAGTAGTACCGGAGGTTCTGGACTTCGAAGGCGGGCACGTCCGGTCACTCTCCTCATTCCTCGCGGAGCCGCGGGTTGAGCACCTTGTCGAACGCGTATCCGAGGAGCGCGAACCCGATCGTCGTGTAGATGATCCCGCCCGCGGGGAAGAGGATCCACCACCACCAGCCGTAGAACAGCGCCCCTTGGTCGTACGCCTGGCCGATGATCGAGCCCCACGTCGGGAGGACGGGATCCCCGAGGCCGAGGAAGCTCAGGGAGGCCTCGACGAAGATGAAGGCCGGGACGCTCAGCGCGACGAGCGCGAAGGTGTATGGCATGATCCGGGGAATGATGTACTTGAACAAGATGCGGCCGCGACTCGCCCCGTACGACTGCGCGGCCTCGATGAACTGTTCCTCCTTGATCTGGAGCACAATGCTCCGCACGACCTTCGTGGTGGAACCCACGATGCCAAAGGCCACGAGATAGAACAACAGGGCCACGATCCCGGGACGGTAGAAGAGCGATATCATGATGAGAATCGGTAACGTCGGGATGATGAGGTAGAAGTCCGCGAACCGCTGGACGAACGTATCGATTGGCCCGCCGTACCATCCCGAGAGTGCGCCGAGCAGGGTCTGGATTAGGACGACGACGCCTCCCGCTGCGACGCCGAACGCGAGCGCAATCGGGGCACCCCAGAGCAGACCCGTCAGGAGGTCCCGCCGCTTGTCGTCGGTCCCCGCGATTCCGTAGACGGTCCCATAGAGAATCAGCCGACCGTTTACGTCGTCGGTGTTGTTGAACGAGGTGTACTTCACAATCAGCTCGTAGAACCCTTTCTGGAGATGGGCGTTGTGTCCGCTGAGCTGGGCGGTATCATTCCGGGCAAACAACGCGACCTCCGGCATGATGACGGCGGTCGTGACGTTCGCCTGATCAATCACGCCTTCGTTGAGAACCCATGTGCGGATGTTATCGCGAATCTGTGTGATCGCCGAGGAGGTCTGCGTCAGGACGACGCTCCGGTTCCTCGCCGAGTCGGGAATCGATTGGACGAGCAACGACACAAATTGACCGTCCGACTCCCGCAGCCAGCCCACCTCGATGAGCGGGCTCTGGCCAGAAAACGTCCCGTTGACGGCAATCGACAGCTCCGACGGGAAGTTGTCGTAGTCCCAGTAGAACGATTTCGTGAGATTGACGACCTTGAAGGTCTCGTTCGAGCCGGGTACAGTCACGAAGTAGATGTTCTTCCGGAACGAGTCGGGCTCGAAGATTGTCGTTCGCGGCTGGTGTCCGCCACTAAAGATCTCCGACCATTCGGGGGCAGCATAGCGTGGGTTGTCCTGCCACGGATCGAGCCGCGACCAGTTGCGCACGACGTCGTACGGCGCGTAGAACGGCACGATCGCTGCCACGATGATGAGGGAAGCGAGGATCCCGAAGCCCACGAGGCCCGACTTCATCCGGACAGCCTCTTTCAGGGCGGACTTGATGCCGATGGGTGCGGGCGCCGACATTCACCTACCTCCTCAACGCCCGGATGCGCGGGTCGAGGAGGCCGTAGACCAGATCGAGGATGAAGACGGTGACGACCAGGAGGTATGCGTAGAGGGCCGTCAGGGCGATGACGAGCGGCGCGTCGAACACGCCAATCGCGGCGAAGAACAGCTGGCCGATTCCTTCGTAGTTGAACACGGTCTCCGTGATGATCGCACCCTGCCACGCCGAGATGAGGGTGAGGGCGAGGGACGTGACAATCGGGGGCGACGCCGCCCGCAGCACGTACTTGCTCAGGACGGTCCGCTCGGGCAATCCCTTCGCCCGTGCCGCGGTCACGAAGTCCTCGTCCATGATCTGCAAGACGAGGTTTCGCGTCGTGTACGACCAAGACCCGAACGACGCGAACGCGAAAGTGATCATTGGGAGCAGCATGTGGTAGAGCACGTCGAGATACCACGCGAAGGTCCCCTGGTTCGGTGCGGGGACGCCGATCCAGCCGCTCGTGGGGAACCAGTGGAGCTCGAACCCGAAGATCAGGATGAAGAAGATCCCGTATACCCAGGGAGGCACGATGAACGTCGTGACGGAGAGCACGGTCATGCCGCGGTCGAAGACCGTGAGCGCGCGGCGCGCCATCCAGAGGCCGAGCCAGATTCCGAACACGGCGGCGACGGCGTTCGCCACGGTGAAGAGTGTCAGGGTGCGCGGCAGCCGCTCTCCGATGATGTCCGCAACCGAGTGGGACCCGCCCGTCGAGGTGATCGTCTGCGAACGCCCAAGCTGCAGCGTCAACGCGTCTATCGTGAAACGGAACGACTTTTCGACGAACGGCTCGTTCAGGCCCCGCGCCTCGACGCGCTGGTTGTATGTCCGGTTGTAGAGGGCGTCCTGCTCCTCGGGAGGGAGCCGACGGAACCCGGGATCGTTCTGGAGTTGTTGGCGCAGTTCGATGGCGATCTGCGACTTCAGGATGTTGTCGATGAGGCCACCGCCGTTCGCGATGACGACGGTGATGTAAATCGCGAGGATGAGAGTCAGGACGAGGAAAACAGCCCTCTTAGCCAGATGGCGCGCCAGGCCCATACGACGTCTTTTCCCCCGCTCGACGTCTATTCCGTTAGAATGGTCACGCGTTATAACCTTATGCTTTATGGCATTTCTTTCCCGTTCAAACGGTCGGACGCCCGCGACTTGGCTGGGGCACGAGTTCGGAATTTTCCGATCGTCGCGTCGGACGAGTCGCCTTCACCGCGGCGATGCGGGCGAGAGGGCGACCGCTTCGGATTTCTCTTTCTTCAGAATCGCCTGGATCGTGTCGAACAGCCCCGCCAGCAGGATCAGCGCGCTCGCGGCGACGCTCACCCATGCGCCGGACAGTCTTGCAAGCACCACAAAGGTCCCGGAGACGATTCCCGCCACGACGCCGAATGCGACCCATCCGGCGCCAGCCTCCGTCTTCTTTCGAAGCACGAGGATTGCCGAGTAGATGGCCGTCGCAGTGAGCCCGATTCCGGTGAAGATCCACATCGTGACGATGAGCGAGATCCCGGCGGCGCGGAGCAGCTCATCGAGAGTCATGCCGACTTGGCCGGCGAGCAGGACGATGGCGAGCGGGATCGCGACCGCGAAGAGGCCGGCCGCGGTGAGACCCATGAGGCCCTCGACGAGGCGCGTCCGCGGATCCGTGACGACCGGCAGAGGAATGGTCTGCGTTCCATACAGTCGTCGTTCGCCCGACTGCATCGTGCCCGCCGTCGAGGCGAGTCGCGCGACTTGGTGCGGAACGTATGTGAGCTCGTTGCAGGAGCGGCACCGAAACCAATACGGCGTCACCTCTTGAAGATCAATCGATCCGCAGGCATGGCACCGCAACGCGGTCGACGGCGTCGGTTCGATTCCTCTCCCCGGACGCCGGAACGTCGAACGAGAGAAAAGCTTTAGCGCTTCGCCGCGACGAACCGATGGGCGCCAAGAGTGCCGGCCATCGGCGGTCCCGTCATCGCGCCAGTCCAATTCCGAGGGAGCGGTCCGTCTTCTCCATGCTCCGACGCCCGTCCTTCTCGAGTTCGAGCAGCGCGCGGATCGCGTCGATGTTTTCCGGGACCACATCCGATTCCTGGTGGACGGCCTGGAAGTAGTACAGGCGTTTCCCATCGACGACGTGCACACCGTCCCGCCACACCGCGACCTCGTAGAGATCCGACCGGTTGCGAGACAAATCCCGGGCGAGCTCCATGATCTGGGCCGTGGACTTGATGCCCTCGCCGCCCGAGACGAACGCCACCCGCGGATACCGCTTCCACGCGTCGAGGACGCGGTCCGCGTCCGCGGCCTTCTTGAGGTCGACGCTCACCGCGTGCAGGTGCATCAGGGTCGTGGGGACCTTGAGGGCGATCGTGTGGATGTCGAGTTTCGGGAGGACGCTCTGCACGTCGGGACCGTGGTGGCTCGGCATCTCGAGCTCCGGTTCGATCGCGTTGATCGGGCCCTTTTTCGAGTCTCCCGGGTCCGTAGCACGACGCACCATCACCGCGAGGACGCGGTCGATGCCGATGTGCGCGTCGAGCGGATAGAGGGTGCGGATGAGCCCCGTCGTGTTGCACGATGGCACGCGGACGAACGGCGCGCCGAGGCAGTCCTCGTAGTTCGCCGCCGCGTTGAAGGAGAGGTTCGTCAACGAATGGTCCTCGCCGCCCTGCCAGATCGCCTTCACCTCCGCTTTCTCGTACAGGGATTTGTAACCGCTCTCTTCCGGCGTGCAGTCGACGACGAGATCCGTTTCCTTCAACAGGTCCTCGAGGACGCCGGACGCCTTGACGCCGGCCTTCTCGAACTTCGCGAGGGACTCGGGACTCGAGGCGTAGAGCGAATACTCTTTGCGGAGCGCGACCTTCGCCTCGAAATCGGGCTTCGTCTTCACGACGCCGGCGACGCGCATGTCGCCCTGCAGCGCGACCGCGTCGGCGACGCGCTTGCCGATCGTGCCGTATCCGTTGATCGCAATCCGCGCCGGCATCGTCCGCCCTCGGCCGGAGCGAACCGCGGGTCGACTAAAAAGGCTTGTGCGCACGCGCGCAAGGGCTTCGCGCACAAGGTACTTCCGAGCAAGCCGCCATCCCGAGCCATGCACTGCTATTACTGCGACAACGAGGCGAAGGCGATCTGCCGCTTCTGCGGCGCCGCCGTCTGCTCCGATCACACGAAGGCCGGCCGATTCGTGAGCGGCTGGTCGTCGCACAGCGAGCTGAGCGGGACGCGGGCCGACTACGTGATCGTGAACAACGCGATCTGGTGCGGTCGCTGCTCCGTGCAGCCCGTGTTCGCGATGCGCTAGCGCGCCCTCAGCGGGAGTACAGGTCGCGGCGGATCCGCGGGACAAGCGCCATCAGGACCGCGGACTCCGTGAGCCTGTCGCGGTCCAACCGCCGGCCCGTGAGATGGCCGATCGCTCCCTGCTTCGAGCCAATCCCCCGGACGCCGGTCAGACCCTCCATTGCCTCGCCGACGGTCCGCCCTTCCTTCACGCTTCGGATGATAGAAGCGGGGTATCCGAAGCCCGGTCCGTGGCCGATCGTCAGGCGATCGGCCCGATCGAGGATCGCGCAGTACTGCACGTCGAAGTAATCGCTCACGCTCGGCTCCCAGACGAGGCCCGCCTCGATGCCGATCCCGAAGTCGCCGCCACCGAGGGCGGCCCGGGCCCGCGCGACCGCACCCCGGATCGCCTCCGCGCCGAAGGGCTGCTCGGGCACCTCCGTCGCGACGCGGACCTTCGTCACCCGAACCCGCCACCCGAGGGAGTCGAACGCGCTCCGGACCGCGCGGACCTTGACCGGGTTGCTCGTGCCGACGCGCACCGCGAGGGGTTTCAGGCGGACGCCGTGCCGATCGATGACGCCCGACCGGATCCGCCGCGACGCGATCGGTAGGCCGTCTTGTGCGAGCATCATCGGGACGTCGCGGATCTCGAGCGACCCAAGACCTTTCGCGACACGGGCTTCGTTCAAGGCGACCGCGACTCCGTGCCGCTCCGCCGAGACAACGAGGACGTCGAGGTCGGGAAGATCATCCGCGGGTCCGTAAGCATCGTCGATCGGCTCGATGCGAGCGGGACGCCATCGGCGCTTCGTGAGCAGCCGCTTCAGGTTGCGCTCGCGAGTCGAGTACGGATTCACGCGGGCCCGCGACTCCCGCGCGAAGCGATCCGTCGTCAAGCCGATCAGGACGCGCTCCGGATGGCCTTCGAACGCCGCGCCGAGCAGGGTCTCATGGCCGTCGTGCAGAATGTCGAACGTCCCTCCGAGGACGACCCGCATCGACCGCCCATCCGGCGCAAGCGATATAAGAGTGTCCTAAGGAGAGAGCCGACCCTCGTGGATCGCGAGGAGATCGGAGTAGAGCGCGTACGAGGTCTGCCGAATCCCCGGGTTCCGTTCGACGATCTGCAACTCCTTGAGCATGTCCGTTCGGACCAGTAGCGAGCTCGACGTCCCCGCGACGGGGAACAGCGGATGGTCCGGCCCGACCACCTCGATGCCGACCGAGGCCTTGACGGTCCGCCCATCGCGCCAGCCGCGGGCGATCTGCTTGAGCCGCTTCCCGCTCGCGGCGGCCTCTTGGATGCGCGCCGCCTCGATCGACGAGATCCCCTGCCGCGGGACGTCTTCGGGACGCAAGCTCCCGCCCATCAGGACGTTCGCTACGAGGCACGCCTTGACCGTCGCGTCCCATCCGTCGAGGTCCATCGCGGGATCCGTCTCGAGGAGCCCCTTCGTCCGCGCCGATTCGATGCCATCGGCATACGTCTTCCCGGCCTCGATCTCGGAGAGGATGAAGTTGCTCGTGCTGTTGAGGATCCCCTCAAACGATTCGATGCGCGCCCCGCGCAGCGTTTCTAGGAAGAGGTTGAAGACCGGCGCCCCGTCCATGACCGTGCCCTCGAATCGAAAGCCCAGGCCCTTCGCGCGGGCGATTGCCCTCAGTCGACGGTAGTGGTAGACGACCGGGCCTTTGTTCGCCGTGATGACGTGCTTGCCGCTCGCGAAGGCGGCGAGCATGTGGTCGAGCGCGACCTGCCGCGGGGCAATCCGGAGCGGCGTGACTTCGACCAGCATGTCCGCGCGAAGCTTCCGGACGGCCTCGACGGAGGTCTCGCGGATCGGCCGGCCGCAGCCTTCGATCGAGCCACCCGCTTCGGCGACTCGGAGCGCCTTGCGCAAATCGATCCCGCGCGCGTTCTCGACGCTCCCGTGACGCCGCGTGAGGATGCCGACGACGGAGGCATCGAGTCGATGGGCGTTCGCAAGCGGGGCGCGCTGCTCGAGGAGGAGTCGGGCGAACTCCCGGCCGACGTTCCCGAACCCTGCGAGGACGATGCGGCGTTGCGTGGTACCACGACCCTCAGATGTCGAGGACCTTCCCGAGGTCCCGGCGCATCGCCGTCTCGACCGCGAGGCTCGCAACGGCCGCGTCCTGGATCCCGACCCCGGTCAGGTCGGCGATCGTGATCTCGTCGTCGGACTCGCGCCCGGGCTTCAGCCCCGCGGCGATCTCACCCAGCTCCGCGTACACGTCGTTCGCCCGCAATGCGCCCGCCTCGAGGGCATGATGGATCTCGCCGAGCCGCGCGCACTGCTCGAGTCGGTCCGCGACGACCTTGTCCGCCTTCCGCATCAGGCCGAGCTCGAGTTCCCGTTTCTCCGGTCCGTCCGCGCCGACCGCCGTGATGTGCGTCCCCGGTCCGACCCATTCGGCGCGAACGAGCGGCTCGTGGGATGGCGTCACGGTGATGACGGCGTCCGATCATCGGACCGCCCGCTCGACCGTCTTCGCAGGGGTCACGACGACGTCGTGCATATCGTCCATCTCCCTCGCGTACGCCGTCGCCCTTTCTTCGGAGCGGCCGTAGGCAATCACCGCTGCGGGCTCCGCACGCGGAGGAACGCGTCGAGCTGGTAACGCGCTTGCGAGCCGACCCCGACCATCCCGACCTGCTCGATCTCCCGCTTCGCGAGCAGGTCCGCCGCGAGCGCCCCCGCGGCGCCCGTGCGGATCTCCGTCAGGTAGCCATTGTCGAAGAGGACCGCGCGCGGGACGCCGGTGGAGACGTCGAAGACGAGGACGATCCCGCTGCCGACGGGCAGACCGCGGCCGGGGTTGTCGTAGGACCCGGAGGCGACCTTGACCGACACGTAAGGCGAGCCCCGGAGATGTGCGCCCTTGACGTGGAACTCCGCGCGCGACTCAGGGAGGTCGAGATTGATCACGTTCGGCAGGACCGCCTCGCCTCGCGCGAGCCGGACGAACGCGTCGCGGACGGCCACGAACGCTTCGCCGGGACCGACGATCGAGCGGATGTCCCGTTCGAAGAGGAGGCGCAACTCCAACCTACCGCGTCCCCCGGCCCGCCTTCAGTTCGCGGAGGAGTTCGTCGATCCGGTTCAGCCCGCCCGTCAGGTACGCCGACGCGTCCCCCATCCCGATCCGGATGAAGCCGTCCATGCCGAAGTGGTCGCCCGGCACGATGAGCGTGGACTTCTCCTTGAGGAGACGGTGCGCGAGGTCGGACGAGTTGATGTTCAGCGCGTACCGCAGGTAGCAGATCGCGCCCGCGGCGGGCGGGACGTGGGAGAACAGGGAGCCATGGCCTTCGATCCATCCCTTCACGATGGGATAGTTGCGCCGCAGGATCGAGCGCGTCCGACCGAGGAGCTCCTCGCGCCTCGCGGACGTCAGCGCGACCTGCGCGAGCCGGTCCGAGAGGTACGCCGGTGCGAGCGTCGTGTAGTCGTGGTAGCCCCACAGGGTGGCGACCGTCTCGGGCGGCCCGACGACCCAACCAATCCGCAGTCCCGGGAGGGCGTACGCCTTGCTCAGTCCATTCACGACGAGCGTCTTCTCGTATTCGCCCCAGAGGCTGTCGGTCCGGGCGGCCTCGCGTTCCGCGCCGAGATAGACCTCGTCCGAGACGATCCACGCGTCCGCGTCGCGGGCCGCATCGACGAGCGCCCGCCGCTGCGCCTCGCCCATGATCGCCCCGGTCGGGTTGTCGGGATTGCAGACCGCGATCGCCCTCGTCTTCTTCGAGACGACGCCCTTCAGGTCCTCCGGGTCGAACTGCCACTCCCGGTCCTCCCGGAGCCGCAGCGGCCGCACCGTGCCGCCGAAGTTCTGGGTGAGGCCCCAGATCTCCATGTAGTTCGGGAGCATGACGACGACCTCGTCGCCGCGTTCGACGAGATGCCACATCGCGAGGAGGTTCGCCTCGGACGAGCCGTTCGTCACGAGCACGTGGTCGGGCGTCGCGCCCTCGTACAGCGCGGCGATCTTCGCGCGGAGCTCCGGCGTCCCGTTGCCCTGGGAATAGGCGAGCGGGAAGTCGAGGAGGCGCTCGGTCGCGGCCTCGTCCCGGAGCAGTTCGCGGAGCGGCAGCGGTTGGACGCCGCTCTCCGAGAGGTTGAATTCGACGCGGTTCTCCCAGGTCGCTTGCCAGCGCTCCATCTCGAACGGGACGATCTTCATCGGACCGCGCGGGCATCGGGAGGCGCGCGGTTAAATGTTCTCGGCGCATGCGCGATCGGCAACGTCGGGCCGTGGGACGAACCGCCGCCGAGTCCGCGTTAACCTTGTTCAAGGGTGACGGGCGGTCGGTGTCGGAACCGGCGCCAAGGCCGGACGCGCTCGCCCAGGCGTGCCGGACGCCTGCCCCTACAAAAGAATTCCGCTGACCTTAAATACGACCTGCGCATTCCTCGCGGCCGGACCAGAGGGGGCATGAGAAGGCTCGGCGTGGTCGAGAACATCGCCCACGACGGCACGCTTCTCATCCGGTCCGAGTTCGCGCCCTCACGAGGCGCCGACGTGCTGGACAAGCGGAACCGGGCCTTGGGACGTGTGGTCAAGGTGTTTGGCCCCGTCCGGGAGCCCTTCACCGCCGTGCGGCCGACGGGCGCCGTCTCGTTGTCGTTGATCGGAGCCGACGTGTACCTTCCGGAGGGAGACCATGCCGACAAAGAAGATCGAAGAGGCCGAAGAAGTCACTAGATGCCCCGAATGCAACTCGGGCCACCTGTCGTTCGACTACGAGCGCGGCGAGCTCATCTGCGAGGAATGCGGGCTCGTGCTCACGGACCAGATGATCGACCAGGGGCCGGAGTGGCGGGCGTTCGACGTCGAACAGGGCGAGAAGCGTGCGCGCACGGGCGCGCCGATGACGTACACGATCCACGACAAGGGCCTGTCCACGACGATCGGCTGGAAGAACAAGGACTCGTACGGCAAGTCGATCCCCACGCGGAACCGGGCGCAACTGTATCGCCTGCGGAAATGGCAGCGGCGCATCCGCGTGAGCAACGCGACGGAGCGCAACCTGGCCTTCGCCCTCTCCGAGCTCGACCGCATGGCGAGCGGCATGGGCCTGCCGAGGAACGTGCGCGAGACCGCGGCGATGGTCTATCGGAAGGCGGTCAACAAGAACCTGATCCGCGGGCGCTCGATCGAAGGCGTCGTCGCCGCGTCCCTGTACGCCGCGTGCCGCCAGTGCAACGTGCCGCGCACCCTCGACGAGATCGCGAACTCGTCCCGTGTTGGACGCAAAGAGATTGGCCGCACGTACCGATTCATGACGCGCGAGCTCAAGCTCAAACTGATGCCGACGAAACCGCAAGACTACGTCTCGCGTTTCTGCTCCGAACTCAAGCTCACGGGCGAGGTGCAGTCGAAGGCCGTCGAAATCCTCAAAGACGCGCAGGACAAAGAACTCACGTCCGGGCGCGGTCCGACGGGCGTCGCGGCGGCGGCGATTTACATCTCGTCGATCTTGTGCAATGAGCGCCGCACCCAGCGCGAGGTCGCCGACGTCGCGGGGGTGACGGAAGTCACGATCCGCAACCGCTACAAAGAGCTCACCGAGAAGCTCGGCATCAAAGTCGAGCTGTAAACGCCCTGATCATCGGTCCCACAGAAGGACCGCGAACGCAATCGTCCACCCCACCAGCCCCGACGCGGCGTACGTGATGGCGAACGTCGGAACGGCGTAGGGCAACACGACGACGAACGCGACGGCCATGAGGACGGCAGCCGACCACAGCGGCCACCATTCGGTCGACTCGCGCGGTCGCCCGCGGGCGGCGATCCGCACGATGAGGGCGGAGGCGCTCGCGGCCATCGCCAGCTGTTCGCTGACGGTCGCGATGCCCGGCGGCTCTTGGCCCGAGGCGAGGCGGACCACGTCGTAGGCGAGGACCGCCGCGAGGACGAGGAAGGCGAGCGCGGACAGCCATCGGAGGACCGACCACGATCGCGTCGTGTCGAGCCGATCGCGAACGCGAAGGTACAGAAGGCTCGGCGATACGATCCGCAACGCGACGGTGACCACGACGACCGGGACGAAGTACACGGGGTCGGCGACGGCAAAGAGCACGAGGAGCACGGAACCGACCGCGAGGCCGAGGACCGCCGCGAGGACGAGGAAGAACGTCGTGCGCGATACCGAGTAGAGCCAGACGTGCCGCAGGATGGGAAGAAATCCGAGCACGATCGCGCCGATGGCCAGGATCGCGGCGAACAGGAGGACGTACCCGACTTCGAGTGCGGCGGGCATGGGCGCACCGGATTCCGCTGCCGGGCTACGTAGAACTATCGCTGCCCGCGGGGCTCGGAAGTCGCAGGCTGCCGCGGATCAGCGGGACGACTTGACCGCCCACCCGGACGACCTTCGGCTGGTCACCGTCCATCTCGACGCTCACCTCGATGCGCGAGGCGTGCTGGACCTCGATGCCCTGCTCGATGACGAACGTCGACGCCGGCAGGCTCCCGTTGGCGGCCAAGTAGGCACCGCACGCGCCGGCCGCGCTCCCCGTGGCCGGATCCTCGATCCCGAGGTCCGGCACGAACGCCCGTCCGTGGACATGGGCCTCGGGCGACTCGGTCTGGAGAGAGAACGCGTAGCACACGATCTTCTCCCCGAACTTCGAGAGGAATTTTCGGAGGGCCCGCTCGTCCGGGTCCAGGCCCTTCACGACGTCGAGGGACCGGAGCGGGACCTGAAGCGACTCGATGCCCGTCGAAGCGATCTGAGGGAGGAGGCCCTTCGCCCCGATGTCCTTCGTGCGGATCTGCAGCGCCTCCGCGAGCGGCTCGACGTTCTTCACCTTCGCGCCGAGGACCGGTTCTCCCTGGGTCATGACCACTTTCTTCACCTGGCCGCCTTCGCAGAGAAGTTCGAGAGGCAGCACCCCAATCGAGAGTTCCTGGTACACGATCGACGATCCGTCCGGATGCGGGACCAGTCCCTCCAGGGCCGCGACGAACGCGGTGCCAATCGACGGATGGCCCGCGAACGGGATCTCGCCGGACGGCGTGAAGATGCGGTTGCGGTAGTTCGCGGACGGGTTCGTCGGCGGGAAGACGAACGTCGTCTCGGAGAGGTTCATCTCGCGAGCGATCGCCCCCATTTCCGCGGGCGAGAGGCCCGTGGCCCGGACGAACACGGCGAGCGGGTTCCCGGTGAGCGGCGTGTCCGTGAAGACGTCGACGCGCCAGAAGTCGAAGAAACGCTCCGCCATCGATAGCCTCGGGCGCGGATGGAGGTGCCCGCACTTAATGTTCGCCCGACAGGTTTTTGCGGGCTCCATCCTTCCGTCGCAGCGGGGCAACCAGATCGCCGCACTCGAGGCCGGACGACGCGACGAACTCGCGATCCGCGATCGCCGGGTCGCGGACCGCGTGCAGAAGTTCCCCGAATCCGTGATCCGCGAGATGACGCGCATCGCGGCGCTCCATGGGGCCGTCAACCTCGCCCAGGGGTTCCCGGACTTCGATCCGCCGCGCGAGGTGACGGAAGCCGCGAAGCGCGCCCTCGACGGTGGGTACAATCAATACTCGATCACCTGGGGTGCGCGGGAACTCCGCGACGCGATCGCGCGGCGCGCGAAGGCCTTCAACGGGATCGACGCGGATCCGGAGGCGAACCTCGTGGTCACGTGCGGCTCGACGGAGGCGATGATGGCCGCGATGCTCTCCCTGATCAACGAGGGCGACGAGGCGGTGATCTTCGAGCCGTTCTACGAGAACTATGGGCCCGACGCGATCGTGAGCGGCGCGCGCCCGCGGTACGTCCGCATGGCCTGGCCCGATTGGACGATCGACGAGGAGGCGCTCAAGGCCGCGTTCACGGAGCGCACGAAGGTCCTGATTCTCAACACGCCCAACAACCCGACGGGCAAGGTCTTCACGCGCGACGAGCTGCGGCTCGTGGCGGATCTCTGCGCGGACCGGGACGTCGTCGCCGTCACGGACGAGATCTACGAGCACATCGTGTTCGAAGGCGGGAAGCACATCTCCCTCGCGACGATCGGCGATATGGCCGAGCGGACGATCACGATCAACGGCCTCTCGAAGACGTACAGCGCGACGGGATGGCGGGTCGGGTGGGCGATCGCCCCGCGGACCCTGGCGAACGCGATGCGCCGGACGCACGACTTCCTGACGGTCGGCGCGCCGCACCCGCTGCAGATCGCCACGGTCGCCGCCCTCAACCTGCCCGACGCATACTACCGCGAGCTCACGCGGATGTACCAGGAGAAACGCGATCTCTTCGTTCGCGGACTGCGCGAGGCGGGCCTCGACTGCCGCTCCCCCGCCGGCGCGTATTACGTGATGGCGGACTTCTCCGCGTTCCCGTTCTCGGACGACTGGGCGTTCGCGATGTACCTCGTCGAGCGGCTTCGCGTCGCGGTCGTGCCGGGCGGCTCGTTCTACGGCGACCCCAAGGATGGGCAGCGGTTCGTCCGGTTCATGTTCTCGAAGCGGGACGAGACGCTCCGAGAAGCGATCTCTCGCGTGCACGGACTGCGGGACGTGCGGTGAGATGGCCGGGGACGCCGACGTCGTCCTCACGGGCGGGCGAATCTTCACCGCCGCCCCCGCGAAACCGTGGGCTCACGCGCTCGCAGTCCGCGGCGATCGCATCGTCGCCGTTGGGACGGACGCTCAAGCGGAGCGGTGGTCCGGCCGACGGACGAAGAGCGTGGACCTGCGCCGTCGCGTCGTGGTCCCGGGATTCATCGACGCCCACGCCCACATGGCGGAGTCCGCGGGAGAACGTCGATGGACGCGCCTGGATCGAACCCGGAGCCTTGCGGACGCCGTCGCGCGGCTGCGAAAGGCCGCGTCGCGGGTGCCTCGCGGCGGCTGGGTCATCGGGATCGACTGGGACGAGTCGAAGTGGCCCGAGCGCCGCTTCCTTCTGCGGGAGGACCTCGATCGGGCTTCAACGGCCCATCGAATCGTCGCGCGGCGGATCGACTGCCACATCGGGTCGCTGAATTCTCGGTCCCTCGAGGTGGCGGCCGATCTCGCGGGAGCGCGGGGTTTCGAAGTCGATCGGTCCGGTCGTCCGACGGGCGTCCTGACGGAAGACGCGTTCAGCGAATTTCATCGGCGGTTTGAGTCGGGTGAAGCGGCAGTCGAGCGCGGACTCGATGGGATGTTTCGCGCGGCGCATCGCCTCGGAATCACGTCGATCCACGACATCGTCACGGTGGCGGGCTGGCGGGCATATCAGCGGGTCCACCGGAGAGGACGGCTTGGCCTTCGGGTGTATGCGATGCTCCGAGACCCGCTGCTCGCACCCCTCATCGAGGCGGGCTTGCAGAGCGGCCTCGGGGATTCGTGGCTGCGGCTCGGAGCGATCAAGGTCTTCTCCGACGGCTCCCTCGGCGCGTACACCGCCGCGCTATCGAAGCCGTACTCGGATCGGGCGCGCGAAAGGGGGATGCTGATCCACCGACCTTCCGAGCTCAGGGAAACGCTCGAGCGGGCGCATCGTGCGGGATTCCAGACGGCGACGCACGCGATCGGGGACGCGGCGGTCCGTCAGGTGGTGGACACGCTCGAGGATATCCAGGGGGCGGATCCGCGAAACGACACGCGCCATCGGATCGAACACTACGAGCTGCCCGATGACGACGCGCTGCGCCGCACGAAAGCGAGCGGGATCATTGCGTCGTGTCAACCGAACTTCGTCGGCCAATGGAGCAATCCCGGCGGGCTGTATATGACGCGACTCGGCGACGCGCGAGGCTCTCAGAACAACCCGTACGGGAAGATTCTGCGGCGCCAAATCCCACTGTGCTTCGGGTCCGACGGAATGCCGTACGGGCCTCTCTACGGCCTTCACTGGGCCGTGAACGGTTTCTTCGAGGATCAGCGCATTTCCACCGAGGACGCGTTCCGGGCATATTCCTCAGGCGGGGCTCACGCCGCGTTTGAAGACGACGCGAAGGGCACCCTGCTCCCAGGAATGCTGGCCGACTTCGTCGTCCTGGACGGAGACCCGTTCCGGGAGCCGGAGCGGATTGCGCGGTGTCGCGTCCTCGAGACCTGGCTCGGCGGGAGACAAGTCTTCGGACGCGGTTGAGCGCAGAACGTCCGTAACTCCGATCCGCGATGGGGGTTTATGATTTGCCGCGCCCCACTTCGGCGCGGAAGGCCCGGAACACGGTGCCCCAAATCCGGTCGTCCTTGCGGACCTTGTTCTCGAAGTTGCTCAGCTCCGCCCAGGCCTGGAACGCAGCCTTCGTCTTCGTGTCCCATCGCCCGTTCGGGGGACCGCGGTACATCCCGAGCTTCGAGAGCCCGGCCTGGACCTCGCGCACAATCTCCGGCGTGAGGCGGACCACATCCTTCGGATCCTCGCGGTTCAACAGGGTCACGTCGTAGATGTTGAAGATCCGGATGAGTTCCTCAATGGGCTGCGGGTGGTCGTCCACCCGGATGTCGATCCAGCGGTCGTTGAAGCCGCCGTAGCCTCCGTCCTCCCGCGCGACCAAGAGCGCGGCAGACTGCTGCCCGCGCCGGTCTCCGCCCGCCCGTTGGCCCGCGCTCAGCGCCGCGAGCATCCGGACCGGCAGGTCTCCCTCCGTCACGTCGAACGCGCGGGACATCGACTTCACGACCTCCTCGCCCGCGAGGAGGTTCCCCTGGCACACGTACGTCGCCCCGACGAGGTGTCCGGCCCACGCGAAGCATCCCTTCCCCGTGTACGAGGCCGCGCGCCCCCGTGCGTCGACGATCCCGACCTGCCGCTGCGCCGAGTCCTTGTCCGCGGCGATCAGCTTCTTGAGCACGTCCTTCGGCGCCATTCCGCGTTTCATCATCGCGAGCGCCTTCGGGCCGTACGCCGTGTTCGCGTACGACTGCGTCGCGACGGCGCCGACCCCGGTGGCGGCGAAAGGCACGACCGATCCGACCGAGACGAACTTCGACTCGACCGCGACGCCGAGGTCCTTCGTCTTCGGATCGAACGCGACGATGCTGAACGTCGAGGGCCGGGGGAGAGCCATCTGGCCGGACAACGGGTGATCGATATTTCCCGATTCCCACAATCCTTATCCCGGTTCCTTCGGCTCCTGCGGCGCGCGCGATGCACGTCCTCCTGGACCTCTACGGCGTCTTGCTCGATCACGAGAAGGCGTTCCGCGGCCATCGCGACCGCCTCGCGGAACTCCTCGCCGATCGATTCGGAGGCGATCGGGACGCCTGGGCGAACGCCCACGACGAAGCCTTCGTGACGTACACCCGGGGCGTGAACGAGGCGGACTGGGACGCGCGCGGATGGGCCGAGATCGTCGACGAACTCGACGCGAGGCTCCTGGTCGAAATGTTCGAGCGCATGGGGCGCCCCACGCGACCGGAGGACGCGCTCCCGCTGTCCCGCGAACTCGAGCGCGAGTCGATGGCGCGGGTGAACGCGCGCTACCCGGATGCGCGGCCTGCGATCGAACGGCTCCGGGCCGCCGGACACCGGGTCTACGTCGCGACCGGAGGCGGCGAGACGAACGAGGCGGCGCTGCGGGGGGCGGGCCTCCTCGATCTCGTGGACGGCATCTTCACGGGCCACACGCAGAACGCGCTGAAGGGACGCGCGCAGTACTGGAATGGCATCCCGAAGCAGCTCTCCGCGGAGCCGCGCGACTGCGTCCTCGTCGACGACCGCCTCGACTACCTGGAGGCCGCGGCGTCAGTGGGGATCTGGGCCCTTCTCCTGGATCGGAAGGGCGCGCATCGGCCCGAGCTCATGCCCGCGTATGTCCAGGCGACGTTGCGGAACCTCGCGGGGCTCCCCCACTGGGTCGCGGATCACGTGGCCGCCAACGCCGGATGAATTCGCCGAGGCGAGGGGGGGCCGCTGTCCGTATACCTCTACTTGGAGGTATGATTCCCCCGGCGCCTCACGGCCGCACGCGTTCGAGCTTCACATACCGAACGTCCGGGCCGACCTCGCCGAAGAGGATCTGCTTCTTCACGCCGTGGGCGAGCCGCACCGCGCGGCTGATCTCCGGCCAAGCGCCGCGGTGGCCCTTCGGTACGACATGCACCAGATACTTCGCGTGGTGCGTCTCCGGGTCGCCCTCGTACGCGCGGAAATGGGACCCGTACTTGAACCCGGTCTTCGCGATCACGCCTCGGTCCGTCAGGTCTTCGTACGCGCGAAGGCGCAACGCAAAGTCCGGTTGGATCGCCTCCGCCTCCTTGACGAGCCGCGGCAGCTTGATCGTCCGATCTGTCTCCGCGTTCCGGACCTCCGCGATGCCGACCTTCGCGAGGTACGCCGTCTCGAGGAGGCTCAGTTGCAGCCGGCGCCCGATCATCTTCCCGAAGAATCCGGCGGCGTGCAACGCGCGCGCTTCGTCCTCATCGATGACGACCGCGCGGTCTTCGAGGAAGTGCACAACGACGCGGTCCTTCGGCGGCTCGGGAGCGCGATGGCCGCGGGGCTGTGCCTCGCGCACGCTGTAATAGGTCAGGTCACTCTCTTCATCCACGAGGCCGAGGAGCAGGGACTTCCGCACGCCCGCGGCCTCCTCCGCGCGCTCCAGGAGTTCGGCGAGGTCGAACACGGCGCGCTCGCTCACCGCGCGGACCCAGTATCGGCTCGGCGTCTTCCGCGGCGCGCCGCCGCGCGGATACACCTGGAAGTCGACGGGTCCGCCGCGAGCCTCGACGACGTAGCCGCGCTGCCGCAGGTCGCGGTACACGAGGTAGCGAATCTCGAACGAATCGATCGCGCCGCTCGCGGCGCGGAACAACTCCCGCGGCGACACGACCCGGCCGGCCCGTCGCACGACGAGTCGCTCCGCCTCGACGAGGTACACGGCCTCGAGGAGATCGAGATCGACGCCGCCGCCCGGGCGTGGCCGGCCGAAGAACCCGCGGTTGTAGAGGCTGCTCCCTTCCGCCGGATCCTCGACGACGACGCGACCCTCGAGCAGTTCGCCGGGCATCCGGCACGCGAAGCGCGGACCGCCGATAAAGCGTTCGGAGACCGAGGGCTGGCTTGTGAGTGCAAGCGAACGCGTCCGCGGCGTTTATATAGAAGCTTATACGATGAATGAGCGTGAAGCGAGACCGGCTCCTCTCGGAGACTCGGGAGGCGCTCGCGAAGACCGGATTCTTCCTGTCGCGACCGCACGGGGAGCGCGGACTATCCTTCGACCTCGTCGCGCGGCGGGACGACACGCTCCTGATCGTCAAGGTCTTGCAGAACGTCGATGCGCTCGGCAAGGAGACCGCACACGAACTCAAGGTGATCGCGCGCACCCTGGAAGGCTCGCCGCTCGTCGTCGGCGAACGCAGCGGCACGGGGGCCCTCGAGGACGGCGTGATCTACAACCGCTTCGGCGTCCCGATCCTCGCGCGCCGCACGCTCCTCGAGTTCCTCGAAGAAGGCGTCCCGCCCTTCCTGTACTCCGCGCCGGGCGGCCTCTATGTCCGCCTCGACGGCACCGCGCTCCGTCGCCTCCGGGAGGATCGGCAGATTTCGCTCGGGACGCTCGCGGACATCGCGGGCGTGTCGCGGCGGACGATCCAGATGTACCTCGAGGGGATGTCCGCGACGATGGACGTGGCCCTGCGCCTCGAGGAGTTCCTCAAGGAGAACCTCGTCTTGCCGGTCGACCCGTTCGGATTCCTCGCGGACCGGGAGAGCGGGGATGCGCCCGCGCCGCGCCTCGAGGGCTTCGAACGTGAGCTCTTCCAGCGTCTGCAGCGGCTCGGATACGCGGTCCTGCCGACCGCGCGAAGCCCGTTCGACGCGCTCTCGAGCCTGGAGGAGACGACCCTCCTCACGGGCGTGGGCGACGCGGAGAGCGCGCTCGATCGCAAGGCGGAGGTCGTGTCGAACATCAGCCGGGTCGTTGAGAAGGACTCCGTGATGTTCGTCGTGCGGCGGTCCCTCCGCCGGAGCATCCGCGGCGTGCCCGTCATCGGCCGGGAGGAGCTGCGACGCGCGAAGGACTCCGATGACGTCGAGGAGATGATCGCCAAGAGGAAGGGCTAATGGACGAGGTCCGCATCGGCGACACCCCCGTCCGGATCATGCCCGCGGTGCGAGGGTTGCCATCCGAATCAGCGGGCGTCCGCGCCGCGATCGAAGCGGCACGACCGTCCGTCGTTGCGCTGAGCATCGGTCCCGAAGAGCTGAAAACCCTCCGATACTACGACGGAGGGCCTCTCGAACCGGATAACTTCGAAGAAGAGGTCTACGTCGCCGGCCTGTCGGCATGGGAGACGCCGGTCAAGCCGCCCCCGTGTTTCGCGGAAGCGATTCGCGCATCGGACAACCGCCGCCTCCGCGTCGAAGCGCTCGACATGGACGAGCTCACGTACACCGAGAACTACGTCGATTGCGTCTCGGCGCTGGAGGTCGTCTTCCAAGGACGCTTGGAGCGCCGGCTGTTGAAGAAGCATTTCGCCGCAACCACTCCGCGCGACTTCGTCCTCGAGTGGGACGCTGAGGTGAACGGATCGCCCGGCTTCGCCCAGCTTCAGGGCCGGCGCGAATCGTTCATGGCCTCCCGGCTCCGGGAAATCTCTCGCGGCGGAGGCCCGGTCCTTGCGGTCATCGAGGTCGAGCGCGTGAGAGGCGTGCTGACGGCGCTGCGCGGCTAACGCCCGACGTATTGGGACTTGCTCGCGTCGCCGAGGTCGATCCCGTAGACGTTCGCGCCGATCGATGCGACGTTGATCGCGGCGGTCCACGAGACCGCGTTATTCGTGTTCGACCAGTACCATACGTCCGTCGTCGTGCCGATGACGATATCGTCCGGGCCGTCGCCGTTGACGTCCCCGGCGCCGAGCGCGGTGATTGCATTCCCGGGTGTGTATGAGGGCAGGGCGCTGATGATCACGCTCCCCGTCGGACCGAATCCCGTGAGGATCCGGACGGTCGTGCCGAAGGCGATGGCGACCTCGAGGCCCGATTGCGTCGAGGAGAAGTTGCCCATCTTGATGCCGACGATGGGCGATGGAGCCGTGTAGAAGGCGCCCGTCGGCGTCTGGAGGCCGCCGGATCCGCCGAGGTACTTGAACACGTTGTTGTTCGCGGTCCCGATCATGATGTCGGAGAAGCCGTCGCCGTTGCGGTCGTCCGCATCGATCGCGTTCACCTGACCGGCGTCACCGGGGCTCGAGAGGCTCACGCCCGTCGTCCCGGAAGGGGTCGTGGCGCGGATGTACATCACGTCCGCGAAGAGCGTGTCGAGGTTCGTGTTCCCGACCGTGTGGTCCATGTCGATCGCACGAATCCACACTTGCTTCCCCGAGACGGACGAGGGCAGGATGTAGGAGTAGCTCGTGTCCGAAGTCGCGTTGACCCACAACACGGTCGCATAGGTGCCGGCCGTGGGATCGCCGCCGACCACGTCGCTCGCGTACGCGATCGCGAAGTTGTCCCCTTCCGTGTTCGCGGTGTGCCGCGCTCGGAGGTTGAACGTGAACGTCGTGCCGGGCCGGTTCGGGACTTGGGTGACGCGCCAGTATTGTTCGAGCTCGCTCGCGAGTCCGCCCGTCGACGACCAGGTGAGCGCGACGTTGTCGAAGCCGCCCGTCGTCGTCGATCCACTCGCCGCGTTCTGGGTGCGGACCGCAATCTTGAGGTAGTACGTGCCGGCGGCAGGAATCTTCGAGCTGACGTCGATCGACGTGACGCTCGCCCAGCTCGTCGCGCCGTTCTGCGCGGTCGAGGACCAGACCTGTTGCCCGAGCGTCGGCGCGCCGCTCGTCGTGTCGACGAACGCATACATCACGACGTTCCCGCCTCCCGTCGCGCCGAATGCGATGACCTTCCAGTCGAGGTTCAGCTGCGCCGTGAAGGGAGGCGACCCGCTCACCGTGAAGCCTTGGTAGAAGTAGCCGGAGACGACCTGGCTGTTCACCCAGTTCGTCGAGATGGACGCGTACCCTCCCGGGTTCCCGCCCGAGGACGCCCACGTGCCGCTCGCCGCCGTTCCGGGGTCCTGCCAGTCCGCGTACGTCCAGCCGCCAACGTCGGAGGTGAACGCCCCGTTCGTCGTGGCGCCCGATTGGACCGGTTCCGTGAAGGTGTACTCGCGCACCTGTTCGTAGCTGCCGTCCGAGACGAACGTGTTCAGGTAGCTGCCCGACGTGACGTTACCTCTCTTCGTCACCTCGCCTTCCGCGAACCAGTCGTCCGTGATCCCGATGTTCTGGAACTTCCCGAGCTTGTCGAGGTTCGGATACCACGTAAGGCGACCCGAGGCGCCGCCGACGGCGATGTCGTTCGCGCCATCTCCGTTGAAGTCGCCCACCGCGACGGACGTGATGGACTGGGAGCGGGACTGGTCGACGATCACCTTCGTCGCGGCGCCGTTCTGCCAGCTGCCGTCGTTCTTGTAATACCACACGTTCCCGTTCGAGGCCCCGCAAATCACTTCGGGCGCGCCGTCGCCGGTCACGTCGCCGACCGCGAGGGCGTTGCAATAGATGCTCGCGAGGTTCTCCATGACGAACCGCGTGAAGACGACGTTCCCTTGGTTGTCGAGATCCCGCCGGTCGAGTACGATCTGCCCGTTGCTGTTGTCGACGAACAGGCTGCTCACTGTGTCGAGGTCTCCGTCGCGGTCGAAGTCCACGTTGACGATCGCAATCGTGTGATAGCCGTTCTTGCAAGTCCCGGAGAGGCCGCAGAACTCGATCCGCGCAGTGCGCCACCGGTCGAGCCCGTTCAGGTTCTCGTAGTAGTACGAATAGTCCTTCGTGCCCCACGCGTTGTTCGTGGCGGCGTCCGTGCCGGCGACCACGTCGAGCTTGTACAGCGGCGCGACGACGACGAGCTGCGTCGCGACGTTCGCATAGGACTCGTCTCCGTCTCGGATGCTCGACAGGGTCAGGGCGTAGTTCTGGATGCCTTCCACCCAGGGATCTTGGCTCGCTTGGGTGAAGTTGATCGCGAAGCGGTAGACCCGCTGGCCACCGTTGATCGTGACCGCCGTGCCGGAGCACGGTGGGGCGACGGGGCAGATCGGCACGTTCGTGTCATGGCCGTTCACGGGCGCCCGCATGAGCTGCGTGCCGCCCGCGTAGTCCTTGATGATGACGTTCCCAAAGACGACGTTCGTGATCGTCGCGTCCGTGGTGAACATCTTCATCTGGACGTAGGCAACGTCGGTCGAGTTGAATCGCGTCGTGGCCTGCGTGAAGGCCGCGTCCTTGAAGGTCTGGACCTGCGGGAAGTCGCGCACGTACCCGTCCGTGTCCGTGATCGTGACGGAGTCCGTCGTGTTGAATCGGACCGCGCTCGAGGAGAAGAGGAGGATATCGAGCGTGTACTTCGCGAAGAAGTACGACGGCGGGTGGAGCGGCACCTTGTAGTAGTTCGTCCCGACCTGCGGGTCGGACGGCGCGTTGAGCTTGAACCGGTACGTGTAGATGTAGTAGCCGTTGATGAACTCTAGGAACGTGAACGCCTGGTTCGACGACGGCGTCGTGGACTGCGTCACGCCCTTGCTCGTGCCGTAGACCACGGGCTGCGACGGGAATCCGCTGAACGGGTCGTAGAGCGTGAACTTGTCCGTGTCGAACGTGTTCTCGAGGTCCAAGCTCCCGATGACGACCACGATCTGGTCGTTGGCCTTGAACGTCCGCGTCTCCTTGGCGGTGTACTTGAACTGGTCCCACTGGGACGCGTTGAAGATATTGTATCCCTGACGGCCGTTCCATCGCAGGTTCGACGGTCGCCCGGTTCCGTTGATGCCGCCGCCTCCGCCGCCGGAGTTCGGGCCCTGGATCACGTTGAGCGTCATCCGGGACTGGGTCGCGTGGCCATGGAGATCCGTCGCGTTGAACAAGATGATCGAACCGGCCCAGCTCAGGCTCGGATAGGGGGACTTCATGCACGTGACTCCGCCGAGGGCGAACTCGCCGTCGCCCGCGACGCGGTCCGGGAAGAGGCCGTCGTCCCGCATCGGCTGCGGCTTGGAGCACGGGTCCGGTGTCCCGTACCACGCGGTGATCGTCGCGTACACGGACTTGCTGTTCAGGTCGTTGTCCGGGTCCGCGACCTTCGCGAAGATGTAGAAGTCCAAGCCGGACTGGACGGGATCGATCGCGGTCGTCGCGTAAAGGCCGTCCGCCCACTTGTCGACGAAGACGGGTGGGCGAGAGCCCACGGGCGGGTTCAGCGTCGAGGTCCACAGCAGGAGGGACTTCAGGGTGTCGATAATCGTGACCGAGATTGCGTCGCTGGACCGCAACGTCGTGTTCTTGTACGACCAGCGTTCGCCGACGCTCCAGACGCTGTCCTTCCCGTCGAGGAGCCCGTTCGGGCTGACGAGGAGGCGGTTGTACACGTGCAGGCGGACGATGTCCGTCTTCGCCGGGTTCGTGCCCCGCTGCGACGTGACGTAGATAATCGTGGGCGCCGGCTGCAGAGCCTCGCCGCCCTGATGGAGGAGCGTGATGTTGATGCCGATCTCGACCCCGAGGTTGTTGTATATCGGATCGAGGGCCGACTGGACGTCGAGGCGGGTCTGTGCGACCGGCGTGGGGATGCTCCCAACCCAGATGATGATCGTCGAGAACAGGACGACCGTCATCGCGAGGATGAGGATCGTGCCGATGACTTCCGAGATCCCGGATTCGTCTTCGCGGAGCACGACCTTCATCGAGCGGCCTCCCGGTGGGCTAGGGAGAGAATGCTCGTATCAGCCGGGCCGACGATATATAAAGTGTTCGCGGTAGTTACCACAACCGCGAAGCCTGATTCTCACACATGGAGGGATTTGGCATGCCGCCCGGACTGCTCTGCCCCCGTGGGAGGGTTACCATCTCCCAGTTCTCGTGTAGACGGGAGTTGAACGACTTTCGGCCATCCTCTCCACCGTCTCCGAGAAGCGCAGCAAGGCATTTGCGTCGACGGTGAACCACGTATCCACGAGGTTGATCGAGTCTGCAAGGTTCTTTCCGATCGCCCACAACCCGAATCCGTCATACACTCCCAATACGCCGCTCCGGTAATGCCGGGGACCTACGTAGATCCGAGAAATCCGGTCCCAAGGTAGGTCCTTCCGCACGCGCCGTCCGAGGAGGAGCCGAATTCCCGTGGAGTCTGCAACAACCGTCCTAAGCGGTCTAAAGTATAGGGGAAGAAGCAGAGAGGCCGAGACAAGGGCGCATGCGATAACCACGGCGTCCACGAAATTGGTGGAGGACGCCTCCGGGGTCGCAACGATGATGAGTGCCAGGCCTATCATGCAAATTGGGGAAATCCACATCCGGCGGTAGAACCGGCCGCGAGCCAACAATACGGTTTGCGTCTCGGAGGATGCCGCTCGCGCGATATCCGTCGGATCCGGTCCGGACTCAGACCGCATAGTCTGAGGACACACTCCCTCGCCAGACTAAAGGCTCATCGACGCTCCTCCTACATGTGGCTTCCCCTGTGGAGACGTCAGTCCGGTTCCACAATTGGGAGGGGCTCGGTTGCCAGTCTTCCGTGCTGGCCCTGGTCGGGCCTTTGCACGCCATTTCAGTTCAGGACGATTCTGCACTTTTTAGGTTCAGGTAGTAACCACGACGTGAAGCGTGAGAATCACGGGACTCACGCTTAAGTAAACGGGACCGCATCGGAAACATCGTGGAGCTCACCGCGGCTGAACGCGTCCTCCTCCACCTCCATGGATTCTGGAACGTACCCGAGCCGGGACGGGACGCGACCCAGGCCGGCATCGCGGAAGGAGCCCGCCTCCTCCGATCCCACGTCCCGCGGACGTTGCGGTCGCTCCAGGTCGAAGGGCTCCTCGATTCGCGCGACACCCGGCTGCGCGGCCAGACCCGCAAGGTCCGGGTCTACGCGCTCACGGAGGCCGGCGTCCGTCGCGCGCGGCAGGTCTTGTCCGAGGTCGATGCGACGCGCGTCGAGATCGACGGCCGGTCGACGTCCCTCGGGGACGCGCGCAAGAGTTTGGGTCTGACGCCCCTCGCGGGCCTCACGGCAATCGACGCGCAAGGCCGGCTCATGCCGCGGGTAGCGGAGCTCGAACGTCCTTCGCTGCTCGGCCGGCAAGAGGATCTCGCGGCGCTTCGTCGTTGGCTCGCAGGCGCGGCGACCGTGGCCGTCGTGTACGGATCGCGCGGCATGGGGAAGAGCGCACTCGGCTGGGCGTTCGCGGAATCGGTTCCGAGATCCGTCTGGGTCGAGATCGAGGCGGGTTCGGACCTCGAAGGATTTGCGACCTCGTTAGCTTCGGCGACCGGGATCCCTGCCGCCGAACCGGACCATCCGGAGTCGGTGGGTCAAGCTCTGGCGGACGCGTTTGCTCGCGGAGCGAAACTCCTCGTCCTGGATGGCTACGGCGAAGTCCCGGAGGAAATCGTCGACGCCGTCGCGGCATTCCTGCGGGGAGCGGGACCGAATACGAAGTTGCTGGTCCTGGCGCAGGAGTCGACCCCGGCATATTGCCGGTTCTACGGGAAGAAAGACGTCGACGCAGGTCGCGTCATGGAGCGGCATCTCCGAGGCCTCGGTCTCGACGATTGTCGCGCGATGCTCCGGAACCCGACGATCGATCAGGAGGCACTACGGCGGATTTTCCTGCTCACGAAAGGTTGCCCACTGTACCTCCGGGCCATCCGCGAGGGGGATGAAGCGACGCTCCGCGCAACCAGTCGTTTCACGAACGCGGAGATCCGACTGCTCCTTTACTCGCGCGGCCTCGCGGCCTGAAGCGGCGCGAGCTGGTCGATGGAATCCATCATCCGATCCGAGTACCCTTTCGTTCCGGGCTTCTTGTGGAGCGCGAAGAGGACCTGGATGACCTCGCCCTCGTCCCCGCGCACCGCGATCGCACGGGCCGTGCACTCGACCGCGAGGCCGTCGTGCGCCCGGAGCCGGAGTTCCTTGGGAGTCGGCGCGGGTCCGCCGCGCTCCTTCGTCCACGCGACGGTCGCCTCCGCCTCGGAGATCTCGAACACCTCGTACATCCGACGCCCGCGCACCTCGGAGGTCTGCCAGCCGACGAGGGCCTCGGCGCCGGAGTTGAGATGGACGATCCGTAGGTCGCGGTCGACGACGACGAGTCCGTCGGAGAGGGCCGTCGCGAGCGCCTCGAGCCTCCGCCGCTCCAGATCCAACTGGACCGCGAGCTTCGCCCCGTCCAAGGCGATCGCGACCTCCGCTGCGACGCCCTGCGCGATGTTGATCTCGATCGAGGTGAAGAGGTGGGGACTCCGAGTGTCGTCGAGCCACAGGACGCCGAGGAACCGCCCGCGCGCGGCGAGGGGGACGATGAGCGCGGACTTGAGCGCGAGGCGCGTCTGGAGGTTCGGGGGTAGACCGGCCTCGCCCGAGGACGCCTTCACGAACGCCGGGAGCCGCATCCCGATGAGCCGCTGGGCCAGCCGCGGGATCTCCGCCTCTTGGATCCGGAGTCCGTCGAACGCCGTGCGCTGGGCGCCGGCCACGAACGACGAGATCGTCCGGAACTCCCGCGCGGCCGCGTCGTAGCTCAGGATCGCGCAGCGGTCCACGCGGACGAGTCCCGGGGTCACCCGGACGATCGACGCGAGGAGCTCGTCCTGGTCCGTGAGTCCGCCGACCATTTCCGTGACGCCGAGGAGCGCGGCGAGGATCTGCGTCTCGCCAATTTCCTCCGAATCCGGCACATCGTGCGGATGCGGGAGGTCGCGATAAGAACGTTTGCCGCTCGTTATCAACCCAGCGCCCGGCTCAGAAGCCCTTTAGGGCGCGCGGCCCTCTATCCCACGGCGTGAGCGCGGCCCGGACGGTCCTCGCCATCCTCGGGATCGCCTTCGCGATGCTGGGCCTCGTGAGCGCTTGGCTCCTCGATCGGCTCGTCGGGATGGCGTTCCTGATCGTCGGCGCGTTCCTCCTGATCCTCCCCTTCTCCCGACTCCGCGACGAGGAATGAATCAATTTAATATGGATGCCGCGGTGGGCCCGGGCGTGTATCGTGTCTTCCGCATCCCTGCGGCGCAGGCCTCGAAGGCGGATGTCCTGTGGGGGGATGACCTCGTGAGCCGCCAGTCCGTGATCGCGCGGGACGCGCGGAGCCTCGGTCTGTCGGGCGATGACCGCTACGTGATTGTCGAAGGAAGCGAGGTCGCGGTGGCCCGCGCCTCGGACCTGCTCAAAGACGTCGCGAAGGCCCTGGACGCGAAAGAGGCGGGGCGTGTGTACGAGCGATTCCGATCCCAGGAGGAAGATGCGGCCTCCGGGATGGGGATTATTTTCGGGCCGTGAGCTCAGGCGACCAAGTATTGTTCGACGCCGGGTGCGGTCGCATCGCGCGGGAGCGGATCGAGCTCTCGCTCGAGACACGCAATCATCCGCGCGGTGATGGTCCGGGGGTCCGCGAAGACCACGAGGAATCCGTTCCGCATCGCGGCCTCTTCGTGGAGATCCTCGACGAAACGCAAAGCACGCTCGAACCCCGCGTGCAGGATCAGGACCTCGAGGCAATCGAGCACGAGGGTCCCAGCGCCCCGTTCATCGAAGAACGTCGTGGCGGCGGTCCGGAGGTCCTGGAGCTGGCGCGGGTCCGCGGTCGCCATGCCGCCTCGCAGGGTCGTCACGCGGAGGAGGTCGCCCCCGTCGGGCGCCGCGTCGACGGACCGAACGGTCATCCAAAGGAACGCGGCGTGAGCACCCGCCAGGGCGTGGACGAACGGGACGGCGGTCTCCCCAGGGTCCTGAGCGAGATAGCCCAAGCCCCGCATAAGCGGTGGGCCGATGAACTCTCCCCCCTTTGCATTGGCAAAAGGGCCACCGCCTATGGAAGCGCCGCGCCTTAAACCCCGCGGTCTGATTCCATTCGTGAGACCAAGCCGCAGTCACAGCGTGCGGATTTTGTCGGCCACGAACGCCCGGATCTCCGGGTCATCGGGAATCGTGAGGGAGCGCTTGAATCGCTCCGACTTGTCCGGAAGATAGTATCCGCGGGAGAGCGAGATGAACTCGTTCGTGCCCTCGGAGGTCGTCGCCCGCTTCCGCGCGATCTCGAGGAAATTGTTGCGTCCGAAGTTGACCTTCTCCGCCCGGATCGTCTCGAACTGCACGTCCTCGTTCCGCCGGCCTCTGTCCTCGTATTCCATCGCGAATCCTCCCGATCGTCGGAACTCCGCGGCGCGCGGAGAGAGCCGCGCAACCGACGGATTCGATATAAATCTTCGCGGAGCGGTCGCGTGGCGCGGACGGATTCCGGAGCGGAGTCGCCCTCTCGGGCGTGCAGGACCGCACCATTAAATATCGCGGGTCCCTCGTCAGGGCGGAATGCAGTGCGTCCGGTGCGGCACCGCCTTCGACGGAGCGTTCTGCCCGCGGTGCGGCACCCCCGCAACGGCGGCCGCCACTCCTATGGCATCGGGATGGCCGTGCCCGCGATGCGGGACCATATTCGCGGGGAATTTCTGTCCCCGGTGCGGACTGCCGACCTCCGCGTGGGCGTATGCGCCGCCGCCGAAATCGACGGACGGACGTTCGGTCCTCTCGATCCTCTGGACGCTCGCGATGGTCGCGTTCATCTTGTTCGCCCTCACGGACTTCGCCGCCCTCGTGATTAGCCCGACTCTCGTCGTCCCCGGGATCCAGGGCATCACGTCCGGGGAGAACGTGAACAGCGGACTCGACTTCAACGGGAACTGGAGTTTCGATCAGTGGAGCTCCGGATCCACGCCCGCGTATCGGAGCACGGGAGGGAACCCGGGCGGCTACCTCGAGATGACGCTCTCCGGTGCGGGAGCGCGAGGGTTCTGGGTGCAGCCCTTCGCCGTGGACGGATCGGTCCCGTTCACGGGGTCCGTGCGCCTCGATGTCCAGATCACCGGCAGTCTGACCGCCGGCACGTTGCTCGTGGCCGTCGATTCTTCTTCGGCGTCCCCTCCCGACCCGCGCGTCGCCGTCGGCATCCTGAACTTTACCGGGCCGACGTCCTGGACGACCACACCGCGGTTCGACGCGACGGACCACTTCGCAAACCCGGGGACCTACTACCTGAAGGTAGCGTTCATCGCGACGGGCGCGACCGGGCCGGTCACCGTCGGATTCGACAACATCCGGCTCGCGTGGACGACGGACTCGTTCGTCTATCTCTTCGTCCCGCTGCCGAACGTCGTCGTGGTCTACATCAGCCAGGACCGGACCGTCTTCTACGGGACCTATGCGTTTCTGGTGGCCTCGATCCTCCTCGCGGCCGTGTACTACCTCGTGCGGGAACGCAAGCTCCTGTGGCAAGCTTTCACCGCGCCGCTCCAGAACGTCGGGACTCGCCTTCGGAGTCGGAGCGCATGGATCGCGGTGGCCCAAGTCTGGATGGCGGTGACCTTCTTCCAGCTGGCGTTCATCCTCCTCGCCGAAATTGCGGGCGTCAACACCGCGTCGCCCATCGGCATCACGTTCGCGAACGCGTGGACGTCGCTCTTCGACCTCGCGGCGGCGAGCGTCCGCGAGGAGTTCGCCTTCCGCATCCTCTTGATCGGGGTGCCCATGGCCATCGGATCGGTCGCGCTGCGGCTGATCGAGATCAACCGCGCCGGACGATGGAACGGACCCGGCTCGGCCGGACGGCACGTCGCGGGCAGCCTGCGCTACCTGATCGGCGGGGTCGTCCACTCGGACGCGTCCCGCGAGACGCAAGTCGCCTCCTGGGCGTTCCTCCTGGCGAGTTCGGCGATCTTCGGCCTCGCCCACGCGCCCGGCTGGGGTTGGTGGAAGGTCGTCCCGGCCGCCGTCGCCGGAGTCGGCTTCGGATACCTCTTCCTCCGGCATGGCGTCGCCGCCGCGGTCCTCGCGCACTTCGTGAACGATTACATCTACTCCCTGTACTTTGAGGGAATCGGCGGTGACGCGAGCCTGCTGCTCATCGGCCTCCTGGTGATCGTCCTCGCCGTCGCCGGTGCCGGGTTCTTCGCGTGGTACGCGATCCGCATCTGGCAGCACATTCGAAACATCACGGGCTGGTTCCAGCCGCCGACGAAGGCACCTCCCGCGATCACCTCCGCCTACGGAATGCCGACGCCGCCCGCGGCGGCCCGCTCGCCCGCTCCCCCGCCCGCGTTCCCGCCTCCAAGCCCACCGAGCATGGCGTGGCCCCCCTACCCGCCTCCCTCCAACCCGATGTCCGTGACGACGGTCCGCGAGTCCGGGCGGATCCCGCGCGATTACACGCCGACCTACGTGCCGCCGCCGTACGGCTATCCGCCCGTGCGGTTCCAGTGTCCGTCGTGCGGCTGGGTCGAAGCCCGCTACGATGCCGGACACTTCACGTGCACGCGGTGCGGCCGGACCGCCTAGGCCTTCGGCGCGAGCGTGCTCTCGGCGACGTAATCGATGACCGAGGCGAGGTCGTCCGACTCGATCTCCACCCGGAGGTCGCCGAGCGGCGAACTCGCGGCGAAGTTCACAATCCCCATGAACGCCGCTTGCTTGCTCAGCCCCACGGTCGTCCGCTCCCCGGTGCGGCCGGCGCTCAGCTGCCGACGCGCCGTGTCGCGAATCCGCTGGTCCCGAATCCGCTGGCGCAACCGCTCGAGGGTCTCCGTCGTGCCGATGATGCGGTCCGTGCCGATGTCGATCGTGGCGTCCGGGAACAGCTTCCGGATCGCGGTCACGACTTTCTCCGGGTCCTCCGTCGGGCGGAGCGGCGCCTCGATGCGCACACGCAACACGCGACCCGATTCTCCGCGTCGCCTATAATTTTCGTGAAGGACGTCCCCGGCGCTACGAACCTTTTTTATGCGGGCGGGTGCAATCGGCCCGGCGGATGCGCGAGGAGCTTTTGGCGTTTGTGAGCAACCGCGGAACGCTGCTCGAGCCCGACGCGGTCGAGTTCCTCCTCGTCCAGCAAGACCCGATGGCCCCGCTCGAGGCGTTCCTCGGCGCCTGCCCCGAGACCCCGTTCGTCGTCACCCTCCAAGACGTGATGGGCGCGGGGGCGATCGCCCGGAAGACGGCGTCCCTCCCTCGGGCGGTGGCGCCTACGCCCCTGGCCGCCGAGCCGTCGATCCCCGCCTCGTTCCGACGGGAGGGCGATCCGGCCGCGGACCGCGACGCGGACGTGCGGATCCTCCGCGACATCACGGGCCGGTCGACCTGCGAGGGCACGCTCGAAGATTTCACGCGGTATTTCCGCCACCGGTTCCACGTCCTCCGAACGATGCTGCGCGGTCGGCGCGAGCTGGCGGGCGCCCAGGACATCGCGAAGGCCCGCAAGTCGACGCGCGAGGTGCGGATCGTCGGGATGGTCGCGGACGTGCGGCCGACGAAGAACGGGCATCGGATCCTCGAGATCGAGGACGACACGGACCAGGTCGCCGTCCTCGTGCCCGCCGACTCCGGCTTGGCGGCGGAGACGGTCGTGATGGACGAGGTCCTCGGCGTCGTTGGCACGGCCAATGATCGCGGACTCGTGATCGCCCACGCCCTCGTGCGACCCGATATCCCGACGACACGTCCGTTCCGCGGCACGAAGGACCATGTGCGCGCCGCGTTCATGTCGGACATCCACGTCGGGAGCCGCACGTTCCTCGAGGACCGGTGGACGAAGGTCTCCACATGGCTCGGGTCCGACGACGGCGTCGCGGCATCGATCCGGTACCTCGTCGTCAGCGGAGACGTGGTCGACGGGATCGGCGTGTACCCGAGACAGGACGAAGAGCTCACGATCGACGATATCTACGGTCAATACGAGGCGCTCGCCCGGATGATCGCGGCCCTCCCGGACCGCCTCCGCGTGATCATGATCCCCGGGAACCACGATGCGGTGCGGCCCGCGGAACCGCAACCGGCGTTCCCGCAATCGATCCAGAAACTCTTCGACTCGAACGTGATCTTCGCGGGCAACCCCTCGCTCCTGAGCCTCGAGGGGGTCCGCGTCCTTGCGTATCACGGGCGGAGCATGGACGACCTGGTATCCGCGATGCCCGGCATGAGCTACGCGCGGCCGATCGAGGCGATGAAGGCGATGCTCCGCATGCGTCATCTCGCGCCGATCTACGGGGGCAAGACGCCGATCGCCCCCGAAGCGGAGGACCATCTGATCGTCGAAGAGGTGCCGGACATCTTCGCGACGGGGCACGTGCATTCGGCCGGCGTCGACGCGTACCGCGGCGTGGTGCTCGTGAACTCGTCGACGTGGCAGGCGCAGACGCCGTACCAGAAGATGCGGAACATCGACCCGATGCCGGCGCGACTCCCGATCGTCGACCTCGCGAACGGAACGGCCATCATCCGAGAATTCTGAGCCGGAAAGGTTCATCGACGGAAGCGGCGTTCGGCGCCGCGTGCGGATCGCCGCGGTCGGAGACGTGCACGGGCGGGAGAGCCTCCCGTCCCTGCGGGCGGACCTGAGCGGGCTCGGTCCCGCGGACCTGTTCCTCCTCGCCGGCGACATCACCGACCACAGCGACCTGGACGGCTACGAGGCGGTCCTCCGAACGGTCCGCGAATCCGTCCGCGCGCCGATCTGGGCGGTCTTCGGCAACAACGAGTACGAACCGGACCATCCGAAGTACGTCGCGCGGTTCTCCGAGGCCTACGGCGTGCGGTTCCTCGAGGACGAAGTCGCGGCGTACGAGTCCGGAGGCCGCACCGTCCGGATCATCGGCAGCACCGGATGTCTCGACCGTCCGACCTGGTGGCAGCGAAAGAACCTCCCGCACATGGCGGATGTGTACCGTCGGCGGATCGACGTCCTGGACGGCCTCCTCGCGGGGGACGACGTGCGCGTCCTGCTGACCCACTACCCGCCGACGTACCTGACGATGGGCGGGGAGAAGGACGAGTGGCGTCCGGAGCTCGGATGCAAGGCGCTCGAGCCCGTGCTGCTCCGGCGCCGGCCCGCGCTCATCGTCCACGGGCACGTCCACAAGGGGATCCCGTTCGCGGAGTTGCGGCCCTCGTTGGGACGCCTCGAAGACTTCGCCGCTCCATCGCCGCCGCTCCCGGTCCACAACGTCGCGTACCCGGTGCGACACGCCGTGTCGACGTTCGATCTGTAGGCGGCCCCGTGGGTTTATGAGGACCGGCCTCTTTCGCCGGAGGCCCATGCCCCGCGACCGTCCGACGGAGGACGACGAGCCGAAGCCGGAGAACGCGTGGTGGGGCCTCCTGCGGGACGTCCTCGTCGCCCTCGTGATCGTGGCGGTCTTCCTTGCCGCGATGTACGCCTACGCCGGCGTGTGGCCGCCGCTCGTCGTCGTCGAGAGCTCCTCGATGCAGCACGCGGACCGCGAATCGTTCCTCGGCGTGATCGACACGGGCGACATGGTGTTCCAGCAGGCCGCGCCGACGCGGGCCTCCGTGATCACGTACCTCGAGGGACGGGCGAGCAATTACGCGACGTACAGCGACTACGGGGACGTCATCATCTTCAACCGGCCGGGGAACCCGACGCCCGTCATCCACCGCGCGATCATGTACGTGACGATCCACGTGAACGGGACCGCGGACGTCCCGGACCTCGCCCTCTTGAGTTCCGATTGGTCCGCGACGGACGACGTGGGGCTCCCGACGACCTCTCCGTATTTCGTGCAGACCGTCACGATCCATCGCATGGGCTTCAATCACAACCTCGGGATCACGTTCGACTTCCGGACCGGCGGATCCCTGAGCCGCTTCGCCCCGCGGTCCGCCTACATTACCATGGGGGACCAGAACGCGTACCTGGCGTGCGCGATCTTCGCGGATCCGTGCCGCGCCTCCGTGCCGTACGACACAGGATGGATGCCCCGCCAGTCCGACGTCATCGGTCGCGCGCGCGGCGAGATCCCCTGGTTCGGCCTGCTGAAACTCACGCTGCAGCCGACCGACTCGTGCTGCCCCGGCGGCTGGGGCGATCCTGAAGCGCCGAAGAACAGCTGGGACGCCCTCCTCGTCAGCCTGATCTTCCTCTTCGCCCTCCCGTTCCTCCTCGAGTTCGCGGGCCGCGGCTGGTCGAAGTACGTCGCCCCGCGCATGCCGAAGATCCGCTGGCCCTGGCGACGGAAGCGAGCCGACGCGGAGGATCTGCGCGATTGGGAGAAGCGGCCCTAGAGAAGGGTCGTCTGGACCTTGAGCCGGTAGCCGCGGACCTCGCCGAGAATCTCGTCCTTCTCGAGGACCTTGCGGACGTCGAGCAACGGCACGGACGCCTGGATCTCCTTGGTCCGGCCGCCGCGGCCGAACGACCGCACGCGCGCGTGCACGAGGCCGAGCATATCGAGCTCGGAGATGAGGTCCGTCACCCGGCGCTGGGTGAGCGGACTGACGCCCGTCTTCCGGCACAGGTCTCGGTATGTCGTGTAGACCTCGCCCGTCGTGAGCTTCGCGTTGCCGATCTCCTCGTTGAGGAGGATCCCGAGGAGGATCAGCTTCGACTGGGTCGGAAGGCTCTTCACGGCCTCAATCACCGTGTCGAGCTCGATCTTGTTTTTCGCGCGCGCCACGTGTTCCTCCGAGATGTGCTCGTCGGCGCCGCGCTCCGCGAGCTCGGCGCTCACCCGCAGGAGGTCGAGCGCCCGCCGCGCATCGCCGTGCTCCTGGGCCGCGAGGGCGGCGATCAGATGGAGCACGGAATCGTTCGCGATGCCGTTCTCGAACGCGAGGCGCGACCGCTGCGCGAGGATGTCGTAGAGCTCGTCCGCGTTATACGGCGGGAAGACCATCTTCTCGTCCGCGAGGCGCGAGCGGACGCGCGGGTCGAGGTATTCCGTGAACTTCAAATTGTTCGAGATCCCGATGAGGGAGACGCGGGCCTTCGAGAGGTCGTCGTTGATCTTCAGGAGCTGGTAGAGGATGTCATCGCCGTTCTTCTGCACGATCTTGTCGATCTCGTCCAGCGCGACGATGACGACGCGCTTCTCCTCATCGAGCTTCTCCAGGAGCAGGCTGTACACGCGGTCCGTCGAGAGGCCGGTGAAGGGAATGCGCTGGCTGAGGTGCTCGATGAACTTGTTCCCGATCGACTGCAACACGCCGTACGGGGTGTCGACGATCTCGCAGTTCAGGTAGAGATACTGGACCATCCGCGCGCCGTCGGCTTTGCGGAACTCGTTCTCGATGTACTTCACGACGGCCGTCTTCCCGGTGCCCGTCTTGCCGAAGATCAGCACGTTGCTCGGCCGCTCCCCCTTGAGCGCGGTCACGAGGATCTGCGCGAGCTGGTCGATGTGCTCCTCCCGGTGCGGAAGGCGCTCCGGGATGTACGAAGGCCGCAGGATCTCGCGGTCCATCTTGAAGATCGACCGCGTCCCAAGATACGGTTGGAATATGCTTTCCTCCATGTGATCCCGCTCCCCCTAAAAGCGAGAAGGTTCGTCCTCGCACGCGTCCTCACAGAGGATTTCCCGGTGCGAGAGGGCCGGTATCAGGGGGTCCCACTAAAAGGTTTTGTGGACCGCGTCCGCGACATTCGACACGACGGGGAGACCCGATTTTTATTCGTCTCCGATTATGATAGATTCCTTCGAGACCGGATTGAAAGTTCAACCTCGACGCGACACGACATGAGTCCGCGAATTCGGGAGTCCCGCGGTCGGATATCGTCGCACGGCCCATCATCCTTATCCGAGGCAACGCGCGTGCACGACGCGTGGAGAAGCGGCTCTCGTTCGCGTACGGCCGCACGCTCATGTTCGGGCGATTCTTTGCGCTCGTCAGCCTCATCGTCCTCGTCGCGATCGCGGTCGCGTTCCTGCCTTCCCTGTCCATCGCCCCGGTCACAATCCTCGCGGTCATCCTGGCGGCGTATTTCCTCCTATTCGCGGTCTCGCCGCTCCTCACGGAGCATTGGGTCACCCGGTCTCGTCTGATCCTGCGCCAAGGATGGTATTTCCGTGCCGTCATCCCGTTCACGGAAATCGAGAGCATCCGAACGGTCGACGAGATAGGTCCGTTCCAGGTGCCGCTCGGCGTGCACCGGCCGTTCGGGCAGCCCGCGCTCTTCGTCACCGGCGGCCGGACGAACCTCGTCGCGGTCCGACTGCGCCACCCCCGTCGGTTCTGGCAGTCGTTCGGGCTCGGCGCGCAGGAAATCGTGTTCGATGTCGTCGATCGAACTCACTTCCTCGAAGAGCTGGAGGAGCGGCGCGGGCTATTCCCGCCAGTCGAGGCCGACCGTGCGGGCGCCGACCTTGGGGATTAGCGGCATCTTCCTCTTGTGGACGCTCGCGGCGACGAGCTGCTCGACGTGGCGCACGCGGTCGAGGGGGACCTCCGCCTTCTCCGCAATCGCCTCGGGCTCCATCTGCAACTCGATCCCCAGGAGGATGCGATCCAGATCCGCATACGCGATGCCGAGTTCGCCTTCGTCGGTCTGGCCGGGCCAGAGGCCGGCGGTCGGTGTCTTCTCGATGATCTCCGGCGGGAGGCCGAGATGACGCGCCATCGCGAGCACTTGGGTCTTGTAGAGGTCGCCGATCGGGAGGAAATCGACGCCGCCGTCTCCCCACTTACTGAAATACCCAGTTAGAAGCTCGCTCTTGTTCCCCGTGCCCATGACCACGCGGTTCTCCGTGTTCGCGACGAAATAGAGGACCGCCATCCGAGTGCGTGCCCGAAGGTTCCCCCCCGCAATCGCATCTGCGGTGGTCGCTCGCAGCCGCTTCGCGAACGAGTTCGCGACGGGCCCGATGTTCACGACACCGAACGTGATCCCGAGCGCCTTCGCGAGGCGGCGCGCGTCCTTCAGGTCCTTGCCGCCCTTGCCGTCGGGCAAGGCCAGCGCGAGGATGCGATTCGCGCCGAGCGCATCCGCACAGAGCTTCGCGACCAATGCGGAGTCGACGCCGCCGCTCAGTCCGAGCACGACGCCGTCCCGCTTGCTCTCCCGGACCGAGTGGACGATGAACGCCTCGATGATGAAGACCTGTTCCTCCTTGAACCGGGGGACGAGCTCCGCCATCGAACGTCGCAACCTTCCCATCCGACTTAAAGCCTCCTCGCACCGCGAAGCCTTTATCGCGGCAGGCGCTTCGCCGCGCGCCCGATGAACGCGAACGAGGCCACGCTGGTCCGCGCCGACGAATACAGCCGCATGGCGGAAGCCTATGACGCGAACGTCGCGCCGCGGTTCGAGCCGATCGCGCGCGAGGTCTTGCGCCTCGCCGATCCCAAGTCGAACGAACTCTTCCTCGACATCGGCACGGGGACCGGTCTCCTCGCGTGCCTCCTCGCTCCGAAGGTCCTGCCGCAAGGCGTCGTCGCGATCGATCTCGCGGACGGGGCGATCTCCGTCGCGAGCTACCGCGCCGGGAACGCGGGGATCCGGAACATCCGCTTCGAGATGCTCGACTCCCGGAACATCGTGTACCGTGGCAAGCTGTTCGACGGGGTCGCCAGCAACCTCGGCGTCCCGGACCTCGGATACGACCGCGTCTTCCAAGAGGTCCATCGGGTCGTGAAGCCCACGGGCCGATTCGTGTTCAGCGAATGGCCGAAGGAACCGAGTGCGTCGTTCGCGGCCCTCCGGCAACTGATCGAGGTGCACGGGACGCCCACGCCGTCGAAGGAACTCGGACCGGTACGCGAGGCGGGACGGCTCATCCGCACGGATCCGGAGGCGGTCGCCCTCGGCGACCCGAAGGCGATGCTCAACGCATTGGGTGTCGCGGGGTTCGACCGTCGGGAGGCCGTCACGAAGGATTTCCCGGTGCGCTTCGCGGCGATCGAGGACTTCCTCACGTTCGCGACGTCGTTTGGATGGTATGAACGCGAACTGAAGGAGATGCCTCCGGCGCGCCGCGCGGCGTTCGATGCGGATCTCTCGGCGCGGCTCCGCCCGTTGACGACGGCCAACGGGATCGAAGATGTCTGGCGGCTGAATTTCTTCATCGCGCACCCGGAGTAGGGACGCACCCGTGAGGAAACCCTAAATACGCCGCGCCTCATCGAAACGGATCACATGGCGGACGACGCGATCATCCGCGCGGTCGACGTCCACAAGGTCTACAACTCCGGCGCGGTGGAGGTCCATGCGTTGCGAGGGGTGGACCTCGCGATCGCGCGGGGCGAGATGGTCGCGATCATGGGGCCGTCGGGCTGCGGCAAGACGACGCTCCTGAACTGCTTCTCGGGACTCGACGATCTCACGTCCGGCGACGTGCGCATCGAGGGCGTCTCCCTCGCCGCGATGGACGACGATGCGAAGACCCGCTACCGCTCGCGGCGGATGGGGTTCGTGTTCCAGTCGTACAACCTCTTGCCCGTCCTCACGGCCGCCGAGAACGTCGAACTGCCGCTCCTCGTGGCACGAGTCGCGGCCCGCGAAGCCCGCCGCAGAGCGCTCCAACTCCTGACGAGCGTCGAGCTCGCCGAGTGGGCGGACCACAAGCCCGCGCAGCTCAGCGCCGGGCAGCAGCAACGGGTCGCGATCGCACGAGCCCTTGTGAACGACCCCGCGATCGTGTGGGCCGACGAACCGACGGGGAACCTGGACTCGGAGACGTCGACGCAAATCATGGATATCCTGGTCCGCCTGAATCGAGAGCAGCGGCAGACCCTCGTCGTCGTGACGCACGACGCGACCGTGAGCTCGCGGGCGCACCGGATCCTGCGGATGCGGAACGGCCGGATTGTCGAGGAGTCGCGGGGGGCCTAGGACATGGCGCTCCCGGGCGAGTGGGCCGCGGCGGCCGTCGCGATCGGGGTCGCCCTCATGGCCATCCTGATCGCCGTCCGTCCGCTCCTCGCGCGCCTTGCGGCTCGGAACATCGGACGCCGCAAATCCCGGGTGCTGATCGTCGTCGCGGGCCTGCTCGTCGGGACCGCAATCATCTCATCGAGCCTCGTTGTCGGCGACACCTTGAGTTACATTTTCCTCGAAGACGTCTACGTGCGACTGGGTGCAATCGACGAACTCGTGTCGAACGCGTTCAACGGCCAGCTCTTCTCCTTTGGGGAGTCGAACTTCACCGCCATCGTCGGAGACCTCGCCGCCGGGAACTCCCCGGTGGACGGGGTCGCGCCCGCACTCCTCAAGGTCATGCCCGTTCGGAACGTCGCGGGCAACAAGGGGAACCAGCAGATCACGGTCATCGGACTGAACGCCTCGTACGAATCGGCGTTCGGGCCGCTCACCGCGGAGGACGGGCGGTCCGTCGACGTGGGCGGACTCCGTCCGGGCGAGGCGTACGCGAACGAGCGCGCGGTGGGCGACCTCAACGCGACCGTGGGCCAGGACCTCACGCTCTTCTACGGCACGACGAACCAGACGCTCGTCCACGTGATCGTCGCCGGAATCGTCCGGGACGAAGGCAAAGCGGCGTACGAGCGCGACCCGATTCTCTTCATGGGTTTGCGCCGCGCGCAGACCGCCTTCAATGAGACCGGCGCGATCAATCTCATCCGCGTCTCGAATCGCGGAGACGTCGCGGGCGGCGTGCCGTTCTCCGATGAGGTGACGCAGGACATCCGCCTGAGCATCGCGAATCGTCACCTCCCGCTGCACGTCGAAGAAGTCAAGGCGGACCAGATCGCGCAGGCCGTCCAGGTCGGCCGCGACGCGACGGAACTCTTCCTCGTCATGGGCGCCTTCGGCATCCTCGCGGGCGTCCTCCTGATCGTGAACATCTTCGTCATGCTCGCGGAGGAACGCAAGCCGGAGCTCGGCATCACGCGGGCGCTTGGCTTCCTCCGGAAGGAGTTGCTCGCGACGTTCGCCCTCGAAGGCACGTTCTATGCGGTCGTCGCGGCGGCGCTCGGCGCCCTCGCGGGCCTCGGCCTCGGGTACGTCATGGTGTACTTCTTCGACAAGGTCGTGCCGCACGGAGACGTCGCCGTGACGTTCCATTTCGACCCGAACTCCGTCGTCACCGCGTTCGTCGCGGGCGCGGCCCTCACCTGGGCGACGATCCTGCTCGCCTCGTGGCGGGTGAGCCGCCTCAACATCGTCCGCGCGATTCGAGACCTGCCCGAACCCGGAGGGCACGACGGATCGAAGAGCATCCTCTTCGCCGGGATCCTCGCCGTACTCGGAGGCGTCGCGCTGACTGCGTGGGGCTTCATCGCCAACACGGGGATGGGCAAGATACCCGGACCGCCTCTGTTGGTCCTCGGCATCGGTATCATCGCGGCATCGCGGGGCTGGGCGCGGGCCGCCCTCACCCTCGCGTCGGCCTTCAACCTCGCGTGGATCCTGATGCCGGTCGGCCTGCTGAACGAGGCGACGGACAACGTCTCGATCGCGTTCGTCATGACGGGCATCATCCTCGTCGGGTCGGGCATCCTGATCGCCGTGTTCAACGTCGGCGAGATCTTGGGGGCCCTCCTGCGGCGGGCGAACCGCGGCGCGGGTCGGCCGGTCCTCAAGACCGCGGTCTCGTATCCGATGGAGAAACGGTTCCGGACCGGGATGACCGTCGCGATGTTCGCGCTCATCCTGTTCATGGTCACGCTGATCTCGATGATCCAAGGCCTGCAGGCGTCGAGCCTCGACACGTTCGTCGAGCAGCAGTCCGGCGGATACGACGTGATCGCGTACACGACCGCCTACGGCGAGATCCCGAACTTCCGGGAGACGCTCCAGGGGAACTTCAGCGAGAGCCTCTTCGCGGGCGGGTGGAACGGGACCGCGAGCGCGAGCGTGATGCCCGCGCGCATCCAAGCGGTCGGCGGCAACCGATCGTACGACTACACGTTGTGGGGCGTGGACAACTTCCTGATCCAGTCGAACCAGTACGGGTTCTACAGCTTCCTGCCCTCGTATGTGAACGAATCGACCGGCCAGGTCGTGCCCCTCGCGACCCGCCAGGACGTGTGGCTCTCCCTCCGGGGGAATCACAGCCTCGCGATCGTGGACCGGAGCGCGGTCGGGGCGAACCAGTTCGTCCCGGACGAGAGCCGCCTCCGCGTCGTCCCGGGTGACCGGATCCGCGCGTTCGACGCGGCCGGCCGCGTCGTCAACCTGACGATCGTCGGCGTGCTCGAGCAGGCGTTGCAGTTCACGTCCGGGGTCTTCGTCGATCAGAGCGTCGTCCAGGCGGCGTTCCCCGCCCAGGAGCGTTACACGGCGTACTTCTTCCAGATGGCCCCCGGGGTCGACGTGTCCGCCTTCCGGGCGGACCTCGAGCGCGTCTTCTTCGCGTACGGCCTGCAGACCATCGACATCCGCGAGGAGATCGGGCGCGCGTTCGACGCATCGCAGGAGGTGCTCACGCTCATGGAGGCCTACCTCAGCATCGGCTTGCTCGTCGGGATCGCAGGGCTCGCGGTCATCACGCTGCGCGCGGTCGTCGAGCGACGGACCCAGATCGGCGCGCTCCGGGCGATCGGCTTCACGCGTCGCATGGTGCTATCCATGTTCCTCCTCGAGATCGCGCTCATCGCCGTCCTCGGGATCGGGATCGGGATGGTCCTCGGGATCGTGTTCGCGTACAAGATCTACGTCGTGTACTTCGCCGACATCATCGTGTTCAGCATCCCATGGGCGCACCTCCTCGCGATCGTCGGGATCACCTCCGCCGCGGCCGTCGCGAGCACGGCAGAACCCGCGATCCGGGCGTCCCGGATTCCACCCGCGGAGGCGTTGCGGTACATCGAGTGAGGCCGGGCGCATACCTCTAAGTATCGGTACGCGCCGCGGCGGCCACGGCCTGCTCGATCCGGGCGCGGCGCCTTGCGAACTCCGCCTCCATGCGACGGTGATACGCCAAGATGCGGCGCAGCAGATCCTGCCTCGCGCGGTCCGAGGCCACACGGCCCACATAGTCCTCTTTCCGCACGGATCGACCACCGGACCGCTCGTAGTGCCAGAAGTAGAAGTACCGTCTTCCGTCGAAATCCCGGACCCTTGCACCGCAGCCGATCTCCATCGTTTATACCTCTAAGTAGAGGTATAGATTCCGAGGCCTTGAGCCTTCCGGGGAGGTCGGTGAATCGCGTCGTTCGGCGCGCGGAACAATCCTTTTATGGCCTTCGGGGCTCTCGACGGATGCGCATGGGCGAACCGAGGATTCAGGAGAAAGCTTGGGAGCCTTCCTTCGAGGAAGGTATCCTAGAGCAGTGGCGGGGAGAGCCCGATCTCACCCGCTTCGCCCCGCGGAAGGACGCCGCCGTCTACGTGATTGACACGCCGCCGCCCTACCCGAGCGGGTCCTGGCACGTCGGGGCCGTCATGGCGTATTCGATGATCGACATGATCGCCCGCGCGCAGCGAATGCTCGGTCGTTCCGTCCTCTTTCCCTTCGGACTGGACCGGAACGGGATCAACGTCGAGCGCACGGTCGAGCGGAAGACGGGCAAACCCCTGCACCGCTGGGACCGCGAGGCGTTCATCGCGGAGTGTCGCAAGGAGATTGAGGGGATCGGCAACGGGCTGCTCGAGCTCGCGGCGCGCGTCGGCATGTCCGCGGACTTCGAGCACACGTACTATACGGACTCCGACGAGTACCGCGCCTTCAGCCAGTCGATCTTCCTCGAGCTCTGGCCGCGGGGGCTCTTCTATCGGGGGGAGCGGCCGACGTTCTGGTGCCCCGTGTGCGAAACAACGCTCGCGGAAGCGGACATCGACTACGAGGAGCGGCCGTCAAGCCTTGTTTCGATGAAGTTCCCGGTCGCCTCCGGCGGCGAGATCCGAATCGCGACGACGCGCCCCGAGCTGCTCGCCGCATGCCGCGCCATCATCGTCCATCCCGACGACGCGCGGTTCGCCTCCCTCCATGGGAAGAAGGCCCGTCTGCCGATCTACGAGCACGAGGTCCCGATCGTCCCTCATCCAACCGCCAAGCCGGAGTTCGGAAGCGGCGCCGCGATGATCTGCTCGTACGGCGACATGGTCGACCTCGCGCTCTTCCGCGAGCTGCGCCTCGAGCCCGTCAAGGCGATCGACGAGACCGGACGGATGACCGCCGCGGCCGGATTCCTGAAGGGCCTCAAGGTCGAGGCCGCGAGGACGAAGGCGATCGACGAGCTTCGCACGCGCGGCGCGCTGGAGAAGGTCGAGCCGATCCAACACCAAACGCCCATCTGCACGCGGTCTCTGAATCCGATCGAATTCCTCTCATCCGATGCGTGGTACCTGAAGCAGCTCGAATTCCGCGAGGATCTCCGGCGCCTCGTCCACGAGATGGAGTTCCGGCCGACCCGCCACCGGCAGCTGGTCCTCGACTGGATCGACAGCCTCACGATCGATTGGCCGATCTCCCGGCGCCGCTACTATCATACGGAGATCCCGCTGTGGTATTGCAAGAAATGCGGCGAGACGCTCGCACCGCCTCCCGGCAAGTACTATCGCCCTTGGAAAGACCCCGCGCCCTTCAAGAAGTGCCCCAAGTGCGGCGCCACGGAGTTCGTGGGCGAGGACCGCGTGTTCGACACCTGGATGGACTCGAGCGTCTCGAACCTCTTCCTGACGCGGTACCGGACGGACTCGAAGTTCTTCGAGGCGAACTTCCCGCTGTCTCTTCGGCCACAGGGCCGCGAGATCGTCCGAACGTGGCTCTACTACACGGCGCTCAAGTCGTGGCTCGTCCGGCGATCGAAGCCGTTCCACCGGGTGTTCATCCACGGCCTCGGCCTCGACGCGCGCGGCCGCGCGATGCACCGCACCCTCGGGAACGTGATCGACCCCTGGCCGCTCATCAAGAAGCATGGGGCCGACGCGATCCGAATCTTCGTCGCGAGCGAGACGAATCCCGGCGACGACTTCCGGATCAGCGAGGACAAGATCGGTGGCGCCGCGAAGTTCGTCACGAAGCTCTGGAACGTCGCGCGCTTCATCTCCTCCTTCGACGAGCCGCCAAACGCGAAGCTCCAGCCAACAGACGAGTGGATCCTCGCGGAGCTGAACCGGCTCATCGAGGTGTGCCGCGGCGGCTACGAGGACCTGAACCTCTTTCTGCCCTCGACCCGCGCTCGGGATTTCCTCTGGAACCTGTTCGCGCCGCACTACGTCGAGATGGTGAAGGGTCGCGCGTACGAAGGCGACGCGGGCGCGCGATGGACGCTCCACGCGTGCCTCAGGGACGTCTTGCGGCTCCTCGCGCCAATCGCGCCGTTCTCGACGGACAAGATCTGGCGGTCCGTGTACGGAGGGAGCGTCCACGCGGAACGGTTCCCGATGCCGCGCGACGGCATCCCCGCATCGCGCGCGGATTTCACGGAAGGACTTCTCGCCTTCAACGCGGACGTCTGGAAGCAGAAGAGGGACCGCGGTCTCAGCCTGAACGCGGAACTCCCCGGCGCCGCAATTCCCGCGAATCTCAAGCCATTCGAGGGCGACCTCAAGCGGATGCATCACCTAGCTTGACCGGCATCGGCGTAGCGGTGTCGCGGTATGCCTCGACATACCACGCCATCGTCTCCCGGATCCGGTCCTCGAGGGGATGCGGGCTCCAGTCGAGTTCACGACGGGCCTTCGATGCGTCGATGACGATGTCCACCGCCCCCATCGCGAGCGCGGCTCGCGAAAGAAGCGGCGTCCGGCGATGGAATCGAGCATTCGCTTCGGAGAAACGCGCGGCGAGCCGCGCAAGGCCCATCGGCACATTCACCGTCGGCGGGTCGACGCCCGCGGCCGCCGCCGCTTTCGCGTAGAACTCCTCAACGGGTAGGATGCGATCTCCGAGGAGGTAGAGTTCGCCGGGCTTGCCGCGCATCGCTGCGAGCACATGACCGCTTGCAATATCCGCCGCGTGTGTCCACGTGTTCGTCCCGAATCCGCGCGGGAGCCGGGGCAATCGCCGCTGTGCCAGGAGTGCCAGGGTCCGACCGAGTTGGCCCGTGTCGCCCGGCCCGAACACCGCGGCCGGGAGCACAATCGTCACCGGCAGTCCCTGTTGCATCTGTGCGAGGACGATCCGGTGGGCGTGGACCTTCGACGTGACGTACGGATCTTCCAAGGCGGTCTGGACGGGCGACGCCTCCGTCGCCGGCGGGTCGCGCGGTGTCGGTGCGAGGACGCCCGCGGTACTCGTGAACACGACCCGTCCGACGCTCTGTTTCCGAGCGGCCGCGAGGATGTTCGCGGTCCCGGTGACGTTCACGTCGAACATCCGCCGCGGATTCCCGATCGCGAGCTCGTACCAGCCCGCAATGTGGAACACGATATCGGCGCCTGCCATGGCCGCTTCGAATGAAGGACGCGTGACATCGCCGACGACGAGTCGTACACCGCGCGCCTCGAGATCCTTGCCTCGCTTCGCATCCCGGGTGAGGACGGTGACCCGCCAATCGTCCGCGAGGAGCGCGTCCACGACATGCCCGCCGATGAGCCCGGTGCCTCCCGTGACGAAGGCCCGCACGCCGTCACCCTTTCTTCAGGACGACCGTCAGGACGTCGGAATCCTGGAGCCCGTGCTCGAGGCCGACCTTTTGTCCGGGGAACTGCGCCGACGGCCCCCACACATTCGCGTAGCGGAATCGCTTGCGCCAGTCGCGGTGGATCGCGTCGCACACCATGCCGACGTCGGAATCGGCCTTGACGATGAGCGGGTCCGCGAGGTCCGCCTCCTTCCCCTGCGGCTTGAGGAAGATCCGCATGAAACGCAGGGTGTCGTAGATCTCGTCCTTGAGGTGGGTCAGGCCGACGCCCTTCTCCGCGGAGGTCGGGACGAGCTTCCACTCCGGGAGCTTGGCCTGCAGCTGTTTCACGTAGTCCGAGGAGACGAGGTCGATCTTGTTCACGACGACGAACGCGCGGACGAAGACGCGGTTACCCGCGAGGACGTCGATGAGCTGGTCCTCCGTGACGTCCTGCCGCACGACGACCGTGCCGTTCAGGTAGCCCCACTCGCGGCAGATGTCTGCGATCATCTCCTCGTCGAGCTTCGTCAGGCGAACAGTCGGGTTGATCGTCAGGCCGCCGCGCCGGCCCCGCGTCAGCGTGACGTCCGCGGGTCGCTCGTTCAGCCGGATCCCCGCGAGCCGGAGCTCGTCCGCGAGGACGTCGACGTGCGTCTCGAAGACGTCGATCATGAGGAGGATGATGTCACACGCTCGGGCCACGGAGAGGACCTCCCTCCCGCGGCCGCGGCCTTTCGACGCCCCTCGGATGAGCCCGGGCATGTCGAGGACCTGGATCTTCGCGCCCCGATGGAGGAGCAGACCAGGGATTACGTCCAGCGTCGTGAAGTCGTACGCGGCGACCGCGCTCTGCGCGTCCGTGATGTGATTGAGCAACGTCGATTTGCCAACGCTCGGGAAGCCGACGAGGCCGACCGTCGCGTTGCCGCTCTTCTTCACGGCGTAGCTCGGGCCGCCGCCGCCCGACTTGAGGCGGCGCGTCTCCTGCTCGTCCTTGAGCCGCGCGAGTTTCGCCTTCAGCTTGCCGATGTGATGCTGCGTCGCCTTGTTGTACGGCGTCTTCTGGATCTCGTCCTCGACCGCCTTGATCTGTTCCTCGATCGCCATGCCGAGGCGGAGCAATCGGGGCCGGTGGAAAAAGATTCGTCTCGCGGGCCCCTACTTGCGTACGACGCGGGTGCCCGCCTTCCCGTCGACCGCGCTCGCGACGTGCTCGAGGTCCGTGACGACCGCGTGCTCTCCGCCGCCCTCGAGGAACTCAATCACCGCCTCGACCTTTGGCCCCATGCTCCCCGGCGGGAACTCGCCGGCAGCGAGATGTTTCTTCGCTTCGGCAATCGTCATCCGGTCGAGGAAGCGCTGCGTCAGCTTGCCGAAGTCGACCGCGATCCGGGGCACGTCCGTCGCGATGACGAGGTCCTTCCAACCGATCGACCGAGCAAGGACTGCGGCCGCGCGATCTTTGTCGATCACCGCCTCGACGCCGACGAGCCGCTCGCCCCGGCGGACCACCGGTATGCCGCCACCTCCCGCAGCGATCACGATGCGGCCATCGCCGTTCCCAACGAGTCGCGCGATGATATCCTTCTCGATCACGTCGACGGGCCGAGGCGACGGCACGACGCGCCGCCACCCACCGCGCTGATCGAACACCATCTTCCAGCCCTTCGCCTTCTTCACGATGATCTCGTCCTCGCGGGCGTAGTACGGCCCGATGGGCTTCGTCGGGTTCGCGAACGCGGGATCGTCCGCGTCGACGAGGACCTGGGTGATGACGCACGCGACGTCGCGATTGATGTCGCGGGACGCGAACTCGTTGCGCAGACCTTGCGCGAGGAGGTAGCCGATCTGGGCCTGGCTCTCCGCGCCGCAGACGTCGAGGGGCATTGGCGGGACGATGTGGCGGCTCTCCTCATTCTGCAACAGGATGTTGCCGACCTGCGGCCCGTTCCCGTGGGTCAGCACGAGATCGTGGCCCGCCTGGACGATCTCCGCGAGGCGCGCGCAGGTGGCCTCGATCCGCCGTCGCTGACTCGCGGCGTCCGCGGCCTCACCGGCGGGCTGCAGCGCATTGCCACCAATCGCGACGACGATCTTCTTCATCGCCGGCCTCCGGCCGGAAGGCCCGCGCTATTTTGCAGATTCTATAAGAACGTTCGGCCCTGAAAACTCGAATCGGGGAACGCTGTCTCCCGGTGATGCGGCATAACTATTTATCGAGACGGCCGCATCGCTCGGTTTCGTGACTTCCCAGGAGGTGCTGAGCCGCCTCTTAACGAAGGTCCGCGCGTTCCGCGGGACGATCTGGTTCCGCGTCGTCTACGTGATCATCCTCGGCGCGCTCGTCGCGGAATTGTACCTACTCACCGCGAGCCCGCTCGCCTGCCTGATCCTCTTTCTGATGCCGCTCAGCGTGTTCCTGATCCCATACTACTTCGGCGAACGCCGCATGAAACATTTCGCGCTGAACGCGGTCCCCGTGTTCATCATCGCTACGCTCCTCGCCGGCGGCATGGCGACCCAAGCCCTGCTCTCGCAGGCCGCGCCCGTCCCGCTTCAGAGTTCCCCCACGGACGCGTTCTCCAGCCCGACGATGATGCTGTCGAACGGGACCGTGGATCCGTATCGCTCCGCGCCCGACACGGTGTTCACGTTTCGCGTGAAGCTCACGACGACGGCCGTCGGAAACGCGACTGATTACGCCGTGTACCTGAACTTCACGATCATCGACGGCGTCTCGGCCACGCAGACCTTCTTCCCGCTCGTCTTCAGCCCGGGGGCCAACAGCTCGGCGAACAACACCAAGAACGGCACGTGGTACGCGTACAGCGCGCGGCTTGGCAGCTCGATCTACGGCTATGCGTTCTCCGTCACGGACAACCGGTCGAACTGGACCTTCACGCCGTCGGACTTCGGCCCGATCACCGCGTCCGGGACCGCGTTCTACGGATTCTTCGTCTACTACACCGGATTCTCGATGACGTTCCCGCTCCTCTTCTACTTCGTGATCCTGTTCATGTGGTGGTACACGAAGCGCACCCGGGAGACCCGCGCGCGCCTGATGGCGGGCGGCATCGACATCCCGAAGGAGAAGGTAGAAAAGGAGGAGCCGAAGCCCGTCGAGGTGGCCGGGAAGGCCTCCAAAGCGGCCGCGTTCACATGCACGAATTGCGGCGCCGACGTGAGCGAGGACGACGCGAAGTGCCCGAAGTGCGGCGCCGTCTTCGAGGAATGAACGCATCCGCCATCGAGCACTTTTCGCTCACCCCTGTCCGCGAAGTTGATATGGGGCCTCCCTCCATAGAATCGCCAGCAAACCTTTCGTCAGGAAACCTTAAATGGCACTCCCCAAGATGCGGGGCCAAGGGATGGGACCCCGGGCCTCGTGCTAATTCCATCCGCGTGATTGCATGCCATCGACCTCCATCGCGGAAGAGCTCGCGAAGAAGCAGCGGGAGATCAGCGTCTCCGAGTTCTTCGAGCGCAACAAACAGATCCTGGGCTACGATTCGACGACGAAGGCCCTCCTCACCGTGGTCAAAGAGGGCGTCGAGAATAGTTTGGACGCCTGCGAGGAGGCGGAGGTCCTCCCGGATGTCCTCGTCGAGGTGAACAAGGTCGAGAAGGACGAGTTCGTCGTGGTGGTGGAGGATAACGGTCCGGGCATTGTGAAGAAGGAAGTCCCCAACGTGTTCGGTCGGCTCCTCTACGGCTCCCGATTCTTTTCGCGCAGGATGACCCGCGGCCAGCAAGGGCTCGGGATTTCGGGCGCCGTGATGTACGGTCAACTCACGACGGGTAAGCCGACGAAGATCACGTCGAAGGTCGCGGAGGAGGACACGGCCTACTATGTCGAACTCATCGTCGATACGAAGAAGAACATGCCAAGCAAGGTCCTGGACGACCGCGTCGTCTGGAAGCGCGCCCATGGGACACGAGTCGAGGTGCCGCTGAAGGGGCGATACGTCGGCGGCAAGCAGTCGATCCCGGAGTACCTGAAAGCCACCGCGATCGTGAATCCGCATGCGCGCGTGACGTACAAGTCGCCCGACGGCGAGGTCATCGCCTTCGAGCGCGCGACGGAGGACCTGCCTCCGAAGACGAAAGAAATCCCGCCGCACCCGCACGGGATCGAGCTTGGCGCCTTGATGGCGATGATGAAGGAGACGAAGTCGTACAAGTTGGCGGCATTCCTCGAGGAGGAGTTCGTCCGCGTTTCTTCGCGGGTCGCGAAGGAAATCTGCGAGACCGCAGGCCTCGACCCGGACATGAAGCCGAAGTCCTTGGTCCTTGAACAGGCGAAGGCGCTCCATGAAGCGATGCAGTCTGCGAAGCTGATGTCCCCGCCGACGGATTGTCTGAGTCCAATCGGAGAACGCCTGATCAAGCGGGGCCTGAAGAACGTCCTCGGAAACCTGCGGCCCGAATTCTACGCGCCCCCGCTGACCCGCGATCCGTCGGTCTACTCGGGGAATCCGTTCCAGGTCGAGGTCGGAATCGTGTTTGGCGGCGACCTCCCTCCGGACCAACCCGTGGAGGTTCTCCGATTTGCGAACCGCGTTCCGCTGATGTACCAGGCAGGCGGATGTGCCCTCACCCAAGCCGTAGGCAACGTCGACTGGCGGCGGTACGGGCTCGAGCAACGCGGCGGCTCCGGTCTGCCGTTCGGGCCCGCGATTGTTCTGGTCCACGTCTGCTCGACGAAAGTCCCGTACACCTCAGAGGCGAAGGAGGCCGTCGCGACCGTCGACGAGATCATGACGGAGCTCGACCTCGCGCTCAAGGAATGCGGGCGGCGGCTCAAGACCCATCTCACGAAGAAGGCCCACCGCGCGAAGACGAAGGAGAAGTTCGAGATCGTCCAACTTATCCTGCCGCGGATCGCGGAGAAGTCCGCGAAGATCGTCAACAAGAAGGTGCCCGCGCTCGATTCGACAATCACGAAGATCATGGGCGTGGTGTGGGTCGATGAGGCGATCGCATACGACAAGAAGCAGAAACGCCACGCGGTCACGATCAACGTCCACAACTTCACCGCTGCGGGCAAGAAGCTGAACCTCCACGTCCTCCTCCCTCGTGGGATCGAGGCGAAGGACATCGACCCAAAACCGGCGGAAGTCCGGGACGATGGCAAGATCACGTGGGAGTTGAAGCGCATCGACAGCGTCTCGAAGGCGTCCGTGACGTTCGCCCTCGAGGGCCTCGACGAAGCCGAGTACGACGAGTCCGAGGTGTACGTCAGCGAGATCAATCCGGGCCTCGTGATCGGCGCGGAGCCGCTGCCCGGGGACTGGGAGCTGAACTACGCGGACTTCGAAGGCGAGGAAGCCGCCGCCCCGACGGAAGAAGAGGGCGAAATCGACTACGACGAAACGGAGGAGGCGCTCGATGACGAGTAAGAAGAAAACCAATCCCGCCGAGGCGAACAAAGCGGTCGACGCACTGTACGCGATCGCGGAGGAAATCTACGAGGAGCTCGACGGCGGGCAGATCCCGAAGATGAAAATTCCACTCCGGACGAAGGCGAACATCCGGTTTGATTCGAAGCACTCCGTCTGGAAATACGGCAGCCTCATGGGCGTGCGCAGCGCGAAGAAGCTGAAGGGCGCGCTCATGCTGCTGCGGACGATGCACGTCCTCGAGTTCATCCGAGACATGATCCGGGACAGCAAGTCCTCCACCCTGAGGGAGATGTACTACATCTCCGAAGGCTGGGACATCGCGAAGTTCCATGCGCAGGAGGAGTCGAACCTCCTCGCCGAGGATCTCGAGGTGATCACGCAGCTCCTCCGAGAGGACTTCAAGTTGCGGCCGGAGGAGAGCGGAGCGAGCGTCATCGGGAACCTGACGCTCGAGGAGATCACGCGGACGGGCGACCGCAAGCGGATCAACTGCCGCGACGACGTGGGCGATGCGGGCTACACAATCCCCTACAACGTGGAGAAAGAGAAGGTCAAGCTCGTCGATGCCGACGCGAAGTTCATCCTGGCCATCGAAACAGGCGGCATGTTCGACCGACTCGTCGAGAACGGGTTCGACGAAGATGCCAAGTGCATCCTCGTGCACCTGAAAGGACAGCCGAGCCGAAGCACACGTCGATTGTTGAAAAGACTAAACGAGGAGTTGAAAATTAATGTTTGCACCTTCACCGATGGGGATCCGTGGTCATTCCGCATCCATGCCTCCGTCGCCTACGGCGCGATCAAGACGGCGCACATCTCCGAATATCTGGCGACGCCCACCGCGGAGTTCGTCGGGATTACCGCGAGCGACATCCTGAACTATGATCTTCCGACGGACGCACTGACGCCACGAGACGTCGGCGCCCTGAACGCCGAAATGACGGATCCTCGGTTCAACGACGAGTTCTGGAAGACGGAGATCCAGACGATGCTGGAAATCAACAAGAAGGCCGAGCAACAGGCCCTCGCGAAGTACGGCCTCGACTATGTGACGGACACGTATCTGCCGGAGAAGCTCGGTCCGCTCGGGATGATGTAGTCGCGAGTCATGGTGCCTTGCGGAAGACGGATCCGAAACTTCCATCGACCCAGACGGAACGGATCCGACCATCGTCGTTGGAGTCCACGTCGAATCGCCAGATTGGCAGCAGCACCAATTCCGGTTCCGCGCCGACCGCTTTTACGCCGAGCGTGATGCGGACGATCTCCTGCGCCCGAGACGGCCCGATCTGCGCGACCAAGATCGGATCATCGATTCGAGCGGCGGGCAACCGCTCCAGTTGGGTCTTCGCGGCGAGAGACTCGAGTTTTACGGCGTCCTTCGGCGGGATTTCCTCGAACGAGATTCGGCCGTAGACGGCGTGACCCAGTTCGCCCGTCGCTGCGTTCACGTAGTACTGGCGGGTCGTCCGGCCCCCTTTGCGACCGAGCGGGACCTCGGCCTCGATCCGCCACAGAGGCAGATAGTAAAACGCCTTCCGGGCCACCTGGTCCTTCGATCCGAGCCGACGCCGGCGTACGTGGTCGCGGACGAGTTTCGTCGCGCGGACGAGCGGGTACCGGAGCGGGAACATCGCGATCCGCGCGGGCGCGCCGCGGCGGGGATCGAATCCGACGGTCGGGTCCCAGTAGACGTCGCGCCCGTCCAATCGCTCCATCGACAAGAGTCGGTGCTCGACAAGTTTGCGGAGCAAGATGGGTAGGAACCGCGCGTCGACGACCGCTCGGGTCGCAATCTCCGGTTCGCCGTAGAGACCCGGCGCATCCTCGAAGACCTTCAGAACACGCAGGCCGATTCCCTCCTCGACGGCGGCCGGGAGCGTCGCCTTCGCATCCCGCGCGGCCGCCGCCGCCATCCGCCGCCGACGCGCGGCCCGATCCTCCGCCGCGGGATCCGGTGCCGAAACGGCCCTCGTCCCCAGAATCTCCCGGAACTTCTCCTCCGGCACGACCTCGTGGCGCGTAGCGAGCCCACGGACCGAGAGGCGCTGCGCGGACGCCAGGTGGTCCGGCGAGAGGAGGATGAACTCCCCCGCATGGAGCGATGGGATCGCCGCGAGGATCGGTTCCGGCGGTCCGTTGACCGATGCGATCACGTGGCGCACGCGGTCGAGGTCCTGCTTCGCCATGAGCCGCCCGAGCGCCCAGGTGTTCGCCTGACCGAGCGCCTTGTAGTCCAGATCTGTGACGTTCTGCGTCGCGACGATGATGCCGACGCCGTACTTGCGCGCCTGACGAAACAGGAGGGAGAGGAACTTCTTCGCGGGCGGATTGTGCGGATGCGGCGGACACAGGCCCGCGACCTCGTCGATGTACACGACGAGCCGCAGGTCGCCGACGGGCTTTGCGGTCATCCACGCATAGATGTCCTTGCACAGGGTTGCGACCACGAGCTCTCGCTCCCGCGCGTTCCGCAGGCCGCCCGTGTACACGACGTTCACGGGCACGCGGCCCTCCGGCTCATGCCGGATCAGGGACTCGACGTCGAGTGCGGGCCCGGCGGTGAACAGGAGCCCTTTCGCGCCGACCGTCATCGATTGCGCGCGGCGGATGAGGGAGGCCCACTCCCGCTTCGTCAGGAGGCGGCCCGCGTCCGGAGGCGCCTCCTTCTCCAGGATCCGCACGAGGGTCGGGATGTCCCTCGGCCATCGACCGGCTTTCAGGGCGACCTGCAACGTGAGGAAGAGGGCGTCCTTCGCGCGGCCGCCCGTCTCCCCCGCGGGATCATATCCCATCGCGGCGGCGAGGCTCTCCGCGAGCGCGTCGAGCGCGACGACGAGGTCTTCCGACGTCGCCGCGACCGGCGCAGATTTCAGGGGATTCAGCCCGACCGGGATCCCCCGCGTCGAGCCCGGCGTGAGGATCGAGACCGCGGCGCGGGCCCAGTACTCCTGGGCGATCTCCGGCGCGATCGGATGCTCCCGCGCGGACGCCTCCGTGTGCGCGAGCGCAAGGGACGCGAGGTCGCCTTGCGGGTCCACGGCGAGGATCGGGACGCCGGCGCGCACCGCCTCCTCCAGGAAGGCTTTCGCGAGGACCGTCTTGCCGGCGCCGGTCGCCCCGAGGATGACGACGTGGCGGAGGAGCGCGGCCTCCGGCAACTCGACGGCGGCTTTCGTTTCCGGATCGGTTCCGAGCTGGAGCGGCATAGGCACGCCTCCGGTGGACGGACCTGCGTTACCTCGCGGCGGCATATACCTTTGGCGGGGCTCCCCGCGGCACTCACGGAGGTGGCAGCGGAGGCGTGGAAGGCGGCGGGGGAACGACCTCGCTCGGCGGGCGCTTCCGCCTCCGCCGGGCGACGATGAGGAGAAGGAGGACAAAGAGAATCACACCGACCGCGGAAACCAGTCCGACTGCGGCCGTTGTGGAGAACGAGAAATTCGCGACGACCTGCGTCGGCGCGTTGACGGTCACCGATGCATTCGCCTGCGATCCCGTTGCACCGCCGCTCCATCCCGAGAAGGAGAACACGCCCGAGGAAGTCGCGACCACGCTGACCGCGGTCCCCGGGCGGACGTAAATCGTCCGCGTCGATCCGCCGGCCACCGTCCCGGATCCGCCGTTGTACGCGTACGCGACGGACCCGCCAACTCCCGCGACGATCGTCAGGCCCGGGTACATGACCGCCGTCTCGGTGAGCGGATTCTCGACCGAGATGCTCGGCGCCGATTCCGATCCGGAGTAGGAGCCGGGTCCCAAACCGATCCATTCGCCCGCGGCCCATCCCATGGCGGACGCCGTCGCCGTGATCGACGAGCCGACATCGTACCAGCCGGACCCCGGAGACACGGTCGCGTCCGGGGGCCCTTGGACCTCGAAGGTCACGTACGCCTGATGGCGGTACACGACCTCGATGACGCCTGCGGCGGTGACGGTCCCCGTCGCGGCCTGCGCGTCCGCCGCCCACCGTTCCGTCGCGTTCGAGCCATCGAGCGATGTCGGGAAGGCGTACGCCGTGCCGGCGTCGGCCCAGTCCGTTACGTTCGCGGTACTTGCGACCGGACTTCCAAAGAGGGCGTGGGATGCAAGAGGAGCGCCGTACCCGGTGCCACCCCCCGTCACTCGATACGTGAACGAGTCGAAGTACTGGTGCGTATACGTGAAGACGATCGAGATATCGACGGACGCGGGCCGGGAGATGTTCTGGTTCGTCGCCCACCGCTCGCTTGCGCCGGAACCGAGGAGCGCTTGCGGCACGGACCACGTCGAACCGCCATCGACCGCGAAGGTGACCGGCGAACCGGTCAGCGGCGCACTCTTCGTGACCCCATCCTGGACGTAGGTGAAGTCGGGGGCCTGGTATCCGATCCCGCCGCCGTCGATGGCATAGCTCGCCGAGATCCGGACGGTCGCCGACATCGCCGCGATGAACGTCGCCCAGCCCGATGCGGTGCCGTACTCGCCGGCAACCCACACGACCGTCGGGTCCGCCGGGTCGCGCGCCGCGCCGAAGTAGTCGCCGTAGCGGCACACGCCGCCGGAGCATGCGATCGCCTCGGCCCCGGCCCCAACCCGAAGGACCTGCGGAGTCCCGATCGTGTTCACCGGGTCGGAGGCCAGGCGAACCGAGGTCATGAGGCCGGGGAAATCGGTCGACGACGAATAGCCGAAGACGACGAACAGGCGGCCTGCTGCGTCCGTTCGGACGGCGGGGTAGAACACGTGCTTGCCCGAGATGCCGACATCGAAGTCCTGCGCCACGACACTGTTCGCCGTGTCGACCTCAATCAAACGGACGCATGCGCGGGTGCTGATGTCCCCGGTCGGCACACAGCTGTCGTCGAGGGCGAGCCAAAGATGGCCGCTCTCCCAAATCGCGTCCTGGACCCGCGGGTCCGACGTATCGAGGTGGCTGTTCGAACCCATCTGTGTCGCGCTCGGCGCGGAGACGGTCAGGAGGATCGTGAGGTCGGTCCGCACGACCGAGACCGTGCCGGGCGGCAGGCCCGTGACCGCAAAAATGGAGAGCGTGGTCGTTAACCCGTTCGAATCGGTGACGAGGTACTGCGTCGTCGTCGGACCGAGCGACGCGACGGGCTGGAGCGAGAAGAGCGAGCTGTCCGGGCCGAACCGGGCGAAGCGCGCGGTCGCGCCGCTCGTCAGGTCCGCCTTGTTGATGATCCAGTATTCGACGCCGGCGTAGGAGGGATTGCGCGCGGTGCACGACGAATAGTCATTCGCCGAGAGGACGACCTTGTCGTCGCTCATGCCGAGCAGCGGCTGATCGGCGCAGCCGGAGGATGCCGGGAAGGAGTACTGATTCCAGGATGCCGCGGGATCGTCGGAGGTCGACGCGGCCAGGAGGACGTCGCCGGTCGTGACGTCCGTGATCGACGCGAACCATCGACGGCTCGATGCGTCGAACCGGATCTTCGGATCGCTGATGAAGTCGCTGGCCGGGACGGCGAAGAAGGAGTGTAGCGTGAACGTGTCGACGACCGCGCCCTGCTTCGTCCACACGCGGCCGAGCGCGTTCACCATCTCGACCACATGGTTCGGGCCCGCGGCGACCTGGACGTCGGGAGGTGCGTACCGATTTGTGTACGGTCCGTTCGCGCCGAAGATTAGGCCCTCGAAGGATGTGACAGGGACCGCGGCGCTCGGAGCGATGGGCGAGACCGACGCGGGCGCCTTCACCGCGAGATGCGATTCCGATTTGGCTGCCAGGACGGTGGCCGGCAGGTGGAACGACGAAATGACCGCCATGGGAAATGCGGCGGCGTTTCGAATCGAGAGCGCACCGCCGACCAGGAGACCACTGATGACCAACGCCGCGACGAGGAGTGCGCAGGCGAATCGCGACCGGTGGGCACTGGTCACGGACCGCCCGAATGGCGTCCGCCTTAAAGCCCCTCGTCATTCGATGCGAAGAGCGCGACGCCCCTGCTGGGATTCGAACCCAGGTCTGAAGCTCCGCAGGCTTCTAGCCTGTCCAAACTAGCCGACAGGGGCGCAGCCGCGGCTAAAGGTCCGGCCCTATTTGACGATGCTGATGCAGCGTCACGCCTTCAGCACTTCGATCGTCCGGAGGAAGATTTCCTCGATGAGGCCGCTCGCGTAGACCTCGCGGAGGAGGCCGCGATCTCGATAGTATTTGATGAGCGGCGCCGTCTGCCTGTCGTACGTGTCGATGCGCTTGCGAACGACCTCCTCTTTGTCGTCCGCTCGGATGATCAGGGCCGTGCCGCAACGATCGCAGATGCCGGGTTTCTTCGGCGGGTTCGTGAAGACGTGGTACACGGCGTCGTCCTTGGGACACACGCGCCGCCCCGTGTTCCGCTTGATGAGGTCCTCGGGTTCGAGGAAGAGATTCACTGCGGCGTCGAGCTTCATGAGCTTCGAGAGGGCCTCCGCCTGCGCGATCGTCCTCGGGAAACCGTCGAGGATGAATCCCTTCTTCGTATCCGGCTCCTTGAGCCGCGGTTCCGTCATCGCGATGACGAGGTCGTCGGGCACGAGCTGTCCCGAGTCCATGTATCCTTTCGCCTTCTTCCCGAGCTCCGTGTCCTGCGCGACGTTGTGGCGGAGGATGTCCCCAGTCGAGATCCGCGGGACTCCGAGGTACACGGAGAGTTTCTCGGCTTGCGTGCCCTTCCCCGCTCCGGGGGGACCGAGTAGGACGAGGCGCATAGCCCGTGGAGAACGAGGTCTCCGGTCAAAAGACTTTGGTCCGTCGGCGACTGCGGGGATTCAGGTCGTTGGCTTGACCGCTCGAAAGACCGCAAAGAAGAGTGTTATCGAGGAAACGTAGAACGACGTCGCCAAGAAGATCGGCCGATCGAGGAAGCCGGCCGCCATGAGGATCCCGCCGACCACCGTGCTCACGCTGTTCGGCAATCGCCAGACGAGGGAGTTCAGGGCGCTCGCGAAGCTCCGCTGATCCGGACGGACGATTCCCATGAGGAACGCATCCGCGAGGGGCGCGGACATGTTCATCAGCGTCGCCCGGACGATATACAACGAACTGGCCGAGATGGCATCCGGGGCGAAGGCGAGGCTCAGCATGAACACGGTCGAGAGCCCTTGCGCCATGACAATCGCCCGGACGCTTCCGAACCGCCTTGAGAGCCGCGCGCTCCCGATGGCTGCGAAGGCGATCGTGAAACTGGCGACCGCGAGCACGGGACCGCTGTACTGATCCGACACCCCGAATTTCAGGAAGAGCCACGTGGGCACGAGCGGGATGAAGAACCCCGCGCCGAGGCCGATTAGACTATTGATTCCGGAGAACTTCAGGAGCGGGCGGAGCTCCCGGCCGCGAAACGCGCGACCCGTCGCTCGCGGAGCGTCCGGCTGATCTCGAAGGAGGACATAGATCGCCGGAGGGGAAACGAGCGCGACCGCGCCAAGGACGAGCATCGCTGCGTTGTGGACCGTGCGCGAATCCACGTGGAACGCAGCCTCAATCGGCGGGAAGAAATACGGGAGCGAATAACCGATGCCAATGCACAGGCTGCTCAGGATGAACGACAGCGCGAATGCGTGGTCCCGATTCTCCGGCTCGGTCTGATCCGCGATCATCGCGTTCCACGTCGACTGAAAAGCGCCGTCCACGAGGCCGACGAGGATTGCGGCGACCAGGAGGATCGAGACATCGGTGGTCAAGGCGAACACGACGAGCGTCGGCGAGAACGCGACGAGCGCCGCGAGCAGGACGTGCTTCTTCCCCGTTCGATCCGCGAGGAGGCTCAGAGGAATCGATCCGGCGACGAGCGCCACCCCGTTGACCCCGAGGAGCAGCCCGACCGTGCCTGAGTCGAAGCCGATCTCCGGCAGGTAGGCGGAGATCCAGACGAGCAGGAATCCGTACGCGATCGCGCTCGGCGCGAGGAGGACGATGAACCACCGCACTCGTGGAGGGACGGGCGTGCGCGAGCGGCCGGGTGCCCGTGCGGCGTCCGAGGAGGACATGCCCTTCGCGGCGCGCATCTCCGGACCCGATTATCTAGCCTCGGGTCGGGACCATCCGAACGTCCATAGCCGACGGACGGTTCGTGAGCCACAACCCGGAGGCAACACCATGCGGATCGGAATCATCGGGGCGGGGCGCATCGGAGGCACCGCCGCGAAGCTCTTCGCGCAGGCGGGACACGAGGTGGCCGTCTCGAACTCGCGAGGCCCGGCGTCGTTGGGGCCTCTCGTCGCATCGATCGGGCCGATGGCGAAGGCCATGACGCCCGCCGAAGCCGCGACGTTCGGCGACGCGGTCCTCCTGTCGATCCCGTGGCGGCTCATGGACCATCTGCCTCCCGCGGAACTCTTCTCCGGGAAGATCGTGATCGACGCGATGAACCCCTACTCGGCGATGGGCCGGGTCACGGACCTCGGCGACAGCACATCGAGCGAGGAGGTCGCGAAGCACCTCCCGGGTGCGCGCTTGGTGAAGGCCTTCAACACGATGGGCTGGAAGACCCTCGAGACGGGCGGCCGGCCTCCGTCGCCAGACCGACTCGTCATCTTCCTCGCGGGCGACGACATCGCCGCCAAGGAGACCATTGCGAAGCTCATCGACGGCATCGGGTTCGCCACGATTGACACAGGCTCACTTCGAGAGGGCGGGCGGCGGCAAGAGCCGGGCTCGCGGATCTACGGGCGGCCGATGAACGTATCCGAGGCGCGGAGAATCCTGGGCGAGCGATGAGCCCGGCCCCGTCGAAGTCCGCGTTCACGCGGCGCGAATGGGAGATCGTCGAAGCCTTGGACACGCCCGCCAAAGTGCAGCGGTGGCTCGAGTCCCTCCCGTACAACCATGAAGAGCGCGGCGAGACGCTCCGCACGTTCCGAGGCGTCGTCCGGGCGAACAAGGTGCATTGCCTCGAGGGCGCGCTGTGCGCCGCGACGATTCTCGAGCAGCACGGCTATCCGCCAATCGTCGCCGACATCGAATCGAAGGACGATCTCGACCATGTGCTGTTCTTGTTCCGCACCGGTTCCAAGTATGGCACGGTCGCACGTTCGCGAGATCCGGGTCTTCACGGTCGGAAACCTCTCTTCCGCTCCGTTCGGGATCTCGTCTATTCGTACGTCGATCCGTTTGTCGACCTGACGGGACGGGTCACGGGATACGGCGTGTTGGATCTGCGAACCCTTTCTGCCGATTGGCGGCTTTCCCGGCGAAACGTTTGGGCCGTCCAGCAAGCGCTGATCCAGATGCCGCATCGGCGGCTGCGCACCTCCGATGCACGATACCGATGGTGGCACGAGAAGTATCAGCGATACAAGGCGCGGTATCCGGAAGGACGGCCGAAGTTCTATCCTACGCGGCATCGGTGGCTGTAGCGAAGACGGCGGCCGCAGACGACACCTTCATGGGCTCTCCCGGCGATGCGCATCCGTGGAGGGACGGGGGGCCCAAGACAGCCCCGCGGGCTTGGGTGCGTCCGGTGCCCCGCACGTCGGCCCGAGCCCGATGTGGGAAATCGTCGATACCGGCGGCGCGCCGGCGATTTGGACTCAGGAGCAACTCGTCGAAGCCCTCCTGCGGCGATCCGTATCGATGAACGCCCGGGTGCGACCGCAGGGGACCGGCCCATGGCAGATCCCGGAGGCGTTCGCGGACCTCGAACCGGCGTGCCCGTCCATGGCGTTCGCGCGGTCCGGAGCCTGGCCGAAGGAGGCATCGGGCATGGTCGTCCTCACTTCCAACCGGCAGCGACTGCTCGATGTCTCCCGCGAGGTGAGGCACGAGGGCGGCGGGGGTCGAAAGCCCGACTTCATCCTCCCGATTCTGAACCCGGAGCCGGGCGGGACGATGGTGACGTGGACGCAGCTTTTCGCAGTGTGGGACCGTTTCTACGTCGGGTGCGTCATCGAATCCCATTACGTCAAGTCGGGTCAGCCGCTGAACGTCTTCCTTCTGGGGATCAACTGCGCGGACAAGGCCCAGTCCCACGCGCTTCACCCGGCGAGCTTCCGACCTCCCGACAACGTCCGTTCGCTCCTCGGGTTCTCCCTCGGCCCGTTTCGGTGGCAGGTCAACCACTTCCTGCTCGGGACTCCCCCTGCGCCCCAGGGATACCGCCTCGAGTTCCGGACGGTCTCGACCGGCGGCAAGGTCGCGACGGCCGCCGCGGTCGGCATCCTCACGCTGGGGACCGTCGTGTATGCGCCCGGCCACAAAGGATTCTCCGCCACCTACGTCGTGCTGGATCCACCGACCGTCCAGAGAGTCAACTCGATTGAGCAAGGGGCCCTGAGATCGCTCGCCAAGGCCTTCGACGACAAGAAGACGGACCACCTCGTCGGGCCCGCGGGCGAGCACATCCCGAAAGAGCGGGTCATCGAGTGGTTCCGGTACTTTCTCGGTGCGAACCCGGAGCGCATCGTCCGAACCGTGAAATCGGAGAAGGACGCGTCGAACGTCATCCCCACCTTGTTCAACCGGTTCATGAACCTCGAGTTCCCCGAGGGCACCTGGTTCCCGAAGCCGCCGAGTTCGACGTCCTCCGCGCCGCCACCGACTTGAGACGGACTCGAGACGTTTTCGCATTCACCATCTGGCTCATCCTCGACCGAAACCACGGTGCCTTGTCCCGCGGCCGGCGAAGAGATTATGCGACGCAGGCCCTATCGGCCCCAGCCTTTGGGGGACAGCGCGCCTTGGATGCGGATGAGCCTGCTGTTCAGCCGATGAGGGCAGACCGAGGCGCTCGATCCGGCTCGAGCGGCGGACCGGAGCGACCGACCCCGTTCGAGATGGCCCTGAACGCACTCCACCTCCCGTATCCTGTTGCGGTAATCATTTTCGCGAACCTCCTCGCGGCGCCCGGGTTCCTTCTTCTCGAAATCGTCCGCACGGGGAGCTGGGACGATACCGCCCGGATCGTCCTCGCGAACGGGAACGAGGTCACGTGGGAGTGGGTTGCGAGCGCGGCCCTCTTCGTCCTTGTCAACGTCCTCGTTTTCCTGGGGATCCGCGGGATGCGGATGCGCCTCGTCGCGGCGAAGGCGGAACTCGTCGGCCTCTGCCCCGACGGAGAACGGGCGTACCGGCATGCGTTCCGACTCACGTCGTCCGCGTGGCCCGTTCTCCTCGCCCTGTCGCTCGAGGCGTTTTCCGGCGTCGGATTGGCCCTCAGCGAGTCCGGCGAGCGCGAAGGCCTCTTTCTCCTGCCCCTGGAGGGCCTCCGGTTTCTGCTGACGCTGGGCATCCTGAGTTTCGTCTGGGTCTATGCGACCGGACTCCTGGGCCTCTACGAACTCGGGAAGCAGCCGCTCCGGTTGAAGTCGTACCGCGAGGACTCCCTGCTGGGGACGCGGCTCATCGGGCAGCTGTCGCTCCGCTTCGCTCTCTCGTATTACGTCGTCCTGCTCATCGTCCTCGTCGCGAACTCCTTCGCGGGCGACCTCTCGACCGCGCTGACGGTTGCCGTCTTCGCCATCATCGGGATCCCGATGTTCTTCCTCCCGCTCAGCAGCATCCACCGCAAGATGGCCGAGGTGAAGCTGCGGGAGTTGTCGACCGTCCGGGCTCGCTTCGCCCGGGTCATGAGGAACCTCGGCGATGGCGACCCGCCTTCGGGAGGCGAACCCCTGGCGCTCCTCGAGCGGCGCTTGCGAGAGATGACGGGCCTCCAAGTCCTCGACATGGAGATCCGCGAGACGGCGAACATCCGCACCTGGCCCTTCGACTCGCGGATCCTCGGGCAGCTGACGGTCATTGTCCTGTCCGTGGCCGCCGCAATGATCACGCGCCTTCTGATTAACGCGTTGCGCTTGTGACCGACCTGCGGGCATGACACCGATCGGATCGTCGATCCGCGGAGGACGGATTCATTAGCCCGCACCCCTTTCCGGGACCGGGGGAAACCCACGTGTTGTGGATTCAGTTCGGGAACGTGAAAGAGGGCCGGATGCGAGATTTCCAGGAGTGGACGAAGAAGAACGAGACCCTGTTTGCGAAGCACGCGCCGCCGGGGTGGGCGTATCGCGGGACGTTCGGGACCGTCCTCGGATTCGGCCGGCACGACGCCGCGATGATCATGGAGTGCGGCAAGTACGCGGACTTCGACAACCTCCGCGAGCACAACGACGAGACGTGGAACCGACTTGGAGAGGAAGCGACCGAGTTCTTCCTTCCCGGGTCGAACGAGGCGATGCTGCTCCGCGAGATCGGCGACGTCAAGGTTCAGGAGCCGAAGAAAAAGAAGAAGTGAGCGCCGCATTGGCGGCGAGTTGGCCACTGTGCGTCCTCGTCCCGTTTCGGCGGGCTACCGGTGTTCCCTACGATTGAACGCAGGCTAATGGCACGGCCACAGGATGACCTCCTTCCTGTCGAGCAGGGATGCCATAATATTTCGTGTTCACTCCGCTTTGGCCACAGCCAAATCATCGGATCACGGCGCATGACCAATATCGAGCAGAAATGATGCTAGACCACTGTTTGCCAAAGAGCTTCCAATCTCTTGATTTCAGATGGTTCCTAAGCATATCGTAGGCCCTTGCCCCCGCCTCAGCATCGGTCAGCAGCCTGTCCCAGTTGCCCCTAATCGTTTCCTGATCTTCGATAAACATCCTCGCAAGATATGGAATCCACTCGTTCGGCCGTTTGGCCATGGACTCATGCACCGGGACACCGGCATTCAGATCATTCCAGACGCCGAGCGGCGGCTTGAGCAGCTTTTCGATGAACTTCGGGAACGCACCTGGTGCGATCTTCTCCGTGATGAAGACCCAAGCGAACGAATCAAGTTGCTCCCATCTGAGTGATTCCCAAAAGCCGAAGATGTCCAAGAGGATCCGCTTGATGTTCCTCGCCCCGCCCCTGGAGAGTCCACGATCTCTCGCCTTCGCCAATGTCAGATTCACCGTCTGTTCAGCTGCTTCCCATAGGATTTCGTCCACTTCCTCTTGGAACCGCACGGCTGCCCGTCTAAGACGCGGACGAAGCTCTCGGGGCTTGCCGCGGGGGACTCCGTAGAACGTCCATCCTGCGGATTGATCGCCCACAACTCCGACGGAGGCGCCAGCATCAATCGAGAGTCTGTCTGCGGCGAGGATAACATCCATCCGGTCCTTGAGCTCCCATGTCACCGACCTCTCATACGAACGGTCCTCATGTTTCTTGAGCTGGCCCTGCTCGACGAGCCGTCTCAAACCTTTGGAGAGAGTCCTGTCTGAGATCGGCCGACTCTCGCCTATGATCGCACGGACCTCAGTAAATCGGAGCGACTCCGCCGCCGCTGCGTCGGCTGCCTTGCTGAAGAAAGCGGCCTTAATCGCGTTTTCGACCTCGGGCATTGACCATTTCGGCAATGGAACACTTTCCTCGCGACTATCCCGAGATAGCACGGATTCAAATAACCTTGCTAACTTCACCGACAACTGAGATTATGCAATGGGACCAGGCTACCTTGGATTGGGTATACGACAAGACCGGCGGCTATTGCCGGTATTGCGAGAAGAAACTGAGCCGAACAAACTACGCGAGACCGGGCGAACGCGGAGCCTGGGAAGTAGATCACAGCGTACCTATTTCGCTCGGCGGGACTGACTACTTCTCCAACCTTTGGCCTGCCTGCATCGATTGCAATCGCGACAAAGGGACCCTGACGGGATCCCGATGTATGCGCCGATTCGAAGGACCGAGGCAGGCAGGTTCCGGCGATGGAATCGTGGCTACCCTGGCCGGCGTCATTCTCCTTTACTTGCTGTACAGAGTGCTGTCCCATCCAAAGTCGGACGGGTGAGCGGACACGCTGCGTCGTCTCCGAGGCGATACGGGTGTTCCAGGTTGAATCAATACAGCTTCGGCTTCGCCTGCGGCTCGTTCCAGTACGGCCGCGTCGTGACGTACTTCAGCTTCGCCTCGAAGAGGTCGTTCAGGAACTCCTTCTCGGTGTCTTGCATCTTCGCGAGGATCTTGCTCGCGGTCGTCGGGCCGACGCCGTAGACGGAGTTCGCGTACACCGCGCGCTTGCCGTACACCGCCACGAGGTCCGCGACCTGCTTAGCGCGGGTGAGGAGCTTTCGCTCTTCGTCCGTGAGGTCGAGCTTCCGCATGCGCTTCGCGTATGCGTCCCGGACAGTCCACGCGGCCCACCCGAGGACCGTCAACAGACGCGACTTGCATTTCACGCATTCCGGATGGTCGGGCATCTCGCCGATTCGGACTTCCTCGTGGAAGTGACCGCACTCGAAACAAAGGAGGTGAACCGGCTCGGACGAGAGATGGAGCCTCATCCGTTCGAGGATCTCCTCCCTTTCCGCCTCAGGGGAGAAGAGCTCCGGCGCCTCGACGTAACGACGGAGGATCGGATACGCGAGAGGCGTCGGCGTCTCGTCGGATCGGTGGACGACGACCTCGATTTGACCCGAGCGAATCTTCTGGACGATCTCCCGCACGCGTCCGAAGTCCGCGTGCAGGAGCAGTGCCTCCCGCACCGCCTCGTCGTAGATCGGCGTGTTCGCGAAGCGGATCTCGAACGACCGGAGGTCGCCCTCGCCGACCGTAAGCCCGCGGCGGATCGCGCCGAATCGCTCCGCGATTGCCTTCATGTAGTAGCCGAGGGGCAAATGGTCCGTCAATAGGGCTTGGAGACCGCCCTCGAGCGTCTCGTCGTCGATCCTCAGGAGGTCATCCACGAGGCCGTCGACGTCGAGCTCTCGCGTGTCGGCCACGAGCTCGTAGAGGATGCGATAAGGATCCGTCCACCAGAACCGCACGAGGTGTTTTCGTGCGAGCAACTCCTCGATCAGATCGCCGAGGGTGACGTTCACGACCTCGCCGAACGACGCGTGGACGATCAGGAAGCGGTCGAACGCCTCGACGACGATTCGGTCGTCGGTCGGAATGGGCGCGCCGGACTTCCGGTGGTTCGCGTGCTCCTCGACGAGCCGCTTCGCGCCCGTCTTGTTGATCGGCCACGCCTTCTCGAAGTGCTCGATCGTCTTCGCGACGCCGCTCGCCTCGAGGCTCCGATCGATTTCCTTCCGGATCCGGCCCACCCGCTGCGCGAGGCCGAACGGCACGGGGAGCATCTCGCCGTCCCATCCGGGAATCATCGCATTCGGATCCGACACGGGAGTCACGTAGACCATGCCGTCCTTCCCGATCCGCTCGATCTTCCACGGCCGTCCGCGGACGATGAAATGCAGTCCCTCGCGGGCCTTGATGATCATGAACTCCTCGCCGAGGATGCCGACTTGCCGTTGCGTCGTGAGGTCGAGGACCGGATATCGACGCTCGTCGCGGATCGTCGAGAGGTTCTCGAAGTAGTAGCGCCGACCCTTCGGAGTGACGCGAATCCTATCTCCTTCTTGGCGGAGATTGCCGAGGTGGGCAAGGAACTCGGCGACGCGATTCGCTTGGACGTCCTCGAGCTCGCGAAACGGTTCAGAGCTGCGAATCGTCGAGAGGATGTCGGCCCATGGTGCCGTGCCCCCCTGGTCGAGCGCGGAGCCGACGACCTGATGGGCCAGAACATCCAAAGCGAGCCGATGGATGTGCAGCGGCTCGAGGTCCTGCTGCTGAGCGGCCTGGACCGCCGCGAGGGACTCAATCGCGTCATCGGAGGACACGGCGAGGACGAGCCCGCGGGACGTGCGATCGAGTTTGTGGCCGGAACGGCCGACGCGCTGAATGAGCGAGGTGACTTGGCGGGGAGAGTTGTACTGGACCACCTTGTCAACTGTTCCGATGTCGATTCCGAGCTCGAGGGTGGAGGTCGAGACAAGGCCTTTGATCGTCCCGCCCTTGAAGCCTTCTTCGACTCGCTCGCGCTCCTCACGCGGAAGCGAGCCATGGTGCACCGCCACATCCTGACGGACCATTGAGAGGCGAGAGCCGAGCAGCTCGGCGAGGGGGCGGGCGTTCACGAAGACGAGGGTGGAGCGGCTCTCGTCGAGCGAATCGTCGATCGCGGAGAGCCCGGCCGCGGCCTCGGGCGTGATGTAGAAGTCCCGGGCCGTCTCGAAGTCCTTGTCGATTGGACGCGGCCACTCCACCTGATACTCGTATCGTTTCTGGAGGGTGGCAAGGAGTGTCTCGAGTGGCTCCTCGCCGCCGAAGAGGGCGGCGATTGCCTCCGGATGACCGATGGTCGCCGAAAGACCGATTCGTTGGAAATCTCGCTCCGTGATTCGGCGGAGCCGCTGGAGACCGACCGCCAACTGGATTCCCCGCCGATCCGCCGCGAATTGGTGGACCTCATCGATGATGACGAAGCGGACGCTCTTCAGATGACGTTGCATCAACTTCCCAGGGAGGATCGCCTGGAGGGTCTCTGGGGTGGTGATGAGGATATCGGGCGGATTGGCGGCTTGCTTTCGGCGATCGGAAGTCGGCGTGTCCCCGTGCCTCACGGCGGCGGTGAGGCTCGTGGATGCGACGAGGCGTTGGATGCGGTCGATGAGATTTCGGTTGAGGGCGCGCAAAGGCGTGATGTAGAGAGCCCGGATGCCCTCTCGCTCGCTGGACCCCAGTGACTCGAGGATGGGGAACAGCGCGGCTTCGGTCTTGCCAGACCCGGTTGGCGCGACGACGAGAAGGTGCGAACCCGCCCGGATCTCTGCGAACGCTTGCGCCTGCATCTCGTTGATTTTTGAGATTTCAGCACGATGTAGCAATTGGGGCAGCGCAGTACTACCTGACCTCACTCGATCCTTCGTCTCCAATAACCCTCGTGAGAGAACGAGTACGATAAAAACCGTTCGGAGGGTTACGCGATTCTAGAGGCCCTCGCGGGGGCGCTAAGGAGGGAAAGGTTCGAAGCTCTGCCTACAGAACGAATCAATGACCGCCAAGGACCAACCAGCGAAGGAGAGATTATTGGCTAAATTGCGACTCGATGAGAGTACGGGTCTCCTGATCGGGACCGTCCGTCTTCCAGAGAGTAATTGCGTACTGCTTGCCGTCGGTCCCGATGAGACGAAGACTTACCCAAGACCGTGGTCGGTCCAGGCTCCTTTGTTTCACGATACGGAGATTGCGAGCGCGAATCTCACAGTACTGCCTCGCACCAAGAGACTTTAGTTTCTTTAGCCGCGCCTCTTTTGCTGCGGCGGTCGGAACGCCCAGCGGTGTAAGCTCTCCTTTGAGTTCCCTCCAAGAATCAATGTCCCGCACCAACACGATTCTCTTGTTTGTCACGAAAAGTTTGCTCGACGCCAGGCCTCCGAACCCAGAGAACATTATCTTCGGGAGAAACCTGCGCCAAGGAGACGAGACGTTCGCATCCCACCCTGTCGTGACTCTCAAGATTTCTTCTCCCGCCTCGGTGATTAGACCACCCGCTTGTGAATAGATTCTCGACAAGCCGTCTAGGTCACCTACTCTGACAACTAGGCCTGCATCCCCTTCGTACTCCATCTCAAGGCACCAGCAGCAACGTTGGAACCGGGGGATCGAGCGAGTTGCTAAGCCTTGCCCCATCGGCGAGAAAATTCAATAGCCGAACCAAGGCGTCCTCGGCGACGTCCGAGGGAATTTCGCTGCCAAATACATATTCGAAAAGGAATGTCACCGTACTGCCCGGGGTGCTAACTATCTTGACGGCGAGAGGGTCCGGCATGATGCCAAGAAGAGCCTCGGCCCCAACAGCAATCGTAAGACCGAGCTGCCATCCGAGCATCGCCGCAGCCCCATAGAGCGGAACGACGGCGATGAACGTGTCGACGACAATACTGCCCGCACTCTCGTAATGAGAGAGTCTCTCGATTGGATTGTCAGTTTGGCCGGCTTGGAACACTTCATATGATGCCAGAATCCCACCGACCGCGATTGCCGCGACAACTCCCAACCTAATCTTGACCCCTGCTGTGACGGATCTTGCTTCGAAGAGTCGTTCAGCAAGCACGGTGTCCGACTTGAGTACCCCGAACACAGCCGTTGCACCAGCGAGAGCGTAGACCGTTCCTTTCACGACGTCCCCTTCGCGGAAAGCCAGAATCGCCTGACCCCCGAAAATCACAATGGTAGCCCCAACCGCCGCCCCTCGCAGGGCCGTCCTCAGCTGGGCGTATTTCACGCCCGTCAAGAGCCGCGAGTCGTCCAGATCATCGACAATTTCACCACGGATTTCCCTCTCGATGACACGTACCTCTGTGAGCTCGAGACCCGGAATCTCGGGATGGGAGACCCGCAATTTTACGGTCTCCATGGCCGTTTCCCCAATGACATAGTACGGTTGGTCCGTCTCGATGTTCGTGAGCTTCGTAGCTGTGAAGGCCGACCGGCCGAAGGTCATCTCTTCAATCGCGCCCGATGGAACGTTCAGGATTGGGGCGAGGATGTTCCCTGTGAGCTGGCTGCTGATCGAGATACCTTGCCGAATTAGTTTGAAAACATTGAGGGCAAGGCCAAACCCATCCGCCGATTTCCTGACCCACGCGTCCTCCGGAGCCCAAGTGATCGCGTCTTGGAAGGAGGCGATCTCTTCCTGAGAGTCGCCAAGGATGTAGATCGCATCAGCCGACGCCGGGGCCCCGGGATCGAAGGCATCGCGCATCCGATACACGTAGACGGAAAATCCGTTGTAGTCGTGAAAGCCAGTTGTTAGTTCCGGAGTCGAATCGGGGAGTCCATCCTCAAGCGCCCGCATATCCAAGGCAAGCCGGACCACCACAAGCTCTGCTCCTTCCTGCACGCGCGCGACGCTCGCCGCGACAGTCACGTCCGTCGAATTCAGGGCGGCTTTCGAGATAGAGAGCCCATTGCTGGTCAGCCATACAGGCGTGATGGAAAGGGTGCTTGTCGGCTGCGCTCCAACCAACGTCGTGTTCTCCGCCGTCGCGACATCCGTCGGAATGCGAAGCTGGAACTCGTACGCATGTTCATCGATGGCGGCCCCGACCGCGAGATTTTGGTAGAAGGGCGGCGTCGCGAGGAAGTCCGTACCTCGGAAGAGCGAGTAGACGATTGCCGGCACGACTGTCGCGCCGTCCCCCGTTTCGCCCCCACGGTCCGCCTCCGGCCGAATTGAAAACTGTAGGATGACGGCCTGCGGCTTCGCGAGGCGAATCGGGATGTCCAGGGACGCGTGATAGAACAGGTCGCCGGCGTCGTCGCGGATCGGCACTTCCACGGTGTTCATGAAATCGACGTTCGACGCATGGCTGTCGTGGATGTACTCGAAGCGGTACTGACGAGGGCTCCAGAAGTCGCAATTGCCGTAGCTCGTGGTCGCCGTGCCCCAACTCTCCCGGCCGAGGTCCTCTGCACCCGTCGCCGTGAAATTCGTCTCGCCGCCTTCGACCAGCACATGGTTGATCGTCGCGAGGACGTCGTCAATCGATTCGTTGCTGCTCCGCGTCGCATCGGCCGTGTGATCCGACAGGTACACGCACGAATCGGCGTCGACATCATACGTCCAGATCGTCGCGGACATGCCGTGGACGCCCAGCGCATGGAACCGCTGTGTGAACCGGATGAGGCCAGGTTCGAACGTCGCCTTCCAGGGGGGACTCCACAGCTCCGTAGGCGAGAGATCCAATCCGTCGATCACCCCATCTCCATCCGTGTCGGACAAAAGGGGATTCGTCGGTTTTCGGTTCAGACCCATGAGCTCGTCGAGGTCGGAAAGGCCATCCCGGTCCGTATCGGGATCGGTGGGGTCCGTCAGGAACCCATACCCTGATACCCCGTCCCACTCTGCGTCGTCGTGCAGGCCGTCGCCATCCGTGTCGGCCGCGATCGGAGAGGTGACCAGGAATCGCTCGACCGCGAGGCCGTCGATCTCCGCGCGGAAGAGCCGTGCGCTCACTTCCCTGAGATCGGAGAGCGTGTCTCCGTCCGTGTCTGTACGGGTAGGATCGGATCCATAGATCAGCCGCTCGGCGCCGTCCAGGAGCGTGTCGTCGTCCGTGTCCGGGTCCGTGGGGTCCGATGCCCTCTGGCCATCTCCCACGGAAGATTCCAATCCGTCCTGCAGCCCGTCGCCGTCCGTGTCGGGATCCAGCGGATCCGTCCGGATGCGGCGCACCTGGACCTGACCGTCGATGTCGAACGCGCGATCTACCGAGACTGTCTCCGGCCCGTCGGCAATCCGGTCGTCGTCGACGTCGGGCAGGACCGGGACCGTCTGGTACGCGGTTCGCTCCAGGCCGTCCGGCAACCCGTCCTCGTCGCTGTCCGCGATGCCGGGGAACGTCTTCGAGGCGAACAGGATCGAAGCCGACCGCACGTACCCGCTGTCGCCGGGCCGAAAGCCTTGGACGGAGATCCGCCAGGACTGCGCTTGACCAAGGTCGGCCATCGTCCACCCGGAGCCGATGAAACCTTCGGTTTCCGTGAGCCTCGAGTCCCGGGCGAGGTCGAGGACCACGGACACACCGTTCGGGATTGATGAGACGCGCGGCCGCCAGGGAACCTGCAACGCCTCCCATGTCTCGAACGAATCTCCGGAAGCGACCGGGATTCGGCGCGGCGCGGTTGCCGCGGAGAGTCCTGGAAGATTCCCGGTGAGCGCCGGACTCGCCAGTCGACATGCGGGTAAGCACGGCGGTGGCACGGTCGCGACTTGGTTGTTCACAAACACCGGGACCGATTGGATGATCGCATTTCCCGCCCGGTCGCGCGCCTGGGTCTCGAAGGTATGTGCCCCGTTCGGCAGGTCGAGCGTGTCGATCGCGAAGGAGAAGGGCTCGGTTTCGAGGCGCTCGAAGGCGGTCCCGTCGACGCGGAGTTCCACATCCGAGATGCCCTGGGAGTCGAATGCCTGCGCTTCGACCAACGTGAGGCCGCTCACGATGGACCCGGACGTCGGCGCCCGGACACGCAACTCCGGGGCGGTTCGGTCGACGTACACCATGATGGCGGCAGAGGACCGACCATCCAAACCGGAATCGGCCGGTAGGCCGATGACGACCCGAAGCGAATGCGGTCCCTCCGTCCACTCGTCGCTCGGCCAGGGGAACGCGAACGTCCCGTCGTCGGTCCGAGGAGAATGGGCAGCCTCGAGATCGTCCACGAACAGCCGGACGACGGACCCCGCGACGAGGGGCGAACTCCGACCCGAGACCGCCACGACACCTCGGACTCCTACGCCCGGACCCGGCGTCAGGATCGCGAGACCTCGGGCATGGAACCCGGGGTCCCAGATCAGCTGGGACCGCCACTCGGCACCGTCGAAGAATTCCGCCGTCACGGCGAGGTCCGCAGGGAACGGATGGTAGATCTCGAGGGCCACGGCAGCGGCCGAGATGCTCCCGACGACCTGGGGCCCATCGACGGGGACGCTCGCGGCCGTGGGGAACGGGAATTCAATCGGAAGGCCGGTCCTCGTCACGCGGCTGACATACAAACGCGTGTCTTCCTCGAGGTCGCGGATGCCGTCGCCGTCCGTGTCGCCCGCGCCCGTGTCCATCATGAAGTCGTCGAAGTACATCGAGTACGACGCGCCCGTGAGACCCGCGCCGCAGAGGAACCCAATCGAGACGCGCACGAATTCGACGGCGGACCAAGGGGCGCCGGGGAAGTCCGCAGCCGGAGACCGCGCGAGATCCGTCCAATCGCCGACGGCGGGGGTGGGGGCCAAGACCAGGTCCTGCGCGGAGGGACCGCATCGTCCCCCGTTCATGCTCTGCCGATAGGAGGCGAGGTACCGATAGGTTCCCAGGTTTCGGTATCCGGAATCCAGCAAGTCGAGTGCGACCCCCGCCGAGTACGCGTCCCAGGGCGACGCCGAGGCGTCTTGCAGACGATCGAGGAGAAGCGACACGCGAAGCTCGGACACGCCCGAGCGCCGGACGGCATACAGGGCATAGCCAAACGCGGAACCGAAGTCTCGGACGACCCAGCCATCAATGGCGATATGGTACGAGCGCGTTCCGGATTTCGTGAGTGCCGAGGAATATCCCGCACTCGCCCGGTCCCCGAGGTGGAAGTGCGTGAACGGGAGCCAGAAGTCTTCCTCGAAGTCATCCGAGAACGCGCTCTCCGGGGGCGCGAGGCTCAGGAGCACACCGACGAAAGCGATCGCTGCAAGTACCTTCAACGCGCGACGCAAAACCCTCCCTCCGAGGATCGGGAATGTCTCCCGCCTACCCCTCCGGCGCGTCATCGGAGTCTTGATTATTTCAATGTGTGCCGCAGATGTAACATCGGGCGACCCGCGCCGTCCTGTCGAACACGTTCGGCCCAATGCGATATGCCGATAGGAATATCGATAGTCGCAAGAAATATAACACCGTAATAGTTGGGTCATGCTCAAAGAGGGAATCACATGGCAACGTACGCGCATCCCGAAGTCTTGGTCGACACGAGCTGGGTCAAGGGAAACCTGGGGAACGAGAACGTGCGGATCGTCGAGGTCGACTACGACCCGACGTCGAACTACAACCTGGGTCACATCCCCGGATCGGCCCTGATCGACTGGCGGAAGGACATCAACGATCCGGTGAAACGGGACATCGTCTCGAAGGATGGCCTCGAGGCGCTCCTCGGGCGACTCGGCGTCTCGAACGAACACGAGATCGTCTTGTACGGCGACTTCAACAACTGGTTCGCGGCGTTCGCGTTCTGGGTGTTGAAGTACTACGGCGTCGAGAAGGTCGTCCTGCTGAACGGCGGCCGGAAGAAGTGGATCGAACAAGACTTCCCGCTGACGAAGGACGAACCGAGCCATCCCGCCACGACGTTCACGGCCAAAGAACCGGACGAGTGGCTCCGCGTCTACCTCCCCGACGTGCGCGAGGCGTATCAACAGCCGGACAAGGTCCTCGTCGACGTCCGGTCCCCGAAGGAGTTCACGGGAGAGATCCTCGCGCCGCCAGAGTATCCGACCGAGCACGCGCAGCGCGGCGGGCACATCCCCGGCGCGAAGAACATCCCTTGGGCCCAGGCGGTGAGCGAGGACGGGACGTTCAAGGATGCGGAGACGCTGAAGGCCCTGTACGCCCCGAAAGGCGTCACCCCGGAGAAAGAGGTCATCGCCTATTGCCGGATCGGCGAGCGGTCGTCGCACACGTGGTTCGTTCTGAAGTATCTCCTGGGCTACCCGAGAGTCCGGAACTACGACGGCTCCTGGACGGAGTGGGGCAACCTCGTAAGGACGCCGATCGAGAAACCGTGAGAGAGGCTCGGCCGCCAGAACGGTTCCTCGATGCATGGACACCGTCTGCCTCTCCTCGGCGGATGCTGCCCGACTCCGACTACCGTTTCATGGCAGCGACGACGACGCTCTTCGCCCCGAAAGACTTCGTGATCCGCTTCGTGCTCTCCGAGGACGATTTCGCGAAGTAGTCGACCTTCCGGAGGACTTGCACCTCGTGGAATCCCGCGTCCCGGATTGTCTTCATGTATTCCATCTCCACCGCCGCACCCCCGATGCAGTCCGCCCACAGCTGCGGGTTCAGCCCGCACACGGCACCGACGTCCTCCTCCACGACGATATCCGCGAGCTGGAGGTGCCCGCCACGTTTCAGCACGCGGAAAATCTCTCGGAACGCCGCGGGCTTGTCCGGCACGAGGTTGAGCACCCCGTTGCTCGTGGCCACGTCAATGCTCCCGTCAGGCAATGGAATGTTCGTCGCGTCCCCTTCGAGGATCTGGACGTTCCGCGCGCCCACCTTCGCGATGTTCGCCCGTGCCTTCGCGATCATCGCGGGGGTAATGTCCAGGCCGTACACCGTCCCCTCGGAGCCCACCTTCAGCGCTGCGTACAAGACATCCGTCCCAGAGCCCGAGCCGATGTCGAGAACAGTGTCACCTGGACGCATCACGTTCGCGGCGTGCGGGTACCCGACGCCGGCGAACGACTCCGTCGCGGTCGGCGGCAGCCTCCGGAGATCCTCCTCTGGATAGCCGAGATACCGGAGCGCCTCGAGGCCCAGCGGAAAGTGGTACGCTCTGTCGGGCCGGGTGGCGACCTCCGTGTACAGGGACTGAACGGCCTTCGTGACGATCGGTCTCAAATCGGACACCGCTTCGACCTGGACCTCGGGCGGCACGTGGGAGACTTTTACGAGCTCCAGCGGGAGCTTCTCCATCTTCTTGTCGGCCCAGCGCCACGCCGCAATCCCGTCGAACGCATGTGCGGTCAACAGCCCTTCCGCTGCCAGTTTCTCGAGCCGATGATGCGCGTCCGCATCGGGAATCCGGAACACCTCCGCAATCTCGTGAGCGGGAGTGAGGGCGCGGTGATGCTCCATGTACTCCAGGATGTCCGCCGGGCTCCGCTTCGGGAGTCCCGGCGCGAGGTCATCGATGATCGTCTCGAACGGCTTGGCAGTGAAGATCTCGCCTTCGATGACTTGCCGCCCATCGCGGTTCCGTACGAGGAGGGAAAGGAAGTTCACGCCGCTCCGGTGCATCTCCTCTCGGTCCACGTCAAGGACTTTCGCGACCGCCTTGGAGTGGGAATCTTTCCTCAACCGGCGCCCATCCAGGCCAATCTCCTCCGCGAGGCTGATGATCTCGTCGTCGGTTGCGGCTCGGCATTCGAACCCGAAGGCTTCCATCATGCGACGCAGATATCGAGACGCGAGTTCCTCGGACTGAAGCTGGGCGGCCTTGAAGGCACGGCACGCGGGATACGAACTCGTCACACCCGTCCGAAAGTAGTAGTCCGGCCGGATAGGCATCTTCGTGAGCTCGATCGACTCGCGGATCCATTCCACCGTCGAGCGTTGGTCCACATCGTACTCCTCCATCCATCCCTGGAGGCTCGCGAACTGGCCGCCCATCTTGTACGTGACCTTCAGGTTCTCCCCGTACACCTCCTTCAGTCGGTGGAGGACCGGCTCAAGGCCCCACGACCACCAACACCAAGGATCCGCGAAGTGAACGATCTCGACGGGCGGTTCCGTTTTCAACTCCTCAACCCCCGCCAAGCGATTCGTGAAGGGTCACGGCGATGCGGGCATGGCCTGGGACCGCCAAAGGTACGCGGAGGAGGCAAAAATCCACGCCAGCAGGAGGAAGAAGAAGCCGATCCCCGCGGCAAGCGTCACGAGCGAGAAGGGCAGGCCGAAGCCCACGAATCCAAGGATGGCGGAGAGGATGGCAACGTATGCGAGCCAGTTGGGAAACCGCCCGCTGTTCCGGCTTAGGACACCGAACAGCAGCACCCCGGTCGAGAGCGCGACCAGGCCGAGGATGAGGAGGCCGTTCGTCAGGCCCAGAACCGCCTCGGCACTCACGGCGGCGGCATCCCGACGGGCGCCGGTGTTCTGCGCGTAAATGTCGGCGAGGGTCCGAAGCCCTGCGACTTGGGCGAACAAGGACGCGGCCACCACTGCAAAGCCGATGACGAGGAACGCAACGGCCGCATTCGCGAACAGCCGGTTCCGGTTCTCGAGGACATCCCGGAGCGTCAAGAAGAACGGGACGGCGAAGAGCAGGACGAGGGAGAAGACGACGAGGGTGGCCAACGCCGTCGGGCTATAGGTGGAGAACGATTGGAGGATTTGCTCTCCCGTCATCGTGAACTGCGCCTGAGCAACGAAGAATGCCGCGAAGAACAATACACCTGACACAAATCCGCAGAACGCCCCGATCCGGTCGTTCCCCCACTTCGCCCCAACGCCGAGACTCGCCACGCATATCCCCCTCTGGGGTCCGGATGTTGAAGTCCCGAGATTAAGGCTCCGGTCCTGGGTGATGGCGAGGCGCCGCTGCCATTCAAGGGCCGTGGTCGGGCAAGGTATGAGATGATTGAGGACCCGCCGGCGATCTCGCGTCTACTCAATCAATCGAAGGGCCTGTGCCGGCGGAAGCCGCGCAGCCCCCCGAGACGGCGGCACCGTGGCGAGGAGCCCGGCGAGGTAAGCGACGGCGGCGAAGGTGATCAGGTCGCTCCACGGGATCACGAACGGGGTTTCCGGGCCCGTCGGGAACCGCTGGAGCATGAAGTACGCGAACGCGATTCCAAGGAGCATGCCGACCGCGATGCCGAGGAGCGAGACGAAGGAGGTCTCGATCAAGAGATACTTGAAGATCATGGATCGTCGAAAGCCGATCGCGCGCAACGTGCCGATTTCGTTTCTCCGCTCGGCGACGTTCCGCATCGTGACCACCCCGAGTCCTGCGAGGCCGACGACCAGGCCGAGGGCGAGGAACGATTCCAAGATTCGGATGAAGGACAGGTTGACCTGCAGGATGTCTTCGATGAACTCCCGAAACACCGTCGCGTCCATCCCGTAGGCTGTGAAGTCCCGCTCGAGGAGACGATTCACCTCGTCTGGCGATTCGCCGGAAGACACTTTGAACAGGAAACCGAGCGGCGCCTGCGCAGAGAAAGCCTCCGAGGCCACCGCGTCGCTCACGAACATTCCAGTCACGAGGGATTCTCTCAGGACGCCAGCGACCGTGAACGTCCGGCATGGACCCGCGGCGTTCACAATGTCGAGGCGATCGCCCGCGACCGGACCCAGGTCTTGGATCCCGCCGTCGAAGATGGCCAGGCACGGATCCGCCGCGAGCGCCTCCCAAGCCTCTCTCGGCGTCTCGAATCGTGGCAGGAGGCTGAAGAACGGAAACGCGTTTTGGGCCGCGAAAGCCTCTCGAACGCCGAAGACGGGATAGCTCACAAGTTTCCCTGTCGGGAGGGCGATGACCGCGATGGAACCGTTGAAGGCACTGTAGTATGCGATCTTTGACGATACCGGTGCGGCACGAAAGTCCGCGTCGAAGTTCGCCCCGGGCCTCGGAATGTTTGCTCGCGCCACGATGTCGTATCCTCCCGATTGATCCACGATGGCCTGCTCGACGTTCCCCACAAAGAGGGTCGAGAACATCGAAACGAGGGTGATGATGAAGACCACGAGGGCGAAAGTTGCCAGGGTGAGCCCCGTGCGGCCCTTGCGCGCCAGCGGATACGACACCGCCGTCTTCACGACTGGGCGGAGCGAACTCCGGCCGCTCGCGAGCTTAGTCAAGCCGGCCAACAGGATGCGGCTGTTGAGCACGATCACGACGATCGTCGACATCACGAGTAGCGTGCCGGCGGCGACGAAGCCGACGTACGCGGGCCAGGCGTCCGCGGAACCTTGGAGCCACCACGGGCGGACGGCCCAGATGCAAACGGCCAGGCCCGCGAACGTGTACGCAGCGCGCGCGCCCACGACCCGCTGGATGAGCCCCGCCGCGCCGTAGGCGAGCAACGACGGCCCGAGCACGGATAGCACCGGGATTTGGGAACGAATCGCCTGCCACGTTGCAACAATTCCGAGGCTTAGGGAGACGGCCGCAAGCAGCCATTGGAGCCGCGTGCCGCGCCGCGCAAGGGGCTCGGGAATGTCTCGTATAGCTCGCACGATGTTGAGCCGGCTCACGCGCCACGAGGCAAGGACGATTACGATCATCGTGATCAAGAATCCGAGGGAGAACGCGATGACGAGACTCGACACCTCAAAGGCGAAGACCGGTTCGAGCTCGACACCGGTGCCCGCCCGGAAGAGAGGGGCCAGTCCGAAGAGGCCCATGGCGGCGATGAAGAGACCTGCGACGGTCCCGATTGCGCCCGCAGCTACCGCATAAAGCGTCCCTTCGAACACGAACGTCTCGGTCAAATGGGACCTGCGCATGCCGACGGCGCGGGAGATGCCCATTTCGCCTTTGCGCTCCTCCGCGAGGACGATGAAGATGTTCATGATGAGCAGGACGCCCGAGATCGTCGTGAAGCTTCCCAAGAGCCCGAATATCTGGACAACAAAATCGACGTTTGTCTCCCCTTCCTCGATGGCCCGTTGCTTCACGGGGACGATGGTCTGTCCGGCTGGAAGCCACGGCTTGAGCTCCGATATGGCCTCGTCCGTGAAGGCCGAGGAATCGGCCGCTCCGCCCGAATTCGAGACGAAGATTGCGTTGATCTGCCCAGGCGTGTCCAGGAGAGTTTGGGCTTCCGGAAGGCGGACGAAAAGATTCGGCTGAACAAACAGTCCCCCCTTCCCGACGTCGTCAACAACGATGTGGACGTTCACGGTCGCGGTGCCGAAGGGGGTTTCGACCTTCAGGGCATCTCCGACGCGAGCCTCGAGTCGATCCGCGAGGTTCGCGTTCAGGGCCGCTTCGCCCGAGAGCATGTCCGCGGCTGCATATGGTCGCCCTCCCACCGAAAAGACGTCGAAGTCTCGGATGGGGTCGAAAGCAACGAAGTCCGCTGCGGGCTCGACGTAGCCGGTTGCTTTGTCGGAAATCGCTGCGGGAAGCAGGATCCGAGGCGCGATTCCCTCCACATGCGGCATTTCGCCGAGGCGTCCTTCGACACCGGCGTACACGGATTCATTGAAGAAGGCACCGCCCAGGCCGGGAAAACGCTGGCTGAGATACGTCCCGGAGCCGCCGGGCACCCAAGCGACCTCGTCGACAAGGCCCAGCCCGCGAATCGCGAGCTCCCGGAAGGTGGCACGGAAGCTGTCGCCCATCACGAGGGTTCCGGAGATAATTGAAGTGGCAATAAACAAGCCTGCCACCGCGAGCGCCACCTGGCCCTTCCGTCGGAGGAAGTTTCGAACGCCGATGCGCAGGAGGATTCGACGCCGGAAACCGAGGAGAAGTAAGGCGCCGATGACGACGAGTACAGCCGTCAAGTACGGCGTGAAGTCGGTCATTTCAGCCTCCTGTCCGCAGCTCGCGTTCGATCCGTCCGTTGCGCATATGCACGATGCGCTCGGTCGCCCGGCTCACTTCCGGATCGTGGGTGACGATGAGGAATGTGCGGCCCATTTCTCGGTTCAATCGCCGGAGCAAGGCGACGACATCGGCGCTCGTGTCGCTGTCCAAGTTCCCCGTCGGTTCGTCGGCGAACACAATGTCCGGATCGTTCACCAAGGCTCGAGCGATCGCCACCCGCTGCTGCTGCCCTCCGGACATCTCCATCGGCCGCTTGTCCGCCTCGCCCGTCAGACCGACGGCCTCCAAGGACCGGAGAGCCCGTTCTCGCGCATCCATTGGATTCCGTCCAAGGACGAGCAGCGGCAGCTCGACATTTTCGACCGCGGAGAGGACCGGGAGGAGGTTGTACGACTGGAAGACGAACCCAATCCGATTCGCGCGGAAGTCAGTCTTCTCGTTATCGGTCATCCTCCCGAGGGACCGACTGCCGATGAGCACCTCCCCCGAACTTGCGTCGTCGATTCCACTGAGGACGTTGAGGAGCGTCGTCTTGCCGCACCCTGACGGCCCCATGATCGCGACCATCTCTCCCTTCTCGATGGCGAGGTCGATGCCTTGCAGAGCCGGCACGCGGATTGCTCCCGTGTCGTACACCTTCGTGAGGCTTCGAGCGACGACGATCGGGCCCCCGTCCTCCCCGGCGGGCGGAGCGAAGGCCTCGGCTTCCGGAACGGGGGCCCGGGATCCCGCCGCCTTTCGACGAAGAAGGGCGATGACGAGCCCCCCGGTGGGCAGCCAGAGCAGGCCGACCTTCACGCCGTCGGAGAGCTCAGGGAGGACGCGAACGTACAGGCCCGGGACCGTGACCCCCGCGATGACTTTCAAGCCGTACAGGATTGTCGCGAGCGAGGCGACGGCGAGCAAGACCCATGCCGTCGCGCGAGCGACGCTGTGGCGCCCCCGTGTCGGCGTTCGCCGTTCGCTCGCCATCCTCCCTCGGCCTGTCGAAGACCCCGCGCGCGGAGCGTCTCGCGTCCCTCCGAGAGATTGACGGGCAGCTCGGGCGCGTCGCGCGTCCCCTGGACCGCGAGCCATCATCCGGCGCCTAAATCTAGGTTTCGCTCGTCCGAATGACCTCGAGCGCGCGGCGGGTCAAAGTTCGTAGGGCTGCCGCATTGGGAATCCTCGTCGCAACGAAATCGACCTCATCGGGACGTGACAGATGCGAAAGGAATCGTGACTCTTGGTTGGAACGTGCGACCGCCTGCGGACGCCGATCTAGAAGTGGACCGACTTGCTGTTCCAACACCTCGGCTGGGTAAGCTGAGGAGGGCCGACCAAGGTCAGAGATTCTTAGGCCAAGCTAACGCGGTAACCTGGCAGACCGTGGAAGAGCCTCCGTCGCCGCATTGACCTCGGCGGAGAGTTGGAGGAGTGTTGGAACTTATCCGTCGCGACTCTCATCTTGACGTATGGTTCGTGTTAAAGGAATCTGGCGTTCCGAAAAAGGAAAGGACGCGGGCTCCGATTCGGGCCCGCGCTTGTTTGGTTACGTCAGTGTGAGGAATCGTCTCGGTGCCTAGCTGCTCGTGCAGCTCACGTTCGACCCGGGTACGGACCGTCCGACGTGGGCGAGCTGAACGTGCAACTCACCGTGAGGACGAGCGTGCCCGCGGGCTGCTCAACCGTGATCGTGGCGCTCGTGAACGCTAGATCCGTGATGTCCTCGCTCCAGTTCGGGTTCGGGCAGTCCGGAGCGTCCGGAATCGGCGTCGTCGGCTCCTTTGTTATGACCCCGAACGGAGTGTTCCCGTTCTTGATCTCGCCGGCCGGGATCGCCTCGCTTCCCGACACCGTAATCGGTGCGGGGTTCTGGCCCAGGGCCTGGTTCAGGCCTTTGTTCGTGCATGTCGCTGTCACGTCTCCGTGGCCGAGAGGGTGACGAGCACGTCCCCGAAGCCAAGGCCCGAAAGTTCTCCCGAGGCGCTCAAGGTCAAGCCGTTGTCCGTGAAGGAGGGCTTCGCGTTCCTGCCTCCCTTCAGATGCACGCTCGAGGCAAGAGCCCCGGACGTCAGCATCAAGCCAACGATCAGCACAGCAATGCCCACAATTCCGACTCGTCTAGGTTTCATATGTGTTGTCTCCGGGGGCGGCATCGAGGAAGGGGTCCTCCTGAATTCTGGAACACTTTTTGCAAATCTGAAATAACGTGATCGAGAACATCGGCTTCCCCGGCTCAAGAGAAGCGGCGCCGGACGACACAGGGCGGCCGCGTCGATTTATTTATCGTCGGCGCTACCGGGCCTCATGCAACCGAATCAGCCGAGTGGTGGGCCGGCGCCGCCGACGCCGGAGGCGATGGCGCCGCGCATGGGTGGGGGGGGGACCGTTCCCGCGGCGGCGTTCGCGGCGGGCGGGGGACTTTCGAGGATCCTGAGCGTCGTCGCCGTGGTCCTCGCGGCCGCCGCGCTCGGGGTCGCGTTCGCGGTCCCGGGTCCGACGGGTCCCGCGGGTTCTCAGGGTCCGGCGGGATCGAACGGAACGAATGGCGCCCAGGGCCCGCCCGGACCGCCGGGGAGCCGGCACCCTCATGTCGAGCACCTCGGCCATCCTGAATAGTGAAATGTTTACCGGATGCCTCGGAATCGCAAGCGGCCAAGTGACGATGAACGTCCCGGGCCCGGGAACGATCTGGGTCCAAGCGAGCGTCACCGCGTCCGGCTTCCACTACTCCGGTTCGGGGAGCGGGGATGGCATCTTCCTGTACCTGTCCACAGTCGCGAGCGAGTGCACGGCCGACGCATGGACCTCGACGATGCTGATCTTGGACAACTACGCGCCATCGCAGAGCTTCTGGCCGACAGGGCATGTCCAGGAGCCGTTCGCCGTCTCCGGCGCGGGGTCGTTCACCGTCTACGTCAGCGCGTCGCTCTACATCTCCTCCAGCGGGTCCCAGGACTACTGGCGGAGCGTGGGACTGGTCGCCGTGTTCTATCCGTCGTGACGCGATCCCGAGCGGACGGTGGCGTCGCTCCGGCCACGGTGGTTTCGAGGTCCCTCGATCGCCGCTAACGCGACGTCACCGCCCGACGTCTTCACGATCCGCTTCGTGTACTCCAGGGCTCCCCGCGGTCGGACGGCGAAACGTTAAGCCACGCGCCCGACTTCCGCGCCCGGTGATCCGATGGAACGCAGGGCGAGCGCTCAATGGAAAGGCGGGCTGAAGGATGGCAAGGGCGCAGTCTCGACCGCGAGCGGCGCCCTGAGAGGCGTCTCCTACAACTGGTCCATGCGATTCGGAGATGCGGCCGGGACGAACCCCGAAGAACTTGTCGCTGCCGCGCACGCCGCCTGCTTCTCCATGGCGCTCTCCGCGGAACTCGAGAAGGCGGGGTACCGCGCAGAGACCATCGAAACGAAGGCTACGCTCGACTTCGAGAAGACGGATGCCGGCTGGACGGGCAAGTCGATCCACCTCGATGTCGCGGCGAAGATTCCGGGCGCGGATCCCGCTAAGTTTCAATCCGCGGCGGAGGCCGCCAAGAAGGGCTGTCCCATCTCCCGCCTTCTGAGGGCGGACATCACGATGACTGCGAAGCTCGTCTAATCGCCGAACACCGGTCGCCTGCCTGGCACCGAGCCGCCTCTTTCTCTTTTTGTATCCTTTGTAATCAGGAAAGGATATCTTCGACGGACCGACATGAAGAAGATCGCATCTCGATGTCATCGGATCCTTCTCTGCCTCCGAAAGTCGCCATCATCACGGGGGCGAGTCGCGGCCTCGGCCGTGTCCTCGCGGGCTTCTTGGCGCAGCAACGCTACGGACTCATCATCACCGCAAGAGGCGAGCGCGATCTCCGCGCCGCTGCGAAATCGATTGGGCCCCAAGGTTCCACCGTCGTATTCATCGCGGGGGACGTGAGTGATGCGGCCCACCGCCGCGAGCTGCTCGAAGCGGCGCGGCGATGGGGGCGGCTCGATCTCCTCGTGAACAACGCTTCCGACCTCGGCGACTCGCCTCTGCCTCCTCTCGCCAACGCATCGCCCAAGACCTTCCGTCACGTTCTCGAGGTTAACACCCTCGCACCCCTCGCCTTCGTGCAGGAAGTGATCCCCCTCCTCGTCCGATCGCACGGACTCGTCGTGAACATCACGAGCGACGCGGCCGTCGGAGGATATCCCGGGTGGGGCGTCTACGGGGCGAGCAAGGCGGCCCTCGAGCTGGTCTCGAAGACCTTTGCCGCGGAACTCAAAGGGAGAGGCGTCGCAGTGGTCACCGTCGATCCGGGAGACATGCGGACGAAGATGCATCAGGACGCCTACCCGGGGCAGGACATCTCGGACCGTCCGTTGCCGGAGGCGACATTGCCGTTCTGGGCGTGGCTCCTGTCGCAGCCTCCCATGAAGATCACGGGCATGCGGTACCAGGCGCAGGCACCGCTGTGGGAGGTGCCTGTATGAAGCTCGACGCGTTGAGGTTTGAGCGTCCCGACGGGCTCTTCGCGCGCGCACCGCCCGAGGCGAGCGGCCGGACGCGGGACGACGTCCGCCTCTTGGTTAGTCGGCCCGATGGCATCGACCACGCACGCTTCGAGGATCTGCCGCAATTCCTCCATCCGGGCGACCTCCTCGTCATGAATGAGAGCGCTGCGATCCCCGCGAGCCTACCCGCTGAAGGGCGGCTTGGATCGATCCTCCTGAACCTCTGCACCCGATTCCGATCGGACCTGTGGATCGCGGAGCCGCGCTGGAGCGCGGGAAAACAGGGACCACTCCCGGTGCACGACGGCGAGGAACTTCGAATCGGGGACGCGACCGTCCGCCTTCTCTCCGAATACCCAGGCATCCCGCGCCTGCGGTTCGCGCTCGCGGACCGTCCGTTCGAATCGATCGTCGCGGAACGCGGCGGACCCATCCACTACGGGTACACGGATGCTTGGCCGATGGACACGTACCGCACGCTCTTCTCCCGGGTCCCGGGGAGCGCGGAGATGGCGTCGGCCGCGCGGCCCATCACACCACGCGTCCGGGAACACCTCGAAGCGGCGGGCGTGCGCATCACGCCGATTCTGCTCCACACCGGCGTATCGAGCCTCGAGATTGAGACGGAGACCGTCGAGGCCCAAGCGATGTATCCGGAGCCGTTCTCGGTCTCTGCGGAGACCGCCCTCGAAGTGAATCGCACGCATGCGGCGGGACATCGCGTGATCGCGGTCGGCACGACCGTGGTCCGGGCCCTCGAGTCCGCGTGGACCCCGGAAGGCGTGAGGGCGTGCACCGGCTTCACCCGCCTCTTCGTGAACCCGGACCGCGGCGTCCACGCGATCGACGGACTGCTGACCGGATTCCACGATCCGGTGACGAGCCATCTCGCGATGCTCACGGCCTTCCTGGGAATCGACGGCGTGCGCGCGGCGTACGCGGAGGCGGTCCGCACAGGTTACCTCTGGCACGAGTTCGGCGACAGCCACCTGGTGATCCGCTAGGCCTCACGCCGATTCCAAACGGGCCGCGATCCACGGCGCAACGGCCCCCCAGACTTCGGAGAACGTGTCGCGTTTGCCGCCGCGCGGCTCGAACGAATGGCCCGCGTTTCGGATCACCGCGAGCTCGTAAGGCACCGCGAGTTTCGGCAAATCCTCTCGCAGGCGAGCGAGGTCGCAAAACGGATCTTGGTCTCCTTGCACGAAGAGCACGGGCTTCACGAGCAGGGGCCATTCGGGCGGGTTCCGGACTTGCGGTCGGAACTGCGGATGGAGAGGATAGCCGAGCGCAATGACGCCCGCGATATTCGGATCGGAGGAGGCCCGTGCGCAGACCCGAGCGCCCATCGACTTGCCCGCCGCAAAGATCGGCTGGGCCGGTAGCTGGGAGCGAAAGAACGTCACCGCACCGCGGAGATCCGTTTCCTCGCGGGAAAGGTCCCGGGACGCGGATCCGTGTTCGTCCGCGTAGCGGAAGTTCATCCGAAGGGCGACCAGGCCGACGTCCGCCGCGGCTTGCGCAGCCCGCTTCACGAATGCGTTGCGCAGGTTGTTCGAGCGGCCGTGCGTGACGACGAGTCCGGCTCGTGCTAGGCCGGCCGGTCGATGGACGATCCCGCTTACCTCGCCCGACCCGTCCGCGGCGGGAAACCGTACCTCAATCTCCTCGACGTCTCCCACGGAGGAGGCAACGGAAGGGACCGCATGAAGCTGCGCGCGCTGCGCGAGGCCTCCGCCTCGTTTACTCTGGGCTGCAGGGACGCTCTTTCGGCGGAGATGCGCCGCGCTAGAAGTTCCCTGAAGCGGTGACGATGTCCTGTTGGCTGATCGTCGTCGGCACGAACTCGAAGCCGAACCACCACGTGACCGACTGCCGGTTGTTCGTGTCCGTCCAGACCGCGTGGAACGCGTTGTCGGACCCGACCGCGATGCTCGTGTAGTCGCCGATGAACCCGCCGCCGAATCCATGACGCGAGTTGATCGGATTCGGGGTGACCGTCTGCGTCACGCCGGTCGTGAGGTCCGTGACCACGTAGTCGAGGCGCGCGTTATGGACATAGTTCCCGAGAGCGAGGCAGTTGATCCGCCCGACCGCCGTCGGAGTCGCGGGCGTCTTGCAGACTTGCCACGGCGACACGACGTCGGCCGCGTACGCGGACATGTACACGTTCGCGGACGGCGTCACGCCGATCGCCGGCCAGAAGGAATCCACCCGGCGGTCCGCCGGGGCGTTGAGCGTCGTCCCGTCGGGCTGGGTGACCGGGTATCCGATCGCGGTCCGCATGGAGGCGTCCAACGAGGCGAGGATCGGCAGCGGCGAACTCCACGTCGCACCGCCATCCGTGGACTTGCTCCAGACCGCGGACGAGTGGCAGTTCGCGTAGACGGATCCGGTCCCGGAATAGAAGAACGCACACACCGGGTCCACGCCGTAGCTCGTCGCGTCGTTCTTCATCTCCGTGGACCAGGACGCGTATAGCGTCCCATCCGGCGCGATGTCCGCCGCCGGGAAGCTGTTCACGCGGAAGGCCGTGTACCGAGGCGGGATGATGTCGACGAGTTGGGCCACCTGAACGGGCTTGCTCCAGGAGACGCCGCCGTCCGCGGAACTCGCCATCCAGACGCCGTTGAAGCTCGCGAGACGGGTCGAGCCTTCCCAGAATACGTACACGGTGCCGTCGGAACCGACGACAACCCGCGAGCCCTGATCATAGAGGACGTTCCCGACGATGAGCTGCCCATCGCTGAACGTCGCGCCGCCATCACTCGAGAACGCGAACATGATCGGGCCTTGGACGTACCCGCCCGTGTGCGGGTTGAAGAGGAACCGGGTCCAGCTCAGGTACACGCGGTCGAGGAACGGACTCCCTGCGTGGGTGTCGACGCCGATCCACTCCTTGTCGTTCAACGTTGAGGGAGCGGTCGTCTGGCCGATGAAGGTCGGCGGGCCCCAGGTCAACGCGCCGCTGCCGTCGAAGGTGCCCTTGTTCACCGCGACCGTGTTCGGCGGGGCCGTCCGATCGAATCCCAGGCCCGCGAAGTACACGTTGCCTTGGCTGTCGAACGCGAGGGAGGGATCGCCGCCCGCATCATACTGTCCGCCGGCGAGGCGCTGCACGCCGGGGATCAAGGTGCCGAGGTTCGACGGGTCGCTCGAGGTGCAGCACCACGTCGCGCCGCCATCGTTCGAGTAATATGTCCCCGAGTACGCGTCGCCCAAGGCGCTGCAGGGCGTGCTTCCGACCGTGCACGACCACACGCGGGAGACGTAGTCGTTCGACCCGACGATTATCCGCATCGGGTTGTTCGGGTCGACCGCGATCGCAGGTTCGTTCTGCGGCGCACCCGCAAGGTCCTGGTTGACGGTCACCGCGGGGGATCCAACGGAAGTACCATCGAGCGGGCTCGATAAGACGTAGACCGGAGTAATCGGCGATAGCGGTCCGGGAGCCGGAACCGAATCGGCGAGATCGGCCTCGTCCTCGAGGAACGGCGACACGCGGAGATAGAAGCCCTCTGTCGCCTGAATCGACGCAACCTTTCCCGCAAGCGTCGTGATGTCGAACGTAGGCGGCGAGATCTTCGACGACGCCGACGTCGGCATTCCGACCGCAATCAACGCAAAGCCCACGACGATGAGAGCCATTGTAGTCGCATGCTTCATGGCCTTCCCCCGCAAATCCGTCCCGCGGTATCGATTCACGGGGTTTAACCCTGTTGGATTCGCGACCGCGTCTCTCGGTGAACACGAAACGGACCGCCATGACACTTTCAAACGCGATAACAGACGACGTATGCGAGTGCTCTTTTTGGCATCCCGTATTATATACCAAGGCGCGGATGGGTTCGACCACGGGGGATTCAGATGCCTCACTACATTAGCTTGGTAAATTGGACGGAGCAGGGAATCAAGAGCGTGAAGGAGTCGCCGAAACGCGTGGACTCGGTGAACGCCTTGGCGAGCAAGCTCGGCGCTAAGATGGACGTGTTCTTCACGATGGGCGAGTACGACCTCATCGCGGTGACGGAAGCCGCGAACGACGAGACCGCGATGCAGCTCCTGCTGGAAATCGGGAAGCTCGGGAACGTCCGGACGAAGACCCTGAAGGCCTGGACGCCCGCGGAAGTGACGAAGGTCCTCGCGAAACTCTCGCCGTAGGGCGCGACAACGGTTCGGCCTCACGCCGGACTCGAGGCGCTTCTCTAGGCCCAAGGCGGATTCGAGAAGAGGGCTACGGCATCACGACGATCGTCCCGGTCATCATCGGGTGGATCGTGCAGTAATAAGGAGACGTGCCCGCCGTGGTGAAGGTGTGGCTCCACGTCGATCCGACCCCGATGGTCCCGGAGTCGAAGAGGCCCGTCGTGCTCGTGACCGTGTGCGCCGTCGTGTCCTTGTTGATCCACGTCACCTTGCCGCCGGCGGAGAGGTGCACGGTGAAATTGCCTGGGACGTAGGGCTGCGAGCTGCTCGACGCGTCCTTCACGATCGTGATGTCCGCCGCGGCGCCGGAGATGTTGCCGAGGATGACGCTGCCGCCGATTGCCCCGACGACGAGTCCGCCGATCACGAATCCGATGACGGCGACCGTGAGGAGCCCACCGGTCGACTTCACGCTCGACAGGTAGGGCTTGTGCTCCAGGCCCATCTTCGAATTCCGGTAGGCGAGGACCGCAAAGATCACGACGAGGATCAAAAGCGGGACAATGGAGATCCCGATCCAGAAGGAGGATTCGGCAGGGTTCGAAAGGCTCGTTGCGATGTTCGGCCCGAACAGGAGGAGGAGGACGATGCTCATCGCGGCGCCGACAAGGAACGCCCACCGCTTACCTCGGAACGCAAAGGCTCCGGAGATGAGAAAGATCGCGATGAACACGAAGAGGATGAGCAAGAATCCGCCGCCGGCGAGGATCCCACCCGCAATCGCGAATTGAATTGCGATGGACAAGAGCGCCAGCCCAGCATACCACAGCCCGCCCGCGATCACCCACAAAGCAAAGGGCTTCTGCTTCATCCGCGCCCACATGCTGCCGCTCGCCTCCATAATGCCCCCTCGAGCGTCCGCAGGATATCACCGTACAAGAAGGTTTCGGGCGGCCCGCCGGGTTCGGATTGCGGCGCGGGTACGGGGATGTCCAACGACGTCTTCTTCTCCTGGCCCGACCGATGCGGGGCGTGGTCGTTGTCGCGAAGCTGGGGTGGTTCGACCGCGCTAGCGTTGTCGTGGACGGCAACCGCTACCCTGCACGCCGAGATCGTGAGGCTTGGTCGATTTCGAACCCCGCGGACACGGAAGATGTCGGCCGTGTCACCTATGAGAACGACGTCTATCGGCTGACCCTTGAACGCGGCGGGGAGACCGTGAAAGTCGATTTTCCAGGAGACCCCGTGATCTTCACGGTCCGAAGGGAGAGCTATGAGATGCGTCCGATGGATCTCGGGGACATCCGGATCGACCGACTCGGGATGCCGGTCGTCCGCGGGCGTTCGACGGCGTCCGGCGTGCGGTTCGACCTCCATCTGCCGGAGCTCGACACTATCATCCGCGAGCTGGCGCTCGGACTCGCACTCTATTCGGAAGCCCTCTCCCGCGAGCACCGCATTCGCGGTCCCGCGACGTCAATCCCGCCGGGCATGACGGGCCGGTAGGGCGACCCAGCCTCGAGGGGAAATGGTTTATCCAGCCAGCGGGCCTCAACCGTCGATGCGCGCCGTCCGATTCGAACGTGGCGGCAAGATCGACGTCGTCAACGTCCCGAACCCCAAGCCCGGGCCGGAAGAGGTCCTCGTCCAGGTCCTCGCGGCGGGGGTATGCCACACCGATCTGCATCTCCTCGATGGGATGAGCGCTCCGGACAGCGAGCCGCTCATCCCCGGACACGAAATCGTTGGACGGATCGCGAAGGTCGGCGGCGATGTGTACTCGGCCGCGGTCGGCGACCGCGTCGTCGTTCACTTCGAGCAGCCGTGCGGCGAATGTCGTCAATGCCGCCGGATGCGGACGAACCTGTGCGAGCGAGGCCATACGCTCGGCTTCGATTCCCCGGGTGGCTATGCGGAGTTCGTCGTCGCGAAGCAAAACACCGTCCTCCCGCTCCCGCCGAATCTCGACCCGGCCGTCGCCGCGCCGCTCGGTTGCAGTGGTGCGACGGCCTACCGCGCCATCGTGACCCAAGGTCAAGCCGGCGAAAACGATCTTGTCGTCGTAATCAGCGCGGGCGGCGTCGGGCTTTCGGCGGTCCAGGTCGCGAAAGTCCAGGAGGCGAAAGTCCTCGCGGTCGATACGCGGGAGGAGGCGCGGAAGGCGGCGCTTGATGTGAGAGCGGACCGCGCGACGACGCCGAAGGACACCTCGAATGCCGTGCGCGAGCTCGCGGGCGACGCGGGGGCGGACGTGGTCGTCGACTTCGTCGGCACGAAAGCGACGTTCGACCTCGGGCGATCGCTCCTTGGATCCGGGGGACGCTTCGTGGCGGTGGCTCCGGGCGAGGAGCGGACCACGGTGAGCGCCAACGACCTGGTGGATGGCGGAAAATCATACCTCGGGGTGTACTCGTCCACGATGGCGGACCTCGCTCGGGCAGTCGCCCTGGCGGAGGCCGGAAGGCTCACGCCCGTGGTCACGCGGAGGGCACCGCTTGCGGCGGCGGCAGAAGTCCTCGATGACCTCCGCGCGGGTCGAATCGTGGGCCGAGCGGTCCTGTTCCCCGGCTCGATGGACGGATCTTAGTCGAGCTGTTCTCCCGTTGCGAAGCGGCCGCACGCGGTCCGACTCAGTTCGCCTTGCGGACGAGAACGTGGTACAGGTTCCCCTCTCTCCGGGTCTCGATCACCGGCTGGCCGGTCTGGTCGGACCATCGGACCATCTCGATCGGGGCCGTAGGATCATCCGACACAATGTGGACGACTTCGCCGGGCTCGATTCGCACGAGGAGATCGTTGAGCTTCGTCAAAACCGCCGCGCACTCGGTCCCAATCTCAATCATGTCGTAATCCGGGAACGCGGCGGAGCAATGCACCCGGAGCGCGCGGACCTGATTCGCGAGACGGTTTCTGGCGGCCTCCCCGCGGAAGAGCGATTTCCGATCTTCGTCGAGTTTCGCCGGATCCATTCGTGCGAACCAGCCTTCGCCATACGCGGCATCCACCATGAGCCGAGGCCGCGAGAGCACGGACGGATTCACCTCTCGGAGGGTACCCGTGACCGGCGCGCGGATCGGACCGTAGAACTTCGGACTCTCCACCGTCCCGATCGTCTTGCCTCGCTCGTACGCCGCGCCCAGCGGCCTCGCGACAATCTTCGCGGGTCGACCTGCGATCGCTGCATGAATCGACGTAATTCCGACCACGACCTCACCGCCCGGAGCTTGGCGGACCCAGTGGAGACCGTCTTCGTCGTAGAGCAAGTCGTCCGGGAATTCGCATTCGTCGATCTTCGTGGGCTCACCTCAGACGAGCAGGACGTCCGCGAGTAGGAGTTCCGCATTCGCAGACGCTCGCACATCCAGTCGCGCCTCGTCCGCAATCTTTGCGGCGCCCAGGGGAGGGATCTTGCGTTCGTTGACGAAGACCGGTCCCCCGCTGAGGACGTAGAGGTATCCCCCTCGATGATCCTCCATTGGATACGATACGGTCTTCCCGCGTCGGAGCGAGGATGCGAGGACGCGTGCATCGGAGAAAATGGGCAAGGCATTCGGATCGTCCGTCGAGACGAGCGGCAGGAACCGGTCCGTCCGATCCGCCTTCGCGACGGCCCGTTGCTCGACGGACGGCTCGAGGCCCGGGGCCGAGGGCATGAACCACATCTGGATGAACCGCATGGGCGCGTCCTTCCGCTCGTTGATCTCGGAGTGCCACATGCCGGCGCCGACCGTCGTGTGCTGGACCCCGCCTTCCTTCAGGACCCCGCCGGCACCGTTCTCGTCCGCGTGGCGGAACTCCCCCGCAGCGCAGTACGTGACGACCTCGATCTCGCGGTGCGGGTGGAGCGGCCACACGGCCCCTGGCGTCAGCGTGTCGTCGTTGAAGACCCGGAGCGGCCCGAACCGGACCCATTCCGGGTCCACGTAGCGGTCGAACGAGAAGTGCCAGCGGCCGTGGCACGAGCCGCCGTCGATCGGCACGTCGACTTGGAAGATCGACGTCGGGTCCCGGACCGTGATCATCGGTTGTGGCAGGCGGCGGTGGAGTTTCAAGGTTTGTTGGATTATCGTCTCCGAACAAAGGACCGAAATGTTTACGGTCCCGCCGGCCGCCTATCGTCATGCCCATGGCACGTCGGCGGCTCGGCCGGCACGCGGACCGAGAGCGCGTGACCGCCGTCTACCTGTTCTACCGAACGGGCGAGCCGCTCGCCGCCCTCGCGGCGAGTCGCACGCTCCCGATCGAAGCGGAGCAGCTCGAGGGCCTCCTCTCCGTCGTCGGCAATTTCGTCGAGACGAGCGTGGCGGGGGCGCGGGGATACGAAGTCACCGCGATGCGGTACGAAGGCCTCGGGATCGTCGCGGTCCGCGGCGAATTCACGATCGCGGTGGCGGTATACGACGGGGCCGCAGGCGACGCCTTACGGGACGAACTCCTGCGCACCTTACGGCGGTTCGAGGAGCGGCGGTGGCGGGAGCTCACCAACTGGGAGGACGCGACGAAGGTCGCCGAGGCCGCCGCCGAGGAGCTGTCCGCGTTCCTGCATCGGCCGGAAGGCCGGGAGCCGCGGTTCCGCAAGCGGGCCCCGCTCGAGGGCAAGCCCCGCGAGTCGTCGTAACCAAGGCTTTTTCGCGCGGCGCACCATCGGCCCTCCGGGGACGGCCAGCATGCGTCGGAACATTTCTTCGGGGTCGAGGTGGGAAGAGGCCTTCGGGTACTCGCGGGCCGTGCGCGTCGGGCCCTGGGTCAGCGTCTCCGGGACGACCTCGACGGACGAGGAAGGCCGGGTCATCGGCCCCGGGGACGCGTACACGCAGACGGTCCACGCGTTCCGGAGAATCGAGAAGGCTTTGGAGCAAGCGGGCGCGAATCTGGAACACGTCGTCCGCACTCGGATGTTCATCACGAACATCGAGGACTCGGAGCGGATCGGGAAGGCGCACGCGGAGTTCTTCCACGACGTGCGGCCGGCCGCCACGATGGTCCAGGTGAGCCGCCTCATCGCACCCGAATTGTCCATCGAGATCGAAGCGGACGCCTACCTACCGGAGGCGGGGCCATGAGCCGATGGGTCGGGGAGGTCGTCTCGATCCACATCGCCTCCGAGGCGGAAGGGGCGCCCCGGTCCGTCCGAAGTGTTCGGGCCGTCCCGGGCAAGGGACTGAAGGGGGACCGATACTTCCGCGCGAAGGGGACGTACTCGAACCGACCCGGCACGGGGCGCGAGGTCACATTCATCGAGGCCGAGGCGATCGAGGCGCTCGCCCGCGACAACGAGGTGCGCATCCATCCCGGCGACGCGCGCCGGAACATCGTCACGCGCGGCGTGCCGCTGAATCATCTCGTCGGGCGGGAGTTCACCGTGGGCCGCGTCCGGGTTCGCGGCGTGCGGCTGTGCGAGCCGTGTGCCCACCTCGAGAGCCTCACGAAGCGGGGCGTCCTCGGCGGCCTCGTCCACCGCGGCGGCCTCCGGGGCGAGATCCTCACGGAGGGCACGCTGCGCGTCGGCAACCGGATCAAGCCCGTCGAGGGCGGGACCGTCAAACGCGCGACCCCGCAAGAGGGCGTCCACTGACCCTTGTCGATCCGACGCGAAGTCAACCTTAATGGGCCTCCATGCACTCCGCAGCCGCATGCTTGAACCGCAAAGCCCGACGGAGCGCGCGGTGTTCGACCTCTGGAAGGAACTTCGGCCCGACGAGGCGTTCATCCAGGGGGCAGACGAGTGCGCGGGCCGGTTCTTCGTCCCGACATCGGCCGCGGTGCGGAAGGCCGTCGCGAAGATGGCGCGCATCCGCAAGGCCACGGACGACCCGACGGAACGCAAGCTCCTGGCGTCCTTCCGGGCGCGCCTCGAGCTCCGCGAGCCGAGCTACCTGCCCGAGACGCTCGTCGAGTCGCTCTTCGGATACATGGTGAAGGAAGGCGTCCGCCCGGATCACATCCGCGGCGTCGCCCTCGGTGGACGGAAGGCGCTCGATGCGCGTCGCGTCCAGCTCCGTGGGCGGACGCCGGCGGGGATGCGGGCGCTGGTTCAGCTTGCATGCAGCGGCCTCGCGGCGATCCTGGACACGGTCGAGTCCGAACTTCGAGACCGCCCGACGATCGCGGCGGTCAAGGCGCTCCGGGCCGCGAACGCGCGGTACGCGAAGTCCTTCGAGCTGCCCGGCTTCAAGCCCGAAGCGACATTCGACGAGACGTACGCGCTGTTCCGGAAGACCGGCGCGGGGCTCGGACGGTCGGCATCGTACGCGCGCGCGCTGCGGGACCTCTGGGACTACGACGAGAGCCCGGCTCAGGTCGAGGCGGCGGGCCTGAGGATGTTGCGACGGGAGTTGCCACGCTTCAAGGCGGTCGTTCGGCAGTCCGCGGAAGAGTTCAACTGCGAGCCGACGGCCGAGGCGGTGTCCGAGAAAATGAGGCAGCGCCGCGGACTCAAACCCGGACAGATTCTCCCGTTCCTGAACCAGGTGCGGGACGCCGCGATGCGGGTCGCGCACAAGCACGTCGTGTCCATCAACCCCGATTACACGACGGAGATCATCGAGACGCCTTCGTACCTCGTGAACGTCACGCCATCCGGCGCGGCGTACGAGCTCGGTGCGCTTACGGACCACTCGCGGGAGATCTTCCTCGCGACGACGGACGAGCGGAGCGCTGCGCGGCCTCCGCCGGGAGAACTCCTGAACCTCCTCGTCCACGAAGAGTACGGGCACTGCGTCCACGGATCCAATTCGGCGCACGCGTTCGCCGCGCAACCACGTATCCTCGACGTGATCAGCTCGACGTTCGCCTGTGTCTCCGAAGGAATTGCGTTTCAGCGGGAACTCGAATTCCTCCCGGTCCTCCGCGAAATCGCGGCGGGGAAGATCTCCGGAGCCGACGAGGACGCACTGGGAGAGGCCCTCGAGGCCTACGGCGGGATCGCCGCCGTCTCGCGGGAGTACGAGTTCCTCGCGTATCTCTGGCGGGTCGTACGCTTCCTCCGGGTCATCGGAGACGCACGCATCAATTCCGGAAAGCAGGACCTCGTCCGGTTTGTCGAATGGGCGCACCGGACGACCGGGCTCGAACGCGCGACGATCTACTACCAGCTCTTCCCCGCGCATCAGGTGATCGGCCCGGGCTACGCGTCGACGTACGCGATCATCGGCGAACGAATCCGGGACTTGCAGCAGGAGGCGTTGAAGCGGGGCAAGAGCCTCCGCGACTTCAACGCGTACGCCAGCTCGCTCGGATGGCCGCCGAAATCCGTGTTCGAGGAGAAACTCGAAACGTGGGTCCGCGCTCCATAACCGACGCCACGGCCGCCGCAAAGGAATTCTTTATGCAGACATCGCCGATAGCGCCGCACTTCCCTGATGGCGGGGACTCGGAGAATCCAGGATGGCGGCAAAGAAATCGGCTCGGCGCAGCGCGAGCCCAAAGCGGACGTCGCGACCGAGGAAGCGATACGACATGGCGCTCATCCAGCGCGGCGCACGACTCCGGCGGTCCCCGTTCTTCGACAAGACGCTCGAGGCGGGCTGCAAGGCGTACACGGTCTACAACCACACCTTCCTCCCGAGCTACTACTCCGATCCGGTAACGGAGTACTGGCACCTCCTGAAGCACGTCGCCCTGTGGGACGTCGCCGTCGAGCGCAACGTCGAGATCCGCGGCCCGGACGGCTTCGCATTCATGCAGCTGCTCACGCCCCGCGAGATGTCGAAGTGCCGGGTCGGCCAGGGCAAGTACGTCCTCATCACGGACCAAGACGGCGGCATCTTGAACGACCCCGTCCTCCTGCGCCTCGAGGAGAACCGCTTCTGGATCGCGCTCGCAGACAGCGACATCCTCCTCTGGGCCAAAGGCGTCGCGTACGATTCCGGGATGGACGTGACGATCTCCGAGCCGGACGCCTCGCCACTGCAGGTGCAGGGGCCGCGGTCAAAGGAACTCGTGGCGGATCTCTTCGGGGATAAGGTCACCTCGCTTCCGTACTACTACTTCGCGCGGACGGACCTCGACGGAGTCCCACTCCTCGTGACTCGGACCGGATGGACCGCGGAAATCGGATACGAGTTGTACCTCCTCGACGCCGCGCGCGGACCCGAACTCTGGGACGCCGTCCTGAAGGCGGGAAAGAAATACAACATCCGGCCGACGGGGCCGTCCGACATCCGCCGCATCGAGGCGGGCATCCTGAACTACGGGGCGGACATGACGATTGAGAACAACCCGTACGAGGTCGACCTCGGTCGCCTCGTGGACCTCAACAAGTCGAGCGACTTCATCGGCCGGGCGGCGCTCGAACGGATCCACGACGCCGGCCCGTCGCGCAAGCTCGTCGGGATCGAGATCGAAGGATGGCCGATCGAATTCAACATGACGAAGTGGCCCGTCCGCGCGCGGGGGACGACCGTCGGGCGCGTCACGTCGGCAATTCACTCGCCGCGGCTCAAGAAGAACATCGGGTACGCGATGGTGCCAAGCGAACACGCCGACCCGGGGACGAAACTGGAAGTCCTCCATCCGGGCGGCGCGCGCGTCGCAATCGTCGTCCGAAAACCGTTCATCGATCCGAGCAAAGAAATCCCGAAGTCGTAGCCGGTCGACCGCTGTCGCGTATCCGCGAGCGAGGGTCGCGGAGCGATGCGGTTCGACTCCGCAGCGCGATTCCGAGACCGCAAAACGATAATGCCCAGGGGCCATCGTGGCCTCGTGCCGCGAGACCCACGCGAGGAGTTCGTCGCGCGCGTCAAGTCGATCGACCCGATCTTCAAACGCGGAGACCTCAAGAAATTCTGGCCGAGTCTCCGTGAGCTCATCGCCCTCGCGCCGGATCGCGTCGACCTCTCGAAGAAGAAGTCCCACTACCTCGCGAGCCTTGCGGTGCGGTCCCTGGCGCGCGACGATCCCGACGCCGCGCTCCGGTTCCTCGACTACGCAAAGCGCGAGGTGGATCCGGGCCATCTCACGCCGTTTCTTCTTGAAGAGCGCGCCGAGTTCCGGGTCATGGCCGAGAGTGCGTTGCGAAAGCGGGCCTCTCGCCCCTAGACCTTCCCGGTGCGCAGGATCTCCGCGATTCTCTCGCCCCGGAGCGGCTGACTTCCGCGGCCCATCCCCGGGAAGTCGATCGTCTTCACCTCGATGCCGTTGACTCCGGCGGCAAATCCTTGGACGGACTCGCGGTACTCGAGAGACAGGAGATCAACAACGACCTTCGGACGCACCGCGCGGAGGTACGCCGCGAGGATCAGCGGGAGTCCGTGATCGTGCCACCATCGGTTCAGTTTGCCGAATGGCGGCGTCTTCTCCGCCATGGAGAGTTTGTATCCGGGAATCAGATCGCGCGATGCGACGAGGCCCCGCAGGGCGGACGCGATGACGACCTCGACGTTCGGCGCGCGGCCTTCCCACGCATCCCTCGGGATGCTGTGATACATGTTCCCATCGTACCGCTCGTAAGCCGGGAGGAGACCTTGTGTTGCAATCGACCCTGATGGACTCTGCGTCCGAACCTGCTCGCGGAGCGCCTCGAGTTTCCCCCGAGCATCCGGCGGCAGGGCCTCTCCGATGGCATCCGTCCCGGCTTCCGGCGTGCCGCCCCTCAACTTCCGCGTGCTCTCTGGGGTAAGGACCACGATCTCGAATCGGGCCATGGCCGACGCATGATTCGTCGTCGCGGCTTAGCTCTTTGGCCGCTCGCTCTCCCGATTCACGCCGATTCTCCAATCCGGACCGGAATTCCCCTCCGGCCGCCGCCCGCAGGCCCGATGGCTCGATCAGGAGGCCCGAGGGGTGGCGGGTCGCTTTGCGAGCCACCGCTCGACGACGTCCTGGTGCCCGCGGGCATACTCAGTGGCGGCGAGGGCGCGGGGATCGTGCCACTGGAGCTGGGCGTACCACGGCGGGACCCGGAGCTCGAACGTCTTCGGCGGCGCGGCGTCGATGAAGAACCAGATGTCATAGTGCATTTCGCCCGGCGCCTCCTTGGACGGATAGAAGTCGACCTCGCTCCGCGGCTCGGAGTAATGGGCGCCGGGCATCCCCAACATCGTCTCTCCGATCCGCCGAGCGGCGTCGCGCGAGTCCTCGCCGAGCTTCAAGTGGCTCGCAGGAATCGTCCAGCCTTTCCCGTGGGTGCGGTATCGGCCCGGGTCGAGGCCGGCGAGCTCTTCCCACTTCGGATTGTCCGCGTACTTCCCGAGGAGGATCCGGTCGCCATTCGTGACGAACAGGAACGCGCAGACGCACAGGCCGCCGGGAGGCGGGCTCGTGAAGCCGGCGGGCGGCGCGCGTGTCGAAACCCAGAGGAACGGGCCACGGTCGCTCATGCACTCCGGACCGCGATGCGAGGCAAAAGCTTTCGGTTCGTACGCCGGTGGGAAAGAACCGGAGGGTTTCTATCCTTCCTGCTCCGCCACCACGCGACGCTCATCAACGGTGGAACGAACGCGTCACGATCTTGCTCGTGGTCCTTGCCATCGTCCTCGTGGTCGTCGCGGCGATTCTTGTGCCGCAGCCGCGCATCCGGCTCACGGGCGTTCGATACCAAACGACCCCTTGTGATCTTGCGACAACGACCTTCGTGGCGACTGCGATCGTCACGCTCACGAACGAGGGCGCGGGGGACGGAGCGATCATCGTTCGCTTCTACGCAGATGGTCAGATGCGGGCGATGGGAAACTTCTTCGTACCGGGACATCGCACACTGGAGCGCGCTCTCGATGCCATGATCGGAGATTGTGCGTATCATCGGTACTCCGTCGACACGCTCATCCCGCCGAGCGAGGGATTTCACTCATCGGGGTCGGTGCTGGACCGGTGATTCGGTGAGATGATGCGGCGGTTGAAGGCCCGCAAAGGACTAAGGCCCGCCCCCCATTGCCACGCAGTCCATGAGCAGGAGTGATTCGAAGCGCAAGTTCAAGCGACTATTTCTTGCGGCAGACTTGCACGGCTCGGAGATCGTCTTCCGCAAGTTCCTCGCCGCCGCGAAATTCTACGAGGCGGACGCCCTCCTCATCGGCGGCGACATCACGGCGAAGGCGATCAGCCCGATCGTGCAGCAACGCGACGGGCGGTTCAGCACGCGCCTGGTGGGACAGTCCCGAGAGAATCTCAAGGAATCCGAAGTCGCCCCGATCCAGAAGGCGATCGCGGATTCGGGGCAGTATCCCGCCCGCCTCTCGGAAGAGGAATACGCCGCACTTCGCGCCGACCCGACGAAAGTCGATCGCTTGTTCACCGAACTCATGATCGACCAGATTCGGCGGTGGACGAACATGGCCGAGGAACACCTCGCGCGGCTCGGCATCCCTCTGTTCTGGATCGGCGGAAACGACGACAAGGAAGAAGCACTCGCGACGGTCGTCTCGACGCCGCACGTGCACTACGTCGACGAAACCGTCGCCCGATTCGACGAGGATCACGAGATCCTCGGGTTCGGGTGGACGAATCCGTCTCCGTGGAACACGCCTCGAGAGCTTCCGGAAGACCGGCTCGCGAAACGGCTGCGTCCCGTCCTGGACCGGGTGGAGGATCCGGCTCGCTGCATCTACCTGATCCACGCGCCGCCGTTCGGGACCGGGTTGGACATCGCCCCGAAACTCGACACCTCCACGGATCCGCCGAGGCCCGTGGTGCAAGGGGGCCAGCAGGTCCTCATCCCCGTGGGCAGCACGAGCTTCCGGGAGGCGATCCTCGAAAGGCAGCCGCTCCTCGGCCTCCACGGCCACATTCATGAGACAAAGAACGCGGCGAAGCTCAAGCGGACCCTCTGCGTGGACCCGGGATCCGAGTACAGCGCCGGGACGCTCCGGGGGGCGATTGTCAACCTCGAGCGAGACCGCGTCCTGAGCTACCAGTTCACGACGGGCTGAGCAAGGCCTGCGCCGGCGATCCGACCCCGGACGAATTCCTTCGGCCGACCTAGATCGGGGGCACTTCCTTGTAGGCCAGGTCGAGGTTGACCCCTATCCGCTTCAGGTACGCGCGACGAATGAAGTAGTACGCCACCCAGCCGAAGAAGATCAGCACCACGATGTAGAGGAACAAGTTGCCGGAGTAGCCCAGGTTGCTCAGGTCCACGTTGACGAGGAACGGCACCGTCAGGAAGTAGTAGAGCATCAGGGCACTGAACACCGCAGCAATGACTCCGCAAATCGTGATCAGCGGAATCGGACCGACCTTGAACTTGGCGATCGGTGCGGTCGCGTAGACTTCTTTCCGGGTCCACGGGAAGAGCGCGCCGCCGAGGGCGGTGCCCATATACATGACGGTCGCCACCGCCGTGACGGCCAGCGTATATGTCGTGTACCCGGGGACCAAGTTGTAGACGTACGCAAAGACAAAGCCGCCGAGGATTAGGAAGATCACGTGCGCGTAGACCGGCGTGTGGGTCCTCGGGCTCACGTGGCTCAGGGCTTTCGGCAGCACCCCGTCGATCGACATCGCAACGGCGACCCGGGTCCAGCCGACGATCACGTTGAACACCACCTGGATCGCATTCAGCGCGACGCCGATAATCATGAGGAACAGGAGGATCGGGCTATCCGTGAGCATGATCGCCAGGGAGCTGAACCACGGCGGGATCGGAGGCTGGGGAAGTGCGGGCTGAAAGCTGAGGAACGCCGCAGCCCCGAGCCAGGTCTGGTCCACGGTCTGGACGATGACGAGGGCCAGCACCGCCATCATGATCATGCTGAAGACGCCGCCACCGAAGTTGATGAACATCTGGTTCTTCAGGCTCTGCGCTCCCTGGATTTCGCCCGCTTGCTCCTGGGCATACCCGACCCATCCAAGGCTCGTCAAGGCGACCGGGGTCACGAGGATCGTGCCGGCGATGGACAGCGTCCGGTCCGGGGTGAAGGCGTTAGCCGCGGCGTTCGTCATGATCGCCGCGTAGGCACCGGATCCTCCGCCCACCATGGCAGCCGCCCGGTCGTATCGGGCGATGAATTGAGCATTCGACGTGGTGAGGAACAGGATCACCATGAGGACGTAACTCAGCAGGAAGCCGTACCACATGATCCATTGGAGTTTGACAAACCACCGGAAGCTCTTGATGAGGACGAGGGCCGCGATCGTGGAGGAGACCATCGTGACGATCGTCGGGCCCCAGCCGACGAGGTACCAGGCGCCCCAGTCGATCAGGGATTGATTGTTCGTCATGATCCCGAGGCCCGTGAGCATCGGGTAGACGCCGAGGACGGACAGGAGCCAGCCGCCGAGTGCCTGCCACTGGAGGAAGAAGGTGATGATCATCGTCGCGACCGTCGCGAATCCCAGCCACGGCCGCAAGGTCCGACTTTGGAACACGTAATCGCCGCCGGTCCGCGGCATCGCGGAGGCGAGGCCCGCGTACACGACCGCCAAGAACGATGTGAAAAGCCCGCAGAGGAGGATCCCCGCCCAGATCGAGGCGCCGTTCTGGAAGGCGATCGTCGTGATGTACACCCAGGGGAAAATCACGCCGATGTTCAGCACGTTGTACGCGAACGCCGAGTACGGCGACATGACCCGGACGAGCCCGGACGCCCGTCGCGTGAACACCTGGACTTGTGCGGTCGCCTGCGCTCCCGGCCTGGCAAAAACGTCGACTTCGCCCATCGGCCTCGCCCCCGCTCCCGCCGCCAGTAACCGGTCGTCCGCTCATCAAGCTTTTGCAGTCCGCGACTCCGTTGGAACGGGACGCCCCGGGCACATCCTTATACGGACCTTCCCATTCGCGCGAACGCGCGTTGGCTGCGACGAGCCTCCCCGGTCCGCGTCGGGCTTGGAGGCCGCCCGCCTCACCCCCGTGCGACCATGCCAAACGAACCGACCTTCGTGGCTCTCGGAGAGGAGGATTTCCTCCGCGCGGCGCGGTCGATCGTCGACGCGGCTCAGGCGCACGGGACGGCATTGCGGATCCTCGGATCCCTGGGGATCTACGCCCACTCGTTGCACGTGCCCGAATGCATCTCGTTCTTCCACCGCGTCGGGCGCGTCCGCGAGGGCACGCCCTTGTTCACGGACCTCGATCTGATGGGGTACGCGAGTCAAGGCCGCTCGATCAGCCGCGTGTTCGAAGGCCTCGGGTTCCGGCCAGACGAAATGATCAACGGCTTCTTCGGCGATCGGCGGCTCATATACTACGAGGGCAAGAATCGGTTTCACGTCGACATCTTCCTCGACAAACTCGAATTCAGCCACGACGTCTTGTTCGGGAAGAAACCGGGGAATGGACGGCTCGAGCTCGACTCCCCCACGATTTCGCTCACGGACATGGTCCTCGAGAAGCTGCAGATCCACCAGATCGGCCGGAAGGATCTCGTGGACCTGATCGTGCTATTCCTCGGCCACGACGTGGAAAGCGCGCCGAACGGAGATCGGGAGGCGATCGATGGCGGACACATCGCAGGCCTCCTCGCGGACGACTGGGGGTTCTGGTACGAATCGACGCAGAACCTTGCGAAGACGAGACAGCTGCTCCGCAATTTCGTCGCCGAAGGAAAGATCCCCGCGGAGTTCGCGAACCGAGTCGAAGGCCGGATCGGAAAACTCGAGAGCGGCGTCCAGTCCGTCCCCAAGGGGCGGCACTGGGAGAAGCGGGCCAAGGTCGGCACCGCGAAGCCGTGGTTCCGAGAGGTCGAGGAAATCGTCCGATAGGATGCCCGGTCAGCGGTTCTCGTCGTACGCCCGCTGCAACCAACGCAGGACTTCCGAATCCACTTCGTCGCGCGCCTTGAGACCAATCTGGACGTGCATCGTCTCTTGAATCTTTGAGGGTTGTAGCCGACCGCCCGGCTTTTGACCGTCGAGCCGGAGGCCCAGGTCGACGCGGTTCTTCGTCGTCGGCTGGATCCTCGCGAACGTCCTACGCGGCGAGACGAGCGACACGTAGGTCTTGCGCGCTTGGATCGTGACGTTGCCCAAGTCCGCGACCGCGTCGATGAGGGCGTCGAAGATGGGCCGGAGCTGCGGTCGGTCCGCGTACTGACCGTCCACGAGTTCGTCGGCGGACGCGAGAAGGAAGTCCGGATAACCGAAGCGTTCCATCACGAGGAGCGACTGCGCGTAGCCGGTCACGCCCTGTTTTGTCAGCCAGGTCCGGAGCTGGTCCTCGGTGTCGAACCGCTCCTTCTTGATGCGCCGATACCACGCGGCGACCCCTTCTCCCGTACGTTCTTCGAGGAGTCTCGCGGACATGTCCTGCATGGCTTTCCAGTCCCAGGTTTCGGCCACTCGCCTCGCCGTCCACTGCGCGGACGCCCGATTGCTGTGGGCCGAGGAAAACCTTTCGCAGACCGCGACGGTCGCGCTACGAAGCCTCTGGAGCGAGGCGAGGCTGCAGGCTTACGCGTACCTTTTCTCAATCTCGGCGAAGAAGGCCTTGGCGAGCCGAACGAAGTCGGCTTCGCTCACGTGGACCTCGTCGCCCGGCTTCAGCTTCAGCACGGACTTGTCCGCCGGGAGCGTGAGTCCCGAGACGGCGGAGTTCGGCCACCCGGGGAGCCGGTCGATCTGGAGCTTGCCCTCGTTGAGCACGATCGAGTTGGATAGGATCCGGACCTCGTTCAGCGGGTTGCCGTCCTTGCCTTCGATGCCGGAGAGCCGGTGCACGAACATGTATTCGAGCTTCAGGACGAGGTTGTTGAAGAACGGGGTCTCCAGTCCCTTGGCGCCGGATTTCTTGAACGTACGTACGTCGGCGTCGATCTTCGTGCGGCATGCATCCACGTAAGCTCTCTCGTAGGTTTTCATTCCGAGCATCTTATCGGTCCTCCTCGCGAGTTGGGTATTGTTCCTGAACCTTCGAGACGCGCTCCCGGAAGTCTTCGAATGGCAGCCCGGCCAGCTGGGCCTCTAGGCGGTCGAGGACGACGTGCGTCGCGGGCCTCGCGCCGAGCGCGCTCTGGCGCGTCAGCTTCCTGTGCGTCAGCGTCAGAAGAGTTTCCTGGCCCTCCGGCCGAAGCTCCCAGCGCACGATGGCATCCTCGCCGTTCGGCATTCTCCCCCAGGGTTGGACTTTCCATTCGTACTCGAAGACGCGGGGAGGCTCCCAGACCAGGATTCGCCCCGTCACGTGCAACTGACCGGGTCCGGTGTGGAAGTCGATCGATCCGCCAGTCCGGCCATCGATGACAGCCTTCGTCAGGTACCATCGCGCGAGGTGCTCCGGTTCCGTCAGCGCTTCCCATACCGCCTCGATCGGATGCGGGATGCGCCGTTCAAACCGGAGGGTCGCCTGGTCGCCTTCGAATGTGAGTGTGCCCCGTCGCGAGGTCGGGGATGTCGTCACTCGGTTCGTTGCTCCTTCGACTTCGCCCGGTGATTGCGGGAGGGGCATCTTTAACACACCGCCGACTGCTCGCGTCATCGCTTCTTCCTCTTGGCCTTCTCTCCGACCGCCCGTGCGTCCAAGTACCGTCCGAGGGCGTCGAGCGCGTCGGGCCAGATTGCCTGGTACTTCGCGACCCACTCATACAGGTCGGCGAGGCCTTCGGGGTTCAGCGTGTAGATGCGTTGCTGAGCCTGGACCGCGACCTGGACCAGCTTCGCCTTCCGCAGGATCTTGAGGTGGCGCGAGACGCCGGGCTGCGTAAGGCGCGGGAACTCGGCGACGATGCGTCCTGCGTTGCGGGGACCCCGGGCGAGCAGGTCGAGGACGGCTCGCCGAGTCGGGTCCGCGATCGCCGAGAAGACATCGGTCCCCGTCATCGGTCGCCCCCTGGAGGACCTGTGCCTCAGCCCTTTCGCGGCGGCGCGGGGCCCTGCTCGAGCAGAGTAAGGTGGTTGCCGTCCGGGTCCGTGAAGTACCCGGCGATGCCGTAGTTCGCCTCGACGGGCGCCGGGTCCTTGAACTTCACGCCGCGCGCCTTGAGGATCTCGAAATCCTTGCGGCAGTCGTTCGTCTTGAAGACCCAGTGGTTCCCTCCGCTGCCGGCCTCCGGCGGCGCGCGCGGATCCACCTTGTACGTACCTTGGAACAGGATGAATTCGAGGTCCTGCCCCTTGACCCCCACGGTGACCCAGCGTGGGTTGCCTGGCAATTGGTAGTCCGCACGCTTCTCCAGCCCGAGCACGTCCGTGTAGAACCGGAGGGCTTTCTCTTGGTCGCTCACGACAATCGGCACATGTGTCACTTTCTCGATCACGGTCCTGACCTCGAACAGTATATAACGAATTGGTTATTTAGCGCTTCGGTTATGTTTGGACCGACACCGCGCAGTTTACCGCAGCCTTCTGCGGACTCTCGCCTAGCGTCGGTCGAGGAAGCGAGTGGTTACCGGGGTGTCGGCACTCGGTGAACAAACTCAATAGGCGACGAGTCGTTGACCCACCGAGAACTCACAGGGAGCCACCGACATGCCGCAAAAGACGAAGAGACCGCCACGCAAGACTGAGACCGCTTCGCAGGAGATCATCCCGTCCCTCTGGTTCGACCGCCAAGCCGAGGAGGCCGCGCGGTTCTACGTATCCCTGTTCCCGGACTCGCACGTCGACAAGGTCGTCAAAGCCCCCTCGGACTCCCCGAGCGGGAAACAGGGAGACGTCCTCTCCGTCGACTTCACCCTGATGGGCCGGAAGTTCAGCGGCCTAAACGGCGGACCGTATTTCAAGTTCAACGAAGCCGTCTCATTCACCGTTCCGTGCGAGAGCCAGGCCGAGGTGGACCGATACTGGAAGGTTCTCTCGGCGGTACCCAAGGCCGAGCAATGCGGGTGGGTGAAGGACCGCTACGGTCTCTCGTGGCAGATCGTGCCAACGATGCTGTACGGGCTCCTCGCCGACCCGGACCGTAGGAAGGCCGGGCGCGTGATGGACGTGATGCTCAAAATGAAGAAGCTTGACATCAGGACACTGCAGCAAGCCTACGAGAACGCCAAGTGACGGGAGGCGACTCCATGAGGAAACTTGTTGTCGGCGCCTTTCTGACGCTCGACGGGGTCATGCAGGCCCCGGGCGGCCCGGATGAGGACCGTGAGGGCGGGTTCGCGCACGGCGGATGGTCGGTGAAGTATTGGGACGACATGATGGGCAAACTCATCGTTGAGCAGACACTGAGACCCGACGCGCTGTTGCTCGGCCGCAAGACGTACGAGATCTTTGCCTCGCACTGGCCACGGGTGACGGATCCGAAGGATCCCGTGGCTTCCAAGCTGAACAGCATGCGGAAGTACGTCGCCTCACGAACGCTTCGCAACTTGGATTGGCACAACGCCACCCTGTTGCGCGGCGATGCCGCGACCTCCGTCGCACGGCTCAAGCAGCAAGCCGGAGGCGAAATTCACGTGACGGGGAGCTCCAACCTGATCCAGACGTTGTTGAAGCACGACCTGGTCGACGAGTTCCGCTTGTGGGTCTTTCCGGTCATGGTGGGCCCGGGGAAACGGCTTTTCGGAGACGGGACCGTCCCTGGGGCTTTCCGGCTGGCGGACACCGCGACGTCGAGCACCGGCGTCGCCATCCACCGCTACGAACGGGCCGGAAAACTCGAGGTCGCTGAGTTCGCGGTGGACGAGCGTGGCCGCAGCGCGGCGCTCTGGGAGGATAAGGCCGACAAGTAAATCCCCAGGCGGGAATCGAGTCCCAACCTGCTAGCCTCCCCTCGACATCGCGCGGCCTCAACCACCTGCGTCGATCCGCTGAACTCGTCGCGAAAGCGCCCACATAACCGCGAGGCCAGCCGCGGCGATGAGGAGGCTGACCGCCAGAAGGGGACCGATGAACGGGAGGAGGCCCGCTGATACGATGAGGGAAATCCACGGGAGCGCCCGGCGAGCCCCGCGCTCCTTCAGGAGCCGAATCCCGGCCACGGAGCCGATGACATACGTGAGGATCGCCGCTCCACTCGCCATGAGGAAGGCGGAGACAAAGTCTACGCGGAGGAGGTAGAACGCTCCCAAACTGGCGAGGACCATGACGATCAGGAAATTGAGCGCGTGCCGAGGAGCGCCGGTCTTCGGGTCGATTCGCGCAAGGGACCGCGGAAAGACCCCGTCCCGGGCCGCGGCGAAATACACCCGCGCCATCCCCGCGGAATACGCATTAACGGTGCCGAACGTGACGAAGACGGCGAGGAGGGCAACGACGGCCCCGGCGTAGGCTCCAAAGGCGTCCGACACCATCGCGGCAAAGGGCGTGGCGCCTCCGCCCACCCGATACGCCGCCGTGCCAACGGTCACGACCGCGACGCCAACGTACAGGACGCTGACCAGGACGACGCTGATGACCACGCTCCGATGGAAGTCCCGCTTCGGATCCTGAAACTCCTCGGCGACATTGGACGTGTTCTCGTATCCGAGGTACGACCAGACGATGAGGGCCGCGGCCGTTCCGATCGATGCGAGTCCGTTCGGGAGGAAGGGCGAGTAATTCGCCGGCGAAGTCCGCGGAGCCGACGCGACGACCGCGACCGCGAGGGCTGCGAGGATTGCAACCACGGTGGCGATCTGAACACGCCCGCTGAAACGGATTCCAAGGTAGTTGACGACAAACGCGGCGAGCAGGATTCCGGCCGCCACGAGGAAGATGTCCTCGCGCGAGAGCGGATAGACGTAGACGAGGTACGACGCGGCCGCCAGGGTCGCCGCGGGTGCCCCGATCGCGGCCCATGCCAGGAAGAGCCATGCGGTTGCGGCGCTCGCGCCTGCTCCGATTCCCTCTCGCGCGAACGCGTAGATCCCGCCGGACTCCGGCCTCCGGGCCGAGAGCTTCGCGAACGTGTAGGCGAACGGGTAGCTTGCAAGGGACAGGAGGATCCACGAGACGATGGAGGCGGGCCCCGCGATTTGCGCGGCGAGCCCGGGGATGACGAAGATCCCGGATCCGAGGAGGGAACTCACATAGAGGGCGACGGCATGGCGGAGCGTGATGACCCGGTGGAGCGCTGGCTGCGGCGCAGGATGTCCCACGGCGCTCGATGCGTCCCGGTCCCGCGGCAACGGGTTCCCCCTTTCACGTCGGCCATCGCCGGGCACGGGTCGCCGACACGACCGATAAACCCATAAGCCAATCGCAGCCACCGGATGGCCGGCCTGGGCTTCGAGTACCAACGGCAAGAGGGCGCCGTCGGGCTAAGAGCCGCAGGGGGGAATTGAACCCCCGACCTGCGCCTTACCAAGGCGCCGCTCTACCCCTAAGCCACTGCGGCAGCGGAGCGAGCCAAAGGGTCGAACTTACTTCAGGCTATCGGACTCCTCCGAGAAATCGGTCTCGCGGACCAATCATTAAGTAACGCACGGGACTTCGCATCGGTCGAGATGAAGACCGGGCTGTCTTCCTTCGACATCCGTGCTCTTATTGCGGAGTGGCAAGGGTTGGTCGGAGGCCACATCGACAAGGTCTACCAAGCGGGAGACGAAGTGATCGTTCGCATCAACGTGAGCGGTGGCGGAAAAGTCGAATTGTTCTCCAAGTCGGGCCGCTGGCTCTGCCTCCACGAGGTCGAGAACAAACCGGAATCGCCCCCGCCTTTCGCGCAGGCCCTTCGCCGCATGCTCGACAACGCCCGCGTCCAAGCCGTCGAGCAAAAGGGCTTCGATCGCATTGTAATCTTCCGCCTCGAACGGGGGGCCGACGCCTTCGAGCTGGTAATCGAACTGTTCGGCAAAGGAAACATCGTGGTCGTGAAGTCCGGGACGGCAGCCGCGGCGCTCTTCCCGCAGACCTTCAAGGATCGCAGGGTCGAGGTCGGCGAGGCGTATGCATTCCCCGCCGCGGGAGTGGACCTGCTCGAACTCGATCGGGTAGGCTTTGCGAACGCGGTCCGCGATGCGAAAGGCCAGGTGGTCCGCGTCCTCGCCGGGGTCCTCAATCTCGGCGGCCCGTACGCGGAGGAGCTCTGTCTCCGCGCGAACCTGGACAAGGAGACGAGGGTGAAGGATCTCACGGATTCTCAGACGGACGCGCTCTACACGGCGCTGAACAACGTCGCCGTGGCGGTCGATGAGGAACGGAGATCGGCGGTCATCCTCCGGGACGGGAAGGCGATCGACGCGACTCCGATCGACCTCGTCCAACACAGCGGCCTCGAACGCCGCGAGTTCCCGACGTTCAATGAGGCGGTCTCTCACTATCTGACGGTCGCGGAGCCCGAGGTGGCTGCCTCCGGGCGGGCCGACGCGAAATTCGAACGGCGTCTCGCCCAGCAGGAAGAATCCCTGCGAACCTTACGCGAGGAGGCGATGCGTCTGGAGGCCCAGGCGGTCTTCCTATACGGCCACTACCCGGTCTTCGACGAACTGCTGAAGGCGATCCGCGAAGGCCGGCCGCCTGCGGAACATGGGCAGATCAAGGCGATCGACCGGAAGGAGCGCACCGTCACCCTGTCGATTGGCGACTTCGATGCGATCACCCTGGGCTACGAGCAGGACGTGACGGCGAACGCGCAAGCCCTGTACGATCGCCGCAAAGAGGCGCAGATCAAAGCGCAGCGGGTCGAGGAGTCGATCGCCGCGAGTCGCGCGGAGATGGAGGCCGCGCGCGCGAAGGCGGTGAAGGTCGCGAAGCGGCCGAAGCCGAAGGCGACGAAAGCTCTCTGGTTCGAGGCCTATCGATGGACGCTCTCCTCCGAAGGCTTCCTGATCCTCGGGGGGCGCGACGCCCGGACGAATGACCAGCTCGTGAAGAAGCACCTGAAGGAAGGGGACCGCTACGCCCACGCGGACGTCCACGGCGCGCCCTCCACCGTCATCAAGGACGGATCGAAGGCCGGTGAGCCGACGCTGCGCGAGGCGTGCGAGTTCGCGCTCGCCTACAGCAAGGCTTGGTCCGCCGGCCTCGCGGGCGGGAGCGCGTTCTGGGTCCTGCCGGAACAGGTGTCGAAGCAGGCGGAGTCCGGCGAGTTCCTCCCGCGCGGCGCGTTCGTGATCCGCGGCAAACGCAACTACGTCCACGATCTCCCGATTCGGCTCGCCGTTGGGGAAGTCGAGGTCGAGGGCCACCGCAAGATCATGGGCGGTCCCCTTTCCGCCGTCGTCGCGCGTGCCTCCCGCCACGTCGTCGTGATGCCAGGAAAAGAGGACCGCGAGGCCATTGCCAAGAGACTGGCCGCTGCATTTGCTGTCCCGATCGAGGAAATCGGTCGCGTCCTGCCCCCTGGCGGCGTCACCATCTCGGAGCGGCGCGGCCTCGAGATCTAGCCGCGTCGGGCCGTCGCATCGGCAAGCCCTATACGGTCGACTGACATACCGCGCCAGCGGGTTTTGGAGGATCGCATGACGCAAGCCGATGCCCTCGTCGTGTCTCTTCCCGAGGACGAGCGGCCGACGAAGTGGTACAACATCCAAGCGGACCTTCCGGAACCGCTCCCCCCGCCGAAGGATCCGGCGACGGGGCCCTCCCGTATCAAGGCGTTGCCGGAACTGCTCGTCGGCGAGTGCCTCCGCCAGGAGAACTCGACCTCCCGATGGATCGACATTCCTCCCGAGATCCAGGAGCTCTACGTTCAGGCGGGCCGGCCTCGCCCGCTGATCCGCGCCCGACGGCTCGAGAAGCGACTCGGCACGCCGGCGCGGCTCTACTACAAGACGGAGTTCTACAGCCCGACGGGCAGCCACAAGGTGAACACGGCGCTCGCGCAGGCGTGGTACGCGAAGCGGGAAGGATACGAGCGACTCACGACGGAAACCGGCGCGGGCCAGTGGGGGACCGCGCTCGCGTACGCCGCGAGCCTCGTCGGCCTGAAGACGACGATCTACTGGGTGCGCGCGGTCCACGATTGGAAGGTCCAGCGTCGGCAGTTCATGCATCTCTATGGGGCGACGGTGCACGCCTCGCCGAGTCCGGAGACCGCGGTGGGTCGCGGCCTCCTCGCGAAAGACCCGCACCATCCGGGTTCTCTCGGCATCGCGGTGTCGGAGGGGCTCGAAGATGCCCGCGGTGACGAGAAGGCGATCTACTGCCTCGGATCGGTCCTCAATCATGTGCTCCTGCATCAAACGGTCATCGGCCTGGAGACGCAGCGGCAGTTCGAGCACGTTGGCGAGTATCCCGACGTCATGGTCTCGAGCCTCGGTGGCGGCTCGAACTTCGGCGGCTTCACGTTGCCCTTCTTCGTGGATGCGTTCCACGGCAAAGAGATCCGATTCATCGCGGCGCAGAGCGCCGCGGCGCCGAACCTTCAGGGAGAATACCGCTACGACTTCGCGGACCACGCGGAGATGACGCCGCTCCTGAAGATGTACACGCTCGGCCACAAGACGGAGATGAAGCCGGTCAAAGGAGACGGCCTGCGGTACCATGGATGCTCGCCGATCCTCTCGCTGCTCCGCCACCGCGGGCTCATCGACACGATCGCCTACCCGAGCGACGAGAAGCACGTGTTCGAGCGCGCCCGCATGTTCGTGCAGGCGGAGGGGTTCCTGCCTGCGCCCGAGAGTGCGTACAGCATCGCATGCGCGATCGACGAGGCGCTGAAATGCAAGGAGTCCAGCGAGGCGAAGGTCATCGCGTTCAACGTGAGCGGTCACGGCTTCATGGACATGGAAGGCTACGCCGACGTCTTGGGCCTCTGAAAGCGAGGGCTTCCCGCATCAAGTTCATATCCGACCTCCGGGTCCTTGAGGACGCCCAGTGTGGGGAGTGGAGTCCATGGGAGCGTACCTGAGGACCTTTGCCCTGTTCGTCCTGCTCACGGCGATCTTCGTCTTCTTCGGATGGGTCATCGGCTCGTTCTGGCTCGACAACCCGATCGGCGGCATCGTGACGTTCCTCGGGCTCGCGGCGGCGATGAACGCGATCGCGTACTTCGCCTCGGATCGGATCGTCCTCTGGTCCTATCACGCGAAGCTCGTGACGGAAGCGGAAGCGCCCGGCGTGTACCGCATCGTCCGTGAGGTCACCCAGCAGGCGAACCTCCCGATGCCCAAGGTCGCGATCATCCCGACGCAGACGCCGAACGCGATGGCGACGGGACGGAACCCGAAACACGCGGTCGTCGCGGTGACGGACGGGATCCTCCATTTGCTGAGCGAGGACGAGCTGCGCGGCGTCTTGGCGCACGAGGTCTCCCACGTCCGGAACCGGGACATCCTCGTGATCTCGGTCGCGGCGACCCTCGCCGGCGCGATCTCGTTCATGGCCCGGATGTTCGGCTGGAACATGCTCTTCGGGGGCTCGCGGGACCGCAACGGGAACGCGGCCACGCTCATCCTCGCCGTCGTGGGGATGGTCCTCGCGCCAATCGCAGCGCTCCTCGTACAGCTCGCAATCTCCCGCAGCCGCGAGTACAAGGCGGACTACAGCGGTGCGAAGACGATCGGCCAACCGCTCGCTCTCGCTTCGGCGCTCGAGAAGCTCGAGGTCGCGAACAAGCGCCGACCCTTGACGTTCGGGAGCCCGGCATCGCAGAGCCTGTTCATCGTGAACCCGTTCGCGGGCGGCGCCTTCGTGCGGATGTTCAGCACGCACCCGCCGATCCAGGAGCGGATTGCGCGGCTTCACGCCCTCGCACAGGGCGTGGACCGCTACTGAATTCAGCCGAACTCGTGCCCGACGTGGCGCCCATGCCGGGCGTCGAGGTCGCGGATCTGATCCCGCACGTCGACGTTCGGCTCAAGGACCTCGAACTCCTCGAGGTAGTTGCGATCTTTATAGAGGACCGTCGTGCGGCCGTCCTTCACCATCCGGATGACGAGGTTCAGGTCCCCACCACCCTCCGGACCTTCGTACAGGGTGTAGAACCCGAGGAAGTGACCAATGATCTCCTCGAACCCGGAGTGCGGATAGTAGAACCGGAGCCGGACGCGGTCCCCGGGAAAGATGTCCATCTTGTCGAGGAGCTTGTCGTCGAGGACCCCGGCCTTCTTGAGGATGCGGCGTTCCTCCGTGATGTCGTCCTTCGTCTCCACCATGCGCCGGGCGAGAGAGCCGCCGTTCCGCTTAAACCAGCGCCTCGTTCTCGCCGCGAGAGCCGCCACGGTCACTCGACTCGGGGGAACTGCGAGTCTCGGCGATCCGCCTCCAACCAGCCCAGCGGCGCTCGATGGCGTAGTCCAGGGACCATCGGCTTGGGCCGAACGTGGCGTTGATGACCAGGAGCAAGAGGAACACGAAGGCGTAGATGATCCCCGTCCCGATGTCCGTTGAACTGGGACCGTAGGGACCTCCGAACCCCTCGGGCACGGACCAAATCACGAGGCTCAGGAAGATCCCACCCGTGTATGCGATCTTCCGCATGAATCCGAAGAGAAGGGCGAAGGCGAGGGACAGCTCCAGTAGGCCGATCGTCGTCGAGAAGAGACCGGGGTTCGCGCTCACGGTCTGGCTCCAGAAGGCGAACCACGGCTGAAGCCACCCGGGCTGGCCCTGGCCGGCGTCGGAGACCATCTGAGGCAGCGAGTCCGCGACCCCGGGCTGGAATTTCAGAGCGCCGTCAATGGCCCAAACGAAACCGAAGACCACTCGGACCGCGGTCTTAAGGAACCCCATGTGCCGCACAAACCAGTTATCCAAGGATGCCTGGAAGGAAGCCATCGTAGCGCCTCGCGCGATCGACCGGTCGCCCGATACTTGAAGGACCGGTAGGTATCGACCGTACGGCCGAGAGGAGCGACCTCTCGCCGGGACGCGGAGGCCGCCCGGAACGGATCAGGCGTCCATGTACCGGTAGAACTCGTACGGCGAGGGCCGGAGCGAGGTCTGCAGGTGCTCGTCGAGCTTCAGCTCCTCGTACTTCTCGAGCAGGTCCTGCGGGAACACGGACTTGAGGAACATGTAGTCCGTCTGCAGGTGCTCGATCGACTCCTTCAGGGAGCCGGGCAGCTCGCGGACACCGTACTCCTTGCGCTTGCTCGCGCTCAGGTGGTACAGGTCCTCGTCGACCGGATCGCCCGGATCGAGCTTCCGCTTGACGCCATCCAGGCCGGCGCACAGCATCGCTGCAAACGACAGGTACGGGTTGCACGCGGGGTCCGGCGTGCGGTACTCGATCCGCTTCGCCGCCTCAATCCCTTGGTAATACATCGGGATGCGAATGTTCGCGCTCCGGTTCCGCTTGGACCAGGCGATGAACACGGGTGCCTCATAGCCCGGCACGAGCCGCCGGTACGAGTTCGTCGTCGGGTTCGTGAAGGCGCACAGGCTGCGGGCGTGGTCCATCATGCCGCCGATGTAATAGCGGCAGGTCTGGCTGATCTCCGCGTACTCGTCCTCGGGGTCGTACATCATGTTCCTGCCTTTCGTCCAGAGGCTTTGGTGGACATGCATCCCGCTCGCGTTGTCGCCGAAGATCGGCTTTGGCATGAACGTCGCCATCATGCCCATCTTGTGGGCGACCATCTTCATGACGTAGCGGTACGTGACGACGTTGTCCGCCATCGGCACGAGTTCGTCGTAGCGCATGTCGATCTCGCACTGGCCGGCCGTCGCGACCTCGTGGTGGTGCGCATCGAGCGTCAGTCCGAAGTCGTCGATGAGGACGCGACACGCCTCGTTGCGGAAGTCTTGGAGGCTGTCGACCGGCGGCGCCGGGTAGTAGCCCTCCTTGAACCGGATCGGGAAATTCGTGCCGCTGCTCTGGCCCCACGGCGCCTCGCGCGAGACGATCTCGTAGCCCGCGCCGGCCCATGGGTTCCGCGCGGCGTCCGCGCTCGGGAGGAGACGAATCCCGTCGAACACGAAGAACTCGATCTCGGGACCCCAGTACGTGGTGTCGTAGCCTTGCTCGCCGGCGAACTGGGCGGCCTTCTGCGCCATGTACCGCGAATCGCGGGTGAAGCGCTCGTGGCTCCCGCCCTCGTACACGTCGACGACGAACCGGGCGGTCTTGTGGGTGCCCTCGTACCACGGGAGGATCGCGAAACTGTTCGGGTCCGGGTTCATCACCATGTCCGACTCGTGGATCTCCTTGAAGCCCTTGATCGACGAGCCGTCGAGCTTGCCGACGCCCCTCTTGAACTCCTCCGGCCCGAGGGAGGTCGCGGGAATCGTGATGTGCTGCAGCGCGCCGAGCAGGTCCACGAACTGGAGGTCGATCCAGCGCACGCCTTCGCTCTCAATCCGTTTCAACACCGAAGCCACGGTCATCTTCGTCGTCTTCGCCGGAGTGCTCGAAGCGATTGCCATGCCCAACCCGCCCGAACGGACGCCGCGTCCGTTCGTCGTCTCTCGGCAGAAATGTGAACATATATAAACCGTTGGCTTCGCAAATCGTACAGATGACCGGAATCCTCATATTCCACAGGACATTGTTCGGGAAACCCTGGGAGCGGGCCGCGCAATTCGAGCGTTCGACCGCCTCCGGACGGGAAGGATGCCCATGGCCGCGCCTGCCGAACTCGACGACCTCGATGTGCGAATCCTCCGGCTGTTGAACGGCGACGCCCGCAAGTCGTTCCGCGAAATCTCGAAAGAGGTCGATGCGAGCATCAGCACGGTCTCCAGCCGGATCCGGAAGCTCGAGGAGGAAGGCGTGATCTCGGGCTACGCGCCGCTGCTCGCGGAGTCGAAGCTCGGCTACGATGTCCTCGCGGTCGTCGGCGTAAAGATCCACAAGGGCAAGCTCCTGGAGGTCCAGCGGCGGATCGCGAAGGACGAACGCGTCACGCATGTGTACGACGTGACGGGGGAGTGGGACTCGATCGTCGTGGTCCGCCTTCGGACGACCCGCGAGCTCGATGCGTTCATCAAGCGACTCGGGTCGATGGAGTACGTCGAGAACACCTACACGCAGGTCGTCCTAAACGTTGTCAAGGAGGAACGTCGGGTCCTCCTGTAAACTACGAGGAATGCCTACACAACGTTTATGGCCGCACGCCCGGATATGTTCCAGGGGAGAGTGGAGGGGCATGGCGGGCCTCCTGAATTTCGATCCGAACCGCGAGCTTGAGTTCAGCCCGGGACGCCCCTTGGAGTTCGATTCCCGCCGGCGCCTCGAGTTCGATGCGGGACGAGAGTTGGACTTCAACGAGGGTCGGGACCTCGGGTTCGGCCGCAGGGGCGTCGTGTTCCGCGGGTTCGTCTGCCCGATCTGCGGCGCCCTCGTGACGGAGGACGCGAAGCAGTGCAACGAGTGCGGCACCGTTTTCGACCGGGGCGCTCGAGCGGCGGCCCCGCCCGCCAAAGCCGCGCCGACTCCGCCCAAGACCGGGGGCCCGGCAGCTCCGACGCGCATCGCGGCGCCGCGGGAGGGCACCCAGTGCGCGTCTTGCGGTGCGAAGCTGAAGCGCGCGGACACGTTCTGTTGGAACTGCGGCAAGCGCGTGGCCGCGGCGACGGAGACGGTGAAGCTCCCGACGCAGAAAGTCCAGCCGGTCACCCGCGATTGGCGGGGGGAGAGGTGAGGCGATGGCGATCTTCGGATTGAGCCTGTATACGTGGGTCATGATCGCGTTCCTCCTATTGCTCGTGCTCACGCTGATCCTCGGCGACATTGGAGGGCTGGACTTCGATCACGACATCGGCCTCGATGTCGACACGGGACTGAGCCCGCTGAGCCTGCCGATCATCGCGTCGTTCGGGACGGCGTTCGGGGGCTTCGGGACGATCCTCGAGGTGCTGGGCTTCGGAGAGCTACTCACGCCCCTCCTCGCGGCGGTCTTCGCAATCCTCGTCGCGGGCGGGATGTACGTCGTCATGCTGAACCTGTTTGTGAAGAGCCAGGCGGAGACGCGCGTGGACCTGGCCGCTCTGGTCGGCTACAAGGGCCAGGTCATGATCCCCGTGCGGCCCGGGCAGCCGGGGCAGATCGTCGTCGTGACGCCGGCGCGAGGGCGCACTTTGCTTCAGGCGATCGCCGAGGAGCCGATCGGCACGGATGAGCACGTCGTCGTCGATTCAATCGTAGGGAATTCGGTCAAAGTGCACAAGGTCTAGGAGGGAGAGCGATGGCGGGAGAGGACATTATTGGATTCGTCGTTCTGGCGATTGTGGGCGTCGTGTTCGGGACCGTCCTCGCGTATGCGAGCCGGTACAAGAAAGTCCCACCGAACATGGCGATGGTCATCTACGGACGGAAGCAGGGGGCGTCGGGAGGCCGCGGATACCAGGTCAAGTCCGGCGGCGCGAAGTTCATCGTCCCGATCTTCGAGTCGGTCGAGTGGCTCCGGCTCGACGTGCGGACGCTGGACCTCGTCGTCACGGACATCGTGACGGACGTCAAGCGATCCGGGGCCAAGATCAACATCAAGGCGGTGGCCCAGGTCAAGATCTCGTCCGACGAGGCGACCCTCGACACGGCAGCGGAGAACCTCCTCGGGAAGACGGAGCAGCAGATCGACGAGATCGCGCTGAAGACCCTCGAGGGCCACGTCCGTGGCGTGTGCGCCACCCTGACGGTCGAGGAGGTCAACTCGGACCGCGACGCGATCGCGTCGAAGATCCTCGGGATGGCGGGGAACGACCTCCGGAACATGGGGATCGAGATCCGGTCGTTCGTGATCAAGGAGATCGAGGACGCGATGGGCTACCTGGACGCCCTCGGAGTCAAGCGGACGGAGGAGGTCAAGCGGGACGCGCGGATGGGCAAGGCGGGCGCGAACCGAGAGGCGACCATCGCGGAAGCCCAAGCGGCGCAAGAAGCGGAACGGGCGAACGCGAGCGCGGAAGCGAACGTCGCCCAGTTCCACCGGGACCGAGACATCATCAAGCAACAGTCCGAGGCGACCGTCGAGTTCGAGCGCGCCAACAAAGAAATCGCGTTCCAGCTCCAGACGGCGAAGCGGCAACAGGAGCTGATCGTCGAGCAGCGGAAGATCGATATCCGGGCGAAGGAACAAGAGGTCCTCGTCCAGGAACAGGAGGTCCGCAGGCGGGAGCAGGAGCAGATGGCGGCCCAGGTCGTGCCATCGAGGATGCAGGCGGATGCGATGGCAGCCCTCGCGGACGGGGAGAAGCGGAAGCTCATCCTGACCGCGGAAGGGGAGAAGGAACGGGCGATCCTCGTATCCGAAGGCGAGCGCGAACGGCTCTCGCGGACCGCCGCGGGGGAGGCGGAGCGGATCCGCCAGGAGGGCACCGCGGAGGCGGACATCATCCGGCTTAAGGGCGAAGCCGAGGCCTACGCGATCAAGGCGACCGGCCTCGCGACCGCCGAGGCCATGCGCGCGAAGGCGGAGGCCTGGGAGCAGTACGGCCGCGCGGCGATCACGCAGCTCATCGTCGAGAAGCTTCCGGAGATCGTGGCGAACGCCGCGAAGTCGCTCGAGACGACCCAGAAGCTGATCATCATGGGCGAACGCGGACCCGCCCAGCTCGTCGGGAGCGTCGTGGACATCGCCGCGACGGCCCCGGCCCTGGTGAAAGCCCTGACCGGAATGGACCTCTCCGAGCTCGCGGGGAAGCTCAAGGACATCTCGAAGTGAGGGCGTGGTGAGCCCGCAGGCCGAGTGGTCGATCGGGAAGGATCCCGACATCCTAATCGATATTTGGTCGACCTCGGCCTTGATCGAAGCGGTCCTCGAGGCCCTCCTCGAGGAACCGGAGAAGCTCGAGCTCGCGCTCCGAGCGCTGCGCCCCGCCAATCCGGCGTGAGTCGGAGAACCGGCCTTCGGCCTAGAGGTTCATCACGACGACGTCTTTCACGGCCCGCATGCCCTGGAACGGCAAGATGAGCCGACCCTCGGGGTCCGTCTTCATGCCTTTCGTCGGCACGTTCTCCGCCGGCAGCACGAGGACGTCGGACAGCTTCCCGCTCTTCGTGTTCACAATGAAGTTCTCGATCGTCCCCAGGATTTGACCGTCGTTCGTCATCACGGTCTTGCCCCGGAGCTCCGTGGCAAACTTCTTCATCCCATCACCCGCATCGATGAGGCCCCGCCCCGGCACCGCCGCGACGGGATCCCATCCCTTGTCCGACAGACATCTGACGCGCGCTATAAGAAGATTCCGCCGCGATGGCCCAATTACATGGAGGGCCGCTCGACCTGAGGCCGCGAGGGCGCCATCGCCCGCACGCTCTTCAGATACGGAATGCCCGCCCCGACGATCCCGAGGACGACGGAAGCCAGGAGGAGCCACCATCCCGCGCCCGCTCCCCATGACAGTTGCGTCGGGCCGGTGTTCGTGCTCCCCCAGAAGCCGCTGACCGTAAACGTGCCGAGGTCGGTCGTGGCGGCTCCGGGGATCGCGACGACCGGATAGAAAATCGCGAGCAGGCCCACGCCGACGACGAGCAGGCTGATCACGAGGAGCCCCAGCGTCGGCATGTTGCGTCCGATGGAGAAGGAGAACAGCGCGAACACGACGACGGCGAGGAGGATGAAGAGCGCGTCCAGGATGTAGGAGATGCCGAGGACACCGGCGACTGCGTCGAAACCACTCGAGGCGTACGGCACGATCGTGGTCCGTGTCCACGCGCCGCCCTGGTAGCGGTCCGAGGCCATCGTGGTCCACGAGAACGAGGTGACGTCCCGGACGTTGCCCGTGGCGTCACCGAGGGACCAGAAGGGCAGCGCGAGGGCGAGGAGAGCGAGGAGGACCGAAAAGCCGAGGGCAAGCCGCGAAGGGCCGAGACGCCACGCGCGGTCGACCCAGGTCCGCAATTCCGCAATCGGGTGCATCGACCCCGCAAGATGAGGGGTGGATAAAAAGAGTCCGTCCTGATTTCGCGCCCGCTCAGCGGTACAGGACGCTCTCTTCGCGCTTCCGTTCGACGCCCTTCTTGAAGCGCTTGTCGAATTCCTCGTAGAACTTGATCGTGTCCGCGTCGATGCTCGGACGGACGACCTTGATCGCCTCTTGGAAATGCGTCGTCGTCACGCGCTTCGCGTGCTTGCTCTCGCGGAGGGCGATCATCGCCGCCTCGCGGCACAGCCCTTCGATGTCCGCGCCGGAGTAGCCGTCGAGATCGACCGCGAGCTCTTCCAGGTCGACGCCGTCGAGGGGCATCGTCCTCGTGTGGACCTTGAGAATCGCGAGCCGCGCGTCCCTGTTCGGCGTGGGCACGAGCAGGATCCGGTCGAACCGGCCGGTGCGCAACATCGCGGGGTCGAGCCGGTCCGGCCGGTTCGTCGCGCCGATCACGACGACGCCTTCGAGGGACTCGAGTCCGTCCATCGACGTGAGCAGTTGGTTTACGACCCGCTCGCTCACGCCGCTGTCCGTGTCGAACCCTCGGACGTGGGCGATCGCATCGAGCTCGTCGAGGAAGACGATGCACGGGGCGACCTGTTTCGCCTTCTTGAAGATCATCCGCACGGCCTTCTCCGACTCCCCGACCCATTTCGACATGACCTCGGGGCCCTTGATCGAGATGAAGTTCGCCTCGGACTCCGTCGCGACCGCCTTCGCGAGGAGCGTCTTGCCGCTTCCGGGCGGGCCGTACAACAGGATGCCGCGCGGCGGCCGGATGCCCATCCGTTTGAACGCATCCGGATCCTTCAAGGGCATCTCGACGGCCTCGCGCAGTTTCATCTTGACGTCCTCGAGGCCACCGACGTCGGACCAGTTCACGCGGGGAACCTCGACGAGGACCTCGCGCATCGCGCTCGGCTCGACCTCTTTCAACGCCTGTTTGAAGTCGTCCGATAGGACGCGCATCTTCTCGAGCGTCTCGGCGGGGATCGGCTTGTCCAGATCGATATCCGGGAGGTACCGGCGGAGGGCCTTCATCGCCGCCTCGCGTGCGAGCGCCGCCAGGTCGGCACCGACGAATCCGTGGCAGACGTCCGCGAGTTCGGAGAGGAGGTGATCGCGTTCGTCCTCGCCGCCCTCGATGGGCATGCCGCGCGTGTGAATCTGGAGGACCTCCTTGCGCCCCATGCGGTCCGGCACGCCGATTTCGATCTCGCGGTCGAACCGGCCGGGGCGACGGAGCGCGGGGTCGATCGCCTCATCGCGGTTCGTCGCGCCGATGACGATGACCTGGCCGCGGCCCGAGAGGCCGTCCATCAGCGTCAGGAGTTGAGCGACCACGCGCCGCTCGACTTCGCCCGTGACCTCCTCGCGCTTCGGGGCGATCGAGTCGAGTTCGTCGATGAACAGGACGCTCGGCGCGTTCTTCTGCGCCTCCTCGAACTTCTCCCGGAGACGCTCTTCACTTTGACCGTAGTACTTCGACATGATCTCCGGGCCCTGGATTGAATAGAAGTTCGCGCCCGCCTCGTTCGCGACGGCCTTCGCGATCAGCGTCTTGCCGGTCCCCGGCGGTCCGTACAGCAGGACCCCTTTCGGCGGATCGATCCCGAGGCGCTCGAACAATTCCGCGTGCTTGAGCGGGAGCTCGATCATCTCGCGGACCTTCATCAGCTCCTCCTTCAGGCCGCCGATGTCCTCGTACGTCACCGTGGGCGTGAGGACCTCGCCCTCGCGGACGGGCTCTTCTTTCATCTCGATGATCGTGTCGTCCTGAATCTGCACGATCCCCTTGGGAGCGGTACTGATGACCATGAACGGCAGGGCGCCACCCATGAGCGCGATGCCCGGCACGATGACCACGTCGCCCTTGTTGAGCGGTCGCTTGAGCAGCCCGCGTTTCACGAAGTTCTCGATTCCCTGACCGAACGAGATCTTGTGGCCTTCGCTGATGATCGGCGCAATCGTGATGCGCTCCGCGGGCAGGACCTCGGCCTTGCGAACTTCGACCTTGTCACCGAGGCTCACGCCGACGTTCCGGCGGACCAGACCGTCGATGCGGATGATGCTCTTGCCTTCGTCCTCCTGCATTACGCGGAACAACTTCGCCGCGGTGGACTTCTTGCCGATGATCTGGATGATCTCGCCGACGTCGACGCCGAGCGCCACGCGGGTCTTCGTGTCCACTCGCGCACGTCCCAGACCCACGTCCGACTGGGGAGCTTCAGCGACCTTGAGCACGAGGCGCTCGGTCACATCGCTTCGAACTCGCCCTTGTTATTTCAAGGTTGCCATCCGATAATCGAACCTCGGATTTCGGGACCGGGCAACGCCCGAATCACGATGGCGTGCGTCGCTCGCGGACCTCGCTCGACTGATGCACGACGAGGTCCTTCGCCTCGACGACGTCGATGCGGCAGTGTGGGCCGATCCGGACTTCGTCGCCCTTCACGAGAGCCGCGGTCGTCGCCTCGAGTTCGATCTCCTCGCCCTCGATTCGCTCCGACGTCAGCTCGCCCCGCACGCGGAAGAACCCGCCGGTCGCCTTGACGCGAATCTCCTCGGCCTCGATCGTGGGGATCTTCGAGGTGCCGCCGAGATCGATGCTGACCTCCTCCGCCTTCAGGCCGCCGTCGATCCGCACGGATCCGCTCGAGTGGAACTCCTCGACCTCGACCTTGCCGCGGACCTGCAGCGAACCGCTCGACGAGATCTCGTCGCCGAGGATATCCCCCTCGACCTGGAGGGAACCGCTTGCCTCGATCTCATCCGCCTTGAGGCGGCCCGCGATTCGCGACGAGCCCGCGGATCGGAACTCGGACACGGTCACATCGCCTTCGAACGAGCACGAGCCTGCGACCCGTGCGACTTCCGCCTCGAGGGACCCCTGGACCTTCCCGCTGCCCGCAGCCTTGAAGTCGACCGTGCGGACCGGGTTGCCGGTCACGATCCCCGAGCCCGTGATCCGAATCTCCTCATCGCTCAGCTTGGCGCCGATGCCGGAAAACTCAACGGCGCGCATGGCCTCTCCGACGGCGCGGACGGCTTCCTCCGCGGCGTGGCCGGCGTCCTGTGTGGCCTGCGCCACCGCGGCGCCGATTGTCGAGCCGAGATCCGACATCGTCGGCGGCGGGGATTCCTCCGGTTCGTCGGGCTCCGACTCGTACCGGGCCTTGATCTCGAGATACGTCTTCTCGGAGATCTCACCGCGAGCCAGACGCTCCTCGAGCCGTCGCAGGATGTCCTTCCGCTTCATCGGCTCCACCAGAGAGTGTGGCTCGTCGCGAAATACGTTTGCGTTCCGACGGGCGAATCGAATCGGCTCTCGGCAATCGGGCCGAGCGATCCGGGCCGCACCGGCGGCTTCGTTCCGGGGCTGTGCATCGAGAGGCGTGCAAGCGAGTCGGTCCAACCCGCTTCCTTCGTGCCGAACATGCTGAGTTCATCGGCCGCGCGTTATTTATACAAACTTCGCGAATAAAAATGTTAACATCCGCCGCGGTCTCGACATCTTCTCCCTGGGAGGAGATGACGTCGGAGCCGGAGCGGAAGAACGTTGAAGTAGCCTGAAAGGACTCGCCCGCGGGGATGGCGGAGCTCCTGGAGCTCATCCGGATTGCGGCCTCCGAGACGCGCCGCCAGATCCTGCGGTTGCTCCAGCAAGGGTTCGACCATCCGGAAGACCTCGCGAAGAAACTGAAGATGCGCCGTACGTCGGTTGACAAGCAACTCGCGGAGCTGTTCTCGTGGGGACTCGTCGACCGCGCGGCGGTGTTCCCGCCTGCCGGGCGTCCTCGCATCGTGTATCAAGTGACGCAGCGTGGGCGGGACCTCCTCGACCTGCTTGAGCGGGTCGTGAAGGAATACACGGCCGGGTTCCGGACGGACTTTGAGCGGGAACTCGAGGCACTCGAGGCGAAGCTCGCGGCGGGAGAAATCGCGGAAGAGATGTACTTCAAGCGCAGGAAGGAGCTCGAAGTACGGTACGACCTAGCGCTCTGAGCCGCGTTCCTTTCGACGCGCACGGGCGATCGCCTCGTCGAGGGACAACTCGCCGCGGGCGACCGCGTCGGCGAGTTCCGAGGAGATCGTCACGACGCCGCCGCTGTCGAGGCGCGATCGCCGTTGGATCTCTCGGACCTCCCCCGGGGTGGGTCGGATTTCCACCGGAGGCACGACGCGCTGACCCGGCGTCCGTGCGATGTCGATCGCCGCATCGACGTCCGGTTGCGGGCTCCGATGCGTCGTGCCCGCCTCGTCGACGATCTCCACGCGGAGCCCGTCCCGCGCGAGCGCGTTCAGAATCCGGTTCCGGTTCGTCGGGTCGCCGTGACCCACGCGCACCCGGACGTCCTTCGCAGGGAAGGTCCGCACCGCCTGGTGGATGTGGAACGCGACCGCTTCGGGGCTCGCGGCCACTCGCGTATCGATCACCTCCCCGTCACCGACGATCGCGATCCCCGGCTCCCGACCCGGGTCCACGCCGATTCGCAGCTCCCGCCACTCCGTCTTGCCCTTGAGCAGTTGGAGCGCCTTCGCGACGGACGCATCGATGTCGTCCACCGGGACGACGTGGGGGAAACGGACCTTCGGGGCTTCCGCGATCGACGTCAGAATCGCCCCGACGGACTCCGGGATCCGTCGCGCGAAGGACAGGCTCGCGAACGGGACGTCGCGCGCCTTGAGGGCGGCCACGAGATCGTGGTACAGCCGGAAGTCTTCCGTCAGGATCCCGAGGACTCTTCGCATTCTGGGGTCGCGGAACCCGGCGCGGACGGATAATTCTTCCTCGGACGGTGCGTTTTCAGAAATGATTCACACATCTGATTTTCGAGTCGGAAGCGTGACATATCCAGCTTCCGCATCGTGTCAAGGGAGGAGATACATATCCTGCAGGATCAAGTCGCGCCGGAACTCGATGCGAAGGGCTTGCTACTCCGTGATGCACTGGCGATTCTCACCGTGGTCGGCGCCCTGGTCGCGTTCTACGGCATGATTAAACTCGTCTCGTTCCTGGCGGGAAGTCCTTCTCCCTAAGGCGCCCGGAACCGGTCGAACACGCCCCGATGGTTTCCGTCGCCCTCGCGTGACGGTCGAAGTTGTTCCAGCAGCCGCCGCTCCTCCGCCGTGAGTCGCGTCGGCGTGACGACGATCACCCGCACGAGTTCGTCCCCTTTTCCGCCGCCCTGGAACCGGGGCAGCCCCTTCCCGCGAAGGCGGAGCACGGTGTGGCTCTGGACCCCCGCCGGGATGCGGAGCCGCGTCGTCCCGTCGAGGGTCGGCACCTCGACTTCCGCGCCCAGCGCCGCCTGGGCGAAGCTGATCGGAACGTCGAGGAGGAGGTCGTCGCCGTCGCGAGAGAATCGCTCGTGCGGGGCGATGTGGACGAGGACGTACAGGTCGCCGGGGGGTGCGCCGGCATCCCCCGCGAGCCCCCGCCCAGGGACACGCAGTTGGACGCCGTCCGGCACGCCCGGCGGGATCTCGACCGCGATCGTGCGGTCCTCCGTGATCCGGCCTTGGCCCCCGCAGCGGCGGCAAGGGGCCTTCGGCCATTGGCCGCGCCCGTTGCACTTCGGACACGTCGTGATCGTGATGAACTGGCTGTATCCGCGGCGCTGGGCGCTGCTCACCTGGCCCCGGCCGCCGCACGTCGGGCACGTGACGAGTTCCTCGCCCTCCGCCCCCGTACCCCGGCATGCCGGGCAGGTCATCGGATAGTGGACCGTGAGCTCCTTCCGGCCGCCCTTCGCGACCTCGTCGAGGGCGAGCTCCACCTCGACGCGGGTGTCGCGACCCGGCGCCGGCCCCCGGCGACGGCCGACCGCGGCGCTACCCCCGAAGAACTGCTCGAACAGGGAGCCGCCGAATCCGCCCGAGGCTCCGAAGATCGATTCGAAGAAGTCCCGGCCGAAAATGTCTTCGACGTCTGAGGCGTGCGTGAAGCGGGACCAGTCGAACCCTTGGCCGCCCCAGACCCGCTGCTTCAGGCCCTCCGCGCCGAGCTCGTCGTAGATCCGGCGCTTCTCGTCGTCCGCCAGGACCTCGTAGGCCTCGGAGACTTGCTTGAACTTCTCTTCCGCGGCTTTCGGATTCTCCCGGTTCAGGTCGGGATGGTATTTCTTCGCCATCTTGCGGTAGGCGCGCTTGATTTCGTCCTTCGACGCCCCTCGCGGGACGCCGAGGACCTCATAGTAGTCGGCGTCGGCCATAGCGCGCGCTTCCGCTCATGAAGACCGCTCACTTCTTGTCGACGTCCTCGAAGTCCGCGTCCACGACGCCCGGATCCGAGGAGCCGCCCGAGTCGCCCGAACCCGGCGGCGGCGCGGCGGGCTCGCCGCCCTTCCCGTACATCTCCGCGCCGATCTTTTGAGCCTCCTGGTTCAAGGCGTCGAACGCGGCGCGCAACTTCGAGATGTCGTCCGTCTGCAGGACCTGCTTCAGCGCCTCGACCTTCTCCGTGACGGAGGTGCGGGTCGCCTCGGAGATGTTCGCGGCGTGATCCTTGAGGAGCGTCTCCGTCGCGTAGACGAGCTGGTCCGCGTGGTTCCGGAGCTCGACGAGCTCCCGTCGCCGGCGGTCTTCCTCGCCGTGGCTCTCCGCGTCGCGAATCGCCTGATCGATTTTCGTCTGGTCCATCCGCTGCGGCGCCATGATCGTGAGCTTCTCGGTCTTGCCCGTGGCCATGTCCTTCGCGCTCACGTTCAGGATGCCGTTCGCGTCGATGTCGAACGTGACTTCGATCTTCGGCACCCCACGCGGGGCCGGAGGCATGCCGGTCAGGTAGAACTTGCCGAGGCTGACGTTGTCCCCCGCCATCGAGCGCTCCCCCTGGAGGACGTGCACCTCCACGCTGGACTGACTGTCCGCTGCCGTGGTGAAGATTTCGCTCTTGCGTGTCGGGATCGTGGCGTTGCGCTCGATGAGCTTCGTGAAGACGCCCCCGAGCGTCTCGACGCCGAGGCTGAGCGGGGTCACGTCGAGGAGGAGGATGTCCTTCACCTCGCCGCTGAGGACCGCGCCCTGGATCGCCGCGCCGAGCGCGACGCACTGCATCGGGTCCACGCCGCGCTCCGCCGGCCGCCCGAGGATCTTCTCGAACCGCTCGCGCACGACGGGCATGCGGGTCGGGCCCCCGACGAGGATCACATGGTGGACGTCGGAGTACTGCCAGCCGGCGTCCTTGAACGCCTGGCGGATCGGGCCTTCGAGGCGTCCGAGGACCGGCTCGACGAGCTGCTGGAGCTTCGCGCGGGTCAGCTTCTTCTCGAGGTGAAGCGGCCCGCCGTCCTTCTGCGCGATGAACGGCAGGTTGATCGTCGTCTCGGCGGTCGAGGACAGCTCGATCTTCGCCTTCTCCCCCGCATCGCGGAGGCGCTGCATCGCTTGGCGGTCCCCGGAGAGGTCCACGCCGTGGTCCTGTCGGAACTCCGTGACGAGCCACTGGATGAGGTTGTTGTCCATGTCCATACCGCCGAGCGCGGTGTCGCCTGACGTCGACGCGACCTCGAACACGCCGTCCCCCGTCTCCATCAGCGTGACGTCGAACGTCCCGCCGCCGAGGTCGAGGACGCAGATCTTGCCCTCGCCTTTCTTGTCCAGTCCGTAGGCGAGCGCCGCCGCAGTGGGCTCGTTGACAAGCCGCAAGACCTCGAGGCCCGCGATCTTGCCGGCGTCCTTCGTCGCCTGCCGCTGGTTGTCGTTGAAGTACGCTGGGACCGTGATGACGACCTGGGAGATCTTCGACCCTAGGAACGCCTCCGCGTCCGTCTTGATCTTGCGGAGGATCATCGCGGAGATCTCGGGCGGCGAGTAGTCCTTCCCGTCGATCCGGACTTTGTAGTCCGTCCCCATCTTCCGCTTAATCTGGATGATCGTCTTCTCGGGGTTGAGCACGGCCTGTCGCTTCGCCGGTTCCCCGACGAGGACCCCGTCCTTCGTGAAGGCGACGACGGACGGGAACATCTTCCCGCCGTACGCGCTGCCTTCCGCGCTCGGGATGATTTTCGGCGTTCCCCCTTCCATGTACGCGGCCTCGGAGTTCGTGGTCCCGAGGTCGATTCCGATGATCTTAGCCATCCGATTCACCTCCGTTATCGACGACGACGACCTGCGCAGGCCGCAGGATCCGGTCGTGGTAGCGGTAGCCTTTTCGCACGACCTCTTTCACGACGCCTTCTTTTGAATCTTTGTCCGGGACCTGCTGGACCGCGTCCATCAGGTACGGATCGAACGGGACCCCGATTGCGAGGATCTCCTGCAGCCCGGCTTCGTTCAACGCCTTCGCGAGGTTGTCCCGGACCATCCGAACGCCATCGGCCGCCTTCCCCCCGAGCGCCGCCACCGCCGCGTCCATCTCGTCGAGGACCGGAAGAAGGCGGGCCAGGAGCGCCTCGTGCGCGAATCTCAAGAGGGTCTGCCCGTCCCGATCCGCGCGCTTGCGGTAGTTCTCAAACTCCGCCTGGAGGTACTTGAGCCGCGTCAGGAGTTCCTCGTTCTGGTGACGGACCTCGGCCAATCCGTCCGCCGGCGGTTCGTCGGAGGCCGTGTTCTCCTGGCTCTCCATCGTGGGCGTCTTCTCCGCCATCCTACTCACCTTTCCGGACGCGCACCAGGTGCCCTCGCCGTCGCGGGAGCGTCACATCGAGCACGCCGTTCCGATAGGTCGCAGTGACCGCCTCCGGCTCGACGGGATGGGACAGCTCCACTTCCCGATGGAAGACGCGGCCGTCCGCGCCGAGCGCGTGGACCGTCAGCTGGGTGTGGGTCGTCGTGACCTCGATCGTTTCTCGGGACGCCCCGGGAAGTTCGAGGGTCACGTAGATCCGGGCCGGCGTCACGACGACATCGGCGGTCCCCGGATGCACGCGGGATTCGTCCGCGACGGCGGACGGAGGCCCGAGGACCGGGACGCGAGTGGGTCCCACGGCCGGGAGGCTCCGGTGCCGGTCGAGCCGCCTCAGGAGGCGGTCGACGTCGGTCGGAGAGCGATCCTCCCCTTCGCCGGACGGATCCGAGACCATGGGGACCTCCGGGGCCCCCGGATTGGGGCCCCTCAGAAATCTTCGCCTTCGCCCCCGCCGTCGCCGCCTTCGCCGCCCTTGCCGGGGCCCTTGCCGCCGCCTTCGCCGGCCCTTGCCGCGATGACGTCGTCGATGCGGAGCACCATGACCGCCGCGTCCGTCGCCGAGGAGATCGCTTGGCTCCCGACCCGGATCGGCTCGATCACGTTCTCCTTCCTCATGTCGGAGACCTTGCCGCTGAAGACGTTGATTCCGGCATGCTTGTTGCCCTTCTTGTGCTCCTTCCGGAGCTCGATGAGGATGTCAATCGGGTCCAAGCCTGCGTTCTCCGCGAGGGTGCGAGGGATGACCTCGACCGCGTCTGCGAAGGCCTCGATGGCGATCTGCTCACGCCCGCCGACGCTCGAGGCGAAGTCCCGCAGTGTGAGGGCGATCTCTGTCGCGCTCGATCCACCGCCGGTGATGACCTTGCCGTCCTCGATCGCGACGGCCACGACGCTCGTCGCGTCCTCGAGGGACCGCTCGACCTCGTCCACGACGTGCTCGGTGCCTCCTCGGATCAGGATCGACATCGCCTTCGGATTCTTGCAGCCCGTGACGAAGGTCATCTCGTCCTCGCCGATCTTCTTCTCGTAGACCATCTTGGCGTAGCCGAGGTCGTCCTTCGAGAGCTCGTCGAGCTTCGTGACGACCTTGCCGCCAGTCGCCTTCGCGAGCTTCTCCATGTCCGACTTCTTGACTCGCCGTACCGCGTAGACTTCGGCCTTCGCGAGGTAGTGCTGTGCGAGGTCGTCGATGCCCTTCTGGCAGAAGATGACCGTGGCACCGCTCTTCTTCACGGTGTCGACCATCCGCTTCAGCATCGACTCCTCTTCGTTCAGGAACGCCTGGAGCTGGGTCGGGTCCGTGATCTCGATTTTCGCGTCGATCTCGGTCTTCTTGACCTCCAGGGCCGCGTCGACCAAGGCGATCTTCGCGTCCTTGACCTCGGACGGCATGCCGGGGTGCACGCGCTCCTTGTCGACGATGACGCCGTCGACGAGGGACGTGTCCGCAATCGAACCGCCCTGCTTCTTCACGACCTGGATGTTGTCGTCGTCCACGAAGTAGGAGTCGTCCGCGCGCTGCTCTGCGACGGTCGTGACGGCCTTCACAGAGATGTCCGCCAAGAGTTCCTTGTGGCCGCTGGACGACTTCGAGGACATCGCGGTCATCGCGACCTTCCTCAGGACGTCCGTGTCTTTGATCGAAATCTTCGTCGCAACCTTCTCGAGGACCTCGCGGGCCTTCTCCGCCGCCTGGCGGTACCCGGCGGCGATAACCGTCGGGTGGATGTTCTGCTCGATCAGATCTTCCGCCCTCTTGAGCAGTTCCCCCGCCAGGATGACGGCCGTCGTCGTGCCGTCGCCCGCTTCCTCGTCCTGGGTCTTCGCGACCTCGACGAGCATCTTCGCGGCGGGGTGCTCGATGTCGATCTCCTTGAGGATCGTCACGCCATCGTTCGTGATGACGACGTCCCCGAGGCTGTCGACGAGCATCTTGTCCATTCCCCGCGGGCCGAGCGTCGACCGCACGGCGTCCGCGACCGCTTTCGCGGCGGCGATGTTGTTGAATTGCGCTCCCTTGCCGCGATCGCGGCGCGTCCCTTCCTTCAAAACGAGTATCTGCGTTCCGGCTGGCATCATGTAAATCTCTCCGAATACGGAATTCGGGACTCTGCCTATGTTGGGACTTCTATATAAGCGTAGCGATGGATGGTTTGGTCCCATTGTCGGGGGATGCTTAAGAATACGCCCTGATGCGTCCCGTAGCGGGTGATGCAAATGGACTCCAAGAATCCGGAAGGGAATCGCCCTGCCGTTCCAGGACGGATGGGGCGACCTGATCCGGTGGGCGACCTACTGGAGCGCCCGACGAGGGATGGCGTCCATGTAGGGTGCGTGCTACTGGTGGATTCATGCCTCCCGAGCCGACTGAAAGTGCCGAGGGATGCCTCTGACCATGGAACAGGAGGGTATGGACGCGCCGGTAACTTGTCCATACTACTTGTCGATGTATTCTCAGTACAGTAAACTGTAGACAAAAAGCCTTAATACGCACGCAGAGCTTGCTGAGAGCATGCGTACCTGAGACTCTGGAACAAACGGAAGAGGCCTTTTGTAGCTCTTGGCATCATCCGTCCAGAAACCCAGGACGAGAACACGTTAATATCGCGCCGGGCGTCCGGGTCGCCGTGCGGAAGGTGGTTTTCCCCAAGGACTTCAAGAGCAAGGTCCACCCAACCCAGATCAAACAGGCGTGCGAAAAGATACCTCCACGGAAGAAAACTCAGCACCTGAATCGCGATGTGGTGCTGACCATGGAGATGGGTGGTCCTTTTCTCTTTCTGACGTTCCAATACCATGAACATGAAGACGAGGAAGTACTGTACGTAAAGAACGCGAAATGGACGAAATCTAAGGGTAAACGATGACCGAAAACGGAGAGTGTGAGCACGAGGGGCAGTGGATTCCAACCACCGCGGAGTTCGAGACCGTCCGCTGGAATGGCGAACCCCTCCTTTTGCACGACGTTCCAGCCAAGTCATGCCCGCTTTGCAATGAGACCATTGTCGACGCGGATGATGTGATCCGGGCAGAGCAGAGATGGATAGCCGGAGAGCTGGGGCTTACTCCTCGGGAGGCAAACATCCTCCTGATGTTGTATGCCCAGGGGCCTCGATTCACCGAGACCGGTTATGTGGAGGAGAAGTACCGCTTCAACAAGATGCTCTTTTCCGTCTGGAAAGAACTCGAGAAGGAAGGGTTGGGGCAATCTTTCCTCCACGACAGCTTCCGGGCGGAGAGCCGAGGGCCCGTTCCCGACAATCTGGAAACGGATTCGAAGTCTCTGGAAAGTAAGGGCCTTACCAAGGTGCGATGGGGAGGGAAGGCGGCCAAGACGTCATTCCGGTGGGATCTCACCACTGAAGGGTGGAATCGGTCGAAGCAGCTTTACAACTTGACACCTCAGGCGATGCGTGACGCTGTGTCGAAAGCAAAGGAAGAACTCTTCCTGCTAGACTCCACCCAGATGATGCACAAGATCCACGAACTCTACCCCGAGTACAAGAAAGCTTACCGGGAAAAGGACGAAGAATGAGGCATCCCCTTCCACCGGAGCCCTCGGCACACATGCCGGGGGTTTCCTTTTTCGCCAGCCTTTTCCCAAGCCCTGGCCGCTTCGACGGCGAGAGTGGCACCTGAGGGAATTTCGCTGATACCCGAGACTTAAGGCGGCGGATTGTTATGTCCGGGTCATTGGATACCCCACCCGCAACGCTGATCGGAGCCTTGATCGGGTTCGTCGGCGGACTCATCTATGGAGCCATGACCGGCCAGTGGATCACTGGCCTAATTGGCGGGACCATTATCGGAGCCATCGTCGGGGCTGTCGTTGACGCGATAGGCAAGCAGGTCGGAGGGGCCTGACCCCCCGACGGAAGGCCCTCACACGCCCGTCCGGGGCCAACAACGTCGCAACGGAACCCCACGTGGGCGTGCGCACAATCGCACACGGGGCGGCACTACGGCAGCCCAGTTTTCTTTCCGGATCGATCCTGACGACACGGGGCCCTTTATGAACCTCGACCCGAGGAGTTGACGAGACTCTCAGGCACTCTGACGCTCAAGCTCCTAGGCTCGAGAATCTTGTGCCTGGAAGGCCGCATGAGTGATGGGCTCGGGACTGTAAGATGGAGGCTATTCATCCGGTGGCAACTCGATTTCCCATGTGCAGATCTCGACCAGAGTCTTCCTTATCCGGGTGTAGCTGGGTCCCGTGACGAGACTATGGGCCGGATTGGCCGTCTCCGGCGCATGCCGGACATTCAACTCACGGTCCCACATCTGGCCCGCGGTCGTCTTGACTACTCCAGCTCGTATCTCCGGTTTCGTCGAGCGTTCGAGAGTCCTCCGTGGCGTTGAGTATCTACTCCAGTCAAACGAGATGCCTTCGTCTATGTCACGCTCCTTCCCAAAGGCGCCAGGTTGAAGCTTGTGTTCGGGCCCCTTGGTGAAGTCGTCCGGCACCCATCTGAAGAAACAGTCCGCGGGATTCTTTATTTCCTGAGGCTGAGGAGGACCCTCTGCTAGCTCGTTAGCCAACTCACAAGACCTCGGTTCGGCTGGGTTGGATCGACGAGAGTACCATCGAATCTACCTCTGTCCTTACCGTCGCCTGCGAACTCCACTGGAAGTTTGGGGTCGGCCGGAATGTTGACAAGCAGGTTCAGATTTGGAAGATCCCAGAAAATGTCAATGCTCCCTTGCGGCCCCGGTCCGATCTCAGGCAGGGGCATGGGTTCGACGTTAAGACGTAGGTATTCCTGCCATTGGAGCCTCACGAACGCGATTGCCCTGTCCAGGGTGTCCTTGGAATAGCGAGGCGACCCCCGCCCGTCGAAGTTGTCCTTGAGGCCTAGGAGCCATTTGGCATCATCGATGATCCCGGCAAGCTTGTCGGACACAGCTGCGAACTCGAGCTGCACCCCGTCCCGGTGCCGCTCCACGAGTTGTTCCAGCAGCGGCCGCGGCCTGACCGTATGCTGCGGCGGCCAAAGGTTGCGGGACTGAAAGTGCTGACGGTCCATGCAGGGCCACATCGGAATAGTCTTGCCATTAGAGTTCGAGAACGTTGATACCACCTTCTCGCGCTGATGCCGTGAGACTTGCCTCCTTGTGAGTCGCCCTATCGAGCAACTTCTTCAGTTCCACGATGTCAGTACTGTCGAGAGCCACGAAGAAGTCCTTTGTCGTTTCCTCTCCATTCTCATGGAAGGTAATTTTCGCTTGATGCACGACGACAGCTGCCAACGGTCCCTTGTCCACATCTCTGCCAAATACTGGTCGTAGATCGGTCAGGATTCTCGCTGTGCAGAATACGTGATTCTGCTCGGACCGGACCTGGCTGGCTTTCGCGCTTACCCCAAGTGTGTCATCGAGTGAGAGGACTTGCGTAAGGTACGTCTTGAATTCGTTCCAGTTCACATCCTTCGTCGGCAGTTCGGGGTCTTTGGAGGCCTGAATTGTGTCGCATACATCCGCCGCAAACTTTTCCGTTGGATCCCCAGCGATATCCATGGACTCATAGAGTCCAGCCAAAAGCCGGAATAGGCCATCCGCATCCGCTTTGGAAGCACCGGCCTTTTTTACCCACGCAGTAACGAAGCTGCGACCGAGGAGGCTAGGCTTTGCTTCCTTCAGCACATCAAAGAGTTCCCTACGCTCCTTCTGAGAGAACCGAAGGAGCTGCGCGAGCACACGCTTCTGTTGTTCGGGAATTCCGAGACCGTCGGGCATCGCGATCACGCCACGGCGGCTCTGATAGATTTGTTGTTCGCACGTACAAGAATGAATCTAGTGGTGACCAGAGAGCTGTCCCCTTCCCGGACGCAGGCGTCGTCCTTCCCCAGCAAGGACCCTTCCGAATCGACTATTGGATTTAAGGGTTTTGCCAAGGGGCGTCAAACCTTGCCGCTGGACGACCATGCACCTTAAGTTAACAAAACCCGCGCACCAGGTTTGACATTAGGAATCAGTCCTAAAGCGGCCACACCCGTCGCAATCCTTTGGTTTTGGAGTGGCAGATGGGCTCAGCTACCTGGAACGTACCATGACTGAACGTTCGTGAAACCCCACCGGACGAGCACGCTCTGCGCGACAGCGTAGCAACTTTCCGGCACGAGCAGCATGACCTTCGCTCCAGAGCTAACGTAGTCTCGTAACTGGCCGCGCGTGTGATCGTTGTCCAAATCCGCGCACGTCTTCACTTCGCCCATGACCCAAGCATTCCCCGGACCCAGCGCGGTGAGATCGGGAATCGATCCGCCGGCAGTTTGTCGTGGTTTGTTTGGAATCTCGGGCAAGGCGGCTGAGATTTGAGTATATCCCCTTCCGCGTAGGGTTTCGACCCATCCGCGAAGCATACGGTCGTGTTGTTCCTGATCCGTCGAAAAAACCATGAGAAATCCGGCCTCGACTATCTCAGAGGGTCTGAGGCACATACTTAACTCTTTTCGGCGTTCGTTCCGATTGTTCATCCGGATAACCAATCACCCAGTCAGTCCCCCGCGAGGGGACAGCTGGTCCATCCCCCGTTGATGAGACAACCTGATGGATTACCGCGCATGTGGAAAATCGGCGCCGTCCTCTCGCACGCGGTACCATAATTCTATATCAGGTAAGGCGGTAAGTTGGCCCGTGAAGGGACTTCTCCTCGAGCTCGCGGATGCCGTCCAGCACGCCGTCGACTCGTTCGCCGGGAATCCCGCCGAGGTGATCGGCCGCGGCGCGGATGGCGCACCGAGCACCCGCATCGACCGAATCGCGGAGGAAGCGGTCCTCCGCGTCCTAGATTACGAGGGGGCGGCGCTCAACGTACTGAGCGAAGAGGCGGGATACGTCGATCGCGGCGGCGAAGCCACCCTCGTCCTCGATCCCATCGATGGGACCCATAACGCCCTGCGTGGAGTCCCGGCGTACTCCGTCTCCCTCGCGATCGGCCACGAACATCTGGCCGAAATCCAGGAGGCCCTCGTCCGGGACCTGGTGTCCGGCGCCACCTACTACGCCGCGAAGGGCGGCGGCGCCCTCCTCAACGGCCATCCAATCCATGTCCATGCGTACGATCCGAAGGACGTGTTGTTCAGCGTCTACCTCGGAACGAACGCGGCCCCGGACGCAACGCGGGTCGCGGGCCTCGCCCGGCGGGTTCGCGCTCTCGGGGCGGCATCCCTCGACATGTGCCTCGTGGCCCGCGGGGCCGCAGACCTGTACTACATGCACAGCGCGACCGTCGACGCGAAATTGCGCGCCGTCGACATCGCCGGCGGGACGCTCATCGTGCGGGAAGCGGGGGGCCAGGTGCTCGACCTCGACGGACGGGATCTCGATTTGCCGCTCACGACCGCGGCCCGCACCGACCTGGTCGCGGTCGGCGACCGACGAGCCTGGGAGGTCATCCGATGAAGTTCGGGATCACGGCGAATCCCCACATCCCGACCGCCTACGACGCCGCGAAGGCGATCGTCGCGCGGCTCGAGCTCGCACACGAAGTCCTCCTCGAGTCGGACTTGGCCCTCGCCTTGAATCGCAAGGGGATGCCACTGGCCCACATGCGCGTCGATGTCGTCCTGGCAATCGGCGGGGACGGCACGATCCTCCGCGCGCTGCAACTCTCCGATGTGAAGGTCCTCGGAATCAACTCGGGCTCCCTCGGATTCCTGGCGGAGGTCTACTCGAACGAGGCCGACGCGTACCTGGAGCGCGTCGCAAAAGGCGACTTCCGGGTGGAGGAACGAATGCGCCTGAAGGTCACCGTGGACGGCGAGCGGATGTTCGACTGCACCAACGAGGCCGTCGTGCACACGGCGCAGATCGCGAAGATCCGCCATTTCGAAATCCGCGTCGACAGCGAGGTCGTAGAGCGGGTCCGCGCCGACGGGATCATCGTCGCGACCCCGACCGGCTCGACGTCGTATTCGATGTCCGCCGGAGGGCCGATCGTCGACCCGCGGGTCGACGCGATCATCGCGACCGCCATTGCGCCGTTCAAGCCCGCGTCCCGGCCCCACGTATTCCCCGCGAACGCGGGAGTCCACGTGCGCCTCGTGAAGCCGAAGGAGTGCCTCCTCGTCATGGACGGCCAGCATGAGTCGACCCTGAAAGGAACCGAAGATGTCGTCCTCACCGCATCGGATCGACGCGCGAAGCTCATCCGCTTCCGCGACGACTTCTACCGGCGAATCGAGGAGAAGCTGTCCCGCCAGTGAGGTGCTCCATTGAAGCGCGTGCAATCGATCGCCCGCAAGACCCTCCGCATGATCCTCGAGGCGTCGCGCGACATGTATCCGCGCGAGTTCGGGGCGATCCTCCGCGCGGAGGAAGGCGTCATCACGGAGCTCATCCTCGTCCCCGGGACCGTGAGCGGGAAGCGGCATGCAATCTTCCAGCTCCACACGCTTCCGGCGGATTTCTCGGTCGTCGGCACGGTCCACTCCCACCCGAGTGGCGTGCCGGAGCCCTCCGACGAGGACCGCGCGCTGTTCAACAAGTTCGGCGGCGTCCACATCATCGCGGGCTACCCGTACAACGAGAGCACCTGGGCCGCATGGACGAACAAGGGCGAGCCCGTGACCCTCAAGGTCGTCCCGTGACCTCGGGCGCTTTCGCGACGGATCGATAGAGCGCTTCGATCTGATCCGTCACGCGCTCGATGCTGAACGAGCTCACGACCTTCTCCCGCCCGCGTTCGCCCATCGTCCGCCGCGCCGCGGGATCCGCGAGGAGCCAACGGATCTTTTCCGCGAGGTCCTGCGGGTTGACGGGATCCGCGAGGAGACCTTCCTTCCCGTTGTCAATCACCTCCCGCACGCCCGGGATGTCGGCGACGACGACCGGTTTGGCCGTCGCCATCGCCTCGAGCGCGACGATCCCGAACGCTTCGAGCCGCGAGACGCTCGGCAGGACGAACACGTCGCACGCGGCGTACACGCGAGGCAACCCTGCCTCCGAGACGCGGCCGATGAAACGAGTCCGGTGCGCGACGCCGAACGACGTCGCGAGGCGCTTCATCGCGGGGAGGGCGGACCCGTCCCCGGCAATCAGGAAGAGCGCATCCGGGACGTACTGGGCGGCCTCGATGAAATGCTCGATGCCTTTGTGCGGCACGATCCGACCGACGAGGAGGACGATCGGATCACCGGGAGGGAAGTTCAGCTTATCCCGGACGGGCGTCGGGTCGACGCCCGGATTGAAGCGATGATGGTCCACTGCGTTCGGGATTACCGCAGGATTGTGCCGCCACACGGCCCGGCTCGTCGCGGCGTACGTCTTCGTCGTCACCACGACTTTCGTGGCCTGGCGAAGCATCGAGGCGCCGAGGCTCCTCCGGTAAAGCGATTCGGCGAGCGTGCCGAACGGAGAGGGCAGCTGGACGTCGCAGTGATAGGTGACGACCGATGGGGTCCCGCGGGAGGCGGCGACGGACGTGGCGTAGTGCGCGGCGCCAGGAGGAGGGAAGTGTCCGTGGAGGATATCGACATCGAGGCCCCGCAGCACGGCGCGCATCTTCGGCATGATCGGGGTACGCATCAGGATCGTCCGGGGTGCTACGCGAACAACGCGGAATCCGTCGAGCGGCTCCTCGGCCGCCAGGGACGCGTCCTGTCGGGACGTGACGACCGTGACCTCGTGGCCCCGTATCGCGAGCTCGCGGGAGAGGGAGCGCACGTGGCTCTCGACGCCGCCGAGATGGGGGTAGAACCAAGGGGTGACCTGGGCGATCCGCACGCCCACACCTCAGAAGATCCGGCTTCGGGGCGCGATGTTGCCGCGAGCGTGGGCGCCGGGTCCAATGAACGATTCCTCGCCGACGATTGTGCCCGCGTCGATCGACGCGTTGATGCCGACCTTCACATCGTCTCCCATGATAACGCCGAGCTTGCGCAGTCCCGTGTCGACCTCGACGCCACGGAACACGACCTTGATCGGCGCCTCGTCGAGGCGGAGGTTCGCGACCTTCGTGCCAGCGCCGAGGTTGCAGCGCTCGCCGAGGATGCTGTCGCCCACGTAGTTCTGGTGCGGGACGTGTGCGGAGGCCATGAGGATCGAATTCTTCACTTCGCACGCGCTGCCGACCTTCGCGTTCGGGCCGATGGCCGTCGATGGCCGGACGTAGCAGTTCGGCCCGATCTCGGCCCCGGCGCCGATGATCGTCGGCCCCTCGATGTAGGCGCCCTTGCGGACGCGGGCGTCTTCCTCGATGGAGACCTCGCCGATCACGGTCGCCCCGGCATCGACCTCGCCATGGTCCGCGCCTTTCAGTCGCGATAGGAGGGCTGCATTCGCGCGGAGCAGGTCCCAAGGTCTCCCGACGTCGATCCAGTCCCCAGGAATCCGGAAGCCGTAGACCTCCTGGGTCGCCATGAGCGTCCGAATCGTGTCCGTGATCTCGTACTCCCCGCGGGGCGACTTCGGCGTCTTGTCGATCAACGGGAAGATGTCCTTGTCGAAGACGTAGATTCCCGCATTGATTAGGTTCGATTTCGGCTGGCGAGGCTTCTCCTCCAGGCCCACGACGGTTCCGTCGTTCACCTCGACGACCCCGAAGGACCGGGGATCCGGGACTTCCGCGAGGGCCATCACCACCCCGCGGACCTTACGGTGGTGCGCGATGATCTCCCCGAACGCGTCACCCGAGACGACCACGTCCCCGTTCACGCTCAAGAACGGACCGTCGACATGGGACCGCATCCGGCCGATGGCATGGGCGGTGCCGAGTCGTTCGGTCTGCTCCTCGTATTCGATCGAGAGGCCCAGTGCCTCGCCGTCGCCGAAGCTCTCGCGGATCCGATGGCCCTGCCACCCGATCAGGATTGCGGCCTCGGAGATCCCCGCGGAGCGCAATGCCTCCAGCGTGTGCCGCAGAAACGGCTTGCCGGCCACCGGTAGAAGGGGCTTGGGAAGATTGGCCGTGAGGGGACGCATCCGAGTTCCCTCGCCGGCCGCGAGAACGACGGCTTTCATGCGGCGGCGCCTTTCGCGCTCGATAGGACCGTGGAATATATCTCCTTTGTTCTGGCCTCTTCCCGCGACTCCGCCACGATGCGAATTTTCGGTTCCGTCCCGGAGAAACGCACGAGCGCCCATCCGTCATCGAACTGCAAACGCCAGCCGTCGATCGTCTCGATCTCTGAGACGATGGCGCGCAGCGCGACGTCGAGGCGCTGCTGAATTGCGGCGCGCTTTGATCCATCGTATGCGATCGCGCCGCGGACGACGGGATAGCGAGGGATCTCTCGCACGAGTGCCGCGAGCGGATGCTCGGCCACGATCGAGACGAGGCGCGCGGCGGCGTACACTCCGTCCGGGCAGTACGTGGCCTTGGGGAAGATCCAAGTGCCCGAGGGCTCGCCGCCGAATTCCGCGCCGCGACGTTTGAGCTCCGCCGCGACGTAGACGTCGCCGACGCGTGTGCGCCACACCTTCGCCTTCGGCAGGAGGTCCTCGAGGACCATCGACGCATCGACCGGCACGACGAGGCCGTGCCGCACCTCGCGCTTCGCGAACAGGGCGAGCAACGCGTCTCCGCCCACGAAGCGGCCTTCGTGATCCACCGCCACCATCCGATCCCCGTCTCCGTCGTGGGCGATCCCGAGGTCCGCCTTTACCGCACGGACCGTCGACATTAGCGCCTCCAGATTCTCCTCCGTCGGCTCCGGGTTGCGTCCTGGGAAATGGCCGTCCGCTTGGGCGTTGATTGCGATTACTTCACAGCCCATCTGTCGAAGGAGGAACGGCGTGATCGTCGCGGTTGCACCGCAACCGCAATCCACGACGACACGAAGCTTGACGCGACCGACGTCATGCAAGATCGCGCGGACATGACCCTCGACAAGGTCGTGCCGGGCCGAGACCGTTCCGACGTGATCCCACGCCGCCGCGCGGAACCGGCCCGCCTCGAGCGCGTCTTCGATTTCCTTCTGCTGGCCCTCGTCGAACGCCATCCCATCGGGATTCCAGAGCTTGATGCCGTTGTCGGGCGCAGGGTTGTGGGAAGCCGTGATCATCGCGCCGCACGCATATTCGTGGGCGCCACGAGCAAGCGTCGGCGTCGAGACGAGGCCCGCATCGACCGCGTTCGACCCAGCCGCGAGGACGCCGGCCATGAGGGCGTGGGACAACATCGGGCCCGTGAGCCGCGGATCCCGGCCGACGACCGTATCTCCATAGGATTCGCCCAATGCCATCCCGACATGCAAGGCGAGGTCGGGTGTCACATCCACGTTGCCGCGGCCTCGAATGCCCGACGACCCGAAGCGAGTCACCGGTCGAGATACGACGCGCGCGATAGAAAGCCTTCGTGAGCGAGAACGCACAACCCTGAAAGAAGCATTATATATCGACGCTCGAATCCGCGAACGCGCGATCCGTCGGGACCGGCGCCAGGAGGGATCGGATGGTCATGGAGCCCGTAACGGTCGAGGACGCGATCGAGAAGGCGAAGAAGAAAGGTCTCCGGCCGGGGCGGGTTAGGGGCACGGACGGGATTCAGTTCACCAAAGGCCGGAACAACCGGATTGAAGTGATCAGCTGGGACGACTTCCGTAACACCCTCGCCGAACGGCAGCTCGAGGTGTACGAGTCCAGCGGCTTCATGAAGATCATGAAGAAACGCTGACGCTCCTTGGACTCTCAGCGGGATCCGACTTTCTGGCCGCAGTACGGGCAAACCTTCCAGTCCGGCAAGAGCGCCGCGCCGCAATTCTTGCATGCAATCGGTGCCATCGAGGGCGCGCGGCGAGCCTTGGTCTCCGCCGTCCCGAGAGACTGCCAGAATGCGAGCATGAGATTCTGTGCGTCCGTTTCGTATTCGGTATAGGAAATGGCGCCGCCGAGCACCGCGACGGGCAGCAGGAAGACCGCCGTCACGGCCCCGGCAATGAGGCCCTCGTCCGTGATCGAGGCGCCGAACGAAAGGTCGACATTACAGCCACCATCGGTATCGTCGAGGATCAAGTCGAACTCACGGCGGAGCCCGATTTGAGAATAGTGCGATGCGCCATGGATCCGGTACGGCCCCGTCTTGGTGAGTGCAAACCCCTGACGGGTCCACCAACCCCACGCCTTCGGCCAGAAATCCTCGCGTCGCGCGCCCGGGAAGGATCGGACCTCGCGCTTCTCGAACACGCCTCAACGAACTCGCAGATGCGCTTAGGGTTTTCGACGGCAGGCCAACCCACCGCAAGATTATTACGAGCCCACGAATTCGCTGCGGAGCACGCGTGCGTGGGTTGCCAAGCTTGGTCAAAGGCGCAGGACTCAGGATCCTGTCTCGTAGGGGTTCGCAGGTTCAAATCCTGCCCCACGCATCCTACCTCTCGTCCGGCCTCGTGGTTTCGCTGCGTCCAGAAAGCGACATTAGGTGGACCCTAGCCAAACGTAAGAAACGCGCCTGAATCGACTCCGACGGACCGGTTTGTACCGACCCTATTTGAAGGAGACCGGGCGACATATAAGTAGCGAGACAGACAAACGTCCGACGTGGGGTCTACGTCCGAGCTAGATTTCCGTAAGACTCCACATTTCATATTGCAACCGCAGACTATGCACGAAACTTTTTCATAGTTCCCGGGGCATTTCAAGACCCGCCAAGTGAACGGGATTTCGGGGCGACCGGATCCCGGACGCCGGTCAGTGGACCGGCCTCATTTTCACTTGGAGGTGATCGATTGCCGTCCCAGAAGTTCAGCCGGAAGTATCTCACGCGACACAAACGGAGCGCCCAGCTCTGGCGCCGCGCGAGCAAGCTCACCCCGGGCGGCGTCGAGAGCAACATCCGGTACTTCAAACCGCATCCGTTCCTCGCGGACTACGGCGATGGCGGCTACATCTACGACGTCGACGGCAACAAGATCCTCGACTTCATGATGGGCTTCGGCGGGCTGCTCCTCGGGCACAACAACCGCGACATCGCCCTCGAGGTGATCAAACAGCTCGAATCCGGTTCGATGCTCGGCGTCACGAGCGAGCTCTTCGTCGACTACCTCGAGACGGTCCAGAAGGCCGTCCCGTCGATGAAGAAAATCCGCCTGACGAACAGTGGCACGGAGGCGACGATGCACGCCCTCCGGACCGCCCGCGCATATACGGGCCGCGAGAAGATCGCGAAGGCCGAAGGCGCGTACCACGGCGCCCACGACTACGTCCTGCAGAGCCTCGACATGGACGCGCGGACCGCGCGGCGGATGAACGGCTACAAGCCGGTCCCATATGGCCGCGGCATCCCGAAGGCGGTCTCCGACACGGTCGTCATCTATCCGTACAACGACATCGAAGGCACCGCCGAAGTCCTCGAGAAGAACGAGGACGAGGTCGCCGCCCTCATCATCGAGCCGGTGCTGTGCGGACCCGGCGTCATCGTCCCGAAGGGAAACTACCTGACACGGTTGCGGCAGCTCACGCGAAAGAAGCGGGTCGTCCTCATCTTCGACGAAGTCCTGACCGGGTTCCGCCTCGCCTACGGCGGCGCGCAGGAATACTACGACGTCCGGCCGGACTTGACGACCTTCGGAAAGATCGCCGGCGGCGGCTTCCAGCTCGCGGGATTCGGCGGCGAGGCGCAGATCATGGACGTCCTCGAGCCGGGCCGCGGGTGGCGGTACGCGACGTTCCATGCGGGCACCTACAACGGCCATCCGATCAGTGTGGCCGCCGGACTGAAGGGCCTGCAGATCCTGGGCGAGCACCCGGAGTATTACGATCACGTCAACAGCCTCGGCCGCCAGCTCTTCACCGGACTCCAGGACCTCGCGGACGACCGACGCCTCCCCGCATGGGTCGAGTACGTCGGGTCGATCGGGAACGTCTACTTCACGACAAAAGACGAGATCCGGAACTTCCGGGACACCCTGAGCGCGAACACGCGGCGCTGGTGGAACTGGTTCATCCACTGCCTTGGGAACAACGTCCTGTTCGGCATTCCGCAAACGGGCGAGCGGGCATTCCTCTGCACGGAGCACACGGAGGAAGACATCGAGTGGGCGCTCGAGGTCGCGGACAACGCGTTCGCCGCGATCGCCAAGGAAGCGAAACGCCATCGCGAGAAGGCCCCATCCGTCCAAATGCAAGCCGTCGGCGAGCAAGCCGCGCTGTATGGAGAGGCGCAACCGCCCCCGAGCGTGTGAGCGTCGAACCGGGCCTCACTTGAGCGTTCGGGTCTCCTCCGCGAATTCCGTGACCCGAATCCCACGGTCTCGGCTCGCGAGTTCTTTGAAGTACGGCAACGGATCGAACGCAATCTCCGGAGGCATGACGCCGCGTTCTTTGATCAACCCCTTCACGGCCCATTGCGCGGCGATCGACGGCGGCACGCCCGTGTCGACGACTCCCCCGCCGACGTTCCATCGCTTGTGCGGCCACGTGACCGCCTCGTAGCGCAACGTCACGGGATGGCCATCTTTCTCCCCGATCAGGACGCAGCGCTGGATGTCGACATCGAGTTCCGGCTCCTTGGGCTTCGGCAGGTTGTCGATCGCGGTCGACGTCACGTCGTATGGACGGACCCGGATGCCTTCCACCGCCACCTCATCTCGATTCGCGAGGCCGAGTCGGACCAGGGTGGCAACGGTCTCCCGGAACGCGGCCGGGAAGGCGACGATGAAATCCATTTCCTGGATTCCCTTGCCGATCGTCTCGGGCATTGTCGCGAGTTCCGAGTGGATCGTGTAGTAGCCTTCGACGACGCCGACGGGTGGGATGAACTCGGAGCGCTCGAGTCCGGAAAGCGCGGGGACGAACTGGATCTTCCCCTTGCGCAGGATCGGGGCGTCCATCGAGAACTCGTCGAGGATCGTGCGGATCGCATACGGGGGCACGAACAGCCCGGGCTCGCCGCCGGAGACGACGGCGCCGCTGCTCCGCAGGAGGACCTTGTGGACGCGGTCGAGCTTGCTCGCCCCGTACATGCCGAGGACGTTCATCGTGCCGGGCGTCGATCCGATCCCGAGGACGCAGGCGACGCCGGCATCTTTCGCGCGCTTGTCGAGCTTCCGTTGGCGGAGTGTCTGGTGGTACAAGCCGCCGAGGTCGCAGTAGTGAATCCCGGCCTGGATCGCCGCTTCCGTGATCGGGACGTTCAGGTCGTACCACGCGCTGTTGATGACGCAGTCCCAGTTCCGGAACTCCCGGACGAGGGCGCCGGAATCCCTCGCGTCGATCGGCACGCCGACCGCGCGGTCGTCCTTCTGCGCCTTCGCCGCGGCCTTCGCCTTCTGCGCGTCGCGGCCCGCGATTCCGACGCGCTCGACACCCGGGCTGGACAGCAGGTCGGGGACGGTCGACTGGGCCATCGCGCCGTATCCGCCGAGGATGATAATCTTCACGAAACGGCCCCGATTCGCGGGAAGCCGCGGAGCTCATTTACCCTTTTCGAGCGATCCTTCGGCGTCGCCGATCGAAAGGGTCGCGAGGACCGCCGATCCGGACAGGATGAGGCCGACGCTGAGACCGAACGCGATTCCGTACCCCAGCCACTCCGCGGTGAAGCCGCCGGCGAGCGGCCCGAGGATCGATCCGAACCCTTGCACCGCGTTGTACGCGCCGAACGCCTGGGCCCGGCCTTTGACGGGTGCCAGGTGGGACACGAGCGTCGAACCCGCGACGTTGATGACGGCCCAGCACAAACCCACCCCGGAGTGGAGGACGAAGATGATCGCAAGCAAGCCGATCGCCGGCATCGGCACGAACCCCACCGCGAAGAAGGCGCCGAAGAGGGCGGACCGTCCGACGACCGCATAGAGCTGCATGGACGCGCCTTTGCGCGAGGAGATTCGTCTCCCGACGTAGGGGTACGCGGCGATCGACATCGCCTGGCTCCCGATGTACACGGCGAAGACTTCCGGACTCGAGAGCCCGTACGCTTGGGTGAGAAAAATCGGGAAGAAGCTGTAGAATGCGGTGAAGCCGCCGAAGAAGAGGAAGACGCATATCAGGTACGCACGCAGCGAAGGAGGCAGCCGCGTCTCGGGAGGCCTCGGCGTCCTCAGGTCGAAATAGTGGAGGACCCGCATCGGAAGATAGTGTCCCCGTTCGACGCGGGGACGTGCGTACGTGCCCTCGACCTGGCTGCGGACCACCCGCTCCGTCGGCTCGTGGGTCCAGAGGAACGCGAGGAGGACGGAGACGGCGCCGAATCCCGAGCCAATCAGGAACAACGTGCGCATCGCCGCCAGACCGGGACCGGCGACCGCGGGGCCGGACGCGAGCCAGACGACCCCGAGTCCCAAGCCCCCGACCCAGCCCACCGCACCGATGCGACTGACGAACGCGAGCCGCGACGGCCATTCCTCCCGGGCGGAGGTCTCCATGATCAGGACGGTGCCCACGGGACCGCTCGCCGCGCCGAGGAAGCCGATGAGCAGATTCACCAGATAGAACTCGGAGAGCGTGCGGCTGGCCGCCATGAGGACGAAGCAGATCGTGTTCCCTAGGAACCCGATCAAGAGGAAGGCCTTCCGTCGACCCAGGCGGTCGGAGAGGGAACCCCACAGCATGAACGCCGGGACCGACGCGATGCTCGTCGCGGCCGCGATGATGCCCACGTCCGACAGGCTCCCCCCGAGTCCGTACGCGAAGAGCGGAATCAAGGCGGAGGTCGCACCGCCGGCGATGCCTTGCGGGAGATACGAGTAGAACCAGTGAGAACCGTTCGCCCGCTCCAAATCCCATCCCTCGGCTCGAGCGAGGCGGTCGCACCCGTTCGCGAGTATAAGGGCTTTATGTCGAGCACAGCGGGGTTCGAACTCGAGCCGCGTTTCGCACGTACCGCGTTCTCCGGAAGCCGTCCCAGACAAGCTTTATCGACGGGGGCGCTTGACCCGCGTGTGGGACGACTCCACACGAATGTCGCGTTCGCTGCGGGAGCCGTCGCCGCGGTGTTCGTTTCGATTGCGATCCTCGGCGCGTACTTGGCCTCGGCGCCGTCCGAATCCGTCCTGCGGCTCGGCTATCTGCCGAACGTGACGCATGCCCAAGCCCTCTACGGCGTCTCGACCGGCGCGTACCAAACCGCCCTGGGAACTCCGTTCGCGGTCGACGCGCGGGCGTTCAACGCCGGCGGAACGGCGATGTCGGCGCTCCTGTCGAACCGCGCAGACCTCGTGTTCGTGGGTCCGTCTCCGACGCTCAACAGCCTGGCCATCGTCGGTCCGGACGTCATTCGGATTATCGCGGGCGGTGCGAGCGGAGGGGCTCTCTTCGTCATCCAATCCACGCTCAATCTGACCACGAGCGCGGACTACTCGGGGAAGAAGTTCGCGACGCCGCAGTTGGGAAACACGCAGGACCTTGCCCTGAAGCACTTCCTCCTCACGGAGGGACACCACACCGTGGATCAGGGTGGCGACGTCCAAGTGGTCAACGCCGCGAATCCGAACATCCTGACGCTCTTCCAGACTCGCCAGATCGATGGGGCTTGGGTCCCGGAACCGTGGGCCAGCCGGCTCGTCCTCGAAGCCGGCGGGAAAGTATTCTTAGACGAGAGAACCCTCTGGCCGAATGGACGCTTCGTGACGACGCAACTCGTGACGACGAAACGCTATCTTGACGTCCCCGCGCATCGGAACCTCATCAAGCGGTTTTTGGAGGCCCAGGTGAACCTGACGCTCCACCTCCAGAACGCGACCGCCACCGACCGGGGCATCATCAACGACGCGATCGCGAATGCGACCGCGAGCCGCCTCGCCAACGGGACGATCGCGGCGGCGTTCACGAACATGAACCTCACGTACGACCCGATCGAATCGTCGCTCGCCACGTACCTTACGTGGGCACAGGAGCTCGGACTTCTCCCGGCGGGCGTGAACACAACAGGCCTCTACGACCTGAGCCTTCTCAACGAAGTCCTCGCGAGCAAGGGATTGCCTCCGGTGACTTGAGATGAAAGGCGCCACATTGAAGGTGGTCTCCCTAGGGAAGACGTTCAACGGGAAGACGGGGACTATCGCGGCGCTTCGGGACATTAACCTCGAGACGCTGCAGGGGGAGTTCATCGCGATCGTGGGCCCGTCGGGGTGCGGGAAGTCCACCCTGTTGAACATCGTCGCGGGCCTAGAGGAACCGACGACCGGCTGGGTGGAGATGGACGGAGCGCGCGTCAAAGGGCCGGGCGCGGACCGCGTCGTCGTGTTCCAGGAGGCCGCGCTGTTCCCGTGGCTCGACGTCCAGGGGAACGTGCAGTTCGGACTGAGGGTCGCGGGCGTGCCTCGGAACGAGCGTCAAGCCCGCGTCGCCGAGTTCCTCAAGATGGTCCAGCTCGAGAACTTCGCTCGAGCGCGCATCCACGAGCTGTCCGGAGGGATGAAGAACCGGGTCGGGTTGGCGCGCGCGCTCGTCCTTCGACCGAGGGTCCTCCTGATGGACGAACCGTTCGCCGCCTTGGACGTCCAGATCCGCGAGGAGATGCAGACGGTCGTCCAGGACCTTTGGCAGAGGAATCTGACGACCACCCTCTTCGTCACGCACGACGTCCGCGAGGCCGCCGTCCTCGGCGATCGGATCGTCGTCCTTTCGCACCGGCCCGGGACGGTGAGTGCGATCCTCAAGAACGAAGCCCCCCGACCGAGGACGCCGAACGATCCCGCGGTCCTCGAAATCGTCCAGCGCACCAACGAAATCATGAAGGCGGAGGTCCAATGGGCGAATCAGAATCCGCTGTAGCCACGGTGGCCGCGAGGGCGGCGGAGCGACGGGCGACCTCGCGCGATTTCGTCCATCTCATCCCGATGGTCCTCGTCGCCGTCGGCTTCGTTGCAATCTGGGAGATCATCGTCCGGTTGCAAGTGTGGCCGCGCTACCTCTTCCCGGGGCCGACGGACGTGGTCGCCGCCTTCGTCGACCTCTGGAATCGAGCCGCGCTCACCCGCTCCATCCTCGCCACGCTGTCTCGTCTCGCCGTTGGATTCCTCCTGTCCCTGGTCCTGGGAGCCATCCTCGCCTTCCTGATGGTCCACTTCACGACGTTCGGAAAAGGGATCCAGCCCTATGTGCTGGGCCTGCAGACGTTCCCGTCCATCGCCTGGGTCCCCCTCAGTCTCGTCTGGTTCGGTTTCTCGGAAGCCGCGCTCCTGTTCGTCACGATCATCGGGTCCCTGTTCGCGGTCACCGTATCGTTCGCGGACGCCCTGCGGACGGTGCCGCCAATCTATCTCAAGGCGGCCCGGAACATGGGATCCGACGGGATGGACCTCATCTTGCGCGTGACCGTCCCGGCGACGTTGCCGCACCTGATCTCGTCCGCGAAGGTCGGATGGTCGTTCGCGTGGCGGTCCCTCGTCGGCGCGGAGGTGATTTTCGCGACGGTGGGCCTGGGCTTCCTCGTCGAGCAGGGGAGCGAAGGCCCGAACATCGCCCAAGTCATCGCTGTCATGTTCGTGATCCTGGCCCTGGGTGTCGTGGTGGACCGCCTGGTCTTCTCCCGGACCCAAGAGTGGGTCAGCCGTCGGCGCGGTCTGCTCGCGACGCGATGAATACGTTAGCAAGGTCCGCGATGCAAATATCTGGGTCCGGGTTCGACGTCAGAGCAGGTCGAGGACGAGCTTCGCTGCCGCAATGAACAGGACGAGGATGAAGATGAGAGCGACCGGTCGCGTCCGAAGAGCGCGGAGGCCCCAGCGCGAACCGACGTACGCCCCGACGAATACGACCGGGAAGAATAGCGGGATGAGGATGAAGTCCGACGGCCACACGAGTCCACCCGGGCGCAAGGCGAGATCCACCACGTAGGTCGCGAAGCCCACGGCCGCCGTCGGGATGATCAGGAGAGACGACGTCCCGATCGCCTTTCGCGTGCGCCGGCCGAGGCCGTACACCATGAGCGGCACGTTCAGCAAGCCGCCGCCGATGCCCATGCTCCCGGAGAGGAATCCGGAACCGACCGTGGCGGCGGTGACGCTCGTCTTCCGCCGCGGTGTCATCTTCGATTCGTCGTCCTCGTCGACGTCCCTCGCGTTCTTGATCCAATCCCAGAGCATGTACGCGCCGAAGATCAGGATGACCGCGCTGAAGAACGCCTTGAACGCCCGATCGTCCACGAGGAAGAGCAGCGTGAAGAGCGTCCCGAAGACCGCGCCGACGAGAGCGCCCGCGACGAGCGTGCCGCCGAGTCGGAAGTCGACGAGCCCTTTGCGGCGGTGGTTGATGACCGACGACGCCGCCGTTGCGATCGTAAACGTGAGGGAGATCGGCACCGCCACGTCGCTCCTCGTCACCCCGGTCGACAGGAGAATCGGCACGAACAGCAGCCCACCACCGAGCCCGAGGTTCGCGTAGATGAACGCGACCGCGAAGATGAGGACGGCTTGGACGACCAGGAGAAACGCGTCCACGCCGCGCGAAGGCCAGGGCCGTATTAATGCCTAACGCGGTTATCGGACCGGCGGCCGGAGCGACATGGTCCTGCTCGTTCGGTTCGGGGAGCTCGCGCTGAAGAGTCGATTCGTGCGGCGTCAGCTCCGCGATCGTCTCGTCGCGAATATCCAGGACCTGTTCGCCGCGGAAGGCGTTGAGTGCATCACGGAAGCCGACGAGGCGCGGGTCTACGTCCACGTCGATGATGTTTCCGGGGCCCGGGGGATCCTGGCCCGCGTGTTCGGCGTCGTGTCCGTGAGTCCGGCGATCGAGACGAAGGCGACCGTGGAGTCCCTCCGGGAGGGCGTCCTCGGGGAAGCGGCGCGGGCCCTCGGATCGGGGAAGACGTTCGCGCTCCGGACCCGGCGCGTCGGCACGCATCCATTCACGAGCCAAGACCTCGCGAAGATCCTCGGGGACGATGTCCGGCGCGCGACCCCGGACGCGCGTGTCAACTTGAACAAACCCGACGTCGAGATTCACATCGAGGTGCGCCAGAACCGCGGCTTCGTTTTCCGGGAGATGTGGCCGGGCCCGGGGGGCTTGCCGCTCGGAAGCCAAGGACGAGCCCTCGCGCTCGTGACGGACGAGGCAGGGCTGGTTGCCGCCTGGATGGGGATGAAGCGCGGGTGTCGTGTGACGATCGCGGCGCCCGAGGATGGCGCGCTCGTCGGGCCACTCCGTCGTTGGGACGTCCGATTGAAAGTCTTGGACCTGCCCACCGCGGACGGGCTCGTAGACCTCGTCAAGATCGCACGAGCGGACGCGGTCTTCCTCGGCACCCGTTGGCCCGCCTTCGAGTCGGACCACCGTCCGCTCCTCCCCGTCCCGGTCTTCGAGCCCGTAATCGGGCTCACGCCCGACGAGATCGGCGGTCTCGCGACGCGGATTCGAGCGGCGTAATCACTTGCCCTTGCGCTCGTGCCGCGAGATGCTGGGCCGCACCTTCTCGGCGCCTTTCCCTTTGTACAAGAGGCCGCGTCCCTTCTTCCCCGCGGACGTGAGGCCGCGGAACGCGCGGCCGCGGTTCGCCGGATTGCAGATCCAGTTGATCTTCGGATCCGCTTGGATCGCGGGGTGCTGCGGGTCTACGAGGATGACTTCAAAATACTTATGGCCGCCGTCCTCGCCGACCCAGTAGGAGTTGAGGACCTCCAGGTTCGGGTATCGCTTCGCGGTGCGCTCTTCCGCAATCCGCTGGATGGACTTCGCCATCGTGATCTTCACGAGGCCGCGTCGCTTCGGATGGCGACCGCCCATCGGCCTCGGGCGACGCCGGCCGCCGCGGCGGACCCGTGCCCGCACAACGACGTAACCCTGCTTCGCCCGGTAGCCAAGCTCCCGCGCGCGGTCGATCCGCGTCGGCCGCTCGATCCTCACGAACGCGTTCCCGCGCCGCCACTCGACGAGCCGTCCAAAATGCGTTTCCTTGACGACTCCGCTCCGCGGGTTCTTCCATGCCTGCTTCACGAAGGCGTACAGGTTCCGCGGCCGCGGCGGGGCTTTCTTCCCCTCCTCGCCCGCGATCGTGAGCTCCGGTCCCGGAGCGTTTGTCTCGTCGGCCATGGCCTAACCCCCTGGATTTACGGATTCGCCCGAAGGTACATCTCCCGACCAGGGACGCTGAAAGCGCCGTGCCAAAGAGAGGATGGTATTAAAGGGCTTCCCTTCGACGGATCCTCCGCCGGCCGTTTCCAGCGGGCATGCGAGCGCCGTGGACGTACGATTGAACGATGAGGCGCGCCGCCGATTCGACCTGGCCCATCGACCGCACGTCGAAACGTGAACGGAACCAACCCCACCCTTGCGTCTTTGGAGCGCGACGGGCGAGGCCGGCCGAATCCCGCAGGTCGCGCGGGCCGGGCAGGATGAACACCTCGACCCGACCGCGCAGAGGTCGGATCTCCGCGAACACCCGATCCCGTTTCGTGCTCCGCCATGCGATCCAGTAGCGGCTCACCCGCTCGTCGAGGCGGTCCCGTCGCCGGGCCGTCTCGACCCGCACCCGGTGCCGCAGCGCCTCGACAATCTCCCGCGACGCATCACTCGTCCGATCGATGGCCGTCTCCATGTCTACCCTCCCGAAGCCCCAACGGGTTTTCGCACGATGAGGAGGAACTTGAAACCGCGGAGGAAGAAGTTGAACCGCCGGGCCCGGTGCTCCCACATCGGGGTCGCGGAGCGGTCGTTGTGCCGTACGAGGACGATCGTGTCGACGAGATCGAACGCGCCTTCGAGGCGGGCAAGCAGGCGCATCCCGACGGGCGTGTACGTCCCGGCGCGGTACTCGTCCGCGACGATCCACGCAAGGACGCCCCGAGGGCGGAGGACACGCCGCGCCTCGGAGGCCACGCGCGACATCTCGTCGAAGAACCTCGGATCCCGACACGAGATCCTTCCGAGGCAACGCGGATCCGCGCTGTAGGCGATGTTGTCCGAATACGGCGAGTCGATCACGACGAGCGCGGCCGAGTCGTCGGTGAGAGGCAGGGCGCGGGCGTCGGCCCGGAGGATTTCCGAACGCCGTGGCGCGAGGTCAAACGAGACCGCCCGTCGACCGAGCGCGTTCGCGACGTCGCCAATTGTCCCGGAGCCGGACATCGGGTCCACGACGATTTCCCCGGGCCGGGTGTATCGGCGGACCAGGTTCTCCGCACATCGCGCGGGCGTGACTCCATTGAAGGAGGCGTCGCCCGCCTTCGGGTGGCCCGCGGATTGCGTTGGGAAGTCCCAGCACGTAGAGGCTTCGAGATCCGTCATCCCGAGCATGGCCCACGCCTCGGGGGGAAAGGCCGGGCGCGAGGACAGAGAGGCGAGGGCCACGATCTGGGTCTAGATCGGGATTGCATATGAACGACCCCTCCAGGGGGAGATGTGTGAAACTGAAAATCTGCCTAGCGGCCCGCGAATGTGCGAGCGCGCCGACGGACTGCCGGCGCGCTCGGATACGGATGCCGACGATCCTCCAGGTGCAGGGCGGCGGCGGCGTTCGCGAAGCGCAACGCTTCGGCAATCTCCGATTTGTACGCCCGCGCGAAGACGTACGCGGCGTTGAATACGTCCCCGCACCCGGTCGGGTTGTCAATCGGGACCGGGAACGCCGCAGCGCTCACTCGGTCGGATCGGGTGACGGCGGTCGCACCCCGGTCCGCCTGATGCACGACGACTTCCTGGGGCCCCCGGGAACACAGGTGCGCCGCGGCCTCGAGCGGATCGGTTCGACCCGCGACCGCGCACACCTCCGCCTCGTTGCCGAAGAACGTCGTCACGTTGCGCAAGCACGTGCGGACGGCCTCGAGTCGTTCGTCGGGCCAACCGCGAGGATCCGTTGACACATCGAGCGACGTCGCCAGCCCGGAGCGCCGAGCGCGGCCGAGGAGGAGCGAAGTCGGTTTGCCGATCAGCGACTCGGTCCACCAGAATCCGGATCGGTGGAGATGGTCCGCACCGCGGAAGAGGCCTGCGGGCACGTCCCGGAGGCGGAGGCTCGCGTTCGCCCCGAGCGCCGTGATGAGGGCTCGTCCTCCGGCCGCCCATGTGAGGGCCATCGTCGCCCCGGTGGGAAGGCGCGGATCGATGCGCAACACGGCGCGCACTCCGTGGTGTCGATACGCCTTCCGGAGGATTTCGCCGTTCGGATCGGCCCCGATTGCCCCGACGAATGCGGTGCCCGCGCCGAGGCTCGCGATCGCGAGCGCGAAGTTCGTCGCGTTCCCGCCCGGCATCGCGTCGAGGGCGCGCACGTGACCCTGGAAGTCCGCGTGAGGGATCGGCGGCAGCGGCGGCGTGACCAGGTCGACGATCGCATCGCCGACCGCGACGACGCGCGGCTGCCTCTGCGCCATCTCATCCCTTCCAGAGGCCCTGCCGCTTCAGCTCCTCGACGACGACCTTGTAGTCCGCGGGCCGCGCGCAACGCGGGCAGAAGAGACTCCCATGGGCGTCCCGGACCGGGTCCGGCCCCTCCCATCCGCAGAATCGACAGGTGGCGTCCGTGAGTGCCATCGCGACCTCAGAAGAAGTCTTCGAGCGTCAGCTTCTTCTCGACCTTGCGGGTCCGCTCGACGCCGGGAGCCTCGCCGAAGTCTTCGCTGAACAACGACTTCTGCTGTGCCGGCTGCGTGCCCGTGAACAGGGCCTTCTCGTCCCATCCGTAGACTTCCGTCACGTAGGCGAGGGTTTGGGCAATCCGCCGACCGTAGTACTCCCAGTCCGGCGCCTTCTCGAACTTGCGTCCGGAGAGGTAGGGCTCGACCTCCATCGGGGACTTCTTGTGGTCCGTGACGATCCAGGAGACCTTCATCCCGGGCATGAACTCCTCGCCCATCTCCTCGAGCTTCCGCGCCGCAATGACGTTGCTCATGGAGTCCGGGTTGACGTACTGGTTCTCCTCCTTGACGGTGCGCGAGATCACGATCATCTCGATCGGATTCTTCTCCACGTCCGGAAGCGGCGGATGGCCCGATCGGACCTCCGCGACGATCCGCTTCGCGAGATCGATCGCGCCCTCCGGATCGTTGTCGAGGACCTTGTCGAACACGGCGAGCTGCGCCTCGCTCTGCAGCTCGAACGCGTCCGTGCGGCGGATCTCGTAGCCGCGGACGACGAGGTCACCTTCGTTAGGCCACGCGACCTTGCCCGCGTACCGCTTCTTGCGTCCGTGGCTGAAGAGCGAGCGGTAGACCTTGTCGACCTCCATGCTGATCCGCCCGCGGGAGAACCGCTCCGCGGTCTTCCGCGCGAATTCCAGGGAAGGCTCGAGCCCCGGGGTCGGCGACTGGAAGAAGACGGAGTCCGTGTCGGCGTAGACGACCTTCACGCCTTCCGCCTCGAGTTCGCCGATGATCCCTTTGATCCGCTCCCGCGCGAACGCGGTGATGGACGCGCCGACCTTCGGGTCGTTGAAGCGGTAGAACGAGGACGCGAGGACGCCGTAGAACGCGTTCATGAGGACCTTGATCGCGGCCTGGAGCCCGTCGTAGAACTCCTTCATCTGCGGGTCCTTCGCATCCCGCATCTTCACCCGCACCTCCTGGCGGTCCTTCATCAGGTTCGCGAGGATCACGGGGAGGAGCCCTTTCTTCACCTCCGCGGAGAGGAACTTGGCGCCCGTCGGGCTCTCGATCGTCCCGCTCGACGAGACGGTCGTGAAGCAGATGTTGTTCTCGATGATGAGGGACGGATACATCGCCCGGAAGTCCAGGGAGATCACCCACTCGTACAGCCCGGGCTGCAGGCTGTGCACGTAGCCGCCTTCGATTTGCTCGACGCGACCGCCGCGCATCTTCATCATCGGCACCGCGACGCCCGCGCGGTCCGCGGCGCGGATCAGGATCGAGTCGATCAGGTTCGACGTGCGGCCGTGGAGCACATCCTCCAGGGGGAGCTTGCTCACCGCCGCCAAGTCGAGCGTCTTCTCGATGCGCCGCACGCGCTCGAGGATCCTCAGGGAAAGCTCCGCGTCCTGGATGCAGTACCGGATGACCTTGTCCTTGTCCCGCTCCCATTCCTCATCGATCTTCCCGCGTTCGAGCTCGTGCTTCCCTTCCCCGAGGAGCTGCTTCGCGACGTAGTCGAGCGTCTCCTGCTTCAGGTGCAGGGTCAGGCGCTCCGCCTTCACCGCCCACCAGACGTCCGTGAGGATCCGTCCGTCGATGCGCCAAAAGCGCTCGCCCATGTGGAAGAAGTCCGAGAAGTCGCGGGCGAGCTGTAGGTTGTGAATCCCGTTCTGCTTAGCCCGCTCGATGAGCACGGGCAGGTCGTATCCGTCGATGTTGTACCCGGAGATGATGTCCGGGTCCAAATCTTGGATGAGTTTCACGAACCGCTCGACGATCTCCCGCTCCTTGCCCGTGAGGATACGTGTCTTGATCTCGTCGCCTTCGCGATACGCGACGCCGATGCAGAAGATGTGGCCGTCGTGGATGCTGTTCTCGATGTCGAAGCTCAGGATGCGCAACGCGGGCGGGAACGGGTCGCAGTGCTCGAATCGCTCGGCGACCACGAAGAGGTCTGTCGTGTACCGGCCTGCGGCCTTCGCTTCCGTCCCGTGGACGCGGACGGCGGCCCCGAGGTCCATGTCGTAGATGAACCGGTGCTGGAACGGGATGTCCGCCTCGAACGGTGTCGATCCGAACCGGCGGGCCTTCTCCCGGTATTCGGGCGTCTTCCAGGGTTGACGGAGGACCACGCGGGCGCACGGGGTTGGCCGTCCCTCGACCTCGAGGGTGACGTCTTCGAAGGCCTGGACCTGCTTGTCCCGCGCGAACGCGCCGCGAAGCGCTTGCGGCGGAGATACGACGAAGAAGTACGGCTTGAATCCGGAGAACTCGACCGCGATGCTCTTGCCTTCCCGGGTGCGGCCGAAGATCTGGATCACCGGCACCTGGGGCTCCTCGGGCCCGCTGGGCGGCTCGCGTCGGTACGATGCCGTGAGGATCCGAACATCCCAGAATTCGCTCATGCCTTCGCCACGATCTTGATGACGTCCCCATCCTGGACCGGGTGGTCCCGGCCCACCACCATCTTCGTGCGTGCGTTGATGGCGCGGATGAAGTGGTTACCCAAGTCGGTGTGGACCTTAAAGGCTACGTCGGCCGCGGTGGAACCGCGCGGCACGAGGAAGGCGTCCGGGAGGACGTTGCCGGCTTTGTCGGTCCAATGATGCTCGTCCTCGACCGGATAGACGACGATCAAGTCGAGCAACTTGAACACGGCCTCCTCGATGCACGCTTGGACGCCCGTGGAGCCGCGCGTCCGGAGGAATGCCTGGATCATCTCGAGGCCTTTCGTTTGTGCGGGAGAAAGTTTCTCTAGGTTCAGCACGCGGAACGAGGAAGCGCCGGGTTCGTAGACGATCAGACCCGCGCCTGCCGCGCGCCGCAGAGCGAGTTCGTACTCCGCCGATGTGGGGATCACGTGGTAGTCCTCCACCTTGCGGAGGCGATCCATGGCCTCCTGCGAGACGAGATCCGCTTTGTTCGCCGCAAGGACTGTCGGCTTGCCTCGGCGCAGAATCTTCCGAGCGATTCGTAGGAGGTCGTCCGGTGTCCAACGCGCGATCTTCGGATCCAGAGGGACTTCGCGCAACGCGAGATGGATCTTCGTCTCGGTCAATCCGAGGCCGGTAAGCCGGGTCAGGAGGAGTTTCTCGGGAGGCACCTCCTCAAGGTCCGCATGCCGCGCCTCCTTCTCCCAATTCCTGGATAGGATTCCGGCGACCCAGTGAGCGAGCTCGTCCTCGAGGAACCGCACGTCGTTGAGCGGATCGTGGCTCCCGGGAGGTACGGGGTTGCCCTCGAAGTCCGTCCCCCCGGTCACATCAATGACGTGGACAAAGGCACTCGCCTGCCGTAGGTCGTCGAGGAACTTGTTTCCCAGGCCCCGGCCTTCGTGGGCCTTGGGGACGAGACCGGCGACATCGAGCAGCTCCACGGGAATCAGTCGCGTGCCGTCCTGGCAGGGCGCGTTGTTCGGTTTGCAGACGTGGCCGATTTCCTTGTGGGGGCACGGCTTGCGAACGTAGGCGACGCCCCGGTTCGCTTCGATCGTCGTGAAGGGATAGTTCGCGATCTGCACGGGCGCCAGCGTGGCAGCCGCGAAGAACGTCGACTTGCCGACGTTCGGCTTCCCTACGACCCCCAACTCCACGGCGCAAAGAACGTGATTCCGCCACAAGTACCTTTAGCGCCAAGAGCCCAAGGCAGGCGCAGCGTGAATTTCCTGATGTATTCGCTTACTTGCGGCGCGTCCGGCGTCTACGCGAGAGAAGGAGGACGAGTACTCCCGTCGTGAAAGCGGGGGCCATCAAGTCGCTAAATTCAGGGACACTTACTGTGATCGAGCTGTCCTGAGACGCACCGCTCCCATCGTATTTGAGATCAATCGATGGACCTGAGACGTATTCGACCCGAAGCCGGATTCTTTGGTTCGCGGTAATCGAGACGGTACCGCTTGAACAACTAAAGAGTTGGTCATCGCCTCCGGTGGTATTCGTGTTCGTCCAACAGACCAGGCTGGGTGAACTCCCGTTCTGATTGGTGACAGCAAACGTCACGTTCAGGATGGTTCCGCTTGATGTCGAGAGATCCAGCTGTCCGGCCCAGCTCCCAGCGGCGATCGTCTCATCGGCCGATGCCGGATCCGTGAAGAAACAAGCCGTCGTGTTTCCACTCGACAACGTAATGGATGCCCCACCGCCGCCTCGCGTCGTGTTGAGACCCTTGACGAACACACAGTCGCCCGAAACAATCTGGGGGTCCGAATCGCGCAGGTAAAACGTTGAGTCGCCGAATCCGAACGCTTGCGGTGAACTCACGGCGCGCGGGCCTGGCGCGAACTGGGAAGAAGGCGCCAGCGAAGGGGCTCCAATCCCTGTCGTCCAATCCACACTGGAAGACCAATCGGTTGCCTCGAAAACCATTCGAGTCGTGTTCGTAACCGGCCCGACCGCTACTGATCCCTCAATCTCAAAATCAGTCTTCGCAAGCGCATTGGCTGGGAGGGCAACTTTCGTCCAGGTTCCGGTCCACATGTACAGAGCTCTACTCGTGATTCGTCCGCTCAGCCCACGGATCTCGAACATGTGGTCCGCGTAGATCCCAGCGATCGGAACGCCTGTCGGGTCCGACGCATTCAAATCGATGTAGACACGCAGAATATCCTCGCCGGTCTGCCGCGGCAGCGGGAGAGGACGGCCGGACGCGTTTCCCCCTTGACCGCGTGGCGAGGGAACGATGCGTTCCGGCACCGCGCCCCCGAGCATCTCACCCGCGACCGCGACGTGGAAGAATGCCGTGGATGGGTCCACCGCTGCGCCGTACCGGACGATGTTCACGTCCGAATTGGTCACCGGAATCGAGTCCGAATCGGGAACATCTCGACCGACCCAATCGCTGAAGAGTCCGTCAATCCGGACGGCAGACGGTGGCGAGACGACGTAAGCACGAATCGGGCCGCCGCCGTGAACGAACACCGGTTTCGTGCCGCTCGCGCCGAGGACATCGACTTGGATGGCATCGCCGGGCAAAAATCCCGGGGCCGAGACGGACGCCGTGATGGTGGCGTTCGGCTGGCCCTGGGTCAAGGTTACGGATTCCGCCGAGAGGGAGACAACCACGCCGGGCGTGGCGTTAAGCTGAATCGAGGACACATCCCATGTGAATGAGGATGGCGTCCCGAGCGCCCGCGCGCGAATCGTGAAGAGAGGGGTGGGGCCAGCGCCTACGGTCGATGTCAACGGCGAGACGAGGAGGAGGACCGCTCCGCCATCCGGGGACAATTGCGCGAGACTACGACTCGAATCGCCGCGGAAGTCATCCGCATAGACGAGAATGCGGAACGCCGTAGGATCGAACCCGTTGAAATCGTACGTAGACACTCGGGCCTCGACGCCCGTCGCCGAGGCCGCGGACTGAACAGACCCGCCCGGTTGACGCTGGCTCCAGTTCACCTCGGCATTGGCGGGGAACGTGTACAGCCGGGCGCCTGCGACGGTAAAGTTCGCGCCAAACACACTGACGACCGCGTCCGCCCCGATTCCCTCGAACGACAGACCGGTGGACGCGTTCCCGTCCGCGTCGATCAGGAAATACACTCCATCGTATCCCGTGCTATCCCCGAAGGTACCGCCCAGGGTCGTCGCGTAAAGATAGAGCGAATTCTGATCGAGCAGGGATGCGTATTGGCCGATTGAGACGAACGGATTCGAGGCCTGGGTCGCGGCATTGAGCTTCGGCACCGCGTCCCAATCGCTGAACGAGCCGTCGATCGCGATCGGCGCCGTGGGTCCGGAGACCGGGATGAAGAGCAATGCGAAGATCACGATGGCGACGAGCGACCCGGACGCGATCGCCGCATAGCGCACGCGCCGGGAGGGCCCCACCAACCGGACCGCGCTTCTCCCCGACCGGACGAACTGAGTGCCATTCACGATCCCGTTGATGCGACCTTGCGCGCCGACGAGACCGTTCACGCGCCCTTGGGCAGTCACGAGACCGTTCACCCGACCGGCGGGTTGGACGAGTCCGTTGACGCGACCCGTGCCGTTCACGAGTCCGTTCACGCGGCCCATGCCGTTGACGAGACCGTTCACCTTGCCGGCGGTTCCTCGGCCTTCCCGCTTCGGGCGCATCCCGCTGACGAGGCCGCGGCTGCCGCGCATCCAACCGGAGAGGAATCCGACGGACGTGGCAAGGGGAGAGGGCGGCGTGGCCACGGCCTTCTCGCCTTCGGGCTTCTTCGCCTCCGGCACGATCTTCTCGTCCGGTCGCATCGACTCTTCGAGCTCTTCGATCAGCCAGTCGAGCACAGCCGCCTTCGTGCGCTCGAGTTCCTCGGTCGATAGGGACTCCTCGAGCTCGCCGACGAGAAGGTCGTCCACGAGATTGTCGAGTTCCGGGGCCTGTGTACTCGGGCGGACCTCGCGTGGCGCGGGCGCCCCCTCTGGCGCAGGGACCGAGGCGCCGCACGACGGGCAGCGCTCCGCGCCCTCCGGGAGAGGCCGGCCGCACTCGGTGCATGCGGGGCCGGCTCGGGTGATCAGGTCGTCGAGCTCGGCGATCTCCTGATCCCAGGCCACGTCGTCGAGGAGCGAGCTCGCAGTCGTGCGGAGTTTCTCGGACCACTCCGGCTTGCGCGCATGCTTCGCATGGATTCGCAGGAGCGCGACCTTGAACTTCCGCTGGTCCGGCGCTTTTGATGCGGCGCGTTCGAGACTTTCAACGGCCTGGTCCGTCCGTCCGAAGGAGTCCAGTAGAAGGCCGCGCGCATAGAGGAGGTCGGCGTCATCGGGCTTCTGAGCCAACCGGTTATCGTAGAAGGCGACCAGCCCCGCAATGCCCTCGTCGAGGAAGGCCCGCCGGATCGCCTCGTCCATCTCCTCCTCGTCGAAGGAGGCGCCGCACTCGGGACATGAGGGCGCGTATGCGGACGTGAGACACCCGCAGAGGGGACACTCGTACTCGTCCTGCGCGACACTCTCCTTCGTCCGTTGCGGAGGGGCGTAGTTCAGCAAGCTGAACGACGCGAAGATCTTCCGCGCCGCGAGCGGGCCGACCTCCGGGATCCTCGCGAGGTCCGATTCCTTCACCCGGGCGAGCTTCCAGAGCGCGTTGTAGCCGCGATCGACCAGTGCTTGGGCGCGGGACGGATCCAAACCGAATGCTCGCAGTGTCGCGAGCATCGCCGCGGTGTCGACCTCGCCTCGGAGCTTTCGCTTCCGCCGGCCTTCGAGGACCGGGGCCGCCGCCACGGCCGGAGGCAGGGGTTGATGGGTCGCGGGCTCGGCGGGCGATTCTTCGGACTCCCGTGGTGCGGTAGGTGGCGATCCGGGAGCCGGAAACCTCGAGTGACACTGATCGCAGATGACCTGCCACGGACTGAACGTCCCGCACTCCGGGCACGCGACGGCCCAGTCGAGCTGGCGCGCGTTGTGGAGGATCGACGCGGCGCCGCACGACTCGCAGAGGACGATTGGGAAGAGCTTTCCGCCGCAAGAGCTGCACGAGGGAAAGTCCTCGACCTGGGGACTCACCCGAGTAGCCTCCTACGGCGGGCCGGCGCGAGGCGGAAGCGGGGGGAAGAGGGTGGCCTCTCGCTGCAGCGGAATCGTGCGACCATCACGCGTCGCCTGCGCGCTTACCTTTTATAGAGCGTTATGGACTTTCGCCCGCTGTTATCACCGAGGATTGGTCACATGGAGCGGGCCGCCATCCTGTGCGACGGGTATTTCGGTCAGAGCACGGGGAAGACGGCGAACGGACTCGTGCGGTACTCGAAGCGGTACGAGATCACGTCGGTCATCGATCATACGAAGGCCGGCCGGGACGCGGGGGACGTGTTGGACGGTCGACCGAACGGCATCCCGATCGTCGCGGACCTCGAATCCGCGATCAAGAGAGGGCGGCCCGAGGCGCTCGTGATCGGGGTCGCGACGTTTGGCGGCTACATCCCGACTGAGTTCCGCGGGGTCATCCGGCAAGCGATCGAGCGCGGTCTGAACGTCGTCGCGGGGCTCCACGAATACTTGGCCGATGACCCGGAGTTCGCCGCGTTGGCGAAGGAGCGTGGGGTCCGCCTCGTGGACGTCCGGAAGCCCCGGCCGATCCGCGAGTCGAAGCAGTTCAGCGATCTCTCCAGGAAGCTGCCGTGCCTTCGCATCCCGGTCCTCGGCACGGACGGGGCGATCGGGAAACGAACGACCGCGTTGCTGTTGACGGACGCGCTCAACGCCGCCGGGATCGGCGCGACGTTCGTCGCGACGGGCCAGACCGGCCTCCTTCAGGGTTCGGTGTACGGGGTGCCACTCGACTCAATCAAGGCGGACTTCATGGTGGGCGAGCTCGAGGCTGAGATCGTGCGCGCGTACGAGGAGACGAAACCGAAGGTGATCGTGGTCGAAGGCCAAGGCAGCATCTCCCATCCCGCCTACGTCTGCGGGACCCGCTCGATCATCAACGCGTCGGCCCCGTCCGGAATCCTGATGATGCACGCCCCCGCGCGGACCACGCGCAGCTTCCGCCGGGATGTGGTCGCGTGGCCCATGCCCACGGTCGACGAGGAGATGCGGTGGCTCGAATTCTTCTCCCGCGGAGCGAAGGTCTTCGGCCTCGGCATCAACCACGAGAACATGACCCGCGAACAGGTCGAGGCCACGGTCCGCGACTGGGAGGCGACGTTCCACCTGCCTGCCGCGGATCCGCTGTGGCACGGATGCAGCAAGTTCGTCGATAGGATCCGGACGATGCAATGAAGATCCCGAAATCGCACCCCCGCTTCGAATCGCTCCAGCGACGAGAGCGGCTCGTGCGCGCTTGGAGGGCAGGCGTCGTCGTGCCGGAGGGCCTCATCGCCCACGGCCGCGGGGAGGCCTTCGACTATCTGCTCGGAGAGGAGACGACGGCACCGGCGCTCGTCGCGGAAAAGGCGGCGGCGGCGTTCCTCGTGCGTGCGGCGCGACCCGTCATCTCGGTGAACGGGAACGTGGCGGCGGTCGCGGCGTCCGAAGTTGCTCGACTCGCAAAATCGATCCCGGCGACTGTCGAGGTCAACCTCTTCCATCGCACGGAGGCGCGCGTTCGGATCATCACGCTAATTCTTCGTCGTGCGGGCGCGCCGAACGTCCTCGGGCTGCGTCCCGACGCTCGGATTCCAAAACTCGAGTCGAAGCGGGCGGTTTCCCATCGACGAGGCGTCTACGGCGCGGACGTGGTGTTGGTTCCCCTCGAAGACGGCGATCGCGCCGAGGCCCTGGTTCGGATGGGCAAGGTCGTGATCAGCGTGGACCTCAACCCGCTCTCCCGCACGTCACAGAAGGCCTCCGTCCCGATCGTGGACGAGGTCCGCCGAGCGCTTCCGACGATCGAGAAATTCGTGCGAGAACTCCGCAAGGATCCGGAGGAGGCGGCTCGAATCGCCGCGGAGTACGATCGAGCCGGAAACCTGGGCGCGGTCTACTCGTTCCTCGATTGGCGACTTGGAATTCTCTCGAGGCGTGTCCGTCCGAAGCAACGACCGAAACGCTCGCGGGCGAAGCGGCGCTGAGTCGCGCCGCCGGTGGGACGAATCGAGCGCCTACTCCCAGTGCGCTGCCTTCCACTTGATCGAGCAACCCATCGGCGGGACGAAGGTGACCGGAGGCTGGCGGCCCGCGGTGAGCGCGTCGAGGGCCTCGCGCATGTGTTGCCGCTGCACGCCACGAGCCTCCTTCGAGTCGTCGAGCTTGCCCCGATACTGGAGCTTGCGGGACTTGTCGAAGACGAAGAAGTCCGGAGTGCACACGCCTCCGTACGCCTGGACGACCTTCTGGCTCTCGTCGCGCAAATAGGGGAAGTTGTACCCCTTACTCTTCGAGCGCGAGACCATGTGAGCGAAATCGTCCTCCGGATAGCTCGTCTCATCGTTCGCGTTGATCAATACGAACTGGACGCCCTTGCCCGCGTAGTCGCGTTGCACCGCGATGGTCCGGTCCTCCCACGCCTGGACGTACGGACAATGGTTGCACCAGAATGCCACGACGAGGATCGGTTTGTCCTTGAACGACGCGAGCGAATACGTTTTCCCGTCCACCGCGGGAAGGGAGAAGTCGACGGCCGCGGAGCCGAGCGGGAGGCCTTCGTACTGTTTGAGTTCCATCGTCTCAACCGCCGCAACCAATGCGGACCTTCATTAAGTCGTTTCGCGGACCGCAACGTTCTTGCCGCGACACGGAGGTCCGTGCCCCGTGGGGAGGAGCGTCGCGAGGTTCTTGCTGCCCGGACAGACGGCCGCCGGCCTCCTCCAGGCCGCCAACGCGTACGGCGGATCCGCCGGGATGAAAGCGGGCAGTTGGTCCCCGAACCACGTGACCCTGGTCAAAGGGAGCATCTGGGTCACGGGAAAACGCGTCTTGACCGTGAGCGCATGGGACTCCCCGGGTGGCGCGAACGTGCAGGTCGAAGCGTACGTGGAAGGACTCACGGAGTTCAGTGCGGACCCGAAGTCGTTGGTGGGAGCGCTCCCGCGTCGGGACATGTGGCGCATCGCGTCCGCGTTCGTCGCGAGCCTCCGCGTGAATCCGGACGTCGTGTTCGTGCATGCATGACAGAAACTATAAGTGGAACCCGTTCAATGGTCCAATCCCGTGATTTGACGTGAAATATGTCATTGTCACGGGCGGCGTATTGTCCGGACTCGGCAAAGGCATCAGCACCTCCTCGATCGGCGTGCTGTTGAAGTCGAAAGGCCTCAAGATTTGCCCTGTCAAGATTGATCCATACCTGAACGTCGACGCGGGCACGATGAACCCGTACCAGCACGGGGAGGTCTTCGTCCTCGACGACGGCTCCGAGGTCGACCTGGACCTGGGGAACTACGAGCGGTTCCTCGACGTGAACCTGACCGGCGACCACAACATCACGACCGGCAAGGTCTACCGCGCGGTGATTGACAAGGAGCGCCGCGGGGACTACCTCGGCAAGACGGTCCAGATCATCCCCCACGTCACGGATGAAATCAAGGCCCAGCTCCGCGCGGTCGGGGAGAAGGAGCGGGCGGACATCGTGCTCGTCGAGGTCGGCGGGACCGTCGGCGACATCGAGGGCATGCCGTTCCTCGAAGCGGTGCGCCAGCTCGGACAGGAGGAGGGCCGCGAGAACCTCCTGTTCGTCCACACGACCCTCGTCCCCGTCATGGGCGCCGTCGGGGAGCAGAAGACGAAGCCGACCCAGCAGAGCGTGCGAGAGCTCCGGTCGATGGGGATCCAGCCGAACGTGATCATCGCGCGAGGCGAGCACTCGCTCGAGCCGGACATCAAGAAGAAAATTGCGTTCTTCTCCGACGTCCCGGTCGAGGGCGTGATCAGCGCGCCCGACGCGTCGACGATCTACGACGTGCCTCTCTTGTTCGACGGCCAAGGCCTCACGGAGTACGTCCTGAAGACGCTCCGCTTGGACGCGAAGGCGGAGGACATGGAGGAGTGGAAGGAGTTCCTCGACAAGCTCAAGAATCCGGAGAAAGAGGCGACGATCGCCCTCGTCGGCAAGTACACGCACCTCAAGGATTCGTACATCAGCCACATCGAGGCGTTCCACCACGCTGGGGCGAATGCCCGCGTCCGCGTGACCCTGAAGTGGGTGGAGTCCGTCGACATCGAGAAACACGGGCCGAAGGTGCTCGAAGGGGCCGACGGGATCCTCGTGCCCGGCGGGTTCGGAGACCGCGGGATCGAGGGCAAGATCGCCGCCACCCGATACGCGGCGGACCACGACATCCCCTTCCAGGGCGTCTGCCTCGGGTTCCAGCTCGCGACGATCGGCTTCGCGCGGGACGTCCTCAAGTTGAAGGGCGCGAACAGCTCCGAGTTCGATCCGAAGACGCCGCATCCCGTCGTCGACCTGCTGCCGGAGCAACGGAGCGTGAAGGGGATGGGGGCGACGATGCGCCTCGGGGCGCACGAGATCGACGTCGACCCGAACTCGATGACCGCGAAGCTGTACGGATCCACGAAGATCTACGAGCGGCACCGGCACCGATACGAGATCAACCCGGCGTACATCGCCAAGTTCCAGGACGCGGGCTTGCGCTACGTCGGTCGGTCCGACGGAGGGCGGCGGATGGAAGTCCTCGAACTCGCGGGCCATCCGTACTTCGTCGCATCGCAGTTCCATCCGGAGTTGCGCTCCCGGCCGTTGCATCCGTCGCCGATTCACCTGGGCCTCGTTCGCGTGGCCGCCCATTGAGCCAATAACCTTAAACCGACCCGGGCCTTGGACGTGTCTCGTGTCCACCCTGAGCTACGACCAGTTGCTCGCGCGGGCGAAGAAAGCCCTCCCGGCGGCGCTCAGCAGCGGCGAGCGATTCCAAGTTCCTTCCCCCGACGTCGTCATCGAGGGAAAGACGACGATCCTCCGCAACTTCGACGACATAGTCGGGGCGATCCGGCGGGACCCCGACATGGTCCTGACGTATCTCCTCCGGGAGCTCGGCACCGCGGGCGCGCTCGAGGGCCGACGGGTCGTGTTCAAGAGCAAGGTCACGGCGCAGCAGGTCGAGGAGCGTGTCAAGTCCTACGTCGAGGCGTACGTCTTGTGCCAGGAATGCGGACGACCCGACACGCGCCTCGTGAAGGAAGACCGCATCGCGATGCTCGAGTGCGACGCCTGCGGCGCCCGGCGGCCGGTGAAGGCCGTGAAGAAGGCGGCGAAGGTCGAAGAGGCCCCGCTCGTCGAGGGCAAGGTCTACGAGCTCATGATCCAGGACATCGGCAAGAAGGGCGACGGGATCGCGAAGCTCGACAGGTACGTCATCTACGTGCCGGGGACGGCGAAGGGCGCGATCGTCAAGGTGTTCATCGAGAAGATCGCCGGGACCGTGGCGTTCGGACGCGTGACGCGGGAGTAGGCGTCCCATGCGACGGGAATACGCCTCGATCGCGGCCATGGCGGCGATCCTCGTCGGGAGTCAGGTCGCCGCGATCGCCCTCTCGCCGTTCTTCTACGCGGGCGGATTCCAGGCGTTCTCGAACCCGGGCGACGTGACGAACACCGCGGTGTACATCATCATGATCCTCGCCTTCACGGCGGTGATCCTGGGGCTGGTCCGTTACCGGCGTCAGAACCTCGCGAAGTACGTGATCATCGCGTCGATCTTCGTGACCCTGGCGTTCATCCTGCTCCTCCCCCTGTACTTCGGTCTCCTCACCGCGACCGGAGGCATGGTCGACGAGAACCTCCTCGTCAACCTGTCGACCCTGCTCGCGTTCGTCATCGCGGGCCTCCTCGTGTACGTCTTGATGAAATTTCCGGAGTGGTACGTCGTCGACGCAATAGGGATCATGACCGCCGCCGGGGTGACGGCCATCCTCGGCATCTCGTTCGGGATCGTCCCGGCGATCCTCCTGCTGCTCGCCCTTGCCGTCTACGACGCGTGGGCCGTCTACCGCACGAAGCACATGATTACGCTTGCCGACGAGCTCACGAGCCAGCGCCTCCCGATCCTCCTCGTGATCCCGAAGAAATCAGGATACTCGTTCCGGAATCAGAAGAGCCTGAAAGAGCAGGTCGCCTCGGGGGAGGAACGCGAGGCGATGTTCGTCGGCCTCGGAGACCTCATCATCCCCGGCATTCTGGCCGTCTCCGCGTTCACGTTCTCGAGCCCGTCCGGAGGGTATTTGCTCGGGATTCTATCGAACGAGCTGATCGCGATCGCGACCGTGATCGGCAGCCTGATCGGATTCCTCATCCTGATGCGGTTCGTCCTGAAGGGCAACCCGCAGGCGGGACTGCCGCTGCTGAACGGCGGGGCCGTGCTCGGATTCCTCCTCGCGAACTTCCTGGTGTACGGGTACCTGAACATCCTCTAGCGGCCGCAACCGTCAAATACGGCCCGGGACTTGGGACGGCTCCCTCGAGGTCGAACGTGGCCCTCTGGCAAGGACGATCGAAGCGAAAATCGACCGGCGGTCGGTATCGGCCGCTTCGCAAGAAGCGGAAGCGAGAGATCGGCCGCGAGCAGCAGTACGCGTTCATCGGGCCGCAACGCCTCAAACTCTACCGCACGAAGGGCGCGAACCGCAAGGTCCGGGTCCTGAAGGCGGAGTTCGCCAACGTCCTCGATCGTCGGACGGCCGCAACGAAGAAAGTGAAAATCGTCACCGTTAAGGCGAACCCATCGAATCCGAACTTCGTCACGCGCAACATCATCACGCGGGGCGCGACGATTCAGACGGAGATCGGCCTCGCTCGTGTGACCTCTCGCCCCGGCCAGGACGGCGTCATCAACGCGGTCCTCCTCGAGGCGCAGCCGACCTAGTCCGCTTCCTGCGAGATCTCACTCGGCCGACTTCGTGATGCCGACGTCCTTGATGAGCGCGTAGGGAACGAAGTTCGGGATGCTGACCTCGCCCCACCACATCATCTGCTCCGTCTTGTTGCTCAAGCCGACGATGTTCTGCATCATCCGGAGGAGGTTGTCGGTCAGGCGGATGTCCTTCCATGCCTCCACGACGTCCCCGTTCCGAATGTGGAAGATCCCGTCCCTCGGGATCGTCGAGAAGTCTCCGGTCATGTACGACTGGAAGCGCGTGTACCACGTGTTCGTCAGCCAGAGGCCGTCCTTGACGTCGGAGAATATCTCGTCGCGGGTCCAATCGCCCGGTTTCACGAAGAGCGCGTGCGGGTCCGGCGACACGAGGCCCGCGTTGCCGGTCGTCTTCGTCTTGAACTTCTTCGCGGTCGTCGAGTTGTGGAGGTACGTCTTGAGGATCCCTTGGCCGACCAGGACGTTTTTCCGGGTCGGGACGCCCTCGGCATCGAACCGCTTGCGGGCGATCGATTCCGCGGAACCATCGTCGTAGAGCGTGAATCCCGAGGAGGCGACCCGCTTCCCGACTTTCTTCCCGAACGGCGACAGGCCGGCCAGTACAGCATACGCGCCGAGGCGGCCGCCGATCTGGTCCGAGACCGATCCAAAGATCAACGGATCGAAGACAATGGTGTAGCGACCCGGTTTGCCCGGTTTCGGATTGCGCGCGAGCGCCGCGATCCGGCCCGCTTTGTGGCCCGCCTTCGACGGATCAAAGGCGGAGAGTTTCGTCGCGGCGGCGATGCCGTGGCCGCTCGACTCCAGCGAGACGAGGGCCCGGATGGAGAGATAGAGGCTCGCGCGGTGGTCATGGCCCTCCGCGCCGTTCGACGTCGCGAGGAAGTGCTCGTCCTCGTACTTCCAGAAGGAGCCGGCGCATTCCTTCGCGCCTTCGTCCAGCGCGCCCCCGATCGCGGCCTCGACGTGCCTCCCGCCCTCGTCGAGGGCGAGGACCTTCGGGTCCGGCCGCGTGCGGGCGTACTTGAAGGGGCCTTTCGCGAGGCCCGCGTAGTCCGTGTTCTCCTGGGACCCTTTCGCGATCTTCACCAGGCGCTCGACCGCATCGTCCACGCGCGAGAGGTCTTTGATGTCGCTCGCGAGGACCCGCTTCTGGTACACGAAGAAGACGGATGCCGTGTTCTCGCGCCAGCGGTTGCTGATGACCGGCTCGTTCCGTGCGAAGCGGATCTGGTACGACCGGTTCGTCACGACGTCCGCGACGGCGTCCTGGCACCCAAGGGAGATCGCCTTGTCGACGATTCGAGAGGCCACGTCTTCCATCGTCTCACCTCAGGTACACGTTGCGCAGGCGAATCGTCGGCCCGCCCATGCTCGCGTCGAGCGCCTGACCGGGATCCGACTTGCCACAGAACCCGGCTTCGAAGTCCAAGTCCTTTCCCACGGCGTCAACCGCGGACCAGAAGGCCGGCGTCGTGAGCTCGATGACCGTGCCGCGGACGGGATGCTTGATCTCCCCGTTCTCCACGAGGTACGCCTCGCGCCCCGCGTACTTCGCGTTGTAGCGCTTGTCGTCGATGTTCCACTCCATGAAGCTCTTCATGTACACGCCGAACTTGACGTCCTCGAGCATCTCGTCGACGGAGTAGTCCTTCGGCTCGACGAAGGTGTTCGCCATCCGAACGATCGCCTCGAGGTTGTAGTTCACCGCGCGCGCCGCGCCATTGCTGCGCGTGCCGAGTGCCGCGGCCGTCTCGCGGTTGTGGAGGAACTCGGTCACGCGGCCCTCCTTGTAGAGGTAGCGTCGCCGGGCCTTCACGCCTTCGTCGTCCGTTTGGTAGTATGCGATGGAGTGTTCAATCGTCGGATCGTCGACGACGTTCACGACTTCGGACCCGACTCGCATCCCGATGCCGTCCGGCGGGATGAACGACTTCCCGGCCTGGCTCGCCTCTCGGCCGAGGACCCGGTCCGCCTCCGTGGGATGGCCGCACGACTCGTGCGACGCGATGCCGGCCACCTGAGGTCCGGCGACGAGATCCATCTTCCCCTCCGGGGACTTCTTCCCTTGCGTCAACGACTTGTGCAGGGATCGGGCCTCCTCGAGGACCCGATTCCGCAAGTCCCAGGCGGCGATGCCTTCCCAACCGCCCGACCAGCCGTAGTTCCGGTAGGCCTGCTCGACGCCGGCTCCCTCGGCGACGGTCAGGTAGTAGAAGGCGCGGAGCCGAGGGCTGTACGACCGAATCCGCGAACCTTCCGAGTTCGCGAGGTACTTCGTGATGCGATTGTCGCTGAGTTGGAAGAACCGCGCGGGAATCTTGAATCCCAACGCCAGCAGATCCCGATCGACGGCGCGAATCTCCTCGATCTTCTGCTCGACCGGCACGCTCGCGAGCTTCTTCTTCTCGGGGACGGACCATTTCGTCTCGATCGCGTCTTCCTGAGCGAAGACGATCTTCGTCCTGTGTCGCGAGGCCTTCGCGATTTTCACGGCATCCTCGACGACCGCTCGCACGTCCGACTTCGTCAACAAGTTCGTCGCCGCGAAGCCGAGGGCGCCGTTCACGAGGACCCGCACGCCGATCCCGCGGTCTTGCCCGACGTACAGGGCGTCGAGCACCCCGTTCTTGAGAAAGAAATTCTCCTGCTCTTGCCCTTCGTACCGCGCTTCCGCGTACGTGGCGCCCTTCTTCGATGCATGATCCAGCGCAAATTCGACGAGCTCCGAGCCATCGTCCATCGTGCTCCGCTCCCCCGGAATGCGGCCCGAGAACACGCAGGTCGGAATGAAGATATCGGCGCGGCCAAAGGCTTATGGCGGCGGTCCCGTTCGTTCCGGGCCCATGCCGAAAGGAGACCGGCCAATCGTCCTCTACCCGGCGTACTTCGACCTCGGACGCACGCGGGACGAGGGCCGCCGCGTCGCGAAGAAATGGGCCGTCGAGTCGCCGACCGCGCAAGAGATCGCGACGGCGGCGAAGGCGCTCGGCCTCCAGCCGACGCTCGAGGAGGGAAAGTCGTTCCCCTCGACGCCGTGGCGCAAAGACGGCCGGGTGCTCGTCCGCGCGGATTATTTCAAGACCTCGATCGTCCAGAAGGTCGCGCAGCGCATCAAGCAGGCCCGCTGATCCGCCGTCCCGTCAGTGGTGGTCCTGCGCGGTCCGGACGTCCTCGACGAGCCGCTTTCCCGAGGACACCAGATCGACAGAATGGATCACGGCCCCGAGTTCGCGCAGCGTTTCCTCGACGCTCGAATAGTTGATTGAGGACCCTTCGAGCGTCACCTTCACGCTCTCCGTCTCTTGGTCGACCTCGTCGAGCGTCAGGCTCACCCCGTCGACGCCCTTGAGGCCGCTCAGCCGCAGCGACATCTCGACGAGGGACGGCTTGTGGGGTTTGAGGACGTCCAGGACAATCCGCTTGATGTCGCTCAAAGAAGGATGACCCCGAGGGGCTGCGTCGATGGGGACCTTCGATAATAAACGTTGCGAGCCTTTAGCACGGCTCACGCGGTCGTCACGACGACGCCATCGGCGCGGATGAGCAGAGTGTGCTCCGTCTGCGAGACGATCCCTCCGCCGACGTCCAGGAGGGCCGGGTACGTCATCACGGAGCCGCTGCGGACGAGTTGGTTCAAGAGGCTCGGGGCGCGCGGCTCGAGGCGAGCCGCCCAACGCTCTGCGAAGGGGAGGGTCTTGAACTCGCTCGACAGCGTCTGCAGGAACGCATTCAAGGTCGCGTCGCGCAACGGCTTCGTGCGAAGCACGCGGTAGATGTTTCCCGTCTTCCGGCCGTCGACTTGACCGGCCCCCGCGGAGGCGAACGGCTCGATCGCAACGACCTCGCCGGCCTCCAGCACGTCGTGTCCGTGCGGGATGTTGGGGACGCCCTTGCCCGCATGCAGGACGTATCGCTCGATCGTATGCCCGGTGAGGTTCCGCACCGGACGGTATCCGTGGGACTCGATCGCCCGCTGGATCCCTTCCCCGATCGCGCGGGTGGTGACGCCCGGATGGACGGCCTCGATCGCCGTTTGCAGGGCGAGTTCCGAGGCCCGGATCAATTCGGTCCAATTCCTCGTGCCGACTTCGACCGTCACGGCCGTGTCGGCAATCCATCCGTCCAAGTGCGCTCCGAGGTCCAGCTTGACGACGTTCCCTCGGCGGAACCGGAGCGCGTCGTCGTGCGTGGGGGTGTAGTGGGCTGCGATCTGATCAATCGAGAGGCACGTCGGGAACGCGGGCCGCATCCCCCGCTTTCGGAAGAGGTCCTCCACATCCTCGGCGACATCGAGCAGGAGCGCGCCTTCCGTCACGAGGCCCACCGCACGCTCGCGCGCCTCCCGCGAGACCTTCCCCGCGCGGAGCAGCGCCTCCCGAACCGAAGTGTCCGTCGCATCACGCCCCGGTCGGAAGGACGCCTTGCCGGACGATCTTCGGCCGCGGGCCCGAGAGGTCGACGACCGTCGACTCGCCGCCGAGCGGCGTCGGGCCTCCGTCCACGTAGACATCCACGCGGTCCGCGAGCTGATCCCGGGCCTCGTCGCAGGTGGTCGGCGATGGTTTGCCGTGCACGTTCGCGCTCGTCGACGTGATCGGGCCGAAGGACTTTGCGAGCAGGCGGGGGATCGGGTGATTCGGAACGCGGAGGCCGATTCGGCCGTCGGAGCCGACGACGGGTTGGGGGGCGGAAGCGGTTGCGCGCAGGATGATCGTGAACGGACCCGGAAGATTTTTCGCGACGAACGCTTCCGCGATGGGACTTCGCTCCCCGAATCGGAAGATGTCACTCACCTCGGCGACCGCAATCGAGACCGGCGTGCCTCGCGGACGGCCCTTCGCGGCGAAGAGTCGATCGATCGCAGCGCCCTGGAACGGATCCGCGGCCAGGCCGTAGACCGTGTCGGTCGGGTGGACGACGAGCCCTCCGGCCGTCAGGACCTCGCGGACGCGACCGAGCGCCGCCACGTCGAGCACGTACTTCGTGCCGAGCGATTGCACGAGGATGGTGACCGCCACGGTCGCGCAATGACGCGGCGCATAAAGGCTTTGGCGGCCTACACATACAACAGATAGGCAAGGGACTCCAGCTGGCCGACCGGAGGAACGTATGGGTCGAGATGGAGTCCGACGGAGCGGGACACTTTCGGGATCATCGCTCGGGTGAAGGATGCCGCTCGATCGGATACGGCCAGTTCCTCGAGCGGCACAAAGGCGGCCTCGCTCACTTCGACGCCATCGGGACGCGGCTCGCCGGAGTCATAGCCCATCGTGAAGACCAGGAACGTGTCGTTGGCCGACGAGGTCACGCGATTCCGCACCGCCACGATGGCGTCCGGCCGTCCGGCGATTCCCGTCTCCTCGCGCACCTCACGGACAATCGTCTGCGCAATCGACTCGCCCGGCTCGACGTAGCCCGAAGGAATCGTCCATAGGGCCTTCGATGGACCGTACGTCTTCCGGACGACGAGAAGCCCGCCGCCCCTTACGAGGAACGCACCGACGCCGACGGTGATGGGGAGGGATGCCACGTTCACGTTCATGGCGCAGCCGAGGCAATCCCGCAAGATGGCTTTTATGTCCCGCGCGATGTCCGACCGCTCCGGTGATTACCATGGGGAGGAAGGTCACGTTCACGCCTCGACGCTTCTTGCGGAAGATCTGGCAGCTCGGAAATTTCGACGTCTCGCCCGACGGCGGGCGGCTCGCGTACGCCGCGAACAAGGGAGAGCAGTGGTCCGTCTACCTGATGGACCTGCGAACGAAGCACGAGAAAGTCCTCCTGCGGTCTGATCAGTCCGTCGTCAACCCGGAGTTCTCGCCGGACGGCGAATGGATTGCGGTGCAATCGGACTTCGAGGGGGACGAGAACTACAACATCTACCTCGTGCCGACGAAAGGGGAGCACGTCCAGAAAGTCACGGACACCTCGTTCGACAGCGCGTTCCCGCGGTGGTCCCCCGACGGCGCCAAGATCGCGTTCATCTCGAACCGCGACGGGGACCGCGACAACGTCTTCGTCGTGGACGCTGCGGGTGGCGAGCCGAACCAACTCACGAACGTGGACGACATCGCAACGGAAATCGCGTGGCGGCCGGATGGCCGGACCATCGCGTTCTCCGCGGGCGTCGGCCTGGGCGACTACGTCGGACTCGTCGACCTCCACGGCCGGATGGAGAAAGTCGTGAACTTCCCGGACAGCGAGAGCTCGATCGCCGGCGAGGCAGGCCGCCCGCATCCGTGGTCCCCGGACGGCCAGGAACTCCTCTTCGTCTCGAACGTCCACGATCACCTCGACATCGGCGCGCTCGATGTCGACTCGCGTGCGGTGCGATGGATCCTCGAGAGCCGGCGGGACAAGACGATGCCCGTGTGGTCTCCGGACGGGAAGCGAATCGCGTTCCTGGAGAACCGCGACGGGAACGTTCAACTGAAGACCGTGAACCGCAACGGGAAAGGATCCGTCGTCGCGTCGCAGCCCATCGGGTCGGCGCACCGGCCCCTTTGGTCTCCGGATGGCCGGACGCTCTACTACCTGTTCACGGACTTCCTCCAGCCCGAGTGGCTCGTCGCCCGACGGGGAACACGGACCGCGCGGCTCGTCGACAGCGTGCGAACCCCGCTCCCGAAGAACGAGCTCGCCGACGGCAAGCTGATCTGGTACCCGACGTTCGATGGACGCAAAATCCCGGGTTGGCTCTTCGTGCCGCCGAAGGCGCGTTCCCGCCACGCGGCGCTCGTCTACCCCCACGGCGGACCGGAGGCGCAGACCCTCAACGAATGGGACGCATCCGTCGAGTTCCTCGTCGCGGACGGGTTCACGGTCCTGGCGCCGAATTACCGGGGTGGCACGGGATACGGCCGCGCGTGGCGGCGGATCAGCGACCGGGACCTCGGCGGCGGGGACATGCAGGACATCATGGCGGGCGGGCGATGGCTCGTCAAGAACGGGTATTGCGCCCCGGACCGGCTCGGGATCATCGGCGTGAGCTACGGCGGGTACTCGGTCGCGCACTGCCTCGAGCAGGCGCCCCAGATGTGGCACGTCGGCGTGAGCATCGTGGGATACTTCAACTGGCTCACCGCGACGACGAACGAGCGAGGATACCTGCAGCGATACGACCGGCAGAAGATGGGTCATCCGGACACGGACGCGGACCTGTACCGCAAGTTCTCGCCGATCTACTACCTCGACCGCATCGGCGTGCCGGTGCTATTCACGGGAGGCGCGCACGATCCCCGGTGTCCCGTCACGGAGGCGAGGTCGATGGTCGAGGCGATGAAGCAGATGGGCAAGACCGTCGACTACCTCGAGTTCCCGGACGAAGGGCACTGGCCGCGGAAGATCTCCAATCAAGTCACGCTGTACGAGCGGGCCGGAGACTGGCTCGACCGATACCTGCCGGATGCGTGAGCCTCAGACGATCGACCGGACGGCCTCGAGGAGGCGGTCGATCACGTCGGGTTCCGCCTGCGTGCCCATCGTCCCGATCCGGATCGTCTTGCCGCGGAGCGGTCCCAGGCCACCCGAGATCGTGATGTTGTGCTCGAGCCGCAGCCGCTTCACGAGCGTGTTCGCGTCAATCGTGTCGGGCGGCGACATGCACGTGACCGTGTTCGAGACGAACTCCGGGGACGCGAGCGCCTTGAAGCCTAATGCCGACAGGCCGTCTCGGAGCCGCTTCGACATCTTCGCATGGCGGGCGCAGCGGGCCTCGAGGCCTTCCTCTTTCACGAGCAAGAGCGCGCGATGGAATGCGTAGAAGAGATTGGACGAGATCGTCGTCGGCGTCGGATGCCAGTCGCCCCACTCCCGCGCGTAGCGTTCCCAGGTGAATAGGTTCAGGTACCAACCGTCGGCGTCGCTCGGATCCGTGGCCTCCCACACGGACGGCGCGACGAACACGGGCGCAATCCCGGCGGGCGCGGCGAGGCATTTCTGCGACGCGCTGAACGCCGCGTCCACGCCGAGCGCCGCGGTCGGGAGGGAGATGCCGCCCAGGGAGGACACCGCGTCCACGATCACGAACGCGTCGACCGCGTGCGCGGATTCGACGATCCCTTCGAGCGGATTCGTCACCCCGGTCGACGTCTCGTTGTGGACCACCGCCACGGCCTTCGTGGGCTGCTTCAGGGCCGTGCGCAATCCGTCGAGGTCGGGACCGCTGCCCCACGCCGATTCGACGACGTCCGCCTTGAGGCGGTGCGCCTGGAGCACCTCGCGGAGCCGCTCGCCGAAGAACCCGTTCGACACGACGACGACCCGGTCGCCGGGCCGCAGGAACGTGTAGGCGAGGGCTTCGATGCCCGCGTGGCCGGGCCCCGCGAGCGGGAACACGTGCCCGTCCGGAGAGGACCAGAGATAGTGCATCAAGGAGGTCGCCTCGGCGAACGCTCGGACCCACGCGTCGCCGTAGTGCGGAAGCGCCGGCTTCGCGAACTCTTCGAGGACCCGAGGATGGAGCGGGACGGGACCCGGAATCAGGAGGAGCCCCGCTTCCATGGAACCACGCCAACGATGGGTCCGACGCTACTTCAAGCTGTCCCGACACGCTTTGACATGCAACATCGGCGCAGGCTCAGTCGCGAATCCCGTCTTCCGACACGCTGAACACCGCCTCGGCCTCGGGGAGGCTCGGCGAGTCGATCAGGCGTGCGATCCGTTTCCCGCCCTTCGACTTCCGCAGGTACACCCGGAACGTCGCGCTGTGGCCCACGATGTGCCCGCCGACCGGCCGCGTCGGATCGCCAAAGAACGCGTCGGGCTTCGCGTGCACCTGATTCGTCACATACACGACGGCGTTGTGGATGTCGCCGAACCGCATCAGCTCGTGGATGTGCTTGTTCAGCAGCTGCTGTCGCTCCGCGAGCACGCCGCGCCCGATATACTCCGCCCGGAAGTGCGCGGTCAGGGAGTCGATGACGATCAGGCGGACCCGGTAGTCCTGGGTCAGCTCCTGCGCCTTCTCGACAAGGAGCATCTGGTGATGGCTGTTGAACGCCCGGGCCACGTGGATCCGCTTCAGGATCGCATCCGCATCGAGGTCCAGCGCGTCCGCCATGTGCCGGATGCGCTCCGGACGGAACGTCTGCTCGGTGTCGATCCAGACCGTGTCGCCGTCGAGGCCGCCAGAATCTTCGGATCTCGTGACGTTGACCGCGAGCTGGTGGCCGAGCTGGCTGTTATGCATGAAGGTCGGCACGGCTCCGCCGACGAACGCATGGCCATCCGGCACTACGAAGTCGTACACCCAGTCGTCATACGGACGAATCTCAATCGACACGATTTCGTCCCAGGCCATCGCGTAGATGTTGCGGATCTGGGGAAACGCTTCCTCGAGCAACCGCAGTCGATCCGTGATTCGAGGCAGTAGCGCCTCCCGCAGCCGACGCCGTAATGTCGTATCTCTTGGCAATCCCCGCGAGAGGTAGTTCCGCAGGGCGGACGGCGAGAGCCCTAGATTGGCAGCGAGGCTTTCGTACGGGAAGGGCAGTAGATCCACGAGCTCCTTGAACTCCTGACTTGTGAGCCTGTCCAAGGTTTCGGCCAGGCTCTGGGCCTTCCGCAGTCTCTCGTGACCCGCCAAGAACTCGTGGACGATCCGGCGGAAGGTACCGTCGTTAATCGTCTTCCTCGTATAGCGACTCCGCGTCAAGACGTGATAGAAGGTCTCCGCCGCGTTCGCTGCTCTACCAATTGCCTTCCGACGCCGGCCACGATTTCCTCCGAGTGTTTTCCGGTAGGTTCGCGCAAGGAATTGAGGGATACGCGTGGGGTATCCGTGAGATGAGTTGCGGGTTCGAAGCGCGGGCATCTTTTTTGTCAGCATCGGGATCTGCAGTCCATCTCTGGCGAAGCCGACAACGAAGACCACGAAGTAGGTGACCCCGTCGACGACCCTCTCGCTCCGCGTGACGCGGACGCCGAGCCGGCCGAAGAGATACGCCAAGTCGGTCGCCAAGCCGGAACTCTTCGTGGTCGCGCTAACGGTCCTCTCCTCAATGGAGCCGTCGCCGTCGAGGTAGCCGGCGAGGAAGCTTCGGACGACCTCCTCGCTTCCCGACAGAACTTCCATCGGGACTCGTTTGGTACCCGCGTTGGTCCGCGCGAGGCTGCCGAGGAACGCCACGGTCGGTCGGCGGAAGAGGACAATCCGCACGTGCGGTGCTGATCCAAGCGGGCGGACCCGTGGCGAGTAGCCGAAACGTCTCTCAACATACGCCTGAACCCAGTCAATAATCCGATGGTCGGCATTGCACAGAGAAACGGGGTTCGCAGTGCCCTCTGCGACGAATAACCCAAGGAAGTATGCATCGTCCTCCGAAAGACCGCCTCCCTCGATCGCGATCGATTTCGGACCGGCGACCGGGTCGCCCGCAGAGAGCTTGGCAGCCGGGACCCATTGGGTCCCTTGATCCGTCACGGTGAGAAACCGATGGGCTCCCGTGACTTCGAACAGGGCTCCGCGGGATGTGCAGATGCGATACACCTCGTGAGCATGCTCTCGATAAATCGCGCTCGCCGCAGTGGGACCGAACCCGCTTGAGGGAAGACCCAGAACCTGTACGGGGGCGCCAGAAACCACGAATCCGTCGTCCAAGGGGGTCTCACCATACGATCGAGCGTACTTCTCGTAAACCTCCTCGATGGGCGCGATGTGAGGATGTCGGTCATTGAGGTAGAGGACCATGCTGTTCCCTGTCACGCACTTTCCGCTGCCAAATTCACCATACATTTCCGTAATCGCCTGGGTCTCGAGACCGCCGCCGAGCAACTCGTCGAGGGCCTTCGAGCAGGTCGTGAGCTTCGCGACGGACTTCCGTCGCTCGAGGATGACGTCCCCGGTCTCGAAGCCGCCGATGTCGACCGCCTCGCGGGCGGCGATGATGATCTTCTGGGCGACATTCGTGCCGAGCTCGGCCGCGTCGGCGACCATCTGCGGCGAGGCGACCGCGAGCCCCATGAGGTCCGTGAAACCCGCCTCGCGCAGTTTCTCCGCGGTCGCGGGGCCGACGCCGGAAAGTTCTTCGATGGACTTGATAGCCTTGACTGCTACAGCCACCTTGTCACCTTTCTTCTCATCCTTGACCATACTTAAGGCGGTAACACGGGGGGGTGTGTGAAACTATCGATTTTCCCGGAGAAAGCCCTCGCGAGGCTGCCGAAAAGCGCCCCACCTGAGGCCATCGCGAGCGGACCGGAAGACGCGTCCGGCGGATGCCTTCACGCCTCGTCGGCCTCGTCGGGTACGAGGTCCGTCTCTTGGTCCTGATCGGAGGCCGGCGTCGCCCCGGGGCCTCGCCAGCCGTCGGCCACGCGGAGATACAAGAACACGGGCTCTCCGAGGCGGGCGATCATCAGCCCTTTGTGCGTGAGGGAATACCGACTCTGCGGCGCCTTCCTCGTCATGCCATATCGTTGGACGAGCCCCGCCTTCTCGAGTTGCCGCAGTTTCGCGCTCAGCGTCGAGCTCTTGATTCGGCCGAGCGTCTTCTTGATTTGCGCGAACCCGACGGACTGGTTCAGGTGGATGACCGACAGGATTTCGATGGACCACGTCCCGAACACGGTCCGGGCGATTTTCAGACTCCGCCGAACCGTGTCCTCGAGGTTGGCCTCCCGTCGGGTGCCGGACGAGCGGTACACCTCGGACGAGAACCGGGCGCACGTCTCCGCGAGGACCGTAAAGCGGGCGATCAGCTCCCGGAAGAGCCGGTCGTCGGACGGCAACCCGGCAAGGGCCGGGGGGATCGTCGGACGTCCGATCTTGGCCTCCTCGGGGGTGACGGTGGATGCCTGTGACACGCCGCCGCAGCACGGGCTCCGAATACATGGAGCTAACGTTTACAACCGTCGCCACCTCCGCCGTGGGGGGATGCCCGGCGCCGGGTGGCCACGCAGGGGCCTCGGGCGCGGCTCACGTTTTTCCCCCCGCACGGGCTATGCGTACGGCGTGCCGGAGCGACTTTCGTTCGACCGCGTCGCGACGATCTATGACGAGACACGGGGTCTGCCGGCACGGGCCCTGTCCCGCGTCCTGGGCGTCCTCGTCGACGAACTCCGCGGCAAGCGGGTCCTCGAGGTCGGCGTCGGCACGGGCCGCTTCGCGGTGCCGCTCCAGAAGAGTGGCATCCAGGTCGTCGGCATCGACATCTCCCCCGCGATGGTCGAGCGAGGCCTCGCGAAAGGCTTGAAGAACGTGATCTTCGCCGACGCCGTGCGCCTCCCGTTCCCGTCGAAGGCGTTCGACGTCGCCACGACGAACCACGTGCTCCACCTGATCTCCGAATGGAGGGACGTGCTACGAGAAATCGCGCGCGTCACCACGGAGTCGTACTTCAGCATCATCGGCCGATCCGATGGTCCGGAATTGAACCGGGAATACCACACCCTCGTGGAGAAGCAGGGGTTCCACTGGGAACCGCCGGGGGTGCACGAGCGCAAGCTCACCGAGATCCTGAAACCGGACCTCGTGATCCCCGTCGGCCCGTTCACGGAGACGGCGTCCGCGGACCGAGCGATCGCGGAAATTGCACGGCGGGACTACACCACCCAGTGGGAGGTGCCCGAAACCCTCCACCGGGAGGCGGTCCGCGCCCTCCGGGAACAGTGGGGTGGAAAGGAGCTGCGGTGGTCCGTGACGCAGGAGATCACGTTCTGGCGAGTCGAGCGGCTCGCGGGACTCTCGACCGCCCCGGTTCAGAGACCCTGAGCACCGGCGAACGCCACGAGGGACTCTTCCTCGAGGAAGTGCAGCGGCCCGGGGATGACGAGACAGTGGAGGGGCGGGCCCGTGTCGCGCCCGACGAGCGATTCAAGAGGCCCGGCCGCGGCGGTGCCATCCGGAGATCCCACGCGCCCGAGGACGCACGCGAAGGTCTTTGGACCGAACTCGGACGTTCGCATTTTCATGGCCATTCGGAGGAGCGATTCGATCGCCTCGCGAGGCGAAAGGAGGGTCCCATCTTCACGGAGGTCGAGGAGGACCAGCGTGTGGAGCCCCGCGCGGAGGTTCTCAAGGATCGCCTCAAGCGGGCTCGTCGGTTCAAAGCCGGGCTGCGCGAACGGGACGGTCGTCGTCCGTCCGAACTTGTACGCCTGGAGGCCCAGCGTTCCCGCGGCCGCGGTCAGGATCGACACGCCGTGGACGATTCGCGTCGGAATCCTCGCCGCGGCCGCCCGCAATCGAAGGTCCACGTGGGTGGTGGCCGCCATTGGATCGCCACCGACAAGGAAGGCCACGCGCTGTTTCGACGCCGCGTCCAAGATCAATCGGCCGTTTTCGACCTCCTCCCGCGACAGCTTCCGAACGGATTTGCCAATGAGGCGCTGCACGGATTCCAGGGAGGCGCCCGAAAGCCCGGACGTGTATGACTCCGCAAAGACGACATCCGCGGCGCGGGCTTCCTCCAACCCTCGGAGCGTCACGCCCTTTTCATCATGGAGGCCGAGGCCGATGAAGACGAGTTCCCCCATCGTCGCGGCGAAGCGACGCGAGGGCCATGAACGTTTGCGGCGGCTGAAACCTTAATCGCCGGAGGCCGCATCGCGGCGGCGTGCGATCCTGGTGCATCGTCGTCCCTCGCGAACGCGGGGAGGAGGTTCGACGGCGTCTCGTCGAGGAGGACAAGCTCGCACCGCATCTGCGCATCGTCCGAGAAGGCGACCGCCTGCTCATCCCGACGACCGATCGAGTGGATATCGGGTTCCCCATCGCGGAGCGAGACTTCCCCGAGGGATATGTTGCGGTGCGGAGCTACAAAGACGTCGCCGATGTCCCGCCGGCCCTGCGCGCATCCCTCCCCAGCTCGTTCGACGTCGTCGGAGACATTGCGGTCATCAAGATCCCGAGAGAGTTGCACGGCCACCGCGAGGCGATCGGACGGGCCATCCTCCGATGGAATCCCCGGATTCTCGTCGTCGTGGAGGATCGCGGGGTCAAAGGGAAACACCGCATCCGCCAGATCGAGGTCGTCGCGGGGGAGCCGAGGACCACGACCCGCCACCTCGAGCACGGCCTCACGTATCTCGTCGACCTGGGGGAAGCATACTTCAGCCCGCGACTCGCCTCGGAGCGATTGCGCATCGCGGACTTGACCCGGGACGGGGAGGTCGTCGCGGATCCGTTCGCGGGGGTCGGTCCCTATGCGATCCTGATTGCGAAGACGCGCCGCCCGCGAGAAGTCCACGCCTCGGATGCGAACCCGGTCGCCGTCGAGTTGCTGCGCACGAACGTAGCGGCGAATCGTGCTGACCGCGTGACGGTTCGCGCAGGCGACGCGCGTACGATCCTCCGGCAGATCGCGCCCGTGGACCGGGTCATCCTGGACCTGCCGCACTCGGCGTTTGACTTTCTGCCCGATGCCTTCGGGGCCCTCGAACCTCGTGGCACGGTCCACGTGTACCGAATTCTAGAGACGGTGGACGAGCAAGAGGCGATCCAAGCCATCCGACGCGTTGCCGGCGCGGCCGGCCTCCGGATCACCGATCTCCGGCGTCGGCATGTGCGTGCGTATTCTCCAACGCAGCACCACACGGCGTTCGACGTCACGGTCGTTCGAGCGTCACGCCCTTCTGGCCCTGGAACGTCCCGGAGCGCCGGTCGTACGTCTCCGAGGCGGGCGACTCGAGCGTCAGGAACACGACCTGTGCGAACCGCTCGCCAACCGGGAGCTCGAGCACACCGGAAGACGCGTTGAAGGCTCCGAACGTGAGCGTCCCGGAGAACCCCGCGTCGATCATCCCGAAGGACGCGACCACCCCGCGCCGCGCCCACGTCGTGCGGAGCCAAATCTGACCCGCTACGTGACGCCCGAGCTGAATCCGCTCTCGAGTGCTGACGGCGAAGCGCGTGCTCGCCGGGACCTGCGCGGCGCCCTCCGTCGTCTTCGTGCCCGTCGAAGGGATGACGACCTCCTCGATGGAGACGTCGTACCCATTTGGAGTGAGGTTCCGTTCGGAGAAGGGGTCGATCCGAATTTCCTCTTTCGCGAGGTAGCGGCGAATGTCCGCGTCGGAGAGGAGACCCACAAACCGTGGAATCCGGGGCGGGCGATAAGACTTCCTCCGGGCATCACGCCTTGCGGTTGCAACGCATCGTCCGTGCCGAAGGTTTAAGGGATTCACTCAGGTTAGGCCGCGCGAGGTGGTCCGGAATGGACTTTCGGTTGACGGACGAGCAACGCCTCGTCCAGCAGACGGCCCGCGATTTCGTGGACCGCGAGCTGGTCCCCCACGTGCGGGATTGGGAAGAGAAAGGCGAAGTCCCGAAGTCCTTCTACGCGAAGATGGCGGCCCTCGGATTCCTCGGTGCCCCGGTGCCGGAGAAGTACGGCGGCGCGGGGATGGACTACGTCTCGTTCATGCTTCTCGTGGAGGAAATCTCCCGCGGGTCGTCGTCCGTGCGAACGACCGTCTCCGTCCAGACGTCCCTATCGGAGACGTCCCTCATGTGGTTCGCGAGCGAGGCGCAGAAGCGCGAATGGCTCGTGCCGCTCGCCAAAGGCGAACGGTTCGGGGCGTGGGCGATCACGGAACCCGAGGCGGGGAGCGACGCCGGGAACCTGCAGACGACGGCACGGCTCGACGGGGACGAGTGGGTGCTGAACGGCCAGAAGCGATTCATCTCGAACGGCAACCTCGCGGATTTCGTCCAGGTGTATGCCCGCGAACCGGGATCGAAACGACACGAGGGAATCTCGCTCTTCATGGTCCCCAAGGACACCCGTGGGTTCAAGGTCACCCACGTCGAGACGAAGACAAAGCTCGGATTGCGGGCGAGCCCAACCGCGGACCTCGCCTTCGAGGACTGCCGCGTTCCGAAAGAGAACTTGATCGGGAAGCGAGGGGACGGCTGGAACCAGGCGATGCGGACCCTGAACAGCGGGAGGATCGGAATCGCCGCGGGCGCGGTCGGCGTGGCGCGCGCGGCGCTCGAGGCGGCCACGAAATATGCCAAGGAGCGCAAGGCCTTCGGCCGCCCGATCGGCGACTTCCAGCTCATCCGGGAGATGATCGCGCAATCCGCGGTGGAGATTGACGCCGCGCGGCTCCTCACCCTCCGGGCGGCGCACATGCGGGACCTCGGCCTCGACAACACGATGGAGGTCTCGATGGCGAAACTCTACGGCGCGCAGATGGCACAACGGGTCACGGACTGGGCGATCCAAGTCCACGGCGGGTACGGCTTCAGCGGGGACTTCGACGTCGAGCGATACTATCGGGACGCGCGGATCCTCGGGCTCTACGAGGGCACGAACGAGATCCAGAAGCTCATCGTCGCCGACCGCATCCTGGGACCCTCGGCGAAGAAGTGACGGGGCCGACGCGTTGCCGACACGGGATCCGGATTGCATCTTCTGCAAGATCGTCGCTCGAGAGGCACCCGCCAGCATCGTCGATGAGGACGACACGACGATCGCGTTCCTGGACATCCGACCCGTGAATCCCGGTCACACGCTGGTGATTCCGAGGTCCCATGCGGCGCGTCTCTCCGGCCTTCCTTCGAGGCAGGGAGGCGAAGCGTTCGCCGCCGCGATGCGGGTTGCGGCCGCCATCCGAAGTTCCGGGATTCGATGCGAGGGGATTAATCTCTACCTCGCCGATGGCGAGGCCGCAGGACAGGAAGTCGACCATGTCCACCTCCATGTCGTCCCGCGGTTCACCGGGGACGGATTCGGCCTGAGGTTCGGGCCGCAGTACGGTCGCATCGCCGCCCGGGCGGAACTCGACGAGATGGCCGCGAAGATCCGCCGCAAGATGACGACTCACGGAACGAATCGCTTCTGAATCGCCTTGAGGTCCGACGCGGAGAGCCGTTCGCGCGCGGTCGGGAAGAGGCTCGTCCTCTCCTTCCGGAAGTGGTCCCATAGAAACTGAACGAGGAAGATCCCATGGCGGTTGAGTTCCTGGATCGCGTCCCAGGATTCGGGCTGGCGGCGCAACTCCTCCCGGGCGGCGCGGAACTTCTCGACGCCTCGCCGGATCTCGGCGTGCTCGTATCCGACGACGCTCACGAGCGTGCCGTAGCGGCCGATGGACGCTTCCAGCCTCGGGAGGATGGCCTCGTCCTCGGCGGCGAGATGAGGGAGCAATTCGTCTTCGAAGAATCGAGCGGACTCGTCGAGGATCATGGAGTTGCTCTCGCTCACGTCCCGCGTCGCCATCATCTCGTCGAGGGTTGCCTCCAGCTCCGTGAGCTTGTCGACGAAGTCCGCGTGGACCGCGAGCACGCCGGCGAACGGATCATCGACGGGGAGATCGCCCATCATTCCGGGTCAGCCGCTGGGCGCGTAAAAGGATATTCTCTACGGATAGAACCGCGCGGGCGTCCGAGGGAACGGCACGGCATCGCGGATGTGGTCGAGCTTGCAGATCCACTGGATCAGACGCTCCATGCCCATCCCGAATCCCGCATGCGGGACGGAGCCGAAGCGGCGCGAGTCTAGGTACCATTCGTACGCCTTCGGGTCCTCGCCTTGCTCGGCGAGGCCGCGCTTGATCATCGCGAGGTCCGTCTCGCGCTCGCTCCCGCCGACCACCTCGCCGACCCCGTCGCCTGCGATCACGTCGAACGCGAGGACGAGATCCGGATGCTTCGGGTCCCGCGCTTTGTAGAACGCTTGGGACACCAGAGGATAGTGCGTCACGATGACCGGCTTCGTCTTGCCTTCCGTGAGGGCGCGTTCCTCGAGCGTCCGGAGGTCCTTGCCCCATTCCACGTCCATGCCCTTCGACTTCAGGATCTTCAGCGCCTCGTCGTACGTCAGACGCTCGAACGGCGGCTTCACCGCTTTGAGGAACTCCGGCGTGCGACCGAGCGCCACGACATCGTCGGGCCGCTCCTCCGCGACGCGCTGACACGCATGCGAAATCACGCCCTCCGCATGCTGGAGGACCTCGTCCATCCCGGCCCACGCCTGCTCCATCTCCGCGTGCCAGTATTCCGTGAGGTGGCGGGTCGTGCGAGACTTCTCGGCGCGGAACGACGGCCCGATGTAGTAGATCTTCTCCATCGCGAGGACGAGCGCCTCCGCGTAGAGCTGCCACGATTGCGTGAGGTGCGCCTTGCGGCCGAAGTACTCGAGCTCGAAGAGGGTCGAGCCGCCTTCGCTCCCGGCCGAGGTGATCATCGGCGGGTGAACCTCCCAGAATCCCTTTTCGCGGAAATATTCGTGGACTGCCTCGAACGTCGTGTGGCGGATCCGGAAGATCGTCGTCATCCGCTGGGAACGGACCCAGAGATGCCGCATGTCCAGGAGGAATTCGTCGCTCGGATCTTCCTGGATCGGAAACTTCTCCGCGAAATGCACGACCTCGAAGTCGGTCGCGCGGACCTCGTATCCGCCCGGGGCCCGCTTGTCCGCGACGACGGTGCCCCGGACGACCACCGCCGATTCGATGAGCGCTTTCTCGGCCGCCGCGAAGGCCTTCGCAGGAACCGCGTCCTTCGCGATCGTGGCTTGGAGGATGCCCGTCGAGTCCCGCAAGACGACGAACGCCTTCCCGCCCATCGTCCGCGTGCGGTAGATCCAGCCTCGCAGCTCGACGCGCTCGCCGGTGTGGCGTCCTTTGAGGATGTCCGCGATCGAGACCATGAACCCGCGTCCCATTCCGCACGGTCTAGATTACCCTTTCTCCATGAATCAAGGAGAGAACGCGCGTCGAAAAGGACAATAACCCCAAGTGCGGTCCGAAGTCGCCGTGCTGCGAATCGCGGGCCGGGACGACCTCGAAGCCCTCTACCGATTCGAAATCCTGTGCTTCCAGGAACACCGGTTTCGGCGGGACCACGTCGATTGGATTCTACGGAACCGCCAGGCGATGACGCTCGTCGAGGACGGCCCGCAGGGGATCGACGCTGCGATGATGCTCCTGTTCGAGCGGGCCGCGTGCCGCGTCCTCTCCGTCGCGGTCGCGCCGGATGCCCGTCGTCGCGGGCTCGGGACGACGATGATGCGCGCGGCCGAGGGCCTCACCGCGGAACGCGGCCTCTCGACGATCCGCCTTGAAGTAAGCACGAAGAACCTCGCGGCAATCGAGTTCTATCGCGGCCTCGGGTATCGCACGGACGGGGTCTTGTATGGGTACTACTCGTGGGGCGAGGACGCGTACAGTATGAGGAAGGCCGTCCTCATGCCGGCGGCCCATAAGGCCCGCAAGCGGTGGGGCGCCTTTCGCCATACAGCATAATAAATATAAATCTGAATATATTATTCTCCCCGGAGAGTCGCCACCTGCAAACCCTTAAGTCCCGCGCGACAATCCGCGGTCCTCGCAGGGCATCATGCTTCCGATTCCTACGAAATTCTTCGTCACGTCGGGCAAGGCGGTGTCGAAGGTCTCCGACCTGAACGCGTTCGACGAGGCACTCCAGAATGCCGGCCTCGCGGAGCAGAACATCGTCTCCGTCTCCTCCGTCCTGCCGATCGGGATCAAGCCGGTCCGGCGACGGGACCTCCCCATGGGGGCGATCACGCACTGCGTCCTCGCGCAGCAGCGCGGCGGCGAGGGCGAGTCCATCTCTGCCGGGATCGCGTACGGCTTTCGGGACGACGGGTTCGGGGGCTACGTCGCGGAAGGACACATGCACGGCACGAAGAATTCCCTCCGCGAGGTCATGGAGTGGAAAATGGGGAGCATGGCGAAGCTCCGCGGGATCAAGTTCCGCGCGATCGACTACCGAATCGAGGACCTCAGCATCCCGATGGACCACTACGGCGTCTGTTTGGCCGCCCTCGTGTTCCTCGCGTGAGCATGTACGGCGTCATCGTCTGTCCTCGTTGCAAGCGCGCGAAGGGCGTGGACCTGAAACAGAAGACGACCGTGTGCACCTGCGGTTTCGAGATCCGCATCCTGCCCGCGAGGGTGCGCGCCCGAGCGGACTCGGCCCGCGAACTCGCGCCGTTGGTGGCCCGCGTGAGCGCGGAGATCGCCGGAGGCCTGGAAACGTATGAGCGGGCCGTCGCCCCAAGGAAGCGTCCGCGCACTCGAGATGTGCACGCTCGCGTCATCGCCGTCGTTCGAAGGGATGGCGACCGGACCGCGCGGATCCGGGCCGCGGCCCTCGAGCTCTCACGGGAACTCGAAGTCTTCACGCTGGATGATTGGAACAAGGTCCTGGCTGGACTCGGGATTCCGGAATCGCAAGCCGCCCTCGACGCGTTGATTCGCGCCAATGCCGTGTTCGAGCCCAGGGCCGGCTTCTACCGGACCGTCGGGCTCACGGCCTGACCGGCCGGGCGCGTTTCTCCCGTCGCAGCTCGCGCCGGAGATCTTCGGGCAAGGTGCCCGGGAGGACGACCTTATACACGTACTGATACACGATCGCGGCGAAGGCGATCGACGAGAGGAGGCCGAGGACGGATGCGACGAGCACACTCGGGCTCGCACTTGCTCCGGAAAGGAGGAGGAAGGGGGACAGGAGGGCGATGTGGGCGAACCGGATGAGGACCGCCATGCGGAGGCCGCCCCAGAGATCGCCGCGCGATGCGCCGAATCCGATGAGGGCCCCCGTGTCCGCGTGGACGAAACTCAAGCTGACCGAGAACAAGGCGATCAGGGGGAGCGTGATGCCCTCGTACAGCGCGTTGCCGCCCCACGCGACCGTCGCGACGATGGACGTCGATGCGATCCCGACTCCGATCGGCACGCCGTAGAACGTCGTGTCGAAGCGCTCGCGATACCCGTGACGATTCATGTATACGACTTTGAAGAGCTCCTCGAAGAGCACGATCCCGACGAGGAGCAGGACCGAGCCCGTGAGGCCCGTCACGGAGATCGAGAAGTTCAGGACGCTCGACAGGACCCCGAACACCATCCCGACCGCGAGGCCAAAGAACACGCGGCGATCGTCGAAGAGGGTGCGGTCGACGAACGGCCGGTCGAATCGGCGCAAGGAAAACCAGAGCAGGAGCAGGGCGGGCGCGATGCCGATGACGAGCCCGACGAGGAAGTCCACGCGGGTGACCATGGAGCGCGGGCCCAAGTCGCGGCGTCTACTTAAGTGCGCGGACCGCCGCTATCGGACGTGACAACAAGACGCGATGGTTTATGGCCTGTCCGATGGGTCGATCCCGTAGCGATGCCCGGGAAACAGGCCCGGGTCCTGTGTCCCGTCTGCCAGGAGCCCATCCCTCCGGACGAGACGGAGTGCGAGAACTGCGGGGCCTTTGTCATCGACGAGGCCGTCGTCCGGCTCAGCCGAGCCTTCGGGCTCGACCGGGAGAAAGCCCTGAAACTCTTCGAGCAGGGGTTCCGCCATCCGAAGCAGCTCAAGGATCGCGATCCGGACAACGTCCTGGAGACGGGTGAAGTCGGCCTCTTGTTCATCTGCACCAATTGCGGCGGGTTCGTCGCGAGCGGTGATTCGACTTGCCCGCGGTGCGCTGCGGAATTCGAGACCGAGTCCCCCGAGGCCCCCTCGGACGAGGAAGACATCCTCGACCTGGTCCTCTGCCCAGCGTGCGGGGCTGACAACGACGCCGACATCGCGGAGTGCGAGATTTGCGGGGAACCGTTGAGGGAAGGCGCCCAGGCGGCGCCGAAAGCGGTGGCGGCCGCCCCGACCCCGAAGGAAATCCCTGTGGCCGCGAAGGGCGCCGCCAAGATCGAGGACGCAGTACCGAAAGCCCACGTCCCGGATGTCGCAACGAAGCGGACCATGCCGGTCAAGCCCGCCACCCCGCCGCGCGCACCCGCTCCGGAACCGCTCCGTCCGTTGCCGAGGGAACCGAAAGCGCCCCCGACCCGACCGATCGCATCGACCCCGGGGCCGGCCAAGCAGCCGCCTCCGGCAATTGCACGGGCGGCCGGTGGTACACCGCAGAAAGTGGAGCCTCTGGCTCCGAAGCTCCAAACCACCGCGGCCCGAATCGCCCCACCGGCACCATTGTCCGAGCGCAAGAACGAGCCGCCGGCACGGCGATCGCGGACGTCCGCGTCCGCCCCACGCCGGGAGAAGACCGCGGTCACCCGCCCGCAGAAGTTCCAGGTCTCGCCCGAGATCGCGGGAGGCATCGTCCTCGCGGGGGCCGCGGGGATCGTCCTCGCGGGAGGATTGGCGCAACCGTTCGCCGCCGCCGGGTTGGGAGCGGTCCTCCTCGGCCTCAGTGCCCTCTTGGTGGTCCAAGTCATCACGCAAAAGGCTCCGGCACCATCCGTACGGGACCTTGGCCTCGTCGGAGCCGGCGTCGTTCTCGCTCTCGCAGGAGCGGTGTTCGACGGCGGCCTCTCCCAGACCTGGATCGGTCTCGTCCTCCCGATCGGATCCATCGTCCCGCTCGCTTGGGCCACGAAGCGCCTCATCGGAACCGCCAATCGCGTCGTGCTTGCGGTGGCCGGCGCGGTCCCCTTGGCGGCGTACGGTGTGGGGTCCGTGCTGAATCCAGGCGGATCCGGGACCGGACCGTGGCTCATCGGGATCCTGGCCTCGGCCCCCTGGCCCGCCGCTCTCGCGGCGACCGAGATTCGCCGCCGGAAGGCCAGCTCGGTCTTGCGTCGCGAGCTCGTCCTCGCGGAACGGGACATCGTCCGGCGCAACTACGAACGCTCCCTCACCGAGTACGACCGGGCGATCGCCGCGAGCCGCGCCGACGTCCCCGGAGCCGAAATCCCGTGGTACGGCAAAGGGGCGACGCTGGTCCTGATGGGACGGTACGAAGAGGCCCTCCGGGCGATCGACACGGCCCTCGACATCAACCCCCGAAACGAGGTCGCTTGGGTGAACAAGGGGAACGCACTCACGAAGATGGGACGGCTCATCGACGCCCTGCGGTGCTTCAACGCTGCAATCAAGGTCAACCCGAACTACGAAGTCGCCTGGAACAACAAGGGGAACGCGCTCGCGCGCCTCGGCAAGTTCGAGGAGGCGCTGGCCTGCTACGAGCACGCCCTCGGGATCGACCCCGGGTACCGCGGGGCATGGGTGAACAAGGGATTCGTCCTCACGAAGCTCGGTCGATTCGACGAGGCCGCGTCCTGTGCGGACCGCGCGCTGACCTTGGATACGCGCCGCCAGGCCGAGCCGGCGTAGCGGACAGCGAATTGTCCGAACGATTTCCGTTTCCGACAATCGGCCCGGTTCGTTAATATGGGGGCACCGCGCACGCTGAACCCGATGGAAGTCGGTTCTCGCGTGAGTCGGGTCGTCGAGAAGGTCTCGCTGGACCGCCTCAAGGACCGGGACCTGCGGGTGAGCCTCCTCTGCCCGTATTGCAAGTCCACGCGCGTGACCCTGACCGCCGACCACACGTTGGACGATTGGAACGGCATCGATTGCCCGAAATGCGGGGCGCACATTCTCCTGGACAGTATCAGCGTCGTGATGATCAAGGAAGCGCCGAAACCCTCGTCGAAGTAAGTCGCCTCACTGACCCATTCGTCGACCGTCAGCGCTCCGCGGCGCCGTGGCCGTACATCTTGGCGTACCACTCCATGACCTCGTGGTCGGAGATCCGCTCGACCTCCTCCTCGACCGCGAGTTCGTTGTCCGCCTCCCAGGCCTCGACGATCCGGCGCGCGGCCGGGTCTCCCTGGAATTCCGTCAGGACGAGCTGCCACTTGCGCCGGCGCGCCTTGAACGCCGCGACAATCTCGGTGCCGTCGAAGACGGCGTAACAGGACCCCATGTGGAACTTCTCCGTGATCAGGTCCCGAGCATACAGGAACAGGTTGTCCTGCGGCGTCAACACGAATTTTCGCCCGAACTCGAGGCGGCCGACCCGCTCCAGGTCCTCCTTGACGATCCACATGACGGTCCGCTCGCCCCGCGCCAGGAACCCTTTCGCGAGCCACCCCTCGCGCTCGAACTCCCGGAGCCGCGAACGGATTTCCCCCATCGTGTACTCGAACCGCGTGTACGCGGCGAGCGACTCAGCGGACGTGACGCCGAGGCTCCGGAGAATCCGACGGAGGACTTCGCGGCGCGCGTCATCGCGGCCGATCTTCACGTCGCCGACCGCGCGGTACCGGTTGTCCGCGTCCCGCGTCACATGGAGACCTTCGTACAGCTTGCGTAGCGCCGCCGCCGTCGCGGGCCGACTGAGGTCCGAGAGGACGAGGAGTCGCTGTCGCGAGATCGGCCCTTCGTCCTCGATGAGCTGGCGGACAGACTTCATCTCCTTCGTGAGGCGGGTGGCTTTCGCCGCCTTGTAGAGGCCGAGATCCGCTTCGGAGCAGTAGGTCCAGTACTCGGGGATCGTGAGGCCCTTCGCGAGGAGCCCGTTCCGGTGGAGACGCTCGAGCGGCCGGAAGTCCTTCACCCGAAGGCGCGCCGCAAAGTCGGAGCGGAGACCGCCGAGCGCCTTGGCCGCCGCAATCGGATCGGGGAACCGACTCTCGGGCGCGAGGCCTTGGCGGTGGAAGACGCAGGCGAGCAGGTCCCGCTTCTCGAAGTCCTGCGGCACGATCGGGCCGTGGGCGATGAAGTCCGAGAACCGGACGAATCCGGCCCGCGTCCATGCGGAGAGGTCTTCGACTTCCGGGACATCCTTCCCCTGGAAGCGGGTGACGCGCAGCACGTCGACGCCGCGCATCGCATAGAAGGTCATCATGCGCGCCAGCGCTTCGATCGCCTCTTCCAGGAGGTCGGGAGACCCGAGGTCCATCTCCCGCACCTCGATGCAACCGCTCATCTCCCAGATCTCCGCCATGCCGACCAGGTCGCCGTCCTTGACGAGCGGGAAGAACCAGCCCTCGCCGTAGCGGCTCGCAACTTGGGCCCACAAAGCCTGCGTCCACGGATCGAGGAGCGACAGCACGCGCATCGGGTCCGCGGCCGGCTGCCCTGCGGTTTTGCGAAGGGCGGGCAACTCGTCCGTCAGGACATACATCTCGGACTCCGCCTTGCCCGTCACGAGGATACGCGTGACGACGCCATTCTCCTCGAAGCGATCGAGCACTCGTTCGAGGTCGTCCCACTCGAACCGGGCCCACTCCCGAATCCCGGAGAAAGGCACCGGCCCATAGGCCCCGAGGAACCGCTTGATGAGCGTCTCGAGCGCGTCCGCGACTTTCGCGTCTGGTGGATCGAAGGCGACGTAGAGATTCCGGGCGGTCCAGCCGTCCCCCTGGAATTTCCGGATGACGTACACGTCGTAGTCGAGCTTCTCGAGCGCCTCCTTGACGCGCTCGCGCTCCTCCCGCAGACGCGACGCGATCGTGTAGAGGTCCATGCCCTCGGCGGTCCGGATCAGGTCGAGGACCTTCCCCTCGAACTCCGAGAGGGGACTCCGCGGGAACGCGGAGAGGAACAGGGGGACATCGTTCGATCGTACGTACCGGACGCGGCCATTGAGGAATCGTCCCTCCAAGATGTCCCCCGCAGCTCGACGGCGAAGCCATTCTTTGTAGTCGAAGCGGGCCGTGTGGTTCCAGACATCGAGGACCAGCCCCGCCTCGAGGAATCGGTCGAAGTACTCGTCGAGCGTCCCGACCGAGCGGAACTGCTTGTCGAGCAGGAAGGCCTTGAGCTGGCCTTCGTCGAAGACCTCACGCGTCTCGTCTTTCCGCTGGAGGCGCTGCAGGTCCCGCGTGAGCATGTACTGAAATTCCTTGTCGACGAGGAAGTGCCCGGAGGAGACGACGCCCTCGGACTCGAGGTCCCGCAAGACCTCCTCGACGAGTTCGGGCTCGAGGCCCAAGGCGACGGCGAGCTCCTGTGCGGAGTGCGGGCCGTCCACCTCGAGTCGCCTCGTCAGGAGCTTGTCGAGCGCCTCCTCGAAGGTCGCCCGCGTCGGCTCGCGCGCGAAGTAGATCGTCTCCTCGACGCCCTTTCGTCCGACGAGGTATGCCCGTTCGAGCTTCCGGACCGCCTCGTTGAAGTCGTCTTTCCCCATCTTGGTGACCCGCAGGAGTTCTTTGTGAGCCCGGGGTTTCTCCTTGATCAACGTGAGGACTTTCTCCTCCGGCGGCCGGAGGCGGGACCGCTGGGCGTACACCGCGACGTACGTCGGGACGTGATCCTTTCCGGTCCAGTGGATGCCTTGCGGGGTCCAGACGCTCTCGATCAGCCCTTCGTCCATGAACGCGCCGGCCCACTTCCTCACATCGGCGAAGGAGGCGGTCGCGACCTCGAACGCGTTGCGGCCCTTCTGCTGCAGGACGTTCGCGTCGCCGACGCGGTCCAGATAGGCGAGGAGGTCCTCCTTGCGGGCGACCATTGGGAGCTTGCGACGGAAGTACTCCGCGATCTCCGCGGGCTGGAACTGGATCGAGCTGATCTGGTCCGTGGGCATGACGCGCTCGAGGACCTTGCGATGCAGCTCGCGGAGCAAGGCGGAGCGGTCCTCCATCAGGACGAGGTCGGAGACGCCTTGCAGGACGACGTTGTGCGCGAACGGCGATGGCAGAGGGCTGAAGGCGCTCTCCTTCACGGTAATCTCGCCCGCCTCGATCCGCCGCAACACCTCGCGCGCGTGGTCGAGGTCCATGACCGAGTGGAGGATCTCGTTGTACGTCTCCTTGACGACGGGGAAGTCCTCAATCTCGTGGAGCCAGTCGAGGACTCGCTGGGACCGCAACTGCTGTCGGCCGATTGAGACCTCGCGGCCCTTGTAGTTCCGGAGGACCATGAAGGACCGCGTCGCGCAGTGCCGGAACCGCTGCTTGAACAGCTCCGTGTTGCGAATCGCGCGGCGGAGAAGGTCCTCCAGGCTCTCACTCGTGACGAGCTTCGTGAGCCCATCCATCTCGATCCGCTTGGGCACGGTCACCATGAAATTGTCGTCCGTCACGCTCACCCGGACGTTCGTGTGGTGAGCTTCCGTGATTGCGAACGCGTACGCGCGGCTCAGGGCGTCGTTGACGCGGCGGCCGAAGGGGAAGTGGAAAATCACGTTCCGGTTGCCCTTGACGTCGAGGTATCCCTCCAGGAGCACCTGCCGGTCGGTGGGGAGATCCTTGATCAACGCCTCTTGCTCCTCGACGTAGGACACGAGGGACTGCGCCGAGCCGGCGTCGACGCGGTACTCTTCTTTCAGCCATGCGCGCGCGGTGGACTCGCCGTCCTTCGCGATCTTCGCGGAGAGGTCGCGCCGGAACTCCCCCACGGCGACCGATAAGTCGAACGACCGAGGGAGCATCTCTCCAGTCCAGGAGGGCACGGTTGGACGTCGGCCAGAGGCGTCCTTGACGTAGACCGACGTGCCGCGCGCCCGGACGAACTGGTACGTTCGGCCTCCGAGCACAAAAATGTCGCTCGGGCTGAGGTACTCGACGAACTTCTCGCTCAGCTCGCCGAGCGGCGAGCCCCGCTCCGAGAAGACGTGGTAGGTGCCCTCCTCCGGGATCGTGCCTACGTTCGTGTAGTAGATCATCCGAGTGCCTTTCTTCTTCCCGAAGCGGCCCTCTTCTTCGTCGAACCAGACCTTCGCGAAGACCTTGATGTCCGGATTGCGAGACGAGAGGTAATCGAGGACGCGGAGGAAGTCCTTCTTCGTCAGTTCGTGGAACGGGTATGCTCGCCGGGCGAGCTCGAACGCCTCATCCACGTCCCAGCGCTTCTCAAGGGACATCGCGACAAGGGTCTGCGCGAGGACGTCGAGCGGATTCTCGGGGATGTCGACCCGGTCGATTCGGGCATCGTACGCGGCCTTCGCGAGGGTCGCGCACTCCATGAGGTCCCACGTCTCGAACGCAATCATGCGGCCGACCGCGGTCTCCCCGTACGCGTGGCCGGCGCGTCCGATCCGCTGGAGGCCCTTCGCGACGGACTTGGGCGAGCCGATCTGCACGACGAGGTCGATGTATCCGATGTCGATCCCGAGCTCTAGGGACGTCGAAGAGACGGCGGCCTTGAGGCGGCCGTCCTTGAGCTTCTGTTCCACATCGAGGCGCGTGACCTTCGAGAGGGATCCGTGATGCGCTTCAAGATCCTCCACGCCCCGCTCCTTCAGCCGGAACGAGACGTGTTCCGTCCCGCTCCGGGTGTTCGTGAAGATGAGGGTCGTACGGTGCGAGTCGATGAGCCCGCTCAGGAGGTCGTACATCCGGGCGTTCGCGACTTCCATCGGCACGGTCGTGATGTCCTTGACCGGGCAGAGGACCGCGAGGTCGAGCGACTTCCGCGTGTCGACCTCGACGATGTGCATCTCGCGGACTTTGCCGTTCGCGTACCCGGCGAGGAACTTCGCCTCCTCCTCGATCGGCGCGATCGTGGCGCTGAGCCCTATTCGGATGAAGTCCCGGCCCGTCTGTTCGCGCAGCCGCTCCAGGCAGATCGCCAGGAGGGAGCCACGCTTCGAGGAGCACACCTCGTGGATCTCGTCCAGGATGACCCAGTCGACGCTCGCGAAGGCTTCGCGGAACTTCGGCGTGCTCAGAATGATCGCGAGGCTCTCCGGGGTCGTGATGAAAATGTGCGGCGGCGTGCGGGCCTGCTTCTGCCGTTCCTGGGCCGAGGTGTCGCCGGACCGCACGCCGACTCGGACTGCCGGCTCGGGCTTCCCTTCTTTCTGGGCAAGCTGCGTGAGCTCCGCGAGCGGCTCCTCGAGGTTGCGATTGATGTCGTTCGCGAGCGCTTTTAGCGGCGAAATGTACAGGCAATAGATGCGGTCCTCGAGCTCGTCGCGCAGCTGCTTCGCGTAGAGTTCATTGATGATCGAGAGGAAGGCTGTGAGGGTCTTCCCGCTGCCCGTCGGCGAGGAGACCAGAACGTTCTTGCCCGCGTGGATCAGCGGGACAGCGTACGCCTGCGGCTCCGTGAGCCCCTTGAATTTCGACCGGAACCAATCCCGGATCAGGGGCTCCATCAGGCCGAGGACTTCGTCCTTCGTGGACGCGGTCTTCACTCTATGTAACAAGGGCCCTGCCTCGCGGATGGTCGGAAATCGTGGGGCATAGGGAGGGGTCCTAAAAGAGTTTGCGGGGCCGGTATCCTTCCCGCATTCGTCGCGCCAATTTCACGGGAAAGAGGCGTCCGGGTCGTACGGGTCGTACGAGATCCACTTGGTCCAGAACCAAGCCCGGAACACGGCCATCCCGAAGTAAGTCAGAACGAGGCCCGCCACCTCCGGCCCGATATCCGAATAGCCGCCAATCGCGGACGTCGACCGGGCCCAAGTCCCCACGACGTACAGGATCAGCGCCGACGCGCCCAGGATGAACGATGCGAGGACCTCCGCCTCGACCCGGTTCGGGGACCTCTGGCCCGGCATGCGCTCCGGGAGGGGACGATAGAAGGACGCCGGCCGCCGCGCCTTGCGTCGACGATGGACGTACAGGTACGGAGGGATCAGCAACGCGATGACAATTCCCGTGACGAGAAGGAATCCCCAGGCTCCAAGGAAGAATCGGGCGACGGACGCAAACACCAGGTATGCGAACGTGCCCATCACGAACAGAAGGAAGAACAGGCCGATTCGTCGGCGCCGCTTCCGCTTCGGAGGAATCGCCGCCACGGACGTTTGCATGAACCCTGCGGTTCTTACGTCTTGCGGAGGGTTGCCGCCAAAAGAACCTACGGGCGCTCGACGATCATCGAGACGGCGTTGCCGCCACCGAGACAGAGGGTCGCCAGGCCCCGCTTCGCGCCTCGGTCCTTCATCCCGTAGATGAGCGTCGTCAGGACGCGCGCGCCGCTGCACCCGATCGGATGACCGAGCGCCACCGCACCGCCGTTCACGTTGAACTTGTCGTGCGGAATGCCGAGCTCCCGCATCACCGTCACGCTCGCGGCGGCGTAGGCCTCGTTGTGTTCGAACAGGTCGATGTCGTCGATCGAGAGGCCGGTCTTCTTGAGGAGCTTGCGGACGCCCGCGATCGGCGCCTCCATCACCAGCTCCGGCTTGACGCCGACCGTGCCGTAGTCGACGACGCGCGCGAGGGGCGTCACGCCGTGTCGCTCGGCGGCGGTCTCCGACATCACGATCATCGCGGCGGCGCCGTCGCTCAGTTGGGACGCGTTCCCTGCGGTCACCTGGCCGCCTTCTCGAAATACCGGAGGAAGCTTCGCGAGTTTCTCGAGCGAGGTGTCCGTCCGAATCCCTTCGTCGATCTCGACGCGACCCGCGCCCGGGACGTCGACGGGGATGATTTGTTCCTTGAACCGGCCTTCCTGGGTCGCATTCGCCGCACGGCGCTGGCTCTCCAGCGCGAATCGGTCCATCTCCTCGCGCGTGACGTGGAACTTCTCCGCGACGATCTCGCCGGTGATGCCCATGTGATACTGGTTGTACGCGTCCCAGAGGCCGTCGTTGACCATCGCGTCGACGAACGGGACGTTGTTGATGCCGATTCCCCAGCGGGCCTCTTTGACGAGGTAGGGAGCGCGGCTCATCGATTCCATGCCGCCCGCGAGGAGGACTTCCGCGGAACCGGCCCGGATCATGTCGGATGCGAACATGACCGTCTGGAGACTGGAGCCGCACACCTTGTTCACCGTGACGGCACCGACGCGGTCCGGGAGGCCGCCGAAGAGCGCCGCCTGCCGCGCGGGATTCTGGCCGAGGCCCGCGGCAATCACGTTGCCCATGAGGACCTCCTCGATGTCCGCGGGCACGAGCCCGGATCGGTTCACCGCCTCCGCGACGACCGTGCTGCCGAGCTTGACCGCCTCGACGTTCCGGAACGCGCGGCCGTACTTGCTCACGGGCGTGCGACACGCGCCCGCGATCACGACGTCGGTCAGAGGGAGGACCTCCGGAGGAGTTCACAAGAGGGCCGGACGATATTTAAGATGTCGGCACCGCCGACCTCGCATCTACGTGCACGATGCATGCAAGGACCCCGCTTATCCCGGAGAGGAGCCGGTCCATCGGTCCGACCCGCCTCGGTGGGGCGGGCGAGGTGCGACGAATGGGAAATGGAATCAAACTCGGGCCGCGGGCGACGATCTTCCTCGCGGTCCTCTTGGCGGCGAGCGCGGTGGGCATCCTGACGCCCACCCTGAGCAACACCGTGTCGAAGGACGTGCAGGTGACGGGCTTCGCGGTCACGCTGACCGTGGACGGCGTGCCCGACTCCGTCGTCCCGGGGGACGTCTTCCGGGTCGCGGCGACGATGGCGAACAACGCGAACCGGCCGGTCCCCGCGGTCCTGCGGATGGAGGTCCGAAACCCGAACACGACGACTCCGGGCGAGCTGACCGTGTACGCGGGCTGTGGCGCGGAAGAGGTCGTGTCCGGGACGCGGCTGCTCTACTACATCGGCTGGCATGGACCGCTCCTCGCGCCGAAGGGGATCTCCTTCGCCGCGGGCACGAACCTTGCGGACATCGCGGCCTCAATCGGATCCGCGGAATACTGGCCCACGGTCCTCCACGAAATCCTGGAACGGGATCCTGCGGGCTATGAGTCGCTCGTCGATCCGGGACTGAACGCGTCGGCAGGCGTCCGGAGCTCCGGTTCGGCCCTATTGAAGGCGCTCAACTACTACGCGATGGCGACATCCACGAACCCGGACAGCTCGAACCTCGCGGACTGGACGCTCGTGTCGGTTTTCTCGGACCGATTCGTCGCGTTCGGTGGACCATCGCAAGACGGATTCCTAGTCGAGGTCCACCCGCAATCCCGCGGGAGCTTCGCGTTCAAGTTCTGGGCCGAACGGCCGGATGCACTCGGGATCCCCCACCACCCCTACACCTGCGGGCCGCTGTGACCGTCGGCGGCCCATTTTTATTTTTAATCTCAGATGGAAGTCGAGCCGAAGGTTGATGAGCCGCCCGGCCATGGGCCGACCGTGGACTTCCCGTACTTCGAGCATCTCCACTACTACGACCGGGTACGAGACGCACGACTGAATATCTCGTACTCAAATGTGCGAGAGTTCAGGTTCGGGGAGTTCCGACGGCAGTTGCCGAAAGACCTCGACCTCAACTGGACGCACACGAACGGTCCGGAACGGCTCCGCAAAATCATCGCGGGCCGCCACGGGACTCGCGCCGATCACATCCTCATGACGACGGGCGCGACCGAAGGCAACTTCGTCGTCAACGCAGCCTTGTTGAAACCGGGGGACCGCGTCCTCGTCGACTCGCCGATCTACTCGCCGCTGCATGACGTCCCGACGGGCCTTGGAGCGCGGGTTGTCCGGGTCCCTCGGAAATACGATGACGGATGGCGGCTCGATCTCGATCAATGGAGATCCGCGGCCAAGGCCGGGGCGAGCCTCCTTGTCTTCGCCAATTTGGGAAACCCTACCTCGTCGGCGCTCTCCCGGACCGAGATCGCGTCACTTGCGGACATCGCGGAAGAATCCGACGCGCACGTCCTCGTCGATGAGACCTTCCGCGAGCTCGCGTTCGACGGCAGGCCTCCGAGCGTCGCGCAGTTCGGGCCTCGCATGATCGCCCTCTCGACGGTCACAAAGGTCTGCGGGCTCGGAACGTTGAGGTCCGGCTGGATCGTCGCGGAACCGACGCTCCTGGAGAGGTTCGGCCGGGTCAAGGACTACACATCCGGCGGGAACTCCGCGTTGGGACAACTCGTCGCTTCATGGGCGCTCGAGCGCTGGGAGTTCTTCCTGCGGCGCGCGCGTCGCATCCTCACTCGAAACCGCAAGGTCCTGACGGAGGCCCTCGGAGACATGCCCGAGCTGCAGGCCGAGGTGCCTTCCCATGGCACCGTCCTGTTCCCGCACAGTCGAGTCGAGGTCGGCACGCTCGCGAAAGACCTCGTGGAGAGGTACAAGACTGTGATCGCGGAAGGACGCTTCTTCGGGATGGAGGACCACTTCCGGCTCGGCCTCGGCGGCGACACCGACGAGCTGCGACTGGGCCTCAAGAATCTCCAGAAAGCGCTACGAGGCGCGGCGAGATGATTCGCCGCAAAGATTGAGGAATCCAGGTTACCGCCTTCATTTGAGAACGCTTCTCGACCTCGTCCTGCACGCCCGCGCCGAGGGGGCGGGCCCTTTCCGCGGGCGTGCTCGGTCAAACGCTTTGTAATGGATGCACCGTCTCTGGCCCGTGCGCAAGTCCGGTCCGCGGAGCGGTCCCATGCTAGACCGGAGGGCAAAACCCGCCGGGATCGTACAGGCAACCTTCGTGGCAGGCGCTACGGGGAACTGGAAAATCGACAGACTGGAAGCCATCCGCGGGCCGAGCTTGGCGACGGCCAGCCACCTGGAGGTCAGCCTCGGCCCCATAGCGACTCCGCCGCACGCCGTCTGGATTCTCCGCGGAGTGACGGGCCACGAGCGGTACGCAACGAGGGCCGAGCACGACCGGCTCGCCGCGGGGCAATCTCCCCTTGACCGGGCAGATGCAACAAGAGCCGCCCTGATCCCCATCGCCAAGTCAGGGGAATGGTGGGAGTTGTCCCAAGACGAACGACGAGCGATTTTCGAAGACGACTCACACCATATCGCAATCGGCCTCGAGCACCTCCCTGCAATCGCCCGACGTCTCTATCATAGTCGCGATCTTGGCGAGCCCTTCGACTTCCTGACGTGGTTCGAGTACGCGCCCGCCGACGCGGCCTCGTTCGACCGGCTCGTAACGCGCCTCCGGAAAACGCGAGAATGGGACTACGTCGAGCGCGAAATCGACATCAGGCTCGCTCGGTAAGCTCGGTTCAGCGTTGTGTTTTCGGAGTCCCACTTGTCCCGAAACTCGAAAAGAATTTTGTATGGACTGAAGCGGGCACGTGGGGATTCGAACCCCAGTCCCCAGGTCCGAAGCCTGGAAGTCTCGTCCAAACTAGCCTACGTGCCCGACGGTCGAACCGACCGGGTTGATAAAAGGATTCCCAAGAGAATCGAGGAAGGCACATCTACGCGCCCGAGTTTCCCTTCCGCAAGGTGATTTCGTGAAATGGGTGACGCGGGAGAAAGCGAAGGTCGATCGGATCGCATGTCCGTGGTTGATCACGCGCTTCGTGGATCCGAAAGCGGAATTCCTGTACGTTCCGACGGACAGGGTGAATGAGGTTGCGAAGCGCGAGAACGCGATCCCGTTCGATGCGGCTGGGATCGAGCTGACACACTACAAGGAGGGCGGTGAAGAGCGGGTGAGCTTCGACGCAATCATTCGGAAGTACAAGCTGAAGGACCCCGCGCTCCTCGACTTCGCGGAAATCGTGCGCACGGCGGACGCATCCGGCGTTCCGCACCCGCGGACGGAGGGAGCCGGTCTCGAGGCGGCCGCGCTCGGATTCCGCCAGATTGCGAAAGACGATCACGACAACATTCGACTCCAGTTCCCCCTGTACGACGCCCTCTACGCCTATTGCAAGATGAAGGTCGAGGGCAAGGGCAACCTAGAGCACGCGATGCGGTAGCTGGGATCGACATCCTCGTCGGTTCGGCCTCGCCGTTCCCGGAGGGCCGGACGGCTCGAATCGCCGCGCCGGCACAGCCATTTTGCGAGAGGGACCGCCGCACCACGACACGCCCACAGCGCTCGCCGCGGTCGGCGAGCTTTGGACTTCCGGCCCTCTAAATACCGACGCCCACATTCTCAGGATCCTCCCATGCCTTGTCGAAGGAATTGAAAATGCTCACGATAATTCAGGCGCGGACCCCGGAACAGATCCAGCAGTTTGAGGAACTCGTCGCCGAGTACAAGGCCTGGGATATCGAGATGTCTGGCAGGATGGGACTGAGCGTGGATACGCTTCTGGATTTTGGCTATGAGGGCAGTGTCCATGAACTTGTGGCCGAGTTCGCCCCACCCAGTGGACGGCTCCTGATCGCGAGCTTCGACGGGCAGGTGGCAGGATGTGCCGGGCTGCGCCGCTTGTCCCCCGAGATTGGCGAGATGAAGCGGGTTTACGTGCGCCCGGCGTTTCGCAGAAGAGGCTTGGGGAAGGCGCTGATTGAAGCGCTCATAGCAGCGGCCCGTGTAATCGGTTATCGGAAGGTACGCCTGGAGACGGCCAGTTTCATGGAAGACGCGCAGGCCTTGTACCGATCGCTCGGCTTCGGTCTCATTGAGCCTCATCGGGAGATCCCTGAGGAATTGAAGCGCCTCGAGGTCTTCATGGAACTCAAATTGAAATGACTCCTCTCTCGCCTCATCGCGCCCTTGGAGTCGCCTCTTCCTCGGGAGGCCGGACTTTTCGGAAGCTACGGTAGATCGCAAAATCGTAGACCAGCTTGAGAGTGCCGGCCGCGGCGAGCGGAGTTCCGAGCCAGGTGTTCGCCAGCGCGTACCCAGCGAGCGACGGACTGATCGATGAGCTCACCGTCCGCGTCGTACTCGTGAGTCCTGCGGCCGCTGTCCGATCGGACTCGGGGACGATCGCGACCACGTACGATTGCCGCGTTGGCACGTCCATCTGCGAGAGCGACTGCCGACAAAGCAACAGGACCACGGCGCTCACGGCGGTGGGAGCCAGGGCGACGCTGAGCAGGAACACGTTCGATGGAATGTGCGTGAACACCATCGTCCGCAGGAGGCCGATCCGTCGGGCGATTCGCTCCGCGAGGAGGAACGAGATCGCCGTGACGACCTGGGTCGCCGCGAAGATCGCGCCTAACGACGCGAGGTCCAGACCGAAGCGGAGTTGGAAGTAGTAGGCGAGGATGCTTTGCCCGATGAAACCGCCTCCGAACGCGTCCACCGCGAACAGCGCGGACAGTCGGGCCACGACCGGCCGGGCCGCGGGAGAGAGGACCGCTCGGGTGGTGGCCCGGCGCTTCGGTTCGATCGTGCTCGAGAGCCTCGAGTAGAGCAAGGCCCCGAGGAAGCCGGACGCCATGTATCCGAGGAAGAGCGGCTGGAAACCGATGTGCGGCGGGAGCGCCGCGAGGGCGGCGCCGGCGGCGGAGGATCCGTACCCGACCAAGTTGTAGATGCTGAACGCGAGCGTCCGCCGGTTCGGGCGGCATGTCTCCGGAAGCATCGCCTGTTCGAGCGAGAGGAACGGTCCGACCTCCCCCGCACCGACCGTCATGTTGCCGACGACACCCGCCAAGACTGGGGCCCACCACTCCGTCGAGGCGAACAGCAGGAAGCCGGCAAGGCAATCGGTCAGCGCGAAGAATACCAGTGTTTTCCGCCGGCCGATCCGATCCGCGACGAAACTGATGACGAACGTGTAGAGGGCGCTGCTCAGGACGGTGAGGGTCAGGACGACTCCAATCGAGAACGCGCTGAAGCCGAGCTGGGCGAGGTAGACGCCGAAGAAGACTCCGAGGAAGCCATAGGGCACCGTCCGAATCGTCTTCTCGAGGAAGATCAGCTTCCCGTCGCGTGCAATCCAGTCCCCGTAACCCAACGAAAGCTCCGAGCCCCCGCATTCCACGTCGGGACATAAAGAAACGGAACGCGTGGCGGCGATGCATCGCCCGAAATGCGGGAACTCATTCGCCGATGTGCCGCCGATACGAGGCGGCGTCCATCAGGGCCTTCGAGTCGACCGGCGCGGACGTCTCGAGGACGACCATCCAGCCCTGGCCGTACGGATCCTTGTTCACGGTTTCGGGCTTCTCCTCGAGCGACTTGTTCACCTCCACGACCTTCCCGGCGACCGGCGCGAAGATCTCACTCACCGCCTTCACCGACTCGACGGTGCCGATGGGCTCTCCCGGTTTGACGACTTTGCCGATGGGCGGGAGCTCGACGTACACGACGTCGGTCAGCTCGGACTGCGCGTGGTCCGTGATGCCGACCCGGGCTCGCCCGCCTTCGAGCTTCGCCCACTCGTGGTCCTTCGTGTAGCGAAGCCCATCGGGAACGTTCGACAACCGAATCCACCGGAGCGCCTCGATGCGGCGGTCCGGATATGAGCGTTTCGAGTTAGCGGCCTTTCCAGTTCGCGCCCCACGCTTGGTGGACGAAAATCTCTTCGCTGTGGATCTTGTGGATCCGATGGGCCACGAGCGCGAGGATGAACAGCGCGATCCCTCCGACGGCGAGGAGGAGATACACCGGGTTGTGTACGATGGTGTCCAAGAAGGACCCGACGGTTCCTGCGGCGTCAGCCATGGTTCGTCGCGACGCCAAAATGGTTTCCCGAGCCTCGGAAAAACCTTTCTCCGTGAAGCCCGGATTCGATAATTAATCCCTCGAGTTCGCCCGCGTCGAAGAGGTGGTAGAACCGGGCGGCGGAAGAGCCGTCGGGCAGCCGCCACGGGATCTCGACATCTGCCTCCTTCCGAGGCCCGAGGATTTCGCGCAGATGTGGATTGTCTCGAGCCCACACACACACCAGAATGGAGCCGCCGCGGCGGACCACCCGCCGCATTTCGCGGAGGGCCTCAATCCGATCCTCGCGGGACGGGAGATGATGCAGGACCGCGACGCATATCGCGGAGTCGAAACTCGAATCGCGGAAAGGGAGAGCGGTCGCCTCGCCGACGACCCAGCGGAGTTCCGAAGGAGAACGACGGGAGGATTCCGAACGACCAATCGCAATCAATTTACGGGAAAAGTCGACGCCTGTCACCCGGTGGCCCGCGTCCGCCAGGGGCCGCGCATGACGTCCGTGACCGCATCCGACATCGAGGACCGACGAGCGAGGGGGAAGGCGCTCGATGAACTCGAGGACTTCTGACCACGGACGTCTTCGTGCATTCGCGTACGAAGCGGCGATCCGCTCGTAGGTTTCCCGGACGGACGCCTTCGAATGCTGCATCGTCCGGAGGAGACGGACGCGGCGGGATTAAAGACTCGCTCAGGAACCGAGCGCCGCGTGTTGCGTCTCGCGAGCGGTCCGTTCCCGAATCTCCGAGAGGGACGGCAACGCGCTGACAGCGCGGCCTTGGTCCAAGTACTGCGTGTACGCGGAGGTCATCCGCGACCCGCATGCGGGGCAGGTCTTCACTCCGACCTCGTACGTGCCGTCCTTTGGACACCGCTGGAGGTCTTTGCGGCCCCCGAACTTCCCCCGTTTCGCCGCGGGCTTCCCGTCGACCTCGACGATGTCCATCGCGAAGTCGATCGTGGGCGCGTTGCTGAGGCTCGTGCCGACCCCGAAGCCGTCCACGCCCGCGTCGAGCAGTGCGGGGATGGAGGTCTCGTCGACCGATCCGGAGACGAAAATCTTCACGTCCTTGTGGCCTCGCAGATCGAGCTCCCATCGGACCTCGCGCACGATCGATGCGAAGTTGCCGCGCCGCGATGCCGGCGTGTCGAGCCGGATGCCCGCGAGATCCGGAATCGCTTCGACCGCCATGAGGGCCTCCGTCTTCTCGTCGTAGTACGTGTCGACCAGCGCGATCTTGGGGATCTTCGCCTCGAGATATTTGTGCACCGCCGCGAACGCCTCCCGCGGCCCGCCCATCACGATGACGAGGGCGTGAGGCATCGTGCCCATCGCGGGGGCACCGAGGAGTTCCGCCCCCAGAGGAGTCGTGATCGCGTCGAGCCCGCCGATGTACACGCTCCGCTCGATCAGCGGCGCGATCCCCGGATGCATTCGGCGGACGCCGAACGAGAGGACCTGCCGGCCGTCCGCGGCTTTCCGGATCCGCGCGGCTTTCGTGGCGATGCCGCTCGCTTGGCAGATCATCCCGAGGACCGGCGTCTCGAAGACGGCCCACTCGCCGTACGGTCCCTCGAGGACCATCACGGGCAGCGGGATGCCCCGGGGCGTCTTCGCCGGGAAGAGGCTGCCTTCGGGAAGAGCCCACAAGCTCACCGCTTTGCCTTGGAGGAGATGCACGACCTCTTCGACGCCGCAGAAGATCCCCCACGGCCATGCATTCGGCAGCGCGCCCGTCGTGACCTCCGCCACGACGTCCGCGCGATCCCGACCCGCCTTCTTGAGGACCTCGAGCGTCCGCAGGAAATAGGTGTCCGTGGTTCGGCCCGCGCGAATCTCGTCCGCGGTGGCAAGATAGAAGTCGCGACCGGGCCTGCCTTTCGGCATCGAATCGCGCTACTTTCTGTGCGTATTAGAGCTTTTACATTCCGCTCGCAGGATTACGTCTTGTCGCCACAGTTCCGCTTGCGGGATCCGCGCTCTCCTCAGAAGAGGACGCCGCTTGAGGGGAGGTACGCGTCGAGGCGGAGGATGTCCTTCGATGCCATCCACGCGGTGAGAAACTCGACCTTCAGCCCTGCGGCAAACGCCGCCGTGAGGGCGCCCTCGTTGAGACCCGGAATCCACGCGGACACCGCCTTCATCTCGTTGTCGTGGGCCTGCCCGATCGCAGCGGACATCAGGGCCCCGCTCAATGTCGGGTCGTTGACGCCGCCAGGACCAATGGCCCCATTCCCACGAATCACGACATAGCCAACGGTCTTCCCATCGCCGCGGGCTTCATAGAACCGCGACCCTTGGTCGCTCGAGAAGAAGTAACGCTGGTCGACGTCACGACGAACCCCGCGGAGGGACCGATCGAACCGCGCCGCCACTCCGAGAGCACGTTTCGTCGATACTCCCGTCGGTCCGACTTGGCGGAGTCCGACGGCGCCAACGAGGGCCCTCGTCGGCCGCCCTGAGACGTGGTAGAGGATTGTGCGTGGGAGCATGCCGAACTTCGCGTACAGCGCTTGGGCGCGAAGGTCGAGGGAGCTCACGACGCACCGGACGGCTCCGCGTGGTGGACGGGGTGCGTCGAACGCGCGGGCGAGCACCTGCCGTCCGACGCCCCGGCTTTGCACCCCCGGGAGGGCGAAGAAATCCGCGAGGAAGTGCGTCTTGCCGCGGAGGATTGTGATGGCGAAGCAGACGACCTTGCCGCGGACGACGGCGACATGGAACCCATTCGGGTCTGTCGAGAGCGCGTGGCGGAAGAACACGATCAGATCGCGCGTGGGGATGTTCGGCGGCGGTTGCCCCTGGCGGCGGCTCAGATCCCCGAGCGAACGGAGGCCCACGCGCGCACAGGCGGCGAAGTCGCGCGGGCGCGCGGGGCGGATGCGGACGTCCTCGAGGCGCGATTCGGCCACGCGGGCGGATGTCCGAACCGATATTAGCGTGTCGGGGGCGGGCCCCGGCCCCCCGGAGCCGATGGTGAGCATGGGGGCATTCCGCCGAGGGATGACGAATCCCGGACCCTAGGGTGCGGATTATCTGATAATCCCATCCGAAGGTTGATGCACGTAGGGAGCCACAGCGTCTCAATGTTGCGTGGAACGGAGGGGCAGGCGCTCCTCTCGCTTCCGATCCGGGCCATCGCCATTTCGGCGATCCTCACGTTCGTCGCGGCGACGATCGGCGCGGTGATTATTGGCGCGTCATCGACCTTGGGGGTCGACCTCCTGTACGTTCCGCCGGTCCTCGGGGGCCTCCTGATGGTCATGGCGCCCGTGTTGATCCGGCGCGGAGACGGCATCGAAGAGGTCTTCCTCATCCACCGAAGCGGCCTGCTCCTGACCCACTTCTCGAAGACGATCAAGCCGGAGAAGGATCGGGACCTGCTGGTCGCGATGCTGACCGCGGTCCAGTCGTTCGTCCACGAGGCGTTCACGCGGGGCCCGGGCGGCGAACTCCGCGAGATGGACTTCGGAGAAGGCAAGCTCGTCCTGTGCCGGGGCGAGATGAGCTCCCTCGCGGTCCTCGTGCACGGCCGCCGGACGCCGATCGGACTTTCACGGCGCGTGAAGCGCACCCTCGCGACGGTGGAAGGCACTTTCGGAGAGGCCATCCTCGAGTGGGACGGCCTCGCCGAGGATATGGCGGGCGCCGATCACCTCATCGCGAAAGGCCTTTTCGTCGGAGTCTACGGTTTCCTTGAGGCGGCGATTCGCTCGACAATCCTGCGACCGATTCGTTCGTCAATAACCGGAGTCTGGGCCCTCATACGACCGACGCGCGGACCGGAACCGATGCCCGCTCCCGAGGTCCACCTGTACCTATCCGAACCGGATGCACGGGCCGCCGCGCGCGCCCTCTTGGAACGACAGGAACTGTGGACTGTCGGAAGGCAATACCGCGCGCTCATGGTTACGGCCCTGCAGCAGATCGAGGAAGGTTCGTTCAGCCTTCCGGCGCTGGCCAACATTTACATGACCGTTGCGATGCAGCGGGACCCCGGGCCGAAATCGTACGACTGGTGGAACCTCGTGATGCGCACGGCACGTGACGTCCTCCGGACGTGGCGGTGGGACCCCTCGTCCCAGGCATGGGTTCACGGGTCGGCCGAAGAGCGTTCCCTCGCCCTCGACGCACCGGCGCTGACGCGGACGGACCTCCGCGATGAAGAGCCCCCGGCGCTGGAGGAGATCGTCCCGGTCGAGTCCCGGGGATTGCCTTCGAGCGTTGCGGCCCTCGTGAGCGCAGATCTTCTGCTGCCCCCGGGCGGTCGCCTCCGGGGAATCGCGGAGCGGGCCTGGGCGATCCTGGCCCGAGTCTAGGATGTCCGGGGACGTTTCTTCGTCGAGCTCGCGATTTTCTCGCCGAACGCGGCCAAGATCTCGGCCCCTCGGACGACCTCCGTTAGGGCGACGCGCTCATCCGGCACATGAATCCGTTCCGTTTCCCCGGGACCGAACACGACGCACCGCGGATTGTGTTGTGCGAACCAGGCCATCTCGGTGCCGTACGTGACCCCGACGACATCCGCATTCGCGAGATCACGGAGCAACCGCACGTGATCCGCGCCCGGCGCGACGGCGGCCGGTGGGACCTCATGGAACCGTTCCAGGGCGACGCGCTCGCCCGATGCCGCAAACGCGTTCCGCAACAGCGCTTCGACATCGGACTTCGTGGTCTCGGGAGGATGGCGGCAGTCCAGATCCGCGACGCACGTGTCCGCGACCAGATTGGGTTTCGTCCCCCCGTGAATCGCGCCCAGGCTCACGGTGATCTCGCGCAACGGATCCGTGGGGTGGCTGTACCGCTCGACGTGGGACAGGGCCCGCATCATCCGGTACACCGCATTGTCTCCGAGATGCGGCATGCTGCCATGGGCGCTCCGCCCCTGCGTAGAGGCCCGGTACCAGAGGACGCCTTTTTCGCTCGCGACCACGCGCAACCGGGTGGGCTCGCCGACGACGACCGCCGCGGCCCGTTTCACGAGCGGCGACGACGCGAGCTTCATCGCGCCGTGCATGGTCGTCTCCTCGTCCGTCGTGAAGAGAAGCGAGACGGGCACGCCCGCATCGAGGAGCGTTCGCGCGGCGGCGAGGCTCGCGACGCATCCGGCCTTCATGTCGGCGGTCCCGCGGCCATAGAGGAAGTCGCCGTCCCACGCGCCTTGGTCGCGGCTCCAGCCCGAGGCCAGGGGCACCGTGTCCAGATGGCCGTTGAGCAAGACGCCGCCCGTGCCGCTCGAGGCCGTCACCGCGCCCACCTCCGCGTGGCGCTCCGCCTTCAGGCCCAGATCCTCGATGGCCGCGGTCGCGGCGTCCAGAATCGCCGCCATGTCGTCATCCGGCGTCGAGGGAATGCGGACGAACTCGACGAGAGTCTTCCGAACGTATTCGGGCAGGTTCATACGTTCCTCCGATCGAGCTCGTTGTGCACGAGGGCGATCGCGTGGTCCGTGTGGAGCGGCATGGGGCCGAGTCCGATGGCGAGCGCGCCGCGATCCACGAGGGCCCGCTCCTCCGCGGCCGTCAAATCTTGATTGTCCGAGAGCACGAACGTCGCGTCCGCCGGGAGAACCGCGTCGCGGATATCCTTGCCGCCCTCCCGGAGATACACGAAGGCGGGGCCGAATCGGTCGAGCGCTTCCTCGAAACCGGCCTTGGACCCGAAGACGCCGGGAGAGCTCTCTCGCTCAATCCGGGACGCGTCCGTCAGGGCGAGCCGCACGAGAGCCGCATTGCTCCGGATATCCGGCTGGAAATTCCTCAGCCGAAACCCTTCGAAGCGGATGAACCGCGGCGGATCGGATGGACCTAGCAGGACTAGCCCGACCTCGACGTCGCGTCGTAGGCCATGCGCCAGATGGAGGGCTGCGTTCGCCGCATTCAGGAGGATGTCCATCCGCCCCGCGCCGCCTGCGAGATCGTCCAGGGCAAAGCCGGGATCCGTCGACGCGCGATGCCCCACGATGAGGAAGCGGCGCACGCCCGTCGGAACGGCCGAGGCCGCTTAAGGGTTGCCAGACGCCGTAGATTTACATCTACGGTTGAAGATATTAATCGGTCTTGTCGAACGAGTCGAGACCCGTGAGTGCTCGGATCGCCTCGCGGTGGAATGGGACGAGCGGGAGACGAAGCGCCTCGGGCAGTGAGACCCACCGGACGGGATCTGTTGATTGTGGGATACTGCGGGGCGTGCATCGGTAAATCGACCCGGACCACCTGCGGTGGGAGAACGTGCGAGTTACGCGGCTCCAACGCGGCCCGATATCGACCTCGATGCCAGCCTGGCGGCGAACGGCGTCCGCGAGGGCGGTCCGTTCATCTCCACGAGTTCGTTCCCCTCCGGGCAGCGACCAGAGGCCGCCGAGGAGCTGCCCACTGGGGCGGCGTACCAGCAGGACGCGGCCTCCCGCCGCGACGAGTCCAAACACGACGGGGACGACAGGCGATGCGCGAATTCTCGGGGATGCGGGGATCTCGCTCTCTTCCCCGGCGAGTCGCGCGAGGCACATCCGTTCAAGGGGACAGTGATCGCACGCGGGGGAGGACGGCGTGCAGACGGTCGCGCCGAGCTCCATCATCGCCTGATTGAACGCACCGGGCCGATCCAGCGAGACGAGTCGAGCGGCGATTTCATGAATCCGTCGCTTCGCGACGGCCCGCGTCACATCGTCCCGGATCCGGAAAAGACGCGCAATCACCCGACTGACGTTCCCGTCCACGGCCGGCACAGGGACGCCGAAGGCGATGCTCGCGACGGCGCCGGCCGTGTACGCTCCCATCCCGGGGAGCGCCGTCAGCTCTTCGAACGACTCCGGGACCCGACCCGCATGCCGATCCACAATCGCACGGGCCGCGGCGTGCAGGTTTCTCGCGCGACCGTAAAACCCCAGTCCTTCCCACACCACGAGGACGTCATCGAGGGGCGCGCTCGCGAGGTCCTGGACGGTCGGGAATCGCTTGAGGAATCGCTCATAGTACGGCGTACCGGAGACGATGCGGGTCCGCTGGAGCAAGTATTCGGCGACCAAAATCCGATAGGGGTCGGATGTTCGACGCCACGGCAGGTCGCGATGGTCCGCGTCGTACCACGCGAGAAGAAGTGAGCGGACCTCGGCCGCCGACGGGTCGCCCATCGTCGATGCGATGCGCCGTCAGATACATCAGGGATTCGGGCCAGCGGAAAGGGTTCAGTCCGGAAGGCGAGTTAACCTTGAACGAGGTTGACTTCATTTGAAAATCTCGCCGGTCTCCCGACTCCAGAAAATCAGATCAAGCATGGCCATGGGAATCTCGACCTCATGGGAGAAACGCTTCATCCGATTCTCGATCGCGAGATAACGCTTCGTCGTGAGGGTGTGCGGCATGCTCCGGATTACACCATGGCGAATGAGGTTTCGGAGGATGTGACGATCGAGGATGGCGAACTCTTCGCCGCGGCCCGTGTTGCGGAGAAAGTGGCTCGCCTCTTTGAGGCCAAGGCCGTCCACCTCCCGGACGAGCCAATCACGGGCCTGTTTCGGCGATCCGAAGGATTCCAGGGTCTTCGACAGCACGGCGTCGCCATCGGGGAAGAACCGGTCGCGCGCACGGACGATGAACGCCGCCTTGTGGTTGTGGAATCGCGTGCGGTGGCGGAGGAACGAGGCGATCTCAGGTCGGCGACCCGACCACAGGAGGCCTTGCTCCCGGAGAGCGGCGACGGCCGCATCCGAGGGACGCGCCTTCGACTGGACCGCGAGGATGCAGAAACACAGCTCCTCGAAAAGTCGTTTGTCGTCCATGCGGCCGACGTCACGGAATTCCGCCAACCGCGCATCGATTCGCGGCCGCTTCACGTCACACTCCAATCGGAGGATTTCGAGATCGCGATACCCGCGCCTCACGATAGCGCGGAACGAGATTGGCGGCATAAGACTGTGGAAATCCGATTGAACTGGCGGGCTCCAAGGCCCCACGTTTAAATAACGGATTCCGCTTCGAGACCGCCATGTCACTTCTGTATTCTGTGGCCCGATGGCTCGACCGCGTTTCTCCCGCCCAAATCGCGTACGCGCACTGCGACATCCCATGCGGCATCTACGACCCGCATCACGCGCAGATGGCGGCGCACACGGTCGTCCGCATGGTCGACCTGATCAACCAGCTCGAGAAGCCGGGGGCCAACTCGACGCCGGACCAGCGCCAAGAATACACGAACAAGCTCGCGCGCTACATCGCGACGAAAGAACAACACTCGGAGATTGCGAAGCATGAGGTCCGCGTGCTGTGGGGCGACTACTTCAAGCCGGACCACCTGAAGACGTTCCCCGAGCTGAACGACCTCATCTGGAAGGCACTCAAAGCCGGATCGAAGGCGCGGCAGGAAATCAACCTCCAGGCCGCGGAGGATCTCCTGAAGGCGACGAACGACATCGCCTCGATTTACTGGAAGACGAAAGGGCTGGAGACAATCACGGTGAAGGCGCCCTATCCGACGGAGCGGCAGACCGTCTATCCGAAGTTCAAGTGAGCGCGCGGCGGCAGATGTTTCCCCTCGGCCGCTTCCGGGTCGACGACGACAGCATGCGGCCCACGCTCGACCCAGGCGACTACGTCCTCGTGAACCGCTGGGCCTACCGAATCCGCAGTCCTCGCGCGGGCGAAATTGTCGTCCTCCGAGATCCCGAGGCACCGGACCGATTCCTCGTGAAGCGAATTTCGGGGACGGGGGGGCCGTCGGGCCTCGCGGTCGTCGGAGATAACGCAGACCGCAGCCGCGACAGCCGGGCCTTCGGTCCCGTCCCTCCGGAACGGATCATCGGCAAGGTCTGGTTGCGGCTAAGGCCGTAGTCGAATTCAGTCCCACTTCTCAAAGCGCACGAACGCGAATCCGAGGCGGACGCAGAGGTCCTTGACGTCCTCGACCATGTCGTGCAACCCGCAGATGTAGACCTGCTTGCTGCCGTAGTCGTCGATCTCGTTTTCGAGGATCTTCTGAACGTAGCCGACGCGGCCCTTCCAGTCCGCCGTCTCGGGCCGGGAGATCGTCGGATAGAAGTGGAAGTTCGGGTGCTGCCGCTCCCATTTCTCGACGAGGTCGCGGTAGATCAGGTCGTGGACGTACCGCACGCCGAAGACCATGTGGAACTCGCGGCCGCCGTCCAGCCCATGCTCCCAGATGTGGCCCATCATCGCAATGAACGGCGCGATCCCGGTACCGGTCGACACGAACACCGTGTCGAACGGGATCGGCTCCGCCATCACGAACCGGCCGAGCGGGCCGATCGACTGGAGCTTCGTCCCGGGCGCGACGTGGTGCAGGAAATTCGACATGAACCCGCCCTCGACGACCTTGACGCAAAGCTCGAGGTACGCCTTGTTCTCGGGCCACGAGGCGATCGAGTACGGCCGGGAGATCCGCTTGCCGTCCTTCTCGGCGAACAGGGAGATGAACTGGCCCGGTTCGAAGTCGAACACGGGCTCGTTCTCGAAGGTGAATCGGATCAGATACGTCTCCGGGTACTTCGGGGCGATGTCGAAAACTTCCTTCACGATCGCGGTGTGTCTCCCGGATCGGAACTTCACCGGAAGCTCGAGGACCGCGGCTTTCTGGGGCGTCGCGGCCTTCGCCGGCGCGGCCTCCCGCATCATGCAATGTTAGGGACCCTCCAGACCGATTTAAACGTTTCTCCGAGATTTCAAAATCGAGCGAGCCGCACTTCCGGGCATCGAGAAACGATGGCGATTCGCGCTCATTTCTCGAGGTAGAGATATCGGTACGCGAACGCGGCGATGGAACCGCCGAGCAGCGGTCCGATCCAATAGACGTACCCGTTTTCGAAGAACCCGCTGACGATGGCGGGGCCGAACCACCGCGCCGGATTCATCGCCGCTCCGGTCAAGGGCCCGCCCATCAAGATGTCCATCGTGATCGCCATGCCGATCGCGAATCCCCCCACGGCGTGGAAGGATCCTTTGGGATCGATCCCGGTTCCGAACACGACGAAGACCAAGAAGAACGTGAGGACCGCTTCGACGAGGATCCCTGTCGCGGGGGCGAGGCCGACCGCCAGGGCGGGGGTCCCGAGGTACGTCGGTCCCGCGGCCATCGAGGGGAAGATCCCGAACAGGATCGCCGCCGCGACGGTGGCGCCGACGAGCTGGGCGATCCAGTAGATGATCGCGAGACGCGGACGGATCTGGCCCGCCAAGAGCGCTCCGAACGTCACGGCGGGATTGAAATGGCCGCCGGAAATGTGCCCGGTCGCGGATGCCATCACCGCGATCGCGAGGCCGTGGGCAAGGGCGATGAGCACGAGTTTCGCGCTCGCGTCCGGAGCGGCCGACAGGCTGGGGTTGAAACTCGTGACGACGATCGCCCCGGCGCCGGCGAAGATCAAGGTGAAGGTCCCGATGAACTCGGCGACGGCCTTCCGGAGAGAATCGTTGACCAGCCCCGCGCCCCCAAGCGACCGCAGGTAGCGGCGCGAGATATTTCTACTTTTTAATTCGACGGTCCCGATAGTAAGGGAGCTCACGCGAAGTACGACGCGGATCCGCGGTCGAACCCGGGCACGAACTCGAGGCGAAGCTCGGAGGGCTGCCATGCCGCGTCCGGGAAGACGAGATTGGGGAAGAACCGCCCCGTGTCGCCGGAGATCTGCGTGACGATGTGGTCCGGGCCAAAGAGGGTCTCGAGGATGCGGTACGACTGCTCCCGGCACACGCGCTCGTCGATGAAGCCGATCGAGTGCAGGTACTCGTGGAGCAGCACGTAGAAGGCATAGGGCTTGTAGAGCTGCGGGTTCGTCTCCTGGATCCGGAGGAGCGGCACCTTGTTCATCACAATCACGTTGCTCGCGACCGGATAGAAGGCGCCGAGGAACCCTTGCGGATGGTTCCCCAGGTCGGCGAGGGCGAGCATGAGCCCGGCGCGCGTGCGTCCGAGGACCGCCTCGACGGCCCGCTTCACGAGTTCGAAGAGGTCCGACAAGGTCTTTGCTTGCTCGATCCGTCGCGGGAAATCCATCGAAGAAAGTCAGCGCCTCGGTCGCTCTTAAGGGATTGCCCGTCCGAGTTCGCGCCGGATACGAACCGGAGACCCGAGGCGCTGGAGCGATGAGGACCATCAATACCATGCGCGGGAACGCCGATGAAAGATTTATCCGGGGGCAGATGGACACCGATTCGACATCCCCACCGAGCCGTCAGGAATCCTCGCTATGGTCACTCCTATCTACGCGGCCACCCGCGCACGAAACCCGCCGAGTCTTCCGTTCGGCTGGGCCGCCATCACCGTCGTGCTCGTTGGAGCGGCATTCCTCATCCTCGGCATCGTGATCATCCTGTACGCCTTCTTCGGCTTCATCATCGGGACGATCGGCGCGGCGACCGGGTCGGGCGGCGCGCTCGCGATCTTTCAGACGATGATGGGCGCGATGATCCTCTTCGTCATCGGGGGCGTCCTCGCCGGGATCGGCGGGTGGCTCATCCGCCTCTGGTGGATCTTCCTCCTCGTCGGCGTCGTGTCGGGCGTCGGCAGCGCGAACACCGCGCGACAGCGGGAAGCCGACCGGGCGACGGACATCCGCGTCCGATGCACGAACTGCGGCCGCCTGAACCCCGAGTGGGTCCACTTCTGCATGGCGTGCCAGAAGCCCGTGTGACCGTCGCCCCGCGGCGCGGTTCGGAATCTATTTGAGCCCCGGGCGGGGTTCGCGCGAACCGATGGGACTCCTGATGCGATTCGCCTCGCAATGGGTCGCGGGGGAGACCCTCGAGGATGCGATCCGCGTCGCGCGCGACGCAAACCGCCGGGGCATCGAAGCGCTCGTGAACCATCTCGGCGAGCATTATCACGAGAAAGGTCCGGTCGAGGCGACGATGCGCGAATACCTACGCGTCCTCTCGACGATGCAATCCGAGGGCATCCGCGGGCACGTGAGTCTCAAACCGACGCAATTCGGCGTGCTCATGGACCGGGATTACGCGCTGTCGCAAATGCTCCCGATCCTCGATGCGACGCGCTCCGCGGGCCGCGTACTCTGGCTGGACATGGAGGGCGCCGCGACGACGGAGGACACGATCTGGATCTGCGAGCGTCTCCTCGAACGGGACCGCAACGTCGGGCTCTGTCTCCAGGCGAATCTCAAGCGGACCGCCACGGACGTGGACCGTCTCCTCGACGCGGGGGCGCGAATCCGCCTCGTGAAGGGGGCGTACAAGGAGGCGCCGGACATCGCGTACCGCTCCCGATCGGAAATCGACCGCGCATACATCGGCCATCTCGAAACGCTCTTCGCGCGCGGGCGGGACTTCGCGGTCGCGAGCCACGACGGCCGCATGATCGGGCGTGCCCTCGAGCTGGCCCACGAGCACGCCACGCCGTTCGAGTTCGCGATGCTCCAAGGCGTGCGGGACCCGCTGAAGGACGACCTCGTCAAGGAAGGCCACCGGGTCCAAGAGTACATCCCCTACGGACCGGACTGGCTCCCGTACTTCACCCGCCGCTTGCGGGAGCGCCCGCGGAACATCGTCACGATGGCGCGCTCGTTCGTGAGCGGCTGAAGCCTTTTCTCGACCCGCGGTGTTGTCCGCCCATGGACTCGCGCGCCTTCCGGCGCACGATGAAGATCCTCGAGAAGCGATACCCCGTGCTGGACTGGTCTCGAGGGATGACGCCGTTCGAGGCGCTCATCTCGACCGTGCTGTCGCAAAGCACGACGGCCGTCAACGAGCGTCGAGGACTCGAAGGATTGCGACGCGCCTTTCGAGAAATCACCCCGGAGCGACTTGCGTCCGCCGACGTCGACGAAATCGCCCGATCGATCTGGCACGCCGGCCTCGCGCGTCAGAAGGCGCCGAGGATCCGACGCATCGCCGCGACCGTCCTCGAGCAGTGGGACGGACACGTCGAGACGATCTTGGCGCTCCCCACCGAGCGAGCGAGGGCCGCGCTGCAAGAGCTGCCCGGCGTAGGCCCAAAGACCGCCGACGTCGTGCTCGCGATGGCGGGAGGCCATCCTACGTTCCCCGTCGACACCCACATCGCTCGCATCGCCCGACGATGGGACCTGGTCCGATCGCGAAATTACGAATCCATCCGAGCGGCGCTCGAGCGCCGGACGCCTCCGGCCAAGCGCAAGGCGTGGCACCTGGCAATCATCGAACACGGACGGACCCTGTGCAAAGCCCGCCGCCCACGCTGCGAGGAGTGCCCGGTCCGCCGGGATTGCGACTGGTACCGCCGCCATCGCGCCGCTCGTCCGTCGGGGTCCCGTCGATCCGCGCGTCGCGCAACAAAGGATTAAGGCCGTCGAGGAGTTAGCGCGCGGCGCGGTGCGCCTTGGCGATCGCGGATTATGTTCAGCTGCTGAAACTGCGCATCGACGCGCTGCTCCTGCTCGTCGCGGCCGCCGGGTACGTGGCGACGACCGGGCCCGCCGTGGACGGCTGGCGATTCGGCCTCCTGATGGTCTCCGGGTTCCTCGGCGCGGGCGGGGCGAGCGCGACGAACCATTACCTCGATAGAGACCTCGACTCGGTGATGCGACGTACGCGGGCGCGTCCGCTCCCGCAACACCGGATCAACCCCCCGGCCCACGCCCTCGAATTCGGCCTCGTCCTCCTCGCCCTCGGCCTCGGCGTGGCCTGGATCGGCCTCAACCCCTTGACCGCGACGATGATCGGCCTCGGCTACGTCGTCTACATCGGGGTGTACACGCTCGGGTTGAAGCGGTCGCACATGAGCAACATCGTGATCGGTGGGTTCGCCGGATCGTGCCCCGCCCTTGCGGGTTCCGCCGCGGCCGTGAACGCGATCACCCTCCCGGCCGCGCTCATCGCCCTCCTCGTGTTCCTGTGGACGCCAGGCCACTTCTGGGCCCTCGCCTACCGCAGCCGGGAAGACTACCGCCGCGCGGGCCTCCCGATGCTCCCGGCGGTTCGGGACGAACGCACGTCTGTGTGGGCGATCGGCGTCTCGACGGCGATCCTAGCGATCGCCAGCATTGCCTTCTTCTTCACGAGCGCATTCGAGGTCGTGTACCTCCTAGTGGCGATTGCGGCGGGCGTCGTGCTCCTCGTGCTGACGGCGAAGTTCCTGGCGAATCCGAATGCGGAGACGGCATGGGCCGGCTACAAGTTCTCCGGCCTGTACTTGGCGCTCCTGCTCCTCGGCATCATGGCCGACGCGATCTTCCGGATCCCCGCGTGAGACGCGATCCGCGGCCGTCACAACCTTGTCTTTTAATACGAGCCTGGCCTTCGTATTCGAGCACCCACGAGACGGTGGACAGAGATGGCAGGGCCTACGTTGCGTGAGGGCATTTTCTCCCGTGCCTCGGACGACCGGATCCCGGTCGACGTGAGGCGATGAAATGGTCTCCCCGCTGAAGGCGGATCTCGCGGGCCCGCGAATCGACAAAGGGCTCGATGACATCTACGTGAAGGAGAGTTCGATCTGCTTCGTCGACGGGCAGCGAGGCCGCCTCCTGTACCGAGGCTATGACATCCGGGATCTCGCGGCCCACTCGACCTTCGAGGAGACCGCATTCCTCCTCCTCCAAGGCCATCTCCCGAACCGCGAAGAGTTCGAGAAGTGGAAGTCGGATCTCGCCGCAAGCCGCACGCTGCCGCCGTCCGTGCTGCGGCTCCTCCGTTCGATGCCGGAGCATGCGCCGCCGATGGACGTGCTCCGCACCGCAGTCTCGTACCTCTACAACTTCGACCCGGAGCGGGACGACACGACCCGAGCCGCCAACCTGCGCAAGGCGCAGCGGCTCGTCGCCCTGTTCGCCACGATCGTCGCGACGTACCAACGCATACGGAAGGGACAGAGGGTCCTCCGGCCGGATCCGAGACTCGGGCACGCCGACGACTTCCTCCGCATGATGACCGGCAAGAAACCGGATGGCGTCCGCGCGCGGATGATCGATGTCGCGCTCATCCTCTACGCCGATCACGCGATGAACGCGTCCACGTTCGCCGCGACGGTCGCGGCCTCGACGCTCTCGGACCTGTACAGCACGATCAACGCGGCGATCTCGACGCTGAAGGGGCCGCTGCATGGCGGTGCGATCGAGGCGGCCTTGAACGCAATCGAGACGATCGGTCGGCCCGAGGCGGCGGAGGACTTCGTCCTGAACACGCTGCGGAACAAAGAGCGCGTGTTCGGATTCGGCCACCGCGTCTATAAGACGTACGATCCGAGGGCCCTCATATTGAAGGAGTTCGCGCAGCGCCTCGGTGAGATGAACGGGGACGACACGTACTACCGGATCGCCACGGAAATCGAGGACACGGTTGTCCGTGAACTGTCGGCGAAGCACATCTACCCGAACGTCGACTTCTACTCCGGGCTGGTCTTCCACGGCCTGGGCATCCCGACGGACCTCTTCACGCCGGTCTTCGCGGTCGCGCGGATTGCCGGTTGGACCGCGCAGGTCATCGAGTACTGGGAGGACAATCGACTCCTCCGGCCCCTCGACTGGTACGTCGGGCCGAAAGACCTCGTCTACACGCCGATCGACGAGCGGCCGTGAGGGGTGGGCATGCCCTCCGAGCGCCTCGTCCTGCGGCCTCCGGAGAGCGGCCACAAGATCCTAATCACGGAGTCGGGGATCCGCGTGCCGGACGACCCGATCATCCCCCTCATCGACGGGGACGGCGTCGGCCCGGATGTCGTGCGCGCTGCGCGCAAGGCGATCGACGCGGCGGTCGAGGACGCGTTCGGAGGCCGTCGCCGCGTCGTCTGGTATTCCGTCCCCGCGGGCGAGAAGGCGATGTTCCAGTACGGGGACATGTTGCCCGAGGCCACCTTCGCGGCGATCAAAGAATTCGTCGTCGCGCTCAAGGGCCCCCTCACGACGCCGGTGGGAGGCGGCTTCCGCTCCCTGAACGTCACCCTGCGGAAGGCCCTCGACCTGTACGCCAACGTGAGGCCCGTGTACTGGATTCCCGGCGTCCCGAGCCCCGTGACGCATCCCGAGCGACTCGACATCGTCATCTACCGCGAAGGCACGGAGGACGTCTACGCCGGCATCGAGTGGGAGAAAGGCTCGCCCGAGGCTGCGCGGATGATCGAGATCCTCGAGACGGAGTTCCACGCGCACGTGCGGCCGGATAGCGGGCTCGGCGTGAAGCCCGTGAGCGAGACGGGCTCGAAGCGGCTCATCCGCAAGGCGATCCGCTATGCGATCCAGAACGGCCGCAAGTCCGTGACCCTCGTGCACAAGGGGAACATCATGAAGTACACGGAGGGCGCGTTCCGCACCTGGGGCTACGAGGTCGCGAAGAAGGAGTTCGGGGAGTCGACGATCGCGTGGGACGACGTCGTCAAGTCGCACGGCGGCACGCCGCCGGAGGGGAAGGTCGTCATCAAGGACGTGATCGCGGACAACATGTTCCAGCAGCTCCTGCTGCGTCCGGAGGAGTACGATGTCCTCGCGACGACGAACCTCAACGGGGACTACCTGAGCGACGCGGCCGCGGCCCAGATCGGCGGACTCGGCGTCGCCCCCGGCGCGAACATCGGGGACGCCCACGCCCTGTTCGAGCCCGTCCACGGGAGCGCGCCGAAGTACGCGGGGATGGACAAGGTGAACCCGACCGCGGAGATCCTCGCGGGCGTCATGATGCTCGAGTACCTCGGATGGAAGGACGCCGCCTCCCGCTTGCGGGAGGCCGTGAAGGCGGTGATCGGATCCAAAGTCGTCACGTACGACCTCGCGCGGCAGATGCCCGGCGCGAAGCAAGTCGGAACCTCGGCCTTCGCCGACGCGGTCGTCGGGGCGATCCGCGGGGCGGGCCGGTGACGGTCCGCGGTCACGCCTGCAAGTCCGACGTCGAGACCGCGCTCTGCAAGGAGATGGGCCGACAGCGGCTGCCGCACGAGCACCGCTCCCTCCAATTTCGGGTCCTCGATGGTCGAGGCGGCTCGAAGGACTACAGCCCGGCCATCGTCGCGCGACGCGGCCCCATCCTCTTCCTCGTCGAACCCGTCGACAAGAAGCGCGGCATGGTCGACCTGCTGCAGAGATTCCTCGAGCAGCACTCTCCGGAGATCGTTCACGTGGTCGTCGCGCCGGTGGACCTCGTGGACCGCATCCCACACGGCGCGTACGACGAAATCTATGCCGCGTCGGACCTCAGTGGCTTGACGGCGAGAATCCGCGAGCAGGACCCCGAGGGAATCGTCCGGCCGTTCGAGAAACCGCGGCCTCGGTGACGACGAATTTCTCCGTGCGACCCGTGGGTTGAATAAGGGAGGGAGCTTTCCTACGGCGTCCGCATGGTGCTGAGCGCCCTCGACACATATGCCGTGACCGTGTTCTTGGCCATCGCCCTGACGATCTTCGGCCGGAAGATGTACTTCCGGCTGCGGTACCTCTTCCTGGCGAAAGGCGAGGACCGGCGATGGGATCACATCCCGACGCGGATCAAGAACTTCGTCGTCTACGGGATTTTTCAGCGAAAGGTCGCGCGCGAATGGTACGCCGGCGTGCTGCACTCGTTCATCTTCTGGGCGTTCGTGATCCTCGGCACCAGCGTCGTCGAGATCACCGCGCAGGCGTTCGCGCCCGGGTGGCGGTTCCCGATGCCGACGATCGCGGGGTTCTCCCTGAGCGGGCCGCTGTACCTCGCGCAGGAGATCATCGCGGTCCTCGCGGCGATCGGAGTCGGGATGGCCCTCTACCGCCGCTACGTGATCCGCCCGAAGAAACTCATGCACGAGGGGATGCGCGACGCGACGATCGTCCTCTTCTTCATCCTCGGAATCGTGACGTCGCTCCTGCTCTACAACGCGGCGGACATCGCCATCGGAACGGCATCGATGCCGGAGTGGAAGCCGATCTCGTCCGCCATCGCCGCGCTCTCCCTCGTCCCGCTCGACGCGGCCTGGTGGCGGGCCTTCTGGTGGACCCACGTCCTCCTCCTGTTCTCCTTCCTCGCGTACGTGCCGCACTCGAAGCACATGCACATCATCTTCGCGATCGTGAACACGTTCTTCATGGACCTCACCCCGAAAGGCGCGCTGAAGAAAGTCGACCTTGGGAAGACGGAGACGTTCGGCGTGAACCGCGTCGAACAGCTCGCGTGGCGGGGGCTCCTCGACGGGTACGCGTGCACGGAGTGCGGACGGTGCACGGACGCGTGTCCCGCGAACGCGACGGGCAAAGTGCTGAACCCGATGCGCCTCATCACGAACATGCGCGACACGCTCGACGAGCAGGGAGCCGCCATCGTCCGAGGGAAGACCGAGGGCCTCCCCGACATGTTTCAGACCGTGCATTCCAAGGAGGGAATTTGGGCGTGCACGACCTGCTACGCCTGCGTCTACGAGTGCCCGGTCATGAACGAGCACGTGCCGAAGATCATCGAGATGCGCCGGCACATGGTGCTGACCCAAGGCGAGATGCCGCCGGAAACGCAAGGCGCGATGCGGAACATCGAGCAGAACTACAATCCGTGGGGGATCGGGTGGGACCAGCGCGGCAACTGGGCGAAGGACCTCCGCGTCCCGACGATGTCCGAGGCCGCGGCGTCCTCGGAGCCGATCGAGGTCCTGTACTGGGTCGGCTGCGCCGCGTCGTTCGATGATCGCAACCGCAAAGTCGCGCAAGCATTCGCGCGAATCCTCCGGACGGCGGGGGTCCGGTTCGCAATCCTTGGGCCGGAGGAGAAGTGCACGGGCGATCCGGCGCGTCGCCTCGGGAACGAGTACCTCGCGCAGACGATGATCATGGCGAACGTCGAGACCCTCGGCCGGTATAAGGTGCCGCGCATCGTCGCGACGTGCCCGCACTGTTTCAACACCCTGAAGAACGAATATCCGGACTTCGGCGGGCGGTACGACGTCGTCCACCATTCCCAGTTCCTCCAGGAACTCATCGACAGCGGCCGGATCACGCCGACGAAAGATGTGTTGCAGTTCCTCACGTACCACGATCCATGCTACCTCGGCCGATACAACGCGGTGTTCGACGAGCCGCGAGAGGTGCTCTATCGGATCCCCGGCGTGCGGGTCGTCGAGATGGAACAGTGTCGCGAGCGCGGGTTCTGTTGCGGCGCCGGCGGCGCCCGCATGTGGATGGAAGAACGCGTCGGCGAGAAAGTGAACCATCGCCGCATGAGCCATGTCGAAGCCACGCAGGCGAACGCCGTCGCGACCGCGTGTCCGTATTGCCTCATCATGTTCGACGATGCATCGAAGACGAAGAACCGCGAGGACATCCGCCGGTTCGACATCGCGGAGCTCGTCGAGCGGTCCCTGTGAAGGCCCCGCACTTCACGGGGCGACGTGAAAGGTTCATCTAGCGCGGCCGATAAAGGTGCTCCGGGAGAAGACGACCCATGGCACTGCCAGCATTCCCGGATCTCGCCGCGCTCGTCGGTCGCGTCGCACTCGGGGCCCTCTTCCTGACACACGGCTGGCCGAAGCTGAAAGACGTGAAGAAACCGATCGCGTGGGTGACGGGGACCGGATGGCCCGGAGGAGCCGCGTTCGCCATCTTGTTCACCTTGCTCGAATTCTTCGGCGCGATCGCCCTCATCATCGGCCTCCTCACGCAGATCGTCGCGGTCCTGTTCGTCCTGGAGATGCTCGCGACGACGATCTTCGTGAAGACGAAGATGAAGGGAAAGTTCCGAGGCGGATACGAACTCGACTTGGCGTTCGCCGCGTTCGCCTTGGTCGTCGCGCTCCTGGGACCGGGCGCGTGGTCCCTCGACCGGATCCTCGGCCTGGCTTAGAGGCCGTCAATCTTCTTCGCCAAGTCAAAGTCGAGGTTGGTCAGCCCATCCTTGTCATGGGTCGTCAGCGTGAGTCGGACCTTCGCCCACGAGTTGAAGATGTCCGGATGGTGATCCATCGACTCCGCGAGCTCGCCGACTTGGTTGATGAACGCGAGCGCCGCGCGGAAGTCGCGGAACTTCCACGTCCGAATGATCGTCTTGCCTTCTTTGGACCACTCGGGGACCTCCGCGAGTCGGGCCTGAATTTCCGTATCGGAAAGGAGAGTGCGTTTCGCCATCGCCGGTCCCTCGGATGGCAAGCACACCATCCGGGAAAAGGACTTGGGTTGTTCCCATTAACCTTGAATAAGGTTAACGTCGCACTCACTGATTGCCGTCGGCCTGTGGCCTCACCGCACCAGGACAATCGGCGTCTGCGCGACGATGTCGAAGCCGAAGGCGATGTCGAGTCCGACTTGGAGGGCGTAGCTGTAATATGAATACGTCCCACGGTAGCTCGAGGAGATGTCTCCCGGGACGGGAATCTCGAAGGCGAACGGCACATTGACGCGGATTTGTTCCATCGGGACCGATACCTCGGTCCGGTACGTCTCCGTCGTCTCCTGCTGCCCGTCCGCGCGGGCCCACTCCGCACCGATGAGCCGCGTGTAGACCCGGCGGATTCGCGCGTTCCCCGTCCGGTTCAGCGTGATCCGGCAGCCGATCAGTTCCCGCGCGAAGAACCGATCCCCATCCAGCTCGACGTAGACCTCGGGACCCTGGCCGCCGGAGCGAAAGCGGGCCGGCTGCGCGTACGTCCGGACGCTCGGCCGGTCGTAGAACACGAAGATCTCCGTGCTCCACACCGTGTCGAGCCACAGCGGCACATCGAGCCGCGCCGTGAGGACGTACTTCACGTTCGCGTGACGCCCCGCGTACGACGGCAGCCCTTTCAGAGGAATCTGGAAGCGGAACGGGAAGCGGTACGTACCCGCGGGGAGCGGGCCTTCGCCGCGCAACGGCAACCGCCACTGCACCACGATCGCGCTCGATCGGTAGGTGTGCGAGTTCTTCCCGGATCCTCGCGTGATCTCCGTCGTCTCGGTCCCGGTGAAGTCGACGTACAGGCCGCGGCTATTGACGTCGGATGTTGCCTCGACGACCACCGTCCCTTCGATGACGTCCCCGGTGTAATACGCGACCCGCGGCAGTTCGACGGAGATGGATCGGGCCGTCCCGCTCACCTTCGAAGGCGCGTGGCCATCACCGGACGAGGAACCGGGTCCCGCAGTACGAGCACGTCGCAACCCCGAACCGATCCACGTTCGTCGGCGGCCCGCCGCAGTTCGGGCAACTCAGGGCGACGGGGCCCTGCTGTCCCGCCGGGACCATCGGCCCTTGAATCGGCGGCGGGGGCGGGATCGTCCGCCGACCTTGCCCGGATGCGGCGAAGACGAGGACGAGGACCAGGACAAAGAGGAGTGGGATGCACAGGAAGAACGAGAGGAACCCGGGGAAGAACCCTCCGCCGAACAGAATCGGGAGGATGGCGAACGAGCCGATGATGAGGACGACGACGAGGATGAGCCATTGCGGCGTCGAGCTCCGTTGCGGCGCGAGAGGATACCAACTCTGCGGCTGGGGTGGCGGTTGCATCGTCGGGCCCTCGAGTCGGGATGGGCGGTCGCCTTAGATGAAAGCTCCGGGGCCGATGTTCACGCCCGCAATTCTTTCAAGGTGGCGGGCAGGAGCTTCAGGACATCGGCCACAATCCCGATGTGGGCGATCTCGAAGATCGGCGCGGTCGGGTCCGTGTTGATTGCAATGATGAGGCCCGCGTCTTTCATCCCCGCGATGTGCTGCATGGCGCCGCTGATGCCGCACGCGATGTAGAGCTTCGGCTTGACCGTCTTGCCGCTCTGCCCGACTTGGCGGGTCTTCGGCAGCCAATCCATGTCCGTGAGCGGCCGCGAGGCACCGACGACGCCGCCGACGGCCTTCGCGAAATCCTCGATGAGCGGGAGGTTCTCCTTCTTCTGGATCCCTCGACCGGCGGAGACGATCACGTCCGCGGCGGCCAGGTCGATGTCCTGGACCTGCGGCCGCTCGAGGCGGACGAACGTCTCGCGGATCGAGGCCGGGTCGATCGGCACCGGCACCTCGGTGACGGCCATCATCCCGCGGCCGGGGCCCGTCGGTTTCACGGCCCCGGGACGGAGCGTGACGACGATGGGTCGCTCCGACGCGAGCTCGACCTGTGCCTGGACTTTCTCGTTCAGCAAGCGCCGCGTCGCGACGAGCCGATCTCCGTCCACGGCGAGTGCGAGGCAATTCGTGAGGAGAGGAAGGTCCATCGTCCCTGCGAGGGCCGGTGCTAAGTCGGTCCCCTGGGAGGTGTGACCCAACAGGATCAACCGAGGTTTTGTCGAGTCGAGGAGTCCGCGAAGCGCCTGGAGGTATCCGTCTCCGGAGTATTCCCGAAGCGCCGAGTGGTCCACCGTCAGGACGTCCAATGCGTATCCGGCGAGATGGCCCGCGATCTCGCGCACGCCGTGTCCGAGGACCGCAATCTGCGCGCTTCGTTGGTCGCCGAGGGACGCAGCGAGCTCCCGCCCGGCCGCAATCAACTCGAACGTCGAGGGCGCGATGCGACCTTCGAGATGCTCCGCGACGATGAGGACCCCGCCGGCCGTCGCATCACCTCCGCACGAACCCTTTCTCCCGCAGGAGCTGGGCGAACCGCTTCGCCTGTTCGTCGATGGACCCCGCGATCATCTCCGCGTGGCCTTTGGCGGCGGGCGGCGAGAGCCCTCGGACCCGGAAGGAATACGGAAGCGGGACAGCATCCCATCCGGAGAGGCCGAGGGCGGCGGGGCCCAACTCCTTGATCGGTTGGCGCGTCGCCTTCATGATCGCGGGCAAGGGCGCATACCGCGGGGTGTTCGCCCCGAACTGAATCGTCAGCACGGCGGGCAGAGGGAGTGCGTACACGCGCTGGAGCCCTCCCTCGAGCTCGCACGCCACCTCCGCGCGACGGTCCTGCAGGGACACCCGCGTCACGACGCTGGCGTGCGGCAGGCCAACGAGTCCGGCGATCAGGCTCCCCGTGGCCGAGTTCACGTAGTCGTCCGATTGCACGCCCGTGAGGATGAGGTCATGCGGAATCGTGCGGACCGCCATCGCCAAGAGCCGCGCATTCTTGCCGACATCGAACGCCGCGGGATCCTCGTACGTGATTCGGACCGCCTCATCGGCTCCTTTCGCGAGCGCCTCCCGCAACATCTGCTCCGCGCGCTTCGGACCGAGGGTGAGCGCGACGACGCGCCCCCCGTGCTTCTCCTTGATCCGCACGGCCTCCTCGAGCGCGTACTCGTCGGCACCGTTGACTTTGTAATTCAGCGCGTCGCGCTTGATGTCCTTGCCGTCCGCGGCGATCTGGAACTGGAGGTCGGGGTTCGGGATCTGTTTGAGGCAGACGACCACGTTCAGGGGCACGGCGCGGTGCGTAGCGGAAGACGCTATTTAACCGTGTCGCGGTGCCGCGTTTGCGGTCCGCCAAACCGATGAAATGCCCGCGAACGATTCGACATCCGCCGCTCGATGCGGCGGGGGACCGCGAAATAGGAGGAAGGCGGGGCCGCGCCCCGCCGCCATGTCCTACGGGAAAATGCCGCGCCACTTGTACGCTTCGACGACGCGGTTGATCGCGACTATATAGGCCGCCTGTCGCATGTCGACGTTCTTCGACTCGCGCATGTCCCACACGCGTCCGAAAGCGCTCACCATGACGCCCTCGAGCTTCTGGTCCACCTCGGACTTCGTCCAGAAGAACTCGGAGAGATTCTGCACCCACTCGAAGTACGAGACGGTCACGCCGCCGCCGTTCGCGAGGATGTCCGGGATGACGAGCACGCCGCGCTTGTGCAGGATGTCGTCCGACTCCGGCGTCGAAGGCCCGTTCGCGCCTTCCGCGACGATCTTCGCCTTCAGCCGCGGCGCGTTCTCCGAGGTCAGGACGCCCTCGAGGGCGCACGGCGCGACGATGTCCACATCGAGCTCGAGCAGCGCCTCGTTCGTGACGCCGCGCGTCCCGGGGAAGCCGACGACGGAGCCGGTCTTCTCCTTGAAGGCGAGGACCTCCTTCGGATCGAAGCCCTTGTCGCTGAAAATCCCGCCTTTCGAGTCGGAGACCGCCACGACCTTCGCGCCCATCTCGTCGTGCAGGAGCCGCGCGTAGTGATATCCGACGTTCCCGTAGCCTTGCACCGCGACGGTCGCGCCTTTCAGGTTCAGCTTCAGGTGCTTCGCGGCCTCGCGGGTCGCGTACATCAGGCCGCGGGACGTCGCCTCGTCCCGGCCGAGGGATCCGCCGATCACGAGCGGCTTGCCCGTGACGACGCCGGGCATCGCGAAGCCTTTCGTCATCGAGATCGTGTCCATGATCCACGCCATCGTCTGGCTGTCCGTGTAGACGTCCGGGGCGGGGATGTCCTTCTCCGGCCCGATGATGATCGAGATCTCCGAGGCGTAGCGGCGCGTCATCCGCTCGAGCTCGTCCCTCGACATCTCCTTCGGGTTGCAGATCACGCCGCCTTTCGCGCCGCCGTACGGGATGCCCATGACCGCGCACTTCCACGTCATCCAGCACGAGAGCGCGCGGACCTCGTCGAGCGAGACGTTCCAGTGGTAGCGGATGCCGCCCTTGAAGGGGCCGATCGCGTCGTTGTACTGCACCCGGAATCCCGTGAAGACCTTCAGGTGCCCGTCGTCCATCTTGACGGGGAAGTGCACCGTGAGCTCGCGTCGCGGGTTCTTCAGGACCTCGAGCATGCCGGGGTCCAAATTCAGCTTCTTGCCGGCCCGGTCGATCTGCTCCCGGGCGATGTCAAACGGATTCAACGTTTCCTTCGCCTTCGCCATACGACACGCCTCCCAATATCCGACGGATATCGAAGGTAGCCGCGAGTAGGGACGACCGCTTTTAAACATTATGCTCGAAGTTTCGCGGTTGAGTCGAACGGCGCCCTAGCGGCCCGCGGCTTTCGCGTACTCCTTCGGGTCGATGCGGTGGCGGGGCTCGTCGCCGCGGAGGAAGCGGATCACGTTGTCGAGGGCGGCCTCCATCGCCGCCGCGCGCTGCCCGGGGACCATCGGGGCGACGTGCGGCGTCATCACGACGTTCGGCAGGTCCTGGAACGGTCGGTGGAACGGACGGCCCTGCTTCGTGTCCGGATAGGTCCACCAGGTGTCGAGGGCCGCGCGGAACCTCGGATGGGACTTGAGATGTTCGAAGAGGTCGTCCTCGACGATCAGTCTCCCACGGGCGATGTTCACCAGGATGGCGTCGTCCTTCATCGACGCGAGGAAGCGGCGGTCCACGAGGCCCTTCGTCGCGCGCGTCAGGGGCAAGGCGAGGACCACGACGTCCGCGGCGGGCAGCTCGTTCGAGACGGCTTCGATGGTGATCGTCGCGTCCGCCGCCCCGGGGTCGGAACGCCGAGTCCGCGTGACGCCGACCACTCGCATGTCGAACGCCTTGCAGCGGCGCGCGACCTCGGTGCCGATCCCGCCCATCCCGAGGATCAGAGCTGTCGACCCCGCGAGGCCCTTGTTCATGACGCCCTGGAGGAAGACGCCGCGCCGGATCTCGTCCGTCCGGGCGGGGATGTCCTTCGCCGCCGCGAGGAGGAGGGCCATCGCGTGCTCCGCGACCGAGACGTTGTATGCCCCCGCGTTGCCGCAGACGATGGCGGCCGGGGGGAACCGCTCGAACGGCAGGTGGTCGACGCCGGCGACGAGCGACTGGATTAGCCGCACCTGCGGCGCCTTCGCGCGGAAGTCCGCCGGAAACTCACGGGGAAAGCCCATCGACACGATGACGTCCGCGGTCGCCCAGGCCGCGTCCCGCTCGCCCTCGGGGAGGTCCTCGAGCATCACGGGCTCGAATGCGCCCAACGCCTTCCTCGCGGCGACGTTGCGACGCTCCGCGTCCATCGGCGAGGTGAAGAGGACCCGTGGCGCCACGATGGCCCCGAGGCCTCCGTCGGACTTGGCCCTTTCGACGCGGCTATCTCAGCACTCGGAGTAGCCGCAGGCGTGGCACTTGACGCAGCCTTCCTCGAAGACGAGGGACTTGCCGCACTCCGGGCACTCGGGGTTCAGGCCTTTTTTCAGCAACTCCGCCGCGTCGCGGGACTCCTTCTCCAGCTCGACGTCCGTCTCGACCGCGCCGCCGAGCTCGTCGAACGTCTCGACCGCCGGCTGGACGCCGGTCTTCTGCATCCCGATATGCCGCTTGATCGCCTTCGCGATCGCGTCCGGGATCGAGTAGACGCGCTCGCCGTGGTCGACGGCGATTCGCGGGCTGCGGATGCCCTCGAGCTGGTCGATGATCTCGTCGACGGGCACGCCGGAGCGCAGGCAGAGGGACACGAGGCGGGCGATGCCTTCCGTGAAAGACGCGGTGTATCCGCCGCCGCGGCCGATCTGCGCGAAGACCTCGAAGAGGCCTTTCTCGTCCTCGTTGACGGTCACGTATAGGGCGCCGTATCCGGTGAGGATCTTCTGCGTGCGGCCCGTGATGACGTCCGGGCGGGCGCGGGGTCGCAGGGCGACGGGTTCCGCCGGGACTTCGACGTGGACCTCTTTCGGCTTCGCCGTTTCCGCGACGCCGATGTTCAGGACCTGGTCCTCCCGCGAGCCGTCGCGATAGACCGTGATGCCTTTGCAGTGCAACTCGAACGCGAGGAGGTACGCTTTCTTCACGTCCTCCACGGTGGCCTCGCGCGGCATGTTGATTGTCTTCGATACCGCGGCGTCGGAGTAGTCTTGGAAGCCCGCCTGCATTCGGACATGCCATTCCGACGAGACATCGTGCGCCGTGGCGAAGACCCGCTGCCACTTCTCTGGGACGTCTTTCAGGCCCCGCGGGGATCCGTGGTTGTCGAGAATTTTTTTCACAAGGTCCTCCCGCCAGAACCCTTCGCGCTTCGCGACCTCCTCGAAGTAGTCGAGGAAATACGGGAGCTCCTCGCCGTCCATCACGCGCTTGTACCAAATCAGGCTGAACTCGGGCTCACAGCCGCCGGACGTGTCAGCGATCATGGAGATTGTCCCGGTCGGGGCGACAGTCGTGACGTACGAGTTGCGAACCTTGAGCCCCTTCTCCCACTGACGGCTCCCCTCCCAAGCTGGGTAGGTGCCGCGCTCGTCCGCGAGTCTCGCGCTCTCACTATATCCAATCTCCTGAATAAATTTCATAATCTTGCGGCCCCACTCGACGCCTTCCTTGGAATCGTACGGGACCTCAAGCGCGAAGAGAACTCGTGCGAAGCCCATCACGCCGAGGCCAATCTTGCGTGTGGCATCCGTCATCTCCTCGATTTCCTTGATCGGGTACGCGCTCATGTCTATCACGTTGTCGAGCGCGCGGACTGAAGTCCGAATAGTGCGCTCCAGCTTCTCCCAGTCGACCTCCCATGCATTTCGTGCGTCGCGCCTCAGATGCCGCTGCAGATCAATCGAGCCAAGGTTGCACGACTCGTAGGGAAGAAGCGGTTCCTCGCCGCATGGATTTGTCGCTTCCATTTCGCCAACGTTCGGAGTCGGCTGGCGGCGGTTGTTCTCGTCAATGAAGAATAGCCCAGGCTCGCCGTTTTTCCATGCCTGGTACGCAATCTTGTCCAGGACCTCACGAGCGTCCAGCTGTCCCACGACCTGTTTGCTCCGAGGATTGACGAGATCGTACTTCGTCCCTTCCTTCACGGCCTCCAGAAACTTGTCCGTGACCGCGACGGAGATGTTGAAGTTTGTGACCTCCGACGTCTTGTCTTTGCAGGTGATGAATTCGAGGATGTCCGGATGATCCACCCGCAGGATTCCCATGTTAGCTCCGCGACGACGGCCGCCTTGTTTCACGGTCTGCGTCGCGGCATCGAAGATTTTCATGAAAGAGACGGGTCCTGAAGCTACGCCCATCGTCGATTTCACGAAATCTCCTTTGGGCCGTAATCGAGAAAAGGAGAAGCCAGTGCCACCGCCGCTGTTATGTGAGACGAACCCGTTTGCGATGTAAGAGTGCTTCAACTCTACTGTCAAGTCATAAACCTCTGCTTCGCCCGCGGGGACAACCTCCGTAACCTGAGAGTAGAGATAGTTCTCCCGAGCCCGATCCTCAATCGCTGGCATGAGCTGCAGTCCTTGGGCATGGAGCACGCCGATGTGATGCCTACTCAACTCGTATCGCCGCATCCACATCGCCCCGCCCACAGTCAGCTTGGCGACCTTTTGGTCTTGTGTGCTGAGGCCCGCATACCAGTTCCGCAAGGGTTCCTTCTGGTTGGGCACTCTCTCACCGCGCACAAAGATCTCATACGGAGCGATGGCGGCGAGTCGGTTGTCCTTTGAGGGTAGCCCAAACCCAATATCCCTACGGAATACCTCGAATCCTTGCTTGGAGCAGATGGAAATCTGATAGCCGCCTTCCCTCCGCCCCCGCTTGTAGATCCTGGACGGGATGCCTAAGTGGAAGAGGACTACCGGGATTTGCCTGACGAGGGTCCTGGAGGATGTTGCAAGGGTGACATAGCCAGATTCCCTCGCGCAGCCGTCTGCGGCAAAGAGTCCGCGTACGAACGCCTGCACACACGATTCGGGCCCGTGCAGGATAGCTTGCGGCACAAAGGCTTCCAGACTTGATTTTTTCGTGAAGCCTTGGGCTTGCCACCACTCCTTCAAATCGAGTCGAAGAATCGAGGCCTCCCAGATTGATCTGCGCGGGCAGACTGTTGGCTCGACGCCGAAACACTCCTTTGCGAGATATCGGACCCGATCGATTTCCTCTCGATTCCCGGTGAACCGGATTCCCCATTGAGAATTGGACCCGTCACCCATGTACAGGCCGATGAGTTCCGCCAGGTCGTCCGTCAGTATCGCCGGCAGGTCGATCGGCTTCCGCTCGAATTGTCCCGGGCCGGTTGTCCGCTGCACACGATGGAACGGCTTTAGAGAAACCTCCCGCCCCAACCATCGACCGGCTGAGAGGACCGCCCAGTCCCCGACTCGAAGTTGACTGAGCCTCCTCCACTCGAACCCGCCGTGCGCGGCGACGATCAAGAACCGATGTTCTGCAGTGGCTCGGATGGAGTGACCATGATTTGTTCGTAGCTCGAAGACAGGCTCGCGCCCGCGAACCCAGTGGTGAGACATTGGAAGTGAACCAGAGTCCGTGTCCACCGAGAACGCATCGACCGCGTCACCGATTGCGACGAGACCTCGGTCGGTCATGATCAGCGATTCGCCTGCCAAGCACTGATGAATCAGAGCTTGGTGCTTCAGGCTCTCGAAAATCCCGATGAGACTGTCGTCTACTGGGAGGACGAAACAGGCGCTCAGCTGTTGCAGCTCGAGCCCCGCGTTCATCAGAGTCGGACTGTTCGGGAGGAACTCGAGGTCCGCCATCATCCGGTAGAACCGACGCGCGGTCTCCTCGAGGCGGGCCTCGTCCGCCCCATAGTTCCGGTCCGCCTGTGCGAGGTTCCAGGCGACGCGCGCGAACAGTTCCTTCGGCGTCTCGATCACGCGGCCCTTGTCGTCTTTCTTCAGGTAGCGCTTCTCCAGGACGCGGCGCGCGTTGTCCGTCAGCTTCGGATCGGGCTCATGCTCGACAATCTGGATAGCCTTCGAATCAGCAACTCTCATCTGTTCCATGGAACCACCTCGCCCGAAGGGCACGGAGGCCACGCGACGTAGGGGGTAATGCCATCCCTTGGGGGTGAGCGCAGCCAAAGGGGTCACCCGGTATAGTCCTTTTTGAACCACGTATGTTACCAGCACGGCGGCTGGCTGTTACCACATTTGTTACCATACCGACCGTACGGACCAAACGGGCCCGCTCGCTAAGAACATCTCGGATGGCCGTGCAAAAGTACCGCCTTCCGATGGAGGCTTCACAGGAAGGGAAGGGGTGTGACTCGCGCGGGATGGGGAGTCCCGCGGATGTCGACTTCGAGACGCGTTCCGGGCGATGCATGTCCGTAATCCACGGCCGCGAGCGCGATCCCCACGCGCAGGCTCGGGGACATCGTGCCGCTCGTTACGCGCCCGATCGGCGATGCACTGGAAAGGACGGGGTGCCCCGGTCGCGGGATCCCTCGGTCCTCCATCCGCACGCCGACGAGCCGCGGATAGTCGTCCCGAGCCCGCTGCGCTTGGAGCGCCTCGCGCCCCACGAATGCCCGATTCCACTTCACGAGCCACGCGCTGTTCACCTCGAGCGGCGTCTGATGCCCGTCGAAGTCCTGGCCCGATAGCAGGTATCCTTTCTCGAGGCGCAAGGTGTCCCGCGCGCCGAGGCCGATCGGCTTGAGGCCCACGTCCGCCCCCGCGGCCAGGAGGGCGTCCCAGACCCACAAGCCTTCTTCTGCGGTCGGGAAGAGCTCGAAGCCCGCCTCGCCCGTGTACCCCGTGCGGGTGATTAGAAAAGCCGCGCGTCCAGTGGAACCGGCGGGCCCCCCTCGCGGTGCGATGTCGGGTGCATTCGGACGCTCATGCCCCCACCCCTGGATTTCCGGTGGAACGGCGCGCGGTCGAGACCCCCACAAGGCCGGCGGCACGAAGTCGATCACCGCGCCGCCGAACGGCCGGATTTTCGTGAGGTCGACGGAGGTGAACCGTTGCAAGAACGTGGGAGCCCGCGGACCTTGGAGCGCGAGACAGAGCAGTGCGGTCGTGCGGTCGCGCAACTCGACGCCGGCCGCCGCATGCGCGTTGAGCCAGGCCCACACCGCGGGCCGCGGACCGGCGTTGCACACGAGGAAGAACCGATCCGGCGCGATGCACGTCACGATCACGTCGTCGATAATCGTGCCATCGTCGCGGAGCAAGTGCGTGTACCGCGCCTGGCCCGGGTCGGTCGGCACGTCGTTCGCGCTGAGGCCGTCGAGGAACGCATGCGCGCCGCGGCCCTCGACGAAGATCTTCCCCATGTGGCTGACGTCGAACACGCCGACGGCCGAGCGGACTGTGAGATGCTCGTCGACGATCCCCGAGTACTGCAGCGGCATCTCCCATCCGCCGAACTCGATGAACCGCGCGCCGGCCGCCTGGTGCCATGCGTAGAGCGGCGTGCGGAGGCCCATCGCCCCAGGAACGTGGATCGCGGGATGAAAGCCTTCCTCTCCCGGCAAAGCTTATCCCGACTGCCCTCATAGGCCGCGGCGCACCATGGGCTTGTTCCGCGAGCTCCGGTACGAGGTGAGCGCGCTCATCTTCGCCCTCGGGATCCTCGGCGTCGTCCTCTCCTTCACCCAGTACCTCATCCCCACGCAGAGCCCGGACTGGCTGAAGTCCATCCATCAGGCCGTCGGCCAGTACGTGATCTGGGAGGCGTTCTTCGGCCTGCTCGCACTGATGTCCGGCGGCTTCTACTTCGTCGACACGATCCGCAAGGAGCGCGAGTTCGATCGCCTCGTCTCGACGAACTCGAAGGAGTTGTTCGTGAAGAACATGAAACGCCTCGAGGAGCTCACGTACGATCACCTTCCGTCCGCGTACGAGCGGCGGTTCCTGACGAAAAAGCAGGAGTTCCGGATCAAGAGCTGATCATCCGTCGGCCCGCGCGAAGACGACGCGGCCGAGGCGCTCGACGGCATCGCGGTCCCGCGATCGACATCGGACGACGACCTCGATGCGGTCCGGATGGTGCACCGCGGACACGACTTCCGTGCGCTCGTACAGCCAGTGGAGCTTCCCTCCGGCCTCGGCGTCCTGCGGGATGATGAGATGGAGCTCGATCGGATACGCGAACATCCGCTGGATCGCATCGCGCAGGTCCGAGAGTCCGCGGCCGTCCTGGACGGAGAGCGCGAGAGCGGGCCGGTGGAACTCCGACTCCGCGAGGACCTGGGCCTTCGATGCGATCGCGGCCTCCGGAAGGAGGTCCGCCTTCGTCAGGATCGGGACTACCGCATCCGTCGAGACGTTCGGGAACAAGGTCCGCGCCGCGAGCCGCACCTTCCGAGAGATCTCCTCCTCCGAATCCGATGCATCGATCAGGAGCAGGACCACGTCCGCCTGCAGGATCTCCTCGAGCGTGGCGTTGAACGCCTCGACCATCCAGAACGGGACGCCATCCACGAAGCCGATCGTGTCCGTGAGCAGGATGCGCTTGCGCGTCCCCGTGAGGCTCCGCGTCGTCGTGGCGAGCGTCGAGAACATGCGGTCCTCGACCAGGACGTGCTCGTCGGTCAGGACGTTCAACAGGGAGGACTTGCCCGCGTTCGCATATCCGGCGAGGGCGACCAGGTGGTATCCGCGATCCTTCCGGACGGTCCGCCGTACCTCCCGCTCCCGGCGGATCGTCGCAAGCTCGTCGCGGATCTTCTTGATCCGACGCTTCACGGTCTCGTAGTACGCGTCGACGCGTTGCGCGCCGCCCGCCATGAACCCGGGTCGCTCGCCGACGTCCGCCTCGTGAATCCATTCGCGGAGCAGGGGCACTTCGTACTGGAGCAGCGCGAGCTCCACCTGGAGCTTCCCTTCGCGGCTCGAGGCCCGCTGCGCGAACAGCTCGAGCAACACCCGCAGCCGGTCGTAGCATTCGACGCCGAGCTCCTTCTCGAGGACGTGATGCATCGACGCCCGCAGCTCGCCGTTGAAGACGACGGCGTCGATGCCGCCGGCTTCCACGCGTTCCCGGATCTCGTCGAGCTTCCCACGTCCTACGAACGTCCGTCCGTCCGGGTGGTCCCGCCGTTGGATCGAGACGTCGGCGATGCGGTGCCCCGCCGAAGCTAGCAGGGCGCGGATCTCGCTCACCTCGTTCGTGAGGGAGACGAGGAGGACGTCCATCGGCCCTCCGCAGGCCGCCCTCGGCCAAAAGCGTTTCCAATGGAAACGGAGGGGTGGGGCCGTCTGCGCCATCCGGCGCGGCCGCGGTTTGTTAACCTTAAGTAAGGTTGACTCGATGCGGGGCCGTGCAGATCGGTTGCGGCGTGACGACGAAGAAGATCCGTGGACGGCCGTACCTGTACTTCTGGCACTACGAGGACCGCGGCGGGCGCCGGGTCCAAGTGTTCCGGTATCTCGGCTCCGCGCGCTCCGAGGCGGCGCGGCAGCGGCTCACGGAGACCCTCGACGCGTACGTCGAGCGCGTCGCCGCCGAGCTCCGACGGAAACGTTCGGAGATCCTCGCCCGCATCCCGCCGCCCTGAGGCAACGGCTTATACGCGGTCGGTCCATTGGAACCGAGTCGATGCGGGTGGAGGTCCGGCTCTTCGCGACCTATCGCGAGATCGTCGGCGAGCCGACGCTCTCCTGGAAGCTGCGGGAAGGCGCCCGCCTCGAGGACCTCGTGGACTCGATCGTCGAAGCGTACCCGCGCCTCGCGGGCCATCGGGACACGATGCTCCTGGCGGTCAACCTGGCGTACGCAAATCCCCCGGCGCAGCTCCATGACGGCGACGAGGTCGCGCTCATGCCGCCCGTGAGCGGAGGTGGGCCATGATTGACGTGCGGCGGTCGCCCATCGACGTCGCGGCCGTCGTCGACCGCGTCCGACGGGACGACGCCGGTGCGATCGTCGTCTTCCTCGGGTCGGTCCGCGCCGACGCCGGCGTGAGGGCGCTCGATTACGAGGTCTACGAGCCGATGGCGCGGAAGGCGTTGCAGGTCCTCGCGGACCGCGCGAAGTCGAAGTTCGGTCTCTTGGAGGTCGCGATCGTGCACCGGGTGGGCCATATCCCGATCGGCGAGGACTCCGTGGCCGTCGTGTGTGCCGCAGCCCACCGCGCCGCCGCGTTCGCCGGATGCGAATGGGCGATGGACGAGGTCAAACGGATCGTGCCCATCTGGAAAACGGAGTCGTCGGCGAAGCCCGCGCGGCGATCCGGCCCGCGTCGCCGCACGCGTCCCTGAGGTGCCCTGAGAAAGGTCGGCCGGGGCCCGAGGGACCCCGCGCCACGATCCCCCGTGAGGGGGGAAGAGGTTTCGCCTCGCGAGTCAGCCTACCAAAAGATCAGGCTGGCGAGCGCGTCGACCGCGGCGCAGGCGGTCTGGTCGTAGAACCGATACCAGTTCGCGCCGCGCGTTCGGGCCTGCTCCGGGATGTGGTCGTTCGCATGGACGCACATCGTGTGCTTGGGCCCTTCGCTCGCTCTCGCGGGAGGCGGCGGCGGGCTACTCGGCGTCGTGCCGGTCCCCGTCCCCGTGTTCCCGGTGTCCGTGTTCGGCTCGTTCACCGTGACGTTCGTCGACGTCGCGATGGGCCGCAGGGCGTAGGCCGCGAAGGCCCCGACCACGGTCACGGCCAGGATCACGGCCACTGCCAGTTTTCGCCGTGTCATGTTTTCGCCTCTCGTTTCTCGTTGGGGTTTCGTGTCGCGCAGGTCGCGATGACGTGGTGAAAGGACTCTTTGTCGGGAGGCCGCGGAGCGGTCACCCGTCCCATCCCTTCGTGCACGCGCATCCCATCCGCACGCGGACGTCGAGAGGCCCGGGCATCGTAGATAACCCTTCTTGCGTCCGACGCCGCGACTTGACAACGTCCTTGCGCGCGCGCGTGGCGCGACCCCGATTCTTTGTCGAACGCGTGCGGCCCGCTTGACAAAGGACGCGGCGATAAAACATCGGCAGGGAGGCCAATGCTCTTCAGCAAAACAGACTTTCATGGACGGATTCAAGTGACGGTCACCGGCGCAAAGTTTGGCATGTCAAAATGGCGGTACAATAATCCGAGGATAGGACGGCGCCTCTCCGTTGCGGCGATCGCGGTTACCGCAGTCCTTCTACTCGCGACAGCATTGAGTCTCGAGATTGGCGGCCGGCTATGGGTTATCCCGCTGTTAGTTCTCGTTCTCGCTGGGCCCCCGTTCGGTCTGCTCATCTACTTCACAGGTCCTAACTCGGGGTGGCGAGGAGCATGGTGGATCCGCCTCCCGAAACGGCTTAACGAGCTCCTTCCCTCACTTCAAGCCGCCCTAAGCGACGTGGGGCTTCGGGCGCGTCTAACCAGCCCGCACCCCAGGTCCCGTTGGCTTCGGAACACACAGGTTTCGCTTGAGCTCGATCGCGGAATTAGCATTTGGCTGATTCCCGGGGTTCCCGGTTCTCGTGCGGGGCTGAACCCTCGCCTTCAGCCCCTGACCACGGTGATCATCACCGGGCTCGACGGCCTTTCTATCGACGAATCCGCCCGTCTTCGACAAGCCATCCACAAGAATCTGGGAGAAATCTAGGGAACTCCGGCGCCGTCGCCCGTCCGCGAATGTTTATCGGTGGCCTCCGCGCTGGGCCCATTGTTCATGGCGAAGATGGTGGACATCGGCGCGAAGCCGGACGTCCATCGCCATGCCGTGGCCTCGGGAATCATCCGGCTCCAACCCGGGACGGTCATCGCCATCCGTGCGGGTCGCGTCGAGAAAGGCGACGTGCTCGCAGCGGCAGAAATCGCCGCCCTGCAAGCGATGAAGGCCGTGTGGCAAGTCCTGCCGCACACGCATCCGATTCCGATCACGGCCGCGAGCGTGACGTTCGATGTGCGAACGGACCGGGTCGTCGCGACGACCAGCGTCGAGGCGACCTACAAGACCGGGGTGGAGATGGAAGCGCTCTATGGTGTGGCGGTCGCTCTCCTGACGATCTGGGACATGGTGAAATCGCTCGAGAAGGATCCCCACGGGCAGTATCCGACGGCTCGGATCGAAGACATTCGCGTCGTCTCGAAGGAGAAAGGCGCCGGGAAGCGAAAGGGTAGGCCTTAGATTCCCTCCGCCAATCCGGGATTCGGGATCGATTATGGCGGAGGACAAGAAAGTCTCAATGGCGGAAGTGCGGAAGACAATCTCGACCTCGCTGGCGGCCGCCTTCGGGTTCGTGATTGCCTTGCTGTGGAACAACGTGGTGACGGGCGGACTCAAGGTGGCGGGCGTCGACACGACGTTCGCGACGATCACGCCGATTGGGTGGGTTGGCTATCTCGTGACCGCGGTCGTCCTGACGCTCATGATGATCGTCCTCATCATCGTGATCGGCCGGTGGGGGAGCAAGTAGTCCTCCCCGACCGAACGAGTGCGAGAGGGCGAAGTCCTTTTATCGCCAGGCCGGCATGGATTCCGGCCCATGCAGGTCGTGATCCTCGACGGGTACGTCGACGAGCCGTCGAACTTCGGCGTGCCGCCGTACATCTCGCCGTATCCTCGGTACGTCGCCGGCGCGGTGCGCGACGCCGGCCACTCGTACGAGTACGTGACGGTCGATCGCGTGCGAGCGGGCCATCCGATCAAAGGCGACCTGCTCGTTGTCCTCTCGGGTCCGATTGTCCCGGGCAAGTACCTTCGAAGCCTGCCGATCAGCGAGCGGGAGGTCGTCCTCCACGCGAGCGGGTTCGAGGGGCCCCGGGTGTTCGGCGGACCGCTGGCCCGTTTTCGATACTTCGACGAACCCCTCGTCGAGCCGTTCGACTGGGTCGCGTTGCGGGACATCGACACCGCCGTGCACGATTGGCTGACGACGGGCGAATGGACCCACCGCGATCGCACGATGGAGGAATGGGACCGGTGGGCCGTCCTCGGCGCGGACGCGATTCGCGACCATCCCGATTTCCCCGAGCCGCTGACGGTCGAGCTCGATACCTCGAAAGGGTGCGTGCGGTACGTCAACAAGGGCTGCTCGTTCTGCATCGAGCCGATGTACGGCAAGCCGAGATTCCGGCCCGTCGAGGGCGTCCTCGCCGAAGTGCGTCGCCTCGCGGAACTCGGGGCGGTGAACTTCCGCCTCGGAGGCCAGGCGGATTTCTTCAGCTACCAGGCGATCGGACTCGGCGGCTCTCCGACGCCGCAGATTAACGGCCCAGCGATCCATGGACTCCTCGAGGGGATCCATTCCGCGGCGCCGAATCTCCGCGTGCTCCACACGGACAACGGGGATCCGGCGATGATGACCGCCCATCCGGACGAGGCGATGGCGGCGATGCGCGACCTCGTCCGCTTCACATCGCCGGGCAACCTTCTTTCGTTCGGACTCGAGTCTGCCGATCCCCGCGTCACCGAAGCGAACAACCTGAACATCGATGCGGACGGATGCCTCGAGGCCATCCGCATGGTGAACGCCGTCGGCCGGGAGCGCGGGGACAGCGGCATGCCGCAAATCCTCCCGGGACTGAATTTCGTCGCGGGCCTGGATGGCGAGACGAAGAAGACGTTCGAGCTGAACCTCGCGTTCCTGAAGCGGCTCCTCGAAGAGAATCTCTGGATCCGCCGGATCAACATCCGCCAGGTGCGTCCGGTGCGACGCGAGTTCGAGCCGACCGGATTGTACCGCGAGTTCCGACGATTCAAGGAGGCCGTTCGCACGGCGATTGACCATGAGATGCTGCAGCGCGTCGTGCCGGAGGGGACGATCTTGCGGCGCGTCTTCCTGGAAATCCAAGACGGCCATGTCGCGTACGGACGACAGATCGGCACGTACCCGATCCTCGTCGGGCTGCCGTACGACACGCCGCTGAACCGTTTCGTCGACGTGCGCGTGGTGAGCCACGGGCAACGATCCCTGACCGCGGTCGAGTATCCGCTCGACGTAAACCGCGCATCACTCGCCGCCCTCTCCGCGCTCCCTGGCATCGGAGCGAAGCGCGCCGCCCGCATCGTGCGGGCGCGTCCGTTCGATTCGTGGCCCGCGTTCGCAGCATCCCTCGACGATTCTGCGGCCGCGGACCGAGTCGCGCCGTTCCTCGGGCTCGCGGCATAGGGCGACGGGGGCCATCGCCGTTCGCGGCCGCGCAGACCGAAGTTAACCTTGTTTAAGGTTAACTTGAAGGGCGAACCTTTAGACCGACGCCGGTCTTCCTCCGCATTCGCGATGGCGGTCCCTGCAAAACACAAGGAACACGCGCCGACGTCGGTGAAGTGCGGCGTCGTGACGATCTCGGACAGCCGTACCCCCGAGACGGACGAGTCCGGGAAGTTGATCCGCGATCTCCTCTTGCGGGCAGGCCATTCCGTCCTGTTCCACGTTGTCGTCAAGGATGACGCGAAGGCGATCCTCGATGCGATCGAACAGGCGTCGTGGACGTGCGACGCGATCGTGACGAACGGCGGCACCGGCCTCGCGCGGCGCGATGTGACGATCCCTGCCCTGCTCCCCGCGTTCGAGAAAACGCTCCCCGGGTTCGGCGAGCTGTTCCGGTCCCTCTCCTATGCGTCGATCGGCAGCGCGGCGATGTTGTCGGGCGCGATTGCGGGCACCTATCACGGCCGCCTCGTGTTCTGCCTCCCCGGATCTCCGGACGCGTGCCGCCTCGCGGTCGAGAAACTCATCCTCCCGGAACTCGGGCACGCGGTCGGGGTGATGGGTCGGTGAAGGCCCGCCACCGCGATCACGAGGAGCGATCCCACATCGGGCATGGGATGCGCCCGCTGAAGGCCCTCATCTCCCTCGAGGAGGCGATGCGCCTCGCGATGGATCTCGTCCGACCGATCGAGCGGGCCGAGAATGTGGGTCTCCTCGACGCCCTGCGGCGCGTATCGGCGGAAGAGGTCCGCTCACCGATCGACGTCCCCCTCGAGGACCGCGCCGCGATGGACGGCTATGCGGTGATCGCGCGCGACACGTTCCGGGCGGGGAAGTTCCGACCCGCCGTGTTGCGGCGGATCGAGACACTGTACGCGGACACGGTCCCGCGGAAGCGCGTCGTCTCCGGCCGATGCACGGAAGTCGCGACGGGCTCGACGCTGCCGCGGGGCGCCGATGCCGTCATCATGGTCGAGGACACGGAGCGCGACGGCGATGCGGTGAAGGTGTACTCGCCCGTGCACCCGGGCGAGAGCGTCTCGGGCCGCGGGGAGGATATCGCCCGCGGGTCCGTCGTCGTGCGCGCGGAGGAACTCCTGACCCCCGCGAAGGTCGGCGCCCTTGCCGCCATCGGCAAGGCCCGCGTGCGCGTGTACGCGCGCCCGCGCGTTTCCGTCCTAACGACCGGTGACGAGGTCATCCCGCCCGGGAAGCCGATCCGCGCGGGCCAGGTGTACGACATCAACTCGCACACCATGGCGTCCGTCGTCCGCGAGAACGGCGGCGAGCCCGTGATCCTGGGCCGCGTCCCGGACCGATTGGAGTCGCTCCGCGCCGCCTTGCGCAAGGCGCTCGCGAACGATCTCGTCGTGTTCTCCGGCGGTTCCTCCGTCGGCGAGAAGGACATGGTCATCGACGTGTTGCGGTCGATGGGGGACGTCCTGTTCCATGGGATCGCGGTCAAACCCGGCAAGCCGACGGTCCTCGGCCGGGTCGACGGGAAGGCGGTCCTGGGGATGCCGGGCTATCCGACGTCCTGTCTGAGCAACTGCTACTTGATCCTCGCTCCGATGTTGCGGCGGATGGCGCGGTTGCCCGAGGCCCACGTCCAAACCATCGAGGTTCCGCTCGCGAAGCGGCTCGTCTCGACGATCGGCCGGGTCGAGTTTCACACGGTCCGCATCGCGGACGGCGAGGCCGTGCCGGCGTACAAGGAAAGCGGCGCGATCACGTCGATGGCCCACGCGGATGGATACATCGAGATTCCCGGGAACGTGGACCTAATCGAGAAGGGCGAGGTTGTCCGCGTCGTGCTGTTTTGACTCTGGCGTCTTTTAACGGTCATAGCACCGTTCTGTAACCGTTGGCGGACGGTTAAACTTAAGAAGCAGAGCAACTCTGTTGATATTTGTGCCGGGCAAGAATCAAAGCAGCGTGACAGTACCCAAGGCGATGTACGACGAGGTGCGCCGACTCGTCAGCAAGGATCCGGCTCTCTACGATAGCATCTCCGACTTTGTCCACGGAGCGATTCGCGAGGAGATTCGTAGGGCCCGAACGAGCCCTAGGTAGAGTTTAATGTCGCCAAACACTTTCACCGACCTCTCCCGGCAACCTAGAGGCAGGAGGAAACCGCACACAAATGTGGCTGAAATTTGGTGGTGAACCGGTGCGTAAATCCCGAGTATCCAGGTCGCGTGTCAGCTCAAAGCCGCCCTCTGATCCCCGACTGGATCTGGATGACGTACTTCTATACTACATTGCCAAGACAGCAGAGCGTCAGGGCGAAGACCTCAAGCTGCCGATACCTCGTATTCATCGGGCGATGTCGCAAATTCAGGACGTCCTCGACAAGCTGAAGATTCATGTACGCTTTCACACAAATCCGGTCGAGACCTACTCGCTCCAGGTTGACGAAGCGCTGAAGCTGCTCGCTCCCTACGAGATCGAAATCAGCAACCCGCGGTTCGTTGTGCTGCTTAGGCGAGATGCCGCGAACGCACAGATCCAAAGAATTGCGCGGGCTATCCCAGAAGAACTCCGCGTAATTCTCGACACTGGCCTGGATACGTTTGAAAGAGAGGTCGAAGCATAGTTTATTCGTCAGCGATAGGATAGCCAATACGCGGTTCGATGGCTCCTGGTCTAAAGAAACTACAGGAGTCCGTCAACAAGGTGTCGTCTGAGATTCTTGGAAAGCATTCCCCTCGGGAGTATTCAGAACCAAAGGTGATTCGCGACGCAGTCCTAGGCTTTCACAAGGTCGACGCTCACTTCTTCGTTCTCATAGACTCTCCCTTCTTCCAACGGCTCCGACGTTTGCATCAGACCGCCCTCGCTCTGCATACTTACCCCAGTGCTACACACACGCGGTTCGAGCATTGTTTGGGTGTCTTCACGATTGCCTCAAGAATGCTTGACGCGATTAGCGTGAACCATCGTTTTCGGGGAACGAAGGCGTACCATGTCAAGAAGGCTGACCGTATCACGGTTCAGGCTGCGGCGCTTCTTCATGACATAAGCCATGGACCCTTCTCGCACTCGTCTGAAGACATCTACGGGCGGAACCCTCTATTTGAGCAAATTAGGACAGACGAAGCGAGCACCTTTGGAGACGCTTCGGCATCCGAAATCATGGCGTGGTGTCTCCTTCATTCATCCGGGTTCAAGCCGATTTGGGAGGAATTCGTTCATCAATGCGACTATTCGATTGAGATTGCCAATGTGAGCAGGATGATTGTAGGCGACTACGAGAATCTCCCGGAATCTCAGAGGCCCCTCCAGTCACTGGTTAATGGACCGGTCGACGCGGACAAATTGGACTACATAGCCCGCGATGGTCACTTCACCGGCCTGGCGATGCCAATCGACTTAGAACGGCTACTTCAGGGTCTCGTCGTAGATCACGTGAGGAACGCTGCCGGAGACGAGTCAGTTGAGTTGGTTGTTGATTCAGCTGCGATTGGGGCGCTCGAACAGATGGTTTTCGCTCGCGCACAGCTCTACACCCAGCTGTACCATCACCACAAAGTGCGAGCGTCGGCCCAGTTGATTCAGCGGTTGATTGCCAACGTTCAGGTCGATGTGGGGGATGATCCTGCGTTTTTCCTACAAACAGATGACGAGAGCCTTCTGGCTCACGGGACAACGGCCCCGGCAAAATCGATTGTTGCGCGACTCAGGCTTCGAAAGCTTCCTGAGCGATGTCTAGTTCTATCAATAAGCAGCTTCGCCTCCGAAGAGGAAGATCCGTCGACCGAGGACCGGATGAACTGGGGCGTCCTCCATAGAGAGCTAATCAAGTCACCGTCAACCCTCGCAAGATCGGAAGCTGAGATAGCGACGCAAGCGAAAGTTGACAAGGCTGAAGTCATGCTTGACGTTCCAAAGCCGCCGAAGTTTCTAATGCCTCGCCAACCTCTGATTCGACTCTGGAACCATCGTGTCGTCTCTTTGTCCGACGTATTCCCGGTTCTCGGCTGGGAGACGGCTCATGAAACATATCTCTCAGTCAGCTACGTAATGACCACTGACATTTCTGCCCGGAGGGCGATTGCGGAAGCCACTCAGGTTTGGTTGTCTCAAAGGGCGCCTCCGATCCGGGTAAAGGAAGATGCATTTAGACAGGCAAAGCTGTAGAAATTCGATTATCGTCTATCTGGAGCAAGGCTTATACCCTCTAGGGCGGTGGCCGCCGCCGATGGTCCTCATCGAGCGCGCGAATCCGACGGATCGGCCCGACGTCGAGCGCCTGATCTCGGCCTACATCGCCTCCGAAGGCGTGAAGCCGCGTTCCGAGCGGGTCGCATGGGCCGTCGAACAAGTCCTCCGCAACCGCGTCGGCGGCGTCTTGCTCGTCGCGCGGGAAAAACGGGCCGTCGTCGGCGTCGCGCTCGCGGTCTACTCGCCGTCCGCGGAGCTCGGCCGCCTCCTCATCGTCAACGACTTCTTCGTCGAACCGGCGATGCGCCGCAAGGGCGTCGGCCGGGCGCTCGCGACGCGCCTCCTCGACGAGGCGAAGGCGATGCGCGTCGAGCGGATCGACCTCGAGGTGACGCCGACCAATGCGACCGCCGCGGCGTTCTGGAAGTCGATGGGCTTCAAGACCGGCGGCCGCACGGTGTACGGAAAGGACATCGGCTAGCGGCCGTGGATGATCGTCCGGTGGGCGCGGTAGGCCTCCTGGCCGAACTCCTTCCCGCACTCCGGGCACCGGACCCGAGGTTTCGACCGCTCCGGGTCCTGCGCCTTCAGCGCGCCGAGCAGATACGCCATCTCGGCCGCGATCTCCTCGGACTCCGCTTCGGAGCCGTGATACCCCTTCGTCTCGCGCATGAAGTCCACGTGCAAATCGATCTCCGATCCTTTCGGGACGCGCTCGAGTCCGTGGGTCTCCAGTCGCACATGGAACCGCTTGCCGTTGTACAGCCCCTTGAACGCGACGAGGTCGAACGTTTCGCGCTTCGGACGGTAGCCGAGGGTGAGGACGGCCGCTTCGATGGCGTGCAACGTCATCCGACGTGGGAGAGTGGCCTTCATGCAGATCCCTCACTCGGCGAACCTGGCGTGCATTGCTAAGTCGGCGTGTGCCTTAAGGGTCACCGTCCGTGGCCGCAGGAGTCCTCCCCACGCCCGACGTCGATAGATTGATGCGCCCCGACGCGGTGGGACCCGACGGTCCGAGCGACCAGGAGGTTCCCGGCGATGATGTCCCATCGAGTTTTCCGAAACGCGCCGGGAGCCGCGTGATTCGCATCGGCGTCCCGGCATCGTGAGCTCGTCTTGCGAACGCCGCTACGTCACACGAATCCCCAATGCCCAACGATCCGACCCTCGATGCGAGCGTCCAGTGGCGAATCGACCATGGGACGATCGACCTCCACGAACGCGGCTACCGAGGGACCGCCGAAGCGATCCTCGATGCGGGTCTCGCGACCGAGGTCCGCCGCCTGATCAGCGCAGGCAAGGAAGCGGACGTGTACCTCTGCGGCTACAATGGCGCCCCGCTCGCGGTCAAGGCGTATCGCCTGTACCGAACATCGCACCGAGGCGGTCGGCCGATCAAGGTCGACACGATGTCGTGGCTCGCGGCGCATGAGTACGAGATGTTACGCCAAGCGTGGAAAGGCGGGGCGCGAGTTCCGGCGCCCGCACGCCGTGTGGAGAACATGCTCTCGCTTCGATATCTCGGCACGGCGACCGCACCGGCCCCGCGCCTTCAGGATGTCGAGCTCGAGGATCCCGGCGCGTTTCTTGCGGCGGTCCTTGACGGCGTCGACGGGCTCGCGAAGGCCGGTGTGGTGCACGCCGACCTGAGCGCGTTCAATATCCTGGTCCACGACAGCGTCCCGTACTTCATTGACTTCTCGGAAGCAATCCGGGTGGACCGCACAGGGTCGTCCCCATGGGTCCGCCTCACGGAGGCGAAGACCGCCTTGCTGCGCGGCGGGGCTTCCCTCGCAAAGTACTTCCGCCGGTACGGCACGTCCTTCGATTCCGCAGGGTTCGCGGATCGCGTCACGGCCTCTCTGGATCGGTTCGGCGTGATGTCGTAGGCGACCACGGACCGCGCAGGTCGATCAGCGGATGGCGGACGCGCCTCGTGCAAAGACGTCGGCTTCGGTTTTGCGGAAGTTGCTATCGCCCCAGGGTCCGCCATTCTACGTGCTCACGTTCGTCGTGCAGCTCTTGGCGGCGCTCTTCCTTTCGCGCGTGACGTCGCTCGACTTCATCCTCTCCCTCCGGACAATCTTCGCGACCGTGGGAATCGGCGCCTTCCTCGGCGCATGGACGCTTTCCGGGGAAGAGGGCGACATCGCCTCGGGTCGCATGTGGGCCTCTCGCGTTTCAGGCCTCCCGAACCGGGACGCTCCCGTTGCCGAAACCCCGTTCGATGCCGAGCGGACGGCCGCGAACTTCCCGTGGATCCTGGTCCTGGTCGCGTACGGCGTCGGATTGTTTGTCCTGGCCATCGTCCTGCCGGGATGAAGCCGCGACCGCCCGCGCTCAGACGACTTTCGTGATTCTCGCGAGCCGCTCCGCGGCCTCGAGAGTGAGGCCTTCGTCGCCGAGAATCGTGTACCGCTCCTTCGAGATCTCGTGCGCGTGGAAGAGCGCCTGGACGATCTCGTCGTCCGTGACGCCGAGGGCCCGCGCGGTCGTCGGCGCGCCGATCGCGAGGAGGGCGTCGCGGACCTCCTCCCAGTTCCCGCCGTGGAGGTACATCATCATGATCGTGCCGACGCCGCACTGCTCGCCGTGCAACGCGGGCTTCTTCGCGATTCGGTCCAGCGCGTGGGAAAACTTGTGCTCGCTCCCGCTCGCGGGGCGCGAGGAACCGGCGATCGACATCGCGACGCCGCTCGACACGAGGGCCTTGCACACGAACCACGCGCTCTCCTCGAGTCGCGGCTTGATCGTCGACGCGTTCTCGATGACGAGGCGCGCGGCGAGTTCGCTCAGTGCCGCGGCGTACGAGGAGTAGTACTCGTTCCGCAAGTTCCGGGCGAGGGCCCAGTCCTTCACCGCGACGAGATTCGAGATGATATCCCCGCATCCCGCGGCCAGGAGGCGGAACGGGGACTCCGCGATGATGCCCGTGTCCATGATCACCGCGATCGGGGTCTGCGCGGCGAGGCTCACCTTGTCGCCGTCTTTCTGGATCGACGCGCGCGAGGAGACGACCCCATCATGGCTCGCCGCCGTCGGGACGCTGATGAACGGGACGCCCGCGTTGAAGGAGCCACACTTCGCGACGTCGATCGGCCGACCGCCCCCGACGCCGAGCGCGAAGTCGAAGTTCCCTTTGCGGATCCGTTCCTCGGCCTCGCGGACCTCCGCCCACGTCGCGTCCGGAATCAGGTATTGCGCCGTCTTGATCTTCCGCGCCGCGAGTTCCTTCTCGACGACCGCGCCCGCGATCTTCATCGTGGTTCCGTCCGCGACGATCAGGGCGCGCTTGCCGAGCTTCAGCGACTGAGAGACCTCGCCGACCTGGTGCAGCGCATCATGGCCGACGACCACGTTGCGGGGGAGTTCCATCGCTTTCGTTTTCGAGAAGGACTCTACGTCCATCGTGGACACGCGGTCGCCCCAAACCCGGTCGAACGGAGCGTCGCTACTTAAACCCGACGACCTGGAGATTGCGGATGGTCTCATCCTCAATCGTCACCGCGGAACCTTTAAACCCGCACCGACGGTGAACGACGCCGATGGCCCTCCCGCTGGCCTTCACGATTGCGGCGCCCGCCGCATCCGAAGATCTCGCTCGGGGCGAGGCCGAGTTCCTCCGCGGGAATGCGCTATGCGACGCGCGCGACTATGCGCCGGCCCTCGCGTGCTACGAGCGCGCGACCGCCCTCGGATACGAGGACCAGGTCCTCTGGAACAACCGAGGCGTCGCCCTGGACGGACTCGGCCGCCACGAGGACGCGATCGAGGCGTACGGCCGCGCCTTGCGCCTGAACCCGGCGTACGAGATCGCGGCGTACAACCTCGGGAACGCGTACGCGCAGCTCTCGCAGCTCGACGAGGCGCTCGTGGCCTACGACCGCGCGCTCGCGATTAAGCCCGAGTACCCGGACGCGTTGTACGACAAGGCGCTCGTGCTCGCGCGGCTCGGCCGATCGAAGCCCGCCCTCGCGGTGTACAACGCCCTCGTCCGCACGGACACGGGCAACGCGGTCTCGTGGGCGAAGAAAGGCCAACTCCTCGAGGAGCTGAACAAGTTCGAGGATGCGGTCGAGGCGTACAAGGCCGCGACGTCCCTCGACGCGGACGACGGGGCGGCGTGGACCGGCCTCGGCGACGCGCTCTACGCGCTCGAGCGATACGAGGAGGCCGTCGAGGCGTACGACCGCGCGATCGCGGTCGATTCGAACAACGAGGAGGCGTGGAACAACAAGGGCTTCACGTTCTTCATGCTCGGCATCCACGAGGAGGCGCTCGCGTGCTACGACCGCGCCCTCGCGATCAACCCGAGGTACAAGCAGGCCTGGTACAACAAGGGCTACACGTTTCACGGGATCAACCGCCTCGAGGAGGCCGTCGCAGCCTACGAGAAGGCGATCGGCCTCGACGAAGGCGACGAGGTCCTCTGGAACAACCTCGGCAATGCGCTCTACAACCTCGGCCGCTACGGCGAATCGATCCCCTACTTCGAGCGGGCGCTCGAGGTGAACCCGAAGTACGAGATCGCGTGGAACAACATCGGCAACGCACTGAACAAGATGGCGCGGCACACGGAGTCCCTCAAGTACCACGACAAGAGCCTCGAGATCAAGCCGGACTTCGACTACGCGCTGTACGCGAAAGGCCACGCGCCCGACTCGCTCGGCCGCCACGAGGAAGGCCTCGAGCTGATCGGTCAGAGCCTCGAGCTGAACCCGAACTACGACCATGCTTGGATGGCGAAGGCGGAGGCGCTCCATCACCTCGGCCGCCTCGAGGAGGCGCGGGACGCGCTCAACAACGCGCTGATCCTGAACGGCCAGTACGAGGAGGCGTGGGTCTTCCGCGGCACGATCCTCGAGGAGATGGGGAACGCGCTCGAGGCCGAGCGCTGTTACGAAGAGGCCCTCCACTGCTTCCGCGCATCCCTCGAACTCGAGCCGGACAACGCCGAGCTCTGGTACCACGAGGGCCGCTTGCTCGAAGACCTCGAGCGGACGGACGAGGCGATCGATGCGTTCGCCGCGTCCGCGGCGAAAGGCCATTCCGCGGACGCGCTCGTCCGCTTGGCCGCGTCGCTGATCGACGTCGGCCGGCCCGCCGACGCGCTCGTCCCGGCGGACGAGGCCCGCGCGAAGTATCCGGAGGATCCTCGCGGATGGCTCGAGACGGGCCGGTCCATGCGCGCGCTCGGACGGACCCCGGAGTCGATTGAGGTCCTGCGGCGAGCCGTCGAACTCGGCGGCGGGCCCGAAGCATCCATCGAGCTGGCGCGGGCGTTGCAGGCGGCGGACCGACTCGACGAAGCCCTCGCGGCCCTGGTCGGCCTCGAAGCGCCGGATGCCGAGGCGATCCTACTCCGATGCGATGTCCACACGGCGCTCGGCCGAACGGAGGAAGCGCTCGCGGATTGCGACGCGGCGATCCGGCACGGAGCGGAAGGCCGGGACCTCGCGTATCGACGCAAGGGGGGATTGCTCCTCGCCCTCGATCGTCCAAGGGACGCGCTCGCCGCGTTCGACGCGGCCCTGGGCCTGAACCCGTCGGATGCGGACGCGTGGTGTGACGCGGCCCTTGCGTGGCGCGCGCAAGGCCAGGAGACCCGGGCGACGAAGATGCTCGAACAAGCGCTGCGGATCGATCCATCCCACGGCCGTGCGACGCGTTTACGGTCCGAATCGACATCGGCCCCATCACTTTAATCGAACGTAGAGGATAATTATCGCGGAGAAAGGTTATCATCCCGCCGCGCCTCCCGGACTTTCGATGGCGGCCCTGAAGATCCGGCGCCGTTCTCGGCTGCGTCGCAAGGAGGCCTCGGACTGGACGGAGCGTCTCGTTTCCGAGTTCGGGATGGCGGTGCCGTCGGACGACGTCCCCATCGATGAGGCGGAGGCCGGGGCGCATCGCCTCTTGCTGCGGGAGAACGAGGCGTTCGCGATCCTGCTGGGCGACGGCATCGCCCCGACGATCAAGGGCCTCCTCGCGTTCCCCGCGACGAAGCGCGCGGTGACCGTCGACATGGGCGCGGTCCGGTTCATCTACAACGGCGCCGACGTCATGGCGCCCGGAATCGTGGGCGCGGACGCATCGATCCGCGAAGGCGACATCGTGTGGATTCGCGACGAGAAGAATAGCCGACCGCTGGCCGTCGGCCGCGCGCTCATGGACGGGCCGACGATGGCGCGAGAGGAGAAGGGGAAGGCAATCGAGACGATTCACCACGTCGGCGACGACCTATGGCGGCTCGGTGAAGAGGAGGCGTGAGTGCGTCCGTTGCACGGGGTCTTGTTCGGCATCGATGGCACGCTCCTGGACACGCGGGACGCGTGGATCGCGGCGTTCGACGCCGGTTTGGCGGCAACCGGCAAGGCGTCGATGACGGGGTCGTTCGCGGCGCAATGGATTGGCACGCCCATCGAGACCATCTATGCGGAACGATGCCACCTCGATGCGGCGGAACTCGGGCGCGCCGTCCAGGTGTTCCAACGGGTCGAAGCGGAATCCGTCCGGCGCGGGATGCGGCCTTTCCCGCGGATCGCGGAGGCCCTCGCGGGGCTGGGCCCATGGCAACTCGGGGTCGTGACCAACAAGCGCCGTGAGACCGCGGTCGAGGCGTTGCGCGTCACGGGACTCCTGCCGCTCTTCCGCGTCGTGGTCGGCGGAGACTCGGTGACCCGAAAGAAGCCGGCGCCGGATTCGGTCCTTCGAGCCGCGTCCGAGCTCGCGATCGATCCGTCCGAATGCGTCGTCGTCGGGGACACCGAGAATGACGTCCTCGCGGGCAAGGCCGCCGGGGCGATGACGATCGGCGTGACCTGGGGATACGGGACCCGTGCGCAGCTCGAGGCCGCCGGCGTGGAGCATCTCATCGAGACGCCCGACGCGCTCCCGCCATTGGTCCGGGCGCTCACGCCCAGTAGGGCTGCTTGAGGTACTTGTACGCGGACATGACGGCGGTGACCGCCTCGCCGCATCCCGTCACGATCCGTTTGTCTTTTCCCGGGTAGGACACGATGTCCCCGCATGCGTAGATCCCGGGGACCGATGTGGCCATGTCCGCGCGGACCTTGATGAGGCGCTCCCCCTCCAGGGAGATGCCCCACTTCGGGAGCGGCGTGAGCTTCGGCTCGAAGCCGATGTTCACGATCACCGCGTCGACGTCCAGGACTTTCTTCTTCAACGTGCGGTTGTCGTACACGACCGCGCGCTCGACTTTCCCGTCGCCCTCGATGCTCGTGACCTCCGCGTTGTAGAGGACCTGGATCGGGGCCTTCATCACGGCCTCGACGTTCTTCTCCATCGCTCGGAATTCTTCGCGCCGGTGGACGAGGATGACCTTCTTCGCCGGCGCGACGATCTCCAAGGCAATCTCGAGGGCGCTGTCTCCGCCGCCGACGACGACCACGCGTTTGTCCTTGAACTCGCGCCAGTCCCGGACGCGGTAGAAGACGCCCTTCCCTTCGAGTTCCGCCTCGCCGGGCACGTCGAGCCGCTTCGGTTCGAAGAGGCCCATCCCCATCGCGAGGATGATCACGCGCGCCTCGTATGCCCCGCCTTGGCGGGTGCGGATCGTGAACCCGGACGGTTGGCGTTGGATGTCGACGACCTCCTCCGGGCGCAACTCGGATCCGCTCTCCCGGGAATGGAGGGCGAACAATTGTCCAAGCTCCCCGCCTTCGATCGCGATGTAGCTCGGGTAGTCGTACACGGATTTCGTCGGGTAGAGCCATTCGAGCTGGCCGCCGACCGCCTGCGCCTCCAGGATGAGCGTCGTGAGCTTGCGGGTCCGCGCGTACACGCCGGCCGTGAGCCCGGCGGGCCCGCCGCCGATGATAACCACATCGAAGACCATGATCGGGAGCGACAAAGTCGTTTCCTTCTTAAACGTTATCACGCGAGAGGGGTCCGTGGCAGAAAAGGGCATGGCTATCTTATGGCGACTTAGATAATTATCGGCCCTCGCGGACTCGTTCGGACTCTTCGCGCGATACCTTTAAATTCGTGGCCGCGGCTATGGGGCGCCGCAGAAGGGATGAGTAGTGGCCTTCATCAAAAAGCCATTCAAACGACTGGCCGAGGGCGGTGCCGCCGAATCGGATACATACATCGACTTGGCCGAACTGAGCTTCGATGGCGAGGGCGGTGCGCTGGGTGAGCCCGTCGAACACCTGGTCAAGGTCGCGGAAGTCTACCGCTACGAGGACATCGCGGACCTGACGACCCACGTGTACAACGGGAACATCCTGATGATCGACTACACGAGCCTCGCGAGCGACGAGCTCGCATTGAAGCGGATCACGGCGGAACTGAAGAGCGCCGTCCGGGATTGCGGCGGCGATGTCGCCGTCGTGGGGAAGAACATCCTCATGGCGACGCCGGCCGGCATCAAGATCGACCGCGCGAAGATCAAGGGCGCCTTCTGATCCTCACGTCCGGCCGCGCCATCGCGACGGCCGAGGAGCTTCGAACGGGCGAGCGGAGAAGCCCTTGTCGTATCGCAGCACGAAGTAGTCTCGCGAGTGGTCCGTGTGCCGCATCTTCGCGCAGCGGAAGAGCAGATGGACCTTTCCCTCGCCGGCGCCGCTGAACCGAAGTTCGAAGACGCCGTCGGCGAGGAACGTGACATCGTGCGCGACACCGGTCCTCGCGGGATCCAGCTCCGCGACGACGTACGTCGTGACGCCGGTCGACCGCAGGAAATGGAAGAAGTGGAACAGCTCGTTCCTCACGTCCTGCAGGTGCGCCATCGACGCGAGCACGTCGAGCGTGTCGATCACGATGATCGAGATCGGCTCCCGCTGGTTCCGCCGTACCAGGAAATCCTTCAGGACGCGGAGCCAGTCCCGGATCTCCTCGGCGCCTTCGTGCTCCACGCGGAGGCGCGAGATGTCCACGATGAAGTCCTCCTCCGTGCCGAGGCCCAGGTGCCGCATCGTACGGAGGACCGACTCGCGGCTCTCTTCGACCGTCACGTAGACGCCGCGCTTCCCGGCGGCGCGATTCCTCGCGAGGATGTACAGGGCGAGGGACGTCTTCATCGAGCCGCCCGGTCCCGTGATCGCGATGACGCCGCCTTTCGGGACGCCGCCCTCCAGGGACGCGTCCAAGCGCTCGACGTATGTCGGCACGCGTTCGTCTTCGGGCAGCGGTCCCTTCGTCGTCGCGGCGAAGGCGGACACCTGTTCGCGAAGCCGCCGCACTTCGTCGCGGAGATCCTTCAAATCCGCCTCGAGTTCATCGGGCGGCTTGGAAGGTCCTTCCTGCACCCACTCCACGCCCACGCCTTCCGCCATCCCGGGAGGGGCATGTCGAGAGCGCGCGTTAACTTTGTGGCACGTCCTTTGCGTTCGAGACGTTCTCAGATTCCGGAGTGCGGGTGAGAATCAAGGGAGGGCGGCCGCGCAGAACCCTTAAATAGGGTGGACCTCCCATACGACTCGCCCGAGGCGACCCATGGCCATCAAGACGAAGTCGGAACGAGGGCCTGCGGGCACGCTGACGGTCGACGACCTCACCCGAGCGATTAAGAACTCGATCGACCGGACCGGGATGAAGGAAGAGGAGGCCCGGGCGATGGCCCAGCACGTCCTCAATTTCTTCGGCTATTCCGAGCGGATCATCGACAACGTGCTCGAGCCGGAAGACCGGGACGCGTTCTACATGCTCGAGGATTCCGGCATCCTGACGACGGAGAGGGAGGAGACGACCCTCTACGACGGCCGGGAGTGGCGGATCCACTACTGGATGTTCCGAAAGGAGCGGATCGCGGAGCTCGTCGAGGCGCAGAAGGCGAAGGAAGAGGCGGAGAAGATGGGGTCCATCTACGACGACGTTCCCGAGGACTTTTGGGCGTCCCGGAAGGACAAGCCCGAGCCGCCGAAATAGGCCTCAGCCGTACGCGAGCTGCACCGCGCCACCGGATCGCCGGACGATATCCACCGCCAGGGAATGGGGCACGACCATCCGCCCGTCCCGGAACGGGAACGCCCGATCGAACTTCTCGACGGCCCGCAGCGCTTTCGCGGCGAGTTCGTCGGTCAGGAGCGCGCTGTCTTCCCAGTCTCCCCGGACCACGAGGGTGATGGGCAGCCGGAGCGCGTCCGCCTCGTCCCGGCTCAGGACGTGTGCGAAGCGGTCCAGGACCTCCCGCTCGATCGGATGCTCGTCGCCTTCCCGGGTGACGCACGCGGGGTGCGGTTCCGCGAGGAGGCGGAAGAGGCTCTTCTTGTCGACGACCAGGCCCGCGTTGAGACGGCCCATCTCGAACGAGATCCAGCGGTCGATCCCGCCCGGGGCGTCCACGGGCCTCGGACGTCGCGGTCGTTGAAGACCCTTTCCCCACGCGAAAGCCTTTAGGCCGAGACGCCCCATTCGTTTTCGGGGGAGCGAGGTTTGTCGGCATCCGTCATCTGCCCGAAGTGCGGGACCTCGAACGCGGCGGGATGGACGTTTTGCACGAATTGTGGCACGCCGCTGGCGCCGCCGGTAGCTCCTCCGGCCGTAGCCGCCGCTCCGCCGGCCGGCCCTCCCGCGTACGGTCCGCCGCCCGCCGGTTATCCGGCCTACCCGACGTATCCCGCGTACCCGCCCGCGTACCCACCTGCCTACCCTTCGTACCCGGGGGCTCCGCCATACGCGTACGGCCCCCCGCCGTGGGAGGCGGACCGCCGCCGGCAGATCGACCGCACGAAGGCCGGGATCCTCCTGCTCCTCGTCGGGGCCCTCACCTCCTGGATCCCGTATGTCGGGGTCATCGGCGGTCTCCTGACGCTCATCGGCGCGATCCTCGTGATCGTCGGCCGGAAGGCGTTCGGGAACGCCCATCGCCGGAACGTCGTGGTCTCGATCGTCCTCGTCATCGTCGGACTCATTTTCGCGTTCGTGGGTGCGTTCATCGCGGTGGTCGCGGCGTTGAGCGGCGCGAACTCGGGCATGACGGAGGCGCAACTCGCTCCGATCCTAAGCAATGCGATCGTCAACGTCCTGATTGTCGCGGCGATTGCCTCCTTCATCACGGGCCTGGCGTCCGTGTTCTTCACGTACGCTTTGCAGAAGCAGGAAGGCCGGATCGTCCTGTGGTCGGCGTACGCCGCGACGATTGGCGTGCAAATCGCGATCCTCGTCGTGGTGCTCCCCCTCGTCCCCGACCTCGCCCGGACGATGGCGCACGAGATCGTCACGACGGGCCAGGTGAATGCGGCGGAGATCACGAATCTGATCAGCGGCGCGACGACGGGCATTAACCTGCTGAATGTCGTCCCCGGGATTCTGTACGCGGCTGCGAACTACCTCGTGTGGGGACGCATCAATAAGGGGGAAATCCCCGAGCCGATGACGCCGCCGATGGGGGCTCCGATGGCCGGGCCTCCGGCACCGCCGATGTGAGGGCTCATTTCTTCTTCGAAATCACGTGGGTCACGAAGAACTTCTGTCCATCGTGGTTCAGGGCGAGCGCGTCGTGGTCGTGGTTCATCCAGCGCATCTTGATGCACCGCAACCGGAGCTGGACTTCCGTCTCGCCGACCTCGACTTGACGCAGGTGCAAGATGCCGTCCGCGAGGAAATCCTCCCCCCACTGGGCGAGGCGCGTCGAGCCGAACGGCGTCTCCGAGATCAGGAACGTCGTCAGGCCGAGTTCCTTGAGGGAGCCGAGGAAGTGGAACATCTCCCGCCGCGGCGTCTTGACTTCCGAGAGCGCGTACAGCGCTTCGAGACTGTCGAGCGCGAGGATCTGGTAGCCGCTCGAGCTGACGGCCTCCTTGATGATCTCGAAGAGGATCGTGAACCAGTCCTTCGAGGATTCGGCGCGGTGCAACCCTCGCCGGAGTTGGCCCATGTCCAAGATGTACACGCTCGACTCGTGGAGGTTCTTCATCCCCATCCGAGCCGCGCCCGCGCGGAGGCTGTCCATGTCTTGTTCGAGGCTCACGTACAGCGACTTCAGGCCCTTGTGCCGGGCGTTCTCATGCATCATCCAGAGGATGAGCGACGTCTTCATGGTGCCCGGGGTGCCGGCGACGAGCACGGTGCTCGCCTTCGGGATCCCTCCGCCCAGGGCGCGGTCGAGTCCATCGACGTACGTCTCGAGAATCGGCACATCGACGTCCATCGAATGCGCACGACGAGGTCCACGTTATAAAGCAATGGCGTCCTCGTTATCGACGAAGATACTCACCGAGGATAAGATGCCATGAAACGCGCGTGCACCGGAAGGAATGCTTTTGTAGCCCGGGGCCGTTGCGGACGCACGAGAAGGGATGGCCAAGCGGGATGAGGCAGCCCTCAAGCTGCTCCGCTGGGAGCTGGAGGGCCATGGCAATATCGTCATGGAGGCGATGTTGCGCCACCCCGACAAGAGCATGGCCGATGCGGTCGACCTGATCGAACAGGAGAATCCGGCTTTGTCCGCGAGAGACGCGTCCCCGGAACTGTCCGCGCCGGAAGCCCCGCGGCCCGCGCGCTCGTCCACGGAGCTCGACGCGCTCGGCCAGGAATTCCAGACGTTCCGGCACCTGCTGCATCCGAGGGAGGCGAAGGAAGTCGAGGCGGCGCTGAAAGAACTCGCGCGGACGCGGGATCGCGAGGCGATGACGGCACTCCGACGGCGGCTCCGCGCGCTGTCCCTGCAAGCTTCCTTCTGGTCCGACCTCGCATCGCGCGATCGCGAGTCGAACGCACTCGCCCTCGTCATCTTGCGGAAGGGCCGCGAGGTCCTCGCCAAGGCCGGCGAGACGGCGTACCTCGATCAGCCGGAGGTCGCGGAGATGGTCCGACGGGAGTCGGGGCGGCGATCCCGCGGCACGTACGTGCTGCATCTGCCCGTGGGCCGGCTCGTCGTCATGACCGGAGAGGAGGCATCGATCGCGGCGCTGTTCCGGCGCGCGCCCGGGAAGGACGTCGTCTCCGTGCTCGTGAAGACGGTCGAGGCGATCGAGGAGAACAAGGCCGCCGCGACGAAGACGTTCGGGAACGAGAAGCTCGCGGGCAAATACGCGGAGGCGCTCCTCAAGCTCCTCCAGAAGACGTCACTCTAAGGTGGCCCGCGTGATTTGGAAGCGCCCGTCGTTCCGGGTCAACGCGTAGTAGCCGTGCTCATGCCGCGCGCGTCGCATCTTGACGCACCGCAGGCGCAGTTGCACGTCCGTCTCGCCTTTCTCGAACTGCCGGAGGTACAGGATCCCGTCCGCGAGGAACTCCTCGTCGAACGCGGTCAACTTGCCGTTCGAGCCGGACGGGACCTCGGAGATCAGGAAGCACGTCGACTTGAGGGACTTCAGGAATCCGAAGAAGTGGAACAGTTCGCGTCGCGGGTTCGCGAGATGGCTCAGGCTGTACAGCGCCGCGAGGCTGTCGACGGCCACCAGATCGAAGCCATTCACGCGAACGCGTTGATCGATGTACTTCTGCAGGACGTCGAGCCAATTCTTCGACAGCTCGTCGTCCTTGTGCTCGAGTCGGATGCGTCCGATGTCGAGCACGTACAGCTCCATGTCGTCGAGGCCCGTCATGCCGAGGTCCGCCATCGCGGCGCGGAGGTCCTCTTGGCTCTCCTCGAGCGTGATGTAGAGGGCCTTCGAACCGGCCTTGACGTTCTCGTAGAGGATCGAGAAGGTCAGCGCGGTCTTCATCGTGCCCGGGGTGCCGGCGACGAGGACGATCGAGCCTCGCGGGATGCCGCCGCCGAGCGCTTCATCGAAGCCCTCGACGTAGGTCTTCAGGCGGTCCATACGCGGGCCCAATCGAGTCTCGTGTCGCTATAATAGGCTGGCGCAGAAGTTATCATCGTCGAAACGTCAGCCGCCACAGGGTTCAATACCGGCGCGACCGGTGGGAGCGGCATGGCTGGGACCGCCGGGGTGTCGATCGTCCGACTGACGACTTCGGAGCGGAACGCCTTCTTGGAGGCGGAGATGGTCCGTTACGCGGAGGCGAAATCCCGCGCGGGAGTCTGGACGCCGGACGAGGCGCCCGCACGGGCCCGGGAGGAGATTGAGCAACTGCTCCATGGCCGTCCGGAGTTGCGCGGGCATCGGTTCTACAAGGCCCTCGACGGCTCCCGGCGGGAGATCGGCTGGGCCTGGATCGGTCCGGTCCCCGGCACCGAGGCCGATCGGCGGACCCGTTGGTTGTTCCAGATCCTCGTGAAGGAAGAATTCCGCGGCCAAGGTTTCGGTCGCGCGCTGTTGCGGGCGGCGGAAGAGCGAGCGGCATCGGATGGCGCGGAGATGTTGGGACTCAACGTGTGGGCATTCAACGATGTCGCGCGTTCCCTTTACGAATCGTCGGGGTACGAGACGGTCGCGCGATATCCGGCGGGCACCGAGATGCGCAAGCACCTTGCCTCGAAGTGAAGCGGTTCGGCCCCGTCTTCCGCGAGCGTTTTCGCTTATATGGGAAGACTCCTTTCGCCGAGCCCGATGGACTTCGCGGCCGTCCCCCAGGCCCTCTGGTTCTTCCTTCCGGCCTTCGTCGCGAATCCGACGGCGGTCCTATTCGGCGGCGGTACCCCGATCGATTTCGGGCGAACGCTCCGCGACGGTCAGCGGCTGTTCGGCGACGGGAAGACGTGGCGGGGCCTCGTGGGGGGCACGCTTTCCGGTGCGCTTCTCGGCCTCCTGCTCACCCTGCCATCGTACTTCGTCGCGCCCTCGTCGCCGTGGTCATTCGGAAATCCCGTCGAGGCCTTTGCCGTCTCGGGGCTCCTGGCCTTCGGCGCGATGCTCGGGGACCTCGTCGGCGCCTTCCTGAAGCGGCGGATGCACAAGCCTCGTGGCGCAAAAGCCCCGGGCCTCGACCAGTTCGACTTCGTCGCCGGCGGCCTCCTCCTGAGCCTCGCGGTGCCGGCCTGGTCGGTCCCGCGGTTCTTCAGCGACGACGCGCTCCTCGGCCTCCTCGCCATCATCGTTATTACGCCCGCCCTGCATCGCGCCGCGAACCTCGTCGGCTATCGGATGGGGAAGAAGCATGAGCCCTGGTGAGATCGACCGAGCGCGGTTCATCGCCTCGTTGAAGGCGTCCGGGGCGCTGCAGTTCGGCACCTTCACGTTGGCGAGCGGCAAGACCTCGTCGTACTACGTCGACATCAAGAAGGCGATCACCCGCCCGGATCTCCTGCGGACGATTGCGGAGGCCATGGCGCCCTACGCGCGAACGGCGGATCGGATCGCGGGCGTCGAACTCGGCGCGGTGCCGATCGCCGCGGCCGTCAGCCTGACGAGCGGCAAGCCCTACGTCATGGTGCGGAAGGCCTCGAAGGAACACGGCACGAAGCACGAGTTCGAAGGCGAGCTAAGCCGAGGCGACCGCGTGCTCTTCGTCGAGGACGTCGTCACCACGGGCGGGACCCTGCGCACCGCGATGGAACGTCTCCGAGCCCACGGCGCGGTGATCGAAGAATGCGTGTGCGTCGTCGACCGAGAGGAGGGAGGCCGCATCCTCCTCGCCGAGATCGGCGTGCGGCTCCACGCGCTCCTTCGCGCGAGCGAACTCGTCGCGCAGTGATCGGGAGCGGCGCGCGTCCGACCGTTCGATCGAAAACACTTTCGGCTATCTCTCCCCGGAAGCAATTCATACTGCCGATGGCGCCTCGGGAGACGATGGACCCCATCGCCGTGCCGTGGGAGGCGCGTCCGGGAGTGCCGCAGTCCCTCACCGTCTCGCAACTCGCGAAGCTGATCCGTGAAACCGTCCGATCGAATCCTCTCCTCGGACGCGTCCTCGTCCGCGGGGAGGTCAGCAATCTCCAGGCCGCGCCCGCCGGGCACGTCTTCTTCACCTTGAAAGATGCGTCCTCCCAGGTTTCTTGCATCCTGTTCCGAGAGGACGCGGAGAACCTCGGGTTCGAACTCGAGGACGGGATGGATGTGGTGGTGTCGGGGGACGTCGACGTGTTCCCACGGAAAGGGACGGTGCAACTCCTCGTCCGGGCCGCGACGCCCGCCGGGGTCGGCGCATTCTGGGCCGCGTACCAGAAGACGCGGAAGAAGCTCGCGGCGGAGGGGCTCTTCGACGCGAACCGGAAACGTTCCCTCCCGCGTTTCCCTCAGCGAATCGGCGTCGTCACCTCCGAGATCGGCGCGGTCGTGCATGACATCGTGACGATTCTCCGCCGGCGATATCCCGTCGCACACATCGTGGTCGCACCGGCACTCGTCCAGGGTCCGGGGGCGCCAGCAAGCTTGCGTCGGGCGTTGGCGGCCGTCGCGGACCGCGTGGACGTGGCCATCTTGGCCCGGGGCGGTGGTTCTCTGGAGGACCTGTGGTGCTTCAACGACGAGGGCCTGGCCCGCGCCGTCGCCACGTGCCGGGTGCCGGTTGTAAGTGCGATCGGGCATGAGACCGATGTGACGATCGTGGACTTCGTCGCCGACGTACGCGCCGCCACGCCGAGCGCTGCCGCGGAACACGTCTCCCCCGACGCGATCGAGCTCGGCGCACGAATTAACGCTGCGGGCCGTTTCCTCGTGCGGGAAGTCCGCGAAATCCTCGTCGCCGCGCGTTCACGGACAACGATTCTCGCGGATCGACTGTCCCCGCAATCCCTTCGTCGCGGCGTCGATGCGAACCGGAGTCTCCTCGAACGGATCCGTACGGCGCTGTCCGCACTCGGCCCACGCGAGGTCGCCCGCCATCGCGACCGGCTCGACGCCTTGGGACGCCGCCTCGACCTGTTGAGTCCGCTCGCGACGTTGCAGCGCGGCTACGCGATCGCAGAGACGGAGGACGGTCAGGTCATCGCGCGGGCCATCGATGTGGGGACCGAAGAGTCCCTTGCGGTCCGGTTCCAAGACGGCCGGATTCACGTTCGCGTCAATGAGCCAGAGGAGGCACCATGAACGAAGGACTCACCTTTGAAGAGTCCCTCGCGGCCCTCGAGGAAAAGGTGGACGCGCTGTCCCGCGGCGACCTGCCGCTCGATCGCGCGCTCGCCGTCTTCGAGGAAGGGCTCGTCCTGTATCGTCGCTGCCACGCCATCTTGGCGGATTCCGAGCAGCGCGTGACGAAGCTCGTCGCGGCCGCGGAGGGCCTTACGGAAGAGCCGTTCCCCGTCGAGTGACACGTTCGGTCAGGGATCCGTCGGGATCTCGTCGTGCATCTCGTCCTCCGTTTCGATCCGCCAAGGCTTCTTGTAGCCGACACCGCCGCGAGCCCGGCTTCGACTCTCGCCAATCGACTTGTAGTCCTCTTGAATCGCGATCGCCTGCTCTGGGATGTTCGCGATCGAGACGTCGGAGAGGTCCTCGCACATCTGGGTCAGCTGCTCCTCCGTGTACCCGAATGGCGCGAGGAGCGTCTGCCCGGAGCGGCACAGGAGGCGGATGTACTCCCAGGCGTCCGGTTTTTCGTCCCCCTCGAGGAACTCCGCGACGCGCACCTTGCGCTCGGAGTCGCGGGCACGGGCGTCGAGGAGCACGTACCGGATCGATTCGCCCGGCTCGACGGCGAAGCCGCGCTTTTCCATCTGCTTCAGGGCCGCCGCGGTGGCGGTGAGGACGACGTACTCCGGGAGGGCGCGCGAGATGTTCTTCGTGAGGATGAACTGGTGCACGGGGATCGTGCGGTCGAGGACGCACTTCGCGGTCCACCGGAGGATGTCGACCGCCTTCGGGATGCGCTCGCGGAATTCGGCGGCGTTCGATGCGAGGCTCAGCTCGCCGAGCATCGCCTCCTGGCAGATGTTGATGAATTCCGGGGTGTCGTGCTTGCGGAGCTCGATCCCGCGGAGCTTGAACTCGTCGTGGTTGAAGAGGCCGTAGTAGCGGTTCAGCGCGCCGACGCCGGTCGTCTTGCACGGCAGGAAGACAATCCACTTGTAGTGGCCCTCGAGTTCGATGGGCAGGCCGATGGAACCCGCGATGTGCTCGCGGACCTTGTCGATCGGATCCGCGCCGGGCTTAGCCCTCAACCAGACGGAATCGACGATGCCGTGGACGACTTCGTAGCCGTGGGACTCCGCGACCTCCATCGTGCGGACGAGGATGTTCCGAGCGAACGCGTTGATCGCTTCATGACATTCGATGCGGCCGAAGCGAGCATTCTTGTATCCTTGATACCCGAATGAATTCGAGACAAAGAGGTTGCCCTGTGTAACAAATCCGTTGAGTTCCTCTTCCATTTCGAAGCAATAGACGAACTCGGTTTGCGGAACGGCTTTCTCGATATCCCGAACGCAGAGGAAAGTCAGCTCGGATCGGGCGAGGTGCTCTAACTTCTGAATGGTTCTTCGGTCGGACTCAGAAATCCGGCGCTGTTTCTTTCGAATACGCTGGATTCGCAGCAGAATGTCCTCTGCAGATGCGAAGTGATGTGGACCCTTCGGCAGACTGTGCGTCACTTTGTGTTTTTCGCATACGGCAAGGAGACCACTTTCAAGGACAGGTATCTTTCCCGCGCGATTCAGATCTCTTGTAGCATATCGCTTTGCTCTCTCCTGATGACGGATTTTCATCCAAAATTTCTCTGGCAGTTCCCTTAGTCGGAAACCCACACTGTACAGGACTTGGGAACTCTGTCGCGAGTGTCTTGTCACATACTTCAAGCCCAAACCCGCAAGGAGGAGACCGATCATGTCCGCGAATCCGCGATTAGCGGTGTGAATCAACGCCCAATCCCTGGAGGGAGCGATGCTCCCGTCACTCGCGAGCAATCCCTCGACAAAACCAAATTGAATGTCCAACCCACCGTTCAGGACGATTGAAGGAACGACGAGTTTCCCGGAGTCAGCCGAGCCGCCCATGCCAAAGACTGATTCTAGAATTCTCCTGAGTGCTCCGCTGTTGAACTGGAGAACCCACATCCGCGCGTGCTTTTCTTTCCGCACGCTTCCAAGTTGCCCGAACTTCCGATCTGCGCAATTCATCAACTTCCCTAGAATCTCCGACTCCGTCATGCCGACCGCGAAACGAACCATGTTCGTTCTGCCGTTGCCATCGCCGGCATAGAAACCTAGGAAAAATCCCAAATCTCTGTCCACCTCAACTTGACATGGGAGAAAATTGATTTTGCCGCCGTTGAGTCTCGTCCGTCCGATTTCCAACTCGTCCGCGAGTTCGTCGGACAGTTGCAGCAACGGGAGAAAGGCAAGTGGCAGCATGCCTCGCTCCCGCCACAGCCAAATTGTGCGATATGTGAAACCACGAGTGAGGCCAGCTTTCATGATTGATTTGTAGTGAAGGGAGATCGCCTTCCGCAACGCTTCTCCTCGAATTCTCCAAGTAAAAAGCTCATCGCCGGTCAATTTCTGACTCAGTTCGATTGCCAAGTTTACACTGCGAATTCGCTGGGGACTCTTCGGCAGATTTGTGGCGGTTGGGAGATAGTCCCCAACGTGCAGCCCATCCGCTCGCCTGATGTCAAAGCCGCCTTCTTCGTTAAGAACAAAGAACCGATGGTTCGGTGTGACGACGATATCTCGCCCCTTTCGAAGCCCAATTCGCAGCATTGTCGGCGGGCTTCGCACCTTTAGGACCTTTGATACTTTCTTCTCCATAAGGCGCAGATCCGGATCGAAACCAAAGAGCCGCAGTTCGGCCGGAGCATCTGCCATGCCGCCAGCCGGCAGGAGAGGATCGATGATTTCGGAAATCGGTTTCTGATATCGTTCATCGCCCATTTTGTAGGGGATTACTGTTCGACCATCGAGGCAGGTTACCAATGTCCACTTGAGAATCGTGTCCCGCCCGGCGTACACATCTTGCAGCGGACCCGGTTCTTTTTTCATCTTCTTGTAGTACCGTCGTCGCTCGATCAGCGGCTTTAGCACGCGACCGACGATTCCGACGCGTCGCGTGCACAGATGGTATCGCAACTCGGGGACGGAGAGGCCGTCCGTCGTACAACAGGCGCAGTCGAGCGTCTCCGCCGAGATGTTGTACTTCACCATGATGCTCGGATACAGTGAAGAAAAATCGAGTTCGTAGAGGCCTTCGTGCAATCCCACTTCCGGCTCGAACGTGAAGCCGCCGCGATCGCCGCGCAAGAGATTCTCGGCGTCCTTGAACTCCTCGGGCCGGTTCTTCTTCCAGATGACGAGACAGCCGTCGTGGTACGCGAGATTCACCTGCATCGCGCTGAAGGCCGTGCCGGGCGTGAGCCGTGCCTGCTCCTGCGGCGTCAGCGTCGACAGGCGGGAGAGTTCCGCGAGGCCCGCGAAGTCGCTCTCCCGATATGCGAAGTGCCCGCGATCGAGATGCAGCCGCCCGCGGAGGATGTACTGGCCCGGCTTGTAGACGATCTTCCCGTACGTGAAGTACGACTTCCCCTTGCGTTCCGCGAACTTGTCCGGGTCCCGGCCGAGTTGCAAATCGACGCCGAGTTCCGCGGCCTTGCGCGCGAGGTACGGCATCGTGAACGCGTCCCCGCCGTCCGTCATCAGGACATCCGGGTCCTTCGACCGCACCGCCTCTCCGATCCCTCTCAGGATTGTCTCCGCGTCCCCGTCGATCTCGATGTCGTCGAGGCGCGCGCCGAGGAGCTTGTCCTGCATCCGCGGGATGCCCGCGGGATTGTCAACGTGGACGTCGAGCAACGATTTCCTCAGCGGCGGCAGCGGGTACTCGAGGGCGAAGTGCTCCTCCTCCGCGGTCCACGTGCCGTTCCCGTACCGCACGAGCCCCATCGGGAAGATGTCGTGCTCCATCGCGTACCGCTGGCTGAGCCGCAGGTCGACGTTGAACAGCCGATGGTCCACGTACCCGCCGTTCGAGTCGAGGATGTGCGCGAGTCCCTGGAGGTCGCGGTAATGCCGGGGGACGATCTCCAGGACGGGCTTCGGCTCGTCGTCCTCGAGGGCGATCCGCCGCGAGACTTCCCGCACCGCGCGCACTCCGTCCAGGATCTCGATCCGCCGCCGGATCGCGGGCAGCTCGCTCGGAGGCGCATGCAGGAAGAACGACGGGATGACCCGCGGGTCCTCGATCCGGCGCGCGCCCCGCTCGTTCCAGAGCCAGAGGACCATCGAATCGCGGTCGTAGTCGCCATATGCGTCGATGATCCAGCCGTGCGTCGCGCCTTTCCCCCATGGCAGGGCTAGGATCACGCGCGGAAAAGGCGGAGCAGGAGGGGGATGGGCGAAACTACTCCTCTGGCCCTACCGAGGTTTTCGGAGGCCGTCTGGAGATTGCTCGAACAAGCTCTCGTTTCGCGAAGCATTCGAGCGCCATGATGGAACGCGAAGAGCCCGTCATCAGTACGTTTCGACGCGGATCCCGGGGATGCGCGAAAAGTCGCGTTCGTCGCGGGTGAGCACCCTCGTCACGCCATGCGTGAGCGCGATCGCCGCGATGAGCAGGTCCAAGGTTCCGACGGGGCGTCCGCGGGAGCGGAGGAGGCTCGTCAAGGCCGCCGCACGGACAGAGGCGCCGCGAATGAAGGGAAGGACCTCGACCTCGCCGATGGCACGCTCGATTGCCCGGATTTCCGGCTCGACCGCGAGTCCCTCTCGGTGCGCCCCGAAATAGAGCTCGTACACGTTCACTTCCGTCGTCACAATCCCGCCGTCCATCGCGGCCTCCACAGCGGCCCGGGCCCGGGGTTCGTTGCGCATCGCATCGATCAGGGCGGCGGTATCGAGGCACGTCACGCGCGATGCTTTTTCTTCCATCCGAGCTCCTCGGAGACGGGGCGGTCGACGTGGAGGGCCGCGGAGCGGAAACGCTGGAACTCATCCCCGGGGACGTCCGCGAGAGCCCCGAACAGCTCGGTCAGCCGGGGCTTCCGGGCGCCCAGGCGTCGGATCACGTCGCTGAAGCTCTCTTCCTCTTTCTTCTCTCTCCGGAGGGCTTCGTAGACATCGTCCGCGACCGCGATGTTTTTCGCCATGCTGTCCTGCGTATCCATATGCATATGTATATTCTTTGCGCTTTCGATTTCCTTCTCCATTTCCAGAAGGACCGACAGGATTGCGAGGACCGTCGGGTCCATGTGGGCGCAGTAGCTCGCCGCGCTCGCGTGCTGCCGCGCCTGGTTCATCAAGCGGTCGAACACCTCGCGGTCCTTCTCCCGCAGCGCGCGGCGATAGTCCATCCAATCGTTCAGGATCGACTCGAGGTGCAGGCGGTACGTCGGGATCGTGCGGCCCATGCCTCCTCGCACGCACGACGGACGGCATGAGCGGGAGGGGAGGAGGGATGGCCGAAACTGTTTCCCTCCCGATTTCCGTGTTTTGCAGGCCTGATAAGGGCGTACGAATCCTTAAGCGGGTCCGGACCGCCTCGACGAAATCCAGGCTGACATGCCACCGAACACGGCGAAAGCCTTCGCTCCTCCTCCCCAGGAATCTGCGTTCGAGCCGCGCGCCCACCGCGTCCGATTCGATCGAACATACCCCGCGTTGGTCGTCGTCCTGACGCTCGTCGCGATCCTGCTTCCCCCAACGCTCGCGGCGGCGACGTTCACCGTCTCGCAAGAACAGGTCGTTGTGGGGACGACCGACGGAATCGGCGGTGTCCAAGCGGAAGACGGTCTCCGAGAGACGATGCGCGAGGCCGATGTCGCGCCCGATCCCTTGACCTATCCGACAATGCAGAACCTGAGCAAGGGGGTGCAGATCGCCGGCATCTTCCCGACGGACGTCCAAAGTTCCGACGGCGTCTACGTGCAGTATCGCGAATCGACCGTCGGTCCCGTCGTGGTCCAAAGCAACCCCGCCAGGGCCGACCCCACGTGCGCTTGGGCGTCATGCGGGAACGGAGTTTCATCGGACAACAGCTACGCTTCATCCCCCGCCGACGGCGACGTCGCGATCTACGAGAACTTCACGTTCAACGTCCCCGCAGCCTCGAGCATCACGCGGGTCGAGGTCGGATACGAGGCGTTCGATGCGACCGGAAACGATCATCTCGCAATCACCCTCTCATGGGACGGCGGGACGAGCTGGTGTCCGGCGTTCACGACCGGAGGCCTGCCCGGCGCGGACCCGAATGCATACACGTTCGTGACCTTCACGGCCTGCACGGGTCACTCCTGGACGCCGTCGGACTTTAGCGGCAACCTGTCGACGCGCCTCACGCATAGTGCCGCCGGTCAGGTAGACCCGATCGACCTCGACGCGAACGTCGTCCGCGTGACGTACCAGCCCCTGGCGTACGAGCTCGCTCTGCAGTACGACTGGACCGGGGTCGCCGCGGGCCAAGGATATGATCTGCGGGTCAAGGGCCGGATTTCCGACGAGAACATCTCGGTCCAAGTGTTGACGCCGCCGTCCGTGTGGACGACGCGCCTCACGCTGAAGGATCCGGCGGATCAGGTGTTGACCTACGCGCTCGCGCCGTCGGAGCGAATCTCGGGGAACGTGTCGGTTCGCTTTGTCGATGCGAAAGGCCCGGACATCGCGCCGTCCGATCTCTGGCTCGATTACGTCGACATCGTCACGACCGTGTACGCGTACCAACTCGACGTCGTGCAAGTCATCTCCGGCATTGCGGGCCCGGGCCCGACGCTCGAGGTCCGTGGGAACATCAGCGCGGGCGGCGAGAATTTCGACGTGTTCCTCTCGAGCTTCACCAGCGGCTCCTGGGACCTGAAGGCCAGCTCCGTCTTCACATCGTCCGAGGAGACCCACTCCGTCCCGATCGCTCCGGAAGAAATCTCCAACGGAACGGTCCGGATCGACTTCCGCGATACGAACCCGGCGGACATTGTCGCGTCCGCGCTGACCTTGGATGTCGTCCGTGTCACAACGACGGACGCCACGCCGGGGTCTTCGAACCTGCTCCTCGTTGGCGGTGGCGTCGCCGGAATCACGGCCGTCGCGCTCCTCGCGGCCTTCATCATCCTTCGGCGACGGAGGGCTCCTGCCGAACCCGAAGCCGAAGCGCCTCCGAAACCGGGACGGTTCCCCGCTTTCTCGGGTCTCCTCGCCAAGGGACCGCCGCCGACGTCGCCCGAGATCTCGATCGGTGACTTGCGGCCCGGGGGTGCCTATCTGGTCGACGAACAGGAGCCGGCCGCGGCATTGCGGGCCCTCGAACGGTTGACGCGGATGGGCCGATCCGCCTTGCTCGTGACCCGGAGGAACCCGCTCGACGTCCAACGCGGGTTCAAACTCCGGCACACGAAAACCGTGTGGCTCGGAGAGGCCGCCAACTCGGCGGGGGACCAAGTCCTTGCCGTGTCCCTGAAACTCGTCTCGACCGAGGTCGAAGGATTTTTGGGAACGAACCCCGTCGGTGCGGTCGTGATCGACGGCATCCAGGATCTCGTGGACAGCAACGACCTGCCGTCGGTCCTCCAGCTCATCCAGAGTACCGTCGGGGTCGTCTCCGCCGGCCAACAGATCCTCCTGGTCTCGATGAGCCCCGGGGCGTTCCGCGGGCGCGAGCTCAAGCTCCTCGCACAGGAACTCGAGGTCGTCCGGATCAAGTGAGCGATCGACGGATCATGCCCGCGTCCAACGCCGCATCTTGCGGAGGCACGCGCGCCGGTCGTCGGGCGTCCCCTTGAAGATCTCCAGGGTCGTCCGCCCGTTGTATCCGCGCGCTTTCAGGGCTTGAACGTCCCGCTCGATGTCGATCGTCCCATGCCCGAACGGCAGGTGTTCGTCGCCGGACTCACCGTGGCCCCCGTGGTTGTCGTGGATGTGCGCCAGTCCGAGGCGGTCCCCGAGGGCGGCGAGGTACGACCGCGCGCCGTCCGTTCGCTTGTCGAGGTGCGCGTGCCCGACGTCCAAGCAGTACTGCAGGTCCGGGATGCCGTCGAGGACGGGCCGGAGGACCTCCGGTGGCTCGTCGACATTCTCCACCGTCACGGCGACGCCGCGATCCGTTGCGGCTTTCACGAGGTCCGCGAACCACGACGTCTTGGCTTCGGGGGAGACTCGGGGCGCGGAACGCGCCTCCATGAAGTGGGTGTTGAAGATGTGCGTCCCGATCGGCGCGAGGGCGTCGATGAATCCGACGAACCTCGCGAGGTCGGCCTGGTGGAATCGGGACGGCGGGAGGTGGGCCGTGTCGAGCGGGATCTTCTCCGCGAGGTCTTCCGCCTCATCCTGGAGAGCCGCCGGTTCCGCGGTAATCCAGGTGAGGTCGAGCTCCGCGTAATCGAACCCGGACTCTCGCAGTTCGGCGATCTGCTTCGCGAACGGCTCGCGACTGTACGTCGAACCTCCGATGCGCACCGTCCGACGAAAGAGACAGCGGGTATAAGGCTTCCCGGAGGGGACCGTGGCGCGGCCGGGACGAGCGCGGACTTCAAACGGAAACGGGCGATGGCGGTCGCGTGGTCCTCGAGGGCCTCGTCGCGACGGGCGCGGGCATCGCGATCGGCCTGTCCCTTGCGGCGCCTCCAGGCCCCGTGAACGCGATCATCGCCTCCCGCACCGTCACCCGTTCCTGGCGCGCGGGATTCCTCGTCGGCGCGGGAGCCACGACCGCGGACACGATCTTCCTCGCCCTGTCCGTGTTGGCGCACTCCTTGCTCGGCGGCATCGCCGCCTGGATCCCGTACATCTCGCTCCTCGGCGCGGCGGTGATGGCGTATTTCGCGTGGTCGGCCGCACGCACCCTGCGTCACGCCGACGCGATTCTCGAGTCGCGGCCGGAGGTTGAAGCCAAGTCGTACGTGACGGGCCTGAGTGTGAACATCACCAGCCCGTATCCGATCCTGTGGTGGCTCACGGCGGGTCTCGTCCTCATCGACCGGCTGGGCCCGGCCGTCCTCGTTGGGTTCTATGCCGTTCTGATCCTCTGGATCACCGCGTTCCCGCTCGCCCTGCGGGAGGCGCAGCGACGGATCGCCCGCACCTACCGATCCGTCCTGATTTTCTCGATCGCGTGCCTCGTTGTCTTCGCGGGCTGGCTCGCGTGGTCCGCCGTCACGGCCCTCCTATCGTCGTGAGTCGAGCCGCGTCACGGGTGCTGCTGCTCCAAGTCGCGGGTCATCTGGTCGAACTGCTCCTTCGTGAGCTCCCCGCGCGCGTATCGCTCCCGCAAGATCGAGTGGGCGGGGTCGTGCCGGCCGTAGGATCCATAGTATCCCGGATATCGCCAGCGGCCGCCCCAGCCGCCCCACACCCACCAACGGATCGCGAAGAACAACAGGAAGATCCAGAAGAATCCGAAGAACCATCCGAACGGGGAGAACGGGTAGTACGCGGGGGCCGCGCCCGCGCCCCGAAGGGCGAAGAACGCGGACGCCGCGATCCCGATCCCGACGAGGATGACGAGGGCGAGGAGCCCGACGGTCACGATGCGCCGCATGCCATGCCATTCTGCGTTGTTCATGATTTCTTGCCTCCTTCCGACAATCGCACCAGACGTTCCGCGATGCGCTTCACGCCCTCCCGCAGCGGCTGGAGCTTCGACGGATCCGACTTGTCCACGTCCTCGAAGTACGACACGTATCCCTCGATCTCATTCAGCATGTCCGCGATGCCGTGGGGGCGACCGCGGCCCATGCCCGGCATCCCCTCGAGTTCGTCCCGGGTCGACTTCGTGATCTCGTATCGGCCGTCGTCGCGCTTCTGGATCATCCCTTCCCGCTGCAGTTCGTTGAGGAGCGGGTACATCGATCCGGGCGACGGCCGCCACCAACCCTGGGTCATCTCCTCGATCGCGTCCATCATCTCGGCGCCATTCTTCGGGGAGCGGGCCAGGAGGGACACGACCCACATGCGCAGTCCGCGCCGCCCGTGCATCCGCCATCCGAAGGGCCACATTGGATATCGCAAAACCGATATCGGAATAGCGATATATGAATCTGTCGGGGACTACCACGCGAACCGCAGGTGCTCCGTCGTCCGGATCTCCCGCGGCGCGGCCTCCGGGAGCCCGAGGGCCGGGATTCGCGGCAGGAGCGTCGCGAAGTCATCCAGGGTCGTCTGGTCCGGCGGGACGGACGCATACCATTCCGACGTCCCCGTGTCGAGGCGGTGGATCAACACCCCGCCCTTCCCGTGCGCGATCCGCACGACGCGGTCCGCGCCCTCGTACAGTTCCCGCCGGATCGACTTGCGGCGGTGGAGCTTCGCGAGCCCCGCATTCGTCATGAGGCCGACGACCTCGTGCTCCGCGACCGTGCGGCGGATCGACCGCATCGACCGCTGGAACAGCTGGTGCGCCTCGCCGACGTCGACGTCCTCGTCGAGGAACATCTCCGGCAGGCACGCGAGGACCGCCATCCCCGCGCGGGTTCCCTCGATCTTTCTATCGAGAATGTCCAATATTAATGTGGTCATCTGGTGGCACGTGAACGCCCGGGCCACGTGGACCCGCGGTAGGACCTCCTCCCGGGTCAGGCCAGCTCGCTTGCCGATCGCGACCATGCCGTGCGGGTCCACGGAGTTCCCGCCATCGAGGAAGACGACCTCGTGGCCCTCCATGACCGCGCGCACGCAGAGGAGGGTCGTGAGGTGGAACACGAAGTTCGAGCCGCTGTCGATGAGGGTGAGCTTGCCCGGCTCGAACGGACCGAGGATCCGGTCCAGGGTCGGCACGAGGGTCGTGAGGGCCGGACGCGCCTCGAGGCGGGGCTCCGACGTGACGAGGGCCTCGGCGACGAGGGCGATGGAAACCTCCCCTCGATTCGATGGACATGGCGGTATAAAGTGCGGGGCGGTGGGGAGATGGCCGAAAGTATCCGAGGAGGACTCCGCGCCGCGGAGTTACCCTCAAGACCGCCTCGGACGATGGGTCTTCCCAGGATGCCGTGGTGGAGATTGATCCGTTCTTCCTCATCGTTTTCGGCGGCCCGATTGCATTCCTTCTCTTCCTGATCGTTTGGGTCCTCCGAAAGCCCCTGCTCGCGGTGGCCCCGGCGACGCCGGACGCGGTGCGGCGAGACCTCGCGTATCGGATTCGGGCGATCGGCTATCCGGTGGACGCGGCGAAGGACGCCCTCCGGGTCAAGGTCGATTCCCTGGCGGCCCTGAAGCTCCGCGTCCGCGCAAACCCGGAGGGAGGCTCGCAGATCCGCTACGAGGTCGACGCGACCAGCACCGGGTGGGCCATCGTCCTCATCCTCGCGTTGAGCGGCTACACCGGTTTCGTCGCGATCGTTGCAGCCCTGATTATCCACTACCGGGCGAGGCGCTTCGCGCGTTCCCGGGTGGCCCCGCTCCTCGCGCAAGGGCCGCCGTTGGGCACACTCCGCCCGCCCGATGTGCGGTCCCTCCTTCTGGAAGGGCTGAGCGAAGCTCACCGTCTCTCCTCGGAGGCCCTGGAGTACGAGCGAGAGGCGCGGCAGAACGCGGCCGGTCTCGTCCTCATCGCGGCGGTCGTCCTGTGGGTCGTCACGTTCTTCGCCCTCGGAACCTACTGGCCGTTGCCCATCGGGAATCCGTTGGCGACGGCCGCCTTCCTTGCGTTCGCCGTATCCGCGACGGCTGCCACCGTCGGAATCGCGCTCGTATACGCGCGACGATCGCCGCGGATGAAGGAACTGGAGCGCGATGCCTCGTGGTACCGGGCCGCGTGGATGGGCGAGGTTCAAGCCGTCCCGCCGTCCGGTGCCCCGCAGGGCCGGCTCGAGTTCCTGCTGCACGCGGCGATGCGGTCCCCCTACTGGCGGGAGATTCGTCGACGCCGCAGGCTGTGGCACGACCCGGTCGCCGGCCTCACGATATTCGTGTTCGCGTACGGCGCGGTATCCCTCGTCCTGTTCTCAATCGTCCTTGAGTTTCTGCCCATCGCGTGGCGGGTCTTCCTTGGCGGGTTCGGCGGCCTTCTCGGTGCGGGAGGATTCTGGTTCGTGCGGCGTTGGATGCGCGAGGTCCGCGAGCAGGATGACCGAGACCGGGTCGACTGGGACGAACGTCGCAAGGCAATCGAGGCCGAACTCTGGCGCATCCTTTCGGGGTGAGCATGGCCGAGATGGAACGCCCCGACCTCTATGTCGTCGCGCGGATCCTCGACTGTCTCTGGAGCGCACCGGGTCCCCTGCTCCGCACGCATGTGCAAGTCGCTTCGAACGTCAACTACGACATCTTCTCGAAGTACCTCGATTGGATGCGCGCACGGGAACTTGTATTCCTCGAGGACTCGAGCGATGGACACGTCCGCGTAGGCCTCACGGGAAAAGGCCAGGACGCCTACGGCAAGATTGTCCAGTGGATCTTCGAAGTCGTCCAGGGCCGATTCCCGAAGACGTGAGCGAGAGGTCGCTAGGGGGGCGGAGGCGGCGCTGCGGCCGCGCGGGCTTGGCGCTTCCGGCGGATCGCCGACGTCTGCACGATGGCTCCGAGGACGAACACCCCGAGTCCTGCCAGGCCCGCGGTCGTGGGCGTGACCCCGAGGAGGTAGAGGCCGAGCGCGAGCAGCAGTCCTCCGATGGCCGCCGTGATGATGCCGATGATGTCGTCGATGAAATAGTAGGAAATCCCGAAGACGACGATCAACACGAGGATTGCCGCGATCAGGGGCGTATCGATCTGGCCGGCCGTGAACCGCGCCTGTCCGCCGAGGAGGCCGTACACGGCGGCGCCGGCCAGGAGGCCAACGAGGAACGCGAGGGCCACCTTCACGAGCTTCGTGAACAGGATGGAACCGATGAGCGCCCCGACGAGGGCGAGGATCAGAGCCGCGACGACGCCAAACGCCGCCCCGAACAGATAACCGACCGCACTCCCGAGGAGCGCGCCGATCAGGGACATGACGCTCGACCAGATTCCGTGGCCCCAGAACCCGAGTGCGAGGCCGACGACGACCAGGATGACGCCGATGATGATGGCGGCCTCGCCGGAGACGAAGGGCAGAGCCGGAACCGCGGCCACGGCGAACCATTCGGCTCGCCCTATAAAAAGACAGCGCGGGCGTTCTCCACGCTCGGGTTACCCTCGGCCGAACACGTCGTCTGCACGCTTCGCGATTTTCCGCAACGTGCCCGTGTCGACGACCCCAGGGCCAATCAGATGCTCCCGCACGCTCAGGTCGTCGTACGACAGCACGTCGATCACGGTCGGGATGCGTATCGCGTCCCCGATCACGGCGACGGTCCGCAGCGGCAGCTTCGCGATGATGTTTTCCCACATCTTCTTGTCCGGCACGCCGGCGAGGGCCGCCTCGACGTCGGACGGTTCCTTGAGGGACATGACGAGCCGGTTCGCCAGCTGGCTCCGCACCTCGTCGGAGATGCGGGACGGCCTCTGATCGACCAGGGCGAGTATGAGGTTGAACTTCCGCGTCTCGCGGGCGAGCCGGCTGAACGTCGGCGCGAAGGGGGCGATGTTCGGGTCGAGGAACTTATGCGCTTCCTCCAGGAACAGGACGAGCCGCGGATACTCCTCGTTCCGTTCCGTGTAGAGATCGAAGAGGCGGCGGGACAGGACGTTCGCGACGAACAGGTACACCATCTGTTCCGTGCCGTAGTCCCCGAAGTCGAGGACGACGCTCTTTCCTTCGCGGATCGCCCCGAGGATGTGATAGAAGGCGTCCTTCTGGCCCTCGCGCATCTCGCGGAGGAACGGCAGTCGGTCGAGCCGCCCGATGCGCCGCTTGAGTCCTTGCAAGGACATCTCGTGGGCTCGCTCCGCGCCCAAGGCCTCCATGGAGGCGTCTTGGATTGCCGAGATCAGGTCCCTCGGGCCCCGAGTCTTGTTGATCTCGTACAGCGTGTCGACCATCGCCGGCGTGAAGTCCTGCAAGGCGACGATCAAATCCTCCGGCGTAATCTCGCGCGTGTCGAGGACGAACGGCTTCGCCTCCGTGTTCTTCGGGTCGAGGGAGAAGATCTCGACTTTCCCCGGGAAGAAGAACTTCAAGCCTTCCGTGTTGTCCGTCGCGCTGAAGACGCCGTACTCGGAGTGCATGTCGAAGATCAATACGGATGCGGGCGTCTTCCCGATGATCCCAAGGCACACGAGCTTGTTGAGGATCGACTTGCCCGTGCCCGTCCGGCCGAAGATCCCGAACGGCTTCTCGACGAGCTTGCCCATGTCCATCTGCACGTAGAACGGCTCGACGCCCGTGATCGTGCCTAGAGTCGAGGAGGTCTCGGAGACCTCGTAGATGCGCTCGACGTCCTCCCGGGACGCGTGGCGGCACGCCGAGAAGTACGGCGGGATTGTCTGCGGCTCGCTCAGCTTCTTCGTGTCTCGCTCGACGAGCTGGATCATCCGGAGCTTTGCCTTGGAATAGAAGATCGGGCCGCCGTAGCCTTCGTGGGTCTCCGGTCTCGGCACCACGACATCGCCGATGGCGGAGCCGGCGAGCTGGTCCGCGATATCGCTCGGCTCGTTGATCACGTCCTCGACGAGGCAATAGAAATCGTAGCGCGCGCCCTCGACGATGACAGGATACGCAATCCGCAACTCCTCGGGATTGTGAAGCTCGAGTTTCGCGATGAGGCCGTCGATGACCGAGGCCGCAACGATTTCCCCGATCTTCATCGGAGGTCCCTCGCGAGCTTGTCCAAGTACTCGTGGAACGCGCTCCGCTTGCGGCCCTCGACCCCGGTGAGTCCCTGCAGGATCGTGCGCACGTCGAGGCCCATCCGAAGGGCGGACTTGATCACCGCCTCCTCGTAGACCGGCTTGAGCTGACGCACCGTGACGGCCATGCGGTGGGCTTCGATCAGCGGAAGCGGGTATCCGACGGAGACGAGGCTCTTCGCGTACGGCGCGAGCTGCCCAAACACATGGTCCGGCTCATCCCGGAAGGTACCGACGTCCACGCGGAACCACTTCCTCGCCTGGGAATGGAGCCGCGCGTAATAGATGTCGCCGTACAGCAGGCCCTCCTTCGCGGACTCGGAGGCCTTCGGCGCACGGGCGTATGCGAGCGCGTCGTGCGGGAGGCGGTCTTGGCACCGCGCCATTAGGTCCTCGTCCGTCAACACGTGGCCGAACGAGTGGAGTTGGCTGTCCTTCGAGATTCCCACGAGGATGTGGCCTCGCTTCTCGCAGACCGCCACGAGCCTCTCCATGAACGTGAACTGTTTCGGGAACTCGGAAAGCGTTCCATCGACGGCGACGATGCAGCCGTCCACGTCGTCCGCGAAGTTGATCGCCGTCTGACCTTCCATGAGCCGGCGGTACTCGTTCACCATGTCCCGCGGCTGGTCCTCCCGACGTTCCTTCGTGAACTCGAAGAGGGAGCGGTGCAAGTCGTCCTGCTTCGCGACGAACTCCTCGAACGTGGAGACGCCGACCATTCGCTGGACCAACCGCCAGTCGGTGCGCCGGAACGCGCGCCCGTCGAATGCATATCGCAGCAGCCCAACGGAGATGAGGGCCAGCCACCAGCTCGAGAGGTTGAGCAGGAACGAGTACGAACCGTCGATCGCGATCATGTCGCGCGGCACGTCCACGGCTCGGAACGTGCGGAACTCCGGGACCTCCTCCGGCGGGAGGGGCACATCCCGGTGGTGCTTGACAAGGAGCTCGAGCTCGCGGCGCATGTCGTCCACGTAGCTCATGCACGACCCCCCGAGACGTTGCGCAAAGGATATCTAGCCCGCGCGTTTTTTCCGTGCCGATGAAGCGTCCCAATTGGAAGGCAATCGGGATCCTCGCGTTCCTCGCGGTGGGCGCCGTGTCCGCCGCACTGGGATGCCCGTTCTTCCGGAACCCGGAGAACTACATGTCCGCCGGCGGTTTCGTCGGCTACGTCCAGCACCTGATTGACGTCCATCGCAAGAAGTGAGTCGTCAGGCTCGCCGAGCGGCATCAGAGCGCGCCCCGCTCGGGCCGGGACTCTGACGTAGAGACGTTCATGCGAGGACTTCCACCCGCGACTCCTGACTCGGAGACATCGTCACGCGGATGCGGCCGGGGAAGCGGTCCGCGACTTCCGCGAGGTGGGTGATTAAGATCACTTTGTCGAAGAACTCGCCCATCCGGAACAGTTTCTGGACGAACAGTTCCCGGGAGACCTCCGTGTCGAGCGAGCCCAGGTCGCCTTCGTCGATGAACAGGGTCTTCATGCGGCCGAACGCGCGTCCCGCATGCGGCATCGAGGCGAGCTCCCTCGCGATCGCGAACCGCAGGGCCGCATTGATCTGCGTCTTCTCGCCCCCGCTGAACTCGCCGACGTCGTGCCATCGTTGGTCCACCCCTTGCACGAGGATTCGAATCCCGTGGCCGCGCCCTTCCTCGTACGTCTCGAGCTTGATCCGAGTGAAGCGGCCGTCCGTGAGTTCGGCGAGGTTCTTCGAGGCCTCGATCTCGAGTTCCGGCAGGAGCTGGTCGATCGCATACATGACGACGCCTCGCTTGTGGAAGACCCGCGTCACCAGGACCTCGAGGATTTCGAGGCGCGACCGGATCTCGTCCCGCTCCCGCTCCGCACGGACGAGTCGGGTCGTGTCCGCTTCTAACCGCTCGATTTGGGTCCGGAGGCCGCCCGCCTGGCCCTCCGCCGTGTGGAGACTTTTCCGTTCCGCCTCGAGCGACCGTCGACGTGTCTCGAGATTGCTCCGCGCGGCCTGGTAAGAGTCCTCGTGCGCCTTGAGCCGCGCGACTTCGGTTTCCATCGCCGCGCGTTCCTTCTCGAGCTCGCGCCGCTGCTCTTCGAGTTCCGCGATGCGCGCCGTGACCTGCGACGCTTCCTTCAGGAGCACGGTGAGCTCGTCGGCCTGTTTCCGCCGCGCCATCTTCTCCTGGACCAGCCGGGCCGTCTCCGCCACGCGGGTTCGATCCCCGTCGGCGAAGGGAGCTGCATCGAGCGCGCGCAACGCCCCGACCTTTGCGTCGTCGAGGGGCGCGAGGATGCGGTGGCTCTCGTCCGTTTCCTTCCGCAGGTCCTCCTTGAGTTCCTCGACCTGCCGCATGTGTTCCGTCAGCAGAAAGGAGTCCGCGTTGATCGCACGGACTTTGGCCCGCGCGTTGTCGAGCGCCTTCTCCGCGCGCCGCTGTTCCTCCTGCAGCTCGCGGACGAGTTCCGCGCGGTCCGAGACCCAGGCGAGCTCCCGGTCGATTCTCGAGACGCGCTCCTCGAGGCGTCCTTCCGTCCGCAAGGAGTCGAACGCGGCGTCGCGGTCGACGTCCGTGGTGAGGCCCGCAATCTTCCGATGGAGCACGTCGATCTTGTCTTTGATTTGGTCCCGCCGACGCTCGTGGTCGCGCTTCGCTTGGTCGAAGATTCGCACGGCCGAGTCGGCGCTGGACTGGAGGAGCTCGTGGGCGGACATCCTCTCGCGAAGTTTCTCGAGGGCACCTCGCAGGATTTCGAGGTCGGCGACCTGCGATTCGAGGTCCTCGAGCTGAGCCTGCAGGGCCGCGGCCTGGTCGCTCGCGAGCCGCATCTCGTCCAAGCGTTTCCGAACCTGTTCCAGTTGGGCGATGCGGTCCGCCACCGCACTCGTCGCCTTCACCCAATCCGTGTGCCGGAGCTCGAGCGTCTTGAGGCTCTCCTCAGCGGCGGCTACGCCCGAGGCGAGTGCCGCGACGCGGTCCCGCAGGGTTCGGATGGCGTCCTCGGACTCCGCAAGTTGCACGCGGATCGCGGGCAACGAAGCGAGGGCCTCGGCCCGCGTCGCGATCTCCGCATCTTTCGCCTTTAGGTCCGTTTGGAGAACGGTCTGGTGCTCCTTCGCACGATCCAGCGCCCGTTCGAAGATCTCCAACCGGAAGAGCTTCTGGAAGACCGCGAGGCGATTCGCTCCGCTCTGCGACCCGAGCTCTTTCATCTCTTCCTGTCGCACGAACGTCGCATTGCAGAACCCGACGTAGTCGAGTCCGATCACGTCGCGGACCGTTTGCTCTTTCTCCGGAATTGTCCCTTGGACCGCGTCTCCGTCGCGGACGACCTCGAGGTACGAATCCTTCTTCGTCGTGAAGCCGCGGGTGACCTCCCACCGTTCCTCTCCCTGATGGAAAGCGATCCGCACGTATCCTCCGGGTCGGCAGATGTCCGATGTCTTCACGATCTTGAGATCCGTCCGCGCCGTGTTGCCGAACAGGGCGAAGGTGACCGCGTCGAGGATCGACGATTTGCCGGCCCCGGTCCGTCCGGTGATGACCGTGAACTTCTCCGGGAAGCGGAGTGGAGGGTCCGTCCTCTCCAGATACCGCATGAACCCTCGCATCTCGATCTCCTCGAGCACGAAGCCGTCCGTGGTGGCCGGTGGTTCGGGACCCGAGACCGCGGCGGCCTCGATCGCGTCGCCGTCCCTCATCCGAGCGCCTCCTTCAGGACCCGCTGCGCCTCGACCTTAATCGCTTCCCGCTTCGGGTGATCGGCGAGCACCTTGTCGACGTACTCGGCCAGGAGACGTCCCGGATCGAGCGTGAACTCTTCCGCCGCGATGCGCGGGCGGCTCGAGGAGAGGAACTTGACTTCGAAGTGGAACGCGTCGCGCAGTCGGTCCGCAAGGCGTTTCTCGTCGAGTCGACTTCGTAGTTCGTCCGGGATCGTGATCTCGATCCGGACAAGATGGCCGGCGTTCTCCTGTGGCAGCGCTTCGAGCACTTTCTCCGTCACATCGTCGGCCATGTTGACGGTGACCTCGACTTTGTCCATCGGCCGCGCGGGGAGCTCGACGAACGACCAGCCGCCGTCCGGACGGATCGCGAGGAACCCCTTCGGATCGAGTCGCTCTCCCCAGTCAATCCGTTCCGGCGCGCCCGCATACACGATCTTGCGGCCGACGGCTTGGTGCATGTGGATGTGGCCGAACACGACGAGGTCGACCGCATCGGGGACCATGTCCGGTGTGAAGGTGAAGTCGTTCGGGACGACCTCCGGCGGAGTCGTGCTCGCGTACCGCACGCCCTGGAACTCGAAATGGCCGAACAGGATCCGCAGGTCCGCGTCGCGGAGTTCGTCCGCGCGCGTGTGAATCCATTCCTTCCAGAGCTCGCGGGCGATCGGATAGGCGTCCTCGCGCGAGACGTCGTTGCCGAGTTGTCGGACCCGTTCAACGACTTGCTCCGGATGCAGGTACGGCAGGAGGATGAATCCGACCTTTCGTCCGTCGATTTCACGGACCTCGGCCTTGGGCTCTCGGAACACCCGGACGTGGGCATATCCGCGGTAGTCATCCAGGGAGGTCGCTCGGGCGGCGCGCCGAGGCTGGTCGTGGTTGCCCGCGAGGATCCAGACCTCGATGCCGGCGGCGCCCAGCGGCTCGATGACATCCTGGCGGACCATCTCTCGGAAGACCGGGGCGACGTGGGTCCGATCGAACAGGTCTCCGAGGATGCAGAAGAGGGACGCCTCGTGCTCGATGGCCCATTGTGCGGCCTTCGCGAAGTTGCCGTGGAGGTCGAGCGCCCGTTCGGAAATCCCCGTCTCCGGATCGATCCGAAAATCGAAGCTTAGGCCCTCGTGGACATCGCCCACGCAGACGATCTCGTGCATCCTCCCGCGTGCAAGGGGAGCCTTCTACTTATAATATCTACGAAATGGTCCGCGAAACTATCAGACGATGGCGGCGGGCCTCCTTACGGCAGCCGCGGCCCGCGTCTCGCCGGGAACGGCGCATCCGGCCGGATCAACGCCCGTTCCTGGAACCGGGACGCGCGGAACGGGACGAGCGCTTGGGGTCTCCGATCGGCGGCGATGTATTCCCCGAGCAGGCGCCCGATGGCGGGGGACAGTTTGAACCCGTGTCCGCTGAACCCGACCGCGACGAACAGCCCCTCGGGGCCCATCCGGTCCAGAATCGGGTACGAGTCGGGCGTGACGTCGTACACGCCGGCCCACCCACCGCGCGGTTGCGACCGAGCCATCGCGGGAAAGCGCCTCGCCAGTCGAGACCGGAGTTCGCGCACGGTGGCCGATGGCACCGAGTCGTCCGCGAGCTCGTGCCGCGCGAGCGACTTCTTCAGGTCCGTGTCCATGTATCCGACGAGCGTGTCCTTGTCGCCTTCGGGTCGTGAATAGGTGTTCCCGTAGACGTCGAAGTGGATCTTCGGCGGCGGGCCGAACCCGACCGGCCGTCGGAGGACCGCCACGGTGCCCCGGATGAACCGGATCGGGAGACGGATTCCGAGACCCCGGGCAAGGGCCGGAGTCCAGTTGCCCGCCGCGAGCACGACGCGGTCCGAGCCGATGGTCCCGCCCCCGCGAATCCGGACACCGAGGACCTTCCGGCTCCGAGTCAGCACGGAGGCGACGGCCCGTCCTTCGATGATCGTCGCCCCGCGGCGCTCCGCCGCGCGCGCGAACCCGGTCGCCGTCGCAATCGGATCCGCATACCCGGCGTCGGGATCGTGGACGACCGCAGCATAGTCGGACACCTCCAGGGATGGCTCGATCGCCTTCGCTTCATCGGGCATGAGCCGGACCGCGCGTACGCCTTCCTGTTGGAGGAGCCCGACCAACGCCTCGAACGCCGGAAGGTCGCGCTCGCGGCTCCCCGACATGAAGCCGGTCGTCCGGAAGTCGCACGAGAGGCCGGTCTCTGCGGCGAATCGCTGAAAGAAGCCGAGGCTGTCGCGCGCGAGACGCACGCCGAGTCGGGTTTCGTACTGCTGCCGGACGAGGGCGCCGCTGTGCCCCGTCGCACCGGAGGCCACGTGGCGCTTCTCCACGAGGACGGCCCGGACGCCTCGACCCGCCAGGTCGAACGCCAGGCTCGCCCCCATGCAGCCGCCGCCGACGATGACGACGTCGGCGTGATGCGGGAGCGCCGAGGACGCCACGCCTCCGGGAACGGGTGCGGCCTTATCGTGCTTTCCTCGGATTTTTATCCTCTTCGGGGAATAGATGACGTCTGCGTTGGACAATCCTTTATCTCGCGGGACTCCCGATGGGCGCTGCGTGCCGGACACGTGGCAGCTCGGACTCGGCGACGAGCGCGCACGAATCGCGGTGGTGGGATGCGGGGGCGCGGGCTGTAACACGTTGCAGCACATCGCGGATTCTCCGAACGCGGTCCGGATCGCGATGAACGACGTCGTGCACCGGTCGATGGCCGGTGTCTCCAAGCGGATTCTGCTCCAGTCGACCTCGCTGCACGCCTACGCATCGATGGACGACAAGGCGGTGCCGAGCATGGAGACAGACGAGGAGAAGGCGATCTCTGCGGCGCTCCTCGACCGCGATGCCATCTTCGTCCTCGGCGGCCTCGGAGGCGAGCTCGGCGGATGGGGGATGAGCCTCGTCGGTCGGGTCGCGAGGATTCTCGGGGACACGTCGATGGGCTTCGCGACGATCCCGTTCGGAATGGAGGGGCCAATTCGCCGGCAACTCGCCGAGTCTCAGCTCCAGCTGCTCCAGAAGCGATTGGACGGCGTCGTGACCTTCGCCAACGACGGCCTACTCCAGATCGCCCGGGAACTGCCGCTGGCGAAGGCGTTCTCGGCCCTCGGCGCAATCATTGCGAGATCGGCGGCGCATCTCAGCGGGGCCCTCGCTCGACCCGACGTCATCCCTCTCCGCCGGACGCTCGGTCGCGCACGGGACTGGCGGTTCGGGATGGGTTCCGGCCGCGACAAGCACCGCTGCTTCGTCGCCGTGGATGAGGCGTACCATTCTCCCTGGTTTACCTCGCTCCCGGAGGAGATCAGTCACGCGATTGTCATGATGAGCGTACCGACGCCCGCGGAGGAAACCGAGATCTTGAAGGAAATCCGGATCCGATCGCCGAAGTCCGTCCTCGCGTGGGCTCAACTGCCGCAGCCGCCGGGGGAAGACCGAGCGGTCGTCGAGATTCTCGCCGGCACGTGAGCATCTGTCCTTCTTGGATACCGCAAGATTCGGGCCGTCTACCGATGGTTTCATATACGATGCTCTCTTGCAGGCCGTGCTACGGAATCGCATGGAGGAGTCCGTGACCTCGATTGGGAAAGAAATCCGTCTCCGCCGCGTACTCGTGGGGGGCCGAGCCCTTATCGTCGCGATGGACCACGGGGTCTCGTCCGGGCCCGTGCCGGGGCTCGAGGACATCCGCAAGGCCGTGGCGAACGTCGCGAAAGGCGGCGCGACGAGCGTCGTGCTCCACAAGGGCGCGGTGCGCTTCGCCAAAGACTACTTCGATGAGAAGCTCTCTCTCATCCTCCACCTGAGCGCCTCGACGTCCGTGAGCGTCCGCCCCGATCGAAAGGTCCGGGTGACGGACGTGGAGGAGGCGATCGGGTACGGCGCGGACGCGATCAGCGTCCACGTGAACCTCGGCGGGGAGGACGACGATCGGATGCTCGAGGACCTCGGAGCGACGGCCGGCGCCTGCGAGCGCCTCGGGATGCCTCTTCTGGCAATGATGTACCCTCGGGGACCGAACGTCAAGAACCCCTATGACGTGGACGTCGTGAAGCACGTCGCGCGGGTCGGCGCGGAGCTCGGCGCGGATGTCGTGAAGACGCTCTACACCGGCACCCCGGAGACGTTCAAAGAGGTCGTGCAAGGGTGCCCAGTCCCCGTGGTCGTGGCGGGAGGTACCAAACTCGATTCGCCGCGCGCGGCGTTGGAAATGGTCGCGGGCGCCCTGGCCGGGGGAGCCGCCGGGGTCTCGATGGGCCGAAACATCTTCCAGTCCAAGGACCCCATCGGGACGACGCGCGCGATCGCCCGCATGATTTTCGACGGCGCCTCAATCGACGAGGTCTATCGCGGGTGAACCCCCATGGACCGCGTGGTGTGGGTGGGGGCCCTTCCCCGGAAGGAGAAGGGGGACGTCCGCTCCGTCGTGTCGGCCGCGCTCGAGGCGGGCTTCGACCAGATCGTCCTCGCCCGCCCTGAGCCGAGCCTCCGGAAGCTCGGCCGTTTCGCGCCGATCCTCTTGAAGGACGATCGGTTCTTCTTCGACGACGTGGAGATTGGGCGGCTCGCGACGATTCGCGCTCCCAAAGACGAAGAGGGCGTCCGAGCCCTGCGAGGTGTGACGAAGCACGTCGTCGTGCGAACGGAAGATTGGAAAGTCATCCCGCTCGAGAATCTGATCGCGCATTTCCAGGGCAGCGGCACGCGGCTCCTCGTCGAGGTCACCGACGCGGCTGAGGCCAAGCTCGTCTTCGAGACGATGGAAGTCGGCGTCGACGGGATCCTCCTGGCGTCGTCATCCTCAAAAGAGATTCGCGCTCTCCGAGCCCTCCTTGAATCCTTACGGCGGGATGTGCCGCTCATCCGGGCTCAGGTCACCGCCATCCGGGCGCTCGGCCTTGGCGATCGGGTCTGCGTGGACACGTGCTCGCTCTTGCGCAGCGGCGAAGGCCTTCTCGTCGGAAATTCTTCGGCGGGTCTGTTCCTCGTCCATGCGGAGACCGTTGAATCGGGGTACGTCGCGGCGAGGCCGTTTCGCGTGAATGCCGGTCCGGTTCACGCCTATGTGTACCTTCCGGGCGGCGCTACGAAATATCTAAGCGAGCTGCGTGCAGGGGACGAAGTCTTGGCGGTCGATTCGAGCGGCCGGGCCCGATCCGTCATCGTCGGCCGGCTGAAGGTCGAACGACGGCCGCTCCTCCTAGTCGAAGCGGAGGCGGAGGGCCTTCGTTTCTCGACGATCGTCCAGAACGCGGAGACGATTCGGTTCGTCACCCCGGACGGCGGCGCAGTTTCCGTCAGCGAACTCCGAGAAGGGGACCTCGTCCTGCTCCGTTTGGAGGAAGGCGGACGACACTTCGGGATGCGGATCCACGAGACGATTGAGGAGCGCTGAAATGACACGGATCGCGGCGGTCATCACCGCATCGGACGCGGGAGAGGCAGAGCGGCAAGCGCGGACCGCCCTCTCACGAGGAGCGGACCTGGCCGAGATCCGGTTGGATCATCTCGCGAATCCGAGTGTGGGGGCCGTTCGCCGACTCGCGGCCGCTGTCGGGTCCCGATCGATTGCCACCCTGCGGTCGCGCACCCAGGGCGGAGGGCCTGGGTCGGCGGACACGCGACGGGACTCCCTTCTGCGAGAAATGTCCGCCGCTCGATTCGCGTACCTGGATATCGAGTTGCGAGCGGATGGCGGCGGCGCAACCGATTTGACGCGTCGCGCGAAGCGCCATCGCGGCATCGTGATTGTCTCGCATCATTTCGATCGGTCGACGGATGCCGCGACGATCGAGGACACCTTGGAAGCCTGCGCTGCCGTTGGCGACGTCGCCAAGGTGGCGGTTCCCGTCGGCGACGTCGACGCGGCAATGCAGATTGTCGATCTCCAGAGGCGATCGGCGCGGAACCATCCCACCACTCTCATCGGAACCGGGATCGAGGGCACGATCACACGGGTCTTGGCGGAAGACTCGGCTCAAGAGATTCAGTACGCTGCGTTGGGAGGCGCCGCACTCCTCGGGCAGCTCCCGCTCGCCGTCGCGATGCGCCTCCGCGGCCGCAAGCCAATGGTCCTCGGACTCGTTGGTCACCCGCTCGGCCATTCCCTCTCGCCCGCCATTCACGAAGCGTCGCTCGATGCGCTCAGACTCCCCGCGGTCTACCTGCCCTTCGATGTGACCGCGGAGTCCCTCGATGCGCTCATGCTCGCCGCGGATCGCCTCCGCGTCCGCGGGTTCAACGTCACGACTCCGTACAAGGAGACCATCGCCCCGAAACTCGACGAACTCGATGGCGACGCCGAGCGGTTGGGGGCCGTGAACACGGTCGTCGTGAGCGACGGTTGGACGAAGGGCCACAACACGGATGTATTCGGGTTCCGGCTCTCGCTCCGCTCCCTTGGACTGCGAGTCGGAGACCGGACCGCGCTCGTGCTCGGCGCGGGCGGCGCCGCAAAGGCGGTCGTCGATGTGCTGCTCCGTGAGGGCGCGACGGTGCAGGTCGCGAACCGATCGCTGGTCCACGCGGAATCGCTCGCCGAAGGGTTCAACGAGACGGTGGAAGTCCTTCCGATCGACTCGTTGCCGCGGCGGGGGCCGTGGGACCTCCTCGTCAACGCGACGCCCGTGGGGACGAAAGGATTCCCCCCGGGGCCTCCGGTCCCGGACGCCGTTGTGGCGAAAGCCGGGTTCGTCTACGACCTCGGATACAACCCGTCCGCCACGCCGCTCCTCGGCGCCGCAAAGCGACTCGGCAAGCCTGGGAGCTCCGGTCTGGAGATGCTCCTTCACCAGGCCGCCAAGTCGTTCGAGCTCTGGACTGGTCGGCCCGCTGCGGTCGACGCGATGCGGCGCGCCGCGAAGGAGGCTCTCGGATGAAAGCCCAGGCGTCCTGCTTCGGAGCGGGAACGATCGTGAACGCGATTGCCACTGGGAACGGTGCGGCGTACGGCCTCGCTCTCCGTGCCACGGCGACTGCGGAATTGCGCCCGGAGGATTTCGGGATCCGAGTCCGAGTGCCATCGACGGTCGACCCGGCGCTCGCGCAGGCCGGCGCGCGACGCGTCCTCCGGCGGAGCCGGCGCAAGGTCGGACTCGAAGTCGCTGTCGATTCCGAGATCCCGATTTCCCGAGGATTGAAAAGCAGCTCGGCTGTCGCGAACGCCGTCGTGTTGGCGAGCGCCCGTGCGCTCGGCGTCGAGCTCGAGCCGTTGCAGATCATCCGGACCGGCGTGGAGGCCGCGCTCGAGGCGGGCGTCACGATCACGGGGGCGTTCGACGACGCCTGCGCATCCTTCTTTGGCGCAATCTGCGTCACGGACAACCGAGCGCGGAAACTGCTCGCGTCGGATCGATTCCCGGAAGGCCTCCTCGCCGTGCTCCACATCCCCCAGCGGATGATCACGAAGCCGAGCCTCCAGGCCAAGGACTTCTCCGGAATCCGCCGGCAGGTGGACGAGGCCTTTCGCCTCGCCCTGAAAGGCGACTACTTCCGGGCGATCGAGGCGAACAGCGCGGCCTACGCGCCGCGGCTCGGCATCGACGAGACGCCCGCCATCCGCGCTCGTTCCGCGGGGGCGCTGTGCGCCGGGCTGACGGGAGCCGGTCCGGCGATCATCGCGCTCGTGAAGCCGGCCCACGTCGAAGCGGTCCGGACCGCGATGGACGACGGGGAGGCGGAAATTCGCGTCGTCGGGCTCAACACGACCGAAGCGCGGGAGGTGGCGGCGTGAGGTACCGCTCGCTCCCGTCGCACGTCTCCGGCACGGTCCGGGCGCCGCCGTCGAAAAGCTACACGCATCGGGCCCTCGTCCTCGGGGCGCTATCGGGGGGGACTTGCACAATCCAGCGGCCGCTGCGATCGGAGGACACCGACGCGACCCTTGCGGGCATCGCGTCGTTCGGGGCGAGTATTGAGCGAGAGGGGGACGATCTGCGCATCTCGGGTGGGCGGCTGCAGGCGCCGGGGAAGACGGTGGATGCGCGAAACTCCGGCACGACGCTTCGCCTGTTGTCGGGAGTCGCCTCCCTTCTCGACGGAACCACGACGCTCACCGGCGATTCGAGCCTCCGGAAGCGTCCCATGGGGCCGTTGCTCGATTCCCTGAATTCCTTGGGAGCGCGCACGAGTTCCCTCGGCGGAGACGGGCGTCCCCCGGTCGAGGTCCGCGGGGTCCTGCGAGGGGGCATCGCGACCCTCCCGGGCGATGTCAGTTCGCAGTTCCTCTCCAGCCTCCTCCTGGCATGCCCGCTTGCGGCGAATCCGTCGGAGATCCGTGTGCTCCCGCCATTGCGTTCCGAGCCCTACGTCGGGATGACGCGCGAGGCAATGGCTCGGTTCGGCGTGGAACTGACCGCAGAGGACGGCGTCTTCCGGATCGCCGGCACCCAACAGTATGTGCCGACCGACCTCGAGGTTCCGGGCGACTTCTCTTCCGCGGCCTTTCCACTCGTCGCCGCGGCAATCGCCCGAGGCGACGTGACCGTCTCCGGTTTGGACCTCTCGAGTGCGCAAGGGGACCGGGCGATCGTCGAACTCCTCCGCTCGTTCGGGGCCTCTGTGGACGTCGAGGCGGACCGCGTCCGGGCCCGCGGCGGAGACCTCGCTGGGCAGACGGTCGACGTCGGAGAGACGCCGGACCTCTTTCCGGTCCTCGCGGTCCTTGCGAGCCAAGCGGACGGCGAGTCGCGGTTCGTGAACGGCAGTCACCTCCGGCACAAAGAGAGCGATCGGATCGCGACGACCGTATCAATGCTTCGCGCCCTCGGCGTGGCGGCGCAGGCGACGGAGGACGGGTGCGTCGTCCGGGGGCCCAACCGTTTGCGCGGAGCCTTCGTGGATGCCCAAGGGGACCACCGGATCCTGATGGCCGCGGCGGTCGCGGGTTTGGTCGCCGACGATGCGGTCGACATCTCGGATCCCTGGTGCTTCCGGGCATCGTACCCTTCGTTCCTCGACGATTTCCGGGCCCTCGGAGCCCTCCACGCGGTGGTCGGGTGAACACGTTCGGAACGCGCTACCGGACGACGATTTTCGGCACGAGCCATGGGCCGTTCGTCGGGTGCACGATCGAAGGCCTGCCGGCGGGGACGCGCGTCGACGCGGCGTTCGTCCAGTCCCAGCTGGATCGTCGTCGACCCGGTCAGAGCCCGCTGACCTCGCAGCGGAAAGAGGAGGACCGCGTCGAATTTTCCGGAGGCATCGCGGATGGCGTCGCGACGGGAGAGCCGATCGTCGCAATCATCCGGAACGAGGACGTCCAATCGAAGTCCTACTCGAACGTCGCCCGCATCCCGCGACCGGGGCACGGCGATTTCGCGGCCTTCATGAAGTACGGGGGAAAAAGCGACCTCCGCGGCGGCGGACAACTCTCGGGCCGCATGACCGCGCCGCTCGTCGTCTCGGGTGCGATCGCTCGTCAGCCTCTCGCACCGAAAGGGATCCGGTTCCTCGCCCACGCGGCCCAGATCGGTCGGGTCTCGGCTCGCCCGGTCACGCCCCAGGAGATCGAAGCGAACGTCGAACGGACGCCGGTCCGCTGCGCCGATCTCGACGCCGCCGATCGAATGATCGCCGAGATCGAGGCTGCGCGGAAGGACCGGGACAGTGTGGGCGGGGTCATCGAAGGGCTCGTGACGGGCCTCTCCCCCGGGGTTGGCGAGCCGTTCTTCGATTCGGTCGAGTCGAACCTCGCCCATCTCTTGTTCTCCGTGCCCGCGGTGAAAGGCGTCGAGTTTGGTGCGGGCTTCCGCGCGGCGGCGATGCGAGGGAGCGAGCACAACGATCCCTTCGATGTCGAAGCGGGGCGGGTCGTGACGGCAACGAACCACGCCGGCGGGATCCTCGGCGGGATCACGAACGGGATGCCGGTGACGTTCCGAGTCGTCGTCAAGCCGACCGCATCGATCGCGAAATCGCAGCGGTCCGTCGATCTGGAAACGATGAAGTCCACGGAGGTCGTCGTCACGGGCCGCCACGATCCGTGCATCGTGCCTCGCGCGGTGCCGGTCGTGGAGAACGCCGCGGCGATGGCGGTCTTCGATCTCATGCTCGTGGGAGGATTCGTCTGAGCGAAACCGCGGGACGGGAAGCCGTGAAGGTCCTCATCGTCGACAACTACGACTCCTTCGTGTTCAACTTGTACCAGGCGATCGGGGAGTTGGGTGCAGACCCCGTAGTGCACCGCAACGACGCAATCACGATGCGCGATGTCCGGGAGCTCAACCCGGATGCGATTGTGCTCTCGCCAGGCCCCGGCCATCCGTCGAATGTGCGGGACTTCGGGGTGTGCGAAGGGATCCTCCGAGAGCTGAGTCCGAGGACCCCGACCCTCGGCGTGTGCCTCGGGCATCAGGGAATCGCCACGGTCTATGGGGGTCGGGTCGATCACGCCTCAAGGGTCCTGCACGGGAAGGCGAGCGTCGTGCGCCACGACGGCCGTACGATTTTCCAGGGGCTTCCGAATCCGATGGTCGCAGGCCGGTATCATTCTCTCGGGATCGATCGGACCTCGCTTCCCGCGGAGCTGGAGGTGAGCGCGACCGCGGTCGATGGCGAGATCATGGCCGTGCGGCACCGCCGCCATCCGATCGAGGGGGTCCAGTTCCATCCGGAGTCCATCTTGACGCCGGAAGGGCCGCGGCTGATTCGCAACTTCCTAGAGATTGCAAGCGCGTGACCGCATACGCCTAGTGCGTGTGCGCGTGGGCGTGGTGGCCTTCTTGCTGGTCCGGAGCCTCTTCGCCCTTCGGGCTGAAGCTTTGGCCGCATCCGCACGTGGACCAGCTGTTCGGATTGCTCACGACGAACCCGCTGCCCGCGACGCTCTCGGTGTAGTCGACGCTGGAGCCTTCGAGGTACTGCAAGCTGTTCGGATCCACGACGACCTTGATCCCGCTCGCATCGACGACCTCATCGCCCTCGTGCAGTTTGTTGTCGAGGGCCATTCCGTAGCGGAAGCCCGAGCATCCGCCGCCGGCGACGTACATGCGCAGGTACGTGGTCTCGGCGGTTCCGTGCTGGCCGATCAGCTCGCGGAGCTTCTGGGTGGCGCTCTCGGACAGGGTGACGTTCAACATGGTTGACCCTTCCCCTGTACGAGTATAGGCGCGTTATTTAATCCTTTGGAAGCGGGTTCGTGCGGCGGGGAACGACCCTGGGGAACTACTCGAGGATCCTCCCCATATAGCGCCGCTCCGCTCGAAATCCCAGGGCCTCGTAGACATGGCGTGCCCGCGCGTTCGTCTCCGATACTTCGAGCTTGATCTTGCGGTGACCGCGCTTCCGCGCCCACTCGCCCGCCCACGTGACGAGCGCCTTGCCGATCCCCTTGCCTCGGTGGTCCGGCGCGACCCAGATGTCGTAGATGAATGCATGCGTCTCCGGCGTCAAGAACCCACTCTCGCCGAGGAGGAGGTAGCCGAGGAACTCGCCGGACGGGCCTTCCGCGATCCACTTCTCGCTCCGGTCGAAATACGGCTCAATCTTCTTTCGGAAGTGGGGCTCCCAGCGGCGGCGATCGAGGCGGGCCCGCTCGTCCTCGGGGATGTCGTCCCAGACCGTCTGCAACGTCGCGCCCCAGATGATCGGGAAATCCGATGGCCGGGCCCGTCGCATGCGGAGGTCGATGGTCGCACCCGATCCGCGGCACGGCGTCGGCGGTCGATGAAGATGTCGGCCGCTCCGGGCTTCACACGACGGGAACCGATCGCCTGGTATCATTCGCCGCCCATTCTTTATATCATTCTGTCTCCTTGTTGCGCGCGTGCTCCCCTCGCGCTGCGTTCGTTGCGGCGCTACGAGCCGGGACTTCCTTTGCGGGGCGTGCCTCGATTATCTCGTGGCGTACCGTCCGTTTTGGCTAAACCCCGCCCTGTTGCCCGGGCCGTCGCTGCTGGACCTCATCGGCCCGCGGGAGGTCGCGCTCCTCGCGGCGGACCTCTCGACCGTCGAGTGGTACGCCCCGCCCCGTGACGATTCCTCCGCCGACGCGGTGCGACTCGTCCAACTCCTCGACCTCGATGCCGAGGCCCGCCCGGTCCTGAGCGTCGGGGATGCCGACGTCCTCCACGAGTTCCTGAGGCGAGCGCGCCGGGGCACGCCGGACGATCCGGACGCACGGGTCGCGCTCGCATCGGTCTACCGCTACCTCTCCGCGTGCGAGTGGATGCCGGCGCATCTCGCTGCCGATTATCGCATGCGCGCGGGACTCCTCGCCTCCCGTGAGGCAGTGCGCCGACTTCCGGTCGAGGTTCCCGAGGAGCGGACCTCGCTCGTCGAATCCGTTGGCGCGCCGGAGCCAAGATCGGCCGAATCCGACGATCTCATCCTTCCATCGGAGCATCTCCCTGAGCCTGCCCCTCCCGACATCGAACCGGCGGAAACCGAGGAAACCCCCTTGCCCGCCCCGGATCCATTCCGACCGGAGCCGGTTCCCGAACCGGAACCTCCACTGCCCTTGCCGGAGCCACCCGAACCTCAACCACAGCCGGAGCCCGAGCCCGAACCGGAGCCGGAGGAGCGGGCGGCCGCCTCGGCCCGACAGTCCGAGCTCGAATCGATGGAACGCGCGCTCGAGCAGGAACGCTCTCGGGTCGACACCTGGGTCCGATCCCAATCCGAGGAGCTGCGGGCGAAGGAAGAGACCCTTGCGGGTCGTGAGAAGGAACTTTTCTCGAAGCAGCAAGAGGTCGAGGCCCAGACCCGCGCGGCGACGGAACGACTCGTCGCGTTCGAGAAAGATGCGGCCCGCCGCGAGGTCCTCCGTTTCCTCGGGACGGTCCCGGGAGTGGGGGATTCGGAGGCGGAGGTCATCTCGACGGCGTTCCCCGACATGCGGTCGCTTCAGGCCGCCGACGTGAAAGCGCTGACCCAGTGCAAAGGCGTCACGGAGGCACTCGCCCGTGCGATTCGATACGAGGTTGTCCCGGGAGAGGTCGAGGAGGAGCAGCGGGCATCGCAGCTCCGCGAGGAGGCCCAATCGTTCCTGGAGGAAGCCGACTACGAGGCGGCGCTCGAATGTTACGATCGCTTGCTCCGGGAGACGCCCGCCGACATGACGGTCTGGTTCGATCGGGCGGAACTCCTCGTCTTGATGGACCGACCGGAAGACGCCCTCGAGTGCTACGCGCGGGTGCTCGAGGTCGACCGCCGCGATCGACGAGCGTGGTTCGAACGGGCGAACGTCCTCTTCGGAATGGGCAGTCTCTCCGATGCCGTCGACGCATTGCGGGAGGCGCTGCGGATTGACGGCTCGAGGGCTCCGGAAATCACCGGGAAGGCCGAGCAGCTGCGGCGGGACGGCCATCCCAATGAAGCGGTCCTCCTGTTCCAAGCCGTCCTCGAAGGGGACCCGACGGAAACGCGAGCGGTGCTCGGCCTCGGGGACTCTCTCGTCGACCTCGGAGACATGGAGGCCGCGGAAGCCCTCTTCACGCGCGCGCTGGGCAAGAATCCCCAGAACGCCCCCATTGTCTTCCGCCGCGGGGAGCTCCTCGAACGGAAGGGGCGTTGGGGCGCGGCGATCCAGTACTACAACCGCGCCATTGCTCTCCGATGGAATTATCCGGATCCTTGGTTGGGGAAGGCCAGGATTCTCCTAGAGCACAATCGCGCGTCCGAGGCGCTGGAAGCTTTCGACAAGGCGACGTCCCTCGATTCCGCTCGGGCGGATGCGTGGGCGGGCAAGGCCCGCGCGCACGCGATCCTCGGCGATCGGGACGCCGCGATGGCGGCGCTGGGCCGAGCGGAGAAAGCGAATTCGGACGATGCGTCGGTGCGCTTGGCGCGCGAGGCAATCGGGACGAAAGGGGATGTCGAAGAAATCCTGCCCCCTCCGCCCTCGGATTTGCACTCTCTCGCAAAGGCGTTCGAAGAGATCGAGGAAGAGCCGGAACCCGCCGAGAAATCGCCACGGGCCTCTCCGGATATCCAGGCTTTCATCGAGTCGATCGAGCCTGAGAAGGAGGAGACCCTCGTGCTCCTCCAACTCGCGGACTTGGCCCTGGAGGGCGGCGATCCGCAGATGGCGCTGTTGCGGTACGAGCAGGCACTCGAGAAGGACGACCGGAGCGCCGACGCCTGGACGGGCAAAGGCGTTTCCTTGCAACAACTCGAACGGTACCGCGAGGCCCTCGACGCATACGATCGCGCGCTCGCCTTGAAACCAGATCACGAGCTCGCGAGGCGGTGGCGAGAGACGTGTCTCCACCGTCTGGAGTCCGGAGCGGGAGGATGACGCTCCTTCCGGGCCGAGAGGAACGCTATCTCCCGAGCGTCGACCGCCTGGAAACCGCGATGTACGCGGCGCGTCGCGCCTTCGAGCGGGGCAACCTCGATGCGGCCCTGCAGGAGCTGGGTCTGGCCCTGCGACTGAAGCCCGAGTACGACGCGGCGTGGCTTCTCCGGGGATATGTCCTCCGCGAAGGCCGTCATCTCGACGACGCGCTGGCGGCGTTCGCGCAAGCCGTCCGGATCAACGCGGAATCCGAGGAGGCTTGGATGGGCCTCGCCTCGACCCTTCACGATCTCGGACGATCGAAGGAAGAGATCGAGGCGTACGATCGGATCCTGCAGATCCATCCTCGGTCCGTCGAGGCCTGGATCGACAAGGGCGCAGCGCTCCATGAGCTGAGGGACTACGCGGGCGCGATCGCGTGTTATGACAAGGCGCTCGCGCTCCGGCCCGAACACGGTCCGGCGTGGAACAACAAGGGCGCGGCGCTCCTTCGTCTCGGAGACGACGCGGGTGCCGCCGAGTGCTTTGGTGAAGCCCTCCACCTGGATCCCGACTTCTACGACGCGATTGCAAACCGCATGCTCCTCTTTCAGAAACAAAGTCGGCATGGAGAGACCGTGTTATGGGCGGACCGCGCGCTCCGCCTCCGCGAGGCCGCGTGGGTCTGGTACGTCAAAGGGCTCGCCCATCTCGGTCTCCTCGAGTCGACCCTCGCGGCGCGGGCGTTCGAGCGGACGATGGCGCTCGATTCTTCGCTGAAGCAAGCTCGCGCTCCGCTTCAGAAGGCGATCGCGCTGCGAGAGAAAGTGGACAATTACCGCGGCGTGTACGAATGCTTCGGGACGCACCTGGCCGGCGATCCCGGGTGCGCCGAGTGCGAGATCCAGTCTCGGTGTCGCGAGGTGACGCGGTGAGCCTGCCCTCCATGGCGGAAGCGGAGCATGCGGATTGGCCCTCCCTGCAACGGATGTGCGCGACCCTCGGCCTGAATCCGAAAGGCCGGAGCGAGGTCGTGCGGATGCGGGTCCTCGATTACGTTCGACGCCGCACGCGCCCGGAGGCATGGAGGCCGGAACCGGGACACATTGCGCCGCTGCTCACCCGTCTCGGGTTCCCCGATCTTGCGGAGCGCCTCTGGGAATCCACGATCCAGCTGGACGCGCCCGCCCCTTGGGTGGGATTGGGCGAGGCGAATCTCGCGGCCGGCCGGCTCGTCGAGGCGACGAAGGCCTTCGGCCGTGCGAGTCAGATGGGCGATTACAGCGCGGAACTCCACCGGGCGGAAGGTCTCGCCGCCGCCGGCGACTTCGAAGGCGCCACTCGAGCGGCGGACCGCTATCTGGTCTCGCGCCACGGAGACCTGCGGGCCCTCGCGATGAAAGCCGGATTCCTGGCGCGTGCCGGGTTCGTCGACGAGGCAGCGAGCGTGCTGCGGACCGCCGCGGAAATGAACGCGGATGCACCGGAAGTCGGGCGTGCCCTAGCGGTTGCGCAGGGGAAAGCGGGCCACCATCCGACGGCAGCCGAGCTTTTCCGCCGAGCCATCCAGGGAGATACCCGGGACCTCGATGCGCGGATCAATCTCGGCGCGATGCTCGTACAAAGCGGACGAACGCGGGAGGGAGTCCGCGTGCTGCGCGAGGCACTCGCTCTCGATTCGGAACGGCCCGAGACGCTGAACAACCTAGGGGTCGCTCAGGCCCAATCCGGCCATGATCGATCCGCGGCGCAGAGCCTGGAGCGAGCGGCCAAGGCGCTCGAGCTCCCGAGGATCCTCTTGAACTTGGGCAACACGCGGGAAGGAGCCGAACGTGGAGCGGAGGCGAATCGCGCCTACGCCCAGGTTCTTCGCCAACGGCCGGAGGATTCCGAGGCCGAGGCGGGTCGACGTCGCCTCGCGACCAAAGCGAGCGTTCAGAAGCGCGCGAGCAAATCGTCGAAGAAAACAAACCCTCCGACAAAGAGGCCACGAAAGCGTCCAGAAAAATAGACGCGCAGCCCGACCGCGTAAGACTCATTACTGCCGTGTCCTTCGCCGACTCAATGGCGGTCCGGCCGACCGAGTGGGAAAGCGTCTACACCGACGGGCCCTGGCTGCTGACGAAGAATCTCGTCCCGGGGGTTTCCGTGTACGGAGAAGGTCGTCCAATCGAAGGCGGCGTGGAGTACCGCCGATGGGATGCGAACCGGAGCAAGCTCGCCGCATATCTGAAAGTCGGAGGACGTGTGTGGCCGTTCCGCAGCGAGGCCTCGGTCCTATACCTCGGAGCCGGAAGCGGGACGACGGTGAGCCACCTCTCGGACATCTGCCGCACAGGACTCATCACCGCGGTGGAGATGTCCGCCCGTTCGTTTCGGGATCTGTTGGGCCTCGCGGAACGACGACCGAATCTCGTCCCGGTGATGGCCGATGCGTCGAAGCCCGAGACGTATGCAGGCCGCGTCGGGACCGTGGACGTGCTCTATCAGGACGTAGCCCAACGCGACCAGGCGACGATTTTTCTGAAGAACGTCGAATCGCTGCGCGTCGGTGGAATCGGCTACCTCATGGTCAAGGCAAGATCGGAAGACGTCACGGCCGCGCCTAGGCGAATCTTCGACGGCGCGAAGACAGAGCTCGCCGATGCGGGCATGAAGATCTTGGACCTGCGAGTCCTCACCCCACATCAAGCGGACCACGCCGCTCTCGCGGTTCAGAAACAATAGCACGATTCGACGAGCGGAGCGTGCGAGTTCTCGATGACGCTCGCGCGAAGTGAATCTTAAATACGTCCCCGCGGTATGCGATGCCCCCTCCGAGGAGATCGATGGCCCGCCTCCATGCACACCGCAAAGGCAAGAGCGGCTCCACGCGGCCGTTTCTGAAGGCGAATCCAGAATGGGCGGCGATGGACAAGGCCGAACTGGAGGAGACAATCCTCCGGTTGCATCAGGAAGGTCTGACCGCGGCCGCGATCGGGGGGCGGTTGCGCGACGGCTTCGGCATCCCGAGCGTACGGCTCGCGACGGGCCGAAGTGTGCTTGAGATCCTGCGATCGAAAGGCGCGAAATTTGCGCTGCCGGAGGACCTTGCGAGCCTGATTAAACGCGCCGCCAGCCTCCAGACGCACCTGAAGGAGCACGGGAAGGACTTGAGTAACAAGCGGGGCCTGCAGTTGATCGAATCGAAGATCCGGCGGCTTTCCCGGTACTACAAGGAGCGCGGCGTCCTCCCGCTCGAGTGGGACTACTCGCTTAAGATGGCGGAACTTCAAGTGAAATAGGTGACCCGATGGTGAAGCGCCTGAGCGACCTGGCGCCCCAGAGTCTCCTCGACCGCGCACAGAAGGCCGCCGACCTGGTGGACGGCGTCTCGCGCATCCGCGTGTTCTGCCACTACGATCCCGACGGGACGACCTCCGCATCGATCCTCGCCCGGGCATTCATGCGCCGCGGCAAACGAATCCACGCATCGATGTCGCACGCCCTCGATCGCGCGTCCGCGGACCGCCTCCGAGGGGAATCGAACGAACTCTTGTTCGTGAGTGACATGGGGTCGAGTCAGTTGGATTTCCTCGAACAAATGCCGTATCCCGTCGTCGTGCTCGATCATCACAAACCGGTGCGGGATTCCACGACGGTCGTCCATGTGAACCCGCATCAGCACGGCGTCGATGGCGCGCGCGAGATGTGCGGGGCCACGACGACCTGGCTCTTCAGCCTGATCTTGGACGAATCGAACTGGGACCTCGCGGGCGCGGCGATGGCGGGGGCGATTGGCGATAAGCAGGCGGTCGGCGGTTTCGTCGGGGTCAATGCCGCGCTCTTCGCGGAGGCCGCGGAGCGCAAGATTGTGGTGCCGGAGCGGCGGCTCTCTCTCCGGGACTTGCCCATCACGAAGGCGATCGCCCAATCGATCAGCCCATACTTCCGCGGGCTCTCGGGTCGCCTCGATGCGGTCGAGGCGTTCCTGCGCACCGCGGGACTCGACCCGGCGGCGACCCTCCGACACCTCGATGCGGGCGCACGCCGGAAGCTCGCCTCGGTCCTCGCGGCCCGCCTCGTCGAGCAAGGATCGGCCCCGGAAGCCATGGAGACGATCGTGGAGGATCGGTATTGGATTGAACCGGACCAGATCTACGCCCAGGACCTCGAGGCCTACGTGAACAGCTGTGACCGCCTCGGGCAGGAAGGGCTCGGAATGGCGGTCTGTCTGGGAGACCGCGATGCCCTCGCGAAGGCCGAGGGTCTGCTGGAGCAATTCACAGGGCGTGTACTCGGATATCTAATGCGTCTGGAGGGCGAAGGACTGTACGCCCGGAAGCACGTGCAGTTCTTCTATTGCGACGATGCGAGCCTCGCGGGTTCCGTCGCGGGAGCGGGGATGCAGTTTTTCTTCGACCAGTCGAAGCCCGTCCTCGCCCTCTCCGTGATGGACGGGCAGACGAAGGTGTCGGCGCGCGGGACGCGGGACCTCGTCGGCCGAGGGCTGGACCTCGCCAGCGCTCTTCGAGAGGCCGCCGAGGCCGTCGGCGGCAACGGCGGCGGACACAACATCGCGTCGGGAGCCACGGTCTCGAAGGGGAAAGAAGACAAGTTCCTCGCGAGCGTCGACGAGATCGTGGGCCGCCAGATCGGGCCCCGCGCCGATCAATAAGTGTCGAGGAGCCGGCTGACTTCGCGCGCCTCGAGGTCTGTCTTCAGGGCGGGGGACTCGAGCACCTTGACGTTGCGTTCGAGGAGGGCGAGCTCCTTCTCCTCGAGGGTCTCGGGGCTGACGGGGAGGACGATCACCGCGCGCCGCTGCATGACGAACTCGTTCACGTGCTCGACGAACATCAGCGTCTGCAGGAATCCGTTGTTGATGATCAGATATTCGAGGCCGTCGAGGAGGACGGCGCCCTCGCCGTTGCTGTCCTCGATGAATTTCTGGATGACCTTGGCGAGCGTCCCAATCGCCGTGGGGTTATGGAAGTCCTCGCCAGGCGTGTGGCTCAGCCAGATGATCCGCACATCCGTGAGGCCGCGTTCCCGGCGCACTCGCTCCGGATACTGCCGCGTGATGCAAAGTCCCGGCGTGTGTTGCCCGAGCAGGAGTTCGAAGAGACGGAAGCTGAGATCGGGCTTCTTCTCCTTCACGAGATAGCAAGCGCCCTTCTCGAGCTCCATGGGCATGCCTGAGCGAAGTGACTCAGCCTCCGTGCCCATGGCACCGTCCTGAGGTTGCACCCATCCCATCGGCTCCTCCATAGCCCTCATCGTCTTTTCAAACTTCGCTCCAGATTATCAGAGAGGATTTTCGCCGGAATTTCCGGGAGGGAGATCAGCGTCGTCTTGCCGACGACGCCTTCGCCGCTCAACTTCGTGTCGACGAGTCCGAGGGCGTCCAAGTCTCGAACATACTTCCAGAACTGCGTGTGGGCCCGCGGCTTCTCATCGTACTCCTCGCACACGACCGTGTAAGTCTCCTCCGCGTCGCCCATCGTGATGTACGCCTTCCTCCGGCTCTTCCGGGCGATCGCGAGCAGGACGAGCTTCTTCGGGACGTCGAGGAGGTCGAGCCGCTCTTGGACATCCGTCGGATGCACGTGCGCCTTCGCCCCGCGGATGTGCTCCGGCGCGATTTCCTCCGAGCCTTCCTCGTCCGCGAGCATGCCCGCTTTCTCGAGGAGCTCGATTGCGTAGCGGGCGTCCCCGAACTCCGAGGCGATGTCCGAGATGAGGTTGACGATGTCGTCGTCGACCGTCCCCGGATGCATCGCGATCTGCACGCGTCCCAGGACGATGTCTCGCAATTCCTTCCCGTCGTAGCGGGGGAACTCTACGACGTTCGAGCGACGGAACGTGCTCAGCGCCGCGGGGTCCATGTACTCGAGGGCGTTCGACCGCTGGGAGATCAGCATCATCGAGATGTTGCCCTTCGCCGCGGTGCTCTCCTCGGCGATTCGGGCGAAGGAGTAGATCAGGTCCGCGCCGCTCTTCTTGAGCAACGCATCGACCTCGTCGAGGATCACGATGAAGTGGAGCTTATGCTTCTCGAGGTGCCGGCGGAGGGTCTCCATCTTCTCGGCGATGGAGAACCCGCGCTCCGGGAAATGCGCGTCGAAATGTTGGAGGAGTCTCAGCAGGACGGCGTCGTCTCCCATCCGTTGCCGGCAGTTCACGATGTCCCAGTCGACCGCGCGGCTCGATTCGGACGCGAATTTCTTGAAATCGAGACAGAACCGCTTCGCCGTGTGCGTCTTCCCCGTCCCGACGGGGCCGTACAAGAACGCGTTGCTGGAAGCCCCGGCCTCGACGATCGGACGTAGTAGGCTGAAGAGTCGCTTCGTCTGATTCTCGCGGTGGACCAGCTTCTCGGGGAGGTAGTCGAACGACAACTTCCCTTGGTCTTTGAATACGGATGGTCCGGACCGGAACGACACGTGACTCGAACGCCGCGGACGCGCATAACCTTTAGCCTGCGCCGACCCGAAAGGCCATGAAGAGACCGCGTCTTCGCGAGCCGTGGTCGAGCGGTACTTCTGCTTTGCCTGCGGACGAGACCACCGGATCGGATCGACGATTGCGCGCGACCACAAGCGCTACAGCATCGAGGGCGGCCACGAATCCGGCGGCATCTTCTCGGATCTGCGGGAGTTCTATCTGCAGACGAAAGGGATTGAGACCGCGTTCCGGATCCTGGGCTTTGCAAGCGTCCGAATCCATCCGCCGCGATTCGGCCGCGGATGGCCGTCCGAGGCCGCCATCGAACGTGCGTACCGCGAGCGCGCGAAGCGGAACCATCCGGACGTCGGAGGCGATCCGCGGGAGTTCCTCAAGATCCGATGGGCGATCGAGGTCCTCCGCCGCTACCGGCCGCCCGACGCCTGACGGGCTCGCCACAACGTTTATTGTCATCGTGCGGCTTCGATTCGCGGGGTCCTCCAACGCCTCGTTCCCTCCGAGACGCTCTATCCCTTTTGCCGGATGAAGATCTTCGCGACCTCGCCCAAGCCCACGGTTTCGACCCGGCCGTCCCGCCCGGACGCGAGTCCCTGATCACCGCCCTCGCGGACGTCCCGGACCAGGCGTCCGTCATCGCGGAGGCCGAGCGCCGGGGCGTTGAGGTCCGGCTGGCGCGTCTGCGGCCGCGGCAACTGAGGGAGCTCGCCGAGCGGCACCGCGTGAGCCTTCAGGGCCTGAAGAAGCGGGCCGATCTCGTCGATGCCCTCGCGGCGTCGACAGAATCCTCCGGGATCCTGATGGAACTCGAGGCGGCGCCGGAACGCGATTCGGGGCTCTTCTTCGGCAAGGAGTCGACCCCGGACTCCGATCAAGTCGAGGAACTTCTTGTGGCCGCGCGGAAGCGGTTCGAAGAGCGGCGGTATGAGGCGGCCCTTTCAGCGGCCCAGGAAGCTTCCCGCATCGCGGAGCGGACGTCCGTTCAACTCCGGCGGGCTTCGTGGTCGTACGCCATCCTCGCGGCCCAGGGCCTCCTCGATCCGTGCGACCCCGCAGACCCCGCCGCGGTGGCGGCGCGAGCGGTCCTTGGCCGCGCCCGCGATTCGTTCTTTCGCGACTCCCTCGGCGACGAAGCCCTTCTCGAGGACCTCGTCCGCGCGGCCGATGCGGCTCATGCGACGGAAGCCGACCGGATTCGCGAGTTGCTTGCGCAATCCCGGGATGCGATTCGCGAGGCGGCGAACCTGGGGGCTTCGGTCGGCCTCGCGGAAGACGCCTGGAAACTGGGGACCGACTTCCTCGACCGAGACCGCCTCGCCGCGGCAAGAGAGACGTTCCTCGAGGCGAGCCGGCGCGCGAGCGATGCTCGGAATCGCCGGATCCAAGAGGTGAAGGAGTCGATCGGCTCCGTGGAAGGTCACATCGAGGCGGCGCGGGCAGTCGGCGCCGACGTGCGAGAGGCCGAGGCGTTGCTCAGCCAAGCGCGCGGTGCGGTCGCGGAGGCCCAGCACGGCCGCGCGGGCGACCTCTTGACCCGGGCGGAGCGCCTCGCGATGAAGGGGCAGCAGCGGCAGATCGAGCGCGCGATCCAGTTGCGGCAAAGTCAAGTGGAGAAGGCGCAGGCCATCATCGCCGCCAGCGAGCCAGTCCTCAAGGAAGCGGAATCCTACGATCTCAATCCCGCGGAGGTGCGCACTCTCTTCCGTCAGGCGAGGGACGTCCTGGCGAAAGGGGACTACCTCGCGGGGCTCACCCTGGCGCGCAACGCCGAAGACGCGGCCCGGCGGCTTCAGAGCCAGATCGCGGACGAGCGTCGACATCGCGGGATTACGAAACCGCAAGCCGGAATTTGTGGCGTCTGTCGATCGAAGCGCGTTGTCTTCGACGACGATGGCTGGGGGCGGTGCGCCGATTGCGGGACCACGTTCCGGTGGCGCGGCCCACTCGGCGTGTGGGAGCGGCTCCAAGACCTCCTTGCCTCCTAGCTTGGAATCGGATGACTTCGCCGCGTCGCTCGACCAGGTTCCCCAGACCCACATCTCGATTTTGCGAAACGATTTAGACCGAGGCGACCCTGCGCGGCGCGATGGCCGCGGCGGGGGGCAAGGCGCGCATCGAGTCCCTGTCGGACCTGATCTTCGGATTGGCCTTGTCCATCAGCGCGCTGTCCCTCATCGCGCGGCCCATTACCGACCTGTCCCAGATAGGCCAGAGCATTCTCGTCTATCTGTTCGGTTTCCTGATTCTGATCTCGGTCTGGCTGCGCTACACGCGCACGATGACGTACTTGCGTTCGGACACGCCCGTCGCGCTCTTTCTCAATGTGAGTCTTCTGTTCTTCGTGTCCGTGGAGCCCTATCTGTTCAATCTCATGATCGCGTCGACCAGCCCGGTCGCCGGCGTGAGCAACGAAGATTGGTGGCTCTACGTTTCGTCTCTCTACGCGGTCGATCTCGGCTCGCTGTTCTTCATCCTTGGGATGTACAACGTCGCCGCTCTCTCGTCCGGGCGCGGTCTCCTGTCGGGGGAGGACCAACGGCACTTGCGTGCGTCTCGCAACGCCGCGATTGTGAGCGCGGCCTTCATCTTCGTTTCCATCGCCCCGGCCTTCGGCTCGTGGATTGTGTTCTCCGGGGTGCCGATGCGGGCCATCCTATGGTTCGCCCCGCTCGCTCTGATGCGCGGCCAGAGGTACCTTTCGCGCCGACCTCCATTCGCAAACCGAGGGCCGGGCTCGGCCCCTCCATAGCCTTTTATCGAAATCGCCGGATTCCGCGCCGATGGCGAAGCGGCCGGTGCTTCGAGAGAAAGTCCGGGACATCGAATTGGACCCTTCGCCCGCGGTCGCCGAGCTCGTTGCGGCCATGGGTCGTGGCGGCGGCTTCACCGCGAAGAAGATCGCGGTCGGAGTCGAAATCCTGCGGACGATGTTCCGCCGGCCCGGCTGCACGACGTTCCTTTCATTCCCCGCGGCCCTCATGGCGACCGGCGTCCGGGGAATCCTGCGCGCCCTCGTCGAGCGAAAACTCGTGGACGTCGTCGTGACGACGTGCGGCACCGCGGACCACGACCTAGCGCGGGTCTGGCGGCCCTACTACCACGGCGACTTCGAAATGGACGACGTCGCCCTCCATCGGCTCGGGATCAACCGCCTCGGAAACGTCCTCGTGCCGAACAAATCGTACGGCCAGGTCCTGGAGCGAAAACTCGTGCCGGTCCTCCGGGATCTTTGGGACTCGGGACGACGCGCCTTCTCGACGAAGGAACTCCTGTGGGAGTTCGGCCGACGGACCCAGAGCCATGAGTCGCTCCTATGGTGGGCCTGGAAGAACCGGATTCCCGTATACGTCCCCGCGATCTTCGATGGGGCCGTCGGATACCAGCTGTGGGCGTTCTGGCAAGACCACCGCGCCCTCGCGATCGACGCGTTCCAAGACGAGGCGGAACTTTCGGACCTCGTGTTCGGTGCGAAGGAGTCCGGCGCCCTGATGATCGGCGGTGGGGTCTCGAAGCACCACACGATCTGGTGGAATCAGTTTCGCGGCGGCCTCGACTATGCGGTATACATCACGACGGCGCCGGAGTGGGACGGGAGCCTGAGCGGCGCCCGAGTCCGGGAGGGCATTTCGTGGGGCAAGGTGAAGGAGACCGCGCGGCAGGTGACGATCGAGGGGGATGCCACCGCGCTTCTTCCGATGATGATCAGTGCGGCGTTGGGCCGAGCGCGCCGCTGACTTCGAGTCACTTGATGAGGTAGTAGCCAGCCGCCTTCTCTCGGGCCCTGCGCCGCGCGTAGCCTTTTGCCTGGAGTTCCTGGAGGGCCTGCAGGACGAAGTTCTTCGAGAGCTTGGACATCTTCGTGATGGCCTCCGCGTCCCGCATCTTGTCCTCCGACGTGATGCCGGCGGACTTCATGGCATCGTAGACCTTGTTGGCCCGGTCCGTAACGTCCTCAAGCACGAACGCGCCTCCGGTGCGCGGGCGGGTAGTCGGGGGGATGTTAAATAACCTTTCAGGCGTTCGAATCTCCGTGTGTCCCGGAGAGTGCAAGGATCGGATGGCCGACGCCTTCACGAAGTTCGGTCGCGTCCCGATCTTCCGTCGGACGCGCGTGGCGGCACCGGACGATCCTTCCTTTCGCCAGAAGGGTCGATCGCCGTTCTGGGCGGCCGGCGGCCTCATCCATGATGGCCGCGGATACGTCGTGCTCGTAAAGGTCGGGGGGTTGGCGGGGGATCGGTGGTTCACGCCCGGCGGGCTGCTTGAGACTGGCGAGACCACGGACGGAGGGCTCCGCCGCGAGGTTCGAGAGGAGGTGGGCCTCGAGCTGCTGGATCCGGTCTTGACCCGTATCGTCCACGAGACGGTGACGGACGGTCGCCAGGTCCGCCACGGATACTTCGCTCAGTTCGTCGCGCGCGCGCTGTCGCGGGATCTAGGGCCCGGTCACGAGGTCGTTGAAGCCCGCTGGTTCGAAGCGCTGCCCGACGACCTCGCGTACCGAGAGGACTACGGCGAGGACTTCGAGCAGGTTCGGAAGGCCGCAAGCTTTTAGCGACTCGCCGGAATGGCGGACGCGGGACCGTGGGGAACCGGGCCGCCCTGCTTGTGGTCGACGTCCAGAACGACTTCTGTCCCGGAGGCGCCCTCGGCGTGCCGGACGGAGATGCGATCATCCCGCGCGTGAATCGCACCGTCGCGCTCTTCACCCGCCGAGGGCGGCCCGTCCTCTTCACCCGGGACTGGCATCCGCGGCAGACGAAGCATTTCAAGGAGTTCGGGGGAGCTTGGCCCGCGCACTGCATCCAAGGCACCAAGGGCGCACGGTTCCATCCGGACCTCCAAGTGCCGAAGGGATCCATCATCCTTTCGAAAGGGATGGATCCCGAGGTCGACTCCTATTCCGCGTTCCAGGCATTCACGGATCGCGGACGGGACCTCGAATCCGCGTTGCGCGAACTCGACGTGGACGAGTTGGTAGTCTGCGGGCTCGCGACGGACTACTGCGTCCGCGCGACCGCGCTGGACGCGCTGCGCCGAGGGATGCCCGTTCGCGTCCTTCGCGATGCGATCCGCGGCGTCGACATCAAGCCCGGCGACTCGGAGATTGCGGTGAAGGAAATGCGGGTCCACGGGGCTCGGTTCTCGGAGAGTCGAGCGCTCGTGAGACGCTTGCCGAAACCCTAATTCCCTCCATGGCAGCCGTCACCTGAAGGCGGCGAACCGTTGAAATAGCCCGGGAGCGGTTGCAACCGAACTCCTGGGGACGGATCACATGGCGAGCAAAGCGAAATCGGGCGGCGAGCCCGGCACGCGCGATCATCCGTGGCAATTGAAGACCCCGAGCGGGACGTCCGAGTTTACGGCATTCCGGGACCCGTCGCTCGATCCTCCTGCGCTCGTCGTCAAGTCAGGGAGCACCGAGCTGAGGTATCATCTTCGGTGCATCGAGGACCTCCACTCCATGCTCAAGGCGCACGGCGACTGGATGCCCCTCGGGAGCGCGGACGAGCAGAAGCCGGCGGCCGAAGGGACGGTGGAAGCCTGGGGCCGATCATGGAAGAATCCGGTTGGCGGTTGGTACGGACTGAAGAAGGGGCTTCGGGGTCGGTTCGGGATGTACGTGCCGCCCGTCTTAGAGGCGTTGCGCCTCGCCGACGTGGAACACAATCCGAAAAACAACCGCATGAGGGCCCGGCAATCGCCTCCCCGCTGGGCCCATCCTTAAGTCCGTTTTTCCCCGAAAGAATTCGGGCGATGACATATCTTTAAATAAGCTGCACGTCATACGAACGTCAGACACCGATCCGCGCGATCGGCCAAGGCAAATCATGCCATCCGAATCCGAACGGGTGACCATCCGCCTCCCGCCCGATAAGGTCAAGGCATTGCATCAACTCGTCAAGAGCGGGGACTACGACACCGTCTCGGACGCGATCCGCGCGGCGATCGATCGTTTCATCGACATTCAATTCGCGCCGGATTACATCCGCAAGCTCATGATCGAGCTGCCGAAAGGCAACGTCGTGGACCTGCAGCAGCTCGTCAAGTCGGGAGATTCCGTCTCCGTGGAGGACGCGATCCGCAACGCGGTTCGCGAATACGTCCGCCGCCGGCTCCACAAAGCCATGGAAGGGGCCGAGCGATAGGGCGCCGTGGCGGGGAGCGCGCGACCCCAAATCCGCGCGAGCATCGGTGGCTCTCACCGGAGGCCACCAGGGATGGGACCAGGCATGGGCATCGAGAGCGCGCAGCGGTCCGGGAACCAGTCGTTCCTCGACTCGTTCAGCTTCGGCCGTCCCAAGGTCCTCGTCATCGGATGCGGCGGAGCCGGCGGGAATTCCGTCCATCGACTCCATCGGATGGGCATTCACGGCGCGCGCACGGTCGTCGTGAACACGGACGCCGTGCACCTCGATTCGATCCAAGCGGACCGCAAGGTCCTCATCGGAGGCGGCGTGACCCGCGGCATGGGCGCCGGCGGCCGTCCCGAAATCGGGGAACGATGCGCGGAGATTTCCGAGCAGGAATTGCGTAACCAGGTCGGCGATGCGGACCTCACGTTCATTACAGTCGGCCTTGGCGGGGGCACGGGGACTGGCATTGCTCCGCTTATCGCGGAACTGGCCCAAGCCGCCGGCAGCGTCGTCATCACCCTGGCCACGACGCCCTTCCGGGCGGAACGGGGGCGGATGAGTAACGCCCGCGCGGGCATCCAACGACTCCGGGGGTGCTCCGACTCCCTGATTGTGCTCGACAACAACCGCCTCCTCGATCTCGTCCCGAACCTCCCGGTCGAACAGGCCTTCGCCGTCATGGACCACCTCATCAGCGAGGTGATCAAGGGCATCACGGAGTCGATCACGTTGCCTTCCCTGATCAACCTGGACTTCAGCGACGTTCGGACGATCCTGGAGTCGGGCGGGGCGTCGACCGTGTTCTACGGCGAAAATTCGGAGGACGACACGGACCAAGTTGTCGCCGACACGCTCGACAACCCTCTCCTCGACGTCGACTACCGCGGCGCGACCGGGGCGTTGATCCACATCAGCGCGGGTCCGGGACTCCGGCTTCGGACCGCCCACGAGGTCGTCGAGGGCCTGACGGCGCACATGCGGCCGGAGGCGAACGTGATCTTCGGCGTACGCGTCGATCGAAAGTACGAGGGCATCATACGGGTCCTCGCGATCATGACGGGCATCCGATCTCCGATCGTCGATGCGGTGCGCGAGTCCGTCTCGATCGGCGGCCTCGCGGGGGACGTTTGGTCGGACGACGTGTCGGTGACGGAGCTGCCGAAGGCGACGTCTCGAAGGCGAAGCTAGCTCGATGGCGGCGGGGGTGCTCCCATGGCGGCATCCTCTTCCATCGCCTGCGTGAGGTGTCGCGGTTTCAGCCGGACCCGAATGGTCTCCGGCTTGGGTCGCAGGATGTTCCAGCCCGCTTTCATGATCGATCCCCCGATGACCGACATGACGAGGAACAACCCGAACGTCAGGAGGACGGCCGCGATGGGGAGGAGGATGCTCGCGAAGTCGAGGTTCACGTTCAGGCCCTGCCCGAGGGACGAGCTCACCCCTCGGCCGGATCGGGTGTCACCGAGAATCGTGGTCACCTGGGCGACCGCGAAGCTCTCTTTTCCGTTCGCATCTCGGACGACGAGGCTCGCCTGATAGTTGCTGTACGACGGATACGTGTGCTGCGGATTCTGGACGTTCGTTCGTTGTCCGTCCCCGAAGTCCCAGTCCCACGAGACGATTTGGGTGTCGCCTTGCTGGCTGGTGTCCGCGAACGTGACCGACGCGTCGTTGCTCGTCCAATCGAACGATGCGCTCGGTCCAACCGGCTGGGGCGTTTGAGGAATCTGGTTTCGGATCCACGGTCCTGGGTTCGACGCGATGGCGAACGCCTGGGAGAACGTGAACAGGATCACGACGAGGCCGAGCGCGAGAATGCCGATTCCAAGGAGCATCTCGAAGAGATCGCGTTTCAAGCGTCGTCCCGCGATGGCGAGCCGGAATGGACGGATAACTGAGCCGACGCCATTCTCACGGCTGAGAACGTCGCCGAGCCGACGCTCAGCCGCGGAACGTGGGCCGCGCGCTGATCAGGGGGGATTCCGGGAGCGGCCGGACCGGACGGCCGGAAGTCTCCGAAGCGAATCGCTTGGTCAGTTCATCGGGTCGCATCTCGACCTGCTCCTTTGTGGCGCGGATCCGGACGCTCAGCTTCCCGCTCTCGATTTCCTTCGGGCCCACGACCACGATGTACGGGACCCAATCCTTCTCGGCCCGCCGGATTTTCTTCCCGAGTGTGTCGTTTGTGTCATCGACATCCACACGCACTCCCGGGAACCGTTCGAGTAGGCCGCGAGCATAGTCGAGCTGATCCATACTCACGGGGACGATACGGGCTTGCGTCGGCGAGAGCCAGACGGGCAGCATGGGCGGTCGCCCCGCTTTCGCCTCTGCGGCCGCCTTCTCGAGGAGGGCGTACATGACGCGTTCAATCGCGCCGCTCGGCGAGAGGTGGAGGATCAGCGGGTTCCGCTTCTCGCCTTTCTCATCCGTGAAGGTGATTCCGAATCGCTTCGCATTCTCCGTGTCGATCTGATCGGTCGTCAGGGCGGCCGCTTTCTCGTTCGCATCCACGAAGTTCCATTCGTACTTCAGCGCATAGTAGAAGAACTGCTCCGACCACATCTCGACGAGGATCGGTTTCCCCCATCGTTTCGCGTAGGCGATCACGAATTCCTTGTGTTGCCGCCAGAAAGCCTCCGTGACGCGCATCCCGACCTCGAAGTCGTCCGGCATGGTGAACCCGCATTCCGACATGAGCTTCCATGCGACCTCGAGCCGGACCATCATGTGCGCCTTCGCCTGCTCCACGTCCGCGCAGAGGGCGTGGCAGTCGGGCATCGTGAACGCCCGAAGCCGCCGGAGCCCCGCGAGTTCGCCCCGTTGCTCCGCGCGGAAGGAATATCGCGTGAGTTCGTAGAGGGGGAGCGGGAGTTGCTTGTACGAGATCACCATGTCCTTCATGATCAGGAACTGTCCAAAGCACGCGCTGAAACGAAGGAACGTCCGTTTGTTCGGGGTCTGGACGATGTACTGACGCGCGGGGAAGCGGTCGAGGTAGGACTTGAGCGCGGGGTGCTCGAAGTCGTACATGACCGGCGACTCGACTTCCATCGCCCCGTACTCGCGGATCCGTCGGCCGACGAGCTCCTCGAGGAGGCCCTTGATCAACCGGCCTTTCGGATAGAAGCGCAGGTTCCCCGGGTCGGATCCGGGCTCGTAGTCCACGAGTTCCAGTTCCTGCATGAGCCGGACGTGCGGTGGCTCTTCCCGCGCCTCGCGGGACTTCGCCATCTCGTACTTCGCGAATTTCTCGAGCTTCTCGTGGCCTCGGAACTCGAAGCCGGCGACGCGCCCGTCCTTGATCGCGAGCGAGTGGAGTTCGCCCTTGGCGTCGAGGATGTGCCATCTCGATACGAGTTTCGACTCCGCCTTGACGGCGGCGGACGCGTCCTCCTGGCCGCCCCCTGCGGCTTCTGCCACGATCTCCCGCGAGAGTTCGCTGAGCGGGTGCCCCTTGACCGCGACCTTGAACGACTTGTAGTAACCGAACGGGGAGGCGTGGACCTCGATTCCCGCGGCCGCGAGCCCTTTCTCGACGAGCGAGAGGATCTCGAGCGCGGGGCCGGGCGCTGCCAACGAAGAGCTCAGGTGGGCGTACGGATAGAGGACGACGCGGTTCGCGTGGACCTGGCCGGCCACCTCGAGGATGTTTGCCGCGGCCGCCTCTGCGCTCGCCATCGCGTTCTTCTCGTCCCGTTTCTCCGCGGCAATGAAGCAGACGAGCGCCTCCTCGGCGCGTCCTTTCCGCTTCGAGGTCGGCAGGTCCGGCATATCCTTGAGCGCCTTCTCCCGGACCTCATACTCGAACGAATCGACGTGGAGGAACAGAATCCGCATTTCGGGCTCGCGTAGATATTCCACAATATAAAGCTCCGCGCTCCCGTCGCGCCGCGCACGCTGAAATACGTCGCGGGAGATGGGTCGATCGTGCCGCGGAACCCGCGGATCTGGCATCACCGCTCCGGAGACATCGCCCTCGATGGCACGCGAGTGATGGGCGTACTCAACGTGACGCCGGATTCATTCTCCGACGGCGGTCGCTATGCTGCGCCGGAAGATGGCGTCCGTCGCGCGCTCGAAATGGCCGACGAAGGCGCATCGATCATCGATGTCGGCGGCGAATCGACGCGCCCTGGGGCCGAGGCGGTCCCGGCGCCCGAAGAGTGGCGTCGGATCGCGCCCGTTGTCGAGGCGGTCTCGCGCAAGATTGACGTACCGATATCGATCGACACGCGTAAGTTCGAGGTCGCGGAGAAGGCCATCGAGCGCGGCGCGTCCATCGTCAACGACGTCTCCGGCCTTTCCGATCCGAAGATGGCCCGGCTCGTCGCGACCACTCGTGCCGGGACCGTCGTGATGCACATGCAAGGCGATCCGAAGACGATGCAACGTCGGCCCCGCTACGTCGACGTCGTGCGCGAAGTCCGGGGTTTCCTCGAGGACCGCGTGAAGGCGGCCCGGGACGCGGGGGTGGCCCAGGCGTCCATTGCGGTCGATCCCGGGATCGGGTTCGGCAAGACGGTCGACCAGAATCTGGCTCTGCTGGCCGGACTCGACGTGATCGCGGGCCTCGGCCATCCCGTTGTCATCGGCGTCTCCCGGAAGTCCTTCATCTCGACGGTCACCGGTGGCGACCGTTTGGAGGACCGGCTGCCGGGCAGCCTCGCGGCCGCCGCCGTGGCGGTCACCAAGGGAGCGAACATCGTGCGGGCCCACGACGTCGCGGCAACGGTCCGTGCGATGCGGATGGCGGACGCCGTCCTTCGCGGCCGTGAAAACCTTTAATGCGCACAACCGATTCGCAGGGCAATGGTATCTCGGAAGTCCATCGGGTCCATCCTCGATGACTACGAGGACATCGTCGTCGCCACGGTCTGTTCCCACTCCTCCCTTCAGATTTTCCACGGGGCCCGCCAGGAAGGCTTCCGGACCCTCGGGATTGCGATCGGTCAGCGGCCTCGCTTCTACGATGCGTTCCCGCTCGCGAAGCCGGACGAGTTCCTGATCGTCGATTCGTACGCGGATATCCTGGACCATGCGGACGACCTCGTCGCAAGGCAAGTCGTCACCGTCCCGCATGGCTCGTTCGTCGAGTACATGGGTTCGGAGGTTTTCGCGAAACTCCGCATCCCGACGTTCGGAAATCGCGACGTGCTGCGATGGGAGTCGGACCGGGAGAAGCAGCGGGAATGGCTCACGTCCGCCGGCGTGCCGATGCCGGAGAAGATCGAACGGCCCGAGGACATCGATCGTCCGGTATTCGTCAAGTATTACGGAGCCAAGGGAGGGCGCGGATCGTTCATCGCGAAGAATCACGATGATTTCCGGGAGTCGATCAAGCCCGGCATGAAGTACGCCATCCAGGAGTACGTCGTGGGCACGCGGTACTACATGCACTACTTCTACTCCCCGCTCGCGACGACGGGCTACACGTTGTCGAAGGGCGCGCTCGAGATGCTCGGCGTTGACCGGCGGGACGAGGCGAACATCGACGAGATGTACAAACTCGGGGCGCAGGAGGCGTTGCGGAAGATGGGCCTCCTGCCCACGTTCGTGGTGACGGGGAACATGCCCGTCGTGCTCCGCGAGTCCCTTCTCCCGAAGGCGTTCGAAATGGGCGAGCGCGTCGTCGAGAAGTCGATGGAGCTGTTCGGGGGGATGATCGGTCCGTTCTGCCTCGAGACGATTGTCACCGATCACTTGGAGTTCAAGGTCTTCGAGATTTCCACGAGGATTGTCGCGGGGACGAACCTGTTCATCGCCGGCTCCCCGTACGCCGACCTGCGGGAGCCCGGGATGTCCACGGGCCGCCGGATCGCGCGGGAGATCCAGATTGCCCGCAAGTTGGGACGTCTGAAGGAGATTCTGAGCTGACGAACGGGCCCTCTTCCGCGTGAAGGAATCAAAGCGGAAAAAAGCGTGGAAACGCTTTTATGGCCTCACCCAGGTGGGCTGGCCGCCATGGCCGATCCGACGACGGACCAGGTCACGGTCGGAATCGTCCTGTTCGTCGTGACCATCGTAGTCGTCGCATTCTTCGAGCTGAAGTTCCTCCGCAAGCGGATGAAAAATCGCCGCGTGCGTACGGCGAAGCGCGACGAGGAGCTTCCCGACGAGGCCCACAACGCGGTCGTCACGACGAAGGCGATCCTGGCCGCGATGGAGCGGCAGGGGGTCCGGAGCGAGGAGGCCGCGTCTTGGCTCCGGGAAGCCGACACCGCGTCGGCGCGGCGGAACTATCGCGTCGCGATTGACCTGACTGCGAAGGCGAAGGAGAGGCTTCTCTCCCTCAAAGCCGCGCAGGCATCGAAGGGCGACCTGGCGAAACTGGATCGGCTTCCTCCCGCCGGTTCGGACGATGCCGTCACGACGAAAGAACTCATCCAGAAGGATTATCCTCCGAATCTGATCCAGTCGAAGTTCTCCATCGGACTCGCGACGACCGCGATCGAGTCCGGGAGTTCGTCCGGGCGGGACGTCGGCCAAGCCTCGCAGTTGCTCGAGGCCGCCCGAGCCCGATTCGACGCGAAAGACTACACCGCGGCCCTTGGCCTGGCGCGTCAGTCGAAGCGCGCCGCCGAGGGAGAGTCCGTGGACCCACACCCGATCGTCGTGACGACCCCGGCCCCGGCGGGTCTCGCATGCCCGACGTGCGGATCGCCGCTGCAGGCGGACGACGCGTTCTGTCGAAAGTGCGGTACGCGCCTCGTGCCGTCCGCGTGTCCCTCGTGCGGGGCGAGCCTCCTCGCCGACGACGCGTTTTGCCGAAAATGCGGGACGCCGGTTTCTCGATAGAGAACGTGCGGATAAACCTTAATACCCGAGGCCCGCATCCCTCGAGTGATGGCGCTCGGAAGCGACATGGAACAGGCTCTCACCGCGCTGTACGGCGAGGACCAAGTCGCCGCCGTCATCACCCTCAAAGTGGACACGAAGGAAGCGGACCGCATCGCGACGGAGATTGCGAAGTTCGAGGTCATCCAGGACGTCTTCCTCGTCACGGGAGACACGGACATCGTCGCGAAGGCCCGTTTCAAGAACTACAAAGGGCTGAAGGATTTCGTACTCGCGAGCCTCGCCCCGATTCCGGGGATTAAGGATACCAAGACGCTCATGGTGGTCACGACCTACAAGGAAGCCGGACAGCCGAGGGCACCAAGTTGAGGGCGACGATCAAAACCGGGAGATGGTCAGATGGAGTCCGAAGCGAAGCTGAAACAAATCATGGACGTCCTCGACCAGATCGCGGAGGATACTTCCGTCCCTAGGAACATCCGGCGCGGCGCGTCCGATGCGAAGGCCCGTCTTGCAAAGAAGAACGAGGCGCTCGACTTGCGCGTCACGAGCGCGATCATGATCATGGACGATCTCGCGAACGACCCGAACATCCCGCTGCACGGGCGCACCCTGATCTGGAACGTCATCTCCCAGCTCGAGACGGTCCGGTAGTCCCGCCGATTTCGGTGCGAGGAGTGCGCCGGGCGGGAATTGAACCCGCATCGAAGGCTTGGGAAGCCTTAGTCCTACCACTAGACTACCGGCGCTCGCCGGGCCGAAGCCGATGATGGGTCATGAAGCTTCTCGCGAGCGCGTTTCATTTTGGATGAATGTCGAGTTGGACGACCCATGCCGTCCGGCAACCCGGGCAGTTGATCTCGCGAGACATGGAGTCGCCTTGATCGGCGAGACGGAACGTGAAGAACAGGGGATTGTTGCACTTCGGACAACTGAAGTTGAGGCCGCCGACCGTCACGGGCCGCCTCGATGCCCGGGGCCGACTTAAGGTTGCGCTCGCTCCGGGTCCAAACAACGAGCGTGGACTCTCTCGGATTCGATTCCTGCGGCAAGTTTATGAAAGGACCCCGCTTGCCGCGATGCGATATGCTGGTCGAGAAGGTCGTCGCCCCGCCCCTCGACAACAACGCGTATCTGGTCGTCGACGAGAAAAGTCGGCAGGCCGCCGTCATCGACCCCGCCCTCGGAGGTAAGCAGCTCCTCGCGAAAGCCGAGGCGATGGGGGCCAAGATCCTGTACGTGCTGAACACCCACGGCCACGTTGACGCCACCGCGGACGACGCATCACTCCGCGCCGCGACCGGCGCGAAGATTGCCATTTTCGAAGTCGAGGCGCCCCGCTTGGAGAAGAACGCACGGGACACCCACTGGTTCCTGCCGGCGCCTCCTCCAGCGGTGAAGGCGGACGTACTCTTGAAGGAAGGATCGGAGCTGAAGGTGGGCGACGTCGCCATCCGGACCCTCCACACCCCCGGCCATACGGAGGGCAGCTCGTGTTTCTACATCGACCCGCCCGGGATTCTCTTCAGCGGAGACACGCTGTACGCGCGCTCGCACGGGCGGACCGACGTGTTCGGAGGGAGCCCCGCGAAGATGGTGTTCACCCTCCGGCGGCTGAACGAACTCCCACCCGAAACCCGCGTCTATCCGGGCCACGGACCCGAGACGACGATTGGAGACGAGACCTGGATCAGCGATCTGGTGTACCCGGTCTTGTGATCACCGACGGCCGGACGCCGCCCGCCAACTCCGCGCCGGCGGGATCCGTCGGACGAGACGAATGGGGGCGGGTCTTCGGCCGACCCCGAGTCCGAGCCGGCGGTACACCACCTTCATGCTGAAGACGACGACGAGGAAGTACGTGTACAGGATCACAAGGGTCACGGGCCAGTAGTACTGCCAGAGGATCGCCACGAGGCCGACGACCGCGAGCGCGCCGACGACGATTCGCAAGACGAACGCCTCGATGGTCGATCGGCTGAAGGGGCCGCCGTCCACGCCGTAGTTCGTGTGCCGCACCGGATCCCGGAACGCGTGGCGCGTCGACGCCCAGACCGCGAAGACGAGGAACGGCGTCGCGATCGACATCGCGAGGTGGGCCAGGCCGGTCGTGACGGTGAGATCGATGATCCAGGCCGCGTACAGGATGAGCGACGCCTGGAAGAGGCGCTTCCGGCGGTAGATCGGCAAGAAGTTCGGCATGATCACGGTCTTCAGGGTGCGCTTGACGAGTTCCGCGCCGAACGTGATCGACTTCGGCAAGCGTTTCGCAAAGAAGTTCGCAATCCGGTCCGAGCGAGTCATGAGGATCGGCGCGAGAGAGCTCATCACGATGCAGAGGATCCCCGCGAACGGAGTGAGGTACCGGCCTGCATAGTCGTTCGGCAACTGGTCATTCGCCCGGATCGCCCGCGCGCCGACGGTCGCGTAGAGAATCGCCTCCTCGTTCCGCGCAATGAGGCTCGTCCCGATGGCGGTGGACGCCCGGCCCGAAAACCCGATGAAGTAGGCGAGGGACGCCGTCAAGAAGAGGTCGTTGAGGAGGATGAGCGGGACCGCGATCACGAGCATCGGAAGGACCGAGCCGAACGACGCGGGGTCGATCAGCATCCCGAAACTGAGGAAGAAGATCGCGACGAACGCGTCCCGGAGCGATTCCATCTTTACCTTCATCCGACCTGCAATCCGAGTGTCGGCGAAGACCATCCCCATGAAGAACGCGCCCACGATCGCCGGGATTCGAAACGCTTCGGCGAGCGCCGCGGAGAGGAAGACCGTCCCGAGGGCGAAGAGGACGAACAGTTCCTCGCTGCGGATCCGCTCGAACAGTGCGGCGGTCCGGGGGACGACGACGGCCGCGAGCAATGCAAAGAATCCGATGAAGATCCCGACGCCGGCGAAGAGCGCGGGCACGTCGACGGCGGTCTCGGAAGGCACGATCATTCCGTTCACGATCGTCAGGAGGAACATGGCGAGAAACGACTCGAGGATGACCATCCCCAGGAGAAATTCCGTCTCCTTGTTTCCCAGCCGCTTGAGGTCGATCAGTGACTTCGCGGTCATCGCGGAGCTGGACATGCTGATGACCCCGGCCATGAAGATCGTGTCGATTAGCGGCCAACCAAGCCACGCCCCGATGACGAAGCCCGCGAACATGTTGACCGCGAGATTCGTCACGGCAAGGATCGCCGCGGCCTCCTTCGTCTTCATGAGCTTCGTGATGCTGAATTCCAGGCCGACGAAGAACAGGAGGAGCACGAGCCCGAGCTGGGAAATGCTCTGCAGGAAGACGCTGTCCCCCAACAGGCCGTTGTAGGTCCATCCGAGGAGCTGCAGGTGGATGTTCGGGCCGATCAGGATGCCCGCGACGATGTATCCGATCACGACCGGGAGCCGCATCCTCGACGCGAGCGCCGCCCCGAGGAATCCCACGGTCGCGATGACCCCGACATCGAACATGATCGACGCGGCTTCGACCAGCGAATCATCCAGCCTGGGCCGATGAAACGAGCGTCTCCGCTGAGGCGCTCTGCTCGAGAACCGAAGTTCCCATCCCGGCGGGCGAATCGCCGGTCAGTCTACAAATAGATGCTGTCAATGCGCGGCGGGTCGCGCGATTGGAGGAGTCCGCGGGATGTTCGGGAAGAGGTTTATTACGAGTCCGAATGTTCGGCGCGCGATGGCGGACGACTGGCACGCCATTCCGGCGGAGGCCGTCCTCCAGCGGTTGGATGCATCGCCCCTTGGCCTCACGAGCCGCGAGGCTCGCGATCGGCTCGCAAGGGTCGGACCGAACGAACTCGTTCAGGTCGCGAAGGTCAGTTGGCTGCGCATCCTCCTCGGCCAGTTCACCGATGTCCTCGTCATCGTCCTGATCATCGCCGCGGTCATCTCCGCGGCACTCGGAGTCTCGCAGGGCGAGACGGCCGACCTGTACGACGCGCTGCTCATCATCGTGATCGTGATCATGAATGCGATCCTGGGATTCTTCCAGGAATATCGGGCGGAGCGTTCGCTCGAGGCCCTGAAGAGCCTGGCGGCCCCGAGGGCTCACGTCCTCCGGGAAGGGGAAGTCGTCGCGACGCCGGCGCGGGAGCTCGTCCCCGGCGACGTGATCGTCCTGGCGGCGGGTGATCGCGTCCCTGCGGACGCTCGACTGCTCGAGGTCGCGAGCCTGCGGGTGAACGAGGCGCCGCTGACGGGAGAATCGCTGCCGGTGAGCAAGGTCATTGAACCGCTCCGGCGGGACACGTTCCTCGGCGATCGGAAGAACCTGGTCTTCATGGGGACCGCGGTCGACGGCGGGCGAGGCAAGGCCGTGATCGTCGAGACGGCGATGGCGACCGAACTCGGAAAGATTGCCGGACTCGTCCAGCAAGAGACGAAAGAAGAGACGCCTCTCCAAAAGCAGCTCGATCGTCTCGGGCGGCAGATCGGAATCGCGGTCTTGCTGGCGGCTGGGGTGATCTTCCTCATCGGGATCCTGCGCGAGCCGGACCCGGCGCATGTCGAGTTGCTGTTCCTGACCGCCGTCGGCCTTTCCGTCGCGGCGATCCCGGAAGGGCTCCCGGCAATCGTCACGATTTCCCTGGCTCTTGGGCTCCAACGGATGATCCGCCGCCACGCGCTGATCCGAAAACTCCCCGCGGTCGAGGCTCTCGGTGCGGCCTCCGTGATCTGCTCCGACAAGACCGGGACGCTCACGAAAGGCGAGATGAACGTCCGCGCGCTCGTGGCAGGGTCCCGGGAGTACGAAGCCCGTGGGGAGGGATTCGATCCCACGGGCGAAGTCCGCGCTGACGCCAAGAAAGTGGATCTGTCGGGCCAACTCGAACTCCGCCGATTGCTCGAGTGCGCGGTCCTCTGCAATGACGCAGCCCTGAAACAGGACCGAGGTCGGTGGGTGGTCGAGGGCGATCCGACGGAGGGCGCGCTCCTCGTCACGGCCATCCGCGCCGGCCTCAACCCCGATTCAATTCGATCCGACATGCCGCGCGTCGCGGAAATCGCCTTCACGTCCGAGCGCAAGAAAATGTCGACCCTGCATGCGGAATTGGCGGAACCCGATCTCCGAGAGGTCCTCGCGGTCCCGGAGGGCCGGAGACACGAACGACTCGCGGGCCTCGGTGTGAACCTGTATGTCAAGGGCGCGCCCGAGCGGATCCTCGCCGCGTCCGCGTACCATGTCGTCGACGGCGAACGCAGGCCCTTGACGGAGTTCGATCGCCGCCAATATCTGTTCAAGAACCAGGAGATGGCCGCACGGGCCCTCCGAGTCCTCGGGTTCGCCCACCGGGAATTCCCCGGAAACGTTCCGCCCCTGGAGGAGGGAGCCCTCGAGAACGAGCTGACTTTCCTCGGCCTTGTGGGGATGATGGACGCGCCCAGGATGGACGCCATGGAAGCAATCCAGCGATGCAGAAAAGCGGGAATCCGGGTCGTCATGATCACGGGCGACCACAAGCTGACCGCCATGTCCGTGGCTCGAGAGATGGGGATCCTCGGCGAGGGCGACCGCGCTATGACGGGCGAGGAACTTGAGAAGGTCTCCGACGAGGAGCTTGTGCGCGAGGTCGATCGCATCCGCGTGTACGCGCGCGTCTCCCCGGAACACAAGATGCGGATCGTCGACGCCTGGAAGAAAGCCGGCCACATCGTCGCGATGACGGGAGACGGAGTGAATGACGCACCGGCCCTAAAGCGCTCCAACCTCGGAGTCGCGATGGGGATCACCGGCACCGACGTCGCAAAGGAGAGCGCCGACATGGTCCTCACGGACGACAACTTCGCCTCGATTGTCGCTGCGGTGGAGGAAGGTCGCGGCATTTACGAGAACATCCGCAAGTTCGTCGCGTTCCTCCTATCCGCGAACGCCGGCGAGGTCCTCGTCATGTTCATCGCGACGGTCGCGATCCTCGACCGCCAGTTCCTCCCGTTCTTCGCGCCCGTTCAGCTCTTGTGGATCAACCTGGTCACGGACGGTCTCCCTGCGCTCGCCCTCGGTGTCGATCCGTACCCGACGGACATCATGGAGCGACCGCCCCGCAATCCGAAGGAAGGCGTCCTCTCCCGGGACATCTTGTTCCTGATTGTCGTCGTGGCGGGAATCCTCACGGTCGGGACGCTCGGCGTCTTCAAGCTCGAACTCGACGCGGGCGCGGACGCCACGCGAGCGCGGACCGTCGCCTTCACCACGATTGTGTTCTTCGAACTGTTCCTCGTCTTCGCCATCCGGTCCCCGCGCCAGACGATCTGGCAGGTCGGCCTGCTCACGAACCCGAAGCTCATCATTGCGGTTCTGGGTTCGATGGCGCTGCAGGCCGCGGTGATTTATCTCCCCGTCCTCCAAGGCGTCTTCGGCACGGAGCCGCTCACACTAGGCGACTGGGTCGAGACCTTGGCGATCTCGTTCACGGCGTTCGCGGGCGTCGAAGCGCTCAAGGTGGTGCGGCGGCGGATGAGGGCCTAGCCCCGATGCTCGAGATCGATGGCTCCCATGGGGAGGGGGGCGGACAGCTCCTGCGAATGGCGGCGGCTCTCGCGGCCTTGAAGTCCGTGCCCGTCCGCATCGTTCGAATCCGGGCCAAGCGGCGATCGCCGGGCTTAGCGGCCCAACACGTCGCGGCCCTCCGGGCCGTGGCGGCCCTTTGCAAGGGCACGATCGACGGGCTCGAACTCGGGTCGGCTGAAATCACGTTTCGACCCGGGCCGATTGAGGGCGGTCAGCACACGTTCGACGTCGGGACCGCCGGGAGCGTCACCCTCGTGCTCCAAGCGGCTCTCCCGGTCGCAGCCGCCGCTCCTCGGACGGTCCGGCTTCGCGTCGTAGGTGGAACGGATGTCCGATGGTCGCCTCCCGTTGACTACTTCACCCGTGTGTTTTTGCCTCTCTTGGGGCACATTGGCGGTCGCGTCGACGTGGAGCTGCTTCGTCGCGGTTACTATCCTAGGGGCGGCGGTGAGGTCGAGGCCGTCATCGATGCCGCGCAAGAATGGGCCCCACTCGATGCGGTCGAATCCTCCACGGTGGAAGCGGTCCGGGGCATCGCGCATGTCTCCAATCTTCCGGAGGCCATCCCGACGAGGATGAAGCACGCCGCGCTGCGTCGACTCCACGGGATCGCCAACGTCAAGGTCGAGGAGCGGGTCTACTCAGGGCAAGGCGCCATCGGGCAGGGAGGCGCAACCGTCCTGTGGGCACAGCTCGGTTCGACGATCCTCGGCGCGACGTCTCTCGCGGAAAGGGGGAAAACTTCGGAGCGCGTGGGCGAGGAGGCCGCGGCGGAACTTCGCACGGTGATCGAGTCCGGAGCGACGCTCGACGTGCATGCGGCCGATCAACTCCTTCCGTACCTCGCCAGGGCCCGAGGGCCGTCGCACTTTCTCGTGCAGCAGGTGTCCGGACACCTAGACACGATGGCATGGCTCGTCCCGCAGTTCTTCCCTTGCAAGATTCGCGTGTCGTCCGTTGGCGGCTTGGAAAAGGTGTCCGTCGAGCCCGAACGCTAGCCGTACATGCTCGGCCGGGCGGGCTCGCTCGGTTTCTTCGCGATATCGGTCTGGTGGTGGATGTTCTTGAGTTGCATCTCGATCCGCTCCGCCTCCTCATACAGCGGCCGTGCGTCGAGCTCGGTGCGGGAGAGGAGTTTGTCGATGACCTCGATGGCCCGGGCCGCCGCGCGCGCGTCGGGATAATCCGGGTGGGCCTCACTGAGGAGCGTGATGACGTCGAAGTCGCGCTTCCGACCTTCGTTCAAGAGGACCCCCGCGACGCCGGTGATGACGCCTTCCTCGAAGACCGTGATGCCGTTCTTGCGGATCATGTCCATCGCCTTGTCCGTGGACCCGATTCCGTAGACCTCGACTTGACGGTCCGCCTCGTCTTCTCGGGCGTCGACGATGAGGCCTTCGGGGCACACGAGGAGATTGCAACGCGCGTCCTGCGCCCAGTCCAGGACGGTCGCCGCGATCGCCTTGATCAAGTTCGGCGGCGGCTGGAACTCGGAGATGAAGACGACGACCTGATCGCGGTCATCGATCTTCGATCCCGCGTAGATTCGTACCGGGTTCATCGGCTGCCCGTCTCGCACGAGGGCGACCGTCGGGAAGTAGATCGAGTCCATGATCCCAATCTGCGTGAGGTTCAGGGCGTTGATCAGATAGTTCGCCACGATCGAGCTGACGAGGCCCACGCTCGGGAACCCGTCGATGACGGTTGCGCCTCGAAGGTCCATCCGTTTGAGCTCGTAAATCTGGATGCCTTCCATGGGTGGCGCGGTCCATCCCGGGCATGTTACTTAAAGATGCGCGGCTCGAGTCTGCGCCCTGAGAACACGCTCATCTCGGCGGCAAGATTTCGTGCGTGTTGACAAACTCGACGCCGCCTCGGCGCAGCATCACGCCAACGGAGCAGTATTTTTCCGCGGACAACTGGATGGCCCGTTTCACCGCCGATTCCTTCACGCCGGTTCCCCGGACTCGGTAGTGCAGATGGATCCTCGTGAACACCCGCGGATCCTTCTCGGCCCTCTCGGCATCCGCATCGATCTCAAGGGACGTGAAGCGGACGCGTTCTTTGCGGAGGATCAAGGCCACGTCCGCGGCGGTGCAGGCCATGGCGGCGAGCAACGCCCCCTGCATCGGGCTCGGCCCTTGCCGGGAGGCGGGGTCGCCCGCATCGAAGAGGAGCTCTGCTCCGCCGTCCGCGCTCGCACGGAACCGCATGTCGCCGAGGTCCTTCAGCTGTCCCTTCATCCCGACCACCGATTCGCGGCACCGAGCCCGCGGTAGATGAACATTCCATGCGGGCCCGCAAAGTTGTTATTCGCCTCCTCCATGGTTGCATCGTGCGGCCTCGTGTCATCGTGAACGCGGCGATGAGCTTGGACGGGAAGATCGCGCTCCACGACGGTCGGCCGGTCCGACTGAGCAATGAGGCTGACCTCGAGCGGGTCCATCGGCTCCGGGCCTCGGTCGACGCGATCCTCGTCGGCGTCGGGACGATTCTCAAAGACGACCCGAGGCTCACCGTGAAGTCCACCGCAAGCCCGGCCCGCAACCCGCTGCGTATCGTACTCGACTCCAACGGCAGGACCCCCGCGGCGGCGCATGTCCTCGATGGTCAAGCCGCGACGTTGATTGTCACGTCGGACGAGTGCGATCGTACCTTCGCGAACGCGGATGTACTCCGGTGCGGAAAGAAGCAAGTCGACCTAGAGGCCTTGATGGCGCGTCTTAGCGAGCGGGGCGTCAAATCCGTCCTGGTCGAGGGCGGAAGCACGGTCATCTGGTCGTTTCTGCGAGGCGCCGTCGTCGATGAACTGAAGGTCTTCGTGGCGAGCGTTGTCCTCGGCGGTCAGTCCGCACCGACGCTCGCCGGTGGCCGCGGCGTCGGCTCAATTTCCGACGCCATGCGGCTCCGTTTGGATCGCTCCGAACCCCTCGGCGACGGCCTGCTCCTGGAATATTCCGTGGTTCGATGAAGCTGCTCTGCGATCACATGCTGGGGAGCCTCGCGCGATGGTTGCGGTTCATGGGCTACGACACCGCCTACCCGGCGCCGGGTCCCGATCAAGCGCTGATCGAGCGGGCTCGCGCGGAGGATCGGGTTCTCCTGACGCGAGACAAGGAGCTCGCCCGCCGCGTCACCGGCGCGGTCCTAGTCCGGTCGGATGACCTGGAGACGCAGATTCGCGAGGTCGCGGCCGTCCTACCGCTCCGGCTCATCGAGCCGCTATCTCGATGCTCGATCTGCAACGAACCGCTGGTCCCCGTCACGGCCGACGCGATTCGGACCCGCGTGCCGGAGGGCGTGCGCGCCCGTCATCAGGAGTTTTGGCAGTGCCCATCCTGTCGTCGCGTGTACTGGCAAGGGAGCCATTGGAACAAGATGGTCGAGCGGCTGAACCACCTCGACCTCCCGCGGTCCGCGAGTCCGTGATACTCCGATGGCCTCCGGAGGCAAACCCTCATATGGCGCATCGAAAATGGGGTCGGGGTCTAGAGGAATGGACGGCTCCCTCGTCCTCGAGGACGGAACCGCGGTCCGGGGGGCCTTTTTCGGGGCACGACGCACGGTCTTCGGCGAACTCGTGTTCAACACCAACATGACGGGCTACACGGAAGCCCTCACGGATCCGTCGTATCGAGGCCAGATTCTCCTGATGACGTATCCGCTCATCGGGAATTACGGCGTCGATCCGGGCGCCATGGAATCCGATGCGATCCAGCCCGCCGGGTTCGTCGTCCGGGAGGCGTGTCGGACCCCGAGCCATCCGAAGAGCACGATGCCCCTCTCCGAATTCCTGCGGCGGCACGAGACCCCCGCGATGGAAGGGGCGGACACGCGTGCGCTGACCATCCGGATCCGATCCGACGGGACGCTGAAAGCGGCTCTCGCCGACGGGACGAAGGACGTCTCCGAGGTCGCAAAGGAGCTCCGACGGACGCCGCATCCCGACACCCGCAACCTCGTCGGAGAGGTGAGCTGTCGATCCGCCGAACGGTACCCTGGCGACGGGAAGCGCACGATCGTCGTCGTCGACTGCGGCGTGAAGAGGAACGTCATCCGCGAGACGCAGCGATACGCAGACGTTGTGCGGGTCCCGTACGACACGAGTGCGGACGGGATCCTCTCTTCGAAGCCGGACGGCGTGATCCTCTCGAACGGTCCTGGCGATCCCGCGCATCCGGATCTTCGCCCGACCGTCAAGGCGGCAAAGGAGCTCGTCGGTCAGGTCCCCCTCCTTGGAATCTGCTTAGGGCACCAGGTCCTCGCCCTGGCGTTCGGCGCACGGACCTTCAAGTTGAAGTTCGGCCACCGGGGCGGGAACCAGCCCGTCAAGGACCTGCGCTCGGGTCGCGTGCACATCACGTCGCAGAACCACGGGTTCGCCGTCGAGGCCGAGTCCCTCCCGAGTTCCGAGTTCGAGGTGACCCATCGCAACCTGAACGACGGCACGGTGGAGGGGATGGCCCACCGCGATTTGCCGATCTTCTCCGTGCAGTACCATCCGGAGGCCCGTCCGGGACCGTGGGACAACGAGTACATCTTCCGGGATTTCGTCGCGGCGCTGAAAGGGCGCGGGGCGGGACGGGGGGGTGGCGCGACTGCCGAAGCGGGAGGACGTTAGGACCGCGATGGTCATCGGCTCCGGTCCGATCGTGATCGGCCAAGCCGCGGAATTCGATTACTCCGGATCGCAAGCGTGTCGCTCGCTTCGCGAGGAAGGCGTACGCGTGGTCCTCGTGAACAGCAACCCGGCCACGATCCAGACGGACCCCGACACGGCCGATGCCGTCTACGTGGAGCCCCTGACCGTCGAATTCCTCGAGAAGATCATTGCGAAAGAGCGGCCCCAAGGGATCCTCAGCGGCATGGGAGGCCAGACGGCCCTCAACCTCTGCAGCGAGCTCGCCGATGCGGGCGTCCTTTCGAGGTACCACGTCGAGTTGCTCGGGACGAAGCTCGAAGCGATCACGGCCGGCGAGAACCGGGAGCGGTTCGCCTCCTTGATGCGATCGATCGGCGAGCCGATCCCACGAAGCCGCGCGGTCTCGGACGTCGCCTCCGCCCGGGCGTTCGTCGATGAGATCGGGTTCCCCGTCATCGTCCGGGCGGCGTACACCCTCGGCGGCAGCGGCAGCGGCGTCGCGCGGACCTCGGAGGAACTCGAGACGATTGTTGGTTTGGGCGTAGCGTACTCGCGGATCAAACAGGTCCTCGTCGAGGAGTCGGTGCTCGGCTGGAAGGAGTTCGAATACGAAGTCATGCGGGACGGCGCGGACAACTGCATCACGATCTGCAACATGGAGAACCTCGATCCGATGGGGGTTCACACGGGCGAATCGATCGTGGTCGCTCCGGCCCAGACGTTGAGCGATTCGGACCATCAGCGGCTCCGGTCCGCGGCGTTGCGGATCATCCGGGAGCTCGGGGTGGAAGGCGGGTGCAACATCCAGTTCGCGGTCCACCCGAAGACCGGAGAGTACCGCGTCATCGAGGTGAATCCTCGCGTGTCGCGATCGTCCGCACTCGCTTCGAAGGCGACCGGGTATCCGATCGCGCGCATCGCCGCCAAAATCGCGGTTGGCCTCCGCCTCGACGAAATTCCGAACCCGGTCACCGGGAAGACACTCGCCTCGTTCGAGCCGACCCTGGACTACGTGGTCACGAAGATCCCGCGGTGGCCCTTCGACAAGTTCCCGACCGTCGACCGTCGCATCGGGACGTCGATGAAGAGCACGGGCGAGGTCATGGGGATCGGACGGACGTTCGAAGAATCGCTCCTCAAAGCGGTGCGTTCCCTCGAGATCGACCGGGTGGGACTCGAAGCGGGCCCGTGGACGGATGAGGCGATCCTGCGGGAACTCCGCGAGCCGACCGACGAGCGCCTGTTCGCGATCGCGGAGGCGTTCCGCCGCGGGATTGCCCTCGAGAAGATTGCCTCCTTGACGGATTGGGACCCGTTCTTCCTCGAGAAGATCCGCAGCCTCGTCTCGTTCGAGGCACGGCTTCGCCAGGGGCGTCCTTCGCGGGCCCTTCTGACCGAGGCCAAACGGTTCGGATTCGCGGACGAAACGATTGCGACGCTAGGGCACGGCTCCGAGGCGACGATCCGCCGTGCGCGGCCGCGAGTCGTCTACAAGATGGTCGATACATGCGGCGGCGAATTCGAGGCCCGGACGCCGTACTACTATTCGACGTACGAATCGACCGGAGAGTCTCGCGCGACGAACGGCCGAAAGGTCCTGATTGTCGGCGGCGGTCCGATCCGCATCGGGCAGGGAGTCGAGTTCGACTACTGTTGTGTGCACGGGATCTTCGCTCTTCGAGAGGAAGGCGTCGAGGCGATCATCGCGAACAACAACCCGGAGACCGTGTCCACGGACTTCGACATCTCCAGCCGACTCTACTTCGAGCCGCTCCTGATCGAAGACGTCCTGAACATCCTCGACGAAGAGCGGCCGGAGGGCGTGATCCTCCAGTTCGGCGGGCAGACTTCGATTAACTTGGCCGTGCCCCTGGCGAAGGCGCTCGCACGCCAACGGAGCCGAACGAAGATCCTCGGTACGCCTCCGGCGTCCATCGATCTCGCGGAGGATCGTCGGAAGTTCGCGGGTTTGATGCACCGCCTCGGGATCCTTCAACCCGAGGCTGCGTCGGGCTATAGCTTCGACGAAGTGCGCGAGGTCGCGGCGGCGATCGGCTACCCGGTCCTCGTCCGTCCCTCGTATGTCCTCGGCGGCCGGGGGATGGAGATCGTCCACTCGGAGGAGGACCTCGAGCGGTTCATGGAGACCGCGACGCGCGTCTCGAAAGACCATCCGGTCCTCGTGGACCGCTATCTCTCTCACGCGACGGAAATCGATGTCGACGTCGTGGCGGACGGCCGCGACATCTTCATCGGCGGCATCCAGGAACACATCGAGGAAGCCGGAATTCACTCCGGTGATGCCGCATGCGTGTTGCCGGCCCAGACTCTTTCGGAACCCGTCCTCAAGGAAATCCGGGCAGTCACCCGGAAGATCTGCGACGCGTTGTCGATTGTGGGCCTCATGAACCTTCAGCTCGCCGTGAAGGACGGTGCGGTGCACGTCCTCGAGGCGAATCCGCGCGCGAGCCGGACCGTCCCGTACGTTTCGAAGGCCATCGGCATCTCCCTCGCGAAGGTTGCGACGAAAGTCATGCTCGGTCACTCGCTGAAGAGCCTCGGCCTCGTCGGTGAATCGGTCATCGGTCACGTCGCGGTGAAGGCGCCCGTGTTCCCGTTCCAGCGGCTCCCCGGAGTGGACGCGATCCTCGGACCGGAGATGAAGAGCACGGGCGAGGTCATGGGGATCGATCGGTCCCTCGGCCGCGCGTACTACAAGGCCATGCTGGCGGCGGGGAGCCCCCTCCCGACTTCGGGTGCGGTGTACCTGACGGTGCGAGACGAGGACAAGCCCGCGATCCTGCCGGTCGCATCCCGCCTCGTCCGCCTCGGCCTGCGGATCTACGCGACCCGCGGGACCGCGCAGTTCCTCAGAGAACACGACGTCGACGCGACGACCGTGTACCGCATCAGCGAGAACCAGTCTCCCGACGCCTTGGGCCTCATGCGCCGAGGGGACATCCGCCTCGTGATCAACACGCCGACGAACTCCACGGGAGCTCGGCGGGACGGCTACATGATGCGTCGCCTCGCCGTCGATCTGAACATTCCGTTCATCGCGACGGTCCAGGCGGCGGTGGCCGCGGCTCAGGCGATCGAGGCGTCGAAGTCCGGGGAACTGGAAGTCGTCCCGCTGCAATCCTTCGCCTCGAAGATCCGGGCCGGGTCGACAAAGCTTTAGCGCCTGCCGGAAATGGGATTCGTCGTGCGACTCCTCCGACTCCTCGGCCCCGTCCTTCTGGTCGCGGGACTTACGGCGCTCTTCCTCGCGGTCGCGCGCGGAGAGGCGACTCTGTATTTCGTCGTCTTCGTCCCCGTCATCGTCGCCTCGGGGGGGCTGGCCCTCGTCGGCGTGCTGCTCGCCTTCGTCGGGTTCTTCACCACGTTTCTGTTTTGGCCTCTTCGTCCGCCCGAGCACCCCGCGCTCGAGGCGCCGGACTCACCTTCGGTGCCTCCCTCCGAAACTCAGGGTCGGCGGTGGGGTGGCGTCGTATTCCTGGGTCCATTCCCCATCGTCTTCGGATCGGACCCCCGGATGACGCGCTGGATGCTCGTCGCGGGCATCTTCCTGTTCGTCGCGCTCCTCGCCCTCGCGGTCATTGCACTCCTCGGATGACGCCTATTTATGAGGACGCATCCATCCGCCGCGCGCGATGAAGATCCTCGTGACCGACGGCCTTGAGGCGGAGGCCCTCACCCTCCTTCGGAAGGCGCATGAGGTCCGTTCGGAGGAGCTCGGGGCGGCCGCGCTACTCGAGGCAGTCACGCCGTTTCACGCCCTCATCGTCCGCGGCCGCACGAAGGTCACGGCGGAAGTGATCCGTCGCGGCACGAACCTGAAGGTGATCGGCCGCGCGGGCGTCGGCGTGGACAACATCGACGTGGAGGCGGCGACGGAACGCAAGGTCGCCGTCGTGAACGCGCCGACCGCGAGCACCGTGAGCGTGGCGGAACTAGCCATCGGTCACATGCTCTCCCTGGCCCGCCATCTCCCCGAGGCGGACCGATCCGTCAAGGACGGGAAGTGGGAGAAGAAATCCCTGGAGGGCCGTGAGCTGCACGGAAAGGTCCTGGGTCTCTTGGGATCCGGCCGGATCGGAGCCGAGGTCGCGAAGCGAGCCCAGGCGTTCGGGATGCGGGTGATCGCGTACGATCCCTACCTGGTGCCGGCGACCGCCGAAGGGCTCGGAATCCAACTCGTCGACAAGTCGTCACTTTTTCGGCAGGCGGATATGATCAGCGTCCACGCGGCGCTGACTCCGGAGACCAAAGGCCTCGTCGGGGCCGCGGAATTCGCGCTGATGAAACGCTCCGCCTTCCTCGTGAACTGCGCCCGAGGAGAAATCGTCGACGAGCCGGCCCTCTTGGAGGCGCTGCGGTCGGGAACGATCGCGGGCGCGGCGCTGGACGTCTTCAGTCAGGAGCCTCCGGTTCGCAGCCCGCTCCTCCACGCTCCCCACCTCGTGTTCACGCCCCATCTCGGCGCGTCGACCGTCGAGGCGCAGGCACGGGCCGGGGCGGTCATCGCGGACCAAGTGCTGAAGGCGCTCGCGGGGAAGCGCCCCGAGCTCCTCGTGAATCCGGACGTCTACGGCTGACTCGCAAGCGCTCGGGCGGCGAGTCGGAGATCGATGTGGTTCGCCTCGCCGTATTCCCGGACCTCCTCGATGAGGGCCTGGTACTGGGCGTAGTCCCCTCCGAGGTGTCGGATCGCGCGACCGAGGGCCTTCTCGAAGGGTTCATCGTGGCGTGCTTTCAGCGCCTCTCGTAGGATCCGGCTGCGGTCGAGGTCCTCGAGCACGACGCGCCAAGAACGCACCCTCGATAAATCGCGCTCGGTCCCGGTCTCAGCCGGGATTCTCACAGACCTTCAGGAAGTTCCGGAAGATGTCTGCGCCATACTGGGTGTGCTCGACCTCCGGATGGAACTGGAGACCGAACATCGGCTCGCCCTGGCGTCGCATCGCCTGGATCGGGCAATTCGGAGAACTCGCGAGGGCGATGAATCCGGACGGAAGGAGGGTGACCTCGTCGTTGTGCGACTCCCACACCTCGAATCGGTCCGGGAGGCCCTGGAACAAGACGTCGGGCTCGTGGACGTTGACGATCGATTTCCCAAATTCCGGCACCTTGGCGGGAGCGGCTTCGCCGCCGAAGTGCTTCGCCATGAACTGGTGTCCCGCGCAGATTCCCAGGATCGGCCCATCGAATTTGTCGAGATACTCCCCGTTCCGCCCCATCTTCCCGGGGTCCACGCCGACCCTCGGGGCGCCGCCGGAAAGCACCAGGCCGTCCAGCCCCAGGAGGTCGCGGACAGGCGTATCGTTTGCGACGATGTTCGTCTCGACGCCGAGGTACTTCAGGACCCGCCACTCGCGATGGGTCCATTGCCCCCCGTTGTCGACGACGGAAACACGCATGGGGTACCGAAATGACCCCGCGAGAAAAAGGTTTCTCTTGCCCGGACCTCTATTCCCACTCGATTGTGGCGGGAGGCTTGTTCGAGATGTCGTACACGACTCGATTGACGCCCTTCACCTCGTTCGTGATTCGCGTCGAGATTCGGTCCAGCACGTCATGAGGGATTTTCGAGTACGTCGCGCTCATTCCGTCGATCGAATCCACGGCGCGGACCGCGACCGTATGCCCGTACACCCGAAGGTCGCCGTGGACGCCTACCGTTTGAACCGGAAGGAGCACCGCGAAGTATTGCCAGGGTGCGGTCATGCTTCCGCGCGCCGAAGCCGCCTGGATCTCCTCTTCCAGGATCGCCGATGCCTCGCGCACGAGGGCCGCGCTCTCCTGCGTGACCTCGCCCACGATTCGAACCGCGAGTCCCGGCCCCGGGAACGGTTGACGCTCGGCGACGCGGATCCCCAAAGCCCGCGCGATGGCCCGCACTTCGTCCTTGTAAAGGTCCCGCAAGGGCTCGACGAGCTTCAGCTTCATATCCTCCGGAAGGCCGCCCACGTTGTGGTGGGTCTTGATCCGGTCCCGGAGCTGGCCGCCGCTCTCAATCCAATCCGGCGCGATCGTACCCTGGACCAGATGATCTGCGCCGAACCCCTTCGCCTCTCGCTCGAAGAGCTCGATGAACTTGTTCCCGATGATCGTCCGCTTCTTCTCCGGGTTCGTGACGCCGCGCAACGCCGCGAAGAACTCGTCGGCCGCGTGAAGCACCCGATGGTGGACCCGAAGTTCGCGGAGCGTGCGCTCGACGTCCTCCGTCTCGCCCTTCCGCATGAAACCCGTGTCGACGTACACGGCGAGGAGCCGTTCTCCCAAGGCTTGGCCTGCTAGGACCGCCGCGGTGGTGCTGTCGACGCCTCCGGAACACGCGATAATCGCCTTGCCCGGCACCGCCTTGCGGATGAGCTCGGTCTGCTCGCGGATGAACGCCTCCGGGTCGAACATCATTCGCCCAACGTCCGCGAGTCCTCCAGGACCCATTTCTTGAGCGCCTCGCGATGCTCCTTGAGTTTCTCCACGAGTCGCTCGTCCTTCAGGGCGAGCATCTCGACGGCGAGGATCGCCGCATTCTCCCCGCGATCCAGGCCGACGGCGGCGACCGGGACGCCGGGTGGCATCTGGGAGACGCTGAGGACCGCGTCGAGGTTGAGCTTCCCGCTCACGGGCACGCCGATGACGGGCCTTGTCGTGTAGGCCGCGATCGTCCCGGGGAGGGCGGCGGACATTCCCGCCACCGCGATGAAGACCTTCGCGGGGGTGTTGCGGATCAGGTCTCGAAGCAAGTCCGGCGTACGGTGGGCCGAGGCGACGACCATCTCATAGCCGACGCCGAATTCGTCGAGCATCGAACCCGCCTTCTTTCCGACGTCGGCGTCGCTCTTCGAGCCGAGGACTACGAGGACCTCGACGGCCATCGTCTGGGACAAGAAGGCTTGGGGAATAAAGACTTCTCGGCCTGGCCCGGATTGCGGCCTGACGACGACGGCCTAACTCTTCATGATTGCAAGCAGGAACAGGCCGATTGCAGCGGCGGCACCGATGATGGCCGCGAGGATCACGCCGATGGACTGTACAATGATCCCGACGAGATCCACGCCCGCGCTGTACGGTCCCGTGTACCACGCCCACAGCACGCCCACGACCAGGCCGCCGACGAGCAGGCCGACCCCGATTTTGCGGCTCTTGCCGCTCCCGAAATAGGCGGTGAACGCACCGGTGATCACAAGGAAGAGGCTGAACGTCAGCAGGAGGATGGTCACGAATGTCCATGGTTCAAACGCTGCAAAGCTCATGTGGCTCCCTCAGAACTTGATTCCCGTAAGGGTCTTCGTGTCGATGACGCCCGCGATCGATCGGATCTTGTCGACGACGACCTGACCGAGGACATTGAAGTCCTCCGCTTCGATTTTCGCGATTAGATCGTACTCCCCGAACAGAGGATGGAGCTCCACGATTTCTTTGACCTTCAGGAGCTCGTTATACACCTCGTGCTCCTTGGCGGGAGCAGTGCTAATGAGCACGAATCCGATGGCCATCCCTGGTCACCCCGCCGGGAACCTACTGACGCAATATAACCCTTTCGTACATTGTTGCCATTGTCTGCGGGTTGTCATCCTTCCCTTAGAACGGCGCGTGTCGCCGCGCCCGTCGAATGGCCTTCGACCAGGTCGGCAGATTCGTCTGCGTACCCTTCGCCTCGACGACGAAACTCGCGACGGCGGAGGCGAGAATGCCGCAGCGCTTCAGATCGTATCCGTGCGCCAATCCGGCGTAGAAGCCGGCCCGGTACGCGTCGCCCGCGCCGGTCACATCAACCACCCGATTCGGGGCAACGCGCGGGATTCGAGTGCGGCCATCCCGTGTGTAGACGTCACTCCCTTTCGCGCCATGCGTCGCGACAACGACGGGTGAAAACTTCAGCAGGCCTTGCGTGGAATCGGTTCGCACCAATCGCTTCGCTCGAACAATCTCCGCGTCGTTTCCGAAGAAATACGTGGATCGCCGGAGGAGCTCCCGGAAGAGGCGCGCGGTGTACACATAGTGGATCTCTTGGGACGGATCGAACGATACGGGGCGGTCGAGGGACTCGGCGAGTTTCGCGATGCGCAGGTAGTATTCGGGTCGACCCGTCCCGAGATGCACGAGGTTCACGTCACGGACACTGTGCCTCGCGACGGCGAACTTCGGCGCGTCTCGCATCGGACCTTGATCAATGACCGCCATCTGGCCTCCATGCGGATCCGAGAAAATCCATGCGGTCGGCGTGCTCGCCCCCGGAATCGCACGCAGGTCCGCGAGATCGACCCCATCGGCCTCGAGCGCCTCGCGGTAGTCGGGAGGAAAATCAGGTCCGATGAACGAGGCGAGACTCGTTTTGAGTCCGAGCCGCCCCGCCGCCCGCGCCAAGTTGCCGGCGGTTCCGCCGAAGTATCGCCTCCGATCCACGATCTCGATCGACGTGTTCGCCCTCGGTAGGCTGCGCACCGAGATGATGAAGTCCATCGCGACGTGACCGAATGCGCCGAGATCGTGCCTCAGGCGGATGCCTCCAGGGCTCGTTGGACGTCGGCGAAGCGCTCGAAGCGGACGTATGGGATGGCTTCTTCGTCGCACAACCGGGCCAACTCCTCCTTCGCGAAGACGAGATCCGCCTCGATCGCCGGGCAGAGATCGGATGGCCCATCGCCCACGTACGCCATCCGATATCCCTCGACTCGCAACTGGAACAATCGGAGCAGCTTGCACGTCCCGCACAGCGTGCACGTCGCGTCCGCCCACGGATACTCGATCGTTACGCCACCACGCTCGAAGACCGCATGGTTCGTCCGGACGGGCAATTGGATGCCCCACTTGCGCAACAGATATCGCACGTAGAAGTCGAGCCCCTCGCTCACGATCTCCAGGCGATAGCCACGCGCCTCACAAAACCGAACGAAGGCTCGGAACGTCTCGTCGAGTTCGACGTGGGCGTCCACGAACTGCAGGAGGTCATCCTGCTTCGCCCGGAGCAACGCGAATTGCCGCGACATCGTCTCCCGCGTCCCGATCTTGCGGGCGCGGTCGAGTTCCTCGATCTCCCACCATTCGGGCGGGCCGAATTCTTGGAGGATTGCCTCCGCCACGTCCGTCCGCGTGATGGTGCCGTCGAAGTCGGTCAAGACCGCGCGTTTCGCCGACACGTCCGCCCCCCTCGGTCCGACCGCCGAAGCTACGTCCCTTCCTGCCACGAGTCGAGGTATGCCCGCTGTTCCTTCGTGAGACGATCGATTCGGATCCCCAAGCTGTCCAGCTTCAGTCGGGCGACTTTGAGATCGAGGTCCTGGGGTACCGGGTAGACGCGAGGCTTCAGCTTTGCCGCATGCTCGGCGAGGTATCCCGCGGCGACCGCTTGGATCGCGAAACTCATGTCCATGATCTCGACCGGGTGGCCCTGTCCCGCCGCGATGTTCACGAGCCGACCTTCGGCCAACAAGTAGACCCGCTTCCCGTCCCGGAGCGTGTACTCGTCGACGAATTCCCGCACCGGGCGTTTGCCTTTCGAGTCCCGCTCGAGGTCCGCCTTCGAGATCTCGTTGTCGAAATGGCCTGCGTTCGCGAGGACGACGCCATCCTTCAGGGAGACGAAGTGCGCACCCGTGACGATGTCCTTGCAACCGGTGGCGGTCACAATGAAGTCCGCGATTTTCGCGGCCGCGCGCATCGGGAGGACCTCGAATCCGTCCATGGAGGCCTCGATGGCCTTGACGGAATCGACCTCCGTGACGACCACCCGCGCGCCGAGGCCGCGGGCGCGCATCGCGATGCCCCGGCCCGTCCATCCGTATCCGGCGACGACGAACGCCTTGCCCGCGATGAGGAGGTTCGTCGCGTTCATCAATCCGTCGATCGTGCTCTGGCCCGTCCCGTAGCGGTTGTCAAACAGGTGCTTCATCTGGGCGTCGTTCACGTCGATGATCGGGAACCGCAACGCGCCCGCCTTCTCCATCGCTCGCAGGCGGATGACGCCCGTGGTCGTCTCCTCGTTGCCCCCGCGAACGCCCGGCAGAAGCTCCTTCCGCTTCGTGTGCAGGAGCGAAACGAGATCGGCGCCGTCATCGATCACGAGATCCGGCTTGAGATCGAGGACCTTGTTCAGGTTCTCGTAGTACTCCTCGGTCGTCTGCCACTTGCGCGCATAGACCTCGAGCCCGTGGGTCTCTGCCAGTGCCGTCGAGACGCTGTCGTCCGTCGAGAGTGGATTACACGAAGCGAGTCGCACGCTCGCGCCGGCTTCCCGCAGCGAGAGCGCGAGGACGCCGGTCTTCGCTTCGACGTGCAAGGCCATGCCGATTCGGAGTCCGCGCAAGGTCTTCTTCCGCTTGAGCTCGTCCCGGATCGCTCCGAGGACCGGCATATGGACGCGAGCCCATTCGAGCCGACGCGCGCCCCGCTCGCCCAGCTCCGACATCGACGCGCCGATGTCCGCGAGTCGATTTCAGCCTTCCGGTAGAATCACGGTCTCTGGAGCGCGGCATAGGCGAGGACCGCGACGCCGGCCGCCATGATCCCGTAGAAGACGGCGTCGACCGGCCACGATGGGTGGATATCTCCCGGCGTCGCGACCACCCAGTAGTAGAAATTGGCGCTCTCGACATGTCGGAGGACCGCGGACGCGAAGATCACGTCTCCGGGTTTGACCACCCCGGAGGCGTCGTCTTGGACGTAGATCAACGTCGTCTGTTGCGCGTTGCCATCATCGAGCTCGAGCGAGGTGACCTGGCTTCCGAAGAAACTGAAGACCCTCACATCCAGGATCCGCTCGTGAATCGTGATCCTTGAATCGGGAGCGTAACCATAGTAGGAGGGCGGATTGACATTCCGCGACGCGAGGAGATCCGCGCCGCTCACGGAGAACAGCGGCCAGAAGCCCACCACGAGGCCGAGGCCCGCGAGGGTCAGCGCCAGCCCGATGATCGCGGCTCGCTTCGTTCAGGTGCCTCCGTTGAGGCCGCCCGTTCGCTCCTCGAGGGCGACGGGGAGCGGGTTCGCCTCCTTGGCGGTCCACCGACCGAGGGTCAGCCGCAATCCGAACGGCGTCATCAAGGTTGTGACCACGCCCGTGAGCACCAGGATCGAGAACAGGGTGGCGTTGATGAGGCCGAGCTCGAGTCCGATCGTGGCCACGACGAGTTCCATCGCGCCCCGGCCGTTCATCCCGACGCCGATCGCGACGCCGAGTCGGTGCGACATGTGCGACCATCGAGCGCCGAGGTAGCCGCCGACGAACTTGCTCGCAGCGGCCACGCCTAGGATCGCCGCGACGAGCGGCAGGTTCGTGAGGCTCCCGATTTGAAACGCGAGCCCGATGAACGCGAAGAACACGGGTCCGAAAATCCCGAGCGTGATCGCCGACGTGGCGGACCGGACCTGCTTCACATCGCGGTCCGCGATGACATGCTCGGCGACGAGTAAGGTCCCGAAGAACACGCCGACCACGAAGTGCAGGCCGAGGAGGTCCGCCAGGAACGCGAATCCCAAGGCGACGAGGAACGGGAGGGCGAAGACGGACTCCTTCGTGAGCAGGTGTCTCGAGGCCCGGAGGATCCAGGCCCCGAGGACGCCGTGGCGATAGCGGAACATCATGTCGACGCTCAGCATCGCGCCCGCAAAGACGCCAAATTTCAGCAGGAGGACTGCGGTGGCCCAGGCATCGATCCCGGCCGGCGTGTTCAGATTCACCAGCAAGCCGACGCACGCGAGCCCCGCGACGTCGCAGAGGAGGCCCGCCGAGAGCAGACTTCGGCCGAACGGCGTGTGAAGGAGGTCCAGCTCGGAGAGGATCCGTGCCATGACGGGCAGGGCGGTGAAGGCCAGCGCAATCCCCAGGAACATCGCGGAGGCCGACGACAGTCCGATCGCTCCTCCGAGGACGGTCCCCGCGAGCGCCGGGACCGTGAACGCGCCGATTGCGATGTAAATCCCGCTGTCCCGGATTGACCGTTTGACGTCCTCGAGGGTCAATTCGAGGGCGGCGAGATAGACGATGAAGAAGATCCCGAGGTTCGCCAGGACCCCCATCGTCTGATCCGGAACGAGGAGACCGAGGAGGGCCGGGCCCAGCAGGATGCCCGCGAAGATCTCTCCGACGAGCGACGGCAGCCGCAAACGGGCCGCGAGTTCACCCAGGAGCCGTGCGACGACGAGGAGAATCAGGAGGCTGACGAGGATATCCATGACGACGGGAAGACCACCGCGGGCGGCCCCATAAGCAGCCCAGACCCCAATATCGAGATTGATTGCGCATTCCGATAACGGTCCCCTGGAACCGCGTCCGGGGGACGCCAAGCCCTTTAGAAGCCCGCGGTTTATGCGGTCTCTCGGGCGAGCGGTCCGATGGCGCTGAAAGACAAGCTCCGCGTGGGTTGCAGCGGATGGGGGTACGACGACTGGCTCGGCGGGTTCTATCCGCCGGAGACGCCGAAGTCCGACTACCTCAAGTTGTACGGGAGCGTCTTCGATTGCGTCGAGGTCGACTCGTCGTTCTACCGCAATCCCGGTCCCGCGATGACGAAAGGCTGGTACAAATCGACGCCGCCGGGTTTCGTGTTCGCGATGAAGATGCCGAGGCGCATCACGCACGAAAAGAAGCTGAAGGGCGTGGCGGAGAACCTCGGTTGGTTCTACGCGTCCGCGAAGGAGCTCCGAGAGAAGTGCGGGCCGCTCGTCGCGCAGCTTCCCCCATCGATCAAGTTCGACTCCCACTGGTCCCTGATGCAGGAGTTCGTCGGATCGCTCGACGTCGCGAAGTATCCGCATGCCATCGAGTTCCGACACAAGTCTTGGTTCCGGGACGATGTCTACAAGCTCCTCCGCGACCGCAACGTCACGATGGTCTGGTCCGAGAACCAGTACCTGCGGACGCCGAGCGCGGTGACCTCCGACGAGGTCTATCTGCGGATGGTCGGCGACCGCGAGATCACGGAATTCAAGGAAGTGAAGAAGGACAAATCGGCCGAGATGCGCACGTGGTACAAGGAGCTCGGCGAGGCCGAGGATTCCGTGAAGGGCGCCCTCGTGTTCTTCAACAACCACTACGCGGGGTTCGGGCCGGGCAGCGTGAACGAGTTCCGGCGACTCGCGGGTCTCTTGGAGTACGAATTCCCCGCACAAGCCGGTGCTCCGGCGGGCCAAAAGAGCCTCGGGGATTTCGGGTGACCTTCGTCGCGCGGATCCGATGCGTTCGTCGTTCCTTGGCGAGCCCGCCTCGCTAGGTCTATAGGTCGCGTGGGAGATGGGCTCGCGTGCCGCGCGTCATCTTCCATGTAGACATGGACGCCTTCTACGTGAGCGTTGAGCGCCGGGAGCAGCCGGATCTCATCGGGAAGGCCGTCATCGTCGGAGCGGACCCGAAGGGAGGGAAGGGACGCGGCGTCGTCATGGCCTGCAGTTACGAGGCGCGCGAGATCGGGATTCGCAGCGGAATGCCGATCGGCATGGCCTGGCGCAAGGCGCCGCAGGCGGTCTTCCTTCGCCCGAACTACGACTTGTATGGAGACGTCTCAGAGAGCGTGATCAATGTCCTCCGATCCTTTGCCGACGTCCTTGAACACGTCAGCATCGATGAGGCGTTCCTCGACGTGAGCGCAAAGGTGAAGGACTTCGGCGAGGCTGAGGCGTACGCGCGTCGCGTCAAGCTGGCGGTCCGGGAACGAGAGGGACTCGCCTGCACGATCGGCGTCGCGCCGAACAAGTCCGTCGCCAAGATCGCGTCCGATCTGGCGAAGCCGGACGGAGTCAAGGTCGTTCGTCCCGAGGAGGTGACGGCGTTCCTCGATCCCCTTCCGGTCACCCGGATCAGCGGCGTCGGCGCGAAGACGGCCGAAGTCCTCGAGCGCGTCGGCGTCCGTACGATCGGCGAGCTGGCGCGGTTCAAAGGGGCGGAGCTGAAGAAGATTCTCGGCAAGAATGCCGTTTGGCTATGGGGAATCGCGAGGGGCCTCGAGCAGCTCCCCGTCGAAGAGCGTCCCGATCCGAAATCAATCAGCGTCGAGCGGACGTTCGATCGGGACGTCGTGGAGTGGAACCGCGTCGAGGATACCTACCGAGACGTCGCGCACAACGTCTATCTCCGCGCGCGAGCGCAGGGGGCGGCCTTCCGGACGATCGGCATCAAAATCCGTTTCGAGGGATTCCAGACCCATCTGCGGGAACGGACGCTCGCCTCCCACGTCATGGACGAGGAGGTGCTCGCCGAGGTATGCCACGACCTCATCGCAGAGTTCGCGGACAAAGCGCACCGCGTGCGCCTCGTCGGCGTCCGGGTCACGCATCTCGTTCGGCCGAAGACGCGTCAGCCGAAGCTCTCCTCGTTCGAGTAGTCTGGGATCGGGCTTGGAAGTCTACTTCCGGGAAGTTCGTCGACCGCGTTTCTTCGGCGCCTGAACTCCCACATGACGGGCCAACCGGCGAACGTCTTTCTCGCTCATCCACTCGACCTTCAGGTAGTCGTACAACTCTTTGTCGTCCATGCCAAGGCGCCGCCCTTCCGCGATGCACGTCCGATACGCCTCGATCTCTGTCGGTAGATCCGGATACTCGAAGCCGTCCGCGAACAACTCCTTGCCATCGCGGAATTGGCGCACGTGGACGAGTTCGTGAACCACGTCGAGGTAGATGTCCCGCCGTTTCCCCGTGCGCAGGTAGTGCGTCGAGACGACCAGGTGCCCGTCCTCATCGCTGACGCCCATGTATCCCCACTTGGACGGGAAGAATTCCACGCGCAGCGTTCGCAGCGCGGCCTTCGTGCCCGACCCGAAGATTGCCCGCACCGCGGGGACCTCCTCGAACCCATGGAAGTGGTCCAGGAACCGATTGTACTTCAGGCGGATGTCTTTCGGGATTCGGACGTCCGGCAACTTTGTATGGGATGGTTTCATGGTTTTCCCGCCTCTTCCGAGAGGATTCGCAGGGCTTCTTGGCTGTGGGAACCGGGATCGACGCGACGATACGCGGCGAGGATCTTCCCATCGGATCCGATCACGTACGTGACCCGTTTCGCGACCCCGAACAGGCCCAGGGCATTGTACGCTTGCGCGATTCGTTTGTCCGGATCCGCGATGAGGTCGAAATTCAGGGAGTACTTCCCGCGAAACGCGCGGTGCGATGCCTCGTCTTGGACGCTGACCCCGAGCACCTCCGCGCCAACTTTCCGGAAGGCGTCGGAGTCATCGCGGAACGCGCACGCCTCCCTCGTGCAGCCGGGGGTGTCATCCTCCGGATAAAAGAAGAGCACGACCGCACGACCGGCGAAGTCGCGGAGTCGGACGGGGCGTCCGTCTTGCGTCGTCCCCTGGAAATCCGGGGCCTGGGTCCCAGGCTGGAGGAGATCGGCCATCGTCGACCGCATTGAAGCGTCCGCGGGATTTCAAGGATTCGCCATCGTCCGTCGGAGTTCGCGTCACGCCGGCGTCGAAAGCCGAGACCAGTCTTTCAAGATCGCGCGGGACGCATTGAGGCCCGGGGCTCCGGTAATGCCGCCGCCGGGATGCGCCCCCGCCCCGCAGAGGTAGAGGCCGTCGACCGGGGTCCGATACCGGGACCACCCCGGAACCGGTCGGAGGACGAACGACTGATCGAGGGTCATCTCCCCGTGATAGATGTGGCCCTCGGTGAGCCCGAACCGCGTCTCGAGGTCGACCGGTGTGAGGACTTGCCGCCCGACGACCAGCTTGCCGAGGCCCGGCAGATGATTCTCCAGGGTCGCCTGGACCCGGTCCCCCAATCGCTCGCGTTCCTTGTCCCACGCGCCGCGCCGCAACTCGTACGGCGCGTACTGGAGGAGGGCGGACATGACATGTTTTCCGGAAGGGGCCAGGTCCGGATCGACCGTCGACGGAATGTACACGTCGAGGAAGGGCTGGCTCGACACGCTCCCATACTTTGCCTCATCGTAGGCCCGCTCGATATACTCCATCGATGGACAGATGCGGAAGTGGGGCGCCGCCCTGTCGCCGGCCGACCACAACGAAGGCGCGCCGTCGAGCGCGAAGTTCACGGTCGCCACGACTCCGTTCATCTCGAAGTTGCGGACCTGGACGAGGAACTCGGGGCTGAGCTCCTCCGACTCGACGAGGTGAAGGAACGTGTGTTTCGGATCCGCGTTCGACGCAACGACCTTGGCGTTGATCACCTCGCCCGATGCGAGTTCGACGCCCGTGACGCGGTTCCTTCGGCTGTGGATGCGCTGGACCGAGGCGTCCGTGCGGATCGTCACGCCGGCGTCGCGTGCGGCGCTCGCGAGGGCGGACGCGAGGTTTCCCATGCCGCCTTTGACGAACGACCATGCGGTGCCGTGGGCCCTCGGGAGGAAATGGGGAATCAACCCGAACGCGGTCCCGGGCGACCACGGTCCCTCGAACGTCCCGATCAGTGCGTCGACGGCGAAGCTCGCCTTGAGGAGTTCGGTCTCGAACCACTCGTTGAGGGCATCCCGGATCGACATCGGCGGAAGGCGCAGCATCCGCTGCATGACGGCCTTCCCCATCCGGCGGAGCCCAAGCGCGCGACGGAGTAGGCCCGCCTGCTCACCGAGCGACGGAGCGACAAGGTTCGGCGGCGGCCTCGTGAGGAGCGGGTCCAAGGCGCCTGCGAACTCGGTCAGGAACTCCACGAACCGCGGATAGGCCTCCGCGTCCTTCGGGGAGATGGCCGCGAGTTCCGCCTCCGCCTTGCGGACGTCCTTCCAGATCCGCAACGACGTTCCGTCGCCGAGGACGACGACTTCCGGATCGACGGGAAGAAACTTGACTCCCCGGCGGGCAAGCCCCAGATCCTCGATGATCTCCGGACGGAGGAGTCCGCAGACGGTCGCGCCGGTCGGACCTCGGAATCCGGGGGCAATCTCCTCGGTGGTCACGGCGCCGCCCACGACCGAGCGTCGCTCGAGGACCAGCACTCGGAGGCGTGCGCGCGCGAGGTACGCCGCCGTCACGAGGCCGTTATGGCCGGCGCCCACCACGACGACGTCGAACGCCTCGGCCATCCTCACACCTTCATCAGCGCCCAATCATGGAGGATCTCGCGGGCCGCGTTGTAGCCCGGGGCGCCCATGACGCCGCCTCCGGGATGGGCGCCGGAGCCGCAGAGGTAGAGGCCCTTGATGGGACACCGGTATTGCGACCACCCCACGGTCGGCCGCAGGAAGAGGAGCTGGTCCGGCGTCAGCTCTCCGTGGAAGATGTTTCCGCCGGTGAGCCCAATCATCTGCTCGAGGTCCCAGGGGCTCAGCACTTGACGATGCAAGATGATCTTCCGAATGTTCGGGACGTACTCCTCGATCGTGTCGAGGACCGTCTCGCCGAACTCCTCCCGCCGCTCCTGCCACGTCCCTTTCCGGAGGGTGTACGGCGCGTACTGGATGAAGCATGACATGATGTGCTTGCCCGGCGGCGCGAGCGTCGGATCGAGCGTCGTGGGGACGCACATGTCGACGTAGGGGCGGTGCGAGTAGTCGCCGTACTTCGCGTCGTCGTACGCTTTCTCGATGTAGTCGACGCTCGGTCCAATGGAGATCGCGCCTTGCAGGTGCGGGCCGTTCCCGGGTAGACACGAGAAGCTCGGGGCCTCCTTGAGGGCGAGGTTCACTTTCCCCGAGGAGCCTTCGATCTTGAAATTCTCGATCCCGCGGACGAAGTCGGCCGGCAGGTCCGACCGCTCGAGGAACTTCAGGAACGTGCGCTTCGGGTCCGCGCTCGATGCGATGACCCGCGCATAGATCTTCTCGCCGCCGGCGAGCTCGACCCCGATCGCGCGTCCGTCGCGCACGAGGATTCGTTGCACGTCCGCGTTCACGCGGATCTCCGCGCCGAAGCCGCGGGCGGCGCGGGCGATCGACTCGCTCACCATCCCCATCCCCCCGCGGACGTAGCCCCACGAGCGGTACGCCCCGTCGATCTCGCCCATGTAGTGGTGCATCAGCACGTACGCGGTCCCAGGCGAACGCGGCCCGAGGAGGGTGCCGATGATCCCGCTCGAGCAGAGGCCCGCCTTGACGACATCCGTCTCGAACCATTCGTCGAGATAGTCCGCCGCGCTCATCGTCATGAGCCGCGCGAACGTGTACAGCTCGTCCTCCGTCAGCGTCTTGACTTGTTTGTTCAACGCGAGGAGCTTTCGGAGCTCGGACGGGTTCAGCGAGCCGACGTCCGGAGGAGTCATCGTGAGCGTCGGTGCGATGAACTTCGCCATCCGCGCCATCACGCGGCCGAACCGCGGCATCGCCTCGGCGTCCCGCCGCGAGAATTTCGCGACCGCCTGGAACGTGTCTTCCTCGTCACCCCGATAGAACAGGTAGCGGCCGTCCGGCAGCGGGGAGAAACTGGACTCCTGGGGAATCACTTCGAAGCCGTGCGACGGCAAGTCGAGGTCCCGGATGATCTGCGGCCGAAGCAGGCTGCAGACGTAGGAGCAGACGGTGAACTTGAATCCCGGGAACACTTCTTCCGTGACGGCCGCGCCGCCGAGGACGTAGCGGCGCTCGAGCACGAGGACGCGCTTGCCGGCGCGGGCCAGGTACGCCGCCGTGACGAGGCCGTTGTGGCCCCCTCCGATGACGATGGCGTCGTACTGCCGTGCCACCTGCCGACCTCCGAATCAACGATGCATGCTCCCGGGCGCGAGCCGATCGCGCGGGGCGCGCCGGGTAACGGGAGAGGGGTTAAATCGTTTGTCGCCGGTCCGGCGCGGAGCGGAGGCGGGATCGTGCGGCGTGGTTCTCCCTTTCATTCGCGGACGTCGGCGGCATGCGACAGCTGGGAGTGGCGCGGCTGGGCCGGATATCTCGCCGCGTCGTCGTTCTCCCTCGTCCCGGAGATGGAGTACTACGCGATCCGCCACTCGGCCGGTCTGCTCGACGTGTCGCCGCTCTACAAGTACCGGATCAGCGGCAACGACGCGCTGCATCTCGTGAACAAAGTCGTGACGCGGGACGCGTCGAAGCTCTCGAAGGGACAGATTTACTACACGCCGTGGTGCGATGAACGGGGGAAGACCGTCGACGACGGCACGCTCTGGAATCTCGGCGACGGCGCCTTCCGGATGACCGCTGCCGAGCCGAACCTCAAGTGGCTCGGAGACGCGGGGATGGGGCTCGACGTCGAGATCGAGGACGTCTCCGAAGATGTCGGAGCCCTCGCGCTGCAGGGTCCGTCGTCGCGCGCGATCCTCCGCGAGGGGGCCGACGGAGCCGTGGAAAAGCTCCGCTACTTCCGGTTCGTCACCACGAAGTTCGCCGGCATCCCCGTGATGATTTCGCGGACGGGCTACACGGGCGACCTCGGATACGAAATCTGGGTCGAACGCGAACGCGCGGAGGCCCTGTGGGATGCGGTCATGGACAAGGGCCGAGACCACGACATCACGCCCGCCGGCATGATCGCGCTCGACGTGGCCCGAATCGAGGCGGGACTCATCCTTGCGGAGGTCGAGTACGAGCCCTCACGGAAGGCGATCATCGACGCGCAGCGGTACTCGCCGTACGAGCTCAGCCTCGATTGGACGGTCGCGCTCAACAAGGGGCCGTTCATCGGGAGAAAAGCCCTCGTGGACGAGCATGCGCGCGGCCCGCCGCGCCGGACGGTGGGCCTCGAAATCGATTGGAAATCGGTGGAATTGCTGTACTGGAACATGGGATTGCCACCGCAGCCGCCCTCGGAACCTTGGCGCGAGAAGGTCCCGATCCACTCCGGATATCGTCAGGTCGGCTGGGCGACGAGCGGGTGCTGGTCGCCGCTGCTGAAGAAGTACTTGGCGATCGCAACGGTCGCATCGCCTTATTCCCGCCTCGGGACGCGACTGGAGATTGAAGTTTCCGTGGAGTGGGAGCGGCATCGCGTCCCCGCGACCGTCGTCGAGCGACCGTTCTTCGAGCCGGAACGAAAGAAGGCGTAGACCGCGAGCAATTCCTTTAGCGGCCGCTGGGATACCGTGGCCGGATGAGCGCGACGGATGCCGTGATCATCGGCGGCGGGCACAACGGCTTGGTCGCGGCCGCGTACCTCGCGAAGGCCGGGCTCCGCGTCACCGTTCTCGAACGCCGACCCATCGTGGGCGGTGCCTGCGTAACGGAAGAGATCCATCCCGGATTCCGAGTCTCCACGCTCGCCTACACGTGCGGCCTGTTCCGACCGGAGATCAAGGCGGACCTCCAGCTCGCCTCGTTCGGCCTTGAGGAGCATGCGTACGATCCATCGACCTTCCTTCCGTTCCCCGACCGCCGCTACCTATTGTACCGGCCCGACCTGGAGTGGAACCAGAAGCAGGTCGCGCGGTTCTCGAAGGCCGACGCCCTCGCTTGGCCGAAGTACGAACGGTTCTGGGAGGAGTTCGGGGAGTTTGTCGAGCCGACCCTCCTCGCGCCGCCCGTCTCGCTTGCCGACCTCGCCTCGTTTGTCACGACACCGGAGGCGGAGGACTTCCTGCGTCGCGTGATGCTCATGTCGATCGCCGATCTGCTCGATGACTTCTTCGAATCGGACGAGGTGAAGGCATCCCTGGCAACGAGCGCCGTCGCCGGGACGATGGCCGGGCCCCGGACGGCCGGGACCGCGTTCGTCCTCGGCCACCACACCCTCGGAGACATCAACGGGGTCAAGGGAGCGTGGGGCTGGGCCCGTGGAGGGATGGGGGCGATCTCCGATGCGATCGCTGCGGCCGCGCATCACTTCAGTGCGAGTATCCGGACGGGTGCGGAGGTGCGGCGGGTTGTGGTCCGGGACCGCCGCGCGGCCGGCGTCGAGCTCGCGGACGGAACGACGATCGAGAGCCGCGTCGTCCTGAGCAATGCCGATCCGAAGCGGACGTTCCTCGGCCTTGTCGGCGCGGATCATCTTCCGGCCGAATTCGTTCACGCCGTCTCGAGGATCCGATTCGAGTCGTCCTCGTTCAAGCTCAACCTCGCCTTGCGGGAGTTACCGGACTTCGAGGCGATTCCAGGGACCCACGTCCAGTCGCATCATCGGTCGATCATCGACATCGCGCCCTCCATGGACTACCTCGAACACGCGTACGACGATGCGCGCCGTGGCGTTCCATCGCGGGAGCCGTTCCTCGAGTTCGTCCTTCAATCCACGAACGACGATAGCGTCGCGCCGCGGGGGATGCACACGCTCACAATCTCCACGAAGTTCGCCCCGTATCTGCTCGCGCGAGGTTCGTGGGACACCGAGGCCGAGCCGTTCGCTCAACGAATCCTCGACGTCCTCGCGTCGTACGCGCCGAACATCCGGAGGACGATCGTCGCGATGAGCTGGCTCTCGCCGCTGGACATGGAGCGGGAGTACGGCTTGACTCGAGGGGACGTCTTTCACGGGGTAATCCTTCCATACCAGATGTTCTCCTTCCGTCCGGTTCCTGGCTGGTCACGGTACCGTACACCGATCTCAGGGCTCTACTTGTGTGGCGCGGGTGCGCATCCCGGCGGCGGGGTGATCGGCGCCGCGGGCCACAACGCCGCGATGGCCGTCCTGGAAGATTGGTCTACGCTTGTGTCGGCGTGATGATCACTCCGGACGGACTTGGGCGGCGTACCGATTCAGGAACCCGGCGTGGCCGCCCTCGACGTGATTCTTCAGGCACACGAGGAGCTCCGACCATCGGCCTCGGTCATCCAGGATTCGCCGGGTATCGTTATCGCGGTATCCGGTCGCGAGAACATAGATTGCCGTGCCGCTTGCCTTTTCCTCCAGTTCCAACGAGACGCGGCCGTCGGCATCTGGCGGGGCCGAGTGGAGGACCATGCTCCGGTCTTGTTCGATCTCGAGGATCCAATCGGGTCCGTTCGCCCATCCCAGGGAAAATCGTTCGCCTGGCTTCGGGTCGACGGCCGCTTCGCCGATGGGAACCCCGCCGCTCGACCAATCGTCCAGTTCGCGTGACTCCGTCAAGGCGCCGAACACGCGTGCGGGTCGCGCTTCGATCAGGACGGAGAGACGGACCTCGGGCCGCACGACGGGGGAGTGGTCGGGTCGTACGCTGTCCCCTCGCCCCTCCGATATGGACTTCAGGTTGCCAAGGCACATCCGCCACGCATCTTGGAGGGTACCGCAGGTCGTGCCTCGAATCGGCACTCCGATATGTTGAGCCCGGAGAATCGTCGCGTCCTCGCCGTCATCCTCCAATTGATAGGAAACCCGCGTCGGGGTACCCTGGATTTTCCATGTGAACGAGAAGCTGCGCAAGACCTCCCCCTTTTCGATCGTCGTCTCCCAACCTCGTCCCTCGGGCTGGAGGAGACACGTTTCTCCGCCGAACTTGAAGCTCCCTCCGACCTTCGGCTCGATCCGCGACCATCCGCAGAACCAACGGGCCAAGTGTTCGATCCGAAGCAAGCGCTCGAAGACGACGGGACGCGGCGAGCGAACCCTCATCCGGAAGTCGAAGTCGAACGACACGGATCCACAATCCCACTATTTGTGCGCGCGATTCGGTCGATCCCGCGCGCGCCGGCCCTTGCGGCCCCCGTGTCGGAAGCGTTTCTCCTTGGGGCGCGAATCTTTTGGTGGACGCTCCTTGCGTTTCACGCACGGAGGTAGCCATTCGGTGCGCGAAAAGCTTGCGATGAATGAAAGGACGATCATTCGCCAATTTCCTTATGAAGAATGACGGGTTACCCGCCGCATTGCGGGAGAGCCAAGTTGCGACGAATGTCGATAGCGTCGGTCACCCCGTCGGCACGGAGAGGGGACGCGTCGCGCGGCCGCTCCTCCTCGCGTTCAAGATTCGTTTCGGTCGAACGCTCTGGCGGACCTTGCACAGCCTCGCGGACGGCTGGCCGTGCGCACGCTGTCGGCCTCGGATGACGGTCTGGATGCAAGGGCTCCACGACGCGGTCAACGCGCGACTTGGGAAGCGACCGTTCCGGCCCGACTCGTTCGCCCAGTACGCATCCGGGGCGCTCGAGGGACCGTATCATCCCGGATGCATTGGATGCCGGGCGGCGCGCGTCGGTTCGCGGTGGATCGCTCGCGCGGCGCGCCCGGCCCCGAAGCCCTTTTAAACTCTGGCCTCTTCGCAGGCGCGATGGCCCGGTTCCCCGAAGCGGAGCGGCGCAGGCTGCACAAGATGATCTGCATGCAATGCTACGCCCGCAACGCGATGCGGGCTACCCGATGTCGCAAGTGCGGGAGCACGGAGCTGCGGCCAAAGGCGAAGGAAGCCCGAAAGGAATAGGTTCCCGCGCTTCGACGGATCCGAGTTGGCACGGCCTTCGCGAGTCGCCGTCCAGTTTCGCCGACCTCCCAAGCCATGTCTTAATACGCATCACATCCATCCCGCCAATCCCTCATGGAAGGGGGAAGGTCCAACATGGCTCAGAAGCCGAATAGCGTCGTGCACGTGGAGATTCATTCGAACGCGCCGGAGAAGACGAAGGCATTCCTCAAGGACGTCTTCGATTGGAAGTTCCAGGATATGCCGGAAATGAACTATTCGATGTTCGAGACGCCGAGCGCGCTCGGGGGAGGCCTCCAGAAGGCGGAGAACCTGCCCGCGGGGGTCCTCGACTACATCTCGTCCAACGACATCGACGGCACGATCAAGAAGATCCAGTCCTCGGGTGGCGCGATTGTCATGCCGAAGGCCGAGATTCCCGGCATGGGCTGGTTCGCGGTATTCCAGGACCCGACCGGGATCACGTTGGCCTTGTACCAGGCGAAGGCGGCGCCGCGCGCGGCGCGAGCCCGGCCTCGCGCGAGGGCGAAGAAGGCCGCGGCACGGGGCCGAAAGAAGGGCCGCCGCTCCCGCTGAACTCGAGTCCGCCGACCGACATCATCCGGCGGCCGCAGGCATCGGCGCCGGGTCGCGACGCCGTCTCCGATCCGTAGGCTGCCGGAAGCTCGATTGTCCCGCGGCGGGCACCGCCCGGGTCGGGTCGCGGAGGATCAGGAAGACCTGGAGCGCTCCCGGGCGTTTCGCGAAAATCGTCGAGGCCGCCGTTTCGAGGATCGCGTGGAACTCGAGTTCCATCGTACCGCGAACGTCGTATCGGGGATAGGGGCCTTGCAACCGCTATGACTCGCGTGTGGTCTCGGTGAACACATGAACCGCACCGTGAGGTGAGCCTTCGCTTCGGGATGCTCTGGGGACGGGCCGGTCTCGATCCACGATTTCCGCGACCGATTTCTGCCTCGCAATCCTTATGCGGTCCCGGGTCACACCGCGTCACGATGGGCTGGATTACGCGGCGGATTGCGGGCTCCGTCACGTTCGTGATCGTGACGGCGATCCTCGGAGCCTACGCCGCCTTTCGAGGATGGATTTCGGGCAATCCGACCCTGAGCACAGCCACGGGCGCCGTCATCTTGGGAATCGCGTTCCTCGTCTCCCTCGGCGTCACATCGAGCATGAAGCGGACCGATGAGATCCGAAAGGCATGGGAGGCGAACCAGAGGGCATGGCAAGAATACTACGCGCGGTTCTACCCCGGTTACGTCCGCCGGCGCTAGTCCGTCACGCGTAAGCCTCATGCCGTCCGCGGTCGTGTCCGCCCCGATGTTCTTCGAGCAACGGCTCATCGGGTCGATGGCGAACTTCGGTTATTTGATCGGGGACCCGGGCACGAAAGTCGCAGCGGTCGTCGACCCGAGCTTCGACGCTCGGGCCCTGGAGAAAGCCGCTGGGGAGAACGGCTTCTCCATCGAGCTCATTTTCAACACACACCATCATCCCGATCACATTTTCGATAACGAGCGGCTCGCGAACGAAACCGGAGCGAAAGTCGCCGCGCATCGCCTCTCGAATGTGCGCAAAGACATCGTCCTCGAAGACGGACAAATCGTCGAACTCGGCGCCCTGAAGGTCAAGGTCGTCCACACGCCCGGTCATTCCCCGGACTCCAGTTGTTTTGTCGTCGCCGGCCGGGTCTTCACCGGGGATTGCCTCTTCGTCGGCGACTGCGGGCGCGTGGACCTCCCGGGATCCGATGTGCGGCAGATGTACGATTCGCTCTTCAACCGCGTCCGGAAGATGGACGATCCGCTGATCGTGTGCCCCGGACACCATTACGGCAAGAAACCGTTGTCGACGATCGGTGAAGAGAAGCGGACGAATCACACACTCCAGCCGCGGACCCTCGAGGAATTCGTCCGGTTCATGGCGTCGCCCTAGCCCGTCGGCAAATCGGCGACCACGGCCTCGGGCTTCGGTTTCGCCTTTCGCTTCCGCGGCGCCTTCTTCGGCATTGCGCCCGCGGCCTTGCGCCTCTTCCCGTCCTTCGCGGGACACTTCATGTTGAGGCAGAGGACCCACGGCGGACGGCCTCGGTTGATGACCTTGATCACCGGATGTCCGCAGGCGTTGCACCGATCCTCGGTCGGCACGATGAGGCCGCGTTGAGGAAGCGGATACGAGTTGTCGCACTTCGGATAGCTCGAGCATCCGACGAATCGCTTTCCGTAGGTTCCGTGGCGGATCGTGAGTTCGCCGTCGCCGCATCTCTCGCAGCGGCCGATGAAGTTCTTTTCCCGGACGGTCGGGCAGTCGGAGGCGACGCAGTACGTGGTCGTGCGTCCGCGGTCCGTGTGCTTGATCATCGGCGCGCCACACTCCGGGCAGTTCTCCTCCGCGCTCTGGATCGTCCCCATCTGCGGGAGCGGGTGCGTGTTGCGGCACGCGGGATATCGATCGCATCCGAGGAACCGCGATCCGCGACGGGATCGGACGACGATGAGGTTTCCTTCCTTGCAGACGTTGCACTTGCCGATGTAGTTCTGTTCTCGCAGAGCAGCCTCGATCTCTTGGCCGATCGCCTCTCGATTGGCCTCGAGGGTCTCCAGGACTTCGCTGAGCATTTGTTGTGATTCGCGGACGACGTCCTCGCGTGCGCGGACCCCGGTCGCGATTCCTTCCATGTCGGCCTCGAGATGCGCCGTCATCTCGGGCTGGGTGATCCGTTGCGCGTGGTCCTCGAGGGCCTCGATCACCGCGCGTCCGCTCGTCGTGGGCTTCGGATACTTCGCCTCCACGAACTTCCGGTCGTAGAGTTTCTTGATGATCTCATGCCGCGTCGACTTCGTCCCGAGTCCGAGCCGCTCCATCTCCTGAATGAGGGATCCTTCACTGTACCGTTGCGGCGGCTTCGTTTGGTCTTCTCGCAACGTGATTGGGCCAAGGCGCTCAAGCGTCTCGTCGACGACGAGTCCCGGAAGGACCGCCTCGCGGACGACCCAGTACGGGTAGTACTTGCGCCAGCCGAGCGATTTGATCCGATATCCCTGCGCGACGAAAATTTCTCCGCCGAGGCCGATCTTCGCCTCGGACGTCTCCGCGAGGGCATTCGGCGCGACCGTCGCGAGGAACCGGCGGACGACGAGTTCGTAAATCCTCCAGTGGTCCTCCCGTTTCACGCGCTCCCGTGTGGCCCCCTGCACCGGATAAATCGGCGGATGGTCCGTCGCCTCCGTCCGGCCGCGGCTCGGCACGATTCGTTCTTGCGCCAGGAGTTCGCGCGCCTCGGCTGCAAGAGGGGAGTCCTGGAGTTTCTCGAGAACGGACCGTAGGCTCACCGTCGACGGATAGACCGTGTTGTCCGTGCGCGGATACGAGATGAATCCGGACTGGTACAGGTCCTCGGCGATTTTCATCGCCTGCGCGGCCCCGAACCCGAGTCGGTTCGCCTCCGCGACGAACATCGTCGTGTTGAACGGGGGCGGAGGGCGCTCCTCGCGATCGTTCTGGAGGTACTCACGCACGGTGCCTCGAGCGGCCGTTTCGGCGTTCGCCTGCGCCGAAAGCGCCTCACGGTGGGCCCAGAAGGGCCCGTGCTCGTGATCCGCGTCGAATTCCACCGGCTGGCCTTCGACATCCTTGCGAAATCGCGCGTGGAGCGTCCAGTAATCCTGCGGGACGAAATTCTCGATCTCCCGCTCCCGATCCACGACGAGCGCGAGCGTCGGACTCTGGACCCGGCCCACCGACAGGTAGTCGCGCCCCAGCTGCTTCGAAGCGAGCGAGAGGAACCGTGTGAGGACCGCGCCCCATGCGAGGTCGACACTTTGCCGAGATTCGGCGGACCACGCGAGTGGATAGTCAACCTCCACGAGATTCGAGAAGGCGCGTTCGATGTCCCACTTCGTGAGGGCGGAAAAACGCGACCGACGGATTCGGATCTCGGGCCGCGCCTCTTTGATGATCTCGAGAGCCTCGACGCCGATCAGCTCGCCCTCCCGATCGAAGTCGGTCGCGATCACCACCTCGTCCGCATCCGCCGCGAGGACCCGAAGCGCCGCGCCGATTTTTCCCGCGGTCACGACCTTCTGCGGCTCCGCCCACACGAGTTCCTTCAAATCGACCCGGGCCCAATCGTTCAGCGCCTCGGGGTAGTCGAGGTTGATGATATGCCCTCGAAGACCGACGACGGTGACCCGGTCGTCGCCCTGGGTGAATGTGAAGGCCGGCGTGCCTTCGACGTACGAGCGCTTCGATTTCCCGTCGCTCAGGATGGTCGCGATTCGAACGGCGGCGTTGAACTTCTCGGTAACGATGAGTCGGCGCACGGCCGGGTTCGCACGCAGGGGGCGCTATTTAATCGTTTGGCGGTGGATGTTTCCATGCGACGATTCTCCGCGCGCGCGTTTACCACGTGCGCGTGCGTTCCTCGATCTCACGGCCGTGCGCCCTCGAGAAACGCTCGACGGATCGACGCGGCGGCGTTCCGCGGATCGTCCGCATCCATGATTGCAGAGACGACGGCGACGCCCGCGACACGATGGCGCGCGAGCGTACCTGCGTTCTCCGCGGTGACGCCTCCAATCGCAAAAATCGGAAGACGGGACCGATGGACGACACCGTCCAAGACATGCAAGCTCAGGACGGGCTCTTCCGGCTTGGTGGGGCTCGGGAAGAACGGCCCCGCGGCGAGGTAATCGGCGCCGGCGTTCGTTGCTTGCTCTTCCTCCCCGGCTCGGCCGTACACCGTCACCCCGACGATTGCCCCCGGGCCCAAGACGGCGCGCGCGATTCTCGGCGACGGATCGTCGCGGCCAACGTGGACCCCGTCCGCATCGAATTTCCGCGCCAGGTCGGGATCATCGTTCACGAGGAACGGGGCGCCGTGACTCGTACAGAGATCTCGGAGACCACGAGCGGCGTCCGCGCGCTCGGCGTTCGAGTACACGCCCTTGTCTCGCATCTGGACGAGTGCCACCCCGCCTTCGAGCGCGGACCCAACGATGGTGAGGAGTCGCTCGACCGGCCGCTTCGGTGAGGTCACCAAGTAGACGCCGCCGAGTTTGGGGCCTCTCTGTTTCGTCAGGCGATCTCCCCGGTGAAGGCGCGGCTGAACGCGACCCAGAACGGATCTCGATCGGCCGGACGGAAGTCGGCGCCGCGATCGAGGCAAGGGTCCCCTTTCTTTGTGAACGCGCCGATGTCGACCGCGAGGATTCGTTTCTCCCTGAGTTTTCCAATCACGTCGTTCGCGGCCCCCGGGTCCGAGGCGATCAGGAGGGTCCCTTCGCTGATTGCATCGAGCGGATCCATCGCGAAGACTTCGGATACCTCGGCGACGGAGGGATCGACATGGACCTTTGTGAGATCGACATCCACCCCGGTCCCGGAGGCTTGCGCCATCTCCCAGACCGCGTTCCGGACCCCTCCCTCCGTCGCGTCGTGCATCGCCCAGACTCCGTCCCGGCGTAGGCCGACGGATGCGGCCGCAAGCGCGTCATCGACCGTGCTCATCGATTCGAAGAGGGCGCGGGCGCGTCGCGTCGTCTCCGACCCCGTTCGCTTCTCCACGAGATCCGGAAACGTGTTCGACAGGATGGCCGTCGCCTCGAGGCCCGCGGTCTTCGTGACGAGGAGGCGGTCTCCGGGGCGCGCCATGTTGGATGTGACCCAGCCGTCCTTCGGGGCGATCGCGAGGAAGGTCGCGCCCCCGACCATCGGATACGCGCACCCTTCGTATCGGCCCGTGTGTCCCGTGACGATCGCGGCGCCGTACTTCTTGCACTCGCGGTCCATGACTCGCAACATCGTTTCGATTTGGTCGTCCTCGATGTCCATCGGGAGGTTCCAGTCAAGGGTGATGTATTGCGGCGCGACGCCCGACGTTGTCAGGTCCGACGCGAGGATGTGGAACGCGAACCATGCGGCGCGCTCCCAGCCGTACGGCGGCACGACATAGATCGGATCCGTCGTCGAGATCAATGCCCTGCCGTCCGGCAGATGGACGACGCCGACATCCACGCCGTTCGCGGGGCCGACGATGACATCCTTACGTGTTTGGCCCAAATGCCGCGCGATCACGCTCTCGAAGAAGGCTCGGCTCACCTTCCCCATCGGATACTTGCTCGGGGCCACGTTCGGAGGATTCCTAGGTTCCCCGGGCTGAAAACAACCTCATGTTCCCTACGCCGGCATGACCCGGATCAGGTTCCAAGGGTCTATCCCTCATGCGGGATACTCTCAGCCCCTCTGGGGCTCCCCGGTCCGGCCACGCGTTGAAGGATATATGAACTTCCCGGGCGGCGACCGTTCCGACTTCCCAACCGAGGTCTCTCAGGTCGCGCCGAGGAGCCGCGCAACGTCCGCGGGGTAATCGGCGACCGGAACTCCGGCGTCCGCGAAGGCCGTCACCTTGGACTCGGCGGTGCCCTTGTTCCCCTGGATGATCGCGCCCGCGTGCCCCATCCTCTTCCCGGGCGGAGCCGTCCGGCCGGCCACGTAGGCCACGACCCGTTTCGACACATGCTTCCGGATGAACTCGGCCGCGTCCTCTTCGGAGGTGCCGCCGATTTCGCCGACGAGGACGATCCGCTTCGTCTTGCGGTCGCGTTCGAAGAGACGGAGGGCCTCGACCATGTTCGTGCCGATGATCGGGTCCCCGCCGATCCCGATGCACGTCGACTGACCGTGACCCGCTTGGGTCATCGCGTTCACGATCTCGTACGTCAGCGTGCCGCTGCGCGAGATGACGCCCGCGTCGCCGGCCTTGAAGATGTGATTCGGCATGATGCCCATCTTCGCTTCTCCGGGCGTCATGATCCCCGGACAGTTCGGGCCGATGACCGTCGTCCCGCGACTCCGCGCGTACGGCATGAGCTCGAGGCAGTCGTGGAACGGAATCCGTTCCGTGATGATGACGACCAGCGTCAGGCCCGCTTCGACCGCTTCGATCGCCGCGTCCTTCGCGTACGGTGCGGGGACGAAGATGATGGAGGCGTTCGCCCTGCGTCGGTCCACCGCCTCGCGGACGCTGTTGAACACGGGTACGCCTTCGACCTTCGTCCCGCCTTTGCCCGGCGTCACGCCCGCGACGACCTTCGTGCCCATTTCGAGCATCGCATGCGTGTGGAACTGGCCCTGATGACCGGTGATTCCCTGGACGAGGACGCGATTTCGTTTCGTCAACAGGACCGCCATCTCAGGCGCCCCCGGACTTCACCTTGACCGCGAGGTCCGCGGCTTCTTCAATCGTCTCCGCGGAGTACATTCCGATCGAGCGCAAGATCTCCTTCGCCTGGACCTCGTTGACGCCCTTGATGCGGGCGACGACGGGGATGCGGGTGTGCATCTCCTCGAGGGCCTGCCTCACTCCAACGGCGACCGTGTCGGCCTTCGTTATCCCGCCGAAGATGTTGAGGAGGACCACGGACGGGTTCGCCTTGAGGATGATCTCGAACGCTTGCTTCACCTTCTCCGGGTCGTCCGTGCCTCCGAGGTCCAGGAATGTGCCGCCCTTGCCGCCCTTCAGATTCAGGACGTCCAAGGTGGCCATCGTCAGGCCGGCCCCGTTCGCGATCACGCCGATGTCTCCGTCGAGCTGGATGAACGTGATGCCCTTCTCGTGGGCCTCCTGCTCCAGCGGCGTCCGGTCCTGATCGAGGCTCGCGTACTCCGGATGGCGGTACTCCGCATTGTCGTCGATCACGAGCTTTGCGTCCGCGGCGATCACGCGGCCGTCCGTCGTCACCGCCAGCGGATTGATCTCGACGAGTTCCGCGTCCTCCTTGCGAAAGAGCTCGTAGGCTTTCCGAGCGATTGTCGCGACCTGGTCTCCGGCGTCCTTCGCGAGCCCCAGTTTCGCGAGCATGGATCGGAGCACGTAGGGCTGGAGGCCGATCATCGTCGGGATGTGCTCCAGGTACAACGCCTCCCGTGGGATCGCTTCGACCTCCATCCCGCCCATCGCGGTCGCCATCAGCAGGGGCTCGCGCGCGGATCGATCGATCGTGAGGCTCAGGTAGAGTTCCTTCCCGATCGGGAGTCGTTCTTCGAGGTATACCTGCTTCACGCGATATCCATGGATGTCCATCCCGAGGATCTCGCGAGCGACCATCCGGGCCTGGTCGAGTGTGTCCGCGGCTCGGATGCCGCCCGCCTTCCCGCGGCCCCCGACGAGGACTTGCGCCTTAACCATGCACGGGAGCGGCGGATCGACGATGTCCTCCGGCCGCGAGACGACGACGCCCCGCGGCGTCGGGATCCCATACCGGGCGAAGATCTCCTTCGCTTTGAACTCGAGGAACTTCATCGCGCGGCCGGCGAGGCCATGACGACGGCCTCCTTTAGGTTTCCCTCGCGGCCTAGATTGCGGTCCCCGTGCTCATGACGAGGTCCCGGAACGCCTTCATGATCTTCCGGGTCGTCGGGCCGGGTTTGCCGTCCCCGATCGAGCGGCCGTCCACCTCGACGACGGGACCGATTTCCGCGGCCGTGCCGGAGATGAAGGCCTCGTCCGACGACCAAACGTCGTAGAGCGTGAAGAGCCGCTCCTCCGCCTTGAGCCCGAGCGACGGCGCGAGCTCGAGGACGGTCTCCCGCGTCACCCCGGGAAGGTTCGTCGACGTCCAGGGCGTGACGATCGTCGAATTGCGAACGATGAAGAAATTGTCTGCGGTGGCCTCCGACACGTATCCGTGGATGTCGAGCATCAGGGCCTCGTCGGCCCCGTATTGGTTCGCCTCGACGCGGGCCATGATGTTGTTCAAGTAGTTCAGAGACTTGATCGACGGGCTCAAGCTCTGCGGCGGAACGCGTCGGTACGAGGACGTCACGACCTTCATGCCGCGCTCGTAGATCTTGCCGTAGAGGTTGATCTGCGGCTGCGCGATGATCACGACGCTCGGCCCCGACTTGCACTTGCGCGGATCGAGCCCGAGGTCTCCTTTCCCGCGCGTGATGACGGGCCGGATGTATCCCTCGTGGATGTCGTTCCGTCGGCACGTATCGAGGATGAGCCTCGCCATCTCCTCTTTCGTGTGCGGGATTTTGAGGTCGATCGCCTTCGCGGAATGGAATAGCCGATCGATGTGCTTCTCGAGCTTGAAGACCCGGCCGTTGTACGCCCGGATCCCCTCGAAGACGCCGTCCCCGTACAGGAGGCCGTGGTCGAAGACACTGAGCTTCGCCTCCGATTGTGGGTAGAACTTGCCGTCGACGTAGACACTCAGTTCCATGCTGGAGCCCCCGACTACCGCATGTATTGAACCCGCCGGTAAAAGACTTTCTTACGTGCGTCTCGAAACGCGACGGTCAGCGGAACTTCTCTCCGGCAAGGCGCTCGAACAGACGAACATAGAGGTCGCTCACTCGACCCGTGACCTCGGGAGGCAGCGGCGGGATATCCGGTTCCGGCCGGTGCGCGGCGCGCGCGTCCATGAGCGCCTTGTGGTACCCGATCTTGCGGTAGTACTGTCGAACGAATTCCTTGCTCAGCTCGATCTGCTCGCCCTTCTCGTAGGCTTCGAGGTCCCAGAATCGATCCTCGTCCGCCGTCCCGAACGTGTCGACGAGCATCAGCTCGCGGTCCGCGTCCATCGCGAACTCCTTCTTCCCGTCGACGTGGATGAGCCCTCGGGCTTTGACGTCCGCATTCAGTCGGTTGTCGATTTTCCGTACGGACTCCATCAGCGCCTTGAATTCGTCGCGACTGAGCTTCGAGATTGCGAGCGCTTCGTCCGTGGTCAGCTCGCGGTCCACTTTCTCGAGTTTCGTCGTCACCTCGAAGAACGGCTCTGGCAGCGGCTCCCCGTAGGCGGGGACGTGGCCCTTTTTGAAGCCGAACTCCGGGGGCCGGATCTTCCCGTCTTTGATCCGGTCATGGAGGGATCCCGCCACGTAGTACCGCGCGATGACCTCGAGCGGGATGAGGAAGTTCGTCGTCTTCGGTGTGATCCGATCGTACTCCGGGATCACCTGCACCCGCCGCACGCGCATGCGGTTCGCGCCGTGCAGACGGAGGAAATGCGTACGGATGCCAAGTCGGTCGACGACGCCGAACCAATGCGCCGACGTCCGGCAGAGCGTCTCGCCTTTGTTCGGCACGAGGGTCGGAATGACTTTGTCGAACACGCTGATTTGGTCCGTGAACAGGAACTCGAGTTCGTCCTCCGAGACCTCGTAGACCTCCTTCACCTTGCCCTTCCGAAGGAACCGCACGGCCTCCGCCCGCGGCCCGGAGAAGAAGGTGGCCTCTTAGGGATTTGGGTGCTCGGGATACTCGATGCGCTCGGCGACTTCTCGAGCGAGTTCCGGACCGAAGTGCTTGCGGAGCAAGTGCAGCCCGAGATCGATCGATGCGGAGACGCCGGCCGCGGTGGTGATGTGGCCGTCCTCCACCACCCGCTCCGGGACGACGTCCGCCACGGTCCGGAGTTCATCCATGGCGCTGCGGTGGGTCGTTGCCTTGCGGCCCGCGAGAAGACCGGCATCCTTCAGGATGAGGGCCCCGGTGCAGACGCTGGCGATGGGTTTCTCCGTCCCGAAGTCCAAGAGCGACTTCAACGTCTCCTCGTCTTTCACGACCTCCGCCCGGCCGGGTCCCCCCGGGACCACCACGAGGTCCAAGTCGGAGAGGTCCCGTCGCACCTCGTGCGCGAGGAACTTCATCCCGAGAGCTCCCGTGATCTCCTCCTTGATGGCTCGGAAGCGAACGGTGAGGTCGAGGCGCGGATGGAGCTGTTTCGCTTTTGCGAGCACTTCGTAGACGCCAACGGCATCGAGTTCCTCGACGCCGTCAAAGAGCAGGATGCCGACCCGCACGAGGCGGGCGTTGTCGCCCGCCGGCTTAATCATTCCGTTCCGAATGGCGGCTCCCTGGCACTCTAGACTCAGAAGACTTCCATGTCGCCGTGAACCTCGAGCCCTTGGTCCGTGATGCTGTAGGGCTTGACGGACCGAGGATGCTTGAGTCGCCGCATCTTGATCACCTGCATCGCGAGCTGGACGTCGCCGTTCTCCCGCTCGTTAAACCGTAGGCCGATGACGCCGTCGCTGACGTACTCGACGAGACCGTCGCGGCTCGACCTCGGATTGTCGTCTTTGACCTCGGCGGTGAAGACGCACGTCGCCCCGGTCGACTTGAGTTGCTTGCACAGCGAGAAGAGCTTCTCCCGCCGCTCGGCGTCGTCCGCGAAGAGCATGTTCAGCAAGCTGATCGAGTCGACGGCCACACGCGATGCCCCACTTCGGCGGACGAACTCGGGAAGCTCCGACTTGATCCGGGTGACGGTCGTCTTCGCGTCCGCGGGCTCGAGCTTCACGATGTGGAGCTTCTTGTCCTTCAGGTACGGTTTCAGGTCCCACCCGAAGGACGCCGCGTTGGCGACGACGGACTCCACGTCCTCCTCGAGCGAGATGAAGATCGCTTTTTCCCCGTTGATCAGGCCTTGCATCAGGAACTGGAGGGCGAAGGTCGTCTTGCCCGTCCCGAAGGAGCCCATGACCGTCAGGATGTGTCCTGCCGGCACTCCGCGTCCGAGCATCTCGTCCAGTCCGTCAATCCCAGTGAGGACGAATCCCTCGGCCGTCGCATCGTCCGCGCCGTGCGCCTCCGTTTCGGCTTGTGTCTCGGTCATGTCAATCCCTCACGAGATTCGCTCCATGTACACCACGACGAGGCCGTTGTTCGCGGAGACCATCGTCGGGAACCGGGCGATTTTGTCGCGCGGCAGGTGCGGCAGCACGCCGGTGAACTTCTCGAGGTACATGTACCGCTGACGCGTGCTGGACCGGGGGGAGCTGCGCCATTCGAACACCAAGCATCCGTCCGTGCTGTCCATTAGGAGCTGTTCGTGGCGGTGCTCCAGGATGCCCCGCGTAAGCATGAGGTACACGAGGCCGTTCCATCGCTTCGCCGCGCGCTGGAGCCCCTTGACGGCGGTCACGAGGTCGCGGACCTCCACAAGCTCCGAGACCGCTAAGTCCGTGATGGAGTCGATGATGACCACCGAGTCGCGGGCGTTCTCGTCTAGGAACGTCACGAGTTCCTCGAGGATGTTCGTCGACGGGAGGTCGAACAGGTCCTCCTGCGCGGTCCACGACGCCGGCACGACGCTGTGTCGGAAGTACATGCTCGAGAAATCCTTGAACACCGTCCGGTCGCGGAACGCCCGGTAGTAGTCCCCGTTGAAGGACGTCGCGAGCTCTTGGAGGATGATCTCCTTCGAACGGGAGAAGGTGACGTAGCAGACCTGCGACGGCACGTCCGAGTCGTCGCAGTGATCTCCGAGGTAGTAATGGCGGGCCTCGGGCCGTTCGTTCACGAGGGCCGTCTTCGAGGCCGCGGTGTAGACGTACTCCTGCATCCCGGCACCGATGTCGCCCGACAGAAGGATCGTCGATCCGCTCGGGAACCCTCCATCGACGATGCTATCGAAGTCGGCGATTCCCGTGGGCACCTTCCGGATCCGCGCCGGTTCGAGGGGTTCCGGCAGAGAGTCGACGCTCAGGTAGATGCTCTCGCGCGTTAGAGCCATCCCAATCCGAGCCGCGAATCCGGCCCGACCCCATATACCACTTTTGTAAACCGAGGCGAGGATTATCCGGGTAAAGAGGATCTCCACCGTGGTGCGGCACCGGTCACGCTCATTTCCATGTTGCATTCTCGATAATATTCAGGCCTCGCGCGCGCACGCGATGGGCGTCCTGCGATTCCGTATGCCGACCAGGCGGGCGAATCAGGTCAGGGACCTTCGTTCCGCAGCGCCGCGCGTTGGGTCCCTTTGTCAACTCGCGAACCGCTCGTTATCATTCTGCGATAGCTACATCGGCACGTTGAAAAGGCGCGCGGGTGCTCGCGACGGAGTCCGGAGGGACCATGGCCGCGGTGCGTAACCCCCTCGTGGGATTCGGGCTGACGATTCTCGCGGCCCTAGGGCTCTCGTTCCTTGTCGGAGTCCCGATCCTCTTCCTTCCGGCGCCGGAGCTCGTCCTGTTCTATCTGCCATTCGCTCTCTTCGGCGTCGGCGTGTTCGCAGGTCGGACGACGTTCCTCGGGTCCCTGGGCTTCCTCGGCTCAACGATTGGCGCCGTGCTCGGCGTGTACCTCGTGCAGATCTTGTTCATGCCCGACGGATGGCCCATGTGGCCCTCAGAATGGGAGTTCTTGCTGACCCTCGGATTCGCCGCAGCGTGCGGCCTCGGCGGCTTCGCGTCGGGCAAGCTCGGCCTGCGGCGGATTGAGCGAACGGTGGGCAACGCCCCGAAAATGCGGCGCTGTCTGAAGTGCGGCGCGAAGGTCGGGATCTCGGCCCGCAAGTGTTGGTCCTGCCACTCGTACCTGCCGCCGACGTAGGCGACGGCCCGCGGGCGCGGCCGCGTCAGATCTTCTTCATGCGCCCGAGGATCGGTTCGTAGATCAGTCCCTTGTCCAGGAGGGAATTGATCGACTCTTCGAGCGCGTCCTTCGCGACCTGCTTCGCCGTGGCGGCGGCGAGGATCCCCTCCCAAGGAGCGCCCTTCCCGTCCCTGTCGAGGCCCGCGATGATCTCCAGGACGGCCTCCTCGGCCGCGTCGGGTTCCTTCGCCGGTTCCTCGCGCGCGGCCGCGGGTTCGGGCGGGGCCTCTCCCGGCTCCGTCGTCTCGCGGTATTCCGGGAGGAGATACCGCAGGCCCTCCGCGAGCATCGCCGTGTATCGGGACAGGTCCACTTTGCCGTAGTGCTCGACGGCCTGGATGATGCCGTCCGCGATGGCCTCCTTCACGCCGATCTTCATGAGGCCTTCCTTCGTCGGCGGATCCATCTTGTAGGCCTCCGCCACCGCGTCGAGCCGCTTCCGCAAGGAGCGGCATGCCTCGAGGATCCAATAGTCCCGGATCGACTCGTCGACGGCCTTGATCGTCTCCGGCCGGATCGACGTGTACGTCGTGCCCGAGTCGGGCGAGTAGATGCGGCTCTTCCCGACGATCGCGCCGAAGACCGGCGGTTTGAGTTTCGAGAGCGCGGAGGCCGCTTCCGGCTGGAACTGGCCCGCGTAGACGTGGAAGGTGCCCGTCGGGTCCGAGACGCGGGCGCGCCACATCGGCTGCATGTCCGAGCCGACGTTCTCCACGTCCGTGATCACGCCGACGACGAACACGCGGTTCACCCGCGCGCCGAGCGGGGTGACGACGTACGAGGGCGCGCGGTCGCCCGTGCCCTCCGCCTCGAGGTTCGCGTCGTTGTACTCGGACGCGAAGAGCCGCCAGGCGACCTCGCGCATCATGCGGACCCCTCCAGGCCTTCGAGCATCTCGCGCGCCTCGGCCTGCACGTCGACCTTGAGGATCTTCGCCGACTCGACGATCATCATGAGACCGTAGTCGTCCGAGGTCACGTTGCCGCGGACCTCGATCGGCTGCGCCACGATGACGTCCGCGAGCTCGTCGCGGACGACGTCCGTGGACATCGCCTCCTTGGCCTGTGCGATGCACGCGTCGAGGGTCTTGTCCAGCAGCGCCTCCGTCAGCTCGCGATCGAAGACGGCGGTCAGGGCGCCGGAGCCGTCGTCGAGGACGGCCTTCACCCGGAGATCCGGATTGCCCTTGACCTCCCCGTGGATGCGGCACGCGCCCTTGCGCAGGACGCGCCGGCATTCCGGGCAGCGGTAGACGAGACCCGAGCCTTCTCGGAGGTCGATGAGGATCCCCCGGACGGTCACGTCGGCCGCGCCGCCGCGCTCCGCGAGGTCCTCGATCCACATCCGCGGGCTCACGTTGAGCCGGGCCAGCGGCGGCAGCAGGTCGTCCTTGAGCCGGGTGATCGCCGCCCGCTCGTCGAAGCTGATCTGGGGGATCCCGCGCCACGACTTCACGTAGGCGCCTTCGATGCGGAGGACCTCGTCCTCCTTCAAAGAGAAGTCCTTCCACGCGCTGAACTGCGTCTTGCCCGTCTCGTCGGCCAGGACGCCGGAGAACACGGCCTTCGGTGCCCCGTCGACCTCGACCTCCCGTCTCTCGACGGAGAGGATGCGCGCGGTGACGGCCACGTTCGAGGCGCCTTCGCGCAGGTCTGCGACGCGGACGGCCGTCGGCTTGCCGACGTACGGCTGGCCCGCGGCGGGCTTGTACTCCGGCAACGCGTCCGGGGACTCCTTCCCCACGACCGTCCGGAACCCGAAGTTCACCTGGACCTGGCCACGGTACTCTTTCGTGTACGCGTTCTGCACGCGGATCACGTCGCCCTTCGCGAGGGCCATCGGCAGCGGCTCCCACGCGGTGAAGGGCACCGTCGCGCTCGGGTCGCCCAAGATCCCGGACAGGATCTTCTTCGCCTCCTGCCCCTGGGGGGTGACCTCCTTCTCGAAGACGGCCACGACGCGCACGAGCAGGTTCACGCTCTGCTCGCCCGGGCCCAGTTCCCGGATCGTCTTGCTCACACCGATCGCGAGGGTCGCCGGGTTCCCGCCGTGCTTCTTCACGATCGACCGCTTCGCCGTGTCCAGCGACACGCGGTAGACGTTCAGGTAGCTCGACAGCTCCCGCTCGACCTCTTGCTCACTCACTTTGTTCCCGAGCGCCCGGGTGATGTCATGGACATGGGGCGCCAGTTCCTCCTTCACAGAATTCACGTTCCTGAGGCGTGTCTGTTTCTCGCCTCGGCCATCGTAGCGGGCCGTCCTATATAGGGATTCGGCGGGGTCCGCGAAAGTATCGCGTCCGTGCAAAAACTTCATTCCCGCCGCCTCGCTTGGCGAGACCGTGGACACGGAAGAGATGCTGCGCGCGGTCATCGAGTTCCTCCGGGTCTGGCGGGAACAAACCCCGACGAAGGTCCGGACGTCCTGGGGCACGATCTATCGAGATGACCGGTTTCCCTTGATCCATCAAGCGAACCTCGGGTGGGTGGCGACCCCTCCCAAGGAAGGTCCGAAGAAGATCGTCGAGGATCTCGCGGACGCGTTCCGAGGTTCGGCGGTCCCGCATCAGGCCCTCCTCTTCGAGGACGCGGAGGAGGCCTTCTCGGTCCAGGAGGAGTTTGCACGTCTCGGATTCCGCCCGACCGCGGAGCTGGCCCTGGCGAAAGTCGGCCTGCCGGACTGTATCGTGAACCCGGACCTGGAGGTGCGGCCCGCCGCCGAGGGGAACGGACCAGAGGACTTTCGATCCGTCTTTACCGCCACCGAGAGAGGCTTCGGCCATTCCCCCGCCGTCATCGATCAGATGTGGGGGGTTTGGCGGGAACGCTCTCAGCGCGTGGGAATGCGGCCCTACGTGGCCTACTTGAACGGCACGCCCGCGGGGACGATCAGCGTGTGGCCGCGGGGCGTGTTCGCCTGGATCGACGACGTCGCGACACGACCGGAATTCCGGATGCGGGGCGTCGGGCGCACGATGATCTTCGAGGCGTGCAAGCGGGCGATCGAAGCCCGGTGCGAATGGGTCGTCTTGATTTCGGACCTGTTCGACACGCCGCAAGCGATGTACAGGACGCTCGGGTTCGAGCCGATCGGCGAGGTCCGCGGCTTCTTGCGTGAGTGATTCGTCGGCCGAATCCTTTTACGCGGTCGGCCCGATGGCGGCTCCCGTGGACCTGGGAATTCGCGGGAAGGTCGCGCTCGTCGCGGCCGCGAGCCAAGGGATGGGCCGCGCGACCGCGCTCGCCCTTGGACGCGAGGGCTGCAAGGTCGCCATCTGCGCCCGGAACGAAGGGCCGCTCGAGGCGAGTGCGAAGGCCATTCGGAACGAGACGGGCGCGGAGGTCCTCTCGGTCGCCGCGGACGTCGGACGGGCGGACGGCGTGCAGCGGTTTGTCGAGAAGGCCCTTATCGGTTTTGGCGGCGTCGACTTGCTTGTCGCGAACGCGGGCGGACCGCCGACCGGAAGGCTCGAGGACCTCACCGAAGAGCAGTGGTCGCAGGCGTTCGACCTGACGCTCCAGAGCATCGTGCGGCTTGCGCGGGCCTGTGTGCCCTCCATGAAAGCGCGCCATGGCGGTGCCATCGTTGCGATCACGTCGATTAGCGTGAAGCAACCACTCGAGAACCTGATCCTCTCCAATACGATGCGGGCCGGCGTCGTCGGCCTCGTGAAGACCCTCGCGCGGGAACTCGGCGGCCACGGAATCCGCGTGAACGCGGTGGCCCCGGGATGGATCGCCACGGACCGGCACAAGGACCTGGCCCGGTCTCGCGCGGAGCGGGAGAAGAAGACGCTGGAGGCCACGATGGCGGAAGACGCGAAGGAGGTCCCGCTCGGACGCGTCGGCCGTCCCGAGGAGGTGGCGGACCTGATCGTCTACCTGCTCTCCGAGCGGGCGTCGTACATCACGGGCAACGTCGTCCAGATTGACGGCGGCCTCTACCGAGGCGTGCACTGAGCGGATTGCGAGACCGCGGCCTCAGACTTGCTGCTTCGGCTGCTTCGCCGGGATGTTCGAGCACGACCAGCAGGACCGCCGCGAGATGCTGTTCCAAGCCCGGCACTGGCGGCACTGCCAGGTGTCCGTGGTCGGAGCCGTCCCGGGTCGGAAGGTGAGCCGCGTGATCGCCGCCCCGCACGACCAGCAGATCGTCAGTTCGGCCTCGTTCACGACGCCGCAGTGGGGGCAATCCCAGCTCGGGCCGACGAGTTGCGGCAGCTTCCGCGCCCGGATGCGCCAGTCGACCCACGCGAAGACGACGCCGCCGACGAGAAGCACGAGGAGTGCGCCGGACAGGAAGTCTTCCACGATGATGAAAATTCTGTCGTCCGCTAATATAGGCTCTCGGCCGGATATCAGTCGCGATAGTTTTTCCGTGCCGGGTCACTGATTGAACGTCTCGACCTTCTCGTACGTCTGCTTGAGGTACTTGATCAGCACGTCGCGGTTCCGCCGGAGGTGGCTCTCGTACCATACGCGGACGAGGTCCGCGAAGATCCGGTGGAGGTCGTCCACGGCCACGCGGTCGACCGGTTGGTCGTACAGGGTGTGGATCGTCCAGATCCGCTTCCAGCCGCTGTACTTGTAATAGTGCTCGCCCTCGCAGTACTCGAACGTCACGCGGACGTGCGCCTTCCCATCCGACTCGACGTAGTTGACCTTGAGCGCGTCCCCGATCCGTCCTTGGTCCATCGAACGGTCGAGGAGCTGGACCGTCTGCACGGCGGCGGGGTTAAAGCCGGGCCGCCAGTGCCAGTCCCCGTCCGGGAAGGTGTCCGAGAACACGCCCCAGTTCGTGTACGAGGGCTCGAGGGCGAAGTGCACGTTGATCTTGTTGAATCGTTTCCAGACGCGCCAGAAGTCGTCGATGAGGGTCTTGTTCAGCTCGAGCCGGGCGACGTTCTGCTCCCCGACGTCCTCGACGATTTCCTTCGTCTTTTTCTCGAGTTCTGCGTCCAGGGAGGCGAACCAGTCATCCCCCTTGGCCTTCTTCGCCGCCATGGCCAAGTCCCTTCTCTCCGGCGCTGAATGAAATGTCTCGCTATATAGGTATTTGTCACGGCCATCGGGAGGCTCGGGCTCAATCGAGCGACGAGATTTCCTCGACCGCGTAGAACGTGCGAAACGCCTGCGCGTAATCCGGCGACGTGAATTCGATGCGCCTCCCGCCGATGCGGGCAACGGACGGAATCATCGCGGCGCGGTCCGCGTGGTCCGTGCCCTTGAACTCGACCGCTATCTCGACCGGCGTCCGCGCGCGGAGCGGTTCGATGGTGCCGAGGGCTTTCACGGCTTTCGTTGCCTCGGCGCGAATGAGATCACGCGCTTTCTTCGGATGAAGGTTCTTCGCGGCGCTCGCCCCCGTCGGCTCCTTCACCGCCACGGTGTGGACGTTCGGGATGATGGCCTTCGCCTCGGCCGCGAGTGCGGAGTCCCCGGTGACGAGGACGACCGGCACGCCATAATGGCCCGCGAGGTAGGCGTTGATGCCCGTCTCTCCGACCTCCGTTCCATTCACCCGGACCGACGCGATGCGTCCGCTATACGTATGATCGAGAATGGCGCGGAGCGTGCCGGCCTTCGCGTGGTACCCGATGAACAGGGCCGCGCCGTACGAGCCGTCGAGGTCATGCATCATGGAGAACATCCGGGGTGTGCCCCGGAGCAGCGTCGCAGCCTCGTGTAGTTCTTCCGGGATGAGATTGTCGAAGTTCCAGTGGGAGTCCGCGATGAGGATGTCCGTCGCGCCGGCCTTGACACACCCTTCGATGGCGGCGTTGGCTTCCTGCGTCATCAAGCGGCGGCTCGCCTGATACGCGTCTCCGCCTTTCCCCGGGTCCGTCTCGAGCTCGCCGACGATGCCGCAGATTCCTTCCATGTCGATCGAGATGTAGACCTTCACCCGCGTCCCCCGCTCCGCAGATGGAATCCACGGCCTTAACGCTTCTCCGCGCCGGACTCGTTGCGGTTTCGCGGATTACCGGGCGCACGTTTAAGCCGTGAGACGCGCACACAATCCATGTTAAACGGGGCCTGCCCCCAGGAGGAGTTAGACCCCACCATGGCATCGAAGAAAACCACGAAGAAAGCCAAGAAAGGCAAGCGCTGATGATTGATCGCGCCTGATTTTCGTTGTGGAACCCTTCACCTTTTTCTTTTCTTTCCCGCTTCGGTCCCTTTGGCGAGGCGCGAAGCGAGCCGAACATGGAGCACTTCGCTCACGACTTTCCCGTCGGCCCGGCCGCGGACGCGCTCCATGACGCGGCCCATGAGCGTTCGTTCGGCGTCTTCGCCTTTGTCGCGGACCAAGTCCGCCGAGGCGGAGAGAACCTCGTCCACGATCGTTTCGAGTTCGCGGCGGCTCAGACCTTTCACGCCGAGGCCCGCCATCGCCTCGGAGGCCCGGACCTTCCGGCGCCCCATCTCGCGGAGGAGATCCGGAACGGCTTCCTTCGCGAAGCGGCCGGCCTTGAGCAGCGAGAAGAGCTCGCGGATGCGATCGACGGAGATTCCGTCCACGTCGACTCCCTCGCGCCGCAACTCCGCAAACGTGTAGAGGAACGTCGTCGCGACGAGTTTCGCCTCGCCGAATTCTCGCGCGATCAGCTCGAACGCTTCATCGCTCCCTTCCTGCACGAGCTGCTGCGCCTGTTGCCCGTGAATCCCGAAGTCACGAGCGAACCGGGAGATCGTGGCCTCCGGTCGTTCCGGCAGGTGCTCGCGGATGCGGTCCAACCGCTCTCGCGTCACACGGATCGGGGGCACGTCGGTCTCGGGATACATCCGCGCCTTTCCCGGGAGAGGCCGGCTGTACGCGGTCGTCCCATCGGGACGCGGGTCCCGCGTCTCGGGCGGGACGCCTTGGATGGCCGCAACGGCACGCGGGTGCATCTCGTCGAACGCATCGCGGGTTTTCATCTCCTGGTCCGCAACCAAGACAAGTGCATCCGGTTCACGCAGGGAGAGTGCCTTTCGAACGGCATCGACTTCAGAGGCCTCGATCCCATATCCCGGGAGTTCGTCCGAATGAAAGATTCCCGCCACGCCGGCGATGCGGGCGTGGGCCGCTAGTTCGGGTCCGAGTTTTCCTTTCAGCAGACCTGCGAAGCCCGGAAGGATCCATCCGAACACGACGCCCCCCTTTCCCAGGGCGGACTTCACGACCTTTGACTTCGAACCACGGAATACGCTCGTGAGATCGCGGATTTCCGAAGGCACTTCCCGAACGCCACGCTCCCGGAGGGCCGCCGCAACTTCGAGGAGCATTTGTTGGCGCTCCACTTCCTTCTCGACGAACGTCGCGATCATCCGGAGCTCCTGGACGCCTTTGATCTCGATGCGCGCCCCTCCCGTAATCGAGACGTTCAGGTCTTCCCGGATCGTCCCGATGCCGCGCATCACCTTCCGCGTCGCGCGCAAGAGCGAGCCGAAGGCGAACGCGACGTCCCGCGCCTCCTCGGGCGTCTGGATGTCCGGGGCCGTCGCGACCTCGACGAGCGGGATTCCGAGACGATCGAGTCGATACGCGACCTCCTGTTCCCCTTCGCCGAGTTTCCTCGCCGCATCCTCTTCGAGGAGAATCGTCGGGACGCCGATGCGCTTCCCTCCGACTTCGAGATATCCATCGAGGGCGATGAGTGCGGACCGCTGGAATCCGGACGTATTCGAGCCGTCGATGACGATCTTCCGCATGAACTCGACTTCGTCCGCGGGTTTCGCATTCAGGAGGAGGGCAATCTCGAGCACAATGTCCAGGGCCTCCGGATTCGGCGGATGCGGCGGCTCCTCGTCCGCCTCGACGAGGCAGGAATTCGGCGTGGCCTCGTAGACGAACGCGAGGTGGCGCTTCGCCTCTTCAATTGCAGCCGCATCGACCTCTCCGAGTTCCGACTGCGTGGGCCGGAGGCGACGCTGAAAACGGATCCCGCCCGGCGTCTCGACGAGGCCGGACGCGCATTCGCAGAACAGTTTGTGCGTCGCAAGCTGTTGGTGGATCTCGAGCCCGACCTTCAGGCCGAGCGCGCGGAAGTCCATCGTCTCTGGAAGCCGGGGGCCGGAGATTAATCCTTCCTATGCGGCTTGCTCCTGGACGCCGGCCTTCCGCAAACGGTCTTGGAGCTCTGCAATCCGGCCTTCGGCGCCCTCGAGTTCATGCTCGAGTTGTTCGATTCGCGCCGCGGACTCTTTCAACTCCGTCCACAGGATGTGGTACCGCCGACTCGCGCGATATTCCCGCAGCGGTTCCGGATCGCTGGGCTCTGGTTCCCCGTCCGTCGAGAGGAGGTTCTTCACGTAGAAGTCCTGGTCGAGATCGGGCATCGCGGCGATGCGAAGTAGGAGATGCGCGGGATAGTCCGGCTTCAACGTCGAGGCCGCGCGCAGGGCCATCATCACGGCGTATTCGCCGCAGCAGTTGAAGTCCCGCACCGGCGCATGGTTGTCGCCGTGCGTCTGTCGATGGGTCTGGCTCAGCATGTCCCAGATCCGCTCGTATTCCTCGAGGGCCGCCATGGATTTTCGCCGAAGGTGACACCCGGCGCATTCGAAAGTACCTTTCGGATATTCGCAGGACTCGAACTCAGGACGATGGCTTCTTGTCCCTCGCGCCGACTGGGTCGTCCGTGGGACGCCTCTGGGACTTCGTCAAGCGTCGGATCGTCGGCTATCTCGTGTTCTGGATCGTCGTCCTGTTTGTCGTCGGGTTGTATAAGGGGGATCAACCCGCCCAAGCGGGAATTTTCATCTTGGCCTTTGCCTTCACGATGTCGTATGCGTACACGAGCCGAATGAAACGGAGGCAGCGGGAGCGGCGCGAACTCGCGAAGCGCGCGCCTCCCTAGTCCTCCGGCTCCCGGTAGGGGGATCGCAGCGTCCCTTCCTCGCGCTTCCGCCGGTGCTCCTTCTCCTTCTTGAGCCATGCCAGTAGACGCGAGGCGGCCCCAAACGGTCGGAATTCGAAGACGACCTTGCCGTGCTCTTTGTCCTTCGTCTCCAGGAGAACGCGCTTTCGTTTCGGGACCACGTCGATCGTCTCTTCGAGCGGGATCTCATGGTACCGCTTGCCTCGCTTCCCTCCCGGTAGGTCGAGCCATTCCATGTCGAGGAGGAGGAGCCGCCGCCGGGTCTGCCACACCCATCCCTGCCGCCGATCGACGAGGGTCTTCCTCGTGAGGGCCACGGGCTTGTAGATTTCGTAGTTCAAGGCGCGGTACCCGATGATCTGATCCCCTCCGGAAAGGACGGGTTCGTTCGCTTCCGTGAGGACGATACCGACTTCGCCGACCTGGTCGATCTTCATTTCCGGCCTGTCCAACTCTCCCGCCGGGATAAGCTTAACGAGACTCGTCTGCGGAGGATCATTCCGCGAACTCGTCGAGCCCAATCATCGCATTGATTTCCCCCGCGACGTTCGTCGCCATGGCGCGAGCGACCTCCGCGGGTTCGCGCGTGTGGCCGAGGACCCACATCAGTTTCACGTAGGCCGTCTCCGGCGTCATATCCTCGCCACTCATCGCGCCCGCTTTGATCAGGTCCCGACCCGTGTCGTAGACGCGCATGTTCACGCGGCCTTGGAGCGTCTGCGTCGTCATGACGACGGCGACGCCCCGCTTCGTGGCTTCGTGCACGACGGGGATGAGGTCGTGGGCGACGTGGCCGAGACCGGTGCCCGCGATGACCGCGCCGTGAACGCCCTGCAACGAGGCCGCCAACTCCGAGGGTCGCTGCCCCGGATAGAAATACACGAGGGCGACGTTCGTATCGAGGGCATCGTCCGCTTTCGTCGGTCCCTTCGTCCTGGGGAGCACGCGCTCCGCGAGTTCGACGCGACCATCGGGGAAGACGTGCCCCAGGGGTGAGGCGTTCAGGGACCGGAACGCGTCGCGCCGGGAGGCGTGCATCTTGCGGACCTTCGTCCCGCGGTGGATCGTGCCGAACGTGTCGCTCGTTTCGCCGTGCATCACCGCGACGACCTCACCGAGATTCGCGGTTGCGACGTGCGCTGCGCTGAGCAGGTTCGTCGCCGCATCCGAGGAAGGCCGATCGCTTGAACGCTGCGCCCCGACGACGATGACGGGGCCCGTCAGGTCCCGCAGCATGAACGAGAGTGCCGCCGTCGTGAAGTGGAGCGTGTCCGTCCCGTGCGGAATGATGACGCCGGTCGCACCGCCGTTGAGTTCCTTTCCCGCCTCCCGTGCGAGGTTCTGCCAGTTCTCGGGCTTCAGGTTCTCGCTGTAGATGCTGGAGATCACCCGCGCGCGCACGTTGCACACGTCGAGCAGCTCGGGGACGCTGAAGACGAGTTCCTCCGCGGTGACCGCCGGATGGACGGCCCCCGTCCGATAGTCCACGTAGGAGGCGATCGTGCCCCCCGTTCCGAGTACCGCGACCGTCGGCTTCTCCTTGGCCGGCGGCGGAAGATGCCGCTGAGCTTTCGTCCGCGTGTGTTTCGTCACGACCTCGACGGACTCGACATCGCGGATCGTGATGCCGATGTTGTAGCCGTTGGGTAGTTTGATCGTGAGGATGTCCTCGCCGCTGAAGCCGTGGTGCGGCATGAGGACGCCCTCGTACCGCTCACCTCGCGCGAGCACGACGACGGCATCCCCCTGGTCCGCCTTCGAACGGTCGAGTAACGCCCGCACACGCGGCGGATAGTCCATCGGGCCCTCGAAACCAGTGTGGCGGATATGGTCTTTGTGCCGCGAAGTCGAAGAGCCTGAGTCCAATCCGGGAAGCGATGGGCCGCACCGCACGGGAGGTGTTGAACGAGCTTCGGTGGCGGAAGCCGGGTCGTCTCGCCGAGGCGATGATCTGGTACCAGGACCGCACTCGCCCAGAGGGCCACCGCGTGATCCGCGGCTCCGAGATCGTCGACCTCGAGCGGCGGTACTTCACGACGGCCGGCGCGCGTCTGCCTTATTACAAGGTTGACCGGATCGAGTGCGAGGGCGAGATCCTGCTTGATCGGGGGCCGAATTCGCGATCGTAGGCGTTTCGTCGAACATGCGTCCGCACGTTGAAATAGGATGACCTCCTAGGCTCCGAGGCCATGACCCGCATCGCCACGATCAAAGGACCGACACAGCCCGTGGCGGGCTTCCCAACGTATTGAGAGCGAAGGCTCTCGTGTTCTGCGCCTTAGAAGATTTGGCGGGGCATGGTGTAAGGCAGCATCCGAGGCCGTAGACCTCGAGATGGGCGTTCGACCCGCTCTGCCCCGATTCGCTCTCAATGTGCGAGCATCTACGAGCAACAAGGAGGTGATCTGATTCCGGAAACGAAAGAGCCAATCGATCCGGCGCCGGCTGCGCTGGCTCGTGAGGAATCTCAAGGCGGTCATCCGCGGCGAGCAATGGTAAGGACGTGGTCTAGGCGGCGGGCGTCCCCAGGCCCAGCGAAGCCACCGACTCAATGAAACGATTCCTTCGCCCATCGTGAAACGTTGCGAGCACGGGCTCTCGCTCTGACGATGAAGGGGAAGACGCCGCACGGATGCGTGCGGCGCGAGCGTGACGATTCGGATCTACTGGCGTCGGGACCAGGGGAGATACGGTTTCGCTGCCGCGAGAATCGCGCCGAGGATCCCAACGACGCCGCCGATCGTGCCGGGCTGGCCACCGTACGCGATCAGGATGATGCTGATCACGCCGGCCACGATCGCTCCGTTCATCAGGTTCTTCCGCATGATTCCCGCCGACACCCAGAGAGCCCCGCCGAGGACGATATTAATCACCGCGGTGTTCGCGATGGTGGCGTACTGGCTCTGCTGGATTCCGTTCGTTGCCCACTGGATCCCATAGATCGCCAGGGTGAGGAGGACTGCCAAGACGCCGCCCAGCATCAGGAGCAGCTCGTGTGGCTGCTTCGAGCCGAGGTCCGCGATGGCCTCCCTTCCGGTCCCGTAGCTTTCGGTCATGGTTTCGGCGACCCAGCGGGGGGCCCGGCCATATCGGTTCCGACCCGAGATGGCGTCATTGAGAATCAGGTTGCGAAATGACCGTTCAGGAGGGGTCCTTCGTGCCTCCACGAAGTGTTCAAAATTCGCCTTTCGACGTTGTGATCCCCCTATTCACCGCGAGCGGGAAGGGCGGTGGAACGCCGGCCGGAAAGTGATAGGCCAAAAAGGGGTAAGGGCTCCGCTGGGAGCCACTGGAGACTGGGCCGAGAATGCCGGCCTAGTCGTGTCGGGACCAGGGGAGATAGGGCTTCGCTGCCGCGAGGATCGCGCCGAGGATCCCGACGACGCCGCCGATCGTGCCCGGCCGACCACCGAAGTAGATCAGGATGATGCTGATCACGCCGGCCACGATTGCTCCGTTCATCAGGTTCTTCCGCGTAATCGCCGCGGACACCCACAGAGCCGCACCCAGGACGACGTTCAGAATGAGCGCCGTCGCCACGGTTGCGTACTGGTTCTGGGGAATGCCCGTAGTCGCCCACTGGATCCCGTAGGTCGCGAGGGTCAGGAGGATCGCCAGGACGCCGCCCAGCATCAGGAGCAGCTCGTGTGGCTGCTTCGAGCCGAGGTCCGTCATGGCCTGCCTTCCCGTCTCGTAGCTATGGGACATGGTTTCGGCCCGGACGGGAGGTCGGCTCCAATAAGGCTTCTCGCGCGACCGTCGGTCGGTGAGAATCAGATCTGAGTGGACGAATGGAAATCATTCCTGGAAACACGCGACGGGCCTCCCGCGGCTCCCGAGGTACGTTCTTGCTCACGTCCGCATTCACGCTGCGACGATCATGTCGAAATTCCCCGAGGAGGTCCTGACCCGCACGAAGAAACGCGAGATCGAGGTCCGGTCGTTAATTGACCGCGGCCGGTACGTCCGGTACAATTACCTGCACCCCGAGACGGCTCAGCCGATGGAAAGCGGCAAAGTGAAACTCGTCCTGAAATCGGATTCCGGGGAGGTCTCCGAGTACTTCATCATCCCGACGAAGGCGAACCGCGATCTCCTCATCCCCGCCGCCGAGAAGGGCGCGCGCAAGATTTGGGATGGGACGAAGGCTGTCGACCTGTGAGGACCCCGGCCACCTTCGAACGCGTTCAGGCCGACTGGAGCTCGTACACGATTCGATCGGTTTCTTTCCCCTTCGATCGGCGCTCCGTGATGTGGACGCGGCCGATCTCAGAAGTCTTCTTCAGGTGCGTGCCGCCGCACGGGCAGTAGTCCGCCGTTCCGATTTGGATGATCCGCAATCGACGGACGGATTCCGGGATGAGGTCCAGGAGAGCGCGATCCTCGATCTTGTTCTGGACGACGACGCGGTCCTCCTCGAAGATGCGGACCTCGTGATCCGCGGCGATCGCCTGATTGCAGTCGTCCTCGATGCGCTTCAAGTCCTCCGGGGTGAAGTTCGCGGGCTGGAAGTCGACGCGGCTGTAGTCCGCGTGGATCTGATTGCCGACCGTCCGAGCCCCGAAGACGCGGAAGACGAGGCCAGACATGAGGTGTTGCGACGTGTGCATCCGCATGTGCTTGTACCGGCGGTCCCAGTCCACGACGCCATGCACCGCATTCGAGGCGGGAAGCCGGTCGACGTAGTGTTTGATCACGCCCTTCTCTTTCGTCACCCGAAGGACTCTCGATTCGGTGGAGCCCTCGCGGATAATGCCCGTGTCGTACGGTTGGCCGCCGCCTTCCGCGTAGAAGAGCGTTTGATCGAGAGTCACGTAGTCGGGCCCTCGCTCGACGATCTGCGCATCGAACTCTCGTGCGTAGCATGGATCCGGTTCCTGCCCCTTGCGTTCCTCCATGTAGAGCACGCGGGTCGCCATGCGAGGCCCGGCATCGGGGACGTTTCATATAGGTTCGCTTCCATGCCCCGCGGTACTCAGACCGCAAATCATAAATCGGTCCGGTCCGTCCACCGAAATCGTGGACGCGCCCAAGGAGAGGTCGAACCCCGGTTCGATCGAGGTCGTCATTTATTTCGGCTTCCTCATCGCCTTCATGGTCCTCCTCGCGGGCGCTTCGCTGACGTTCGGACTCGGTCCTCTCGACATCGTCTTCGAAGGATTCATCGTCGTCGTCCTCGGGGCGATCGTCATGATGGACCGCGTCCTCGGGCGGGCCTAGGTCCGTACCGCGACGGCCGTGAGCCGCGGACTGCGCGGTGGATCGTACCTCGCGCTGAGGCGCAGATCGCCCAACCGCTCCACCGGCCGGACTCACTTCCCGAGAACCGCACGCGCGATGACGAGCCGCTGGATCTCCGAGGTTCCCTCATAGATTTCCGTGACCCGCTGGTCCCGGTACAGCTTCTCGACGACGTAGTCCTTGATGAAGCCGTATCCACCGTGGATCTGGACCGCCGAGTCGACGGCACGGTGGGCGGCCTCCGATGCGAAGAGTTTCGCAACGCTCGATTCGTACGTGTGCCGCTGCTCGAGGTCTTCCATTTGAGCCGCACGGTAGGTCAGGAGGCGCGCGGCTTCGATTTCCGTCGCCATGTCCGCGAGCTTCCATTGGATCGCCTGGAACGCCGCGAGCTTCTCGCCGAATGCCTCCCGTTCCTTCGCGTGCCGGAGCGACTCCTCCAAGGCCCGTTGTGCGATTCCGAGGGCCTGCGCGGCGATCCCGATCCGTCCGCCGTCGAGGGTGGCCATCGCGATCGTGAAGCCCTTGTGCATTTCCCCGAGGAGATTCTCCTTCGGGATTCGCATGCCGTCGAAGCCGAGCAGGACCGTATCGCTCGCACGGATTCCCATCTTGTCTTCCTTTTTCAGGACCGAGAACCCTTTGGCGTCCGTCGGCACGAGGAACGCGGAGATCTCGTGCTTCTTCGGCCCGGTGCGGGCATAGGCGACGACGACTCGGGCCGCGGAGCCGTTCGTTGCGAAGGACTTAGTGCCGTTCAGCACCCACTCGTCGCCCTCGAGCGCCGCGGTCGTCCGCATCGCGGCGGCGTCCGATCCACTCCCGGGCTCCGTGAGCGCGTACGCGCCGATCCACGCCCCGCGGGCGACGGGGACCAGGTACTCCCGCTTCTGGTCCTCCGTCCCGTACCGGAGGATCGGTTCGCAGACGAGGCCGTTGCATACGGCCGCGATGACGCCGGCGCTCGCGTCGGCGCGCGACAGCTCCTCGATCGTGATTGCATAGCACACCGTGTCGAGGCCCGCGCCGCCGTACTTCTCGGGGACGAACACGCCCATGAGTCCGAGCTCTCCCATCTTCTTCGCCCAGGCGTGCGGGAACTCTTGGCTCTCATCGAATGCGCGGGACTGCGGGATGATCTCCTGTTCGGCGAAATCCCGCACGGTCTTGCGGGTAATCTCCTGGGTCTCCGTCAGGGTGAAGTCCATCGCACGCTGTCGAAGGTCCTTCGACCGGATAAAATCTCCGCGGCGCGCGAAGATTGAAGCGCCGACAGTCCCTCGCCGCCCGCGTGGCCGTCTCCCTCGAACCGCTTCGGACCCATGACGCCCATGCCTATTGGGAGATCTTTGTCTCGGGTCGGGGCGATCTGCCGACGCGCGACCTGAAGATTCATCTCGATCGCTACCTCGCGCTTCCGCCCGAGGAGCAACGCGCCCACTTCGAGATTCGCAAAGGCGGCCGCATCATCGGCGCGGTCCGTCTCGGACCGGGGGAGATCTCCGGGTTCTCGATGGATCCCGCCCACGCCTCGGACACTCGGACGGCGCTCGTGAAGGCTGTGGACTTCGTGCGGGCGCATGGCGCGACCGCGATCACGGCGCATTTCGAAGACCGCTATGAATCCGCATTCAAGGACCTCGGATTCCGACGGATCTTCGCGCGGATGCGGATGGAAGCGCCGACTGTTCGGGCCGCGGTCCCCGATGGCGTGCGGCTCGTTCCACCGGAGGAAGCGGAGATCGCGCGCCTGACGGACTTCCTCGTCGCGGTCTACGAGGGCCACATCGAGCAGGCGTACGGCCTCCATGCGGGCTCGGCCGAAGAGTGGCAGGACTACGTCGGCGGCCTCCTGAAAGGAGACTCCGGGCGGTTCATGCCCGACGCGTCCTACGTGAATCTCGAAGGCCCGCGGATCGCGGGCGCGATCCTCGTCACCCATTGGATGGGGATGCCTCTCGTGGCCGAGCTGGGCGTGGCGAAGGACCGCCGCGGGAAAGGCATCGGCCGCGCCCTGTTGCAGGCCGCGATGAATCGCCTCGAGGGTCTCGGGGAACCGCGGCTCGCGCTCTACGTGACCGTCGGGAACGATCCGGCCGTGGCCCTCTACCAGTCGATGGGGTTCCTCCAGGTCGGAGGACAGTCCGTCACCGCCCGCCTCGACGGCTGATTTGTTCTCAGCGGTGAATCCGAAGAGCGTAGACTTAAGGCCGATCGGCCCGCATGGAATGGCGGGTCGAATCGATGGCGATTTCTGCGGAGCAGTTCGTGGTCCTGGTGCTCAGCATCTCGTGCGGCGTGCTCGGCGCGTTCCTCCTGGCGCACAAAGGCGTCCGCATGATGCGCGGTGGGCTGCTGTACCGGTTCAGCATGGGTCTCGCGGCCGTCGGGATCGCGCTGAGTTTGAGCGCCGGCGCGCGCATGCTCTCCTCGGACTCGGCCATCGCGGACGTCTTCTTGGTCGTCGCCCTCGTCGTGCTGTTCTACATCGGATACAGTGCGTGGATGAGCGCGCATCAGATGCCGGTCGAAGCGTGAGAGCGTGGATGCCAAGGTGGCGTACGGGCGCATCGAGGCCGACATGCGGGCCATCTGGGGAGACATGGCGCTCGCGATGCTCCGGAAGCGGTTGCGGGACGTTCAAGCCGAGCTCCTCACGCTGACCCACGACGAGCTCGTCCGGATCGTGGAACTGCTCCGGCAGAGGACGCTGCCCTCGATCATGGGAGACGAGGGCGCGGACGTGAAGGCGCGGCAGTACCTCGAGTGGATCGCGAACGGCTCGTGAACGGGTCAGGCCGTCGTCGAGAGTTCGTGGATGCGGTACTTTTCGAGCTGCATGCGCGCGAGGAAATCCAGTTCCCCGGCGAGGCTCCGCTCGATTGACTCGAGGCGGACCTCCGCAATCCCCGCGCCCGCGACCGGGTCCGCGGTGATGCGCGCGTCGAACTGGAACAAGAGGGTCCAGTTGGCCTGAGAGGATGACTCGACCCCGAGCAGGCGCATCGAGTCCGCGGAGACGCCGGTCTGCTCGATCAACGTCCGGGCGGCGCTCTCCCTCGGTGTCATGCCGTAGTCCAACGTCCCTCCCGGGAGAGTCCATGCCTCCCCGGCCGTCGGATGCCGACGGTGGCGGATCAGGACGACGGCGTCGCGTTTCCGCGCGAAGATGACGCACCGGAGCTCGAGCCCGCCGCTCGACCGGCCCGCGGCCCTTGGGAACACGGCCTTCTCCCGTTCCGGCATCGCACCCGGAGAGGTCCCTCGCTCGATAAGCGTTCCCCGGGTCAGCTGGCCGGGAAGCTCACCGTGTGCCCTTCCGCCTGGCGTCGCGTCTTCGCGGGAGCCCGGATCCGGAATCCCTTGGCGCGGGCGTAACGGTGCATGATCCCGAGGATGTAGCGCCCGCCGATCCGCGCCGTCGCAACGACCATGGCCTTCATCGGCCCCGGCAAGTCCGTGAGGCGCCACAGGTCCTCGTCGATTTCCATGAGGACGTGCCGCCATGCGCGGTACGCGACGTTGAATCGAGCCTCGTCGATCATCTCGTCGAGATTGTAGAACTCCTCGCCGCGTAGAACCCCGATCGGGACGAACGTCAGGGGCGCCGTGATGAAGTGCGCATCGGGGATCTGCTCCATGCGGTCGATCAGGTCCACGGTCATCCACGCGTCCTCCGGCGTCTCGCCCGGCAGGCCGAGGATCACCGTGAAGGCGGGGTACCAATAGTTCCGGCACAGGATCTCCGTCCCCTGGACGACGATGTCCGGCCACTCTTCTGCCGTGAAGGGCGCGGCCTTGCGGTGCAGGACCGCGCGGGACAGGCCCGGGCTTCCGGTCTCGATGCCGCTCTGGATGCCGACGAGCTTGTTCGGGCCGGCATGGACGATCTCCGAGAGATCCTCGATCAGCTTGGGGTTCGTGACCGCCGCGCTCACGGTGCCGTGCGTCGGGTAGCAATGGGCCACCCCCGGTTGGGCTATGACGAACTGGAACAACTCCTTGACCGCGTCCTCGTTCGGCTCCATCGTCTTCCAGTTCTCCAGCTGATACAGGAAGATGTCGTCCGAATGCAGTTGGATCGACGACTCGCCGATGGCCGTGTTCATCGCGATCTCGTCCGCGATGTAGTCGAGCGGGAAGTACCTCGGCCGACGCAACGTGACCTCACAGAACTCGCAGCCGCGGCCGCACCCACGCATGACCTCGTTCATCGCGTGCATCGTCGGCCCAAGGATCTTCGGGATCTGGTCCACGGAGGGCGCGGTGGCGTTCGTGAAGCGCATCACGGGCGGCGCGCCGCCCCGGGCGATGCGATCGAAGATCTCGGGCACGAGGTGGTCCACTTCGCCGTGGACGATGTGATCGATCCCGAGGGACGCCTGCATGTCGGACCGGTAGTCGAAATGCCAGGCGCCGGGCCCGCCCAGGACAATCTTGTACTTGCGTCCGGGCCGCCGGACGTGCTCCGCGAGCTCGAGGAATTTTGCCTTCGTATACGGCGTGAGCACGCCGCCCATCGTGAAGGACATGCTCACGGGCCCGAGGCCGAGCGGATCCATCGAATGCAAGCCGACGATCTCCGTGTCGTCCGTGATGTATCGGTCGATGTCGTTGGGGGGTGCGATGACGACCTCGTCCCGGCCATGCACGCGGGCGAGGGACGCCTCGATCTTCCGGAGCCCGTACGGCACGCGGATCGGGCGGCCTTCGGCGTCCAGTTTGGGCGGGTCCGCGAGGATCCGGAAGACGAGCCGCGAGTGCCAGTAGTCCGTCGGGATGCAACTGAAGAACGTGGCGAGGGGCACGTTCCGGTAGTCCGTCATCAGCGTGTAGTCGGCGGCGAGCACGTACTTTGCCATCGCTCCCCCACCCTCGGACCGTAGACCTCGTCCGGAGGAGTTTCGCGGTCTGGTTTTGTCCCTGTAAGCCCCCCGAATGGGCCGGCCCCGTTAGATAAGCATTGCGTCTCCGTGGAACGGTGCGATCCCGCAGTCGGCGCGGCGCGTTTCGTTTCGGCGTGGGAAAGAGAAAGGATTAACGGTCGATTCTCTTTGCTCGCAATCCGGCGGTCGACGTGGTCGAACTCGGCGAGAAGGCTCCCGATTTCACGATGCTCAGCGACGAGTCCAAGCCCGTGACCCTTTCGAAGGAACTCGGCGCCGGCCCCGTGGTGCTCTCGTTCTACGTGTTCGACTTCACCAACGTGTGCACGGGCCAGCTCTGCGCGATGCGCGATTCGATGGACGATCTACGAACGTACGGCGCGAAGGTGTTCGGCATCAGCACGGACAGCCATCACAGCCATCGCGTCTTCAAGAAGGAGAACGGCATCAACTACTCGCTCCTCAGCGACTGGAACCGGACCGTGAGCAAGGCGTACGGCGTCCTCTACGACCGCTTCGGGAGTTTCGGTCTGACGGGCGTGACGAAACGCTCCGTCTTCGTCCTCGACCGGAACGGCATCGTCCGATACAAGTGGGTCACGGAAGACGCGAGCGTGCCACCGGATCACGCCAAGGTCCTCGAGGCGGTCAGGCAGCTCGCGGCGTGAGATCGAGATACGTCCGGACCTCTTCCGCGGTGCGCACGGTCGGAGCGGATACGATCGACGAGGGCGCGTCGCGGGGCGCACCGGTGTTCACCAGGACCACTCGGTCCTCCGAGCGGATGGTCCCTTCATCGTAGAGCCGGCGGAATCCGGCGAGGGTTGCGGCTCCCTCGAGGCACGCGCCGATCCCCTCAAACGATGCGAAGGTCCGCGCCGCAACGGAGATCGCCTCGTCGGAGACGGCGACCGCCGCGCCCCGCGTTTCCCGGAGGGCGCGGAGGACAATCCGATCCGCGATGGTCGCGGGGACGCGCAGTCCGGCCGCGGCGGTCTTCGGATCCTTCCATGGCTCCGCGGACTCTCGGCCTTGCTGCCACGCGCGGACGAGGGGGGCGCATCCCGCCGCCTGCACGATTCCGATCCGAGGCCATGGCCCTTCGTACCACCCGAGATCTCGGAGTTCCTGCAATGCCTTCCAGGCTCCCGCGACCCCCGTGCCTCCGCCCGTCGGGAATAGGATCCAATCCGGCATCGCGCCCAGCGCCTCCCAAATTTCGAAGAGGATTGTCTTCTTGCCTTCTACGCGGTACGGTTCGCGAAGGGTCGCGACGCTGAACGCGTCCGTCACGCGCGTGAGTTCCTCCACAATCCGGCCCGCGTCCGTGATGTCCTCGTCGACCCAGAGGAGATGGGCTCCGAACGCAAGCGCATCCTGCGCGGCCGCGAGCGGTCCGTCCTTCGCCATGAGGACGATGGCGGGCACGCCGTACGTCGCCGCGAAGAGCGCGAGCGATGCCCCCGCGTTCCCGGCCGTCGGGACGACGAGCGTTGACGCGCCGAGCGCGTCCGCCATCGGCACCGCGACCGCCATCCCTCGAGCCTTGAACGTGCCGGTCGGGTTGAGCCCCTCATCCTTCACATACAGCGCCGCCACCTTCACTCGCGCGACGCGACCTCCGCTCCCGATCCGATCGAGTTTGTAGAGCGGAGTGCCGCCCTCTCCTCGCGACCGGACCTCGGACTCTTCGAGCGGGAGCAGCGGCAGGTAGCGCCAGACATCGTTCCGAGGACGGAGATCCTCCCTCCGCACCTTCGACCAGTCGTACCGCGCGAACAGCGGAGCGCCGCAATCGCAGACGTTCCGCAGACGGACCTCGTGCTTCCTCGCGCAAGCGGTGCATTCGAGGTATGCGGGTCGCACGCTTCTCGTATGCCGGCGAGACCCATACGGTTTGTCCCGCGATGGATTTATGCGACTGGCCGCATTCGATGCATCGATGGCGGTCGCGACTCGGCGCGCGGATCTCCGTGGCGCCTACGACGGAATCGTCGGCGCGATGAAGGCGCGCAGGCGGGTCATCGTCGCATTCTCCGGCGGCGTGGACAGCGGACTCGTCGCCCGGATCGCCCAGGATGCGCTCGGCGACGACGCCCTCGCCGTCCTCGCGGACGCGGAATCGTTCGCCCGGTGGGAGTTCGAGGAGGCCGTCGCGGAAGCGGCGGAAATTGGGATCCGGTTGCGAACCGTTCGCGTTTCCGAGCTCGCGAACGACCGGTACGTCGCGAACCCGACGAATCGGTGTTACTTCTGCCGCAAGGAGCTCGGTGCCGCCCTGAAGCCAATCTTGGCCCAGGTCGGAGGCGGCACGATCGCCGACGGCGTGAACCTCTCCGATTTGGGCGATCACCGCCCGGGAATCCAGGCGATGAACGAGGAAGGGTTCTGGCACCCGCTCGTCGACTTCGGGCTCGCGAAGGACGACGTGCGCGCCCTCGCCCGGGAACTCGGCCTCAGCTTCCACGCCAAGCCGAGCAACGCATGCCTATCTTCTCGGATCGCATACGGCGAGGTGATCACGTTGGAGAAGCTGCGGCGCGTCGAAGAGGCGGAAGCGGCGATTCGCGCGCTCGGATTTCCCGTCGTCCGAGTTCGCGCCCACGAGGGCATTGCGCGCATCGAGGTCCCGAAGGAGGATCTGCAGCGGCTCGTCAGTCCCGATGTCGCGAAGCAAGTGGTGCGCGCGGTTCGGGCGGCGGGGTTCGTCTACGTTACGATCGACTTGCTCGGGTATCGCAGCGGTTCGATGAACGAGGGCCTCGAGCCGTGAGCGGTCCGGGATTTTCGGATTTGTCGGCAACCGAAACGCCGAGAATCCCACCGGACCGAATGCTTAAGTAATACACCGTTATAGACGCGGCGAAACCGCCTCCCATCTGGCTGCAACCGGAGTGAGATGTCGTGGCAACCACCGTGGGGATCATCCCGAGCCTGATCGTCGGCGTCCGGGAAGGGATCGAAGCGGCGCTCGTCATCGGGATCATCCTCGGATACCTCGTGAAGATCGGGCGAGGCGGGCTGAAGCGACACGTCTACGTCGGCACGGCCGGCGCCTTCTTCGCCAGTGCCGCCGTGGCGGCCGTCTTGTTCGTCGTGAAAGTCCAATTCGAAGGATTTGGCGCGCAGATCTTCGAGGGTGCGGCGACGCTCGTGGCCGTCGCGGTCCTCACGTCGATGGTCCTCTGGATGATGAAGGCCGCGCGGAGCATTAAGGCCCACGTCCAGCAGCGGATCGACGCGGTCATCACGGAGAGCCAGGCGTTCGGCCTTGCGCTCCTTTCCTTCGCCGTCGTCTTCCGGGAGGGCGTCGAGACGGCCCTCTTCATGTTTGGCGCGGGCGCGTTAACCTCGCCGGTGGAAGCGATCGTCGGCGTCTCGCTCGGCCTGCTCATCGCGGGGATCGTCGGCATCGGAATCGTGCGGGTCTCTTGGCGGATCAACCTGAAACTCTTCTTCCAAGCGACCGGGGTGTTCTTGGTCATCATCGCCGCGGGCCTCTTCGCCCACGCGGTGCACGAACTGCAAGAAGCATTCGGGTGGACGTTCGGCTCGGCCCTCGTGTATGACTTGCGCATCGCGTTCTCCGATGAACCGTCCAACACCTTGGGCTATCTCCTACGCGGCATTGTTGGATACACGGCCGCGCCGACCGTCCTTGAGAGCGTCGCATACCTCGCGTACTGGGTCATCCTCGTCCTCGTGTACCTGGGAATCCGGACGGGCAGGATTTCGCTCGTCACCGGGCCTCTGCGTCGGGCGTGGCGCGCGATCTCGGGACGCAAGCTCCAGGCCGGCGCAGGCGCCGAGTAGTCATCCAGTGTCAGTCAGTGCAGACGCCCGTGAAAGTAGACAGGGCGACGCGGTCGGTGGAGCGTCACGGGTTGATCTTGATCGCTTTCGTCGGGCACGCCGTCTCGCAGGCCATGCAGTCGATGCAGTCCGACTCGCGGATCATGTCGGACTTGTCGGTGCGGTACTTATTCCATTCCTCGCTCCCTTTCTCGACGATCTTGTCGGTCCCCGTGCCTTTCTTCCCGGGAGCAAGGAGCCACTCGAACACGTCAACGGGGCAGACGTCCATGCAGACGCCGTCCGCAACGCACGCCTCGAAGTCGACGGCTACGTGCGTTCCGTGGATCCCGAGGGTCGTCGGATACGGGTTCCCGTTCGCGTCGATCCGCACGAGGCCTTCGCCGAGGACTTTGTGTTCGTAGTGGGTGCCGGTCTCCGGAAACTCGTCCGGCTTGTTCATGAAGTCCGGGTCGATCGGCTTCGGGGAATAATCAACTTCTCGCGACATTTGTCGCCTCCAATGGGTCCGCCCGACCTCAGACGCGGTCGAGCATTGGCTTGTATACACCTCCCCTTTTTGACCTTTCCGGTTTGATGCGCTCCGCCTCCCGTGGATGCGTCCATCGCATGGCGTTCGCGTCGCCTTCGAAATGTATTTCGTGGGAGCGGTCGTCCCCATTCGCATGGCGCGACGGCCGGGACCGAGGACGCGCGCGATCCACGGTCCGCGGCGCCGCGGACGCGGTCCCATCGTCACCCCGATCTTCGCGAGTTCCACCTGGGCCCTCGCCTCCGCGCGGGAGGGAGCGGCGTTCGCCGGCGCGACCGCGCCGGAAGCGTACTACACCCGATGGGGGAACCCGACCCTCCGCGAGCTCGAGGAGGTCCTCGCGGATCTCGAGGGCGGGGCCCGCGGCCTCGTGACCGGATCGGGCATGGGCGCGATCGCCTCCGCGATCTTGGCGTGTGTCGACGCCGGCGATCACGTCGTCGCGGGCTCGAGCCTGTATACCGCGACGACCGAGATCTTCACCCGGCTCCTGCCCCGCTTCGGTATCTCCGCGAGTTTCGTTGATCCCCGGAGGCCCGGGGCGTGGCGCGAGGCGGTGCGCCCGAACACGCGCCTCGTATACGTCGAGACGCCCGCGAACCCGACGATGATGATCACGGACATCCGGGAGGCCGTGGACGCCGCTCGATCGGTGCACGCCGTGACGCTCGCGGACAACACCTTTGCGACGCCCGTCAATCAGCGCCCCATCGAACTCGGCGTGGACGCGGTCATGCACAGCGCGACGAAGTACCTCGGGGGCCACAGCGATGTGGTGGCCGGCGCGGTCGTCGCCGCGACGTCGCGGCTCTTCGATCGCATCTGGTTCACGTACAAGATGTTGGGTCCGACGCTTGGCCCGTTCGAGGCATTCCTCGTGCGTCGCGGACTGAAGACCCTCCCGATCCGAATGCGGATTCACGAATCGAACGCGCAGGCGCTCGCCGAGTTTCTCGAGCAACGTCGAGCGGTGCGCGTGGTGTATTATCCAGGGCTGGCGTCGTTCCCGCAGCGGGCGCTGGCGAGGAAGCAGATGTCTGGGGCCGGTGGGATGCTCAGTTTCGAATTGAAGGGCGGACACCGCGCCGGGAAGGCGTTCGTCGAATCGGTGCGTCTCGCGACGCTGGCGGTGAGCCTTGGGGGTGCCGAGACCCTGGTTCAGCATCCCGCTTCCATGACGCACGGTCCTCTCACGGACGAGGAGCGCAAGCTGGGCGGCATCTCGGAGGGCCTCGTCCGCGTCAGCGTGGGCCTCGAGGACGTGGAGGACTTGATCGAGGACTTCGATCGGGGTCTCCGGAAGGCGTCTCGCTAGCGCCGCTGCGCCGCAATGGAAGGAACGGACGCCTAGAGACTGACGCCGAGCTGTTGCGCGAGTGCCCGGAGCTCCTCCTCTTTCTTCCGCATTTTCTCCTCGCGGTCGAGGAGCTCCATCGCTTTCTTCTGGATGATCTTCACGCGGTTCTCGACGTCCTTCTTCCATTCTTCCATCGCCGCGCTGGTCGGTCCACCGCCCTTCTCGGCGTCGGCGATTCGAGCGCGGAGGCGTTCGATCTCCGCCTCGCTTTTGGACGCCTTCGTGTCGAGCTCGAGGCGGTCGGCCTCCAGTGCGCGTTCCTTGGACTCGAGGATCTCGGCGCGGGTGTCGAGGCCTTTCTCCTGTTGGTCGATGCTGGCGTCGCGCACGCGGATTTTCTCCTCGCGATCGAGCACGTCCAAGGCCTTCTTCTGGAGGAACCGGAGGTTCTTCGTGACCTCCGCCTGCATCGTGTCGGCCTGGGTCCGGAGACGTTCGGCTTCGCGCTTGAGGCCTTCGCTCTCCTCGCGCGCCGCGGCGGTGATGCGGCGGTCCTCGTCCATTTGCGTGCGCTGCGTTTCCATCCCGCCTCGCGTCCGCTCCAGGGCGCGCATCCCTTCCGACAGCTCCGTATCCTTCGCGGACACGGCCGCGTCTCGCCGCGCAAGCTCGGCCTCCGCGACGCGCGTCGCATCCTCGCGCGTGTGGAGTTCGCGCTCCTTCTTGGAGAGGTCTTCCATCAGGTTGTCCGCTCGCTGCAGCTCCGTCGTGAGGGTCTGCTCTTTCGTGGACAATTGGCTCGACTTCGCCTCGAGGGCCGTCGTCCGCGACTCGAGCTCCCGCTGCCGCGCCGTCAACCGATCCGAGAGACCCGCAAGCTGCGCGGCCTCTTGGTCCATCGCGGCCTTTCGGGCCCGGAGGTCGGCGGAGGCGGTGGCCCCCTCCTTCTCCGCGGCCGCCATCTTCGCTTGGCGGGAGTCGAGGTCCTTGAGGGCGGCGTTAATCTCGAGTTCTTTGGTCCCGAACTTCCGCGAGGCTTCGTTCAGCTGGGCCGTCTGGGCTTGCAGGTCTCGATCCGCTTTCTCGGCCTCGGTGCGGCGTTTCTCGAGGACGGCCTGCTGTCCGAGGAGCTCTTCGGTCTGCCGCTTCGCTGCCCGTTCGGCCTCCTGTGCGACGAACGTCCGTCGCTGAGCCTCCGATACGAGACGCTCGGCTTCTCGCGCTTGCTCGCCCGCGGCGTCTCGCGTCAACTCGAGTTGCTTGAGCTCCTCCGCGCGCTTCGCCGACCACGTGGAGCGCTCGGACTCGAATGCCTGCCGCGATTCCAGGAGGTCGTCCTCCTTTGACTTGAGGTCCGCGAGCCGGGCCTCCGATCGTTGCCAAGCCGCATCGGCCTCGGCGGCTTTCGAGGCGGATGACTTGGCCTGGGTTTCCAGCCTCGATCGCTCGAGTTCCAACTGGGCCATCGAGGCGCGGACGGACTGCTCCCGCCCTTCGATGTCTTCCATACGTTTCGAGAGTTCCGCACCGCGCGACTCGACGTTCGCGTTCAGCTCCGCTTGCTGGGATCGGAGGTTCGATTGGAGCCCTTCCCATTCCCGCCGCTTGTCGGCCGCCTCGGACTCGAATTTCTTCACGGTGTGGTCGAACTGGGACGCGCGCTCGTTGAGGTCTTCTTCCCTCCGGATGAACGCCATCGCCTGTGCGGCCAGTTCGGTCGTCCGAGCTTCGGCCTGTTGTTCCTTCGTATCAAGCTCGCGACCGCGGGCCTCGAGATCCTGTTCCTCGGATCGGACTTCAGCTTCGCGAGCGGAGAGCGCCTTCTCCCTCGCCGCCAGCTCCTTCGCCTTCGACCCGAGGGTCTCTTGGAGCATGCTGGAGTCCCGCTCGATCCGGTCGCGCTCGGCCTTCAGCTCCGCGTCCTTCGCGGCGAGGGACTGGCGAGTCGCATCGGCCTCGGAGCGTACGCGGGCCGCCTCCGCCTCGTATCGTTCCTTCAAGTGATTGAGTTCCAGTTGGCGGGCGTCGACCTGTTGGTTCATTGCTTGGACGTCCATCCGCTCCCGCTGGGTCCGCTGATCGGCCTGTCGAAGCGCTTCCTCCGTCGACGCGATTCGCGTCTCCCGTTCGGCGAGTTCTCGCGCCTTCGTCTCGAGGGACTGCGCCTCTCCGTGGAGCTCCGTCTCCTTCGCTCGGAACTGTTGCGTCCGGGCCGCGCGATCGGCATCGAGTTCGTTGCGCTTCGCGGCAATCTCGTCCTCCTGAAGCTTCAGCGCCTCCGTTTGCTTCGTGAGGTCCACCGCGTGTCGCGCGGCCTCCTCGCGCATCGCGCGTTCGCGGGAGTCGAGCTCGAGAGTCCGCTGTTCGACATCCCGCAGGACGCGCTCCGACTCCGCCTTGAGGTCCGATGCCTGCCGTACGGCCTCCGCGGCTGACGTCTCCCGGCGTTTCAGGTCCTCGTCGGTTCGTGCGACCCATTCGATGTCGGATCGGACCTTCTCCTCCTTCTCCGCGAGGCTCGCCTCACGTTCGTCGACGCGCATGACGCGGTCCGCCCAGGAGGACCGGACGTCCGACATCTCCTTCTCGAACGTTTCCTGCTGTCCCTTCAGGAGCGCCTGTTGCGACTCGAGCGTCTGTTGCCATGTACGGAGCTCAGCGGCCCGACGCGCCTCCTCGTCGCGGAGGCGCAGGGCCTTCGCGTCGAGCTCCTGCCCGAGCGCCATCTGTTCCAGCTTGCGCGCGTCCAGCTCCGCGCGTGCCTTGTCGACCCTCGCGCTCTCAATCTCGATCGTCTCCTCGCGCGACGCGAGCTCGGAGAGACGCCGGCCGTTCTCTTCCGCCTGAAGCCGGAGCACTTCCTCCTTCTCCGAGATGGATTGTTCGCGTGCCTCGAGTTCAATCTCTTTCGAAAGGATCGCCCGGCTCTTTTCCCCTCGATCGGCATCGAAGGCCTCCTTATCTCGAGCGAGGCGGAGCTGGGCCTCCCCAACGCTCTTCGCCTGAGCATCGAGGTCCGCGCGTCGGCGGGTGAGGTCCTCCTCGAAGTGCGTGGTCCGATCCTGGAACTCCTTGCGGTCCGTGCCGAACGCGGCCCGCGCTTCCTCCAGGACCACCCGGTTCTCCGTGAGAGACGTCTCGCGCTCCGCTACGGATTGCGCGCGTTCCCCGAGTTCCCGGGCGGCGGCGTCGGTGATCGCCTTCTGGCTTTGGATGTCTCCCTCGCGTTCCGAGATCGTGCGCTCTCGCGCCGCGAGTTCGGCTTCGAGCGGTTGGATCCGTGCCTCCCGTCGCGCAAGCTCTTCGGCCTGGGCCGCGGCGGCCTGCTCCGCGGTCTCGACCTCGGCGACCCGGCTGTCGACGGTCCGCTTGAATTCGAGCAGCTCCGCCTGCTGCGCTTCGAACCGCCGGACGCTTTGCTCGAGATCGGATCTCTCGCGGGTCATCGACGCCTCGCGTCCGTCGAGCTCATTCGTCTTCGTTTGGAGCTCTGAGGAAAGCGTGTTCAGGCGGAGGGATTCGTCCTTCAGTCGCGCCTCCTCGGTCCCGATCCCGTGCTCCCGGTTGTCCAGATCGGACTCCTTGGTTGTCGCGGCCGTTTCCCGCGAGGCGACGGCCTCCGCTTTCGTAGCCGTCTGGGAGGCTCGTTCCTCGAGTTCTGCGCCTCGGCGGTCGAGAGAAACGCGCAACGATTCGAGTTCGCGGGACAAGTTGTCGACCGTCCTGCGATTCTCGGTCAACGCGGTTTCGCGTTCGACGAGATCTCGGTCCTTCGCGCTGATCGCGGCCAAGTCCGCGTCGATTTTCGCCTGGGCTTGCTCTGCGTTTCGCAACATGGACTCGACTTCGGTGTTCCGTGTTTCGATCGCGCGTTGCCGTTCCCCGAGGGCTTCGTCCCGTATGGTCAGTTCGGCTTCCCGAGCTCGCGCTTCGTCGAGGCGCTGCTTCACCGCATCCTCGAATTTGTCCTGAATCTGGACGAGCATCTCGCGGGCGAACTCGACCTGCTCCGACGTCACGGGGCCGTACGCGAGGAGGACGACCGCGAGCGCGTCACCGCGGACCGTCTGGCCGTGGTACTTCGTCACCTTGATCGGCTTCTCGACCGCATCCAAGATGCCGGCCTGCACCGCTTGGTCGTACGTAACGTTGCAAGACGGGTCCAGGGTGAATTCCCTGAGCATTCGATTGCTGTCGTCCACGAGGAAGGCCTTGGCGGGCCTCCAGCGCTGTCGTTGCGCGAACATGGCAACACCCAACAGGATTCCGATGGGGAAGACCGCAAGCATGTAGGACGATTGCCACCACGCCGGTGGAATCGGGTTGTGAACGGTGACCTGTACGTCCGGATCGGAACCGAGCATCGTAAAGACGACCTCACCCGAACTGGTGACGGTGTCGTTCGCGAAAGGCGATCCGTCTTTCGTGACGGTATACGGGATCCCAGCGGCATTGCCGCCGATCGTCCACGTGATCGTCTGGCCCGATTCGCTCGAGCTATGGGTCCATCCATAGGAGGACCCGCGGGACCAGTCGGTGAAGGCCGTGACCGTGACCAGCGCGGTCGTGTCGCTGTTTGTGACCGTCAGGTCGGTCGCGTTGACCGATCCGTCCGAGATTGTCCCAGTCACCGTGAGGCGGTTGAACGAGACCGTGTGATTCGTCATGGTCAGCATGTGCGAACTCGTGACGGTGAGCGTCTCCGCAACGAGGTCGGACGCGAGGGAGATGGACCCGTCGATCGTCAGCGTGGCAAACCGCTGGCCCACCCCGAGGGCGATGGAGCCGGCCGTCCCGGTAAAGCTGACCGTGGAGCCGGTCGCCGTGAGCGTCGACGCCGAGGAGGTGTCCCAGGAGCCGGCGATGGACATCGTCGAGGACCCGAGGGCGAGGACCGCGGGGCCGGTCGAAGTCAGGTTTCCGTTGAACACGGATGTGGTGCTCGTGAGGCTGAGCGTTCCGGACCAGGTGATGTTCGATGCGAACGTTGTGCTGGTCCCGGGGTTGACGACGAGATTGAACAGAATCTGCGTGACGTTGATGGAGCCGCCTGATGCGTTGACGATGACCGTCGAGGTGCCGGTGGCAAACGCGCCCGCCGACGTGCTGATCGATCGGACGGTGATGACACTCGCATTGGCCGCGAGGGCGCCGCCGACCCCCACCGTCACCGAGCCGGCGGTGAGCGGAAAACTCCCGCCGGAGGTCGAAAGCGTGGTCGCCCCCGCGCCCGCGCCGCCTTGAACCACGATTGTATTGGCCACCAAGCCGCCGGATGCGATCGCGAAGGTCACGCTCGAGGACCCGCTGTCGAACACGACCGCGTTGAGTTCGCTCCCGGCAAGGTTCGCACCGGCGAAGGCCATGCTCCGGTCCGATGCGGAGTTGAAGGTCACGGTGGATGATCCAACGGACCACGAGGCCGAGGTCGAGGCGTTCGTCCAACTCCCGGAGACCGTCCACGCCTCCGACCCAAAGGCGATGTAGGACGACGCCGACGCGATGTCGACATTCCCCGAGACCGAGACGCTGCCCGACGTCGACGTGAGGTAACCTCCGGACAACGTCAGATCTCCATTGACCGTTAGCGCGTGCGGCCCTTTGGCGAGCCCGCCCGCGGAAATCGTCAGGGATGCCGCCTTCAACGGGGACGCCAACGAAACGGTCCCGGTGACAATCAGCGAGGCAAACGCCTGTGTGGCGCCGATCGCGACCGTTCCGGATACGATCGTGAGGGTGACGGTGGACGATCCGGCGTTGAACGCGGAGGACGGCCCCGACGTGTCCCATGATCCGGACACCGAGATGGACCCGCTCGTCAGGGAGATCGAGTTCGCGGACGCATCGTTCATCGTCACCGCAGCGACCACGATTAACGACGTCGTGGCGATGAGGCGCCCGCCTCCGGAGATCGTGAGGTTGGCCCCGCCTGTGATGCCGTTCCCCGATGTCGTCAACATGCCCGTGACGGAGAGCGTGCCGCTCACGTCGATGGCCGTGTTCAGGGTGACCGTCCCGGAAATCACCAGCATGCGGAATCCGTTCGACGCGTCGAGTGTCGCGACGGTCTTCCCCGTGCCGGACAGCGTGATCGCGCTCGTCCCCTTGACGAAGCTGGACCCGACGCCGGATGTGTTCCAGTGGCCGCTGACGGTCCAGGTCCCGCCGGTGAGGGTGATCGTCCCGGATGCTCCACCGGTCATCGTGACGTCGGCCACGGCGACGGTCGATGCGTTCGCCATGAGGATTCCCAAATTACCGACCGCGATAGATCCGCCGGTCAGGGAGCGATCCGATGTTGCGAAAGCGGTCGTCGAACCTGCGGCGCCCTGAATCGCGAGGACGCCGTTCCAGCGGAGGCCGTTCGTGGCTATCGTGAACGTGATTGTGCCGGAGCTCGCGGCGGACTGGAACGTTACATCGTGGAACTCGGGACCCGCGAGGGTCGCGAACGTCAGCGTTTGCGAGGTCGGTGAGGTGAAGACCACGACGCCGGTCCCCACGGCCCAGCTTGCGGAAGTGCTGTTGTTGGACCACGACCCTCCGAAGGTCCAGGTCCCGCTGCCCATTCGGAAGTAGGCCGACGTACTGGTGATCGACGCGTCCCCGGAGATCGCGACTCGGGACGCCGCACCGGAGCCGTCGAGCACGGCGAGTCCCGAGAGGGCCAGCGTACCCGTTGCGGTCAATCCGGCGTTCGAGGAGCCGCCGATCGAAATGATTCCCCCCGCATGGGTGATGTCTCCGCTGACGGCGAGGTCGAACGAACCAATCGCAATCGTCCCGGTCCAGCCGGTCGTGTTGAACGAAGCCGTGGCCCGGTTCGCATCCACCGAGACCGTGCCGCCTCCCGAGTTTGCGTCGAAGAATACCGCACTCGAAGACGTCGGGACCGAGCATCCGTTCACGCCGCCCGACGAATCGGCCCAGTGGGTCGTCTGAGACCAGTTTCCCGTCCCTCCGATCCAATATCGGACGGCCCCGCAGGGCGACGAGAGGAGGACATCGACGACGGGGTCCGAGCCGAGCATGGAGAAGATGACTTGACCGGCGCCGTTCACCAGCCCGTTCGTGAAATCGACGGCGTCCTTGGTTACGTTGAATCGGTGCCCAATCGTGTTGCCTCCGATCGTGAAGGTGATCGTCGAGGTGGCAACGGTGGAAGAATGGGTCCAGGTGTACTCGGAGTCGACGGTCCACGCCGTGAACACGCTGATCGTCGTGAGGCTCGTCGCATCGCTGTTCGTGACGGAGAAGTTCACGACACCGATCGCGCCGTCGGCGATGCTCCCGGTCCCGTTCTCGGTCAGGCCGTTGAAGGCGATGCTCTGGCCGGTCTTCGTCAGGACGGCGCCGTTGTTCACGGTCAGCGTGGCGCTCGCGGTGAGAGTCGAGGAAGCGGAGGTGGTCCCCGCGATTGTCAGATTATAGAACATCTGGCCCGACGCGACGCCGATCGTCCGCGAGGCCCCGGTGAAGGTCACGGTCGAGGTGCCGGCGGCCAGAATCGAGCCTGCGCCCGTGCTGTCCCAGGAACCGATCACCGTCCACGTTCCACTCAGCGTGATCGTACCGGAGACTCCACCGGTCATCGTGACGTTCGCGAACGTGGCCGTGGACGCTCCTGCCGCGAAGGTGCCGCCGTTCGAAACGACGAGGTTCGAACCACCCGTCAGGTTGAGCCCCCCGGTGGTCAGCGTTCCGCTCACCGTCAGCGAGTTAGACAGGTCGATGGCGGTTGACTGGGTGATGCTCCCCGAGACCGCGAGGTTGTAGAAGCCGTTCGACGCGTTGCGAATCCCCATGGTCCGTCCGGCGCCGGCCAACGTGACCGTCGAGGTGCCTTTGGTGAATACCGAGCCCGCTCCGCTGGTGTTCCAGTCGCCGGTCACGACCCAGGAGCCGGTCGTCAGCGACAACGTGCCGCTCGCTCCTCCCGTCATGGTCACCGCGGAGGCGGACACCGCCGAAGCATTCGCGGTTAGCACGCCCGCGTTGCCGATTGCGATCGCCCCTCCACTCAACGGGAGGTTCGTCGTGGCGAGCGTTGTCACTCCGCCGCCCCCCTGCACGGTGAGGGTTCCGGACCAAGTCAGGCCGTTCGTCGCCATCGAGAAGGTGACAGTCGACGCCCCACTGTTGAAGGTCACGTTGTAGAATTCGGGTGCGTTGCCCGGGAGGGCCGCGAATGCCATCGTCTGCGCCGAGGACGCGTTGAAGGCCACGGTCGCGGTTCCAACGGACCAACTCGCCGATGTGGAATTGTTCGTCCACGAGCCGCTCACGGTCCAAGACTCGGAACCGAAGACGATGTACGACGCGGTCGCCGTGATCGAGACGTTGCCCGTGATGCTGACGGCGCCGGACGTCGATGTGAGCCCTCCTCCGGACAGCGTGAGCCCTGCACCCGCGGTGAGGGCGTTCGTCCCTTTCGCAAGGGTGCCGCCCGAAAGCGTCAGGAGTCCCGCCGTCGTGAGTTGGCTCAGGAGAGTCCGGGTGCCGCTACTCACGAGGAGCACCCCGAACGAGGCGCTCCCTCCGATCCGGAGGGTTCCGGTCCCCGAGAACGTGACAGTGGAACTCGTCGCGGTGAAGGTCGTCGCGGAAGAGGTGTCCCAGCTTCCGGAGCTCATCGTGATCGTCGCCGAAGCGAACGTGAACGTCGCCGCGCCACTGGACGTCAAGGAGTTCGTTCCGAATGCGACAGTCCCGGCGTTCGTGAACGTGAGGGTTCCCGTCCACGTTAGCGATCCAGCGAACGTCGTCGAAACAGCAGGATTGACGATGAGGTTGTTCACGGTCTGAGTGACGTTGACCGAGCCCGCCGATGCGCTCACGACCACGGTCGAAGCGCCGACCGTGAATGTGCCGAGATGGGTATCCATCGATGTGACCGTGATGGTGGACCCGTTGGCCGTGAGGGCTCCCCCCGCGTCCACGACCAAGGTGATTGCGTTGATTGCGAGGTTTGCACCGCTCGTGGTTAGCGTCGTTGCCCCGCCTGCGCCCGCGATCGTGAGCGTCCCGCCGACGTCGAGGCTGTTCGCGGCCATCGTGAACGTGACCGTCGATCCGCCGGAGTTGAACGTGACGTTCCCGCCAAATTCGAGGGTCGGATTGCCGAACGTCATCGTCCGGGAGGCCGACGAGTTGAAGGTGATCGAGGCGGCGAAGCTCCACGAGGCGGACGTCGAGGAGTTCGTCCAAGATCCGGAAACGGTCCAAGAACCGCCGGCTGTCGACGCGATGTAGCCCGCGACATTGTTGACGCTCACGTTCCCGGCCACCGAGACGATCGAGGCGTTCGCCCGGAGGACCCCGCTCGCGCCACTGATGGTCAGGCCTCCGGCGACCGTGAGGCCGTAGTTCGTCCCCGTCGTGTCGACCGTACCGCTGATGGTCGCCAGACCCGCGGTCGTGAGGGCCGACGCGGCGGAGACGGTTCCGGTGATGGTGAGGGCCCCGAATCCGTTGGAGGCGTTGAGGATCTTGACGGTCGTGCCCGCTCCCGTCATCGTCACGGTGCTCGACGTCCCGGTGAAAGTCGAGCCCGCGCCGGATGTGTCCCAGTTTCCGGTCACGGTCCACGAGCCGGTGGTGAGCGTCAGTGTCCCCGACGTACCCGCGGTCATGGTGACGTTCGACACGCTCACGGCGGATGCATTCGCGGTCAGCGCGCCTCCGTTGCCGATGGAGAGTGCGCCGCCGGTGAGGGCCAGGTTGCTTGTGGCGAGCGTCGTCGCTCCCGCCCCGCCTTGGACCGACAGGGTCCCCGACCAGACGAGTCGATTCGCCGCCATGGTGAACGTCACCGTTGACGCGCCACTGTTGAACGCGGTGTCGTTGAACTCGGCGGCGGCTCCGGGGAGAACCGCGAAGGTCATGGTCTGGGAGCTCGACGCGTTGAACGTGATTGGCGCCGCGAAACTCCACGAGGCCGAGGTCGAGGCGTTCGTCCACGATCCAGAGACCGTCCACGAACCCGCGCCGGAGGACGTGATGTAGCCAGCCGCATTGTTCACGCTCACGTTCCCGGCCACCGAGACGATTGAGGCGTTCGCACGGAGGACACCGGTGGCTCCGCTGACCGCGAGTCCCCCGCCGACGGACAGCCCGTAGTTCGCCCCGGTCGTATCGAACGTGCCCGTGACCGTCAATAGGCTTGCGAGGCTGGTCGCCGACGCCGCGGAAATCGTGCCGCTGATCGTGAGTGCGCCGAGGCCGTTGGAAGCGTTCAGGATCTTGACCGTCTTTGCGGCTCCATTCATCGTCAGCGTGCTCGACGCCGCCGTCAGGACGGAGCCCCCTCCCGAGGTGTCCCAGCTCCCTGCGACGGTCCACGAGCCGGAGGTCGTGATCGTTCCGGAGGTCCCTCCGGTCATCGTCACATTGGTCACACTCACGGCGGACGTGCCCGCCGTCAACGTGGCTCCGTTGCTTACGGTGAGGTTCCCTCCCGTGCCCGTCAAGGCGAGGTTCGCGGTCGCGAGGGTGGCGTTGTTGTTGAGGGTCAGCGTGCCTCCCCAGCGGAGTGCGTTCGTCGCCATGGTGAACGCTGCCGCGGCGGTCGGACTGAACTGCACGTCGTTGAACTCGGAGACTCCCAGATTGCCGAAGGTCATCGTACGAGACGAGCCGGAGTTGAACACGACCGTGCCCGATCCCGCGGACCATGATCCGCTCGTCGACGCGTTCGTCCACGAACCGCCGAAGTTCCACGTAGCCGCGCCAAACCCGAAGTATCCCGCGGCCGCGACGCTGACGTTCCCCGTAATCGTCTTCGTCCCCGACGCGCCCGCGGTGATGCCACCCGCCATGTTCGCGGCGAGGGCGGCCACGGTCAGCGTGAATGTGCCGCTCGCGAGGACGGCGCCGGCATTGACCGTCAGCGTGCCCGATACGTCCACGAGGGCGGATTGGGTGACAGTTCCCGCCGCCGAGATGACGAGGTTGTTGAAGTTGTTGCTCGCGTTCAGAATGGCGACGTTCGCCACGCCGCTCATCGTCACTGAGCTGGTCCCTTTCGTGAAGGTGGAGCCCGCACCGCTCGTGTCCCAGTTCCCGCTGGTCGTGAAGGAGCTCGTCGTGAGCGTGATGGTTCCGCTCGTCCCCCCGGTCATCGTCACACTCGAGACCGCAATCGTAGAGGCGTTCGCCGTCAAGACGCCGCCGTTCCCCACGGTCAACGCGCCGCCGGTCAACCCGAGATTCGCCGTGGCGAGGGCGGTCGTCGAAGAACCGTCCGAGATCGTGAGCGTCCCGCCCCAAATCAGGGCCCGGGTTGCCATCGTGAACGTCTGGGCCGACGCCGCCGAGGAGGTGAACGAAATGTTGTTGAACTCGTTGCCTGGAAGATTCGTCCCGGCGAACGTCATCGTACCGCCGGTCGCGCTGGTGAACGTGACCGTTCCAGTCCCGGGACTCCATGACGCGGATGTCGACGCGTTCGTCCAAGTCCCCGTGACGGACCACGTCGACGAACCCATGACGACGTAGCCGTTCGCCGCGCTCACGTTCGCGTTGCCGTTGATCGCGACAGCAGACGCATTTGCAATCAGGCTTCCAAAGGTCGTGATTGTGAGCCCGCCGGCCGTGATGCCGAGGTTCGAAGCCGACGTCGTCAAGATCGTCGATCCCGTCGCCCCGCCCGTGGAATTGCGGATCGTGAGGGTCGCTCCCATCCGGAGCGGATTCGTCCCCATCGTGTAGGTGATGCTGGTGGTGACCGAGTCATCCAGCGTGAGGTTGTTGAACTCATTCGTCCCGCCGGCCAGGGCGGCGAACGTCAGCGTCCCGCTCGCGGCATCGCGGATCGTCACCGTGCTGGTCCCCGCAGTCCAAGATGCAGAAGTGGAGAGATTCGTCCACAGTCCGTTGACCGTCCAGGTCGATGCGCCCAGATTGACGATGGTCGCCGCGGTGAGCACGTCGACGTCCCCGGTGGCGGTGATGGTCGAGCCCCGGGCCTGGAACGTGCCCTGAATGGCGAACGGGCCGTTGACCGTGAGCGCCCAGTTCGAAGCAGTCGTGTCGAGCGTGCCGGTAAAATTCGTCATGTCGATGCTCGCGATCGTGGTGGCTGCCGCGAGCGTCGTCGTTCCGGTGGGATTGGCATTGAAGATTGCAATGTTCGTGGCGACGGGAGTGCAACCGCACGCGGCCCCGCCGGACGTATTGGACCAGTTCCCTCCCGTGGCCCACGTCCCGCCCGCCCCGATTCGGTAGCAATTCCCGGTGGCCGCACCGCAGTTCGGGAACGGCAGCACGCGAACGGCGGCGACGACCCAGTCGGTGTTGTTGCCATCCGTCCATGTGATCGCCGTTCCGGGGAAGGGCATGTCGGCCCCCGCACTGCAGAGACTCGAGCCACCGGCGGTGCACTGGGTCGGCGTGATGCCGTAGAGACTCGTGGCTGTCGCTCCCGTGCCGGTCACCGCGGTCGGCGCCGTGGTTCCTCGAATCGCGAGTACCGCGAACGCTAACTCGCCCGCGGACGCGGGAGAGATTGAGATGTTCGGATTCGTGCTCGTCCCGCTGGCGGTCGTTCCTCCCGCCGTCGGCGTGGTGGCCCAGACGCCGCCCAAGAGGACTGTCGCACAAACGTGCTTCGCGGTCCCGCTCACGAGCGTCGCCGTCATCGTTTGAGCGCCGCTCGGAATCACGCCTAGGTAGAACCACAACTCCGTTCGGACGAATCCCGTGCCGCTCGAAGCCGTACCGGGGATCAGGCTCAGGCTGACCGAACCATACGTCACGGTCGTGTACGCGGTCGGCCCGCGATTGCTGAGCATCACGAGGATCGCGTTGTCCCCCGCCGCGGCCGATTGGGAGGTCGTGCACGTTGCGGCCGCGGGGTCGACGACCGAGACCGTGGTGGAATCCACCGTCAACGAATCGGCCTTGGCGTTCATCGTGAAGAGATCGAAGAACCACCCGACGCCGCCCCGGATCGAGTCGCGGATTCCGATGCCTACCTCGTGCCAGTCGACCGGAGGGAACCACACGTGCAGGACGTGATCAATGGCACCGCCCCACGTTTCCGGCGCTTGACGCGGATGAGCGAAGACATTGGGATTGGGAGAGGCGAAGGAAGTGGCGGCGAGTCGCTCCGTCGGATAGGCGGATCGCACCGGGAGGAGGAAGGTGACATTCGTCGTGGGCTGCAGATCGTTACCATGGAAAAGCAGTCGTTGCAGTTCCGGCGTCAATTCGCGCCCCGGAATCGTGAGCCGACCGTCCGGGGTCCTGAACTTCGCAAGCGGGTCGGGCATCGATTGACTTGCGACCACCAAGGCGGCGGTCGCGAGGAGGACGAACGCGAGCAGGATCGCGGTCCCGGCCTTCACGAGAACACCACGGCGCGGAGTCGGACGGATCCGCAACGAGCGGCGCTGCCGCTGATCGACGCGACAGAAGGACCGGGAGTTCCGGTTGAGGCACCTCGTGCGACGTCGTGGTAGGAACCTGGCAGTTCGGCACATGAGACGTTCAAAGTCGTCACGACTCTAGCGAGCGTCTGCGTGGCTACACAGCGAGGTTCCGTTGCGACCTATTTAAGCGCCGTTTGGTGGTTATCTGACCTGATTTGCTTCAGGGAACGGCCGGTCACTCGACCGCCACCCCCCCGGCCAGTCGCGCCTCCATCGCCTCCAGCTCCGCCGCCCGCCGGCGGAGTTTCTCCTCCCGATCGAGGAGCTCCAACGCCTTCTGCTGGATGATCTTCACCCGGCGGTCGATGTCCTTCTTCGCCTCGTCGGGCTCCCCGCGGACTTCCGGGGCTTGAGGCCTCGCCTGGGCCAAGAGCGTCTTCGACCGCTCGAGATCCTGCTCGCGGGCCGTGAGTTCTTCCTCGTCGTGCGCGAGCTCCCGTTCTCGTTCGTCGACTCTCCCTTCGCGGTCCCGGACTCGCTCTTCGCGATCGAGCAATTCGATCGCCCGTCGCTGAAGGAATTTCCGCTCCCGCGTGAGCTCCGCTTTCTCGCCCTCCACGGCCTTCTTGACTTCCTCGGAGACCTCGCCCGTCGGTCGATGCGACGCGACGAGCCGTTCCTTCGCCATGGCCGCGAACCGCTGGCTCAGCTCCGCGACGCGCGTCTCAATTTCGCGTCGCGTCTTCTCCTCTTCCGCCGCGCGGGCGGACGATTCGCTCCGTTCTCGCTGCAGCGTCGCCGTCGCATCTTGAATGGCCTTCTCGAGCTGCGCGTTCTTCGCGATGGCCTCGCGGTACTTCGACTCAAGGTCCGCCTTCGCAGCGAGGAACGCCTTCTTCTCTTGGTCGAACTGCTGACGGGCATCGAGCGCGGCCTTCGAATCCGATTTCGTGGACTCCGTGCGCGCGGCGGCCGAGATCGTCTTGGCCATCTCCAGCGTCTTGACCGCACGAGATACGCCTTTCGTCACGCCGTCTTGCATGCGGCTCGTGTAGTCCGCGAGGTCGGAGAGCCGTTTCTTCTGCCGCGCGAGTTCCTCTTGTCGGCCTTGGAGGTTTGCCGCTTCGGCCTTCAGCTTCGCTTCCAGTTCGGCGAGGGTCTTCTCGCGCGCGCCGAGACGGGCTTCGCGCTCCGCGACGCCCTTGTCCGCTTCGGCCCGTGCCTCGGGCGGACGAGCGGGCGCCGGGCGCGTGACCGTTTGAGCGAGATGCGTGTCCGCGGCCGTGAGCAGGAGTGAGGTCCAGTCGACGTCCTCTCGCGTGAGCTGTCCGCGAGACAGGAGGACGAACACGAACTTCCCACTCTGGAAGGCGGTGAAGACGTACTCGCCGACGAAGAGCGAATCGCGGTCACCGATCCCTTCGTTTGGCAGGACCTTCAGGAAATCATTGAAGTCGACGGGGCAATCCGGATCTAGGACATACTCGCCCGACATCTCGCCGCGTTCATCGAGGACGTAAATCTTCTTCAGTTGCGCTCGGGCAACTTTCTTCATCGGAGCCGCCATGAGCACGGAGAGGAAGGCCGGGCTGAGACCTCGGAGTACGATCCCGGAAAGCAGGGTCTCAATCGCCCCTTGCATTCGCTGCCCGCCTCATCGCGCGAGGGCGTTCCTTCGTGCCCTCATCGATGGGAAAATTCGAGGAGACTGTACATTATTAAGGGACGGGCCTTGGTTATCGAGAGTGAGAAGCTGCCTTCATGGAGGCGGCGATGCGGTGGCGTCGGGCGGTGCCGGGTTCTCTTCCGGCCCATCCGGGACCGTCGACTTGACGCTCGGGCGGAACGCACGCTGCATCTCCAGCGCGTAGTCGCGGAGCGCGTCGAGGCGCATCTCCCGAGCTCGGACGCCCGTCTCGAGCTCCCGCACTTTCGTGCCCGCGATCTGCACGTCCGCCTCGAGGATGAGGGCCCGCTCCTCTCGGAACGAGACGAGGGACTCCCGCCGCTCGAGGTCTCGCTCCCGCTCCCGCAGCGCCAGTTCCTTCTCCGCGAGCGTCGGCACGAGGCTCGCCGGCAAGTGGGCCCGCATCGCGGCGAGCAGCGTCCCGATCGAGCCGCGCTCCTCAATCCGCGGCACGCCATGGGTGAGTACCACGAACCAGAGATTCTCAACGCGGAACGGCGTGAAGACATATTCGCCCTGGAAGAACGAAAGGAGATGTCGCATCCCGCTCGCGGGGATGGAGCGCTGAAGGTCCTCGTACTCGAGCGGGCAATTGTCGCGCAGCGCGTACTCGCCGACCGGCTTCGCCTGCTCATCGAGGATGAAGATTCGCTCGTAGTCGACCCGCGGGACCGTCTTGGGACCCTGCGTCGCGAAGTTCGTCGGGACGATTCCGAGCCCGTGGCGTGGGACCGCCTCCTCCTCGGAAACCTCTCTCAACACGTCGCCTCCCGCCGGCGTGCGTGGGCCGTGAAGATAGGCATGCGTTCCCCCTTGAGCATTTCGATTTCCTCCGGGCCGTTCCTGTTATTGGAGTCGAGAGTCTGCACCCTTCACCGCCCAGGGATTCACACGAGGGAGCGGGCCTTCTCGAGATTGTCGACGCCGAGGGCCACTTGCGCGTGGCCGCCGACGGCCCCGAGGTGGATCAAGCTGACGATGTCGACTCCCGCGTCCCCGAGACGGAGCGCGAGCGCCGCCAAGGCTCCCGGCCGGTCGTCGAGGCGCACCACGAGGACGGTGTGGCTCGCGCAGACGTACCCGTGCTTCATGAGCGCCTCACGGGCCTGCATCGGCTGGTTCACGATCAGGCTCATGTACGATCGGCCACCGGCGGACTCGGCGCTAATTGCGTCGATGTTGATTCCCGCCTCACCCAAGATCGCGGCGAGCTTCGCGAGTTCCCCGGGCCGATCGGGCACGTCCACGTCGAGCTGGATCGCGGGTCTCGCCTCCGCTCCCGCATGGCGCTCGGACGTTACAAGGGTTCCGCGCCGCCGCACGACGGCGGAGACCTTATTCGCCGTCGGAGCGGTGCATGGCGGATTCGCATGCGGTACCGAATGGCCTACGTCGGGATTCAGGTGCGGGACATGGATCGCTCGATCCGATTCTACGCGGGGTCGCTGGGGATGCGGCTCGGTCGAAGGCAGCGGGTCCCCGAGACGGGCGGCGAATGGGCGGAGCTCCGGAGTCCCGATTCGCAACAGATGCTCGAACTGAACTGGTATCCGGAGGGGTCGACGTTCTTCAAGGGTCCGTACCGAAACGGAGACGAGCTCGACCACATCGCATTCGAGTGTGACGATGTGCAGGCGGCATACGACGAACTCGTGGGATCGGGCGCCCGGTCCGCACTGCCTCCGTTCCGGGAGGGCAACACGAACCTCGCGTACGTTCAGGATCCCGACGGCGTTTGGATCGAACTCTACGCCCCCGCTGCGGGGACGGCGGTCTGAGGCCGCGTGGATTCCGGACGCAGGATGATTCGCGCGTCCACGACGCGGTACCCATTCCCCGCCTCCAGCGCGATGACGGGATTCAGGTCCATCTCCTGGATTTGTTCGAAATCGAGGACGAGCTGGCCGAGCCGCAATATCGCGTCGACCAGGGCGTCCACATCGCTGGGAGCCTCGCCGCGGACTCCGCGTAGCAGAGGGTACGTGCGGATCGACTCGATCATCCGCATCGCGTCGCGATCCGTCAGCGGTGGCAAGCCGAACGCCACGTCTTTGAGGTACTCGACATAGATCCCACCCAGTCCGAACACGAGGAATGGACCGTACACCTTGTCGCGCGTCATCCCGAGGATGACCTCTTTCCCGCCGCTCACGTACTCCTGGACGACGAATCCTGCGGACGAGACGCGCCCTCGCCGTAGCGCGGCCTTCATCTTCGTCGCGCCATCGACGAGATCCCGCTCGGTCCGTATGTCCAGGAGGACCGCGTGGAGGTCTGTCTTGTGGACGATTTCCGGCCCTGTCGCCTTCAGGACGACCGGATACCCGATGTCACGGGCCGCCGCGGGAAGACCGCCGATGGAGGGTACGACGCGAGTTCGGGCCGTGCGGATGCCGTACGCCTCGAGGAGATCGAGGCCCTCGCGATCCTGGAGTCGCGCGCGACCGTCGCGCTCGGCCTGTCGCAAGATTTCCGAGGCCCGACCCCGGTCGACGGAAAAGGATCGGACGGACCCGTCCTCCCGCACCCGGTAACGGGCGTAGCGGTGCATGGCCCCGAGCGCGCGCGCGGCGCTCTCCGGAAAGAGATAGGACGGGACGCCGTGGCTCACGAGCTCGACGAACCCCGGGCTCTCCTGCGTGCGACCCAGGAAGTTGCACAGGACCGGCTTGCGGTGCTTTTCGGCGGTCTGCCAGATCGCCCGAGCGACCTCAATCTCGTCCATCCGGACCGGGGGAACGTAGATGGCGATCGCCGCGTCGACGTCGTCGTCCGCAAGGACGGCGTCGAGGGCCCGCCGATAGTCGTCGAGGCTCGCCTGCGGCGTCAGGTCGACCGGATTCCGGAGCGACGCCTCCGGAGGCGCCCACGATCGCATGAAGTCCAGGGTCGGCGCGCGAAGCTCCGCGAGTCGGAGGCCCTGGGCCACGAGTTCGTCGACGGCCATGATCGCGGGGCCTCCGGCGTCGGAGACGATCGCGATCCGATTCCCGCGCGGCAGCGGCTGCAAGGAGAACGCCATGGCGTAGTCGAAGAGCTCCTCGATGGAATTCGCGCGGAGCACCCCGGTCTGGTTGAACACGGCCTCCGCGGCGAGATCGGATCCACCGAGGGAGCCCGTGTGCGAGACCGCCGCGCGGCTCCCGGCTTCCGAGCGCCCGGACTTCACCGCGATGACCGGCTTGCGCTTCGTCACGTCCCGCGCGATCCGAACGAAGTTCACGGGATTCCCGAAGTTCTCGATGTACGCGAGGATCGTCTTCGTCGGCGCATCGCCGTTCCACAGTGCGAGGAGATCATTCAGGCTCACCTGGGCCTTGTTCCCGAGCGAACAGAACTTTGCGAACCCGACGCCCAGCGCCTTCGCGTGATCGAGGATCGCGATCCCGAGGGCTCCGCTTTGCGATACCAGCGAGATGCCTCCCCCGAGCGGCGGAGTCGGCGCGAACGTCGCGTCCATCCGGACATCCGGGTCCGTGTTGAAGACCCCCATGCAGTTCGGGCCGACCATCGTCATGCCGTACTGCCGACACAACGCGAGCAGCCGCGCCTCCCGCTCGATTCCGGGCCCGCCGATTTCTCGGAAGCCCGCGGTGATGACGACCAGCCCGGGGACGCCTTTCTTCCCGCACTCTTCGACCGCTTGCAGGGCGATCTCCGCGGGGACCGTGATGATGGCCAGATCCACCGGATCGGGGATCGACAAGACGCTCGGGTACGCGCGGATCCCGTGGACGCTCGACGCCTTCGGGTTCACGGGATACAGGGTCCCCTGGTACTCGTTCACGAGGAGGTTATGCAGGACCGTGTAGCCGATCTTCCCCCGATGGCGGGACGCCCCCACGACCGCGATCGAGGTCGGCGAGAAGATTGCGTCGAGGCCGGACCGGCTCACGTCGAACCGAACCCCGGGGCTCGTATTGAAGGTTCTCGCGCGGGGGTAACGGGACGGCCCTCTCCGGGCCCGTAAGTTATCGCACACGATAACTGCGCCATGTGGATAATATATCGTCGCGCGGAAGGGGTTGGTGGTTCGGCCGGGGGACGTCCCCAGCTCGGGAGCCATCGCCCACATGCGCCTCCTCCACGCTCCGTCCGCCGCGCGTAGCATCGCGATCGTGTTCGTCCTGCTCGCGACGGCCTTCGGCGCCATGTTGCTCGTCGCTCCGTTCGCGGCCGCGACGCGCTACGTGGGGGGTCCCATCACCACGAATACGGTCTGGGGCAACGACACGTACATCGCGATGAAAGACGTGACGGTCAAGTCGCCCGCGACCTTGACGATCATGCCGGGGACTCCGGTTAAGTTCGACCCCGGCGTCCATCTGTACGTCGAGGGCTCGCTCGCGGCCGACGGATCGTCCGCGAAACCGATCACGTTCTCGCCGAACAACACGGCCTCCCTGAGTCCATGGGGAGGGATTCAATTCAATGCGACCGCCACCGGCTCCGTCTCCTGGTCGACGTTCGATCGAGCCGACCGCGCGGTCGGCGTCATCGGGAGCTCGCCGTACCTGCACGACAACACGGTCCTTCAGGCCGGCGTCGGCTTCGCGCTCGTGTCCTCTTCGAGCGTCGTTGCGAACAACGCAATCCGGCGGGCGTCGGTCCTCGGCATTTACCTCAACGCGTCGAACGTGCAAGTGACGGCCAACACGATCAACGGCACCGCCGTCGCGATTCAGGCGGAGCAGCCGAGCACCCCCACGATCACGGGCAACACGATCACGAACGTCACCGGCCTCTTCGCGGTCGGGATCCTGGTCTCGGGCGGCGCGACCGCGGACGTCAGTTCGAACTCGATCACCGGGGTCCTCGGATCCCGCGGGCCGAACGGGGTCGCACCGGGAGCCGATGGAAAGGACGGGTCCATCGCGATCGGCATCTACGTCACCGGATCCCCATCGGCCTCGATCTCCGGAAACACGATCACGGGCATCAGCGGCGGTCGCGGGGGCGATGGGGCCGCGAATGCGGGCGGGGCCGCGGGCCGGGGAGGGAACGGAGGTCCGGCGGTCGCGATCGTCGTCGCGAGCACGTCGGCGGCCGTCGTGGAGGGCAATACGATCACCGGCATCAACGGAGGCCGCGGGGGACTCGGCGGCGGAAGCGCCACGACGGGCACAGGCGGCCGCGGCGGGGATGCCGGCGTGGCGGTCGGGATCGAGATCGCGAACGCGAACCGGGTGGGCCAGGTCGACCTGAACCAGGTGAACGGAGTGAGCGGCGGGGTCGGCGGTTCCGGCGGACACGGCGCGACGATCGACGGGAACGGCGGAGTGGGCGGCGACGTCTACGGCGTCTTCCTCATCTCGGCCGCGCAATCGGTTACCACTTGGAACACGATCCAGGTGCTCCGCGGCGGGCTCGGCGGCAACACGAGCACGAACGGCGCGGGGACCGGACTCGGCGCCGCGGGCGGCGCGGCGAACGGCATCGAGGCGTTCTCCGTCATCACGTCGGCGACGATCCAATCGAACACGGTCGGGACGGTGCTCGGCGGTGACGGCGGCCGCGGGGTCCGGGGCGGCCACGGCGGCAATGCGACGGGCGTGCTCCCGGTCGGGAACCAGGACGGGTCCTTCAACGCGACCTCCGTGGGCAGCAACCAGGTCCAGGCGATCACCGGCGGCCAAGGTGGGATTGGGAGTTTGTTTGGCGGCGACGGTGGGAGCGCCGCGGGCATCGGGGCGCTGTTCGTGTCGCCGAGCCTCGATTCGAATTGGGTTCAGACGCTTCAGGGCGGCCGCGGGGGCGACGCGGTCGACAATACGGACGGCGGTCGCGGCGGCGATGCGATCGGCCTGCTCGCCGGCCTCGTCTCGAACGGCTGGTCCGCCGGGGACACGATTTCCGGAGTCACGAAGGGCGGAGTCGGCGCCGGTCCACCGGCCCGGGCCTCGTATGCGGATGGCGCGTACTTCCTGGGCAACGCGACATTCCGCACTCGCTTCACGGTGGAGAACGGCACCCTCTCTTCAATCGGCAGCTACGGTTTCTACGTGGACAACTACTCGAGCGTCGTCGCGTTGAATACCCCGTTCACAACCCGCTCGATTCAGGCTGCGGGAAACCTCACTGTCCGGAACTTCCTCGAGGTCGACGTCTATTGGCCGAACGGCTTCACGCCGGTCGCGGGAGCGAACGTCCGCGTTCAGGACAACGGGGCCACGGTGTGGAACGCGCCGGCGCAGACCGGCATCCAAGGTTGGATTCCCGTGAATGACCGCGTGTACATCGGCTCGAATTCGGCCACGGAGAACCGGACGACGGTGACCGTGAGCTATGGCGCGTACGGATTCCAGAGCAATCCGCGGGATGTGGACATGTCGATGAGCCACCCGGAAGGGTTCGTCATGGTCGACAAGATTCCCCCGTCGTCGGCGGCAGGGCCCCTCCCTCCGTATGAGAACGCGCTCACGTTCTTCGTCGGCTACAGCGCCACCGACGGAAACGGTACCGGAGTCGCGAATGTCACGTTGTGGTACCGGACCGGTGGGATTACGACGTGGACCGCCTACGCGACCCAAGGCGGCGGGAACTTCGGATTCTTCAGCTTCACTGCCGCGGCCGACGGAACCTTCGAGTTCGCGACGACCGCGATCGACTACGCCGGGAACGCGGAATCACTTCCCTCCGGGAACGACACCTGGACGATCGTGGACACGGTCCGGCCGGGATCCCACGTCGATTCGCTTCCCCCATACGAGACGTCGAACGCCTTCCTGGTCTCTTGGTCCCCGGATCCCGGGGTCACGGACATCGCGACGTATACCGTCCAGTACTACACGGGCGCGGGCTGGCTGAACTGGCTCGTCGACACGCCGTTGACCTCCGGCACCTTCAACGCCGGCACCCAAGGGGTCTACGCCTTCCGCTCGATCGCGAAGGATGCGGCCGGCAACGTCGAGCTCCCGCCGGCGGGGAACGACACCTGGACGATCGTCGACACGAGCCGTCCGTTCTCCCACACGCTGCTGCTCGCGACATACCAAACATCGACCACCTTCGTCGTGACCTGGGGACCGCAATTCGATTCGCCGGACATCGCGGGCTACACGATCCAGGTCCAGGACAATGGCGGGGGTTGGACGGACTGGCTTGCGGTGACGGCCGGCACGACCTCGTCGATGTTCAACGCCGGCCAAGATGGACACACCTACGAATTCCGATCGATCGCGACGGACCGCGCCGGCAACGTCGAGATCCCTCCGGTCGGGAACGACTCGTGGACGATCGTAGACGTCTCGCCACCGGATTCGACGATGACCCACCTTCCGGCGTACGAGGACAACCTACAATTCGCCATCGCCTGGGGACCGAGCCCCGGGACCACGGACGTCGTCGCCTACCGAGTTCAGTGGCGGGACGGAGCGGGAGCCTGGACCGATCTTTCGGGATACTCCGACACCACCGCGACGACCGCGATGTTCGTCGGGTCCGACACCCACGTGTACGCGTTCCGGACGATGGCGCGAGACCGCGCCGGGAATGTGGAGCTCGCGCCGGTCGGGAACGACACGTGGACGATCGTGGACACGCGGCCTCCGTCCGTGCTGTCGACCGCGCCCGTCGGTGCGAACACGAACACGACGCCGGCGATCATCATCACGTTCAGCGAGCCGATGGATCGGAACTCCGTCCAACAGGCGTTCTCGATGACGCCCGCGATCAACGGCGCGTTCTCCTGGAGTTCCGACTCCCGCGTCATGACCTTCACGCCGGCCCGGGAGCTCCAGGCCGGCACGACGTACTTCGTCGTCATCGACACGCGCGCGAAGGACCTCGCCGGGAACCAGATGCTCAACGCGTCGACCTTCTCGTTCTCGACCGCCTCGTCGGGCGCCACGCTGCTCGACTTCTGGTGGATTTTCCTCCTCGCGGCGGCCGCGGTGGTCGGGACGCTCCTCCTCATGCGGCGCCGCGCCGCCGCATCGAAGCCCGCGGCGACGAAGCCGAGCGATGCGATCATCGAGGACGTGTTCCTCTTGAACCACCGGGACGGGCTCCTGATCAAGCACGAGACCCGGCGGCTGCGGCCGGACGTCGACACGGACATCCTGAGCGGCATGCTGACGGCCGTGCAGCAGTTCGTGAAGGACGCGTTGCGCGGGGACGATTCCGCGGACCTCAACGAGATGACGGTCGGCCACATGCACATCCTCATCGGCCGCGGCAAGTGGCTCGTCCTCGCCGCGCGCATCGAGGGCGACGGCACGGCGTCGTGGACGGGGCAGATCGAGAAGTGCATCCAGGACATGGAAGACCATCACTGGGACCAGCTCGAGGATTGGGACGGCGACATGGCCCTCGCCGGCGTCCTGACACCGTACATCAAGAAACTGATCCGCGGTGACTACGCTTAGCCCGGCGTCACACGGGTAACAAGGTCAGGAGCGCCATGACTTCGTCGCCCGGCGGCTCCTGCGCCCGGGTCTTGGCCTCGAGGTGTTCGAGCTTCGCCCGGGCGTCCTCGAAGATCTCCTGGACCTGTTGAATCGAGTCGCGCCTCCAGGGCACATGGTAGAAGTACACGCGCCCCACCTCGAAGTCGACCGTCCCGCGTTCTTGGATCCGCTTGATCGATTCATTGATCAAGCCTTTCAGCATCCCGAGCACCGCGAGTCGATAGTTCACCTTGTCGGCATCGGTGAGCTGATCCCAGATGCGGCTCGAATCGATCCCGGTCGCCGGGATCCGGTAGTACTTCTCGACCAGGTTGCCGCGGATCTCGCTCTTCGTCGGCACGATCACGTTCGCCTGGAGCAGCTGGCCGATGTGGTGATGGACCGTCGCGGGCGACAAGGAGAGGGCCCTCGCGATCCCGGAGATCGACATGTCCCGCTCCATGAGGAGCGTGAGGATGCGCAGGCGGGATGGGTCGCTCAGCACCTTGAGCTGGTCGACAGAGACCGCGACCTCGCGGGGCCGCGGGCCGTCCGGGGTGTCCGGGGTCATGCGGTTCCTTATTCGACTTTATCAAAACGTGTCACTTCCGTCAACATACTTAAATACGGACCTACGCAAGGCGTGTTCCGATAACATCCGGAATCGCAAAAAGGGGTGAGCCATGATGAAGACCGTCAAGGAATCCGATCGGGTCGTACGGAAGGACCTATCCAGCGTCGTGCTCTGGTTCGAGATTACGTCCCGGCCCGTTCCGATCCGCTGAGGCCGATCGGGGGCCTGCGTGGATGTCGATCGTCATCCTCCCGAGCGTGACCCGCGTCGTCGTCCGGCGGGAGCCGTCCGCCCGTAACGGTTCTCGGCCGAAGTGGTTCGGATCCCCCCTCGCCACCTCCGAAACCCTAAACGACGACCCCGCGTTCCGTCGAATGCCTTGAGCCTCGCCGGCCGCGCAGCCCTCGTCACCGGCGGATCCCGTCGGATGGGAAAGCTCGTCGCGCTCGCCTTGGCCGCCGCCGGCGCGGACGTCGCGATCGGCTATCGGACACAGGCCGCGCGACATGCGGTCGAGGCCATCCAGGAGCTCGGTCGGCGCCTATTGCGCGCACGGGTCCGCACGGATGTCCGCGTTCTACGCGGCGAAGGAGGGATCCTCGCGTTTTCGAAGGCCCTCGCGCGAGAGGTTGGCCGATACGGGATCACCGTGAACGTCGTCGCGCCCGCCGTGATCGACGATCCGGAATTGAGCGTGCCCCAGACTCGGCGGCACAAGGCGGCGGGTACGGCCGTCGCACGACCGGGGACCGGCGCCGACGTGGCCGCGGCGTGCTGTATCTCGTGTCGAACGAAGCCGAATTCGTGACGGGCGACGCGCTCAGTGTCACGGGAGCTTGGCTCCTGTGAGCCGACCGATTTTCATCGGTTGATGAGAATATAAATCGATGCGGCGTGGTGCAACGATGATCGAGTCGCGACGCGTTCCCACACGGACGATGCACCACAGCAACGAATTGATCGACGATTCGCGTCTCGAGGTTCCGCCTCGATGGCATGCACAGCCCGGCATTTCCCTGGAGAAAACGAACGGCGATTCGTGCCGATCGGCGGGCTTCGCTCCTTCGCTACAACATGTCGGTTCGAGGGTTCGGACATCATTCGGACCGCTCAACCCGAGCGGACAATCGTGCTCGACTCGTTGAAAAGACGCGTTTGTCGCATCTCCAGTACCGATAACAAAAGCTTTAATTTCACATGCCACTTTATAACAAGGGATGGGACGAGGTGGCATCTTGTTCCTTAGACACGCGTCTGTAGAGCGAATGCCGTCGGGTCCGACCGGGCTCGCGGGCATGCGCACGCGGTGATCCACGAATGGGCGACGAAAGCGACACGAAGGCGTCGAAGTCGGCGGACGAGGTGCGGGACGAGTTCGAAGAGAAGATGGACCGCCTGCGCCGGCAGTATGAGCGGGACCTGCACTCCTTCCGCTACGAGATCGAGGAGCGCGAGTACCGGCTCAAGGCATACGAAGACAAGTTCAACAAGATCAAGCAGCCGCCGCTCCTCTACGCCTACGTCGTGCGCAAGGAAGGCCCGGATCTCGACGGGAACCAGGTCGTCGTCGCCCGCGCGACGGAGCTGCTGAAGGTCTCGACAGGCCTCGTCGACAAGGCGCAGCTCGGCGTCGGGCAGTACGTGTGGGTCCACCCGCAGACCTACGCGATCGTCGAGGGGAGCGCCGTCCGCAACGAGGGCGTGATCGCGAAGGTCGCGGACATGATGGACGGCAAGCTCGTCATCTCGGTCGAGGGCGACATGGAGAAGCGGCTCATCGACTGCGACAAGGGCGTCTACAAGAAGCTGAAGCCCGGGTTCCAGATCAGCGTCCTGCCTCCGACGATGGAGGTCCTCGACGTCCTGCCAAACCTCGAAGTCAAGTCCCTGCTGCTCGGCGAGAGGCCGAACGTCAAGTACGGCGCGATCGGCGGGCTGTCGGAGGCGATCGAGCGCATCAAGGACGTCGTCGTCCTCCCGTACCAGGAGGCCAAGCTCTTCGCCCAGATCTCCCTCGAGGCGCCGCGCGGCATCCTGCTGTACGGCCCGCCGGGCTGCGGCAAGACGCTCCTCGTGAAGGCGATCGCGACGGAGAACGACATGACGTTCTTCAACGTCAGCATCGCGGACGTGCTGTCGAAGTGGGTCGGCGAGAGCGAGCGGATCATCAAGGAGATCTTCCGCCAGGCGCACGAGAAGAAGCCGAGCATCGTGTTCTTCGATGAGATCGAGGCCCTCTTCACCGTCCGAGGGATGATGGACACCTCCGGCGTGCACAAGAACATCATCGCGCAGATCCTGAGCGAGATGGACGGTCTGGTCGAACTGCACGATGTCTTCGTGATCGGGGCGACGAACCGCGCGGACCTCGTGGACCCGGCGCTCCTCCGGCCCGGGCGCTTCGACGAGATCATCGAGATCCCGCGGCCCGACCGCACGGCCGCCGAAGAGATCCTCCGGATCTACCTGAACGAGGACCTCCCGGTCGCGGCGAGCGTCGAGGAGCAGAACGGAAGCCACCCCGAGGCGGTCGAGGCGCTCCGTCGCTACGTCCTCGACGAACTCTACGGCGAGAACAAGTGGGTCAAGGTCAAGCTCGACGCCGAGGCGAAGGAAGCCATCAAGACGGTGAAGCGGAAGGACATCCTCTCCGGCGCGATCATCGAGGCCATCGTGACGACCGCGAAGAAGAACTTCGTGAAGCGCGTCATCCAGCTCAAGAAGACCGAGCGCAAGAAGGAGGGCCTCAGCCTCCGCGATTTCGAGATGGCGATCGACGAGGAGTCGAAGGAGCACGCCATCACGGAGATGTACGTCTACGAGAAGCGCCAGCGGGAGGTCTTCCGGACCGGTGCGGACCCGATGGTCGGGTGACGCATGAGGAAGATGGTCCAGGGGACCGAACACGAGTACACGCTGTACTGCCGCAAGATGGGCACGATGGGGTTCGACCCCCACATGATGGCGCTCGACCTCCTCCGGGAATCGGACCTGCACCTGGCCGGCGAGTTCATCACGAACGGCTCGCGCGTCTACTACGACGTCGGGCACTTCGAGGTCAGCACGGCCGAGACGACGAACTTCCACGACGTCGTCGTGTGGGAGAAGGCCGGGGAGAAGATCCTCGACTGGCTGCGCCGGATCATGGAGGAGAAGTACACGGGCGACATGAAGATCCACGCGTTCAAGAACAACACGTCGCCGGACGGGACCTCGTACGGGTCCCACGAGAACTATTGCGTGAGTCGCGACGTCCCATTCCCGGGCCAATACATTCGGGACCTCGTGCCGCACCTCGCGACGCGGTTCATCTACACGGGCGCGGGGGACATCCTCCGGGGGAAGTACGTGCTGTCGCCGATGGCCTTCCTCACGTCCCAGGTGATCAGCGGCGAGACGATGCACGACACGGGCATCCTGAACACGCGCGACGAGCCCCACGCCGACGGGCGGTTGTGGCGCCGCCTCCACGTGATCGTCGGGGACGCCCTGATGAATGAGACCGCGATCATGCTGCGCCACTTCACGACGTCGGGCATCCTGCAACTCATGGAAGACGGCCGCCTCGAGGACGTGCCGCGACTGAAGGATCCGGTCCGCGATCTGTGGCACAACGTCGAGATCCGGAATCCCGAGCAGTGGAAGGTCGAGCTCGAGGACGGGCGCGTCGTTTCTCCGATTGATATCCAGCGCTACTACCTCGGAAAGCTCGAGTCGATCGTCGAGGACGATTGGGAGAAGCGGGCTCTCCGGACGTTCGAGGAGGTCCTGGACGACCTGGAGAATCGTCGCTCGAAGGACTTGGCGCACCGGGTCGAGTGGCTCGACCGATGGTTCGCGATCCAGGAGGCCGAAGAGAAGAAGGCCGGACCCGACGTCGCGATGATGGCGTGCAAGCAGTACTCGGAGATCGGCGCGGAACGCTCGCTTTTCTACAAACGGCAACGCGCGGGACTCGTCGACCGCATCACGGATGATGAGGCGATCAAGAAGGCGATCACGGAAACGCCGAAGGATACGCGCGCGGCGCTTCGCCGCGAACTATGCGACACCTTCAATATCGAGATGATCGATTGGTCTGTGTTGATCGTGAACGACGGGTCACGACGGCGCATCGATCTCCTCGATCCTTACGCTACGAAGATGGAGGCACCCTATGCCACAGCAAGTTGAGGAAAAGCCCAAGAAGCGCAAGAAGCAGGAAAAGAAGCTAGAATTCGAGGCCGGCAAGGTCTTCACTCCGGGCGAAGTCAAGGAAGAGGACTTCGAACTCGACCTAGAGAGTGCCAAATTCAGAGCTCAAAAGGGTGAAGGCGGCGATCGCCGGGCCTGAATAGTTTCACCGACCCCCGGCCTCAATCCTCTCTAGTGGCCGGTACATGCTCATTCGATGCTTTCGGCAGAATACCTCGCCGGACTGCTGGACGGCGAAGGTTCTCTTTCCTTGGCCCGACGATACCACCGGGATCGGTCGATTGAGTACTCTGTGCGGGTCGCCGTCTATAACTGTGACCGACCTGTCTTGGAAGCGGTCCAGAATAGCTGGGGTGGCCATCTCGCCTCCGTCGGGCCGAGGCGTCCAGAATGGCGAGCGGCGCACTCTCTGATTTGGACGAACTCCGCCGCCGCCGGAGTGCTTCGTGCGCTCGCGCCCTCTTTGCGCGTCAAGTCGAAGCATGCTATGGCGCTACTACGGTTCCAAGCCCACGTCAATGAGTCCGTGCGTTCTCGCGATCCAGCGGGCCGGTTACTGCCAATCACGCGACAAGAACAGAGGATTCGGGCTCGGTTTCATGCTCAACTCAAATCGATGAATCACCGAGGAAGCCCGGTCCGATCCTCAGGGAAATCCCGGGCGAACTCGTCGGTCCATGAGGCCAGAATCTCAGCCGAGTATCTCGCCGGATTTGTCGATGCCGAAGGGTCACTCATGATCGCGAAGTTTAGAGCGTCAAGCCCTGGGAAGTGGTACTACAGGGCGAGAGCATCCCTCGACAACGTAGATGGCCAAGTACTGAGGGAAATTCAAAGGACTTACGGAGGGATTCTCTTCAAGCCGCGCCGTCGTAAGTCAGGTTGGCGCGTGGTGTACAAGTTGGTCTGGACAGGGGACCGAACGAAGCGGCTCTTGGATCCGATCTTTCCTCACCTTCGCGTCAAGAGGAAACAGGGGGAACTCCTTCTACGGTTTATCCAACACAGAAGTCAGACGAGCATGAAGCGAATTGGAACCCGGGCCAGCCCCCTTCCGGATCGGGTTACCGCGTTGAGAGATGGGTTCCATGCGAGAATGCATGAATTGAACGCCAAAGGACAGCCGTAAGGTCTCTGGTCTAAACTAGCAGGCTGCCGGCGGAGTCGGGCAACTTGATATCGCGCGCCCGCCTTCCGGCGGCCGGATGCCCACCCATGTCGACACCCTCGATAACGGCCTGAAGGTCATCCTCCGCCCGATCCCGGACACGAAAGCCCTGTCGACGTGGGTCGTCTATCGCATCGGCTCGCGCAACGAGGTCCCGGGGATGACGGGCTCGACGCACTGGGTCGAGCACATGCTGTTCAAGGGCGGCGGCAAGCTCGCGAAGGGCGACATCGACCACCTCGTCTCGCGCCTCGGCGGGAAGATGAACGCCTTCACGGACACGGACTACACGATGTACTTCGAGACGATCCCCGCGAGCGCGATGGACACGGCCCTGATGATCGAGTCGGAGCGCATGCGCAACGCCGCGTTCGACCCGAAGGAGGTCGAGGCCGAGCGGACCGTCGTCATCAGCGAGCGCGAGGGCGCGGAGAACCAGCCCGAGTTCCTCGTCGAGGAGGAGCTGTGGGGCCTTGCGTTCCACGTGCACCCGTACCACTGGACCGCGATCGGGTACAAGGGGGACCTCGCGACCCTGGACCGCGACCCGCTGTACCGGCACTACCTGCGGTTCTACGCGCCGAACAACGCGTCCCTGATCCTCGTCGGCGGCTTCGACGCCGCGGTCGCGATGCAACACATCCGGGAGGCGTTCGCGCCGCTGAAGCCGGAGACGCCGCCGGACCCGATGCGACTCGTCGAGCCGGAGCAGCACGGGGAACGTCGGAGCGATCTCGCGCGTCCCGGCCCCGCGGACCTCCTCGCGGTCGGCTGGCACGTCCCGGGCGCGGCCCACGACGACATCCCGGCGCTCATCCTCCTGTCGACCGTCCTCGGCGGATGGCGGGGCCTCGTCCCCTTCGCCGCGGGCGATTGGCGTCCGCGGTCGAACCGCCTGTACCGGGCCCTCGTGGACACGAAGCTCGCGACGGACGTCGGCGTGCGGCTCGAGATGAAGCTCGATCCGTCGTTGCTCGTCGCGAACGTCACCCTGGCAGGGGGCGCCTCGCTGGACCGCGTCGAGGACGTCCTGGACCGGGAGGTCGCGCGCCTCGCGAAGGCCGCGCCGGCGAAGGCGGAGATGGACCGCGCGAAGCAGCAGGTCCGCGCATGGGCGCGGTACGAACAGGACGGCGTCACGTTCCAGGGGATCTTGCTGAGCGTGTCGGAAGGCCTCGGTTCGTGGGACTTCGGCGAATCCCTCCTCGGGAAGGCCGAGCGGGTACGCGGCGAGCAGGTCCGGGACGCCGCGCGGCGGTACCTCGTCGACGCGCACCGGTCCGTCGTGCGCTTCCACGCGCAGGAGGTCCCCGGGTGAACCTCCCGGACCGGACCGTCCTCGGGAACGGGGCCGTCCTCGTCTCGTATGCGTTGCGATCGAACCCGTTCATCGCGTTCCGCGGCAGCGTCCCCGCCGGCGTCGCGGCCGAGGGCGACGCGCACGGCGTCGCGGAGTTCACGTCCCGCCTGCTGCTGAGCGGCACGCGGCGGATGAGCGCCGCGAAGCTCGCAGACCGCCTCGAGGGCATCGGCGCGACGCTCGAGTTCCGGAACGGAGAGGAGCTCCTCTCGTTCCAGGGACGGTGCACGCGCGAGACCGCGGCGGAGACGATCCGGCTGCTCGTCGAGTGCCTCGCCCAGCCGACGTTCCCCGCGCGCGAGATCGACCGCGTGCGGAAGGAGTTGCAGAACGATCTGCGGATCGAGGCGGACGACACGCGGGCGCGGGCGATGCGGGATCTCTCCCAGAGCGTCTTCCCGAAGGACCATCCGTACGGCCGCGACCCGAAGGGGAGCGCGGAGCGGGTGCGGCGGATCCGTCGCGGCGACGTCGTCGCGTTCCACGAAGCCCACGTCGGCCCGGAGGGGCTGATCCTCGCGGTGACCGGGGACGTGGACCGCGCCCTGATCGACGAGGCGATCGCGGCGCCGCTCGCGCGCCTTCGGGGAGACAACGGCACCCCGTCGATCCCTCCGCCCCCGGGGTACCGGCCGCGGTCCGCGTCGATCCCGATGCCGCACAAGGCGCAGGTCGACATCGCGATCGGCGGTCCGGCGGTGCCCCGCCGCCACGACGATTATTATGCGCTCAACCTTGGCAACTTGCTCTTCGGCCGGATCGGGCTGTACGGGCGGCTCGGCCGGAACCTGCGGGACGAGCAGGGCCTCGCGTACTACGCGTTCACGAGCCTCGACGCGCGGACGGCGGGCGGGATGTGGACGATCTCCGCGGGCGTGAACCCGGCGAACGTCGCGAAGGCGATCGCCTCGATCCGGTCCGAGATGGAGCGGCTCCGGACCGAGCCGTTCACGGAGGCCGAGATGACGGACGGACGGGACAACCAGATCGGCTCCCTGATCGTGTCGCTCGAGCGGAACGCGGAGGTCGCGGGGGAACTGCATCGCATGGAGTACTTCGGCCTCGGGATGGACTTCCTCGAGCGCTTCCCCGACATCGTGCGCGATGTGTCCGAGGACCGCGTGCGCGCGGTGAGCCAGAAGTACTTCGCGCCGGCGGCGAGTTCGATCGCGGTCGCGGGGCCGATCGGGCGGACCCGCGTGAGCCTCTGAGACCCGCCCTCGAGTCGGATCAGAACACGTGATCGTCCGTGAGACGGGCCGCCCCGCCGACCGTGCAGGGGATCGTGCGGATCCCAAGGTCCTCGATCCGCCGCTGGACCTCGTCCGTCTTCTCCGGGAACGTGTTCACGTAGACCGTCGCCCCGGTATCGATCGAGAAGAACGCAGGCACGCCGGCGTCCCGCATCTTCCGGACCGCGAGGATCACGCGGAGCGTGTCCGGCTGCCACAGGACCATCTCGCTCGTCCCGGTCATCGTGATTCCGTGGAGCATGAGCGTATCGCGCTCCGCGAGGGCGCAGATCGCGCCGATGTCACGCCGCCGGATCGCGAGCTCCATCTCCGCGATGAGCCTCGGCATTTCGGCGAGTCGCGCGTGGAAGAACGGGGACGTCAGGGCCTCGCGGTGCGCGTCGTCCGTCTGCTTGAAGGCCGGCACGAGGGCGACGACCATCCCCATCCGGAGATCCTCCCCCGCGAGTTGCACGGCGAAGGAGTCCTCGTCGGTCAGGCCCATCTTCCACTTGCTGAAGCCTCCGGTCACGGATCGGGTCGCGGAACCGGCCCCGCGTCGCGCGAAGCGCGAGAGGTCCTCGGGGCCGAGGCGCAGTCCCGCGGCCTGGGCGGCCGCCGTCGCGAGGGCGGCGAAGCCGGACGCGCTGGCCCCAAGGCCGATGTTCGAGGGGAAGTCGTTGACGGACGCCATCCGCATCCGGGCGTCGGCGTGAGCGCGTTCGCGGATCGGATCGACGACCGCGCGGATGCGCTCCATGTCCCGCGCCGTCACGTCGCGGCCGTCGATCGTCGCCGTGTCACGCACGAAGTCGCCGAAGTCTACGGTGGTGCGGCTCGTGAGCGGCGCCGTGCACACGCTGATCGAATCATGGAACGGGAGGCGCAGGATTGGGTCCGCGAGGCCGTGGTACTTGACCAGGCCCTGGATCGGATGGGCGATCGCGGTCGCCTTCACCGCCGCCACGCCTCCAGGATCTGCGGGAGCTCGGCGTGGGCGTGGATCTCGGCGTCCGGCCGCGCCGCGGTCGTTTCGGACCAGGAGTGCACCGCGTGCTCCGCCGGCATCCCGTCGTTGAACCAGACCGCCCGCATGCCGAGGCGCTTGGCGCCGTCGACGTCGGCCACGACGTCGTCCCCGATGTGGACGGTCTCCTCGGGCCGGACTCCCAGCGCATCGAGCGCGACTTGAAAGATCCGCGGATTCGGTTTGCGAACTCCGACTTCGTCCGAGAAGACGGGGACGTCGAAATATCGTCCGATGCCCATGTCGTCCTGGATCGGGCGGAGGAACCGTCCCCAGGTGCGGCCCGTGTTCGACACGAGGCCGATGCGGTAGCCTCTCCGCCGAAGGGCCTCGAGGGTCGCGCCGATGTCCTCGTGGAGGAGGGGCAGTTTCGTGCGAATCGCATCTCCGAACGCGTGGGCGATGGCATCGACGAGCGATGGGTTCGCCGCATCGAAGCCCGCGAACTCCAAGAACGAGTGAACCTGGTCTTCGGGACGGAGGTCCATGCCGAGGCTCCAGCGGTCCGCGAGGAGTTCCGTGTGGCGATCGTACGCTGCGTACAGGGCATCGCGGTCGGTCTCCCGTCCGAGCTTCGCGAGCTCCGCCGCGATTCGTTCGACGCGGACCTTCCGCATCTGCGCGTCATAGTCGCGCCAGGGCGTCTGCGCGATCGTGTTCCACCAATCGAACGTCACGCCGCGGATCATCGTCCCCTCATATGTCGAAGATCACCTGCGCGACGCCCGCCTTCGGATCGACGACGAGGCCGTGGCGGGTGACCGCCTTGATCGCGAGTTTGAGTTCGTGACGTCGTTTGTCGATCGTCTCGCCGCCGGCCGTTCCGTGGAGGGATGTGCCCCGTATGCGGACGGCGAAGGTCCGGAACAGGTACCGCTGCGTGTCGTGCAGGTATAAGAGCTCGGAGAGCCACCGCACGAAGAGCCCCGGCACGTCCTCCGCCTCGAGGCGGACCTCCACTTCCCCGACGGGCTTCACGCCCTCCAGGTCCGCGATCAGACTGAACATGCCTTCCGCGGCGTGCTCGAAGAGTTCGTCGAGCGACGCGCCGTACGCCTTGATGCCCACGTCCGCGGTGTGATCGATTTCTTCGTATCGCACGCGAAGGCAAAGGCCGGCGGTAGATGAAGGTTCTTCGCTCGGTTGCGCGACGGCCTAGATTCCGCGTTCCCTTCCAGGCCAGACGAGCTTGTGGACTTGGAGTTGCAGGCGCACCGGCAGGCGGTCCTTCAGGATCCAGGACGCGAGGCGCGCCGCATCGAGTCCCTCGGCGACTTTGTTCGCCGGCGTCGCGGGAGAGAAGAGGATCGTCCGCGCCTTCGTCGGATGCGTCGCGAGGACGTCCTTTGCGAACTCGTAGTCGCCCCGGTCGAGGAGGACGAACTTGACCTCGTCGTGCTCCCGCAGTCGGGCGAGGTTCGCGTACACCTTGTCCGCCTTCATGCCGGATCCGGGACACTTCACGTCCATCACGTACCGCACGCGACCCGATGCGCGTTCGTCGCGGAGGAGCGAATCGAACGCCCGCACATCGATCTCGCCGTCCGTCTCGAACGAATGCACGAAGGCGTGCGGGAGGCCACGGACCGCGCGCGCGATCGCCTTCCCCTGGAGGAGCGGCTCCCCGCCGGTCCAGCAGAGGTTCCGGATGCCCTCGCGGCCCGCCTCAATGGGTCCCGCGAGCTCGAGAATCCGGGACGTGACCTCGTCGACCGAGGCCTTCGTGAAGTCGCCGCCTTCGACCGCGTGCATCGAGTCGCACCAGCGACACCGCAGATTGCACGAGTAGAGCCGCACGAAGATCGTCGGGAGGCCGACGAGGGAGCTCTCGCCCTGCACCGAGACGTAGAGCTCGCTGAGGAGAAACGCATCGACGGCCTTCGGGACGGCGGTCGGTGCCTCCATGGCCGACGATGGCCGGGCCAATGTATTAAGCGTTCGTCTTGGGTCGCGAGCGAGTTTCGTATGGGACCGGATCGGTGACGCCCGCCTCGCGGAATCCACGCAAGCGGAGCGCGCACGAATCGCAGACGCCGCAGGCCTTCGCGCGACCGTGGTAGCACGACCACGTGAGTTCCCAGGGAACCTCGAGGCCCTCCCCGGCGCGCACGATGTCGGCCTTCGTCATCCGAAGGAGGGGCGTCCGGACTTCGATGATGTCGCCCTCCACGCCTCGTTTCGTCCCGAGTCGGGCGACCTCCTGGAACGCCCGATAGTACTCGGGCCGGCAATCGACGTATCCGGAATAGTCGATCGAGTTGGCGGCGATCACGATGGCCCGTGCGCCCGTCGCTTCGGCGAGGCCCAACGCGTAGGACAGGAGGATCGTGTTGCGTGCGGGCACGTACGTCGAGGGGATTCCGCGACCGATTTCCTCCGACCCGCGATTCTCCGGGATGGGAATCCGCCGGTCCGTCAAGGCACTGCCGCCAATCGACGCGAGATCGAGCGAGACCGTCCGGTGGTCCTTGACGCGGTAGTGTTTCACGAGGCGTTTCGCCGCGAGGATCTCCTTTCGATGCCGCTGTCCGTAGTCGAAGGTCAACGCGATGACTTCGAATCCCTCGGCTCGCGTCATCGCGAGGGCCGTGGCCGAGTCCATGCCTCCGGAGAGGAGGACCACCGCGATCGGTTCGCCCATCGGTTTGAGGATACTCCGGACGGAGTAAAAGGCCTTCCGCCGGAGCGGGGCCGGGAGGGATACATTCGCAATCCCCATTGTTATGGTTAAGTAACCATAACACCATGCCGGTGCGTGCAAGTCGGTTGCGGGGTCTACCTCCTCACGGTCCGTCGCCGTCGGTACGTGTACTTCTGGCACTACGAGGCGCGGGCCGGGAAGAGCGTTCAGCTGAAGGAGTACGTCGGGCCCGCCGATGCGACGCGGACGCGCGAGCTGGCGGCCGCCCGATGCGAGGCGTACTACCGCCGGGCGATCGAGGCGATTCAGCGAATCCGGCTCCAGACGCTCGCCCGGATCTCGGCTCGCTCGTAAGGCGCTGCCTCACGCGCGGATTTCGTCGAACACGTAGTCCGACCAGTCCCGCGTTCCGAGGACGATCTCGAATTCCGGCGGCGTCAATATCGGTTGCTTGTACTGCAGGACATCCTCGATGGCGATCCGCGGGCACGCCGTGTTCACCCACGCGTCCACGCGGTATCCGGCGAGGAACTCCGGCGACACGAGGTCCATGAGGAAAATGCTCGCCTGGCGACCGTGTTCCTCCGCGAGGCGTTTCAGGTCGCGTGCCAGGTCCATCCGCACCTGCCCGATCTTTCGAGACACGATGATCCCGAACGTCTGCGCATCCCGGGCGCGGGCAATGGCCGCATGCCGCTGCCGCAGGATCCGGTCCCGCACCTCGCGCAGGTCGCGCGCGGTCCCTCGCTCGGGGTCCGCGATGATGACGGGCTTGTCGACGAGGATCGCGACGCCGAGGGGATGGAAGTCCCCGGTGCCGATGTACAGGTAGCCGTCCACGTCGCGTTCGATCGCGGTGGCCGTGTGGTAGTCGCAGCCGAGGAGTTGTCCCGCGTAGGCGACGCGGCGGTCCGGCTCGGAGATGCGGACCTCGTGCCCTTTCTCCTCCAGATGCGTCCGGATCTTCGGAAGCCAGTGCCGATACTGCGTCGTCGTGAGGAGCCCGACCCGTTTCGGGAGCAGCGGAACCGCCGCATCGATGAACGCCATCGACTCCAGCGGCGGTCCCGGGAGGTCGTAGAAGAAGACGCGGTCGTATCGGAGGTGCGGCATCGGCGCGTGTCCCAGGTGGACGATGAGGTCGACGGGCATCTCGGGGACGTCGCACGCACCGAACGAGGGGTCCGCGGAGACGAGGCACACGACGCCCGCCTTCGCCTCGAGGTCTTGCGCGAGCTCCACCGCCTTCGTGCGCAAGCCCACCGGGAACTGCAGGCCGACCGTCTTCGCGTTGCGGCCCCGAATCACTTCGAGGAGCCGGTCCGTCTCGGCCATGAGGGGCAAGACAGACGCGGGGCCGGTGAAAAACCTGTGCCCGCTACGCCGGGCGTTTCTTCTTCTCGCCTTCGATCTCGAGGTACCACGGCGTCGGCAGCTTCACGCCGCCTTTGCGGAGGGCTTCCTTCGCGTCGTCGACATGATCCTCCGTCGTCGAGATCGTGAAGATCTTCATCCCCGGCCGGACGCGCGCCGCGGTGCCGACCGCGCCGCCGAACGCCGCGCGCATGCCCTCCGAGATGCGGTCCGCGCCCGCCCCGGTCGCGATCTTGTTCTCGCGGAGGACGTTGTGCGGATACAACCGCAGCTTCAGGTGATACGCGTTGCCGGCTTTCTTCGCGATGTATCGGTTCGCGGAGATCCGTGCGGCCTCGAGGGCGATGTGGCGAATCTGGCACGCCTCCTGTGCGACCAGGTGGATTCGGATCGGGAACTTCGTCCGCGGGTCTCCGATGTCAAACTGGCTGATGCGAATCTGGGGCACGCCGCCCATGTACTCCTTGCGGGTGTAGGCCTGCCCCCGGATCTCGCGGTACATGCTTCCAGGCTTGCGCGTCATGGTCCGAGGGGCGCTCGAAGGAGTGAGCGCTATTTAATCCTTGGCGGGCGAGGCCTCGAGCGAGAAACAATTAAGTGCGGAACCACGCGTGGGCCGTCGTCATGCTGCTCGTGAAACTCGGCGGGAGCGTCTTGACGGACAAGGCGCGTCTCCGAACGCCCCGCCGCACCGCGATCCGTCGCCTCGCGCACGAGCTCGCGGCAGCCCGCCAACCCCTCCTCGTCGTCCATGGCGCCGGCTCCTACGGGCACATCCTCGCAGGGAGGCATAAGCTCAACGAGGGCGGCGCGACCCGCGCAAAGCGTGGCGCCGCGGCTCGCGTCCAAGCGGACGTGAAGGCGCTTGATGGTTTGGTCGTCGACGCCTTGATCGCGGCGGGCTTGGCAGCCGTCCCCATCCCTCCGTCCACGGTTCTCAGCCTCGACGATGGCCAGGTGTCCTCGATCGACCTCACGCCGTTCATCGAGTTCTCATCGATGTCCTTCACCCCGGTCACGTTCGGCGATGTCGTGCGCGATCTGCGGCGCGGGTTCTCGATCTGCTCCGGCGACCTGATGATGCTCGAGCTCGCGCGCGCGTTCCGACCCGAGAAGGCGCTCTTCGTCGCCGACGTCGACGGCCTCTTCACCGCGGACCCCAAGACGCACAAGAGTGCGAGGTTCCTCGAGGCCACGACCCCGGCCGACTTGACGCAGGTCCAGTTCAGCCGTCCATCGAAGACCGACGTCACGGGCAGCATCGAGGGCAAGGTGCAGCGGATGTTCGAGATCGCCGATCACGTCGGCGAATGTTGGATCGTCAACGGTAACGTAAAGAACCGTGTCCGGGATGCCCTGCGGGGCCGGCGGGTCGTCGGCACCCGCGTGAGCCGAGGTCCCTGAGATGCCGGAGCCGTCGAAGACGGAGCAGCGCAAGGCCGAGCACGTGAACATCATCCTCCAGGAAAACGTCTCCGCGGAGTACAACTATTGGAACGATGTGCGGCTCGTCCACCGCGCGCTCCCGGAGATCGACCTGGACGACGTCGACGTGTCGGTGAAGTTCCTGGGCAAGCGGCTCCAGGCGCCCCTCATCATCTCGTCGATGACGGGCGGCTTCGCGATGGGGAAGGAGATCAACGCGAACCTCGCGAAAGGGGCCGCGGAGGTCGGCGTCGCGATGGGGGTCGGATCGCAGCGCGCGGCCCTCGAGAAGCCCGACCTCGCGCCGACGTACGCGGTCGTGAAGGACTACGACGTCCCGCTCGTCCTCGCGAACCTCGGGGCGCCGCAACTCGTGCCCCAGGAGGGCAAGCGGGCCTACGGCGTCGCGGACGCGAAGCGCGCGGTCGACATGATCGACGCGGACGCGCTGGTCGTCCATCTGAACTTCCTCCAAGAAGTCGTGCAACCGGAGGGCGACCGCCGCGCGAAGGGCTGCCTGGCCGCGATCCGCACGCTCGCCGCGCGGTTCCCGCTGATGGCGAAGGAGACCGGCGCGGGGATTTCTCGGGACACCGCGCAGAAGCTCAAGGCCGCGGGCGCAAGGGCGATCGACGTCGGCGGCCTCGGGGGCACCTCGTTCTCCGCGGTGGAGCACTACCGCGCGCGCAAGGAATCGGCGAGCCTGAAGGAGCGCCTCGGCGCCACGTTCTGGAACTGGGGCATCCCGACGCCCGCGTCGATCCTCCTCGCCGATGTCGGACTGCCGCTCGTCGCGACGGGCGGGATCCGGAGCGGGCTCGACGCCGCGAAGGGCATCGCCCTCGGATCCACGATGGCGGGGATGGCGAAGCCGATGCTCGAAGCCGCCAAGGTCTCCGCGGACGCGGTCGTCCAAGAACTCCGGGCGGTGATCGAGGAGCTGAAGGCCGCGATGTTCCTGACGGGATCGACCTCGATCGAGGAGTTGCAGGACCGGCCGGTGATCGTGAGCCCTCCGACCGCGAGTTGGCTCGAGGCGGGAGATGCGTGAGCCCATGGCCCGCGGCCGGGACGCGAACTCCGATGGCCGACTCGAGGCGTTCCTGAAACCGGTTCGGGACCTCTCGAACGCGCACATCGAGTCCGTGTGGGAGGAATACGCGGCGGAGCATCCGGCGTCGGTCTTCCCGTCGACGCGGACGATGCGCGCGAACGCGCGGCTCTTCACGATGGGCAAACGCTACCGGTACGCGATCGCCCTCGCCGGATACCGGCTCCTTGCGGGCGAGCCGCCGGGCCGGGCATTCGAGCGCGCCGCGACGTGGCTCGAGTGGTACCATCTCTATACGCTCTTCCTCGACGACATCATGGACGAGGACGCCCGACGCCGGACCGTCCCGAGCGCCTGGGCGACGAACGCGAGCCTGTACCGCGGCGCGGACGCGAACCGGCCCGCGCTCGTCTTCCGGAGCCGACGTCACCGCTACGGCGTGTCGCAAGCAATCCTCGACGCGCTGCGAATCCGGTCGCTTGCGGAGCGCGCAATCGAGGGTGCGGTCGACCTGAACCCCGCGGTCCGCCTCGAGCTGCTCTCCGAGCTGACGACCGTGGACTTCGTGCTGAGCGACGGCCAAGGCCTCGACATCGACTTCGAGCGGGCGGCCCGGGTCCCGGAGGCCGCGTACGTCCGAATGAGCGAGGCCAAGACCGCTCGCCTCTACGTCGGCGCGGCCGCCACCGCCGCGATTGCGGCGCGTGCGTCGTCCGACGATCGGGCGGCCTTCGAGGCGTTTGCGCGGCACTTCGCGATCGCGTTCCAAGATCGCGATGACCTGCTCGGCGCGGGTGTCGTCGCAACCCAGATCGGCGGTTCCTCCGAGGGAGATATCCGCCTGGGGAAACGGACCCGACTCTATGTGCTCGCCACGGAACGGCTTCGGGGAGCCGATCGTGCCGCGTTCCTCCGCGCGTACGGCCGGGGGACGAAGACGACGAAGCGCGATCTGGCTCTCGTCCGCGACCTGCTCCGACGGAAGGTCGTTGAGGTGATGGAGGCCCGGATCCGCGATGCCCAGGCCCGCGCGCTCCAGGCCCTCGAGCGCCTCCCGCCGCGGGACCGCGAAGCCCAGCGGTTCCTCGAGGCGCTCGTCGAGGCGCAAAGCACCCGCGTGAAATGATCCGGCGCGTCAGTCTTCGAGGCCGTGCGCCGTGATCCGGAACGGGGCCCGGGTCGCCTCTTCCTTGTGGCGGTGCTTCACGAGCACCGCCGCCCGCGTGCTCACCCCGGTCCGCTCGAAGCGCACGATCGTCTTCGCGTTATGGCTCAACATGTGGCCGCCGAGCGGCATGTAGGCGCCCGTGTCGATGTCCGTGTACACCTGGGACGTCACGACCACGGGGATCCCGCGGACGCGCGACGCGCGGAGCAGCTTCGCGATCTGCCGCGTGAGTCCGTAGCGTTCGTCGCGCCGCGTCTCGTCGCGCATCGTGAGCCGATAGTGCATCGTGATGCTGTCGATCACGATGAGCCCGACCTCGGGGTTGCCGTCCGCGAGCTTGACCGCCTTCTCGATCAGGGCCTCCTGCTCCTCGAAATCGTACGGCTCCGAGAAGAGGATGTTCTTCGCGACGACGTCGAAGTCGTCCCCGCAGATTTGCCGCAGCCGCTCGAGGGACACGCCCTCCGTGTCGATGTAGATCACCTTGCGGCCCGAGCGCACGACGTTCCGCGCGAGCTGCAGGCAGAAGTTCGTCTTCCCGCTCCCCGCCTCCCCGTGGAGGAGGGTGATGCACCCGTCCTCGACTCCCCCTCCCAGGAGGTCGTCCAGGGCCCGACAGCCCAGGGCCACCTTCATTGTCGCGGACAAAGTCGTGGCGCCCTTTAACCCTTCGAGCCGTCCGCGGGAATCGCGGACAAGAAGGCGCCGTCGCGCGTCCACACCACGATCGCCCGCGCGGTCCGCTCCTTCGGCCGCGGCGTCAGCGGACGGCCCTCGCCGCTCTCCGGATGGATCGCCATGGCCTGTCCGGATTCCAGTCGGTCGATGCGCGCCTCGAACCGCTCCGCATCGAGCCGCCGCGCGCTCCGCACGTCCTTCGCCTTGAACCGCCGCTCTTCGCCGGATGCGAGGTCCCGCAACACCACGAACGGCCGCACCGCGACGACTTCCGCGAGGCGGGCCTTGTGCCGGACGACGTCGCCGATCGCGAACGCCGGGAGCCGGACGAGGGACGTGACGCGGTAGACCTCGCGGCCCTCCTTCTGACCGAAGAGCTTCGGGGACGCAGACACCGTCCCGCCGAACGCGTCCGCGACGTCCCGTGCGAGCGTCTTGCCGAACGCGTTCGTGCTCACGTAGAAGTCGAGTCCGCCGTGGACCTCCTCGGTCCGCGAGACGAACGTTCCGTCCGCCGCGCCGCGGTCCACGCGGGCCGCGACGAACGTGCGGACCCGCCGGATCTCCTCCGGGGTCAGCTCGCGGCCGTCCCCGCGCACCTGGAGGATCCCTTGGTAATACCGGCCGCCCTGTTTCTGGCAGCTGTCGCACAGGGACGGCTTGATCCGGAGGCGGGTGCGGAAGTCCTGGATCGACTCGAGCTCCCGATAGCGGCCGAGGGCCTTCACGGTCAGGGCGAGGTTGTTCGCGTCCTCCTCCCGCGCGACGGAGGTGAACGTGACCCGCTCGAACGGCGGCACGGCCGGGATCTGCTCACGCAAGACGCGTGCGATCGCCAGGTCCCGGTCCATCTTTGACCAGCCGGACCGGAGGCGGAAGGAGCCGCACGAAGTACAGCGCTCGACGTCCAAGGCGGCGGGCACCTCGACGACCGGATGGCGCTTGGCGAAGCACTTGGCACAGAGCCCATCGTACGTCGGGCCTTCGGCCCCGCACTCGACGCAGAACATGGGACACGGTTTCGAACGGCGCGGCGCTACTTAAGAACTGGCGTGCGGTGCCCGCGGCTCTCCGGAGGCCGATACCCAAGGAGAAGGCCATAAGTATCCGACGCGAGGTGGGCGTCGTTCCATGGCGCAGGCCAAGTCCTGGTGGCGCATGCGGCAAATCCGCCACCGGGACGCGGTGGCGCTGTCCGTCGTGTCGTCGTCGTGTCTGTTGGCGGGGGAGTTGGCAAACCAAGATATCTCGACGGTGTTCCAGACGTACGTCCTGAAATCCGGCGCCCTGTCGAACCCTGGCTTTCTCGTTGTGATCGTCATCCTCATCCTGCTCGGCTTCACGACGTACTTTGGCGGGATCTTCGTCCTCCTGGGCGGCCTTCACTTTTCCTGGGGCCGCGTGACTCGGGGACGTTTCCTGGTCGGACTGGGGATCGGCGTGAGTCTCCTCGGATTCGTGAGTCGGCTCGCCCGCGCGACCTTGACCACCGGAAGTCCCCTGACGGAGCTCGTGCCCCTCACGGAATCACTGACCGGGCTCGGCATCCTGTTCGGGATCGCGAGCCACACGATCATGGGCCAGTACGCGCTCATGATCAAGAAGCACGCGAGGCGCGTCTGGCGGCGATGGCGCAAGACGGACCGCGCTTCACGCAAGTCCGCTGCATCGGATGAGGGCGTCACGCCATCAAGACGAACTGGGCGTGCGGCACGCCGTTGATCCAGAGGATCCCGTCCTCGGACACGAAGCCCGCGCGCTTCGCCGCCTCGATCGTCTCGCGGCCGACGAAATTCCCGATCGTCGCGAAGTGCAAGTGGGAGACGAGCATCTCCTCGCTGACGACGTCGCCCTCGTAGAACTTCCCGACCTCGATCTTGAACTTGCCTTCGCGGAACGTCTTGCCGACGAGGTCCGCGTCCGCCGCCGCGACGAGGGTCTCCTTTCCCTGGTGGTACACCTTCATGCGGATCGGCATCGAGCGGGTCCCGGCTACAACCGCTCGACGAGCTTATACTTGTTTTTCGCGGGGCTGTAGATCTCGCCTTCCTGCGCCCATCGCTTCAGCCACGCGTCGACTTTCGCGGGCGGGATGCCGCGTTCCTGCGCGATGCGGACGATGTCCTCGTAGTCCGCGACGCCCTCGGGTCCGGCGAGCTCGCTGATGATGTCGCGGATCGAGATGATCTGTTCGCGCTGCGACTGGCTGATGCCGGTCTGGATGATGTCGATGTCGAACCGGCCTTCTTCTCCGGCGACCTTGCCCATCCAATATTCGACGATGCGGACGGCCCGCTCTGCGTCGTCCCCGGTAACGGCCTCACCCAAACGGAGGCGAGCGCCCGCCTCGGAAAGGCGGATGATGGCCTCGAGCTGACGTGGCGTGATGGGGACACTCGAGCCCGCCGCTTCTCCAGTCTTTCGGATATCGAGGTATTTCTTCTCGATGATCCCCATGGCCTCCTCCGTCATGATTGGATAGATGCGTTTCGCATAGGCCACGTACTTCCGGAGGAATTCCGGACCAAAGTGTGGCGTATAGGCTTCCTCAAGACCCTGCGTGTCTTCCGTGACCGCCCCCGTTTCCCGTCGACGTGCGATTTCTCCGACCCGGTGTCCTTTGAGGATGTGCTCCGCGAGCTCGCGGTCCCTCTCAGCCTGCGGGCGATCGATCATGGTGAAGATGATGTCAAATCTGGACAAAAGCGCAGGTGGCAGATCGATTTGTTCAGAAATGTACTTGTGTTCGTCGAATCGTCCGAACTTCGGGTTCGCTGCGGCAAGTACCGCGCACCGTGACTGCAGCACGGCCGTGATTCCTGCTTTCGCGACGCTGATGCGCTGTTGCTCCATAGCCTCGTGGATTGCAGATCTATCTTGAGGGTTCATCTTTTCAATCTCGTCGATGCAGTTATGCACGACAACT